>JBEEGW010000001.1:0-151159 GCA_041167045.1 Verrucomicrobiota bacterium
GCCGAGCCGAAGATTGTGCGCGATCGCCACGGAATTGAAAGCGCCGTTGATACTGAGCCGGGATGGAAGTGTGGATTTGCCGGTGATGGGCGCCATTCCAAAATAAGCGCGGCGACTGAGCGCGATAGCACTGACGGGCGCACCCGTGTCCACGCCGAGAAGGGCCGGCTTGCCGTTAATCTCCGCGCGGACGAGCAAATGATTTTGGGCGGAGCGAATGAGGGGGAGCGCTTCGTATTGGAGAGCACCCGCGGTCGCGGCCCGCGACGGTGTCGCGATCGGAACGGAAAGCGCGAGAGCCGCCGCGATGAACGCTGCAATTTTTTGCCGGAGCCGCGAGAAACTCAGAACATCGAACACGGGCGCAGAGGATAGCACAGCCGCGTCCGGGCGCGAACGAGTTGTCTTTTGACGTTGCGCCGCGAGGCCGCCTGATGATTAACTCTGCGCGGCTCGCACGGAGCCACCGCATGGAGCCATCATCCGAACCTACTAACGGCAAGTTCATTCGCGGGCTTGGATTACTCGACTCCACCATGCTCGTGGCCGGCTCGATGATCGGCTCGGGCATCTTCATCGTCTCCGCTGATATTTCACGGCAAGTGGGTTCGCCCGGATGGCTGTTGGTTGTTTGGATCATCACTGGTCTGCTGACTCTGACGGCGGCGCTCTCCTACGGCGAGTTGGCCGCGATGATGCCGAAGGCCGGCGGGCAATATGTTTATTTGCGCGAAGCGTTCTCGCCGCTCTGGGGATTTCTCTACGGCTGGACCTTGTTCCTCGTGATTCAGACAGGAACGATCGCGGCGGTGGCGGTCGGTTTCGCAAAGTTTCTCGGGGTCAGTTGGAAGACGATTTCGGTCGATAACTACATTGTCGCACCGATCCGGATCAGTTCGGGTTATGCGATTTCTCTGTCGACCGCGCAGCTCGTCGGCGTGCTGCTGATCGTGTTGCTCACCTTCATGAACACGCGCGGATTAAAGCTCGGTAAGATCGTTCAGAACGTCTTCACGATCACGAAGACCGGCAGCCTGATCGCGTTAATTCTCCTCGGCATAGTGGTCGGTTGGAACGCCGATGCCGTTCACATCAACTTCGCAAACCTCTGGCATGTCGGCGGCAAATTGCAGGATGTCGGCCATGGCTTGACCGCCGCGACCGCCTTCGGGCTTTTCGTCGGCATCTGTGTGGCGCAGACGAACTCGCTTTTCGCTGCCGACGCGTGGAACAACATCACCTTCACTGCCGGAGAAGTGAAGGACCCGCGGCGGAACATTCCGCTGTCGCTCGCATTCGGAACATTTTTAGTTATTGCTCTCTACCTGCTCGCGAACGTCGCGTATCTCGTAACGCTGCCAATCGAAGTGATCAAGGCTGTGCCCGCGGACCGCGTTGCATCGGCGACGGCCGACGTCGTCTTCCCCGGACGCGGCGCTGTCATTATGGCGGTCGCGATCATGATCTCGACCTTTGGATGCAATAACGGATTGATTCTAGCCGGCGCGCGCGCCTACTACGCGATGGCGCGCGATGGTCTGTTCTTCAAATCTTCAGGTCAGTTGAATCACAAACACGTTCCGGCTTGGGGCTTAGTGATCCAAGGTTTTTGGGCCGCGCTCCTCGTCCTGCCGCGCACAATTAATAAAGATGGAAGCTTTGGCTCGCTCTACAACGATTTGCTCACCTACGTGATCTCGGCGGCGCTTATTTTCTATATCCTTACGATCATCGGGATCTTTTTGCTCCGCCGGAAACGGCCCGAGGCCGAGCGCCCGTACAAAGCGTTCGGTTACCCGATCGTGCCCGCACTCTATGTTGTTGGCGCGAGCGTGATTCTCGCGGTGTTGTTCATCTATCAAACGGCGACCACGTGGCCGGGTCTTATCATCGTGCTGACCGGGGTGCCGATTTATTTTCTCTGGAAGAAATCACAGCCGGCTGAAGTCGTTAGGCCGAATACTTAAGGACAAGATCGACATGGCAAATTTATTCGCGAGAAAGCCTCTGGCGAAGCTGATGGCAGAGGCGCAGGAAGTCGGCGAGCACAGCCTCAAACGCTCGCTCGGGCCGGTCAATCTCATCGCGCTCGGCATCGGTGGAATCATTGGCGCGGGCTTGTTCGTACGAACGGCGGCGGCGATCGCTGATCGCGCGGGTCCATCGGTCGTGCTCGCGTTTATCGTTGCCGGAATCGGCTGCGCGTTTGCCGGCCTTTGCTACGCGGAATTCGCGTCAATGATTCCGGTCGCGGGAAGCGCCTACACGTATTCGTACGCAACCATGGGCGAATTGGTCGCGTGGATCATCGGTTGGGATTTGATTCTCGAATATGCTGTCGCCGCATCGACAGTTTCAATCGCGTGGAGCGAGTACGCGAACCGCGTGCTTGATTGGTTCGGACTGCGCATTCCGTATCAGTGGACGCATTCGTCTTTCGAGCATGACCTGGCGGGTGTGCACGGCGTCATGAATATTCCCGCGGTTTTTATTCTTCTTCTGCTTACCATGCTGCTGATCCGCGGCACGAAAGAATCCGCCTTCGTCAATGGACTGATCGTTGTTTTGAAGGTGAGCATTGTCTTGCTCTTCATCTGTATCGGCTGGGGATTTATTAATCCGGCAAACCACACGCCGATGATTCCCGCGCCAACGACCTTCACAACGCCGCAAGGAATCACGCATGCCTACGGCGGTATCCTCGGCATTCTCGGCGCGGCTGGCGTTGTCTTCTTTGCCTACATCGGGTTCGATGCTGTTTCGACCGCTGCACAGGAAGCGCGAAATCCAAAGCGCGATATGCCAATCGGTATTCTTGGATCGCTCGCCTTTTGCACGATTCTTTACGTGCTGTTTTCCTGGGTGCTGAGCGGGGTTGCTACCGTCGGCGATTTCCGCGCCGCCGGCCGCGAAGCATCGGTCGCGTTCGCGATTACGAAATACATGACCGGGTACGAATGGCTGTCGAAGTCGGTGACGGTCGCGATTCTCGCCGGCTTTTCGTCAGTCATTCTTGTCATGTTGCTAGGGCAATCGCGCGTTTTCTTTTCCATGAGCCGCGACGGACTTGTGCCAAGAGTTTTTTCCGATGTGCACCCGCGGTTTCGAACGCCTTACAAATCGAACATGCTCTTCTTTGTTTTCACCGGCCTGCTCGCGGCGTTCGTTCCCGCGGATGTGACCGGCGAAATGACGAGCATCGGAACGCTTTTCGCATTCAGTCTCGTTTGCGCCGGCGTCTGGATAATGCGGGTGCGAAGCCCTGAATTGGAACGAGGATTCCGCGTCCCGGCGGCGCCACTTGTCGCAATCCTCGGGATCATCACCTGCGGCGCGATGATCTACGGCCTCGGTTGGACAAATTGGATGCGGCTAATTGTCTGGCTGCTGATTGGGTTCGTCTTTTACTTTAGTTACGGAAAGCATCACAGCCGAATTAACGCGCCACCGCCGGATATGCCGGAGGGAATAAAGCTGAGCAAGTAAAGGCTACGACGCCGACCCGCTGCTGCCGCCGAAACCGTGCGCGGGACTTGTCGATCCAAATCCGAGAATTTTTTGGAGCCGCTTTTCCAGCGAAGCTCCGCCGGCATTTGTCCAGGACAGCATCTCGGAAATATTCGGCTCGATTGCGCTGAGCAATTCGCTCTCAGCCGCGTTGCGCGGCTCGCTGGCTTCGTCATGGGTCGTTCGCTTTTGCAGGCGCGAAACTAATTCGGTGAGCGCTTCGCCATCGCTCTTCGATCCTCGAAACGCATCAATGATGCGTTGAAAACTTAAATGAAATGGGACACTCACTACGTCGACCTCGGACTCTTCCGCGATTGCGTCCGGCGGCATGATTACATCGAGCGTTGTGGCGACGGAATTCCAAACGTTTTCCGGATGAAAGTAGCCGAGCTCGGCATGATAAGTCGCGCGCGGCCGCGCGACAGAAACCGTGCAGCTGCCAGTCATCGGTTCGACTTCGATTTCTTTTTCCTGCCCTTCGTCAGAATCGTGAATGCGCAAAAAAACTTTGCGCGCGTGCGGCTCGCCCGCCGCAAAAATCGAAGGCCAATCGAGGTCCCAATAAACGAAAAGCGTGCGCGGATCGCGCGCGATCGCAAAGATCATCGGCTCACCATACGAGCGTGGAAGTTCCGTAAATTCCGCGTTAGGCGCGGAAGTCGGTTTGTCCTTACCGGAGACAACGGGTCGATCCGAAACCGAATAGTTTGTCGATGTTTCGCGTTCGCTCATTGTTTGTCGGGAGTTCGATAATTGCTCGGACCCAAGATCGACATACTCGCGGTCGAGATCAACTCCGTTCGTTTGCGGAGTTGTCGCCCTCGCATCGCAATGCAAGGATGGCGGCGCGCGTGAAAAGTTGCATCATTCTCAATCCCATGTCCGGTCGCGCGAAAAACATCGAGCGGCTTCGAAGAAAATTTCGGGAGAATGGACTCACCAATTTACTAGTCACCCGGAAACGAGGCGCGGCGGAAAAATTCGCGCAGCGTGCAATAGCCGAGGGTTACGATCGCATCATCGTCGCCGGCGGAGACGGCACGCTGAATGAAATCGTTAACGGAATCGCAAATCATTCGAGCAAAGTTTCGATCGGGATTATTCCACTTGGCACTGGCAACGATTTCGCGCGCTCGCTTGAACTGCCGAACGACCTGGACGCCGCGATCCAAGTGGCGCGAGATGGCCGGCGCAAACCTGTCGATCTTGTCCGGGTAACGAGCAAGCGCGTTCGCTATTTTGTGAATGTTTCGGCGGGCGGCTTCAGCGGGCTGGTCAATGAGAAAATGACTCCGCAAATGAAGCGAACGTGGGGCCCGCTCTCGTACTTACGCGGGGCGGCGGCGGCGGCGAGCGGACTCCGCGCTTACGAAACGACGATCAAAATCGGGCGCTCTAAAACATCATCGCGGAGTTTGTATAATGTGATCATTGGCAACGGGCGCTACGTCGCCGGCGGAATTCCAGTCGCGCCCAGCGCGGAACTTAGCGACGGTTTGCTCGACATTATCTTGATTCCGGAATTGCCCGCGGGCGAGATCGCATTCCTGGGCGCACAGATTCTGATGGGCAAACATCTTTCCAATGACTCGGTCATTTTCAAGCGCGCGAAGAAGGTGATGATAAAATCGAGTCCCGGTATGTGGTTTAATGTCGACGGCGAACTTGTCGGCAATCAACCCGCGGTGTTTGAGATTATACCGCGCGCACTTCATTTTATGGTGGGCCGCAAATGACGCAGAACAAAATTGTGAGCGTGAGCGCGCTGGCAAAAGAAGCGGAGTCTTTTCGCGCGACAGGCAAACGGCTGGTTGTGACGAACGGGTGCTTCGATCTCTTGCACGTGGGTCATGTGCGCTATCTGCAAGCGGCGCGCGCGCTCGGAGACGCGCTGGCAATCGCTCTAAACAGCGATGCTTCGGTGCGCTCGCTCAAAGGCGAAGGTCGTCCACTTAATTCGGAGCACGATCGCGCGGAAGTTTTGGCCGCGCTCAATTGCGTGGACTATGTGTCGATCTTTTCTGAAATGCGCGCGACGCAATTTCTCGAAACGGTGCGGCCGGCCGTTTACGCGAAAGGCGGTGATTACAAACTGGAAACGCTCGACCGCGACGAGCGCGCCGCTTTGGAAAAAATCGGCGCTGCGATTAAGATTTTGCCGCTGGAGCCAGGATATTCGACTTCGCGTCTGATCGAGCGGCTGCAGAAGCGATGAGTGCGTTAGCGCTCGGAATTCTCGGCTCGGGCAAGGGAACCAATTGCCGCGCCATTCTGGAATGCATCCGAGCTGGCAATCTGCGGGCGGATGTGCGCGTCATTATTTCCGATGCGCTCGATGCGCCGATTCTGGAGATCGCGCGCGAGTTCGGAGTGCCAAACGCTTACCTTCCGCCAGGGAAATTTCGAACACGACTTGAGCCGGCCGCGGAAATGCAACTCATCGAAATGCTACGCGCCGCAAACGTCGAGTTGGTTGTTCTCGCCGGGTTCATGCGCGTTTTGAAAAATCCGATGCTCGATGCGTTTCCCCGCCGCATTTTAAATATCCATCCATCGCTTCTGCCGAAATTTCCTGGAATGGAAGCTTGGAAACAGGCGTTGGCCGCCGGCGAAAAAATTACCGGATGCACCGTTCACTATGTCGATCTAAGCATCGATGGCGGCGAGATCCTGGCGCAGCGCGAAGTGCCGATTCTGCCCGAAGATGATGCGGAAAGTTTGCACGCCCGCATTCAAATCGTGGAGAGAAAATTATATCCCGAGGTCATCGGGAAGTTTTGCCCAAATTAGAGGGCGCGTTTAAGTCGCCTCAGCTTTCAGATCGCGATGGAGTAATTCCTCCATTGCATCAAGCGGGCGTTTTCCGTCGTAAATGACAGCGTAGGTTTGGTCGATGATCGGTGTGTCGATGCTGAGCGCGCGGGCGCATTCGTACGCGCTCTTTGTAGTGGGAATACCTTCCGCGATTGTGCGCAGCGTCGCGGTGATTTCAGGCAATGATTTGCCGCGGCCGAGTTCCTCGCCTACACGGCGATTGCGGCTGTGCTGACTAAAACATGTCGCGATCAAATCGCCGGCGCCGCTGAGCCCATAAAATGTTTGTGGTTGACCGCCCATCGCCATGCCGAGGCGCAACAGCTCGGCGAGCGCGCGTGTTACGAGAGCTGCTTTCGAATTGTCGCCGAGACCGATGCCGTCGCCGACCCCAGCAGAGATTGCGAACACGTTCTTCAATGCTCCGCCAAGTTCAATCCCGGTAATTTCTTCGCTTGTGTAAATACGAAAGCGTGGTGCGCTAAGGAATTCTTGCAGTTGAATCGCGCACTCGGGATCGCGACAACCCAAGACGGTGGCCGTGGGAAGATCGCGCGAAACTTCGACGGCGAGATTGGGTCCGGAAAGAACGGCAATGCGTTGAGACGGAAATATTTCTTCGAGAATTTCGCTCATGCGCTTTCCCGTGCGGTGTTCGATTCCTTTCGTGCAACTGAGTAACACTGCGCGTGAATGAGGGGCCGCGTCCCGAAATCGCATCGCGATTTCGCGCAACGCCGTGGAAGGAGTGACGAATACTACAAGGTCCGCGTCTGCGCACTCAGACAAATCGGCGGTGACGTTGACCGAGACGGGGACCTTGATTCCGGCCAGGTGTTCCGAATTTTCACGCTGCCTCTGCAACCGCGCGACGCGCTCCGGATTATTTCCCCAAAGAATGATTTGGTTGCCTCGCTTCGACCACAAAACTGCTAATGCGGTGCCCCAACCTCCCGCACCGATGACGGCAGTCCGATTGATCTTCACTTGCGAGTGAAACGTGGTTCCGTTCCATTCATCAGGCGAGAAAAATTCGAGCGGTGTCGCCAGACAATGATCGCCGCGATCGCAATCGAAAAATAAAAGAGTGCCGCGCCGTGCATGATGATGCCCGCCCAGGAAAAAATTGCGACCGTGACTGGCAACGTTGTCGCGGCCGCTACGGAGGCCACGGAAACATACCGTGTCGTTTCGAATGCGATCACCCAAACAATCAGACCAACAGCAGCAACGAGCGGCATCAACGCGATGACGACGCCGCTCGAGGTGGCGGCGCCCTTACCTCCTTTGAATCGTAACCAGATCGGAAAGGAATGGCCGACCACGCAAGAGATCGCTGCAATAATGGCGCAGATCTCAAGTGGTTCGCCTCGGTATCCCATTCTCTCACCGACAAAAATCGCGGCCCGAACCGCAAGAATGCCTTTCAGTGCGTCGACGAGAAACACGGCGTAGCCAAATCGTTTTCCTAAAAGGCGTACCACATTTGTCGCCCCGATATTGCCGCTTCCCGCGGCCCTAACATCGACATGAGCAAATCGGCCGACGAGAAATCCCGTTGGAAACGATCCTAACAGATATCCCATCGTCGCGACTATAAATACGCTGGAAATCATAAATGAGCATGGTTTGTGTTACGTAAATGATTCTTGCTAAGCCAGATAGATATAATAGACACATCGGCCGGCGTTATGCCGGCAATTCTACGAGCTTGACCGACTGAGGTGGGTTGGGCAGTTCGCAGTTTTTCGCGAGTCTCGTTTCGCAGACCGGGGATAGTCGAATAATCGAAATCAACCGGCAAGGCCTGCAAATCCTGTCGCGCACCGTGAGAGACTTGATGCTGTTGTCGCTTGATGTACCCCTCATACTTGATGTCGGATTCGACCAGCTCCCAGATTTCCGCAACGCCCAAACAGGAAGTTTGCTTGAGTAGATCGTGAGCGTGAAAGCTAGGTTTTCGTAGCAGGCTTTCCACTGACTCACCCTGGACTCTGGTTTCACGTGCTGCTTGACGGGCACGTTCTAGCGAACCCATTTTAGCTTCAAAACTTCGCCAACGCTGGGCACCGACGAGGCCAGCTTGGAACCCAATCTTAGTGAGCCGTTGATCCGCGTTATCTTGACGTAGCGCGAGTCGTTGCTCGGCCCTACTCGTAAACATGCGATATGGTTCATCGGTACCTTTGTTGACGAGATCGTCGATCATGACCCCTATGTAAGAAATCTCCCTCGACAGAATCAACGGCGGTTGTCCTTTCGCTTGAAGGGCGGCGTTTGCACCGGCGATCAATCCCTGGGCTGCGGCCTCTTCATAACCCGACGTGCCGTTGACCTGGCCGGCGAAAAAAAGGCCGCGCAAAACTTTTGTTTCCAAGGTGGGATGGAGTTGCGTCGGAGGAAAAAAATCATATTCCACCGCGTAGCCAGGGCGCATAATTTCTGCTGTTTCTAACCCAGGGATGGAGCGAAGGAACTCGAGCTGCACATCGTACGGCAGGCTGGTAGAAGTTCCGTTGACATAAAACTCGTCGGTTTGTAAGCCCTCAGGTTCTAGAAAAAGTTGGTGCGCGGACTTGGCGTTAAACCTAACGACCTTGTCTTCGATGGATGGACAATAGCGGGGTCCGGTTCCCTTGATGCGACCCGCGTAAAGGGGAGACCGGTGCAAATTGCGTCGGATTATTTCATGAGTTTTCTCGGTCGTGTGCGTAATCCAGCAGGGAATTTGTTCCATGTGGAACTTGGAGCTTTCCTTGCTCGAGCCCCCGTTCATAAAGCTGAACTTGCGCGGAGGATCGTCCCCTTTCTGCACCTCGCACTTGGAAAAATCGATCGAATGCCGATTTATCCGGCAAGGTGTCCCTGTTTTGAAACGAGCCGAAACCAGCTTTAGCTGCCGAAGGTCATCGCTCAAATTGGATGCCGAATCGGCCATTCTACCCCCAGCCTTGGAAGTTTCCCCCACGTGGAGAAGCCCCCGCAGAAATGTGCCTGCGGTCACAACAACCGTTTTTCCCCGGAATGCCACGCCGATGTCCGTTTCTACCCCTGCTACTTCCTCAGAACTCCTTAAGATACGCAGAACAGTCGCTTGCTTAACGTCTAGGCCGCTCGTCCTTTCGAGTAACGCCTTCACCCAGAATTGATACGCCTTCTTGTCGCATTGCACTCTCAGGGCCTGAACGCTTGGCCCCTTTCGCCGATTCAACACCCGAAACTGGATTCCAGTGGTGTCCGCCGCAATACCCATTATGCCATCCAACGCGTCGATTTCCGAAACGAGATGACTCTTGCCGAGGCCACCAACCGCGGGATTGCACGACATTTGCGCGATCGTATCGAGATTTTGGGTCAGCATTAGAGTCGCACACCCGGCCCGTGTAGCCGCCAATGCTGCTTCCACGCCAGCATGGCCGCTCCCAACGACAATTACGTCGTATTCTTTTTGCACCGTGAACATCGCTTACAAGATTCCTTGTTTCGGCTTCGGCAACAGTTCGTCGAGGCGAAACTCGGCCGCAACACCCGAGAGCGTTGTGCTCACGATTTTCAGTGATGGACTGAACTCCGCCAGGACTTGACGACATGCCCCACATGGGACGACCGGAATCTCCGAATCGGCGACGATCGCAATCATTTCGAAATCTTTTTCCCCCGCTGCGACCGCTGAACCGACGCATACTCTCTCGGCGCAAATTGTCAGGCCGAGCGAGATATTCTCGATATTTGCCCCGGCATAGATCTGTCCAGAAGGGGTTCGAAGCGCAGCACCCACCTGGAATTTCGAATATGGGGCATATGCTTTTTCGCGAACGTCCGAGGCAATCCTAATAAGCTTGTCGATTTCCATAATCTGTTTATTCCCAGTGAATTACGTCGCAACTTGGTGCTTGTTTGCCGCGTGAGCTCGTGCCGGAGCCGGAGCATCTTCAGCTTCGCTGATAACTCGCGCGGCGATTTGCCCTAGCAAAATCACCACAACGATCGCCGTCACCAACCCACCGCCCCACCAGACATATTCTATCATCCGCGGGTGGGATCGCCCACGTAGCAACTTGATACCGAGTTGGCCCAAGGTTCCTAAATACGTGTACAGGAACAAGCCCGGAGCTTGCCCGATCGCAACCCAAAGCATGCACGTTCTGAATCGAATTTGCGTCAATCCATAAAGATAATTCAAAAGACTTGTCGGAAAAAGCGGATGAAGTTGGCTCAGCAAAATCAGCTTCCAGCCTTCGCGATCCACGGCCGGAGCGAAAGCCGCCATCGCCGGATTGCGAAAAAGTTTTCCCGCTAACCAGTGCTGGCCAATCCAACGACTGATAAAAAAAGAAATGGCAGCGCCAGTCACGTTACCGACAAGAACAATTAAGAATCCCCACCATAAACCAAAGAAAAAACCGCCCCCTAAGCTCAGAACTCCACCAGGAAGAAGCAGCACATTGCAGAACGCGTAAAGGATCGGATAACAAATCGCGCTCCATACACCCCATTGCATGACGCGTTGCTGCGCCGCACCCAGAAACTCCGCTACCGGAAAAAAGCGCGATAAAAACCAAAAGCAGATCGCGCCAACAATCAGCCCACCGATCTGAATAAACAACGCGCGCCGGATCTCGAACATCCGTGGACATTCGTTACTTCAAACACTTCGCGCAAATTCCGCCAGCTCACTCGTTGTCTCGTACCGCAGGAAGGGTGTGATGAGATAGACGCCCGGAAAATGGGCGAGCGCTTCTCGCGTAATTTCCTGCGCGAGTTTCATCCCGTACTCGCAAGCCTCCGCTGATCCCAGCGCCGACAATGCGGCACGCACTTTCTCCGGCACGATGATGCCGGGCACTTCGTTGTGCAAAAATTCTGCCTGCCGCCCACTTAGCAGCGGCCACACTCCCGTGAAAATCGGCACGCCCAGGTGCTCGGTGCGCCGATGCATTTGCTCGACAAGATCGACATCAAAAACCGGCTGTGTCATGACAAACCGCGCGCCCGCCGCCACTTTGCGCTCGAGCCGTTCAACCTGCGCGTCGAGATTTTTCGAGTTTGGATTAAACGTGCACCCGATCACAAAATCCGTCGCTGTGCGGATTGATTTCCCGGAATTGCTGAAGCCTTCGTTCATGCGCTTAATGATGGCGATCAGCTCAATCGAGTTGACGTCGTAAACCGAAGCCGCGCCCGGCTGATCGCCCACGCGCGCCGGATCGCCGGTCAAAGGCAACACATGTCGCATGCCCAGTGCGGCCATTCCGAGCAGCTCACTTTGCAGGCCGAGCAAGTTGCGATCGCGACAACTCAAATGGAGCAGCGGCGTAATTCCAAATCGTTCTTTTAACATCGCGCCGACCGCGAGATTGCTCACCCGCAAAATGGCCAGCGAATTGTCAGCCAGGGTGATTGCATCGCAACCTGCTTTCACGAGGCTTTGTGCGCCGGCGAAGAATTTTTCCAAAACCAATGTCTTCGGCGGATCCAGCTCGCAAATGACTACGCGTTTTCCATTGTCGATCTTGTCGAGCAGGCTTTCTTCCGTTGCCCTTTGTTTTGGCGCCGGAATCGCACGCGGCGGTTCGGCAGTCACGCGTACCGATTTTGTTTTTATCGGTTCAAGATCAGCGATCGCCCCCGCAATCGCGGCGATATGTTTCGGATTCGTTCCGCAACAGCCGCCGATCAGGCGCGCGCCTTCCGCTACCATCTCGCGCGCCGATTTTGCAAAATAATCCGGCGCGGTGTGATAAATAAACCGGCCCTCATGATATTTCGGGTAACCTGCGTTCGCATACGCCGCGATCAGATATTTTGCCGGCACATGTTCCAGTAATTGCACCGTGCCGTGCGGACCGTTCATGCAATTCACTCCCAGGATTTTTGCATCGCGCTCGTGCAATCGCGCAAATGCGTCGACCAACAATTCGCCGCTTGCTAAGCGGCCTTCCGGCGCGCAAGCGAACGAGCAAATCGCGAGAGGATCTCCCAGCTCGCGCGCGGCTTGAAAGGCGAGCGCCAGTTCTTCGAAATCCATGAACGTTTCGAAAAAGACAAGATCGACATCTTCCTCCAGCAGCGCTGCAATTTGTTCCCGAAAACATTCCGCCCGATCAATGCCGCGAGCTTTCGCTTCGTCGGCCGTGATGCCAAGCGGTCCCACGCTGCCTGCCACGTAAACATTTTTATTCTTTGCCGCTCCTCGCGCTACGCGAACCGCCGCTCGGTTAATTTCGCTCACCCGGCTTTCCAATCCGAATCGCTCCAGTCGAACAGCGTTCGCACCGAACGTGTTTGTTTCGATCACGCGCGCGCCGGCCGCGATATATTCCTGGTGGATCGTCCGGATGCGATCCGGCTCGCTCACACAAAGCTCTTCAAAGCTCCGTTCCAGAGGAACGCCCGCTTCGAGCAGCAGCGTGCCAATCGCGCCGTCGCCACAGAGCAAGCGGCTTTGCAATTCATCTACCAGATCCATCGAGATGCGATGATCCGCTAATTTGGCAAGATCGCAAAAACGCGCGCCGGAAATCCAGAACCACCCTTTGGCTTTGGGAAGGTCACAACCACGAGCGCGCCGGCCTCCGGAATTTGATCGAGATTGGTGAGCAGCTCAATTTGGTAGTGGTTCGTGCTCAAGATGTAAGTCTCCAGCGAATAATCATCTTTCGTCGTCGCGATTCCCGGATCCGTGTCTGTCGTCTCGTGGCCAGACGCTGTGATCTTCCTTTCTTCATAAAGATATTTTAGCGCTGGCAAACTCCAGCCTGGATAATGCGCTACGCCTTTCGCGTCTTTGTTCTCCATTTTGGCCGCGTCCGGCCAGCGCTTCGACCAATCGGTCCGCATCGCCACAAATGCGCCGGCTGGTATGGGTCCATGTTCAGCTTCCCATTTCTTCAAGCGCTCGATTGACAGCGTGTAGTCCGGATTTTTCGCGGCTTCGTCGTGTACATCGACAACCGCCAGCGGCAGGATCATTTCTTTGACATCAATTTGGTCGACGGTCCGCAAACCTTTAACAAAATGCGCGGGCGGATCGACATGTGTTCCCCATTGCCCGACATGCGTAAAGGTTTCCGCAAAAAAGCCGCTGCCCATTTTGCCGCGGCCTTTTTCGTACCAATAAATCGTCTCGCGTTTTTCGTTTGGGAATCCTGGCCAATGCGGAATGCCAGCTTCAAACGAATGCGTTAAATCCACCCAATTTTTGCTGGCGAGGATTTGTTGGATCTGCGTCAGCGTCGGCTCATCAGAAAAAGCGCAGTTTGCTAGACTCGCGCTACAAACCGCGGCCAAAACGAACAACGAAACTGTACGCACGATTCGTTGTTAGATCATCCATCAACAAGAAGCCAACAAGTTCGAATAACGGCTAACAGTTTCCGTCTGCCTTACGCTCCCGTCATCAATGATTGCTACGATTCTTCCTTATCACCAAAGCCTAAGCACTTCTTTTGCCCAGCCATGTTCTCTCGATTCGCGAGTTGTTCGCATCATTATGATGAAGATTAGTTTAAATTTATATACTCTTCTTAAGAGAGGATTGTGAAAAACCCGCTCGCGGAACGTCCCGATCTCGGCCAAATTGGGCGCAATTTCGACTCGTGAAAAATGGAACAACTGGCAAAAATAGAAGCTGAACCTTTGCGAGAAAGCGTGATCGTTTCATTGGCCGAAACCGCAACCGGCCGAGAGCACAACGAAAGTCTATTCGATCATTTCGCGTGGTTTTACATTTTCTGCCGTGAAAAACTTTTTCGTGATGACACGAAGCGGATGATCGCTGCCCTCTGGCCGGGTCGATCGACAGTGACGGGCGAGCAAATCATCGAGTTAGGTTGTGGCCCGGGATTCTATTCGTGCCGCCTTGCTTCGCGCCTTCCACAAACTTTAGTCTTGGGAGTCGATCAGTCTGACCGACAACTCGAGTATGCGAAAGAAAAAGCGCGCTCCCTGAATCTGGGAAATTGCGACTTTGCCAGCGATAACGTGCTCGATCTTTCACATGAAGCCGACAGCTTCGATGTCTTGATTGCTTCCCGTCTTTTCACCGTGCTTGCCGAGCAAAGACGCGCCGTCAGTGAAATGTACCGCGTTCTTCGCAGTGGCGGGCGCTGTTTCATAGCCGAACCGCGTTACGCTTTTTGGGCGTCGATTCCACTTTTTGCCCTCTGGTTGCTCGCCAAAATTACGCGGTTTAGAAACGGTTATCGCGAGCCAACCCGTGCCACCGTCCTAGCCGCAGAAGAGTTTTATGATCTTTTCAAGACCCAGCCTTGGAAACATGTGAAAACCTGGCGTGAAGGGCGTTATCAATACGCCCTTTGTGAAAAGGGCTGAGCGCGTCGCTCTCGCACAAACGGAGAGCACGGCGAAATGAACGCGCGCGTTCTCGATCCAGCGAAAGATTCGAAACAATTCCCGCCCGGACTTTGCGCACTCGGCATTATGACAAAAGCGCCGCGCGCCGGAAAAGTGAAGACGCGTTTGACACCGCCACTTACGCCGCAGGAGGCCGCGGACTTAAACGTTTGTTTTTTGCGCGACATCGCTTCCGCGATTATGGCCGCGACGCGAAACAGCGCTGCCCGCGGAATCGGAATTTATACTCCGCCCGGAAAAGAAAAATCTTTCGATGAAATTTTGCCGGATGAATTTCGACTGGTGGTGCAGCGCGGCGAAGGTTTCGGCGATCGACTAATTTTCGCGGCGGAAGACTTGTTAACTGTCGGCTTCCAATCAGTTTGCCTGATTAATTCGGATAGCCCGACCGTACCCTCAGAAACCTTTGCCGAAGCGGCAACCGAGTTGGCAAAACCTGGCGAAGGAATCGTGCTCGGTCCCTCAGATGACGGCGGCTATTTTTTGATCGGCCTCAAGAAATTAGATCGACATCTTTTCGCGGACATCGATTGGAGCACGGAAAAAGTTTTTGCGCAGACGAAACAGCGCGCGGCTGAAATCGGCGTGCCGGTCCACGAACTGCCGCGCGGCTTCGACGTCGATGATCGCGCCACATTGCACCGTCTTTGCGACGAACTCCTGGGCCCGGAAACAAGATCGACAATCGACCTCGCGCCGCACACGCGAAAATTTTTGCGCGAAATTGTCGCGCGCGAAGGCCGCGCTAGAATTTGGCCGGCATGAGCAAGAACGGAAAACGCGCACTCGTTACCGGCGGCGCCGGGTTGATCGGTTCGCACGTTGTCGATCTTCTCGTGCGCGAAGGTTGGCAAGTACGCGTGCTAGATAATCTAGAGCCGAACACGCATAAGTGCGGCAAACCTTCCTGGATCAACCCCGCCGCGGAATTTGTCGAAGGCGACATGCGCGATCCAGAAACCGTCGCCGCCGCCCTCGACAAGATCGACATAGTTTTTCACCAGGCCGCCTATGGCGGCTACATGCCCGAGATCGCGAAATACGTTCACGTCAATTCGCTCGGCACCGCGCAAATGCTCGAGATCATTCGCGAAAAAAACTTGCCGATCCAAAAAATCATCGTCGCCAGCTCGCAGGCAGTTTACAGCGAAGGCGCCGGCGAATGTCCGAAGCACAGGCTTGTTTTTCCGCCGGTGCGCCCCGTCGAACAATTGCAGCGGGGCGATTGGTCGGTGCGTTGTCCGCTCTGCGACGCGATTACGAAAAGCGTTCCGACTCTGGAAAACGCGCCCGTCGGCGGCGAAACAGTTTACGGTCTGACGAAAGTCGATCAGGAAAAGCTCGTGCTGCTGTGGGGAAAACAAACCGGCATTCCCACGGTCGCGTTGCGCTACTCATGCACGTACGGGCCGCGCCAATCGATTTTCAATCCGTACACCGGCGTGATCGCGATTTTTTGCACGCGCCTGCTCAACAATTTGCCGCCCGTGCTTTACGAAGATGGCGACCAAACGCGCGATTTTTCGTTCGTCGAAGATATCGCGCGCGCCAACTTGCTCGCGGCCGAAACAGACACGCTCGACGGCTTGGCGGTCAACGTCGGCAGTGGCCGCGGCGTTTCCATTCGCGAAATCGCCCAGCAAATTTCCGCCGCGCTCAAGATCGACATAAAACCGGAAGCGAAAGGCGAATTTCGTCCCGGCGAGATGCGTCATCTCACCAGCGACACCACACGCATTCGCGCCGCCGGTTACAAACCGAATGTCGATCTTGCCGAAGGAATTTCGCGCTATCTCGATTGGATCCGAGCGCAATCTGATGTGCGCGATTATTTCAGCGAAGCGGAAAACATTTTGCGCAGCAAAGGCATCGTTCATCGCGTCGCGAAAAGGTGAACGTCTCCGTCATCATTCCGGCGCTGAACGAAGAAGAGCCGATCGCCGATGTTGTGCGCGAATGTTTCGCGACGAAAATTCCGAGCGAAATCATCGTCGTCGATAACGGCAGTGACGATTGCACTGCCGAACAGGCGCGCGAAGCTGGCGCGAAAGTTGTAAACGAGCCAGTTCGTGGTTACGGCCGCGCATGCCTCGCTGGAATTCGCGCGCTTTCGCCCAATTGCGGCATCGTCGTGTTCCTCGATGGCGATGGCAGCGATGTGCCCGCGTTCATGAACAAACTTGTCGATCCAATTGCGCGCGGCACACAAGATTTCGTGATCGGCTCGCGCGCGCGCGGACGACGCGAGCGCGGCAGCATGAACGCGCAACAAATTTTCGCTGGCCGTCTCGCCGGTTGGTTATTGTCGATCTTGTACGGCGTGCGCTACACCGACATGTGTCCGTTTCGCGCGATTCGCCGCGATGCGCTCGACAAGATCGACATGCGCGAAAAAACTTACGGCTGGAATTTGGAGATGCAGATGCGCGCCGCGCGCGAACGATTGCGCATTCTCGAAGTGCCGGTCGATCATCGGCGGCGCGCCGGCGGCGAATCGAAAGTTTCCGGCACATTGCGCGGCACGTTTGTGGCCGGCACGCGAATTCTTGCGACGCTGCTGCGCATCGCGCTCGAAAGGAAGTAAGTCTTTTTCCGAGCGCCGCTGCGAAATATAGTCGCAACACCATGAACGACACGCTCATGACGCGCGGCAAAGCGATCGTCGCCGGAATTATCGCCGGCGTTTTCGCCGCGATTGTCATGACCGTTGTCATGTTGATCCTCGCGCTGTTCGGCATCGCCACGCCATTGTCGATCCTGGGCGATCGCATTTCGGTTTTTTTTAAACCGGAGCCGTTTCTCGCGTTGATGGGTCGCGTCGGCGGTTACAATCATCTCAAACAGCTCGGCGTAGGATCGACAATCGCCGGCCAACTTTTTGTCGGCGCGTTCGGCGGCGCGATTTATGGAATGCTGCGCGGACCGCGCGGACGGCGCAACGTGCTCGTCACCTTCGCAATTCTCGTTTTGCTTCCGCTCTTTGTCGCGATGATCGCGCTCGCGCCCGTGCTCGGCACAAGTTACCGCGGGTTTCCGATTGCGATGGCGAGCGCGCTGACAATCGGCGGCTTGTTTGTTTCGTTCATCGCTTTTGAGCGCGCACTTGTTTTCGGATTTCGATTTTTCACGCGGCCGCGCACACTGATCAACGATCAGGAATTTACGCCGCCAATCGGTCGCCGCGCCTTGTTGCTCGGCGGAATAGGTCTCGTTATCGCCGGCGGTGGGGCCGCGATCATGCGCGCGCTCTATCGCGCCGCCACTTTTAGTTACGACGGTACGCAATACAAAGGCCGCATCGTACAACCGATCACGCCGAACGAGCTCTTTTATTGCGTCACGAAAAATATTGTCGATCCAACCGTGGACGCGTCGCTCTGGCGTTTGGAAATTTCCGGGCTCGTCAAAAATCCGAGAAATCTTCGTTACCAAGAATTAAAAACGCTGCCCGCCATCGAACAGGAAACGACACTCATGTGCATCAGCAACGGATTGGACGCCGGCCTGATCAGCAACGCGCTTTGGAAAGGCACGCCGATGCGCGGTTTGCTCGAAGCCGCGCAGCCGCTCGTCAGCCCGGCGAAAGTGAAACTGCACGGCGTCGATAATTACACCGACACATTTCCGCTCGAAAAAGCGATGGAGGAAACCACGCTCGTCGCTTACGAAATGAACGGCGCGTTCCTGCCGTATCGCCACGGATTTCCGGCGCGCGTCATCGTGCCCGGATATTTCGGCGAGAAACATGTGAAATGGCTCACGCGCATCGAAGTGGTCGAGGCCGACGCAAAAGGTTTTTACGAAACGCAAGGCTGGGGTCCGGACTTCATCACGCCGACAAGATCGAGAATCGACGTGCCGTATCACGAGGAAACTTTTCCGCTCGCGGTCGCGGCCAACGGAATTCCGGTGAAAGGCGTCGCGTTCGGTGGCGATCGCGGAATCTCGCGCGTCGAAATCAGTTTCGACGACGGCAACGAATGGGACGACGCGAAGATCGATTATCCCGGAACGAAATTAACCTGGGCGCTTTGGAGTTACGATTGGCGCCCAGACGACGCCGACAATTACACCCTCGTCGTACGCGCCACCGACGGCGACGGCGAAATTCAGCAATACGATCCGAACCGCCCCTTCAAATCCGGCGCAACCGGCTTTCATAAAATCGTCGTCCACATTACGGCGTAAGATCGACAATCTTATTTCTGGCAGCGCGGGCACCACGCGGTCGTGCGGCCACCGATGGTGGCGCGCTGGAGTGGGCTGCGATGGAGCGGACAAATGCCGCTGCATTTCCAGCGTTGATGAATGAGCCAATTCTTCGGCGGATCAGAATAATTTTTGCCGAGCGTTTCGAGAGATTTTCGTGCGATGGATTTTGTGGCGCGGAAAAACGCGGTGCGTTCGTCGCGATCTAATTTTCCAGCAGGCCGCGACGGGAAAATCTTGGCGCGCCAGAGAATTTCGTCGGCCATCCAATTGCCGATTCCGGAAAAACCATTTTGCAAAAGCAGGACGGCTTTGATCGGCGCCTTTTTATGTCGATCTAAGAAGCGATCGACGAATTCTCGATCAAACTTCGCCGAAACAATTTCGGGAATGTTCCTTTTCCACCAATCGGGCTCGTCGCGGCCGTGATGAAATCGGACGCGACCAAACTGACGCGAATCGCGAAAGACGAGCGCGCGTTTTTCTTGAAACAAAACAAGATGATCGTGTTTGCCGGCGCGGAAGTTTTCCGATTCGACGCGCAACGTTCCGGTCATGCCAAGATGAATGCCAAGCCAATTCTCTCCCGAAAACTTAAAGAGCATTCGCTTACCGCGCGCTTCGGAGTCGAGAAACTTTTCGCGGATCAATCGTTGCCGCAGTTTGCGCGTGTTCGTTCCGCGAAAAATTCTTTTCCGCGCGTGCAAGCTAAGATCGACAATTTTTTCGGCGCGACCCGCGTTCCATTGTTTGCGATACCACTCAACCTCGGCCAGCTCCGGCATCGTCTAAATTAACTGCGGAGATAGATGCGTTCCACTTGCACGCTGTGCTAGATTCATCTGTGGAGAAAGTAGTCATCGTGGGAAGCGGTTGCGCTGGTTTGACGGCCGCGATTTATGCAGCGCGCGCCAATTTAAATCCGCTCGTTCTCGAAGGCCGGCAACCGGGCGGACAACTTTCAACCACCACGCTCGTAGAAAATTTCCCCGGATTTCCTGACGGGATCGATGGGCCAAAACTGATCATGGACATGCACAAGCAGGCGGAAAAATTCGGCGCGCGATTTTCTTACGCGGAAGTGACCGACTTCGAGCCGCACAACGAACATGTGCGCATCAAAGCGGATGACGAATGGATTGACACGCAAGCGTTGATCGTAGCGAGCGGCGCGTCGGCACGTTACTTGAAACTTGAGAACGAAGAAAAACTCATTGGTCACGGCCTAACGAGTTGCGCGACGTGCGACGGCGCGTTTTACAAAAACGTTCCGGTGTGCGTAATCGGCGGCGGCGATTCCGCGGCGGAAGAAGCGATCTTCCTCACGCGTTTCGCTTCGAAAGTTTATTTGATTCATCGACGCGACAAAATGCGCGCATCGAAAATCATGGTAGACCGCGTGCTCGCCAACAAAAAGATCGAGCCAATCTGGAACACGATCGTGACCAAATACATTCCGGATGAGCGCGGCGAAATGCACGCGGTGCGGCTGCGCAATGTGGAAACCAAAGAAGAACGCGAGCTGCCGGTGGCGTGCGTGTTTGTCGCGATCGGTCACGATCCGAACACGAAAGCGTTCGCTGGAAAACTTGAGACCGATCCGGATGGCTATTTGATCGCGCGCCATCTAGCCGAGAGCAAACATCCTGCCGTCTTCATCGCCGGCGACGTAGCCGATCGCGTCTACAAACAAGCGGTCACCGCGGCTGGCTCCGGCTGCGCCGCGGCCCTGGAAGCCGAGAAGTATCTCAGCGGGCTGGGGAAATAATCTCTGATTATTCCGGCCTTCGGTCGCTCAACTGAAATAGTCAGAGATGCTTCGCCTTCGCTCAGCATGACAAAAAAGTGAAGATTTGCGATCTGACGCAGTTTTATTCGCCGCTCAGCGGCGGCGTGAAACGTTACGTTCACGAAAAGATTGCGTATATCCAAAATCATTCGCCGGAAGACGAGCACGTTCTCATTATTCCGGGACCGAAAACGGACAAGATCGACAACGACCGGTCGCGCATTTACGAAATTCATTCGCCGCTTATCTCACGCAGTTCGCGTTATCGCGCGCTCTTGAATCTGCGCGCGGTCGAAGAAATTCTGGAGCGCGAGCGGCCGGACATCATCGAATCCAGTGATCCGTATCAGATCGCGTGGAAAGCGATCGCTTCAGGACGAGCTCTGCAAATTCCGGTCGTCGCTTTTTATCATTCGCATTTTGCGGAAGCGTATTTGCGTAGCACGGAAAAATTTCTGGGGCGACGCGCGACTGAACTCGTCATGAAAGCCGCGCGAAGTTATGTCCGCAAACTTTACAATCAATTTGAAGCGACGCTGGTTCCGTCGCTGCGATTGGCGCGCGTTCTCGAAGATTGGGGCGTGAAAAATATTCACGCGGTTAATCTCGGCGTGAACACGGAAATTTTTCGGCCGACGCCAAACGACGCAGCGGTGACGCGGCAGTCGTTAGGCGTACAAGATCGACATAAACTTTTGCTCTACGTGGGCCGACTCGCGCCGGAAAAAAATACGTCGATCTTATTTCAGGCTTTCGAACTGCTCGCCGCGCGGCGGCCGAATGATTTTCATCTGCTCGTCATCGGCGACGGCCCGCAGCGCGAACAATTGGAACAACTGAAATCGCGCACAAATGCTGTGACATGGATTCGCTATTGCGCGGAATCGGTTGAACTATCTCGATTTTATCGCGCGGCCGATCTTTTCGTTCATCCCGGAATCCAGGAAACGTTCGGATTTGTTGCGCTGGAAAGTCAGGCTTGTGGGACGCCGGTGGTCGGAATTCGCGGCAGTTACATGGACCGCATCATTTTTCACGAACAGGAATCGTGGGCGCGCGAAAATTCGGTGGAAGCGCTGGCTGATGCGATCGAAGCGTCGAGCGAAAAAAAATTGTCGATCCTGGGAGCAGAGGCTGCGCGCCTGGCCGAGGAGCGTTACGCATGGCCGCGCGTCTTCGAACGCTTCTTTTGCATTTATCGCGAAGTTTGCGCAAACTACCGCCGTGCCTGACAACTTGAAGAACGAGAGGTCCTTCACCATTCGCAGCTATCGTCCCGAAGATCGCGCGGGCGTGCGACGCCTCTGTTGCCAGACTGGATTTCTCGGCGAACCGATCGATCCAGTTTACGAAGATCGACAATTGTTCGCCGATTTTCTCACGACCTATTACACCGATCACGAACCGGAATCATCGTTCGTTTTGGAGATCGACGGTGAGATTCGCGGTTATCTGCTCGGCTCACGCAAACCGTTGCGCAACCAGCTTTACTCATTTTGGCAAAACATTTCGTTGTTCCTGAAAGCGCTCACGCGTTACCCGCGCTACCACGAACGGTCGCGTCGTTTCATTCGCTGGACGCTCGCGCACGGCTGGCGCGAAGTTCCCGCGGCGCCACGGCGCGTCCCGCATTTTCACATCAATCTTTTGCCGGAGGCGCGCAAGATGTCGACCACGCGTGCCCTGATGAGCGCGTATCTCAGCTATCTCTATCGTTGCGGCGAGAAAAGTGTATACGGACAGATCGTCACGTTTGAAAGCCGGCGTGGCGAAAAACTCTTCGAGCGTTACGGCTTCCGCGTGATGAATCGCGCCGAGATCACGAAATACAAAGCGTTTTATCCGGAATCGGTTTATCTGAGCACAGTGGTGAAGAACCTTGAAACGGCCGAGCCACTCACGGTCACATCGCGGCCGCGATCGTAAGATCGATCCGCCTTCGCTGAGGCTACGGCGGGACAAGCACCTTGTTTGCGGCTTTTGCGTGAGTTACACTCGCGCGTTCTTTTTGCCGGCATAGCTCAGTTGGTAGAGCAGCTGATTTGTAATCAGCAGGTCGTCGGTTCGAATCCGTCTGCCGGCTCTCTTCATTAAACAAAACGACGATACGCAAAACTCGCGATGCTGAATGGCCAGAAGATCGTTGTGGTGATGCCGGCTTATAATGCCGCGCGCACTTTGCGGCGGACTTACGACGAAGTGATGGCGCAAGGAATTGTCGATCTTGTCATCGTGGTCGATGACGCGAGCCAGGACGAAACAGTTGCAATCGCGCGCACGCTCGATCGCGTGCATGTGGAAGTACATCCGATGAACCGCGGTTACGGCGGGAATCAGAAGACCTGTTATCGGTTAGCGCTGGCAGAAGGCGCGGACATCGTCGTGATGATCCATCCCGATTATCAGTACACGCCACAACTTTTGCCCGCGATGGCGTCACTCGTGGCGAGCGGTCTTTATCCGTGCGTGCTGGCGTCGCGCATTTTGGGAGGCGGCGCGTTGCGCGGCGGAATGCCGCTTTGGAAATATATTGCGAATCGCGCGCTGACGCTTTTCGAGAATGTGCTCATCGGCGCGAAACTTTCCGAATATCACACCGGCTATCGGGCCTTTGCGCGCACGCTGCTCGAGCGCTTGCCGCTCGATGCGAATTCCGACGATTTCGTTTTCGATAATCAGATGCTCGCGCAAATTTTGTGGCTCGGTTGCGACATCGGAGAAGTGACTTGTCCGGCGAAATATTTGCCGGAAGCGTCCTCGATTAATTTTCGGCGCAGCGTGCGTTACGGAGTCGGTTGCGTGGGCACGGCCCTCGAATATCGATGGGCGAAAATCAGCGGCAGCGGCGGAATCTTTCCAAAGCGCGCGGCCTAACGAGTGGTGCTCGATTGAAATCGCCCGGCGACAAGATCGACGATTCGCTGCGCGTCGCATGGTGGGTGCTGGGCGCGTTCGCGATCGGCGTTTGTATTTTTATTCGCATTCGACTCCTCGATTTTCCACTCGAGCGCGACGAAGGCGAATACGCGTACGGCGGTCAGCTGATCCTGCACGGCATAGCGCCACATCAGTTCGCTTACAGCATGAAATTTCCGGGGACGGCCGCGGCCTATGCTTTGATTATGTCGATCTTCGGACAGAGCGTCGCCGGAATTCACATCGGGTTGTTGCTCGTGAATATCGGCACGAGCGCGCTTTTGTTTTTTTTGGGGCGCCGGTTGGTGAATTCGATTTGCGGAATCGCGGCCGCCGCCAGTTATGCAGTCATGTCGGTGAGCCCGTCGCTTCTCGGCTGGTCGGCCCACGCGACGCATCTGCTCATGCTTCCGGTAATGGCTGGCGTTCTGTTACTGCTGCGCGGGTTAGATCGACAATCGGATCGGCAGATTTATTTCAGCGGCCTCCTTTTCGGGCTGGCCATGTTGATGAAACAACCGGCCGCGGTTTTCATTTTGTTCGGCGTCGCATATCTCATTTTCTGGGACTGGCGCGCGGACCTTTCCGCCAGGCGAATTTGGTCTCGCGCGTTTATTTTCAGCGCGATGGCAGCGCTGCCGCTGCTCATGACGTGCGTTCTCATCTGGCGGGCCGGTGTGTTCGATAAGTTTTGGTTTTGGACGATTAGTTACGCCCGCGAATACGCCACGCTCTCTTCGCCCTCGAATGCAACGGCCTATTTGCGCGCGACATTCGAGGAAATTATCGGCGCGCGATGGTTGTTATTAACGCTGGCAGTTATCGGATTGATTGTCGGTGTTTGGAAAACGAGGCATCGGGTCTTTCTCAGCGCTTTTTTTATCGCTTCCGTTCTCGCGCTCAGCGTCGGGTTTTATTTTCGACCGCATTATTTCTTTCTAGCGCTTCCGGCGGTCGCGCTGCTCGTCGGCATGTCCGTTACGCAGACGCCCGACTTTTTTGCGGAACGGCGCGCGGTCGCAAACGTGATTTTATTTATTGTGTTCGGCGCGGCACTCGTTTTGCCGATTTTCCGGGAGCGAAATTTATTGTTCCGGCTTACGCCAGTGGCGGCTTGTCGATTTATTTACGGCGAATGTCCGTTTCCCGAATCGAAACGAATCGGCCAATTCATTCGTGAACATACGGCGTCGACGGATTCCATCGCAGTGCTCGGTTCGGAACCGCAGATTTATTTTTATGCGCACCGGCGTTCCGCCACCGGTTATCTTTACACCTACAGCCTGATGGAGCCGCAAAAATACGCACACCGCATGCAGCTGGAAATGATTCAGGAAATCGAGACGGCGCGCCCGACATTTCTGGTGCTCATCGTGATCAACGATTCGTGGTGGCCGCGCCCCGCTTCCGAGCGTCTGATTTTTAACTGGGCGGACAAATATTGCGCGGAAAATTATTCTGCTGTCGGCCTGGTCAACATCGTCGACTTCGATCGCACCGATTATTTTTTCGAAAATGTTCCCGCGGCGCTCGCGTCACTCAAAGACTACGTTTTGATTTACCAGCGCAAATAGCGCAGGCATTCTCGCAAAACACCTAGAACTGTGACCGGAATGGAATCATGAGCCACTCGGTGGCGCGTTCCCAGGGCGAGCGCTTTTGAAATTCCTCTAGCGTGTATTCGCGTGCCTGAGCCAAGTCTTTTTCGAAGATCGATTCCATTTCACGCGAGAAGTTTTGATCGTAGACCACGACGTCGAGCTCTTCGTTAATTTCTGAGGAACGCGCGTCGAAATTCGACGAACCAAACATTGAGAAGAGGCCGTCGATCACCATCGACTTCTCGTGGATCATGGTCGGCTGGTATTCGAAAATCTTCACGCCACCTTGCAGCATTTTCCCGTAAGCGGAGCGACCGGCTGATTTCGTGAGAGGCTGATCGTCGTTCGGACCGGGCAACAACAGCCGAACATCGACATGTCGATTTACCGCTTTCACGAGTTGCTCAACCTGGTCGCTCGTCGGAGTGCAATACGCATTCGTGATCCAGATTCTTTTGGTCGCAGCGGTGAAGGCGACAGCTTGGAGAAGTGGGATTGGCGCCATGGAAAATGAGCGCGACGTAACCACTTGCGCTTTGAATTCTCCGACTGGACTCAGCGCGGGAAATTGGTCCGCGCCACTGAGCGCTTCGTCGAATGTTTTCACCCAATGTTCCTGAAATGCCGCCTGTAATTTTCCGACGAGCGGCCCTTCGATACGCGCGTGCGCATCGCGCCAATGATTCTTGTCCTGCGCATGGCCCGACCATTTCTCGGAAAATCCAGCGGAGCCGGCAAAGCCAATCTTTCCATCGATCACCAGAATGCGACGATGCGAACGCCGATTTGTGCGGTCGGCTCTCCATGAGTGCGTCGGATGATAATAGGAAAATTTGCAGCCGGCCTCCTGCATCATGCGCACGTCCGAATTTTTCAGGCTCCATCCCGACCCAATGCCATCGAGAAGCACGCGCACTTGCACGCCGCTGCGCGCGCGTTCGCAAAATGCATCACGAAACTGCTCGCCGATTGCATCGGAATAAAAGATGAACGCTTCGAAATTGATCGTCTTTCGGGCCGCGCCGATCGCCTTGAGCATTTCCGGGAAATAAGCGTCGCCGTTCTGGAAGATGTCGATCTTGTTCCCCGGGATCAGAACCGGATCGCCGAGCGCCAGCGCTGAACCGATGAACTCCGGATCGCTCACGGCAAAAGTGTGCTCGAAATGATACGGCAACGAATGCCGGCGTATGAGAAAGAGACAGAAAATTAGAACGACACCGAGAAAGGAGAGCGTCACCGCGATCCAATCGCCAATCGTTAACCGCCACCAACGGTTGTTCAGCCAATGGGCAGAGCGCGCGCGTTTTGCCATATGATGACGCTTTTCTGCGTTACGCCGCCGTCTCGCCGACGCGCAGACTCATCCCCATCACTCCGAAAATCTCATCGCGTTTCTCCAGGTAGCCGGACGAATCGAGATCGCGCGGGCGCGCCAGATCGACATGAACAATTTTTTGAATGCTGGCCGGCCGATTGCTCAAAACCAAAATACGATCGGCTAGCTGCACCGCCTCTTCGATGTCGTGCGTGACGAAGAGGATCGTCTTCTTTTCGCTTTGCCAGATGCGCATTAGGTCGGCGCGCATTTTTAAACGAGTGATGAAATCGAGCGCGCCGAACGGTTCGTCCATGTAAATGATGTCGGGACTGGCGGCGAGCGCGCGCGCGATTTCGACGCGTTGCTTCATACCGCCGGAAAGTTCGCGCGGATACGCATTTTCGAAACCGTTCAGTCCGACCATGTCGATGTAATGCGTTAAAATGCGATCGCGTTCCGCGCGGCCCTGCTGTCGCAAACCGAAACAAATGTTGTCGCGCACATTGAGCCACGGAAACACGCCATTCTCCTGAAAAACAAAAATGCGACGCGGATCCGGCCCGCGCACCAGTTCTCCTTCCACCAAAACTTCGCCGGAAGTCGGTTCGAGAAAACCAGCCACGATATTCAGCAATGTCGATTTTCCGCAACCACTCGGGCCGACCAGACAAACGAACTCGCCCTCCGCAACTTCGGCGCTGATGTTCGCGAGCACAGAAGTCTCTTCGCCGGCGCGTTTGCCCGGAAATGACATCGACAAATTGCGAATGGAAATGGCGGCTGAGCTCATTGTCGATTGGCGTAACCCCAACGCACTTCATCGAATTTTTCCAGTCGCCGAACGAGGAGATCGAGAATAAGGCCGATCAAACCGATCATGACCATACCAGCGACGACGAGATCGTAGCGCTTGCCGGCGTTGCGCGCGTCGATGATCAAATAGCCGAGGCCGCTGTTGACCGCGATCATTTCCGCGGCGACGACCACGAGCCAGGCGACGCCGAGCGCGATCCGAATGCCGGTGATGATTTGCGGCAAGCTCGCGCGAAAAATTACCTGCCGAAAAAGTTCGCCGCGGCTGAGTCCAAAATTTTGCGCGGCGCGCAAATAAACCGGCTGCATGTTTTGCACGGCGGCGATCGCGGAAACGGTGATTGGGAAAACGCTGGCCAGGAAAATCAAAAAGATCGGCGCGGCGTCGCTCACGCCGAACCAAAGGATCGCGACCGGAATCCAGGCGATGGGCGAGATCGGCCGCAGGATTTGAATGATCGGGTTGAAAGCTTGAAAGGCGCGACTGTACCAACCGAGGAGCAAACCGCTCGGCACGCCGACAACGACCGCGAGCGTAAATCCCCACGACACACGAAAGAGCGACGCGACGATATACTTTAGAAGCAGGCCCTTTTGCACGAGCTCCACAATTCCGGCAGCCACGCCCACTGGCGTGGGGAACAAATCGCTGTGCGACAGTCGCACTGCCACGCCCCACAACGTAAAAAAGATCGCGAGCGTTCCCACAGGGCGCACGATTTGAAAAAAAGAGGAGTCCGGATTTCTGAACCACTCGAAGCGTCGTCGCGCGCGCGTCGTCGGGGCGCGGTCGATTGCGATTTCCGCCTGGCTGCCGTTCATCTTCGTGTCGGCGGCTCCCAGGCGTGCGCTTGAAGATTAGAGGCCGCGTTCGCGAACGTCGGATCGGCGTAGTCTTCGAAATGCGCGCTGCCATTTAAAATGCCGGATTCGCGACCGAGCGCCTCGATTTCCTCAAAATCCTTTTTCAGCGGAAGGAGATTTGTGTATTTCACGCGGTCGGGCGGCTTGCTCAGCACAAATGTGAGAAGCCGCGGATCCTGGTGATAATAATATTTGCTCACGAACTGCGCCGCTTCCATGCGGTGGTCCATTTTTTGATCGAGCCACTTGCCGCTTTTGGCGATGCCGTCCACGAGCTGCTGCACCTCCGCGCGCCGTTTGTGAATGGCGTTCTCATTCACGGCCAGCACACACGAAATGAAATTCGGCCAGACGTCTTTCGTCAGGTAAAGAATGCGACCATAACCATCGAGCTCAGTCTGGCCCATGAATGGTTCGCCCGAAGTAATCGCGTCGACCGATCGCGAATAAAGCGCAGCCGGCATGTCCGGTGGCGGCATTTCGACGATATGAATGTCGTCGATGCTCATGCCGCGATCGCGCAGCGCTTTGTAGAGAAGCAATTTCTGGTTCGCGAAACGGCTCGGCACCGCCACGGTCTTGCCTTTCAGATCTTCAATGCGGAAAATTTTTGAATCTTTGTGCACCATCATCGCCGTGCCGTCGCGGTGACCGAGATACACGATCTTGATCGGCACGCCCTGTTCGCGTAACGCCATCGCCATCGGCGCGAGAATAAATGTCGCCGGCATCAGTTCCGGTTTTCCCAGAAACGTTTCTTTCAACTCCGGAAATCCATTGAAGCGCATCGGTTGAAAGAAGCTTCCGCCTTCCATGCTTTGATTAATGAAGTCGGTCACCGGACAGGTGAGATGACACGTCACCGGAATGAAGCCGACGCCAAACTTCGCCGGGCCGCCACGCGCGGTCCTCTCCGGGCGGAATGAATTCAAATTGAGCGCGCCATGCAACAGCGTGATAGCGATCAACCAGGTTGCGCCGAGTGTGATTAAGGTTTTCCGGAACGACACAGGGTCAGAAGCGTCCCTGATTCGGCGACCGCGCGCAAGCTTAGCGCTGCTCTTCAGAGTAGTTGATAAGGATCGACATCGATCGCTAACGCTACTTCTTCCGGCAATGGAAGTTTATCGAGCGTTTCGCGAATGATCCTGCTCAACCGCATGATGGCCGCGCCGCGTATTAGAATGTGAAAACGAAACTGGCCTTGCAGTTTTTCCAGCGGCGCGGGCGTTGGCGCGCTCAAGATGAATTCATCGGGCAACGCTTCTTTCAAGCGGCGCGCGATCGTTTCGGCAGAAAATTTCGCATGCGTTTCATGTTCTGAGCGCACGGTTAGAAGCACCGCATGCTTGAATGGCGGAAAGTCACAGCGTTCACGAAACTCAAGCTCCTGTTGAAAATAGCCGGCGAAATCGTGATGACGCGCGAATTGGATGGAGGGACTAAAAGGAGTGTAAGTTTGCACGAATACTTCGCCGGGTGTTTCGCCGCGGCCGGCGCGACCGGCCACTTGCGTGAGCAACTGAAAAGTCCGTTCGCCCGCGCGAAAGTCCGGCATATGCAGCGCGAGATCGGCGTTGATGATTCCGACCAGCGTCACGTTCGGAAAATGCAGACCTTTCGCGATCATCTGCGTGCCCACGAGTATGTCGATCTTGCCGGCGCGAAAGTTCCGCAGCGTTTCGCGATAGGAATCTTTGCGCGTCATGGAATCAGCATCCATTCGCTTTACAACCGCTTTCGGAAAAATCTGCGAAACATTCGCTTCCACTTTTTCCGTGCCGAATCCGGAGTAAATCAGCGCGTCCTGGCCGCAAGCCGGACATTTTTTTGGAACGGCCGCAGTGTGACCGCAAAGGTGACAGCTCAATCGTGCCGCGTTGCGATGAAATGTGAGCGCGACACTGCAGTTCGGGCAATTGCGCGCTTCGCCGCAATTGCTGCAAAGCAGTGAAGTCGAAAATCCGCGCCGATTCAGAAACAGAATTGTTTGCTCGCGCTTTTCCAGGCGAGCAGCGATCGCGGTCCGCAATTTTTCTCCGAGAATGGTGAACGCTTTCTCTTTTCGACGCTCCTGCCGAAGATCGACAATGCGCATGAGCGGCATCTGATTTTCGTCGACACGTTGCGTGAGATTCGCGAGGCGGTACTTGCCGCGCGTCGCGTTGAAGTAACTTTCGAGCGACGGCGTGGCGCTGCCGAGCACGACGATGCAATTCTCGATCTTCCCGCGCACAACCGCGACATCGCGCGCGTGATAACGCGGCGCTTCTTCCTGTTTGTAAGTCGTCTCGTGTTCTTCATCCACCACGATCAGTCCGAGATTTTCGAGCGGCGCGAAGATTGCGCTGCGCGCGCCGATGACGATGCGCGCACGGCCCGATTGGATCTTGTGCCATTCATCGTGCCGTTCGCCTTCCGATAAATGACTGTGTAAGACAGCAACCATGTCCGGCGTTTCGGTGAAGCGGCTCTTAAGGCGCTCCACCGTTTGCGGGGTGAGCGAAATTTCCGGCACTAGCACGATCGCGGTTTTTCCGCGCGCGAGCGTCGCTTGCATGGCCTGTAAATAAATTTCGGTCTTGCCGCTGCCGGTCACACCGTGCAGCAAAATCGGCTGCGCCTTTTCCGGAACGGCCAGCGCTTCGTCGATCAAACGCAGCGCGACGGTTTGCTCCTCGTTGAGAACGAGATTGGTCGTGGCGATGAATTGCTCGTCGCCATGCGGATCGCGCGCAACGGATTCTTCGCGAAGCTCGATGAGTCCGCGTTTTTGCAGCGCGCGCAACGTTTGATTATCGAGCGAAGTTTGCCGGAGCAGATCGGCGGCGGCGATCGGCGCCGTCAGTTTCACGATCGCATCGAGCAGCTCCGCCTGACGCGGCGCGCGTTTTCGCAGCTTCTCGAGTTCGTTTATGTCGATCTTGTCCGCCGGCTGCACGAACAATTGTTTCTTCCAACCGATCTCAGCGCGCCGTATGACTTGCGGCAGCAAACTGCGGATGACCGCTTCGATCGCGCAGCAATAATAAGCGCTCATCCACTTTGCTAGCTCGAGCATTTTCGGGTTGAGCGCCGGTTTTTCGCCAACGAGCGCCTCGATTGGCCGGATTCCTTCCGCGTCGCTTTGATCGAGGAGAGCGACGACGGTGCCGAGCGCGTTGCGTTCGCGAAATGGAACGCGCACGCGCGAACCCACGCCCACTCGCCCCGCGAAGGTGGGCGGCAACGCGTAGTCAAGCGCGCGATGAATCGCGCGATCGAGCATGACCCGCACATAGGCCGCGCTTTCGTTTTCGGTTGCGCTCATTTCATTTTATTGCTCGCGAGAAAATTGCGTAAATTGGGGATGAGATGAGTTTGCCCGCCTCCGCGCAGTTATCCAGTTTTTCGCGGAGCGGCGATTCACTTTATCGAGCATGATCCGATTTTTTTTAAAGCTGATCATTTGTCTGTTTCTGGCCGGCGCGGCCGGGGTCGGATTACTCTCGCTGCGTTCGGGCGATCCGTTTTATTCGATCCAGGAATGGATCAGTCCGGCGCGTTTTCAACAATACGATCCGCTCATTCGGACAATCGCGGCCGAGCATCATCTCGATCCGATGTTGCTCAAGGCGATCGTGTGGCGCGAAAGTCGTTTCGACCCAAACAAATTCGGAAGCGCGGGCGAGCGCGGCCTCATGCAAGTGAGCGAGAAAGCGGCCAACGAATGGGCGCGCGAGAACAAGATCGACAATTTTCAAGCGGACGAATTGTTCGACGCGAAAACGAATTTGGAAGCGGGCAGCTGGTACTTGCATCGCGCCATGCAACACTGGGAAATGCAGCGAAACCCGTTGCCATTCGCGCTCGCCGAATACAATGCGGGCGCAAGCCGGGCGCAGCGCTGGGCTGGCGCAGGCGATACGGCCGCGATGTCGAGCGACACTTTTCGCGGCAACATTGATTTCCCCGGAACGCGCGGGTATGTCGATTCAATCATCGCGCGCTACCAATTTTACAAACATCGCGGCCGGATGTGAGAAAATGGACAAAGCCGCGATCGCTGACGTCTTGGAAAATATCGCCACGCTCCTCGAACTAAAGGGCGAGAATCCGTTCAAGATCCGCGCTTACATTAACGCGGCGCGTTCGCTCGAGACGTGGGGCGGAAATTTTTCCGACCTGTCGAATGAAGAAACGCTCGAGAAAATTCCGGGCATCGGCAAAGCGATCGCCGCGAAAATCAGAGAACTGGTCGAGACCGACGCGCTCAAATTTTACGAAGAACTGCGCGCCGAATTTCCCGCCGACATCCTGGAATTATTTTCGATTCCCGGGCTCGGCGCGAAAAAAATCAAAGCGCTTTATGAAAAGCTGAAAGTGAGCTCGATCGCGGAATTGCAAAAAGCCTGCGAATCCAATCTCGTCGCGGAACTGCCCGGGTTCGGCAAGACTACGCAGGAGAAGCTTTGTGAAGCGATTGCCAAACGCGCCAAACACGCGGGCTCATTTCAACTTGGCCAGATCACGGCGGAGGCCGAGACGCTGCAAAACGATCTGCGCGCACATCCGGACGCGCAGCATGTTTGCATCGCCGGGAGTTATCGCCGGAGCAAGGAGATCGTGCGCGATCTCGATTTTATCGTCGCAACGAAAAAGCCGGCCGCGATTTCAAAAATCTTCATCGAAGACGCGCTCGTGGAATCGGTTATCGCGCAAGGCCCCACCAAATCGAGCGTCCGACTGCGCTCCGGGATTCAATGCGATCTTCGCGTGGTGACTGACGCGGAGTATCCGTTCGCGCTAAATTATTTTACCGGCAGCAAGGAGCACAACATCGAGATGCGCAGCCGCGCACTGAAACGCGGCTGGACTTTGAACGAATATCGCATCGCACCGCTTCCGCCGGATCCGGAAGCGAAAAAGACAAGATCGACATATAAAATTCCGCGCGTGCGTGATGAGGCGGAATTGTATCGCGCTCTCGATCTCGATTTTATTCCGCCGGAGCTGCGTGAGGACTGCGGGGAATTTGCGGCGGCGGCGAATCATTCGTTGCCAACGCTGATCGAGAAAGAAGATCTGCGCGGAACATTTCATTGCCACACCACTGCGAGTGATGGGCACAATTCGCTCGAAGAGATGGCGGCCGCGGCGCAGGCGCTCGGTTTGCAATATCTCGGCATCGCCGATCACAGCCGCAGTTCGGTGCAAGCGCACGGTCTCGACCGAACACGATTGCACGCGCAGGTGAAAGCGATCCGCCAGCTGAATGAAAGTTCCAAAAAGTTTCGGATCTTCGCCGGCGTGGAGTGCGACATCTTGCGCGACGGCTCGCTCGACTTCGACGACGAAACGCTGGCGGAAATGGATTACGTGGTCGCATCCGTGCATTCGAGTCACGGCATGCCGGAAGCGGAAATGACGGCGCGAGTCATTCGCGCGATCGGGAATCCGTTCGTCACGATCCTGGCGCATCCGACCGGGCGACTGCTGCTCAAGCGCGATGGTTACAAGATCGACATACCCGCGGTCATCGATGCCGCGGCGGCGACTGGAACCTGGATTGAAATTAACGCCGCGCCCAAGCGACTCGATCTTGATTGGCGCTGGTGGCCGCGCGCGAAAGAAAAAGGAGTGAAGTGCGTGATCAATCCCGACGCGCATCGCGTGGAGCGATTGCGAGATTTGTGGTTCGGCGTGGGCGTGGCGCGCAAAGGTTGGTTGACGAAAGATGACGTAATGAATTGTTTGCCGATCGACAAGATCGACATGGCGTTGCGGGCAAAGCGCGAGCGATAACAGCTACACGCTCTCGCGTTGCGGCATAAACATGGTCAAACATTTGCAAGCGCCGCCCGCTTTTAGAAATTCACTCATCGGCAGCGCGTGACATTTGTAACCGCGCTCGCGCAGTGTCGCGACCAAAGTCGGCGCGCCTTCTGGCAAAACGATGTCGCGCTCGAGCACCACGGCGTTACAGGAAAAATGCGCCGCTTCTTCCGGCAACACATCAATTAATTTTCCGACGTGGTCGCGGATCACGCGCTGGCCGTAATCATCAAACGCGGCCGGAAACCAAACCGCTCCGCCATCCGGCAACGGACAAAAACAAGTATCGAGATGATAAAAACGTGGATCGACAAGTTCGACGGAGATAACGAGACAGCCGAGCATGTCCGCAACGGCGCGATGCGATTGAATGTCCGAGCGAAATTTGTAACCGCAAAAAAGTGCATCGCCGCCGAAGAGCGCATCGCCTTCGCCTTCGAAATACAAATCCTTGGGAAGCCATGAGATTTCGTAGCCATGCGATTCCATCCAGCGTGCGAAATGCGGCGCTTCGCCGGCGCGTTCCTGGTGGCGGAAATTGCTCGGAATAAAACGGCGACCGACCGTCAATCCGGCGTTCGCAGTGAAAACCATGTCCGGAAGTTTCGGCTGTGGCGGAATCAATTCGATCTGGCAATCCAACTTCGACAATGTTTCGAAGAGACCCTTCCATTGCTTTTGCGCGACGGGGATCTCGGCGCCCCGAGCGCGGCTCATCCACGGATTGATTTCATACTCGATCCCGTAATGATCGGGCGCGCAGAGCAGCAATTCGGTCCGAACCGGACTGGCATTCATAAGATCGACAATCTACTCGCGAAACATTTCGGAGTTAATTTTGCGCGCGAATAACTTCGGCGCCCTGGTCGCGCAAACGCCCGATCAATTCGTCGAGTTGTTCGCGCGTTTGCACAGTTACTTCAATGCGCGCTGAACTCGGATCGACGCGTTTCTGCCCGATTTTGAACTCGACGATGTTGAAAGTCGCGCCGCGGATCAGTATTTGATCGAGAACCTTTGGCAAAGTGAGCGAATCGATGATGTGACCGCGCAGTTCGATCGTCTCCGAAACCATTCGCCGAATTTAGCCACGCCGCGCAGCTGCGCCAGTCGCGTTGGGCGTTTAAGATTTGTCGCTCGAGAAAAATCCGGTGAGCGGACTCGTCGGGCTCGCGCTTGTCGATCTTTCCGCCAAACCAATTTCGCGCGCTTCGCGGCCTGCTTCGATAGCGCCCTTGAATGCTTTTGCCATGCGAACGGGATCAGACGCAATCGCTATCGCGGTGTTGACGAGAACGGCGTCCGCGCCCATCTCCATCGCTTCGGCTGCCTGGCTCGGCGCGCCCAAACCCGCATCGACCACCACCGGCACGGTCGCCTGTTCGATGATGATCTCAATCTGCGCACGCGTTTCAATTCCGCGATTGCTCCCGATCGGCGAACCGAGCGGCATCACCGTAGCCGTTCCGACATCCTGCAAACGTTTCGCCAAAACCGGATCGGCGTTGATGTACGGCAGCACCGTGAAACCTTCCTTCACCAAAATCTGCGCTGCCGCCAAAGTTTCAATCGGATCAGGAAGTAAATAACGGGGATCGGGATGAATTTCGAGCTTCACCCACGTCGGCAGTCCCGCAGCAGCAGCGAGGCGCGCCAGGCGCACCGCTTCCTCGGCCGTGCGCGCGCCGCTCGTGTTCGGCAAAAGCAGAAAACGTTTTGGATCGACATAATCCAAGATGTTCGCGAACGGGTCGCCTTTGCCGGAAATATCGGCGCGGCGCAGCGCCACCGTCACGATCTCCGTGCCGCTCGCGATCAGCGCGTCGCGCATCAATTCGTTTGAGGCGAACTTGCCCGTGCCCAAAAGCAAGCGCGACGAGAACTCGCGATCGGCGATTTTTAATTTGGAAGGCTTGTCCGCCATCGGCCGAAGCATAAACGAATTCGCTGTACGAATCGAATTCCTTCCGCCAGTTTCTTGGCGTGACGAAATTCGATCTGCATTTGCAAGATTGCGTCGCGGGAATGGCGAATTTGCCGCGAGAACATGTCGATCTTGTCGTCACGTCGCCGCCTTATAACCTCGGCATTCGCTACGGAAAATTCTCCGACCGGCAAGATCGACAGTCGTATTTGGCCTGGTGCGGCGAATGGGCCGCGCAAATTCGCCGCGTCTTAAAACCGAGCGGCTCCTTTTTTCTCAACATCGGCGCGGCGCCGTCGAATCCGATGCTGCCGCACGAGATTGTTTTTGCGCTGCGCGATCTCTTTGTTTTGCAAAACACGATTCACTGGATCAAATCGATTGCGATCGAAGATCGCACACACGGCCATTTCAAACCAATCAGCTCTCCGCGCTTCTTGAACGATTGCCACGAATACATTTTTCATTTCGCCATCGACGGCAAGATCGACATAGACCGACTCGCGCTCGGCGTTCCATATTCGGACAAAAGCAACATCGCGCGCTGGAAACATACCGCGGGCGCTGATCTTCGTTGTCGTGGCAACACTTGGTTCGTTCCGTACGAAACCATTCAGCGCCGCGCGAAAGAGCGGCCGCATCCGGCGACGTTTCCTGTCGATCTTGTCGTCAATTGCATCAAACTGCACGGCGCCGCCAAAGTGAAAACGATGCTCGATCCATTTCTCGGCATCGGGAATTCGGCCGTGGCCGCGCAAAAATGCGGTGTGAGAAAATTTATCGGGTTCGAGATCGACGAGAATTATTTCGCGGAAGCGAAACGCCGCTTGGAATTACAGTAACTCGCCGTCTTTTTTCGCGCTTTTTTCCGACTGCGCAAACTTATCGAGCGATTTCACCAGATTTCCCGGCAGCGGCCGGACGCGGTCGATGATTCGATCGGCCAATAATTTTCCGGTGAGATAACCGGCCGAAAACATTTCCAGGCGCGCATCGAGATTGTCGATGTAATGCAGGGCCATCGCTTCGGGCGTTTTCGGGAAGACAGGCGAGCCAAACTGCATTTCGCCATGATGCGAACCGACAAGATGTAGCAAATGCATGCGCACATCTTCGGAAGCGGGCACAAGATTTTTCCACGCTTCCGCATTCTCCGCGCTCAATTTGCGCCAAAGCGAATTTACCAGTTCCAAACCGATCGAGATGTGTCCGATGAGTTCGCCGCGCTCGTCGTAGCCCATGGTGAAACCGGATTCGGGCAAATGATTTTCCCAAAGCTTGCCCGAATCGTGAAACAGAATTCCGGCGATTAAAAGATCGGCATTAAGTTCGGGATAAAGCGGCGCGATCGCACTGGCCACGCGCATCATTTGCGCAGTGTGCTCGACCAGTCCGCCGCGGCGCGCGTGATGATAATTGCGCGCCGCCGCTGTGCGCCGAAAGCGATCGCCCCATTCTTTCAGGAACGCTTCGCACAAAATGCGGAGCCGCGGATCGATGATCGCCTTTATGCTTTGAAGAATGAATTCCCAATCGGCGGATTGTTTCGCGCGCAGATCGGCCGGGCCTTGTAGCAATTCGTTTTTTTCCTGCTCGGTGAGCGGACGGACATTCCATTTCTGCGCCTCAAGCCCAAATTGCGAATGGGTATGAAATTCCGCGGTCAGCTCGATGAAACTTTCGATCGGAAGTGCGCTGCACGTTTTGTAGGAGGGATGATCGCTCCAAACGCGGAGCGACATGCGGTCACAGGCGTCGGCCAGACTCAGCTCGCAATACGGCTTTTGCTCCCGCGTCAGCCGCGGTGTCGCGCTCTCCACTTGCACGTGGACGCGCGCCGTCGCCGGGCCGCTTTGCGCAGCCCGGCGGATCTCACTCAATGTTTTCAGGTCCATGTCGATCTTATCTCCGCGTTCAATTTAATGCGGAACAGTCGGCAATTGCAGCATTAGATTCGGATTGGTCGTTCCCGTTTGCAGCAGGTACGCGGGGTATTGCCCATTCCAATGCTCAACCCGAGCGCGCTCCACTTCGAGCGAACGCAGTTGGTAAAGCAACGGATTCTGCTGCGCTTCGGCGAGCGCCTTGTTCACTTCGCGAATCGATTGCGCTTCCGCTTGCGCGGCGATCTTCTTCGCATCGGCCTCGCCCGACGCGATACGACGCGCGCGTTCCGCGACCGCGTTTGCCTCGAGCGTGACGCGATCGTTGTCGCGTTGCTGCGCGGCAAACTTCGCTTCGTTTACCACTTTCAACTGTTGCGCGATGACGGTGTTGTCGATCGCTTTTTGGATTTCGCCATTCTCGTAGGTCATTCCCCCAAACATTCCGACCGTTGTGATGACGATGCCGCGTTGCGCGAAGAAATTCGTGATGTCGATCTTCACCGCATCCGAAATTTCCTGTTTCCGCGCGCGCAAGGCATCGAGCGGATATCGCGCCGCGATCTCGGCGCTCATTTGTTGAATGCGACCGCGCACTTCGGTGTCCATCACGTTTGCGAGCGAACCGGTCGGATACCAATAGAGGAACTTGGCCGCTTGCTCTTCCGGAATGAACGATGTGCAGGTGAATCCCATGCTGAACCCGACACTGTCCGAGCTCTCGATCCAGATGGCCTGATTTTTCGCCGCCGTCCCGGTGGACGCTTCTGCTGTCCACTCGCGTGTCACAGGCGAACGATTCACTTTGATCAAACGCACCGTCGGAATCCAGCGGCCGCTGTTTGGCAGCCGGCCTTCCTGCGACCAACGATGCGTGATCTGCACGCGCTTGGCTGCGACCTTCAGTTCGCGCAGATATTCTTCCGATTGAAACTTCGCCTGGCTTCCGCTGTTGCCCTCGAGCGGAATCAGGAAACCTGTTTCCGACGTATCGATCTCGGAATATTCCGGCGTGTCGTACGGACGCACGCAGCCGTTCAACGCAAAGATCGACATGGTGGCGACGATCGTTAGCGTCGGCCACCGTCGTGTCGCATCACGACGCGTTTTGCTCACCAACAGCCAAGCAGTCACGATGGCGATCACGATAATCGCTGCGTCGCCCGCCTCTTTGTAAGTTTCAAACAAACGCAATTGCCGAAAATCAGCATCGTTTCCATTCAATTGATGGATGGCGAGCTGGGTTGAGATGTTCGGTTGAATCGCGTTCAACCAAAAACGCTCCATCGCAATCGCGCACACTACCACTGCAACAAACACCATTAATCTTTTAACAGTGCTCATTTTTTCCGTCCTTCTAAACTCGCCGGTTTTCACCAGCGTTTTGCGTCCGCGCTTCTGCGGGAAGTTCAGACCTTCTGTGAGATTGGGGAAGGTTTTTTAGACACTCCTTGCTCTCGGTGTTTCGCTTACGAGGTTAGCTGTCGGGCTAGAACCACCAAGTGTTCCTGACGCCGCAGCGTCATGCGCCCCGATCTCTTTCGAGAATTTTGGATCCCCCGCTGGCCAGCACACGCCGGCCACTCAGCACTAACAAAGAACTACCTAATTAGACAGGAAGGCCCGGCTCGGCGTTCAGCGTGTCGCAACATGTCGATCTTGAGCCAATTGCGTGGCTAATCGAGCAAGCGTTTTTCGAGTCCGGCGTAGGCATCAACACGACGATCGCGCAGAAACGGCCAGTGCGTGCGATGTTCGTTCACGCGGTTCCACTCCACGTCGGCCGTCACGATTTCTTCTCGATCCACTGAGCCTTGCGCAATGATTTCGCCGCTCGGCGCGACGATGAAACTTTGGCCCCAGAATTCAATGCCGTCGCCACCGGCCGGCGTTTCGTGACCGACGCGGTTCGGCACGGCGACGTAGCAACCGTTCGCAATCGCATGACTGCGTTGAATAGTTTCCCAGGCGGAATATTGCGCCGCACCGAATTCCTTTTTCTCTTTCGGGTGCCAGCCGATCGCAGTCGGATAAAACAAAATTTCAGCACCACGTAGCGCGGTCAGCCGCGCCGCTTCCGGATACCATTGATCCCAGCAAATGCAGACGCCGATATTTCCGCGCTGCGTTTTCCACGCCTGAAATCCGAGATCGCCCGGCGTGAAATAAAATTTCTCGTGATAGAGCGGATCATCGGGAATATGCATCTTGCGATACTTGCCGAGCAATTTGCCGTCGGCGTCGATGATCGCGGCCGTGTTGTGATAAAGACCGGCGCTGCGTTTCTCAAAAAGCGATGCGACAATTACGATCTGCAATTCGCGAGCAATTTCGCAGAGAGTAGATGTCGATCTTCCCGGAATTTCCTCGGCCAGCTCGAAGTTTTTGTGCTCTTCGGTCTGGCAAAAATATTGGGAGCGAAAAAGTTCCGGCAGACAAACGATCTGCGCGCCGTCCTTCGCGGCATCGCGGATGAACTCAACCGCGCGTCCGAAATTCTTTTCCGGTTCCGGCCCGCATCGCACCTGCACGAGCGCGATGCGAGTTTTGCGATCCGACATCAGATTATTTGATCGAAACGGCTGGAACGATCTTGATGCTTTCGACGTTGATTCGTTTAAGCGGACGATCGCTCGCGCCGGTCTTGGTGGTCGCAATTTTTTCCAACACGTCGTCGCCTTTGATCAGTTTGCCGAACGCGGTGTATTGGTGGTCGAGGAATGTCGGCTCGCCATGGCAAATGAAGAACTGGCTGCCCGCAGAATTCGGATCGCTTGAGCGCGCCATCGAGAGCACGCCGCGCGTGTGCGATTTGTCGTTAAACTCAGCGTCGATCTTGTAACCGGGATCGCCCGTGCCCCAGCGCGCCTGATTGCCGTCGTCCTTAGTGAGCGGATCGCCGCCCTGAATCATAAAGCCTTTGATGACGCGATGGAAAGCGGTGCCATCGTAAAAACCTTGTCGCGCCAGCTTTTTGAAATTTTCGACCGTCTTTGGCGCTACATCTGGCCAAAATTCGGCGACCATTTCGCCTTCGCTTGTCTTGATTACCGCTACTTCGTTTGAATTGCTCATAGTTTCATTTTTTTCATCTGCGCAAATTTGCGTTGCGCCAATCCCGGCAGCGATCAACGCGGTCGCTAAGATCGACATTTTCATTCTGATCTGTGGCACGAACGTTTCTCGATGTCACGCGCTCTTCGCGTGATATTCCTGCAAACTGCGCACGTGAAACTTTCGCTTTTGCAATGAGCGAATGCCGTTCGCACTCGCTTGCGCCGCGCGCAGCGTCGTCATGATCGGAATTTTTTGGGCGAGCGCGGCGTTGCGAATTCGCACTTCGTCTTCGCGCGGAATTTTTCCGCTCGGCGTGTTGATGATAAAATTGATGTCGCCATTCTTTACGCGGTCGAGCACATTCGGCCGGCCTTCGCGCAGTTTGAAAACTTTGGCCACTGGAATGCGCGCCTTGGCCAAAGTTTTCGCGGTTCCCTCCGTCGCGATAATTCCAAAACCAAGACTAACAAACTCACGCGCTATCGGCAGCACGCCTTTCTTGTCGTTGTCTTTCACGCTGATGAAAACATTGCCCGCGGTCGGCAATTGCGGGGGCGCGGCCATCTGCGATTTCGCGTAAGCAAGGCCAAGATCGACATCGATCCCCATCACTTCGCCGGTCGACTTCATCTCCGGTCCCAGCGCGATGTCGATTCCTTGATAACGCAAGAACGGAAAGACCGCTTCCTTCACGGAATAATGTTTCGGCACGATTTCTTTTGTGAAATCGAGTTCGCGCAAAGTTTTTCCGGTCATCACTTTCGCCGCGAGCTTAGCCAGCGGCACGCCGATCGCCTTGCTCACGAACGGGACCGTGCGCGACGCGCGCGGATTTACTTCCAGCACATAAACTTCTTCGCCTTTTACAGCGAACTGCACGTTCATCAGACCGCGCACCTTCAGTTCTCCGGCCATCGCTTTGGTCGCGGTGGAAATTTCTTCGAGAACTTTCTTCGACAACGAAAACGTCGGGATCACGCACGCGCTGTCGCCGCTGTGAATGCCGGCCTCCTCGATGTGTTCCATGATCGCGCCGATCACAGTCGTCTCGCCGTCGGCGATGCAATCGACATCCACTTCGATCGCATCCTCTAAAAAACGATCGACCAAGACCGGCCGATCGGGCGTCACTTCGATCGCGCTCGCCATGTACCGCCGCAAATCTTCTTCCTGATAAACAAGCTCCATGGCGCGACCGCCGAGAACAAACGACGGTCTAACGAGCACCGGATAACCGATCTTCTTTGCGATCGCGACCGCGTCATCGGTGTTCACGGCCGAACCGCTCGGCGTTTGACGCAGCCCAAGTTTGTCCAGCATCGCGGCGAATAATTGTCGATCTTCCGCCGTCTCGATGCTCTCGGGTTGTGTGCCGATGATCGGAACGCCCGCTTCTTTTAGTCCATCGGCCAGATTGAGCGGAGTTTGCCCGCCGAACTGCACGATCACGCCTTCCGGTTTTTCCTGGTCGTAAATATTGAGCACGTCTTCGAGCGTGAGCGGTTCGAAATAAAGTTTGTCGCTCGTGTCGTAATCGGTCGAAACGGTTTCCGGATTTGAATTCACCATGATCGTTTCGAAGCCGAGCTCGCGCAGAGCGAAGGCGGCGTGCACGCAGCAGTAATCGAATTCAATTCCCTGCCCAATGCGGTTCGGCCCGCCGCCCAGGATCATGATCTTGCGCTTGCCGCTTTCGCGTCGCTCGTTCTCGTCACCGTAGGTCGAATAATAATAAGGCGTGAACGCTTCGAACTCCGCCGCGCAAGTATCGACCAGACGATACGTCGGAATGATATTGTCGATCTTGCGTTGCTGACGGATCTCCGAATCGGATTTTGTTCGCGCAATCGCGATCTGCCGATCGGAAAAGCCGAATTTTTTTGCGCGAACAATCGCGCCATTGCCGGCTGCAAGTTTCTTACTTTCCTCGACGATCTGGCGAACATTCTGCAAGAACCACTTGTCGATCTTGGTCAGGTCGAAAACTTCGTCGATCGACATTCCATCCTGAAAAGCTTGCGCGAGATAGAAAATCCGTTCTGCATTTGGAACGGAGAGTTTCAGGCGCAACGTTTCTGGATCGACATGTTTTTCGGCGCCGTCGGCGCACAAGCCGAAGCGTTTGATCTCGAGGGAACGCAAGGCTTTCTGCAGCGCTTCCTTAAATGTGCGACCGATCGCCATCGCTTCGCCCACGCTTTTCATTTGCGTTGTCAGCGTCGCATCTGCTTGCGGAAATTTTTCGAAAGTGAAGCGCGGCACCTTTACGACGCAGTAATCGATGGTCGGCTCGAAGCTCGCTGGTGTTTCGCGTGTGATGTCGTTTTTGATTTCGTCGAGCGTGTAGCCGACCGCGAGTTTGGCCGCGATTTTGGCGATCGGAAATCCGGTCGCTTTCGAAGCGAGCGCGCTCGAGCGCGACACGCGCGGATTCATCTCGATCACAACCATGCGCCCATTGTTTGGATCGACTGCAAACTGAATGTTCGAGCCGCCCGTTTCGACGCCGATCTCGCGAATGACGTCGAACGATGCGTCGCGCATCATTTGATATTCCTTGTCGGTCAGCGTTTGCACCGGTGCGACCGTGATCGAATCGCCGGTGTGCACTCCCATCGGATCGAAGTTCTCGATCGAACAAACAACCACGCAGTTGTCCGCGCGATCGCGCATCACTTCCATCTCGAATTCCTTCCAACCGACGAGCGATTCTTCGATGAGCACTTCGTTGACCGGCGAAAGATCGAGACCGCGGCTCGCAATTTCTTCCAGCTCATCGCGATTGTAAGCGATGCCACCGCCGCTGCCCCCGAGCGTGAAGGCCGGCCGAATGATGAGCGGGAACGTTCCGATCTCGCCGGCGACGCGATCTGCGTCCGCCAGCGAGCGGGCGATGCCGGAGCGCGGCACGTCGAGACCGATGCGCAACATCGCTTCCTTGAACAATTGTCGATCTTCGCCCTTCGCGATGGCTTGCGCGTTTGCGCCGATCAATTTCACGCCGTGTCGTGCGAGCGCGCCGTTGCGATTTAACGCCATGGCGACATTAAGCGCGGTCTGTCCGCCCATCGTGGGCAGAAGCGCATCCGGTTTTTCGTGCTCGATGATCGCTTCCACCACTTCCGGCGTGATCGGCTCTATATAAGTACGATCGGCGAACTCCGGATCGGTCATGATCGTGGCCGGATTGGAATTCACGAGCACCACTTGATAACCTTCCTCGCGCAACGCCTTGCACGCTTGCACGCCGGAATAATCAAATTCGCAGCCCTGCCCGATCACGATTGGACCCGAGCCGATGAGCAAAATTTTCTTCAGTTGATCGTTCCGCGGCATCTGCGCGCGGGATGATAGAGCAAATCAGCCGAAGATCACGCGCGAATCTTATGCGACCGCCTGAGCGCGCTGACGATCGAGATAAACTTTGCAGATGCCTTTGATGCGAGTGAGCACGTAATAAATTGTCTGGCTGCGTACGCGCACCAGCTCGCTGCCGACGATGCGCGTCACGAAGTCGCTCGGAAGATCGAGAATCTCCTGCGGCGTGCGGCCTTCGAGGCCTTTACAAAGAATCGCCGTCATGGCGCGGGTGAGCGTTTGCACTTCCGGACCGAGCGTCATGCGAATGTGCGCCTTGCCCTCAAGATCGACATGAAGATAAACGCCGACCGTGTCCGCGCATTCCTCGTCCTTGCGCACGTCTTCGAGATCGAACTTCTCGCCTTCACGCGGTTCCTGTTTCTTCGCGTTGTCCGCGTAAGCCACGAGCGTTTCTCGCCGCTCATCTTCGGGCAGCGATTCGAAAAGATTGATGATCTTGTTCAGCTTCTCCGGGTACATCGACGATCACGCGCCCTTCTCGATTGGCGCGCCGACTTTGTTGCCCCATTCGGTCCATGAGCCGTCGTAATTGCGCACATTATCGAGGCCGAGCAGATAAGTGAGCACGAACCAAGTGTGGCTCGAGCGTTCGCCGATCCGGCAATACACCACTGTGTCGGTGCCGGGCTTCACGCCCGCTTGATCGAGATAAATTTTCGCAAGCTCACTCGCCGGCTTGAAGGTGTTGTCGTCTTTCGTCGCGGTTTTCCACGGCACACTTTTCGCGCCGGGAATGTGACCGCCGCGCAGCACGCCTTCCTGCGGATACTCCGGCATGTGCGTGATCTCGCCCTTGAATTCGCCGGGCGAACGCACATCGATCAAGGGCTTGTTCGCCTTGCTTTGCGCAAGCGCTTCATCGGCAAACGCGCGGATCTCCTTATCGAATCGCTTTTTCGGCACCGGATAATTTGTGCGTGGATATTTCGGAACTTCGCGCGTCATCTCGCGGCCTTCCGCTTTCCATTTATCGCGGCCGCCGTTGATGATCTTCACTTTTTCGTGTCCGAACAACCGAAACGCCCAAAGCGCATAACACGCCCACCAGTTCGCCTTGTCGCCGTAAAAAATGCAGGTCGTGTCCGGTGTGATGCCGTTTTTGCCGCAAAGCTCAGCGAATTTTTCCGGCGAAATATAATCGCGAATGACCGCGTCCTGCAGATCGGCGCGCCAATCGATATGGACCGCGCCGGGAATGTGGCCGGTATCGTAAAGCAGAATGTCTTCGTTCGATTCGATGATGCGAATGCCGTCGTCGCGGAGATGCTGCGCCATCCAGTCCGTCTCGACGAGGGCTTCGGGATGCGCGTATTGCGTGCGTGAAACTTCCATAGCCCTAAAGTTTCCGTCCGCTCGCCAGCGCGAGCAAGCAGTTTTACCCTGGCCCCCGAATCAATAGTCAGAGATTCCTCGACTTCGCTCGGAATGACAAAATACAAATAGGACGCATGAAGATTCTCGTCATCGCAGTCAGTCTTGCCATTGCCGGTTCAGTTTTCGCACAGACGCCGTCGCCAAATGCGGCCGTGAATGGAAAACATCCGTTCACATTCGAAGACATGATGGCGCTGAAGCGCGTCGGTGCGCCGCAGCCGTCGCCCGATGGGAAATGGGTCGTGTTGGACTGCGTCGATGTCGATCTTGCCGCGAACACGAAGATTTCGCATTTGTGGATCGTGCCAGCGAGCGGCGGTGAATCGAAGCGCTTGAATGAAACGCCGAATCATGAAGAGCGGCCGCGATTTTCGCCCGATAGCAAACGCTTGATCTGGACGTCGAAAGCGACCGATCTGACGCAAATCTGGATGTGCGATTTCGATTCGAACGCAGGTTCGTTAGTCGGCAAACCGCATCAGCTTACAAACATTTCGACCGGCGCCGACGGCGCGATCTGGTCGCCAGATGGAAAGAACATTGTGTTCGTGTCGGCGGTGTATCCCGATTGCAAAGACGACGCGTGCAACAAGCAGCGCGACGAAGAGCTGAAGGACAGCAAAGTGAAAGCGAAAATCTTCACGCGGCTGCTTTATCGACATTGGAACGCGTTCACCGAATTCAAGCGCAGCCATTTGTTCGTCCTTAATGCAGACTCTTCTGTGGAGGCAGGCGTCTCGCCTGCGACATCTTCACAAACGCAGCCGGGGACGGCTGCCACCACAGCAGCACGCGATCTTACCCCCGGCGATCACGATGTGCCGCCGTTCAATCTCGGCGGTCAGGACATGTATGCGATTTCGCCGGACGGCCAGGAGCTCGCTTACACGAGCAACATCGATGAAGTCGAAGCGACCAGCACGAACAACGAAATTTTCACTGTGCCGATGGCGGGCGGTGCGCCCAAGAAAATCTCTACCAGTCCCGGTGCCGATTCGACGCCACTCTATTCGCCGGATGGAAAATACATCGCCTGGCGATCGCAAGCCCACGCCGGCTTCGAAGCCGATAAATGGCGGCTCTTCGTAAAAGATCGTGAAAGCGGGCAAGTCCAAGACACAACTGCAACTCTCGATCGTTCTGTCGGCAGTTTCTGTTGGTGGGCCCGATTCGCACTGCTCTTTGCGACTGAATGGAGAGGCGAAACAGAATTCTATAACGTCATTCCCGGCATGGGCTCACACAAACCGTATGTTTCACCGCCGACGAGATTCTCTGGGCACGCGGACGACCTCGCATGGTCGCAGAAAGTGCTTTTCTGCTCCGGCGCCACGGCAGCTGCGCCTAACGAGATCCTAAAGAACGACGTCGACTATCCTGGTGACGGCATAATCTATGAAGCAGCGCACCCAGGAATGGTTCCGCTCACCCACATGAACGACGCGCTGTTGTCGAAGATCGACATGCCGCGGTTGGAGTCGTTCACGTTCAAAGGCGCGAACGACGAGGAGGTGCAGGGATTCATGATCAAGCCGCCGGGATTTGATCCGAGCAAAAGATATCCGCTGAAGCTTTTGATCCACGGCGGACCGCAAGGCTCGTTTGGAAATTCGTGGACGTATCGCTGGAACGCGGAGTTGATGGCCGTCGGCAACTCCGAAAGCTTTCGCGAGGGGGGCGGCTACGTGGTGGTGATGATCAACTTCCACGGCTCGACCGGTTACGGGCAGAAGTTTACCGATTCGATCAGCGGCGATTGGGGCGGCAAACCGTATGTCGATCTTATGCGCGGGCTCGATTACGTGGAGAAGACGTATCCGTTCATCGACAAGAACCGCGAGGCCGCGCTCGGCGCGAGCTACGGCGGTTACATGGCGAACTGGTTGCTCGGTCACACCGATCGCTTCAAATGTATCGTGTCGCACGACGGCGTGTTCAACAGCGAGTCGGCTTACGGCACGACCGAAGAACTTTGGTTCAACAATTGGGAATTCAAAGGTCCGCCGTGGAATAATCGCGAGCTTTACCGGAAATGGTCGCCGCACGAGTACGCGAAGAATTTCAAAACGCCGACGCTGGTTGTGCACGGCCAGCTCGATTATCGGCTCGATGTTTCACAAGGCTTCGATCTTTTTACGACGCTGCAAACGCTGAAGGTGCCATCGAAGATGTTGTATTTCCCGGACGAAGGTCACTGGGTGCTCAAGCCGCAGAATTCGCGGCTTTGGTACAAAACGGTGAACGATTGGGTGGATCAGTGGTGCAGCGCAGCAGCGAATGCGAAAAACTGATTGTCGATCTTAGCGTCGACGTCTACCGAAAGAATAACCGCGATGCGTGCGGCCGCCGCCGATGGCGCGCTTGCCGCCGGACGCTGATTCCGGCTCGAAGAGCACGGTGTACTTGTAGGGAAAGCTTTCCAGTTTTAGTCGTGGAATCTTGCGACCGATGAAGCGCTCGATCGCCTGGAGCGCAGCCACTTCTTCGCCGTTCATGAGCGTAAAGGCGTCGCCCACATTTTGTGCGCGCCCGGTTCGCCCGATGCGATGCACATAATCTTCCGGATGCTCCGGCACATCGTAATTGATGACGTGACTGACGCCGGCGATGTCGAGCCCGCGCGCGGCGATATCGGTCGCGACCATCACTTCGTATTTACCGCTCTTAAAACCGTCGAGCGCTTCGATGCGTTCGCGTTGGGTGCGGTTGGAATGAAGCACGGCCACAGAATGCTGGCCTGCTTTCAGTTTATGCGCGATGCGATCGGCGCCGTGTTTGGTCCGCGAAAAAATCAGCGCGCTGTCGTAATTGGTGCGATCGAGCAATGCCATGAGCAGATCGAATTTCTGTTCGGCTGCGACCGGATAGACCGCGTGCGTGACCGTTTCGGCCGGCGAACGGCGCACACCGATTTCGACGAGCTCCGGATCGCGCAACACCCACGCAGCGAGCCGCTCGATTTCCGGCGGCAACGTCGCAGAGAACAAAAGTGTTTGTCGATCTTTCGAAATTTTGTCCACGATGCGCCGGACGTCGGGAAGAAATCCCATGTCGAGCATGCGATCGACTTCATCGAGCACGAGAATGCTGACGTCGCGAAAATGGAGCGTGCCTTGTTCGAGATGATCGAGCAGGCGGCCGGGCGTCGCGGCGACGACGTCCATGCCGCGTTTCAAATCTTCGCGCTGTTTTCCATAACCGACTCCGCCGTGCACAACCGTCGCGCGAATGTCGGTGAAGCGTCCGTAATCGCGAAACGCGGTCTCGACTTGCGCCGACAGCTCTCGCGTCGGCTCGAGCACGAGGCAACGAAATTTTCCGTGCTGCCCGAGCAGCGTCAAAATCGGCAGCGCGAAGGCGGCCGTCTTGCCCGTGCCCGTCTGGGCGGTGCCGATCAAATCTTTTCCAGCGAGAACGATCGGAAAGGCGCGGAGCTGGATCGGCGTCGGCTCGGTGAACCCCATGGCTTGGGTGCCGCGCACGACCTCGGCCGACAGTCCGAAATTATTAAATGACACGAGGCGACATTACGGGCCACGCGAAACGAATCAATGCGCAGATGAAAAATGACGCGATCCGCATTCTGGTGATGGCGGACACGCACGATCGCTTGCCCGGTAATATGTCGATCTTAGCCGAGGGCGCGGACGAGATCTGGCATTTGGGCGACGTCTGTTCGCCGCACATTCTGGAGGCGATCGAGAAACTCGGGTCGCCCGTCACGGTTGTGCGCGGAAATTGCGACAGCAATCGCAACTGGCCGCTGATTGTCGATCTTGTGCGCGACGGTTTGAGATTTCGCCTACAACATATTCCGCCCGATCGTGCGCCCGCGAATGTCGATGTTGTTTTGCACGGCCACACCCATGTGCCGCGCAACGAAAAACGAAGCGGCATTTTATTTCTCAATCCCGGCTGCGTGACGCGCCCGAACCGCGGCGCTGCGCCGAGTGTCGCGTGGCTTGTAATTTCCAAGGAAGGAAAGCTAAATTGGAAATTGCAAACGTTGCGCTGAGTGCAATCACTCGCTGCGCAATGCGATGATCGGATCGATGCGGCCGGCGCGGCGCGCCGGAATCCAGCACGCGAGAGACGTCGCGGCGAAGAGAAGCAAGCCGACCGCAAAATAAATGGTCGGTCCCGCGCCCTTCACTTCGAAGAGGACGCTTTGCAGCGCGCGCGAGAGAATCAAGGAGCTGACGAGACCGATGCCCGAGCCAATGAGGAGCAATTTCATTCCATGCGAAAGAATCAACGCGCGAATCTGCGCTGGTCGCGCGCCGAGAGCGAGGCGAACGCCAATTTCACGAACGCGCTTCAACATGGTGTAAGCGAGTAGCCCGTACAGTCCGATCGTGGCCAGTAGCAATGCCAGGCCGGCGAAAACGGCGAAGAGAAAACTGAGCAGCCGTTGCGTGCCCCACGTTTCGCGCACGCGATCGCCCATCGGCCGCACGTCGAAGACTGGCTGCGCCGGATCGATCGCGGTGACGCTGTCGCGAATTGGTTTTTCGAGGGAATTGAGCCCGGCGCCGGCGCGGACGAAAAGATCGAGAGTGGTGCGTTGCGCTTGTGCCATCGAACAATAAATCACCGGCAGCGGCGCCATTTCATCGATCGCGTGAAAACGCATGCGCCCGACCACTCCGACGATCTCGGCCATGGCGTATCCTTCCTCGTCGTTGCCAACATCGACAGAAACGCGTTTCCCGATCGGATCTTCGTGTGGGAAAAACTGTTCGACCAAAGCTTGATCGACAATGATCACGCGCGGTGACGTCGCCGTGTCGCGTTCGTTAAACGTGCGGCCGCGAAGGAGTGGCGTCTTGAGCGCAGCAAAATAATCACCGGTAATAATTTCCAAGTCTGCGCTTGGCATTTGACCAGGCGGAGGCTGCGCCGCGCCTTCACGCAGGAAACCGGTCTGCCAGCCGCCCATCAGCGGCGAGTTCGAGCCGATGCCGGCGCTCTGCACGCCGGGAAGTGCGCGCACTCGCTCGAGCAATGCCCTCGTGAACGTGACGACTTTCTCGCGACTCGAATATGAGCGCCACGCCAGCTCGAGGCGTGCCGTGAGTAAACCGCGCGGTTCGTATCCGAGCTGGAGCGATTGGATGCGCGAAAAGCTTGTCAGCACCAGCGCGGCCGCGATCAGTAGCGTCAGCGTGAGCGCGATCTCGCTGATGACGAGCCAGTCGCGCGTCCGTTTCGCTGACGGCGCATCGCCACTGCCGAGCGAGCCTGTTTTTAATGCGAGCTGGACATCAGCGCGCGAGGTTTGCCATGCCGGCCACAATCCGAACAGCACTGTCGTGAGCGATGCGATGGCAAAGGCAAAACCGAGCACCGGCAAGTCGAAGGAAATTTCCTGAAAGCGCGAGACGCCTTGCGGCGCCAACGTCATGAGCGCTTCGCGCACCCAAAGAGCGATGAAAAATCCAAGCGCTCCGCCCAGCAGCGCGATCAGAAAACTTTCGACCAAAAGTTGGCGAATGATTTGCCGGCGGCTCGCGCCAACCGCAGCGCGGATGGCAAACTCTCTCGCGCGCGCCGCGCCGCGGGCCGCAAATAAATTCGCGAGATTCGCGCACGCGATCAGCAACACCAATCCGACTGCGCCGAGAAGCAGGCCGAGATTCGTTCGATATTTTCCGACAAGATTTTCGAGCAGTGGCGTGACGACAACGCTCACTTGTGTGTTGGTCGCGGGATACGCTTTTTCCAAGCGCGCGGCGATCCCTTTCATCTCCGTGCGCGCAAGATCGACAGTTACCCCGGGCTTGAGCCGGCCCCACACGAACATCATGGGATGATGCGAACGATCGAGCCACGCCGGATTGTTGCTGCGCCGGCCGAGCGAAAACCACGCGTCCGTGTCCTGCGGCGAAGTCATTTCCGAGGGCATCACGCCGACGATCGTGAAATTCTGATCGTGTAAATTGATCGAGCGGCCAACTGCATTCGGGTCGCGAGTAAAAGCGCGCTGCCAGAGGCGATCGCTGATCACGACAACGGGCGGGCCGCCGACCTTGTCTTCGTCCTCGCTAAAAGTGCGCCCGATTTTCGGAGCCAGGCCGATAACATTGAAGAAATTTCGCGTCACTGAAGCGCAGGAAATTCGTTCGGCTTCGCGGCCAGGAATGCCGCTGAGGTTGCGCGATTCTTTGTGCGTGCAGGCGAGATGCTCGAAGACGGTGTTGTCGCGTTGCCAGTCGAAATAATCCGGCAGCGCGACGGAAAAATCCTGGCCGGGCCCGGAAGATTCGCTCAGCACCATGATGCGATCGGCATTCGGATACGGAAGCGGCCGCAACAAAACGGCGTTGACCACGCTGAAGATTGCGGTGTTCGCGCCCATGCCGAGCGCGAGCGTCAAAATGGCAATCGCGCTGAAGCCTGGCTGTTTCCACAGCGTGCGGACAGCGTAGCGCAGATCGTGCATAAACTTTTCTTCGCCGCCTAGAGCGCAGGAATAAAATTTAGCTTTGTGCGCGTGTCTGTTTTGCCTGCTGGCTGCACGCTACATCCGTGCACTGCAACCCGGCCGCGGGCACGCGCACTGGGTGTTGTGCGAACTGCGAAATCGAAAACACGGCGCTCAAAATCAAAATCAAATAAGCGACTGCTTCGAAAAATCCCCGGCTTTTTTCTTCCGAGCGAATGAGCAATGCATAAGTGGATTCTTGTTTATTCATAAGGGTTGGTTGGTTGACGCCAACTCCTTATGCACGCCTCGTGCCAGCGGACGAGATGCCAATGAAAGCAGCTCGCCCGGAACGCTTTAACAATTTCGAGTGGCGCGTGCAACACCACGCCGTGTTCCGCGCGTGGGAACATTTCGTTCCGTTTTCGGGACACGGACGCGCTGTGTCGATTTTGCCCTTCGCGCGCGAAATGCGCGCGAATTATTTCTTCGCCGCTTCGCTCTTTTTCGATTTGCCGGCGGCTTTTTCGGCCGGCTCGGCGGACGATTTCGCCGTCTTTCCCTTTTTGCCTTTTTCTTCCGGCGCGGTTTCTTCGACAACTTGCGGCGCATCCACCCATTCGATGAATGCCATCAGCGCCGAATCACTTTTGCGCGCGCCGAGTTTCACGATGCGGGTGTAACCGCCGTTACGACTTGTCGATCTTGGCGCGAGGTCGTCGAACAATTTTTTTACGGCGACGCCCTGCCGCAAAACGGAAAGCGCGGTCCGCCGCGCATGGAGCGTTCCTTTTTTGCCGAGCGTCACCATTTTTTCCGCGAGCGGACGAACGGCCTTCGCTTTGGCGAGAGTGGTTTTGATGCGCTGGTGCTCGATCAAACTGCAGACCTGATTTGCGAGCATCGCTTTGCGATGCTCGGCGGTGCGGCCGAGCTTGATCGTTTTCTTGCGGTGTCTCATGTCGATCTTGCGCCGGGGTTATGCTCTTTCGGGAGCGGCGGCCGCAGCACCATTCGAATTCGCGCCATCTACGCTCGCCACCGGCATGTCCACCAGGCCAGTGTCAAATTTCATCCCAAGCCCGAGCCCGAGCTGCTGAAGTTTGTCTTTGATTTCGTTGAGCGATTTCTTGCCGAAGTTTCGATACTTCAACATTTCGGCTTCCGATTTTTGCGCGAGCTGACCGACAGTCGTGATGTTTGCGTTGTTCAAACAATTGGCCGCGCGCACGCTCAGTTCGATTTCATTCACGCTCATGTTGAGCAGCTTCTTGAGCTTCATGTTTTCCTCGCTCACGCCGGCTGGCGTTTCGTCGAACTCGATCACCTCTTCATTGAAGTTAACGAAGACATCGAGATGGTGGCGCAGGATGGCCGACGCCTGCAAAAGTGCATCGTCCGGCGTCAGGCGTCCGTCCGTCCAAACTTCCAGAAGAAGCTTGTCGTAATCGGTGCGCTGACCGACACGGGTGTTTTCTACCGCGTATTTCACGCGCGTGACGGGTGAAAAAATGGAATCGATCGGAATGAGCCCGATCGGTTGATCGGCGCGTTTGTTTTCTTCGCCGGTGGCGAAACCGCGGCCGACGCGCACCTCGAGCTCGGCATCAAATTTATGTTTCTTATCGAGCGTGCAGATGACCTGCTTCGGATTGAGAACTTCGTAACCTTGCGCGAGCTGAATGTCGCTGGCGGTGACTTCGCCGTCTTTGTTTACGGTGAGCGAAAGCTTGCGCGGCTCATGATCGACCGCTTGGAATTTTACGCGCTTCAGATTGAGCACGATGTCAGTCACGTCTTCGACCACGCCTGGCAAAGTCGCAAACTCATGCTGCGCGCCGGTGATTTTCACGGCGGTGATCGCTGCGCCTTCGAGGGACGAAAGCAGCACGCGGCGGAGTGAATTTCCGACGGTGTGGCCGTATCCAGCTTCAAAAGGTTCCGCGATAAATTTCGCGTAGGTATCTGTGGCTGTCTCCTCGTCCTTGACGAGGGTTTTTGGCATTTCAAAACGACCGTAACGAACTGGCATGGGATTTAGACTTTCGGATCGCCGGGTTACCCCTGACGAGTGCGGCTTCGCGTCAACTGACGGAAACCCAGGGACCAACGGCGCAACTTCAAAACTCGCTGCGAACGTGGAATCAACACCAAACTACGCAGAAATCAAGCGCGGATTTTTATGTCGATCTTGGGTCTTAACCCTCGAGAATCTCGTCCGGCAATTCGTTGTCGCCAGTCGCTTTCTTGGGGAAATGTTGCGCGAGAAGTTTTCCTGTTTCTTCAATAGCCTCGATGATTGCCTGGTTGAACTTCTCATTCTGGAAATGCATGCGCATCGAATCCACCAATCGCTGCCAGAATTCATCGCCGCATTTTTCATGGACACCGCTGTCTCCGATGACGGCAAACTTGCGCGCTCGCGGCGCGACGAAAATCAGAACGGCATTGCGTTCCTGCGTTTTGTCCATGCCGAGCTTTTGAAATTTCGTCTGCGCGAGCGGCAGCGCGTCGCTTTCAAATTGCCCGCGCTGAATAAAAACGCGGATTTGTCCTGAAGTCTTCGCTTCCGCTTCCTTGATCGCACTTACGATGCGGTCGTGATCGAGATGACTTAAAAAACGGTGCGTACGCATTTGTCACCAACTGCCGCTTGAGCCGCCGCCACCGAAACTTCCGCCGCCCCCGCTAAAGCCCGAGAAGCCACCGCCCGACGTACCAGAAGACCAGCCGCTGCCGCTGGACCATCCTCCGACATACGGACCGCCGAATCCGGAATACGCAAACCCGCCGCGCCGTCGCCCGATGCGGATGAACATTAAGAGAACGATCATGAAAATCAGGAAGCCGAGAAGGCCTGCTCCGCCAGCAGCGTTGCCCCGTTTTTCCCTATCAGTTTTCCCGAGGCCGGTGTATTCGCCACGAATGGCCTTGCAGACCAGGTCAATTCCTTCCGCGAGCCCGCCTTCATAATCTCCATTCCGAAAATGAGGCTGAATGTGCCGGGTGCGAATATCGAAGGCAGTCACATCGGGCAGCGCGCCCTCGAGCCCATAACCGACTTGTATCGACATCTTGTGATCCTGCACGAAAACCAGGACGACCACGCCATTGCGCCGATCTTTTTGCCCGACCTGCCACGCTTGCGCGATGCGCTGCGCATAATCGTCGAGCGAAGATTCGCTCTCCATTTTTGGAAACAGAGCGACGACAACCTGATCCGAAGTTTCGCGCTCAAATTGCGCGAGCTGTTCGTTAAAACGAACCGCCGCGCTTTTTGAAACGACGCCGGCGTAATCGTTGAAGTAGCCCGCTGGTTTCGGCGGAATGATTTCCGCGGCGTGCGCGCAGACCGCGCTCACAATTAGCGCGAGGGCCGCAAACGACGGGATCCTTCGGCCTCGCTTCGCTGCGTTCAGGATGACGTGCAAAGATTATGGGCTCGCTGCTGGCGATGGCGCCGGCGAATTTCCGAAATTGAAATTCACGCTCGGCGCTTTTTCCGCGCCAGACTGCGATTGGAAGAAGGCGCGCGGTTTGAATCCGAACATCTTGTTCAACATGTTCGTTGGAAAAGTTTCCAGCGCCGTATTCAAATCCTGCACTGCGGTGTTGTAATTGTTTCGTTCCACCGAAATCCGGTTTTCCGTTCCCTCCAATTGCGCCTGCAAATTCTGGAACGCTTCGGTTGCGCGCAGCTGCGGGTAATTTTCGCTGACCACCAAGAGGCGCGATAAAGCGCTGCTCAATTGTCCCTGCGCCGCTTGGAATTGTTGAAGCTGCGCCGCGTCCGTCGGCGCCTTGTTCGGATCGAGTTGCACGCGTCCCACGCTGGCGCGCGCATTCGTCACTTCGGTCAAAGTCGACTTCTCAAAATTCGCCGCGCCTGATACCGTGTTTACGAGATTCGGAATCAAATCCGCGCGTCGCTGGTAGACGGATTGCACATCCGCCCATTTCTTGTTCGCATTTTGTTCCAGCGTCACCAGCCGGTTGTAACTGCCGCAGCCAGTGAATCCGAAGATGATTGCTAACCCCGCCACGACGCTTCCAAGAGAAAACCTATTCATAAGCAAGATCGACAAGTAACGCGCGCATCGTTTCCGAATCAAACGGGCAAGTCAACTCGCGACCGGTGTGGAGTGGGACGTTTCGGCCGCGGTTGGCGCCGGGCGCGCGGTTGGCAGATAGCGCCTTCGTAATTCATCCGCGTTTGGCAGCTCATCGAGATTGCGCAAGCCGAAGTGCTCCAGGAAAAATTGCGTGGTCTCGTAAAGCAGCGGACGGCCCGGCACTTCGGCGCGGCCGGTGATTTTGACGAGACCGCGCTCGAGCAAAGTTTGCAGGACGCCGTCGATGGCCACGCCGCGCACGGCTTCAATGTCGGCGCGCGTGATGGGCTGGCGATAGGCGATGATGGCGAGCGTTTCGAGCGCGGGCGGCGTGAGGCGTGGCGGTTTCGGCAACGGAAATAACTGCCGGACCCATTGTGCGTACTGCGGATCGGTGCCGAGCTGCCAGCCTTCGGCTTTTTCTACGATTTGGAAAGCGCGGCCTTGTTCGACATTCTCGATCTTGAGCTGCTCGAGCGCAGCGGCAACTTCCGGCTCGCGCACTTTTGCGAACTCGTTAGGCGAAAATGAATCTTCCGCGCCGGCGCCGCGCAAAAGATCGACAATTTCTTTCGTGGCGAGCGGTTTTTGCGCGCTGAAAAGAAGCGCTTCGATCACGCGGGCGAGTGTTTTCAATTTGCTCCGATCGCGGTTTGGATCGCGTCGGCGATCCGATTTGCCTGTATGTCGATCTTGTCCCGCTCGCGGCCTTCAATCAACAGACGAATCTTCGGTTCGGTGCCGGAATAGCGCAAAAGCACGCGGCCTTTGCCGGCGAGTTCGCGCTCCACTTCGTCGCGCAATTTCACGACTTCGCGCAAGTCTTCGATTGGCGGTTTCGATTTCACTTTTAGGTTGCGTTGGGCTTGCGGATATTTTTTCAGGCAACCTTTCAATTCGCTGAGCGGCTGGCCTGTCGATTTCATGATCCGCAAAATTTGCAGCGCGCTGATGATGCCGTCGCCCGTGGTAGTGAAATCGCGAAAGATCATATGGCCGCTTTGTTCGCCGCCAAGATTGAGATTTCGCCCGACCATTTCTTCGATCACATAACGATCGCCCACTTTTGTGCGAATGACTTTGCCGCCGGCGCTCGCGAGCGTTTCATCCAAACCAAAATTGCTCATGACCGTCGCGACGAGCGTGTTTTCGCGCAGCCGTTCCGCGCGCAAAAGATCGACAGCCGCGATGGCGAGGATTTCGTCACCATCAACAATCTCGCCTTTTTCATCGCAAAGCAGAACACGATCGGCATCGCCGTCGTGAGTGATGCCGATCTGCGCCTTGTTCTCTTTCACCAGCCGCTGGATTTCCGCCGGAAACATGCTGCCGCATTCCGCGTTGATGTTCGTTCCGTTCGGCGTGTTGTGCGCGACGAAGACGTCGGCGCCGAGTTCGCGCAAAATACACGGCGTCGATTTGTAAGCCGCACCGTTCGCGACATCGACCGCGACGCGCATTTTTTCCAGCGACATCGAGCGCGGGAAACTGGTTTTGGCAAACTCGACATAACGGCCGAGCGCATCATCGATGCGCCGGGCGCGCCCGATTTTTCCGGCGGTGGGACGAATGGAATCAATCTCGCCGGTGAAAACGAGCTGCTCGATCTCCTGTTCGATCTGGTCGTCGAGTTTGTAACCGTCGTGCCGAAAAAATTTGATGCCGTTATCCTCATAAGGATTATGCGACGCGGAGAGGACGATGCCGGCATCAGCGCGCAGCGATCGCGTGATGTAAGCGACGCCCGGCGTGGGCAACGGACCAATGAGCAGAACATCGACGCCGAGCGAAGTGATGCCGGCGACGAGCGCGTTTTCGAGCATGTAACCGGAAAGCCGCGTGTCTTTGCCGAGAACAATTTTCGGACGCGCTCCAGCCGGAAGTGTGCGCGGATTGCGTTTCGTAAAAATGTGCGCGGCGGCTCGGCCGAGCTTGAGCGCGGTCTCAGCGGTGACGGGCTCGACATTGGCGATTCCGCGCACGCCGTCGGTGCCGAAGATTTTTTTCTCGGGCGATGTCGATCTTGTGGTCATGTCGATCTTAGTTTCACGGCGCACTTTCCTTAGGCGCAGACTTCGTCCGATCGTAATCAGCGAAAAATATGCATTCATTTTGCAGACCGAGCAGCGTCGCCCATTTCAGCGAAAACTTTTGTAAATCAGCGCGCAAAATCACGGCTGCCCAATCTTTATATTCGCCTTTCAGAATGTCGTTCAATTTATTCTCACTGCCGCTGATCGGCGTGAGGTAAAGCCCGTTCACCGGCGCGCCGAATGTGCCGTAGTCGTTGAAATCAGTAAAGGCGCGCTGCGTTTCCGGAAGCCAAATGCTGCGGCGGTCGGCATACCAGGCGACGGCCCATGGCATGTCCGAGGCGATGATTTCTTCGGGCTTCATCCAATCGTTGATGACTGAAATGTAAGGCGGCACGTAAGGCGGCCAGCGAATGCTCGGCTTGAAAGCGGCGAGCGCGGGGAAGGAAAGAATCATGGGCAAAGCGCAAAGGAGAAAGAGCGACGTTTGAAAACCGATGCGCGCGATGCGCATGGTAATCTCGAGCCGATTCCAAAGCACGAGCAGGAATGCCAGGCCGTAGCAAGTCATGAGTGGAATAAAAATGAGATGCAATTGGTTCGCGGCCACGCCTTGTTCCTCGTTAATTCCGTAAGTGGCCATTCCAAAAAACGCGCCCACCCACATCGCCAGAATCATCCAGCGAATCGCGCCGGTATCGGGACGCTTGAAAGCGTGCAGAAGACTCGCGAAAAAAAACGGCGCGACCACGCTCCATCCCAAATACTGGAAGAACCGATTCATCTGTCCGATTAGATTTGCAATGATTTTATTTTTAAATGCGGCCGGGTCCGCGCCAGCAAGATCGAGATTGGCGTGACGCATCCAGGCGCCTTCGGTTTGATGAACGCCGTCGAGCACGGAATAAATCGCGGCTCCCCCTGGATGGCCGCAGACCAGATAATTTCGTGCGAGCCACGGCGCATAAACAATTGCGAATGCAGCGAGGACGATCAGCGCGCTCCATCCGCGCGGCCGGAAAAAGAGAACGCACAAGAGCAGCGCACCGGCGAACATCCAGATGGTGAGCGCGTGTGTAAGCGCGAGCAATCCAAAGCCGATTCCGATCGCTGCGAGCCAGAAGCGCGATTGCGTGCCGGCGATCTGCGTCTGCGCTGCGCGCACCGTGCAGTAAATTGTTGCGTTGAAAATCAGCAGCAAAAGCATCTGCGGCAAACCGGAGAGCGAGTATTGCCACATGGTGTCGCACAGCAGAATGAGCCCGCAGGCCAGCAGCGCGATGCGTTCATCAAAAAGCCGGCGCGCCGTAAAAAAAAGCACGACGTTTGAGAGCAGGAACAACAAGATCGACATAGCAGCGATCGCTTTGTCGCCCACATAAACCGAATCACGCACCGTCATCTTCCAATGCGCCTTGAATGGACGCAGCGCGATCGCGTCCACCAATGGCGGCAATGGCGCGTTGTAAGTGTCGATCCAAATTTTTTGAGGCACATTTTTTCCGTGGCTCTGCAATTGCGCGACGGCGCGCGGCCGAATGAAATTCGTGCGCCAACCGTGGCCGCGCGCGATTTCTCGGCCGATTTGCGCCTGGTCCATCGCTTGCGACGTAGCCAGCCCGCGGAATTCGTGCATCAAATAAAAGAGCGCGAGTCCGGCGATCGCGACCACGACGAGCGCGCGCTTTACCCAAATGGCGAGGCCGCCGGCTTCGAGCGCATGCACGGCGCGCTGAACGAACTCAGCGCTACCGGGCATTTTTCGAATCCGCGGGCGACTTGTCGATCTTGTCGGAATTGGTCGCGTTCATTTCATTAATTTTGCGGTGCAAAGTCCGCCGGCTGATGCCGAGTTTCTTTGCCGCTGCCGTAATGTTTCCACTCGTCGTCGCGAGCGCCTGCATAATCAACTTTCTCTCCGTCGCGTGCAGATCGAGCGGACTCGTTTTTTCGGCAAATGCTTTCGCCGGTGTGATACCGGCGGGCAAAGAGACAGCCGTCGCTTCTCGTAAAGTCATGGGCAAATCACGCAGGGTAATTTTCGCGCCGGTCGCCATGACGACTCCATGCTCGATCGCGGTGCGCAGCTCGCGCACGTTCCCGGGCCAATTGTAAGTGAGCAGGATATTCATCGCGTCCGCGTCCAACTCACGCACCGGCTTTTCGTTCGTCTTGGCGAAATGACGCAGAAATTCGCGTACCAGCAGCGGAATGTCTTCCTTGCGATCGCGCAGCGGCGGCATCGTGATATGCACGACGTTCAAGCGAAAATAAAGATCGTCGCGAAACTTTTCTTCCTTCACCAACTTCTCGAGATCCTTGTTCGTCGCGGCAATCAAACGCACGTCGGCGCGCAGGGTTTGATTGCCGCCCACGCGTTCGAATGCGCGTTCTTCGCTGATCACGCGGAGTAATTTAATCTGTGTGCTCGGATCGATCTCGCCGATCTCATCGAGAAAAATGGTGCCGCCGTTTGCTTGCTCGAAGCGGCCGACGCGCCGTTCGTGCGCGCCGGTGAAGGCGCCGCGCTCGTGCCCGAACAATTCGCTCTCGAGCAACGTCGGCGAAAGCGCCGCGCAATGCACCGTCACAAACTTCGCTTTGTTGCGCCGGCTTAAATTATGAATGGCATGCGCGGCCAGTTCCTTGCCCGTGCCAGTTTCGCCTTCGATCAAAACGTTGGCGGAGGACGGAGCGACTTGCCGGATCGTGTCGAGCACTTCGTGCAGGGCGGGCGATGCGCCGATGATATTTTCGAGGCCGTAACGCTCGTCCACTTGCTGGCGCAGCGTGCGGTTCTCCTGTTCCACGCGGCGAGTTTGCAGCGCACGCGCGATCAACATCTCGACCTTGTCGAGATTGAGCGGCTTGGTTACAAAATCGTACGCGCCGCGCTTCATCGCTTCGACCGCGGTGTCGACCGAGCCGTACGCCGTCATCATGATGACAATCGGCGGATGCGGAATGTTCAGTGTGCGCTCGATCAATGTCATTCCGTCGTCGCCGGCCAGTCGCAGATCGGTCAGCACAAGGTCGATTGGCTCGCGCTCGAGTACGTCCATTGCGCCGCGAATGTCTTCGGCCACATAGGTATCGTAATCATTCTCGAGTAAACGCCGCAGCCCGTCGCGCGTGTGCTTTTCGTCATCGACGATGAGGATGGTAGGCTGGAGCGAGTCCATGTGGATTACTGAGCAACTTTGACTCTATTGCCCAATCTCTCAAATCGCGAACTCGCCGCAGGCCCGCGAAAGTTTATGTCGATCTAAAAGCGGCGCGCGCCGCATCCAGACGTTTCGCTTCAACCCGTTCTACTTGCTCGATCGCGCGCTCTTCCAGTTTGCCCAAATCGATGTTTTGTAATCGCGAGGAAGTTTCGGAGGCTGCGCCCAGAGCGCGCCAGAGAAGTTGTTTCCCAGTGATGCCCAGCACGAGCGCTTCGAGCGCCTGCATCAATCCGATTTCGCCGATCTTTTCGCCGGCCACTTCAATTTTTGTGCGGCCCAATTTCTCGGCAATCCACGCGCCTGCTTTTCGCACCAGACTTTCTTTTACTTCAAATGTGCGCAGCACTTCGCGCAACACCTTTTGATCCGCCTCGATGTCGTCACGCAATTCCTTGAAAAAACTTGCGAGCGGCTTGCCCTGGTGAGTTTTGATTAAATGATCCAGCAGCTCCAGCGCCGCGACTGCGCCGGCCAGGTGATCGTTTAAATAGGAAGGCAGATTTTCCATGCGGAAGAATATCGCTCACTCTCGTGCGGTGCCAAACTGAACGGCGCTTTTCATTTTTAACGGCGCCAGTTACAAACAGCGAAGCGTTAAGGTTTATTAGCTATGAAAACTGCCGCTCCGCCAGTACTCAGCATTTATTTGTTCGTCGTTTCCGTAGCGCTCGCGGCAACTCCTTCTCCCACGCCGACGAAGCAACGAACTTTGAAGCCGGAAGATTTCACGGCATTACGCGACGTGGATGAGCCGAACATTTCGCCAGACGGGAACTTCGTCGCCTACATCGTGAAGACGCCGGACATGGAGAAAGACAAAATTCCCGGCAACCTCTGGCTGGCAAAATTCGATGGCTCGGAAAATCGAGCGCTCACTTTCGGCAACAAAGGGCAGTCGCACCCGCGCTGGAGCCCCGATGGGAAATGGATCGCGTTTCTTTCCGGTCGCGAAGATGAAAACGAAATCGATCAGCTCTGGATCATGTCGAGCAGCGGCGGCGAAGCGGAAAAGTTTACCGATCTGAAGGGAAACGTGGACGACCTCGCGTGGGCGCCCGATTCGAAACGCATCGTGCTCGTCGTGCACGATCCCGATCCGCGTGAGCCGGAGAAGAAAGAAAAGGAAAAGAAAACAGTGCCCCCGCTTGTGATCGATCGCTTCTTTTTCAAAAAAGATATCGACGGCTATCTGACCGATCGCTGGTCGCACCTGCAATTACTCGATCTCGCCACGCGCAAGATCGATATACTGACTTCGGGCAGGCACGACGAATTTTTGCCGGCATGGTCGCCGGACGGAAACGAGATCGCGTTTGTCACGAAGCGTGGCGACGAAGCTGATCGCACCGAAAATTGGGACGTTTGGGTGATCGGTGCGCAAGCGGGCGCGAAAGAACGCCAGCTCACCACTTCGCCGGAAGCCGATGCGCATCCCGATTTGGAAAGCGCGCCGGCGTGGAGTCCCGATGGAAAATGGATCGCGTACATTCACGGCGGCGATCCGAAAAAGATCGAGTACGCCTTGCACGCGCTCGCCATCCTTCCAGCGGCGGGCGGCGAAGCCAAAGTGCTCACGCAAAATCTCGATCGCAACGTCGTGCAGCCACATTGGGCGCCCGATGGGAAATCGGTCTTCGCTGTTCTGGAAGATGACGGCGCGGAAAACCTTGTGCGCATCCCGCTCACGAACGGCGCACCGGAAACGGTTGTTGGGGGTCGTCGCGACGTCACCGCGTACGATGTGAGCAAGAATGGAAAGGTGATTGTGCGATCAAGCACGCCGGATCGGCCGTTTGAAATTTTTGCGGCGGAAAAGAATGATCTCCGCTGTTTGTCGAAACAAAACGACGCGTTTTTTAGTCAGATCAAGCTCGGTCGCGTCGAAGAAACGAAATTCAAAAGCAAAGACGGCACCGAAGTTCACGGCTTCGTTATTCGACCTGTCGATCTTGTCGCCGGAGCGAAACCTTCGGCGCTGCTGCGTCCGCATGGCGGGCCGCAATCGCAATACGGCAACGCATTTGATTTCGAGAAGCAACTTTTCGCGGCGAACGGTTACGCCGTCATCATGCCGAACCCGCGCGGCTCGACCGGGCGCGGCGAAAAATTCGCGATGGGGATTTACGCGGACTGGGGACATGTCGATGTTGAAGACGACCTCGCCGCGGTCGACGACGCGGTCGCGCGCGGCTTGGCCGATCCCGATCGGCTCGGAGTCGGCGGTTGGAGTTACGGCGGCATTTCCACGAATTACATCATCGCCAGCACCACGCGCTTCAAAGCGGCTACGAGCGGCGCGTCGATTTCAAATGTCCTCGCCGGTTACGGGACCGATGAATATGTGCGCGATTACGAAGCCGAGCTTGGTTTGCCGTGGAAAAATGCCGAGGGGTGGATGCGGATCTCGTATCCATTTTTGCACGCCGACCGAATCAAGACGCCAACGCTTTTCCTTTGCGGCCAAAATGATTTCAACGTGCCGTTGCTCAACACCGAGCAAATGTATCAGGCATTGCGCAGTCTCGGCGTGCCGACCGAGCTGGTCATTTACCCCGGCCAATTTCACCGCTTAAAAAAGCCGAGCTACATCATCGACCGGTTCAAACGTTATCTCGATTGGTACGCGAAATGGATTTCTTCCACGAAAGACAATCCAAAATAGCCAGACCGACTGTATTTTTTCGTAGGTTAAAGCAAGGCCGCGGGAGCTTCGGCGTTCGAACCACTTATGTGGTTAAAGGGATAGCATGGCTGATTGTGGCGGCGCTTTTCAGCGCGGCGATTGCACACGCGGACGAACAGGTCCGCGAGGTGCAGGAACAACTGCGCAAGCGCCACCTCTTCTATCATGACATCGATGGCCGCTACACGGCTGATCTGGCCAATGCGCTCAAGCGTTATCAAGAGCACAAGGGTTTCGCCGCCACCGGCATCACGGATGATGAAACATTGAAGTCCCTCGGAATCGCCGGACCCGCGCCGCCCGCCGAGCTGCCGGACGAGCCTGTCTTGAAAAGCGACCTCGGGCTTCCCGGACCCACTCCAGTTTTCAACCTACCGATGATTCCGGTATCTTTTACTTCGCCGCCGAAAAGCGCGGCTCCCACGCGGCAGCAAGTGGCTGATTTTGTTCGTCACTATTTTGATGCTTGCCAGGCCCCGAACTTCGACGAGCTCGGATTTTATGCCGAGCGTGTCGATTATTTCGATCACGGTCCGGTCGATAAAAATTATATTAAGAACGAGCTCGCGGCCTATTACCAACATTGGCCGCAGCGAAAATATTTGCTCGGTAGTCGCATGCGGGTGGAAAAGCGCGGCGAAAAAATCGTGGCCCGCTTTCGCGTGGGATACAACGTGCTAAACCCGGCGCGCAATCGCAAAGCTGCCGGCAAAACGGACGACACGCTGGTGATGTCGCGTGGGCCCGATTCCGATTGGAAAATAGTGTCGATCCAGGAAGCGCGCATTCGCACCGGGCACCGTTATCGTTCAAACCCATTCACGGTCGCGGCGCATCGCGTGCACGGATTCGTGCGCAATCTTCTGCCGTAAGATCGACATCTTCTTTCGCCTGATCACCGCGCGAAAATGATTGCAAGGCGCACCACGACGCCGATCCTTGTCACTCCCATGAAAATATTTAGTTGGTTCCTTTTCCTTTGTGCGATGGCCGGCTCGTGTGTGATCGATTTGAGCGCAGCCGAACCGGCGGGTTCGACGCCGAAAAAGGCGGTCACCGATGAATATCAGGGCGTAAAAGTTCAGGACGAGTATCAATGGCTGGAGAAAGACGACGATCAGGAAGTCAAAGCCTGGTCGGACCGCCAAAACCAGAAGACGCGCGCGTACATCGACAAGCTGCCGGACCGCGCGCCGCTCGAGAAGCAATTGACGGAGTGGTACGCGAAAACTTCGCCGAGCTATTCCGCGATCCTCTCGCGCCCGGGAATTTTGTTCGCGCTGAAATTTCAGCCGCCCAAACAGCAGCAGATGCTGGTAACGCTGGCCTCGGCGGACGATTTGAAATCGGAGAAGATGGTGCTCGATCCCAACGCGCTCGATGCGAAGGGCACGACCGCGATCGATTGGTTTGCGCCATCGCGCGACGGGAGATACGTGGCGATCTCGATTTCGCAAGGCGGCAGCGAAGATGGCACGCTCCATATTTACGAAACAGCAACGGGAAAAGCGCTCCCCGATACGATTGCGCATGTGCAATACCCGACGGCGGGCGGCAGCGCGGCCTGGAACGCGGACGGCAGTGGAATTTATTACACGCGCTTCCCGCGCAAAGGCGAGCGGCCCGATGTCGATCTAAATTTTTATCAGCAGATTTATTTTCATAAAATAGGCACCGCTGACACCGAGGATACCTATTCGTTAGGCAAAGAGTTTCCGCGGATCGCAGAGGTGAAGCTCGAAGCGTCGCGCGACGGCAAATATATTCTCGCGACTGTGGCCAACGGCGACGGCGGAGAGTTTGCCCATTATCTGCTCGGCCCGGACGGCAGCTGGAAGCAGGTCACGCAATTTGCCGATCAAGTGAAAGCGGCCCGGGTCGGCCGGGACAACGCGCTTTATCTTCTTTCACGCGCCGATGCGCCGCGCGGAAAAATTTTGCGATTGCCGCTCGACACGCCGGAGCTGGCCAAAGCCACAGTGATCGTCCCGGCGAGTGACGCCGTGATTGAATTTGTGGAGCCAACGGCCGACGCGCTGTATGTCGGCGACTTGTTAGGCGGGCCGTCGCAAATCCGGCGCTTCGGATTGGATGGCAAAGGCGAAGCCATTATTCCGATACCGCAAATTTCCGCGGTCTCGGAGATGGAATCGCTGGAAGATAACTCGCTGCTTTTTCGCGATGTGAGCTTCACCGAACCAGCGGCCTGGTTTCATTACGCCGATGGAAAAGGTGCCGCCGTGAAGACCGCGCTGGTGAGCACGTCGCCGGTTTCGTTTGCCGATATCGAAGTAACGCGCGAATTCGCGACCTCGAAAGATGGCGCGAAAATTCCGCTCAACATCATTCGCAAGAAAGGAACGAAGCTCGACGGCAACAACCCGACGCTTCTTTACGGCTACGGCGGTTACGGGATCAGCATGTCGCCGAGTTTTGATTTCACGCGCCGGCTTTGGTTCGATCGCGGCGGCGTTTATGTCGTGGCCAATATTCGTGGCGGCGGCGAGTTCGGTGAGGAATGGCACAAGGCCGGCAATCTCACCAAAAAACAAAACGTGTTCGATGACTTCGCCGCCGCAGCTGAATACCTCGTGCAACAAAAATGGACGCGCCCGGAAAAGCTTGCGGTCATGGGTGGCAGCAACGGCGGCCTGCTTATGGGCGCGATGATGACGCAGCATCCTGATCTAATGCGCGCGGTCGTTTCGGCAGTCGGGATTTACGACATGTTGCGTGTCGAGCTCGCGCCCAACGGCGCTTTTAATGTGACCGAATTTGGCACGGTGAAAGATCCCGAGCAGTTCAAAGCACTTTACGCCTACTCGCCTTATCATCATGTCGCTGATGGAACGAAGTATCCGTCGATCTTGATGATGACCGGGGCGAACGACGGTCGCGTCGCGCCGTTTCATTCGCGCAAAATGGTTGCGCGTCTCGATGAAGCGAATAAATCCGCGAATCCAATTCTGCTTCGCACCAGCTCGAGCGCCGGTCACGGGATCGGCACCGCGTTGAGCGAGCGGATCAAACAAAGCGCTGATATCTATTCGTTTTTGTTCGCCCAGCTCGGCATGGCGGCGGGCACGAAAAAATAGTAGCGAGCAAAAATTAATCGGCACTAGCGCGCGTTCCCGCTTCGAGCATGCGCACGCGCCGGTCGATATAGGGCAGGCGAATGGTGAGCGTGAGCCCCTTGCCTTCCGTGCTTTCGATCGACATTTCTCCGCCGTGTTCGCGCACAATCCGGCGCACGATCAAAAGACCCAGACCTGAGCCGGAAGTTTTCGTCGTAAAATAGGGTTCGAATACGCGTCCCAGATTTTCCGCGGAGATTCCGCCACCGGTGTCATTGAAACTAATGAGCACGTGCGTGTCGTCGCGATCGGTGCGAATCCGCAGAATCCCGCGGCGCTTCATCGCTTCGAAACTATTTTTGATCACGTTATAAAAAGCCTGCTTCATCTGATCGCGATCCAGCTCGAGCATCGGCAGATCGGAGCGCAATTCCTGTTCGACCACGATATCTCGATCTTCGATTTCAGGCGCAAAGAAGCGCACCGCTTCTTCGATGATTGAGTTGATATTCTCTCGATGCAGCTCCGGTTTTGACGGACGAATCGCGCGCAGAAATTGCGTAACGATTGAATCAAGCCGGGTGATTTCAGCGCGGGCAATGTCGATCGAGCCCTGAAGCTCTTCGCGCGCCGGGCCTTCAAGTTTGCGAACATTGCGCTCCATCAATTGCAAATGGATGTGCAGTGAGTTGAGCGGGTTTCCGATTTCGTGCGCGACGCCGGCGGCGAGCAAAGTGAGCGCGTTGAATCGCTCCGACTCGATGGTTTGCTGTGCCGAGCGCCGGCTTTCGGTGATATCGCGCAGAATCATGGCGTGACCGACTGCTTCGGGGGACATGTCGATCTTGTTATTGTCGATCTTATCCCCGGCGCTTCGGCGCTCGATGATGAGCGGAACGATGTAGAAGTTGATGAACTTGTTTGCCGGATAAAAAATTTCCATGTCACGGCTGACCGCGCTGCTCGATTTGGAAAGCGATTCCCAATCGAGGCCGCGCACCCGTTCATCGAGCCGTTTTCCGACGGCGCTCTCCATGTCGAACCCAAAAAGCTCACAGGCCGCGTTGTTCACATAAGTGATGCGACCATTCGAATCGGTGACGATGATCCCTTCCTGAATCGAATTGAAAATCGTCTCGAGAAATCCTTTTTCCTGCGCGAGTCGCAGCAAATAATTCTGCACGTCCTCCGGTCCGATGCGGCCGAGACGCTCGATCAGTTTCTCGAGAAAGCCGGATTTCATGATCGTGGAGCGGCGATCTGGGACCGCCGCTGATTCCGAACACGATAATGCGGCGCTTCTACTGCGCCGCAAAAAATTCTAGCGAACTGGTTGTTCGACCGGCGCTGCCTGTCCTGCCTCTTTTTCGGCGCGCTCTTTCAGCGCGGCTTTGCGCGAAAGTTTCACGCGGCCCTTGTCGTCGATGCCGATGCATTTCACCCAAATCATGTCGCCCATTTTTGCCACGTCTTCGGTGCGGTTGACTCGGAAATCGGCCAGCTCGGAAATGTGCACAAGGCCGTCTCTTCCGGGAAATACTTCGACGAACGCGCCAAATTCTTTCACAGAAACAACGCGACCGTGATAAGTCTGCCCAATCTCGATCTCGCGCGCCATGCCGCCGATGATCTCCTTCGCGCGCGCCATGCTTTCGGGGCTGGTCGCGTAAATGTGGACGGAGCCGTCGTCCTCGATGTTAATTTCGGCACCCGTCTCTGCGACAATGCCCTTGATGGTTTTGCCGCCCGGTCCGATGAGCGCGCCGATCTTCTCGGGATTGATTTTGATCGTCTCAATGCGCGGCGCGTACTTCGAGAGTTCGGCGCGCGGTTTGTCGATGGCGCCGGCCATGATCGACAAAATCTTGGTGCGCGCTTCTTTCGCACGACTGACCGCTTCGGCCATGATTTTGTGACTGACGCCCGGAAGTTTTAGATCGAGCTGAAATCCAGTGACGCCGTTTGCCGTTCCGCAAAGTTTGAAATCCATGTCGCCGAAATGATCTTCGGAACCGATGATGTCGGTGAGCAGTTCGTAGCGTTTTAATTGTCGATCTTCGCCGTATTCGGTAACGAGGCCGACAGAAATTCCTGCGACCGTTCCTTTGACGGGAACACCGGCATCCATGAGCGCGAGCATTCCGCCACAAACACTGGCCATCGAGGTCGAGCCGTTTGATTCCATCACTTCACTCGAAATGCGGATCGCGTAACGGAAATCATTTTCGTTCGGAATAATCGGCTCGAGCGAGCGCTCGGCCAAGGCGCCGTGGCCGATCTCGCGACGGCTCGCGCCGCCGGTGCGTCCGGTTTCGCCTACGCTGAACGGCGGGAAATTGTAATGCAGAATGAAGCGCTTCGACGTCACACCGCCGCCGTAAGCATCGATGTTTTGCGATTCTTCGATGGGAGCGAGCGTGACGAGAGCGAGCGCCTGGGTTTCGCCGCGCTGAAAAATGGCGGTGCCATGAGCGCGCGGTAGCACGCCCACTTCGGCAGTGATCTGGCGAAGATCGTCATAACCCCGACCATCCATGCGTTTCTTTTTTTCGAGCACGCTGATGCGAAATGCTTTTTTCTGCACGTAATCGAACGCTTGCGAGATCGAGAATTTGTCAGTCTCAGGATGCTTGGCGAGCACCGCGGTTTTCACTTCTTCGCGCAAATCTGCGACTGCTTTGCTGCGCGCGACTTTGCCTTCGGTGTAAAGGGCGCCTTCGATGCGATTGCCGGCAATTTGGTCCGCGATTTCCAGAACGTCGGGCTTCACGTTCAGCAGCGGCATTTCGCGTTTAGGTTTTGCCACTTTCGACGCGAGCTCTTTTTGAATGCGAATCATTTCACGCGCATGTCCGTGCGCAAACTCGAGCGCTTTCACGAACTCGGCTTCCGGTAATTCATTGGCGGCGCCTTCGATCATGATGACGTCGTTCTCGGTGCCGACGTAGACAAGATCGAGATCGCTCTGCTCGCGCTCAGCATGAGTCGGGTTAGCGATGAATTGTCCATTCACGCGACCGACGCGAACTGCTCCAATCGGACCGGCAAACGGAATGTCGGAAACGCTCAGCGCGGCGGATGCGCCGTTGATCGCGAGAATGTCCGGATCGTTCTCGCCATCGGCGCTGAGCAAGATCGAGATAATTTGCGTGTCGTAAAAATAACCAGCCGGAAAGAGCGGTCGCAGCGGCCGATCGGTCATGCGCGAAGTGAGCGTTTCTTTTTCGGAAGGACGACCTTCGCGTTTGAAATAGCCGCCCGGAAACTTTCCGACGGCCGCGGCTTTTTCGCGATAGTCGACAGTGAGCGGAAAATAATCCTGACCTTCTTTAATGGCGGTGGCGGAGACAGCGCTAACGAGCACCATGGTGTCGCCGCATGAGACGATGACTGCGCCGTCGGCGAGTTTGGCGATTTTGCCGGTTTCGATTGAGACTTGAGTGGCCCCGATTTGGGCCGTGACCTTGTGTTGCATACTACTACTTTCTGGGATTGGCGATTCCCAGGCCGGTCACACCTGATTGTAGGTTTTAATCCCGCATGCTCTCGGGGCTAAAACCTCTAATCAAAGTGTTCGCGCGGCCTGGTCTGCCGGGTTTTTGTTTAATTAACGAATGGCTAAAGGCGGCGGAACAATCGGGCGACCTTGCCCAAGATCCGCTTGCGGCTACTTCCGCAAGTTGAGTTTCTCGATCAGGTTCTTATACCGATCGGACTCCGATTTGCTCAAGTAATCGAGCAAACTCCGGCGCTGGGCGACCATTTTGAGGAGGCCACGGCGCGAGGAATGATCTTTGGCGTTGGTCTTCAAGTGTTCGGTCAACTGCTCGATCCGGCGGGTGAGAAGTGCAATCTGCACATCCGCACTGCCGGTGTCTTTATCGTGAAGCTGGAACTCCTTGAAGCCCACTGTGCCGCTGCTTTCTGCCATAAACGAAGCGCCATTGTAGGTGAAGAATGAATTTTCGCAAGCGCGGCGCGTACCTATGGATGCGCGCCGAAAAGTTCCCTGGAGAGATCATGTTTCAATTCGGCCGGTGGCCCATCGAGGGCGCGAGTGAGATCGTTATCATTCACGCGATAAATCAGAATCGAAAAATCGACATTATCATCGGGTTCACGCTGTCGCAGAAACGCAGCGAGCCGATGGAATCGTAAGCGCTCGAAGGAATTTATCTGATCGAACCACGTGCCGGGTGCGAATTGTGCCAGTGCCGCTTCGCGCGCAGGCCGGTCGTCGGAAAGCAGCGGCGCAACCACCCGTCGAGCGTCCTGATATTCCTTCTCCAATCGGGCGTTCCATGGACCGAAAGCTCCGGCGCCAGGCTGAGTGATCGGCTGCAGCATGGTCGCGCTAATAAAATACGTGCCAGCGGTCAGCCGGAGGGCGCTGGGGTTTTTTACAACGATCGCAAGAACTTTGTCGCCCTGCTGTTCTGTGCGAATCACTTGGTCGTCGTAATCGGGCTGGTCGTGCAGAAAATTGCGGAGAAGCATCTCCGATTCTCCAGCCGGAAGCGCGAGAATCTGCAGTGGCGGCAAACGGTGCCAATCAAAAAACGAATAGATATGGATCGCGGGAATCCGATAGTAGACCGGATTAGCAGAACCAAAGTAGGAGAGATAAATCGGAGCGGCCGGTTTTCGCGTTTCTATATACTGGCGCACACCAGGCAAGTCCTGACCCCAATCGAGCGAGCTGTCTACCAGGTGACGATAGGCGTGAACCGGCCTAACAATTCCATTGAAGTAGGCGAGATAATTTGGAAAGGAGTAACCGACTTCGGTCGCTAGCAGCACTATCGCCAGGCCCAACGCGCCGGCGGCTGCATTGGCCCAAGATAATCGCCGGTTCGCGCGCGTCTTCTCCTTATCGCTATCCAGCCATCGACCGGCGATGCCGCAAAGAACGAAAAGCGGCGGGTATATCGGAAGCACATGTCGATGTCCGATCGTGATGTGACTCAAGATGGCCGCAACGCCGTAGACACTTAGCAGGACCCATAGAGGCAAAGTATCGTAAAATGCCGGGAAAATGCTACGCGCCCGGAACGGTCGCTTCATCCATTGCCGGATTGCGGCAGCAACTGCGAGCGCCATCACCGCGAAGATGGTCAATGGCGTCTTGACCAGAAAAGTGTAGGGAAAAAATGTCCGCCAGCCGGCGATACTGAAGTCGCCGTTAAAGAAGGTCGCGCGCTCGCGCGAGAAATGCCAGGCATGGGCGAAGCCATAAATATATGCCTCCGGCAACAAATGATGACGTCGCAGAGCTTCTACGAGTCGACCGACAACGCGGGGAGAAGGCTCCGCGCGCAATTGCTCCAGTTGCGCTGCCTGTTCTTTTGTTAATGCTTCGTGCTCTACAGTCTCAAGCGCATTAGCGGATGCAGTTGTCCACACTTTTTGTTCAGCCTTTTCGCGACCGAAAATGCGATTCACTTCCTCGCGTTGGAGTGAACCGAGGCCGAGTCGGTCAAAAAGCGCTTCGGGCGCCGGCTTACCGAGTAATGATTCCCAACTATCAATCCAGGCGCCGGCTGGTCGTGCCGGTGAAAATGCTGCGTAACGAAACCCATAGAAGCCCCAGATCACTATTAAAATAAGCGCTGTCTGAGCGAGGGCACCGACCGCGAGGGCGAGAAGTTGCGCGACGCGCTTTTGCAGTTCGCCGTCGCGCGAGCCGGTAACCGGAAGGCTTGTTCCATTGATCAACCGAGCGACCACCAGAATTAACGCGATCGGCACGATCAACCCCGCCGACATTTTTGATAAAAACAATGCGCTCATCGCAAGCGCGCTTACCACGACTCGGAGGATGGTAAGTCGGTGCAGCATGCGCCACCAGCTCCAGGTCGCCGCAAGAAAGAACAAGGCGCACGCCGTGTCCGAAGTCATCAGCGCGCCATTGGCGAGAATTGATGGATCGAGCACATAAAGCAGTAGCGATATCATGCCGCCGAAAGCGCCAAAAAGTTGTCGCGCCCAAGCCCAAACCAGCACGCCTAGGGCAACGGCAAACAAGCCACTCGCGGCGCGGCCACGCCCTATCATCTCCTCTGCGTCATTGCCGAGTTCGTAAAGCCATTCCCGTGACAGCCGCAACTTGTCGCAAGTGCGCCAGAGTTCGCTCTCGATAGCTGGGGGATTGTAATTCTTAACTAGCAGCGGCAACGCGAACACGCGCTGCGGAAGATTGCCATTCTCCGGATGGATCCGGTAATCGTTGTAAAGCCAGTAGGTGTAGCCGCCGGTAAGGTGCACTCCTTCATCCATGGTTTGGCTCTTCTGGCGAAGGCTCGCCAGCATTCCCATGTAAAACGCAATCAATACCAGCCCGACCGCGAACGGACCAAAAAGCAGCGCGCGTTTTTGGGAAAAGATCGACATGAATTAGGCTCGCAGGCCGGATGTGTCTTGGAAGCGGAAAATTCGCAGGACTGCCCAGCGTCCGCTCACGCGAGCGTCATAAGGTGTCGAAAACTAAAACGGCAAAGGCAAACGATCTGGTGCGACCCAAGTTTCGCGTGCGACTTTCGATTTAATCACGCCGTGTGAGTAATGCGCTTCCACCGGCGCGCTGCTCCCCCAACGCGCCACAATGAGATTGATCCGCCGCCACAACGGCACGTCGCCATAATGATTGTTCGCGACGTGATCGAGCAATCGCATCCAAAAAGTCGTCAGCGTCTCATGATAAACATCGACATGATGATGCGCGGTGAAGCGCAGCAGCATTTCACGCATGCGCTCTTTTGCGTGCTCGAGCGGATGGTCCGCCAGATAACTCAACGCCACCGCCATGTGCGCGCAATGCGTAAACTGCGACGGCGGGATTGTCGCCCGCTCAAACGCATCGACAAGGGTTGCGACTTCGGCGTCGCTCGCAAACTCCTTGGTCTTCAAACCGGCCCGGCGCTTTAGGCCGGATACATTTTTCCCCAAATGATCAGCAGAAGAATCGCGCAGATGATCGACATGATAAAACCGGCCGGATGAAACGAGGAGCCCGGCGCAGGTTTGGAAAAAAGACGACCGATCAGTCCGCCGATGATGGAACCGGCGATGCCGAGCAACGCACATTTCCAAAACCCGAGATGCTGTTGACCGGGCACAAGAAACTCGGCGATTCCGCCAATAATGGCGCCAACGATGATAGACCAAATGATGTGTAGCATATTTTTGTTTGGTTAAGGCGCGGAGGTTATCACGGTGTCCGCTGAGAAAGCTATTCTTTTCGGCGATAAGATCGACAATCGAAATTTGGTCGCGTTTTCTCTCTCAGACTCGTTGACGATTTACCTCATCTATCGCCAGATACTCGTCGCGCGGCGGGCTGAAGGTGTCGAGCACGCTCGTGGCTTCGATGGTCTCCACGCCATGCGGAACGTTGCTTGCCAGGTAAAATGAATCGCCGGCAGACATTTCGTGGGGCGTTCCATCGACGATCAGGCGCATTTTACCTTCGAGCACATGGACGATCTGTTCCTGCGGATGTTGGTGTTCCGGCATGTGGCTGCCCGGCTCCAAGCGTGCGAGCATTTGATACATCGTCTTGCCACTCGTCTGTGTGCGACGCGAGATGCCCGGACAAATCTCGATCCACGGATTTTCTTCGCTCGATTTCATTACCACTTCATTCAATCGCATCCGTCCCCGCCCGACAAGATCGACATACACTTTTTATGATGGGGCGCGGCCTTCACGTTTCCCGTCATACCAAAGGCCAAGCCTTTCGCGCGAGCAAGCCCCACGTTTTCCGCGTAATGCGATCCCGAAAAATTGGGAAACGATGCTGGCGAGCGAATACATGCGCAGTTTGCGGCCGGAAGTCACAATCGGCTCGCGCAAGATTTTGAAGGGCCCAATCTTTTTCATCGCCATGCTGAAGTAAACCTCCTCGCCCACGAAGAACTTCTCATCAAATCCGCCGACCGAATCGAAGTTCTGGCGAGTCGTGAAAAGGAACGCGCCCGCGCCCAACTTGTTGGCGAAATAAAGCGCGCAAAAAACGCGCATGAAGATGCGGCCCCAAAGTGGGATAACTCCATCAGCAAGGACGCGCGCGCTGCCGGCAGATGCGCCCTTTTTTAGCGCAGTGATCGCGCTCGTAACGTGCACCGCGCTGATGCGCGTGTCTGCATCGACAAAAAAGAGAATGTCTCCGCGCGCCGCCGCCGCGCCGGCATTACGCGCTGCTGCAATTTGGCGGCGGTCGATCGAGACAAGGTTCGCGCCGTGTCTTTTCGCAATTTCACCGGTCGTGTCGGTGGAAGCGTCATCCACCACAATGATTTCGTATTGTCGATCTTGTTCGCCGGAGGACGAATTGGCCGTGGCGAGTCCCGCCGCGACTTTGATCGCGCTAAGTGTGGAAGGCAGCTCCAACTCTTCATTGTAAGCCGGAACAATGAAAGAGATCACACGTTAAACGGAAGACCTCAAAACTCGGCTCCGCTAATCCTTTAACACGCCGAGATCAATGATGCCCTGGAGTAGGTGTCGGCGTAGGAGTGGGCGTGGTCGGGGTTGGGGTTGGGGTGGGAGTTGGGGTCGGGGTAATGGGAGTTGGTGTAGGCGTCGGAGAAGGTGATGGAGTTGGAGTCGGAGTAACCGTTGGCGTGGGAGTAGGTGTCAACGGCGGAATAGTAGGCGTTGGTGTGGGAGTAACAGTCGGAGTCGGAGTGACTGTCGGTGTAGCTGTAGGAGTAGGAGTTGGGGGCCGCGGTGTGGGTGTCGGCGTGCCATGTCCGCCACGGGGCGTAGGAGTAACAGTCGGAGTCGGGGTGACCGTGGGAGTCGGCGTTGGAGTCGGTGTCAACGGCGGAATCGTCGGTGTAGGTGTAACGGTCGGAGTAGGCGTCACAGTCGGGGTCGGCGTCACAGTCGGGGTCGGCGTCACAGTCGGCGTAGGCGTTACGGTCGGCGTCGGCGTAACCGTAGGTGTCGGTGTTGGTGTAGGTGTAACAGTTGGAGTTGGTGTTACCGTCGGCGTAGGCGTAACTGTTGGAGTCGGGGTCACTGTTGGGGTAGGCGTGACAGTAGGTGTTGGCGTAGGAGTAGGAGTTGGCGAACATGTGCTAGGAGCAGTACCATTCACGCCCATGGAAAAGTCGTTAGACTGGGCTGCGAAGCTAGCGCTAAAGGTCGTGCTATTAAGGAATGCGTTTTGGTCGTTACCGGGAGGCGTGCCCACGGCATTGGCACCACTAGTGGTCGAATCAAAAGACCTGCCCGTTCCGTTACCCACCGGTGTCACATTGAGCCAGTAGAATTGGCCTGCTGGAAGGGCCGGCAGGTGAACGCTCAGTCCGGTGACTTTAACTTGGACTTCGACTAAACCAAAACCGCTCCGGCCAGTCGGAGTAACCACTGGCGTTGAGGTGCTGCCGCTCGCGACCAGCGTGCCACCGTTTCCTGCCGAAACGCCGGTACGAATTTCCCAAGTCGCTCCGGTAATGACGGTATTGCTCAGGTTATCGGAGAAGACCTCGGTTATATCCCAGCCGTTGGGATCGGTCACGGCAAAGTTGTCATAAATAGAAGCCTGAGTGGTGGTGGTGTTCTTCTCGTTAGCCGTCCCGTTAACGCTGTCGAAATCGCCGTTATACCAAAGCGGGCCCGGCGTGCATATTGGAGTTGGCGTGGGCGTCGGTGTGACAGTGGGAGTCGCGGTCGGGGTCGGCGTCACCGTTGGAGTAGGCGTAACAGTGGGCGTGGGTGTGACTGTGGGGGTCACGGTAGGTGTCGGCGTAACCGTCGGAGTAGGAGTGACGGTCGGTGTCGGGGTAGGTGTAGGTGTCGGCGTAGGAACTGCGCTGACCAAGTCGTAGCCGATGACGTCCATCACCTGCAGATCCACAGCGGTCATGTCATTTTGCACGCCGGAACTGCTGAAGGCGTTGAAGGCGTCGTTGGTGCCACTGGCCCAGTCTTGCAAATCGCCGCCATTCGTGCTCGCGTTGTTGAACGCTTTGAGAAGCGACGTGCCATTATCAAAGGAGAAGGATCTGCCCGCACCGTTGTTCAAGCCCCGCGTGCCTGCGCCGGTGTAATGGAACAAATCCATTAGCATAAAACCGGGCGAACCGCCGAGAACTTGGCCCATCAGCCCAATGCGCCCCATGATTTCTGAAAACTCGTGCATGGCGACGGCAATGAAGTCAATTTTTCCGGGCACGGCACGGTTAAGTGGGTCATAAGTGTAACTGAATCCGCCGCCGAAGGTGAACGTTCCGTCGCTTATGGCTGCGCTATCGGCACGGAGGGCCAGCGCCTTAGCTTCCGCAAAGCTCAAAAAGTATAAGTGGCTTGTGCCGATCGGATCCGTCGCCGGCAGCGATCCATTGGCGCCGAGTGCCGTCGCATCGTTCGTGGTCTTTGAATCTGCCGCGGCTGCGTTGCGGAGGGTGGTATAATTAGCGACACTCGTGAGGTTGGTGCTGCTTTGTCCGAGAGTGCCAGTGCCGGCGACCGCTGTTACCCTAATGTTGATGTTGATGTTGTCGCTAAAATTGCTGGTGAACTGGGTTGCGGCAAATTGACACGCCGCCTTCATGTTCACGATGTCAGTTGCAGTCAAACCGGCGCTTGTGAACGTCGTGTCCGGGTCGAAGTTCAAGTTGATGGTCAAAGCGGAAGCCGCTCCGCTGCCGGCAATCGAGAGAACGATCGCCATGAGCGCCACTTTCGCGCGCACCTCACGCACGTGGATTAATTTTGAGATCAACTTGCGAAAAGTGTTTCCGGTTTTCATGGGTGGTGCTTGGGCTATCGACTAGCCCTTTACGGAGCTGATGGTGTTTTAACCTCCGAGATAATAGAGATCCTTGCCGGTGAAATGAATTTCACGTCCGCGCGGGTCGCTAGAGCTTCCAGCGGTAAAAGCGGCACCATCGCGCGCACCTTTGTAGCCGTTACCGACTCATTGACCACCTGCCCCCCAACAATTGCGATTTGATCCAATAATTCCTGGGAGACCGAACCCTCTATATCAACAAGCATGCGGCCAGCATCTTTAATCGGAATGTCCGGTTCCAGCGATGTCGGTTTATCGAATGGCGGCTGGCTCCGGCTCTGCTTTAAGGCCAGCACAATTTGATCGTCCAGTTTTGGAAGAGCCGTCGCGGGAATCGATTCATCGCCGCTGGTCCAGAGCAGAACGAGGTCGTTGCCTTTGCCGCCATTGTAGTTAGCCACAAACTTGTAGGTCACTCCTCCATAAGTAAGCGCCACGATCTGCCCCTGCGCCAAATTGCTGAAAGCTCCCTTAATCAGGTCCGACCCCGTGTTGCGCACGACGACCAATTGCGTGCCCGGAGCCGGTGCAAAGTTAAGCGCCAAGTTTATGCTCTTGCCGGTAGCTGTGAACCCGTTCGAGCGCACAGGTACTTCCGCGCCAGTAGCGTAGCTGGCGTTCACCACGCTCGGGAAGATGTGGGCCGTCGAAAACGCGAGCAAGGCAGCTGCCGCGAAAAAGGTGCGAGCGAGAATAGAAAAGCGGCAACTTATTTTGAAATTTGTTTTCATAATTTACATCCTGCCATGCGATGGGCGTGGGAGAAAACGCCGACCGCTTGCGAGGTGTTTTTTTGTGAGGCCAGGGCGATTCAATTTTAAAGCGAGCGAGGCGTCAACTCTTTTTACGATCATCGCATGATTTGCCGAGACCACAACCGCAATTGCGCCCTGAATAGCCCTTCATCCTGGGCCGCAACAATCAAAAAGCACTACATTGGCCCAGGCGTAGGCGTGGGAGTAGGCGTCGGCAGGTGGTGGTTTCCAGGGGTGGGTGTGGGACGTGGAGTAACTGTCGGGGTAGGTGTCGCGCTAGGAGTAGGTGTTGCCGTAGGAGTCGGAGTTGCCGTAGGAGTCGGAGTTACTCCCGGGGTAGGAGTTGCAGTAGGTGTCGGGGTCGGCGTAATGGTTGGTGTTGGCGTAGGTAGGCGATGACCTCCGCCCGGAGTTGGAGTAACAGTTGGAGTCGGAGTTACGGTTGGAGTCGGAGTCACGGTAGGAGTCGGAGTCACGGTAGGTGTTGGAGTAACAGTTGGAGTCGGAGTCACGGTAGGTGTCGGAGTCACGGTCGGCGTTGGTGTAACCGTGGGCGTGGGAGTAATTGTCGGAGTAGGTGTTACTGTGGGTGTGGGAGTCACTGTCGGAGTAGGTGTAGGCGCAATTCCTTGCGATTTGCATTTGCCCGCTCCGCCCGCGTTATAGATCGCGGCTATGTCAGTCGCGATCAGCGCGCGATTGAAGATTTCGACTTCATCAATGATTCCGTTAAAGAAATTGCCTGGGCTGCCGCCGCGCGCACCAATCTCAAGTGGATTGGCGCCGTTGGTCGGCGTTACGCTCGAGGGGCCTGTGCCATCCGAGTTGCCATCGAGATAAACACTGAGGTTCGCTCCATCAAAGACAGCGGCCACATGATGAAATGTCCCAGTTGTAACCGGCGTCACCCCTGTCACCGTGGAAAAAGTCGAAGCGTTACACACGCCGAACACGAGCCGGCCAGTGCTACTTAGCCTGAAGAAGTAACCATCGGTCCCTCCTCCATCATACTTCTCCACGATGGCGTGTTCACTCGTATTGTTATTGGAGTTAATCCAGGCATCGATCGTCATCGGCCCGGTTATGCTGAGATTGTCGCTATCGGGCACCTCGACGTATTGATCTGTCCCGTTCAAACTGAATCCTTGAGCAACCTCGCCGCTCGCGAAGCTCGGCGTTCCATTGAAGGTGCCATCGTTACCATCTTGGATGTCCTTTGTGTTGCCATCTCCCGGCCACCAGCTAACCATATTATCGGCTGGCGTGACGCAAGGACACTTACCCGCGCTGCCGGCGTCGTAAATCTTTTGCACTTCGCGCTGGCTAAGAACGCGATCGAAAATTTCGACCTCGTCGATGCGACCGGCGAAGGGATTATCAACAGCGTTACCGAAAATTCCTATCTTGGTGGAAAGCGAGTTATCTGCGGGAGTGCCGCCGTTGTCACAACAAAGGACAAAGGCCGGCTGACTCGTTCCGTTAAAGTAAAACTTGAACCTTTCGGCGCTGCTGGCGGTACCGTCATAGGTGACGGCGATATGTTGCCAACTGCCTGTGGTGATGATCGCAGCATTGGTTCGATATTGAGTGAAGTCGCCGTTCGTGTTTCTGACCGACGCAGTCAATGTGCCGCTGCTATCGATGTTGATGAAATAGCTTCGCTCGCTCCCGCCGTCGTCTTTCGTGATGATCATTGGGAACTTTGAAAGATCTGTCGGGTTAATCCAGGCATCGATCGTGAACGTGATTGGAAGATCGACATCGCCAACATCGACATACGCACTTGTGCCATCTAAGCTGAAGGCCTGCGCGACCTCGCCCGGCGCGAAAGTTGCGCCGCCTCGTAGAGTGCCGGGATGACTATCTTGAACATCATTCGCGTTACCATTGGCCGGCCACCAATTGATCATCCCGCCCGGCGCCGCAACACAAGATCGACATTTACCGGCGCAGGCGGCGTCTTGGATACCTAAGATGTCAGTTTGGCTCAGCGCGCGACCGAAAACTTCCACTTCATCGATCCTGGCATTGATATAAAGACTATTGGCCGGATTATCTCCGTTTCGGCCGCCAATGAAGAAGGGAATGCCTTCCGAAATTATATCGCCGGTAAACGCCATCCGCCCGACCTCTATGCCATTCGCGTAGACGATTTCGTTCGCGCCGTCATAAGTCAGCGCGATATGGGTCCACACTCCAGCCGGCGGAACAAAACCGGTGTGCACAAAATGCTCAATGCCATCCGAAGTCTTAATGCAGCCGGTTAAGTCGCCTAAGAAGAATAACGCATAGTCATTTTGGCCGGAGTTCGCTTTACCAAAATAAACACCTTGCTTGGTGCTATCGTTCGGATTGATCCATCCATCGAGCGTGACCGCACTGGTTAGGTCAAGAGATCCGGGGGTTCCCATATCTTCAAAGCCGGACACGCCATCAAAGTTGAAAGCTTGTCCCACTTCGCCGGGGGCGAAAGTAACAGTGCCTACGGGCGTGCCGTCATTACCACCCTGAATGTCGTTGGCATCGCCTTCTGCGGGCCACCAGCTAATCATGCCTGTAGGTGGTGGTGTGCAAGACGGCGCCGGCGCTCCCGGTCCGGAAAAGACAACCGTCATCGTCTGACTCGGGCCGTCACACGTCGCGGTGTTCACTCCGCCCCAATTCACGTTGCCGGGACTGATAGCCGGGCGCACGACATAGCCGGGATTCGGGCACTCGCAAACGTCGGTGCCATTCGGGCCAGGATCGTTGGCGTTGAGTTCGACCGCGCCTGCATGCTGACAACCTATTCCCACGTTCCAAGTGAAACCGCCCGCGTTCCAGCTCCCGGCGGTATGACTTTTCATGGCAGCGGCAATCTGCGGAACGATGGTTGCATCGGTTAGGCTGCGTCCGGTCGTATCGTTCGAGCCACTGATCGTAACGGTGTCGTAGTCGGTCGGCACCAGTGAGTTGATGAAATCGTTCCATTCTTGCACGACCTCCGGCGGAGCGTCCTGAGCTTGAGTAAATGAAGCGCTAAAAACTGCGCTCGCCGCACACGCCGGCGCCGCCCTTACCCGCGGGGCGGTCTTAGCACGGAACTTCGTCGAGGTTGCGAGTGCGAGGAACGCGGAGAGCATTACGAGCGACAAAATCGTCGGGCCGAGCGCGCGGTTAAGACCTAACCATGAAGACAACATTTTCATAAGCGATCTCCTTGTGCTGTAAAGGCAGCGCGGCAGAGCCGGGAATCGTGCCGTATCGACAATTCACATAACGCGCGCTCGCGCGTCAACCCCTTCCCGCGCTGGGATAAAGAATCCATTTGAGAGCCCCGCTACACGCGGGGCTGCTACCAAACGAGCTTGTCGAATCTCGCCCTATCGGGTCAAGTTTTTTTGCGCTTCCGGAAAACGGAGGCGAAATCGCAGCGGAACGCCTCAAGCACGATCGCTCGATCACAAGATCGACATCTTTAATAGTTCGGCACGTTCTTGATTATGACACTGCAGCTGGATGGCGTGCCCAAACGATAGCCGGGGCCTTTAACCAATACCATCGTCGCGCTCTCGCCTCGCTCGGGGATCGTATCGAGAACCGAATGCAAGATAATGGTGGCGACAGCTTGCCCTGGCGCAAAGGTCACTTGATGTGACGCAGGTTCCAAGCCGTAATCAACGTTCTCCTGCGCATCCCCCCTCATCACGAAAGAGACAGTGATTGGAGTAGTAGGCGGCGGCGAACATTGGATCGTGTAGGTAGCATCTTCACCCTCAGCAATCTTGTTGGGCGCCGCGCTGACCGTGACAGTGGGAGTGGTGCCAACGAGGGGTGCCACAGGAGGTCGTAATGCAAATATAATTTGCAACGCATCTGTCACCACATTGTCGCCGCTATAGATAACCGTCTTAACTGCGGTACTAAAGTGATAGCCGCGCCACACCAACGCACCGTTCTGCGCCGTCGAGGTATAGGAAAAAGAATCGGTAGCTACTTCGTTGCCGCTCGCGTCGAGGAAAGTGAAAGAGATCAACGAGCTGCCAGTTTCCATCGATCCCCAATAAGCGCCAAAGTCGCTAACGGGATTCGGGAACACGATCGTAGCACTTTGCGCGCGACCCAGGAGGGTTATGCCTTGGGTTCCGTCAGCTACACTCGCCTTGCTCGCTCCATAAATTTGCAGCGCTGGACCCGATATCATCGCGCCGTCGAGAATTGTCAGCGCCGCATAGGCTTGCTGTGGCGAAAATCCCTCTAACGACTCCGATTTTTCGCCGACAAACGGCGGAGTGTTTACAAACGCCGGCCGCGGCCGCGAGCTAGCGTTTGATCCTTGACCGGCGTTTGCCATGATCGGCAGTGCCGCGACGAGTGCTGTAACAATAAGTAAACGGGGGAGGAGCTTCATTTTTGAATCTTGATGTTAACGGTTTCCGAATTCTTGGATGTTCGGATATTTATGCGGAGTAGTTCCCGCGTCAAGATTTTTCCGCAAAGAACAGAAAACATCGGCCCTCCTCCCACGCATCGTGGTAAAGCAGGTCACGCGAGATAAGCGCCCGCGCCCTTCGCAATTTTCGCCGGCATTGTGAGCCGGGACAATGAAAGAAAACCCTAGCCGAGTATCGGCGCAGGAGTTGGCGTTGGAGTCGGCGTAGGTATGTGCCGGTTAATAGGAGTCGGTGTTGGCGTGGGTGTTGGGGTGGGAAGTGGTGTAACAGTGGGCGTAGGAGTTACCGTGGGTGTGGGAGTAGGTGTCAACGGCGGAATAGTAGGTGTAGGTGTAGCTGTCGGCGTAGGAGTTGGTGTCACCGTCGGAGTAGGGGTCGGAGTTGGCGGCCGTGGCGTTGGCGTAGGTGTTGGGATGTGATGTCCTCCGCCGCCCGGCGTCGGCGTGACCGTAGGGGTAGGTGTAACCGTCGGCGTTGGCGTAACGGTCGGAGTAGGAGTTGGGGTCGGTGTCAATGGCGGAATAGTGGGAGTCGGAGTTACCGTCGGAGTTGGCGTAACAGTCGGCGTAGGTGTTACGGTCGGTGTGGGAGTTACGGTCGGCGTCGGCGTGACTGTAGGAGTTGGTGTAACTGTCGGCGTTACAGTTGGTGTCGGAGTAACGGTAGGTGTAGGCGTGACCGTCGGAGTAGGTGTGACCGTTGGCGTAGGAGTAACTGTAGGTGTCGGAGTTACGGTAGGTGTTGGCGTAGGTGTAGGCGGCGCAATTGTGATCGCGTCTGTGTCATCAGGCAACGGACCGATATCAGTGACGTTAGCAGTAGGACCTGCAACGGTGCTAATCGTAACAAGCCGTACACTCGGGACGACTTGACTACCGTTCGAGCCGAACAACGTGTCACTGTTAGCAACCAGTGCATTTATCATTCCGCTGATCGGGGCACCGGTCAAGGTCCCGCCAATCGTTCGCGCCCCGGTATCGGGGTCAAGCGTGTCCAACGTACCAGCGGTGCCAGTGGCGGAAAGATAAAGTGTGCCGTCGATGTCGAAGGCGAGGCCGCCACCCAACGTCGATATAAGACCGGTAGTTCCTACTGGAACTGATGTTCCCGTCAGCAGATTGATCCTTGTCATGGAATGCGTGCTGCCGCCTAGATTGCCTTGGAAGCCGAAGAGAGTGTTATCGGCGCGGAAGGAAATGTCGGAGTTAGCAACGGCGCCCAAGCTGCCAATAACGGTTGCTGTTCCTGTAGCCGGATCGATCGTGACTAGAGATTTTCGAACGGTATTGGCGTTGGGGCCTGTGCCGTTGGATGTAATTCCATAGAGCACATGATCGAGGGGACTAAAATCGAGACCAGTTATCCCGAGACCGCCGCCTCCTGCAACATTTGTGATCGGAGCCACCAATGTGAAAGCGGCTGTGCTAGGATCGACAGTATAAAGGCTGCCAGCTATGCCATTCGAGCCAGTCGCGGCGTACATTAGTGGCAGGCATTTGCCGGCAGGCCCGGAACCGTAGATAGCTTGAATCTCACCGGCGCTTAGCGCGCGATCGAAAACTTCCACTTCATCGATCAGGGCATCGATAAAAAGATCACCATCTTGCCTGCCGCCGATTCCAAAATCGACCGGATCGTTGTCGATGTTTCCGGGCGGAACATATCCAGGTTGGGTCGAGACATCCATCGTGCCAACGACAGCGCCATTGGCATAGACGATTAAATTTGTGCCATCATAAGTCATGGCGATGTGAGTCCATTGTCCGGTGGTCGGAACGTAGCCGGTATTAAGGAAGAACTCGGTGCCTTGAGACTTAATGCTGGCTGTGAGCGCGCCGCCTAAAAAGTAGAGAGTGTAATCATTTCGACCCGAGCTCGACTTGCCGAAATAAACTCCTTCCGTTGCGCTTTTGGGTTTGATCCAACCGTCCATCGACACTTGATTACCGCTGAGATTGAGCGGCGGAGAATTGCCAACGACGACCCAATTCGATCCATTGAAATCAAAGGCCTGCCCGACCTCGCCCGTTCCGTAAGCGGTTGTTCCGCTAAATGTGCCAGCATTGCCGCCCGTCAAGTCGACGGTATTTCCGTTCGCCGGCCACCAGCCGATCATGTTCGCCGGCGGCAAGGTGCAAGGCGGAGCAATCTCGCCGCCTAAAATATTTCCGCCCAGACCGCTGATGTTATCGGTTTCGAGGACTGTGCCGGTTTTCGAGATCTGCAGAATCGAGGTTCTAGAATCACTAAGACACCAAAGTGTGTCTGTTGACGGATCATAGGCGAGGCTCCACTTAGTCCCCACGTTCAAGGTAAACGAACTAAGCAGTGTTCCTGTGAGTGAATAGTTTCGAAACTCCGGATTAGAGCCGCGTTTATTTATCCAGATCGTATTCGTCTTACTATCGAAAGTAATTCCGCCCCAATCACAACTCGTATCGCCAAAATCAAAAAGAAGAGTGGGGTTTGCCCAGTTGCGGTCGTATTGGACTACCTGGCCGCTACATTGTGGCAAGCCATAGTTAAACGAAACGCGATCCGTCGTGCCATCGTGAACATTTTCAAATGTTCCATCATTGGAATAGCTATTCCCAGTGGGCGTTCCGTCGAGAGTGTACTCGCGCCCAGCATAAAAGGGGTCCGCAATATCTTGGAAAGTGCGCGCCGTGCTCCCGATAGCGATTGGGTACTCGGCGGCCGGCGTCGTGATAGTGTTTATAATCGTGTTGTTGCGAATGATGAAGATGGTGTGCTGATCGCCTGCCGTCAGCCAGTAGTCCTCCTTAGGACTGGCCGCGGCCGGGCTAGCGCACACCAGCAAACAGCCCAGAACTAACAACAGCGAATTGATGCCGGCCGAGTTGCGTCGCGTATTGATGAATTTCATCGAGATTGCGTGCAAAGTCATTTTTACTCCTCCGTCTCGCGCGGACACAAGCCTTTTTCGAAAATCTTTCGGCCCGGCCGCCCGGCAAAGATCGACAATCAGGACAAGACGGTGTTCGCGGCACATCGATCAAAGCGTCCGCCATTTATCGAAATTAGCTAAGGTCCGCTCGGGCAAAATCTTAACTGCCAAACTTGATCCCGGCCTTTTGCACCTCGCGATAAGGCAGCATCCAGATCAACGATTCATCGTGAAGATCGACAACTTGAATCCGGTTGCCCCACGGATCGTGAAAATCGCAGCGGAACGGCGGCTCAAGCTTCAATTTGTACTTGCCGGTGACCTTCTTGCGCACTTCCGCGATTTGCGCTTCATCGCGCACCATGATTCCGAAATGACGCATCCCGCCCGGATGCAGCTTCTTTACTTCGAAGATGGCGAGGAACTGGTGCTCGCCGAGCTTGAAAAACGCGTCGCCTTCCCCGCTGTCGAGCTTCTCCAGATTGAAGACATCTTTATAAAACGCGATCGCTTTCTTGATGTCATCCACTTCGATCGCCACGTGATTGCAGCCGTAAACTTGCACGCTCATGCTGCAACGTAGCGAAAGAATTCGCGCGCGCTAAGATCGACATAACGAAATTGTCGATCTTGTTCAGCGCCAGCCGTGAATGATGCCGCCGATGATTACGCCGCCAATCGCGCCGAGACTTAGAATCGGCACGTAAGCTTTGCTGATGATCGCCGCCGGCAGACTCAGCAACAAGGCGAAGACTAATCCGATTAGCCATCCCGGCCAGTCAGCGATAGTCACACAACCGATCACCAGACCTATCGAGAAGCGATTGATCGCGGCGCCGAGCAACGCCGCGCGCTTGTCTGGAAACGACATCGGGAGCATGATCGCGACCGAGATCGCGGCGAAAATGAGACCAGCGATTACGCCCGCCATCAGGTTAGACATGAACTTACTTCGCCAGCTTCCACATCCACAGACTTAGCATTGCGGCGACGATCGCGCCCGCGACGCTAAACCAAAGTGGAATGCTATGACTGCCGATCGTGACCTGCGCATGTTTAATCAGGCGCGCGATGTGTCCGATCGTAATGAGGGCGAAGACAAGTGAAGCGACTCTTAATCCGGTAGATTGTGAGCTCATAGGCGCAGGCTGACAACCTGCGGTCAAAACTCAAGCACAGCTTTCTTCATCTTTGAAATGATAGCCGGTCATTCTCCCACCAAGATCGACATAATCGCGTTGTAGCTGCCGGTCTCCTCACCGGCAGTTCACAGCTTCAACACGAAATGGTGTGAGGAGATTTCCATGCGCTTCATCAGATAAAAGCGATGTGCGCGGAAACGTTGCACACCGGAATCGAGCTCGAGCCGAGCACAGCCGTGCTCACGCGCCTGCGCCACCAGCCAATCGAATAACATTCCGCCATAGCCGGTCGAGCGATCGCGTTCGCGCGTAACCAGATCGTCCACATACATGAACTTGCCCGAGAACAAGCTCTCGCCGTAACGATAACCGGCCGCGGCGCAGATTTCGCCTTTAGCTTGGACGTAAGCAAGCAGGTAACCTTGTGCTCGTTGCCGTAACACGCGTTCGACGAACTCTTCGTTGCTAGCTATGTGAGTGCGTAGCTCATGCATCACGTCGTAACAGCGCGCGATCTCAGCCGGAGTTTGGGCTAGGGCGATTATTACGTCCATTTGGTGCAGTACCTATCGATCATTTTCTTCCGAGTGCATCGCCCGGTGCCGCCAAAGGTTGCGCGCCAGGCAGCCAAGCGCGCAGAGAATAATGGCGAAGATGAAATTAACGAAAAAGATCGGAATCAGTTTGCCGTAAATTCCTGAAATTCCGACAGCGTTACAAAGACCGTCTACGATCGCGACCGGCGCCAGTAGCATTGCGCTGGGCGCGCGAGCGAATCGCGGCAGCCCTTCGTGCACGAAATAAAATAGAGTAAGACCGATCGCGAGAGTGAGTGTGACCGACCAGAAGCTGAAGGAAGGCCATTTACTGGAAGGATTGGCCGCTGCATCGCGCTTCGACATCTAACGATCAACTCCCGGCGCCGTCTGCTTAGTCGTTACTCCAAAGTGATTACGACTTTTCCGCGGGCGTGGCCTTCTTCGACATAGGCGATCGCTTGCTGGATCTCGCTCAATTTATAAGTGCGGTCGATCACCACCTTCAGTTTTCCGTTTTGCATTTGATCGGCGAAATACTTCAAATCCGATTGTTTCATTTCCGCCATCATCATTCCCATTTGCTGGCTGACGAACGGTTTCATGATTAACGCCTTCAGCGGTTTTCCCATCTCGCCGATCCAACCTTGTTGATTGGCGCTGCCGCCACCGATCATCACGTATTTTCCATTTGCAGGTAACAGCTTCCGATTTTCCGAGAGCGAGTGATTCGCCACGTTGTCCAGAATGACGTCGTACTTTTGATTGGTCTTAGTGTAATCCTCTTTCGTGTAATCGATCACGCGATCGGCCCCGAGCGATTTCACAAGATCGACATTCCGCGTGCTGCAAACTCCGGTCACGTCGGCGCCGAAAATTTTCGCGATCTGAACCGCGAACGTGCCGACACCGCCGGATGCGCCGTTAATCAAAACTTTTTGTCCCGGTTGGACTTTTCCTCTGTCGCGAATGGCTTGAAGCGCCGTGAGGCCGGCAATGTTGACGGAAGCCGCTTCTTCAAATGAGACATTCGCCGGCTTCAATGCGACTGCGCGATCGGCGCGTGGCGTGACATACTCCGCGAACGCGCCCCCTTTTCCGCCGAATACTTCATCGCCCGGCTTAAATTGCGTCACGTTTTTGCCGACCGCTTCAACCGTCCCGGCAAAGTCTACTCCAAGGCGCGTGTCTTTCGGCTTGCGCAGACCGCCTATCATTCCGCGCATGATCTTTGGCGATCCTTCGACGAAATGCCAGTCGTACGGGTTCACCGACGCGGCGCGGACTCGGACCAGAAGTTGATCGTCGGTTGGCGTCGGCTTTTCAATATCCTGAAGCTTCAGATTGGCCAGGCCGTAATCGCAGTAAACAATGGCCTTCATGGGATTATTCGGCGCCGCCGCATTCTTCCGGTCGCAATCGTTGCTCGATGTCCAGTAGGCGAACTCGAACCAAACTAATAACGCGAGCAAGATCAGAAGGAAGGTCCATTTAAGTACGCGTTTTATTTTCATAAGTGCATTAACTTCCGAATTTGATTGCAACATGCATCCCCGAAAAAATTATGTGGCGCTTGTCGCTAATCTCGCTTCCCATTTTGCAACGTCGACACCCTTAACTAATAACCACCCAGTGAGCAGCAGGCCGCCAGGAAACATCAACATGAGAAGCAGACCCGGGGCATAAGCCGGCGCGAGAATCAGGAGAAAGTTTCTCGCGAAAAAGCCGAGACCGCCGATTCCCATAAGGATGGCGAGAAACTTCGGAAAATATCCTGAGCGATACATTAAATAGCCTCGCAAAATCCAAGCCAAACCGTAGTAGGCGCTGAATATCGCGCCGCCAACTGTATAAAACTTTAGCGACAATAGCGCGAGCGTATTGAGTTGATCGGGCGAGAAGCTTTTCAAATAGCCGGCGTTTCCCGAGAGGTGCAGTGCCATAAAACAAAAGAGCTCGGTGGCGGCAAAAACAGCAGTGCTGATAACACCTAAAAATGCGGCGAGAAGAGAAACGTTCTTACTTACCGGCCTCAATAAGACATAAAAGATCAAAGCGAGGGTGACATCACACAACGACTCTATCAGGAAGCCGGCAAAGCCCAGGCGAAAGATGAACTCGGAACCTTTGATGTTCGCTACGGTGGCTGCAGCGTCCGCCGATACAATAAACTTGGACGGAACATAACCTTCACCAAATCCTCCCGCGACGAGCGTAAGCAGGAACAACACCCCGGCAATTCTTGCGTAGGTCTGAACATTTATAGGCTGATTCATTTGGTTGGTCTTATTCACTCTAGCGTTATCACAACTTTTCCGTGCGCGTGACCTTCTTCCAAGTAACGGACCGCAGCTTGCGTTTCACTGATTTTGTAAGTGCGATCAATCACCGGCGAGACCTTTCCCGATTGCATGAGCTCGCGCAGAACGTTCAGATCGTCTTTGGTCATTTTCGCGATGTAAAAGGGAAATTTCTGTTTGCTGAAGTTTGATAGAAAAGCGTTCCAGAAATTTCCGAGAACGCGTCCCCACGATTCAGGGTGAATGCCCGCGCCGCCGACGCCAGCGAGAACGCAAATACCGTTGGGAGTCAGAATTTGTCGCCGCTCTGAAAATCCGTGATTGCCCACCAAGTCGTAGAGCATGTCGTAACGCTGATCGCTTTTGGTAAAATCTTCTTTGGTGTAATCGATCACATGATCGACGCCGATCGATCTTACAAGATCGACATTGCGCGTGCTGCAGACGCCGGTCACTTCCGCGCCAAACGCTTTCGCGATTTGGACCGCGAAGGTTCCGACGCCGCCCGAAGCGCCGTTGACCAAAACTTTTTGTCCGGATTGAATGCGTCCGAAGTCGCGCAGTCCTTGCAAGGCCGTCAGGGCGGCGACCGCCACCGAGCCCGCTTGTTCGAAGGTGACGTTGTTTGGTTTCATCACGATTCCGCGATCGGCTTTGACGCAAATGTATTCGGCCACGGCGCCATTTTTCGCGCCGAAAACTTCGTCGCCCGGTTTGAAATCGGTGACACTTTTTCCAATGCCTTCGACGACACCGGCGAAGTCGGTTCCGAATCGGGTATTTTTTGGTTTGCGCATTCCGCCCACCGGTCGCATCAGCCAACTGCCCCGGATCATGTGGCCATCGACCGGATTGATTGACGCCGCGCGAACGCGAACGAGAACTTCATTGTCAGCCGGTGTCGGCTTTTCGATGTCGCGGAGCTGAAGATTCTCCATGCCGTATTCGCAGCTCAGAATTGCTTTCATGGGGTGGGTCGGCGTTGCCGTCTTGCGCTCGCAGTCGTTCGTCGAACTCCAATAGGCGATGAAAAGCCACGCGCCGAGACCGAGCATCAGCACGAGTGCGGTCCATTTGAATATGCGTTTAACGAGCTTCATTCGATCGTGATCGCGATCTTTCCGCTGGCGTGACCGGTCCCCAGATATTTGTAGGCCGCGGCAGTTCCAATCAGCGGATAGGTCTTGGTGAGGGCCGGCGTTATTTTTCCGGTTTCTGTCAAATCGCGCAGAACGCCGAGATCCTTTTTGTTAATGTCGACGCCAAACATAACAAATCTCTCATTCGAAAACTTCGAACGAAGAGCGGCGGTGAGCGAGGTAACCAGATTGAACAATGTTTCCTTGTGCATCCCCGAACCGCCTACTCCGGCCAACACACAGATGCCACCGGGATTGAGGACGCGGCGGCGTTCCGCAAAAGAACGATTGTTGACGAGATCGTAAATTACGTCGTAACGCTCATCGCCTTTAGTGAAATCTTCTTTCGTGTAATCGATCACGTGATCGGCGCCTAACGATTTTACAAGATCGACATTGTGCGTGCTGCAAATGCCGGTGACCTCCGCCCCTAACGACTTGGCGATTTGCACGGCGAACGTGCCCACGCCGCCGGACGCACCATTGATCAAGACCCTTTGTCCTTCTTTTAAGTGCGCTGTGTCACGCAGGCCCTGTAAAGCAACAAGCGCGGTTGGGATCGACGCGGCCTGCTCGAAGGTAGTGTTGGCGGGCTTCAAAGCGATCGCTCCGCTGAGCCTGACACAAATGTATTCCGCGAGACAGCCGGCTCTGACACCAAAAACTTCATCGCCGGACTTGAACTCGGTGACGTTCTTGCCGACCGCTTCAACTGTTCCGGCGAAGTCGGATCCCGGTATCGTATTTTTTGGTTTACGAAGTCCAAAGACGAGTCTGCCGATACCGCCTTCCAACATGCCGCCGTCGTAAAATCGAAGGGAAACGGCGCGAACGCGGACGAGGATCTGGTTGTCATTCGGAACCGGCTTTTCGACTCGTTCGAGTTTCAGAACGCGATCAGGCGGACCGTACTCGCAATACTTGATCGCCCTCATCAGCTGCGCGCGGGGAGGAATTTTTCGACCGCAATCATTTGTCGAAGTCCAATACGCGAATTGGAACCACGCGAAGAGAATGAGAGCAATCGCGAGTGCGCTCCATTTCAAGATGCGTTTGATCTTCATCGGCCTAACGAGTTCATACCGCCTCAGCCGGAATTGCTCGCACGTTCGCGCCTCGAATTAGCAGGTAGAGCATGATCGCCAACTCACCGAATAACACTGGCTGCGAATACTTGAATGCAGCTTCGTAATAGGTCGGAGCGAACAACGCGATCGCGCTCAGAATTACGTAGCCGAAACAGTTGATCATCAGCCAGACGCCGATCCAGCGCGGCAAAAATCCGGAGCGGAAGACGAGCAGTCCAAAAGGAAACAGCCACAAGCCCCAGAAAATTTCGGCCATAAGGATGCCGTGGCTGTAGAGACGGAGGAATAACATTCCGAGCGCATCGCGCTGAGGTTTATCGATGACGGAAAGAAAGTCGGCTCCGCGAAAAAGGGTCAGCGCCCCGATGTAGTTCAGCACATTCAAGAAACAGACGGCCGAGGAAACGAGAACAAAGGCGACCATCAGCCAGGCCCACGGCCTGTTGACGTCGCGGAGCAATCGGTAAAGCGCGATGGCGAGACAAATAAAAATGACCTGTCCAACAAGATCCCCAAAGATCGCAAGGCGGAACATAGTCTCGTGCGCGAGAATGTTGCCGGCAGTGGCGGCGGCGTTTCCGCGCACGATCAGTTTGCTCGGGACATAAATCAGACTGAATGGGGCGGTGAATACCATCGACAAATAAATCGCGCCGGCGATGCGCGCGTTTTTTTTCAGTGAGTGCATGGATTTTTTTTGGCGCTTGTTAGTGGATTGGAACGATCAAAGCGGTCCGCGATAACGGCGCAGCCGGACCGCTGCAAACAGAAATCCCGCCGCGACTAACAGGCCAAGCCATAGATCCGGACTGGCCACGTATGTTCCCGGCGTGAGTTGTGACAGCGAATCGACCGTCGGATGATCTCCGCGATGGAAGCCGAAAGCATGCGGCGCGAAACCCATCAAACGGTGTTGCACCAGCTTGGCGAAATACGAGGTGCCGAACGTGATCTTCTCGAAGATTTGGATCACGATTAGTGGCAACACCGCCCAGAGAAATGTCGCGCGCCGCGCCCAGCCGGAAACCAGCATCAGCCAGCCGTAGATCGGCGCATGCCAGAGCGCGATCGCGATCAAGCCATAGAGCATCACCAGCCAGTTCTGGATCACCGGAAAGTGGGCCCACGTCGTCGCCGGACTCATTCCGTGCACCAACAGGTTTGCGCTGCTGATCAAGAGCATGATCAGCTGCACGCAAACCACGAGCGCGAAAGCGATCGCCGGCAGAACCGCCAGCGGAATCGTAATCTTCGACAGGACGGTCGTCAGGTCTGAAACCGGGAGCGATTTCCAGAAGAGAATGCTGCGATCGCGGCGTTCGCCGTGCAGCGCGTCGAGACAGTAAAACACACCAACGATGAATACGACGAAGATCATCATCATCGCGGCCATGTCGTACGGCGCCTCGATCGCGGCCCGCTGCTTCATCGGGTCGTCGAGCAACAGCACCGCGCGCCGGCGCTCAGCGATACCGATTGTGCTCATGGCCAGAGCAAAGACTTGAACCGCGGCGACAATCAACGGCGCAACATAGATCGAACGGTTCTCCCACAATTCCCGCCACACCGACCAATAGAAGGGCCTGACTGCTGACTGCTGCTCTAAAGATGAACTATTCATTTCGTTTTCTCGTCACTTATCACTCGTCACTTGCTTGTTAGTCATCACAGCAACGAACAAATCGGCAATATTCGGCGTGCGCACCTCGCCCAAGGCAGCTAGTTGACCACGATCGACATTTTCGAAAAGCATCACGCTGCGGCCGAACACCTGGCGCTCATGCATCGGCTTGAGCGACCGCGCCCTAGCGACATGGTCCGGGTGCACCATCACTTCGGCATAACGCGATCCGAATTCTTCCATGCTGCACTCGAGCACGATGCGGCCGTTGTTGATGAACTTGAGATCGGTCAGGACATCCTGGATCTCTTCCACCTGATGCGTCGTCACCACGATGGTGCGAGTACCATCGAAGTAATCGTTCAGCAGCGAATCGTAAAATTGTTTGCGATACAGGATGTCGAGGCCAAGCGTCGGCTCGTCGAGCACCAGCAATTTCGCGTCAATCGCCATGACCAACGCCAGATGGAGCTGCGCCATCATGCCTTTCGACAGTTGCCTGACTTTGCTCGTGCGTTTGATCGTGGTCCTGGCCAGAAAACTTTCCGCCTTCGCGCGATCGAATTTTGGATGCACGCCCGCGACATAATCAAGCAACTGCGTAACGCGGATCCAACGCGGCAACACCGCGACGTCGGCAATGAAAGAAACATCGCGCATCAGCTCTTCGCGCGCGCTCCACGGATCGCGACCGAGCACGGACAACTGGCCGCCGTACGAAGCAAGTCCGAGTATCGCATTCAGCGCGGTCGTCTTGCCGGCGCCGTTCGGACCGATGAGTCCGAGGATGCGGCCCTCTTCGACGCGAAGATCGACATTATCCAACGCGACCGTTGTGCCGAAGACTTTGCGGAGACCGCGGGCTTCTATTGTGGCCATACGTTATTTCCCTCTCGCCTTGGAATGGCGCTTGGCACCGGCATCGAGTTCTTTTTGGGTCAAACCAAGCCGTTGAATCTTTTCGGCGACGCGCGGCCATTCTTCGTTGAGAAATTTCTGGCGCTCGCCTTTAAGCAAAAGTTCGCGCGCCCCGGGTTTCACGAACATGCCGAGCCCGCGCTTCATCTCGACCAAGTCTTCATCGACCAATTGCTGATAAGCTTTGAGCACCGTCAGCGGATTGACCCGATATTCGGCCGCGACATTGCGCACCGATGGCAGCGGATCGCCTTCCTTGAGCACGCCGTCGAGGATCATATGCGCGCCACGATCGCGAAGCTGGCGATAAATCGGCTGACTATCGTTCCATTCACGATTCATTCCGGGTTCCACTGCTTGTCATATAGTGATATAGTTCACCATAACACCAAGCGAGCGCAAGCTTTTTTTGTAATTTTATTGCGGCTAAGGAATTGCCGCCGCTACCGAATGTAGCGAGACATCGCGCTTGTTTACCAATGCAGTAAATAAACCGGTGCTGCTGCCGCCAGCGCAGCAGCAGCTTGCAGTGCGAGGACAAGTAACGCCGAGCGAGGAGCCTGCGGAAGCCACCTGATCGCGAAGTATGCGATAATGGCGAGCTGCCCGGCCATGAGTAGCTGCCACAGGTGCGCGGACGTGCCCTCATCTGACTGACGGGTCGTGCCGTGCAGCGCGATGTGTAAAAACACGATCGCGAGAGCTAAGATCGACATAACGATCGGAAGAAACGCACTCGGATGCTTTAGTGTGTCGATAACGCTAAGTGTAGCAGAGCTGTTAGCTGTCGTAATCATTACAACGAGCCTTCTCTTCTACTTTCTACTTCCTACTTTGAACTTTTTAGCTGGCTACTTAGCGGACTTGCCCTTCAACTCGACCACGACCACGTCGAATGCCTTGTCGCCGGTATTCTCCGGCAGATGAACCTTGGCAGTATCCGCCATCGCCTCACCGGCCTTCACGTTGAACTCCTGGGTCTTGCCATCCGGGAACGTGAACTTGCCCTTCGCGTCAGTTATAAACACGGCCACGGTATTCGGATGCGAATGCATACCGATTTTTCACCGGGACCATAATGCACTTTCAGCACGCGCACCTGATCGTTCTCGAAAGCGACCGTGTAATGTTTCGCATCCACCTTTGCCGCGTCCTGCGCTCGCACAATCGCTGCACTTCCGGCTAACGCTACGACTGCTACCACTGACAATAAGACTGACTTCATAATAGTTCCTCCGTTTGGTTAACCACCTTCACGTGGCTGGTTTATTTGTCGTTATCGGGTGATGCCCACCCGCGACACCTTTCTCTTTTTACTTCGGCCAGGCCGGCGCGGCAAGACAGTTTCGTTACGCTTTGCTGTTCCTGGTCAGCACAGCGTCAACGTCCGCGACAAACGCGGGCATGAAGCCAATATGTTTGGCGTCGCGCCACCAGCTCTTGCCACGCGGCGACGCGAGCAGAGTGCAGAGAAGTGCTCCGGCCGTCGCTTCGAACGTGCCCTTTGGAAAAATACCGCGCTGCGTTCTTTCCCAGATGTGAAAGGCCGCCCAGGCGTATTCCTGCAACATCTGCTCCATTCTCAACTGATCGGCCGCATCCATCTCGCGCTCGCCGTGCAGGCCGGCGGTCATGAGCTCGGCAATCTCGCGGTTCCCGGCGATGGCCTGACGAATCACCGTCCATTGCTCCATCGTGCTATTGTGTTCGTTGCGCTGAAGCGCGCCCGTATTTTGTTTGATCTGCAAAGCGACAAAGATCAAAGACACCAGCACGCCAACCGAGGCTACAATTTGCGCGAGCGAGGATATTTGTTCGAACGACATAGTTTCAGCTATCAGTAAGTTGTGTTCAGATACCTATCGGCTAGACCTTCAGAATCGACTAGAATCAATATCTGTTAGAGTAACTCTCCATTTCGCGACTGGCTGAGGGGGGATAATTCGGAGCGATAACGTATCCAGCACTGAGGAATTCGGAGCCACCACCATGTTGTATTCATTCACGTGTTCGACGCTAAGAACTTTATCGCTACCATCAAGACTCTCGATCTGGAATTTGGGTCGCTTCCACGTCTTGTTAGTTCGATTCTCAATTCGTATTGTTACTAGGTCTGTCTTGCCAGTAGTCGATGGTTTTTCATCGACCACGCTTACGGTGACTTTGTCTTTGTAATCAGCGAAACCGGCCGGGCTGACGATCCGGGAGGTATTCCAAAATACAAATGTCATGAATGGAATCAGTAAGACCAGGGAAAGCATTTGTGGATTGCGATACCACTGCTGATAGGCCTGGCATTTCGGACATTTCGTCGCGGCTTGATCGATCTGCTCTTTGCAGGATTTGCATGGTTTTGTCATAGCGTTGGTCTAACGAGAACACGCTGAGCGCGGAAATGCCTTCGCGGGTCCTTTCTACTTCCTACTTTCGAATTTTTACTTTTCATAATTCGCTGCATTGACCGCTTAGACCGTTAGTGTAGCACGAGAGTCATTGCTACTTAGCTCATGGCTTCTCGGTGGCAATGGCGCGAAGATTATCCACAATGTTTCGATTGTTGTTCGTCAGGTCCGTCAGGCGAGTTTCGATGTCGCTCACTCGCAGCCGCAGCAGCGGCGCCAGGTTTGGCTCCGACCGAAGCGCCTTCGCGGCCTGGTCAATCGCCTGCTCGGACAATCCGGTGGTGCAAGGATAATCGAGTACGCCGTTGATGGCAGCATAGTCACCAACATCAACATAACGGTCACCACAGTGCGCAAGTAACGCGCGCTGCACGTCGTTAGGCACTGACATGCGAAAGGCCTCCCGGTAGCGCGACTGCATGCCCTCGCGAACCGTGTTATCGATCGTGGGGATGTTGTAGAGCCGCATCGCGGTATCGCGCAGTTTCGGGTCGCGGATGAGACCTATGGTGCCGGTTGAGATCAACTCGTCGTAAGTAGAACGGCGGCGTAGTTTCTGTTTGTACTGGGTAGCGCGGTACGCACTGACCAGCATAGCTTCATCCGACATCGTGGTCTTGCCCTCTAGCGTGGCCAATGCTCGGTCCGCGTTTGCCAGCACTTCCCGATTGTAAGCAATCAGTAACTGGTAGCCCCAGTCTTCCTCGCGCAGGTCGGCCTTCAGTCGCTCGGCAAAATTCGCAGCTTGGCGGGAGTTAATGCGTTCCTGGTTCCAGTTTGACACCTGGATACCGATGAAAACGCCCAACACCACGATCACCAGCTCGATGCCGAAGGCGATCCATTGCTGGTTCTTGAGGTGCCCGATGACTCGCCGCCCGATCATATCCACGCCTGGGAGTTTAGAATCATGTTAGTCTTTTGGACTAGCGAAGCGAGCCTCAAACTCCGTTCCATCAGCATGCCGCAGCCTTAATGTGCGCGTCTCTCCGGGATTGAAGTTCATCAACGGTCGAAGTTCCAAAGCGCGCCGGCCCACGACGGCTTTGCCTTCGATTTTAATGATGATGTCACCGGCCCTCACGCCAGCGGCTTCCGCAAGCGAAGCTTTCTTCACCTCCGTCACGAGAATTTTTGTCACCACAGGATTGAGGAAGAACCCTTCGCCTTCCACGCTGACCGCGAAGCCAAGTTTCGGGTTGGCCGCGTAGCTGGGGCACGCCAAAACGAGCACCAATAACGAGGAAACTAGGATGGTTTTCATTGGGGTGATTTAGACCTAACGAGACGGAGCTAAGCCACCGTTGGCAGCAGCGAGCCTTGCTAGACTCTCAACTATCATCGCTCCACCCTCAACTTAGTACAACGGCCAGCGGTTGGCTGCATCGCTTGGTTAGGCCTTGCGCTTTCGGCGTGCCCGAGGCTTCACGGAAGGCTTTTTGGCTTGTGTGGGCTGTTTCATGGGTGCTGCTTCGGAAGGTGCATGCTGCTCTCGCCACGCCTCACGCTCGCGATGAAGCTGCCTCTCGCGCAAGTACTCGCGAAAACGCTCGTAGGCGATGCCTCCTCCCAAGCCCGCTGCGGCGATAGCAAGCGCGCGCCGACAAACTTTGTGACTCCGCGGCCCGGTGCCATGTGCCACGGGCATCGTGGAAATGGATATGTATCGGGAAGCTGAAATGCGCAATCTGTGGCGGTGCATCGGTGTGACATATCTTTAGGCCTAACGAGACGCAAGATCAGCGACCGCGCCCGAGAGCGCGCGTGGCTGCAAGCTGGACGAACTAGCTACACGAAAGTTACGCATCGAAGCGGGGCGCGGTTCGCTGCATCGCCTGGTTAGGCCTTGGGATGTCGCTGCTCACTTGATTGGTGGATACTTCTTCGGGAACCACGTCCGGTGGATACTGATCGGATTTCTCCTCTCGAGGAATGGTTCATAGGCGTTCCACGCAGTGTCTTTCGCACGTGAGAAGCGCTCGGCGAACCGGTAGGTGTTCGGTGGCTCCTCTTTGAAGCCGAAGGCAGTAAGGAACGCCTGAATGCTCTCATGCGTGCGGTGCAGAGAAATTATCGCGATCTGCGCCTTCAACGGCAAATCCTGAGCGTGGACGTTCGGGAGGGCCATCACGACATAGCCGTCTCGCACGGCCGATGCAGAACTGTCATGTACAGCCGACGGCATCGTTGGATGCTTTGTCTGGCAAAGCCAGACGTAATGCGCGTAAAGCGCACGCCACTGATTCTCGAAGTCCTTCGTGCCAGGAGCGTGTCCTTCGTGCTCGACCACCATCTTCGCCATCTTGATCGGAGCCCACGGCAGCTCGCCCGATTCGCTGGCGAGATATGTCTCGACGTTTCGCGGCGAAATAGTCAGACATACAGTTCCAAGGGCGTTCTCGTATAACGAGGCTGCGACCGAAGCCGCTTGTGAGGTATAACCGGACGCCAACAGCAGCCATACTGAACGGAGATCGTTGAGGACGCGTTTGAAGTGCAATGCCGCACAACGCACATCAGCCGTCGTAAAAGCCTCAGCACGTAGAACCGGTGCGATCACGCCAGCCTCGTAGGTATCACGAAAAGGCCCTTCAAAGGCTACCAACTGTTGCGACAGCTTGGCCCTAGCGGTGTCTTCGATGTCATCGAGGCGATTCCATGCGTCATCAGCCGCAGATCGTTGAGCGTCTGTCTCCATTGAAGGCGCGGTGCGGGCCTAACGAGAACAAGATGAGCGACGGCGGACGACGGCGCGTGTCGATCGGAATGGAAGTGTGGAAGTCGTCTCAAAATGTGGACGCGGAACGGTCCGCCGTTCGCTCCATCGCTTGGTTAGGCCTTTGTAACGCATTTCATTCATTGAGCCGGTATGCCATGATCGAACTGCCGAAGTAGATCAGCACCGACACAAGCAATAGCACGTTGAGCCAGCGCTGCCGAACAAACATCATCACAAGGTACGGGCCAATAAAAACGAAAGAGGCGAGCATATTCCAGCACCAATGAAACGTTTGCTCGCCGGTCCAACCATAGACGTCGAAGAGCACGAGTCCCGCAACCAGCGCTCCGTAAGACAACCGGCGCGTTTGGTCGTAATGGACGTAGAGATCGATTTCGCCCTCGTGATCGTGCACTTCGGGCAGGCACGCGGCAGCCGCGATGTAAAGCACCAGTAACTTGAGAACCTGCAAGAGCTCTCGGGCATAGATAATACTGGTCGTACCTCTCGTCTCCCACTGGTTCACCCAGACGAAAACAACGACGAGCAGCACGAGACCGGTTTGTAATAAAGGCTCCGGTGCCCAGCGCACTTTCCGCCCCGCTTTGGCTAGCCTGTATAAGTTCGACGCCATGTGTGTTAACGCGAGGCCCAAGATCAGCGCGGTAAGACCGAACGTTAGTTCGAAGAGCGTCATGCCATGTGAAGGTCCTAACTACAATTAGACGAAAGTTTATTTCGCCTATTTCGGCTCACACGTGCGACGCGATTCCGGTAAAACGAAAACATGTGAGTCATTTCACAATCCTTATAGTCCAGAAGTCGTCGGACAAGTTGGCATCGGTGAGGTAGCCGTAAGGCATGGTGAAGTAACCGCTCAGGCCCCAGTCGGCGCCCCAGGAGTTACGGACGATGAACCAGCGCTGATCGTCATCGTAACCGACAGCTAGCACGGCGTGACCGCCCAGGTCTTTCTCTTCCGGCCTGGGCATGGAGAGATGGCCGGTGCGCTCCATTTCTTTCGATTCGAAGCAATCGTAAACGCTGAAGCCGAAGACGAACGGATAACCATCGGCCAGGCAGCCCTTGAACTGCTCGAGTGTGCGCGTGACGCGATGGTAGTTCACCGCCGTATGCTTGATCGCTTCCGCATAACAGCTAGCCGAAGGCTTGCGCTTGAACATGTCGATCTTGTAAGGCCAAAGCTTCTCGGCGCACGCGCCTTGTTTAGCCACGCACTTGATGCCATCGCGAATCTGCGCGCCGTTATCAGACTCGACCGTGTTTTCCATGGCCCGCTCATTATAATAGATGAACAAACGCGACGGGACGTAAGGGTCCGGCCATTTTTGTTTCAGTTGGTCGAACTCAATGGCGCCGCCGATCGCGTTCGCGGTGCAACTGCCGAGCTGTCCCTGGTTGTAAACCTGGGGACACGATTTCCTAAGATCGACATTACGCGGCAAAGCGCGCAACACGTGGTCGGGCGCCGCGTACATAAGGTCGCGATGGTCCGGCAAGTCCGGCATCCATCCGTACCACGAGTTACTGCGCGGTTTGATGGGCGAAGAGGGAGCGCGTTTCTTTTTGCGAGCTTGTTTGGGCATGCGCCCGTTTTATCGAAGGCTTGGACGAGTGTCGAGAACTACGGTGTTAATGTCCTTCGATCGGCGCGATCGAATCGACAATCGCACGTGTCTCGCGCCCGTGCTTCTGTTCGAGCGCACTCGTGCCGATTCCTTGCACCGTGAAATATTTATCCTGATTAAATGAGAACGCAGCCAGCGTGATCACCATCTCACCGCTCTGCGATTTCCCACGCGCCGTCATCAACGTGCATTTCACAGCGTGCCGGTTCGGACCAGTCAGGGGCGTGCCGAGGACGAGATTGCTCAGCTTTAACTGTTCGGCGATCGCATCGGCAATATGCGGCAGCGCTTCCGCCGCCGAGTACGGCTGCGCATTGATCTGCAAAAAATATCCGTCGTCCGGATCGGGCAGTAACGTCAGATTATCTTTTTGAAATTCCGCTTTCCAACCGCCCGGCGCGATCAAAGAAAAAATCGGCGACTCTTTCGGAAACGAAACCTTCTGCGCGTGGACGGTGGCGACGGTAGCGCCGAGCAAAGCTATCGCGATTGTGTAGCGGCGGAAAACGCTGCGCATCATATATGTCGATCTTGTCTTGGGATTCCGCGATCTGTTTACAACGAATTCCGGTCGGCGCAGTATCAATTTCATGGACACGACGCAAACTCCCGTCGCGCTCGGCTATCGCATGCCGGCGGAATGGGAACCGCATGCCGCCACCTGGCTGTCGTGGCCGCGCCGCGAAGGAATTAGTTTTCCCGGCTCATTCGATCGCGTCCTGCCGACGCTGCGCGCGATGGTAGGCGCACTCACTGAATCGGAGCCAGTGTGCATCAACGTTTGCAATGGCGCGCATGAAGCCGAAGCGCGCGCCATTCTCGATTCGCTGCCGAACCAGGAATGCATCACCTATTATGAAATCCCGACAAATGAACCGTGGTGTCGCGATCACGGCCCGATTTTCTTGATGCGCGCCGCCGATCCAAAACTCGCGGTCGTCGATTGGGATTACAACGCATGGGGCGGCAAATATCCGCCGTGCGATCTCGATGAAGTTGTGCCGACGCGCGTCGCCGAGGTTCTCGATCTTCCTATTTTTTATCCACGCATGATTTTGGAAGGCGGATCGATCGATGTGAACGGCAGCGGCGCGCTGCTCACGAGCGAATCGTGTTTGCTCAACGAAAATCGCAATCCGGATTTAAGTCGCGAACAAATCGAAAAGCGCCTGCGCGATTTTCTCGGCATCCGCGAAATTCTTTGGCTCGGCGATGGCATCGAAGGCGACGACACGGATGGTCACATCGACGATCTCGCTCGTTTCGTGAGCGAGCGCACAGTCGTCACTGTCGTCGAAGAGAAACGCGACGATGCAAATTATAAACCGCTCCAGGAAAATCTGGCGCGCCTGCGCGAGATGAAGATCGGTGCGGGCAAGATCGACATCATCGAATTGCCGATGCCGAAAAAGATTGTGCGGGAAGATCTGCGCTTGCCCGCGAGCTACGCCAACTTCTACATCGCGAACAATTGCGTTCTCGTCCCCACTTTCGCCGATCCAAATGACGAAGCCGCGTTGTCGATCTTGCGCGATTGTTTTCCTGATCGCGAAGTCATCGGCATTGATTGCCGCGAATTAATCTGGGGTCTTGGCACGTTTCACTGCCTCACGCAGCAGCAGCCGGCCGTTTAATCGCGCGCCACTTCGCGCGCGATCGGCTCGAGCACGCGCCAGACATTTTCGGCGAGAACTTTGTGACCGGCCGCATTTGGATGAATGCGGTCTGGCAGATTTAAAAGGGGATCGCCGGATACGCCTTCGAGCAAATACGGAATGAGCGCCGCGTTATTTTTCGCGGCAAGATCGACATAAACTTTTCCGAACGCGCTCACATAATCGTCCTCGGAATAATTGGGCAGCTGCATTCCGGCGATGATGACGCGCACCGTCGGATTCGTGGTTTTCACCTGGTCGATCATGGCCTGCAAATTTTTCTCGATCTGATCGAGGGGCTCGCCGCGAAAGGCGTCGTTGATTCCGAGCTCCAGAATAAATATGTCGATCTTGCGTTTGAGCTGCGCCGGCAATCGGTGCAATCCGCCGTCGGTCGTGCCGCCACTCTGGCTCGCGTTGATCACTTCGAAGTTTTCCAAACCAGCAGCCCGCAATTTTTGCGCGAGGAGATTCGGATAAGCTTCGCTGCGCTTGAGCCGAAAGCCATCAGACAAACTGTCACCGAACACGAGGATCGTTTTCATTCGTGAAGCACTGCCTTCCGCGCTGACGGCAAGTTGCGCAAACAAGATCGACATGCTCGCGACGAGGCGCACGATACTTCGCCATTGCTTCCGCCCTGTGCGCATTTATTTTCCCGCCCTCACCTTTGCTGACAAGTCAATTTAGTCGGCAATCGCAAATCGGAATTCAGCATTTTATTTATGGCTAACTACGGCATCAACGGCTTCGGGCGCATCGGACGCAACGTTCTTCGCGCCATGTCACAAGGCGACGTCAAACACATCCGCGCGATCAACGATCTGACCGACACGCACACGCTCGCGCATTTGCTCAAGTGGGACTCGGTGCACGGCAAGTTCGACGGCGAGATCGGCTACGACGAGCAAAACATCATCGTGCGCGGACATAAGATCAAGATTTTGAAGGAACGCGATCCGGCGAAGCTGCCGTGGAAGGATCTGGGCGTCGATGTTGTGCTGGAGTCGACCGGGTTTTTCACGAGCCGTGACAAGGCCGAGCTGCATATCACCGCTGGCGCCAAGCGCGTCCTCATCAGCGCGCCGGCGAAAAATCCCGATGCCACCATTTGTCTCGGCATCAACGACAACATTTACGACGCGGACAAGCACAGGATCGTTTCGAACGCGAGCTGCACGACCAACTGTCTCGCGCCGCTAGCCAAAGTGCTCAACGACAACTTCGGCGTCGAACATGGATTCATGAGCACGATCCACAGTTATACGAACGACCAGCGCATTCTCGATTTTCCGCATGAAGATTTGCGACGCGCGAGGGCGGCCGCGATCAGCATCATTCCTTCCAGCACCGGCGCGGCCAAAGCGATCGGCGAAGTCATTCCCGAATTGAAAGGGAAACTAAACGGCGGCGCGTTTCGCGTGCCGACGCCCGACGGCTCGGTCACGGACTTCACCGCCGTGCTTTCGAAGGACGCGACCGTCGATTCGATCAACGCCGCGTTCAAGGCGGCATCGACGGACAAGAGTTACAAAGGCGTGCTCGAGTTCACGGACGAGCCGCTCGTCTCGCAGGACATCGTGGGCAATCCGCATTCGTGCATTTTCGACAGCAAGCTCACGCTGACGCTCGGCAATCGGTTCGTGAAAGTGGTTGGCTGGTACGACAACGAGTGGGGCTACAGCAATCGCTGCGTCGAGCTGCTCGAGATGCTTTCGTAGTTCGCGCAATGGCCAAGCTTTCGGTTCGCGATCTCGAAGTCCGGGGCAAACGCGTGCTCGTGCGCGTCGATTTCAACGTGCCGATCGAGGAGCGCGACGGCAAGATCGACATAACGGATGACACGCGTATTCGCGAGAGTTTGCCGACAATCAATTGGCTGCGCGAACAAGGCGCGAAAACGATTTTGATGTCGCACTTCGGGCGGCCAAAAGGAAAGCGCGTCGAAAAATATTCGCTGCGCTGGGTCGCGGACCATTTGCATTCGTTGATCGAGCAGCCAGTCGGGTTTAGCCATGAAACGATCGGCGCAATCCCGGAAGCGATCATCGCGGACATGGAACAAGGCGGCGTGACGTTGCTAGAGAATTTGCGCTTTCAGCCCGAGGAAGAAGCGAACGATCCGAAGTTCGCCGAAGCGCTGGCCAAGCTCGGCGATCTTTATGTGGACGATGCTTTCGGCGCGGCCCATCGCGCGCACGCGTCGACCGCCGGCATCACAAAGTTCGTTTCACAATCGGCCATGGGTTTTTTGATGGAGAAAGAATTGAAGTATCTGCACGAAGAACTCGATCAGCCGGCGAAACCCTTTGTCGTGATTATGGGCGGCGCGAAAGTTTCCGATAAAATCGGCGTGCTCAAAGCGCTCATGGAAAAAGCGGATGCGATCTTGATCGGCGGCGCGATGGCGAACACATTTTTCAAAGCGCAGGGAATTCCGATCGGCGCGAGCCGAGTGGAAGCGGACAAACTCGATCTCGCGAATGAAATTGTCGATCTTGCCCGGAAGAAAAATGTGAAGCTGTTGCTGCCGGTCGACGTGCTCGAAGCGCAGGAAATTCGTCCGGCGGCGCCGGTGCGAAACACGCCACGCCTTTCGCCAAAGCACGGAATCACGGCTGGTTGGCAGGCAGTCGACGCCGGTCACGCGACGATTGCGCTTTTCGAAGACGAGATTGCGAAAGCAAAAACAATTCTTTGGAACGGCCCGCTCGGCATTTTTGAGATTCCGGACTTTGCGCTCGGGACGATAGCGATCGCAGAAGCGATGGCGAAATCGAAAGCCACTACGATCATCGGCGGCGGCGATTCCGTGACCGCGGTTAAACAAGCCGGTCTGGCCGACAAAATGACTTTCATCTCCACCGGCGGCGGCGCGTCGCTCGAATTGATCGAAGGAAAAGAACTTCCCGGCGTGGCGGCCCTGAGCGACGCAAAATAATCTCGTGTTGATTTCCAAACGCTGTTGCGGCGCTTTTGATAAGTATGAGATCGTCTCTGTTCCGCGGACTGATTAATTTTGCGATCGGCACCGGCGCATTCGCCCTGACCTGCATCGGACTGCATGCAGTCCTGCCATTTCCGGAAATCGACCAGGTATCGCAGAAACTTCGCTTCTTTGCCGCGCACAAAGACGAGTTCGACACAGTGTTCATTGGTTCAAGTCGCATCTACCATCACATCTCACCTGCGATTTTCGATGGAGTGACGACCGAAAAAGGGCACCCGACACATAGTTTTAACTTCGGCGTAGACGGAATGCATCTGTCCGAAGCTGTTTATCTTCTCGAGCAGGTTTTGAACACAAAACCGGCAAATCTAAAATGGATATTCATCGAATTGGATGAACTTCAGGCCACTTCCCAAGGCATCGGGAGCCGGCGCGCGTGGTATTGGCACGATTGGAAACGCACTTCGCTGGTTTTACGAAGCATCTTGGACGCCGGCACAAGGCAACTGTGGCTTCCGGATCCGATAAAGATTATCCACGTCATGTTTCACCGAGGCTCGCGTGAGCTCGTTGCCTTTCATGTCTCAGAATTCGAGAAACGTTTCACGAATCTCGGCCGAGCAAATGACATCCAGGATTATTTTTGGCGCGACCCGAAAACTGAAGGGGCGCTAACAGGGCTGGGCCCGGCGGGAGACGGCTACCAGCCCTCAAACAAAAAGAAGGTTGCCGGCGCCGAGTATCAAGAGACACTCGCGCGAGCACTCCAGGATGTGCGCGCCCGGCCGGTGTCCCCCTATACTGAGACAGCCTGCCGGGAGGCTTCGGATAAAATACGGCGCCTTGGTGCGGTCCCGATTTTCGTGGTTCCACCTGTAGCGACCGTGCAATTTGAATTTACATTTCGATCCAATCCACCCGGAACAGTGATGTCGTTTAACAACGCGTCGCTGTACCCAAATCTATATCAGACCGACGCGCGCATCGACCGCAGCCATCTCAAAAAGGAAGCAGCGGAAGAGTTCACGCGACTCGTAGCAGTGAAGTTCGCGCGGCTCCTGAGCGCAGAAGAAATTAAGTGAGTCATCCCAGATGGTTCTAGCGAAGCAAGGAACTTGCCCAAGCTCATGGTGCTGAAGGTCGCCGAGCTTCTCCGCGAAGGAAAAATCCAGTAAATCGCTGACCAATTCCATGTCCTTCGTTGAATTTCGATTCCTCTGGTTCTTTCTGATCGTCTTCGCCGTCTACTGGGCGATGCGTGACAACACCAAGCGCAAGGTTTGGCTGCTCATTTGCAGCTATCTCTTTTACGCGGCTTGGAATTGGAAATTCACATTTCTGCTGCTGGGATCGACAACGATCGATTACACGGTCGGCAAGATGATGGCGCGGGAGGAAAATCCAAAAAAACGTCGCGCCTGGTTGATCGCAAGTCTGTGCGCCAACCTCGGCGTCCTCGGTTTCTTCAAATACTTCAATTTTTTCATCGATTCGGCGGCAGCGTTCTCGGCTTGGCTCGGTTTACCGGTGGGCGTCAACTCGCTGAACATCATCCTGCCGGTCGGCATCAGTTTCTACACGTTCCAGTCGATGAGTTATACCATCGATGTTTACCGTGGTCGACAGGCGCCGGTATCAAGTTTTCTCGATCTGGCGTTGTTCATCAGTTTTTTCACGCATCTCGTCGCCGGCCCGATCATGCCGGCAATTTTTTTCCTGCCACAGCTCTCCTCGGTCAGAAAATTTTCCGATGTCGATGTTCGAGGGGCGCTGGTTTTGTTTTTGACTGGATTCATCAAGAAGGCATGCATCGCAGATGGAGTCGCGCCGATAGCGGATCGCTATTTTGCTAATCCAGCTGGGTTTACCGCCGCGAGTGCATGGGTTGGCGTGCTGTTTTACGCGATCCAAATCTATTGCGATTTTTCCGGGTACACTGACATGGCCCGAGCTAGCGCGCGTCTGCTTGGCTATGAGCTGGTTCTCAACTTCCGTTTCCCGTACTTTGCCCAGAACATCGCGGATTTTTGGCATCGCTGGCACATCAGTCTGTCGAGCTGGCTGCGCGAATATCTTTACATCCCGTTGGGTGGGAACCGCGGGCCGCGCTGGTTCGTTTACCGCAATATCATGATTACGATGCTGCTCGGCGGCTTGTGGCACGGAGCGGCGTGGACTTTCGTCATTTGGGGCGGGCTCCACGGAATTGCTCTTGTTTTCCACCGCGAGTGGACTCGCTTAACGAATGGTCTTGATCGCGTCCAGAAATTTATGCGCTGGCTCGCTGGGCCGATCACGATTTATTGGGTGTGCGTCGCCTGGATATTTTTTCGTGCGCCCGATCTGAGGCGTGCCGCCGTCGCGCTCCAACAATTTGTCTTTTTCCATAGCGCCGGAACAAAGGACATCGGAGCATGGATGCTGTTGATCGTCGTAGCCCTCGCCTTTGCGCATTGGTTGAACCATAAAGGCTGGTTTTCGGAAATGACCCGGCGCTGGCCGACGCCAGTCTTTGCCGTCGCCTACGGTTGCACCGCCGCTGTCGTGCTTTTATTTGTTCCGACCCATTACACGCCGTTTATCTATTTTCAGTTCTAGCGCTTTATCGTCATCCCGAGTGAAACCAGGCATCTTACAAATCCACCAAAGATCTGCCACGCTCTCGATTGAGCGAGAGCTCCCTCGCTTTGCTCGGAATACAACCTTTTGATATGCGCAAGACAATCATCGCGGCCAATTGGAAGATGAACATGACGCAGGCGGAATCGGCGCGTTTTGTTGAAGCGATTCTGGTGGAGGTCGGGGATGTGACCGATGTCGAAGTCGTGATCGTGCCACCCTTCACCGCAATTGCGAAGGTGATGGAGGCGCTCGGCAGTTCGCAAAACATCAAGGTCGGCGCGCAAAACATGCATTGGGAAAAGAACGGCGCGTTCACCGGCGAAATCTCTGCCGCAATGCTGCGCGATTTGTTTGTTCGCTATGTCGTGCTCGGTCACAGCGAGCGTCGCGCAATGTTTGGAGAGACGGATGAAATCGTGAATCGCAAAGTGCGCGCCGCGCTCGAAGCCGCGCTGCGGCCGATTGTTTGCGTCGGTGAAACGCTCGAGCAGCGCGAAAAAGGCAGCGTCGAAAAAATATTGTCGATCCAACTGCGCGGCAGCCTCGCTGATATTGGCGAGAAGGAATTGCAGGAAACCGTGATCGCGTACGAACCGGTCTGGGCGATCGGCACCGGTCGCGTTGCGACGCCGGAGCAGGCGCAGGAAGCGCATGCCTTCATTCGCCAGATGCTGCGCGAAATCTCAGATGAAGCGACCGCCGACAAGGTTCGTATTCAGTACGGCGGCAGCGTGAAGCCGGACAATGCGCGTGAGCTCATGTCGCAGCCGGACATCGACGGCGCGCTCGTCGGCGGCGCCAGTCTCGAGCCGCGCAGCTTCGCGCAGATCGTGCAAGCTGCGCGCAATGAGAAGTAATCAGTGCGTCGCGTTTGGATTCTTGATCTCGAGATAAGTGCGTGATTGCACTTTGCTTGTGCCGGGCTGGAGTTGTTCAATCCGCATTTGTTTCAAGAACCAGCGATTGTCGATCTTTTGCGCGGAGACGACTTCGAAACGTTTCACGAGCTGACCTCCCGCGTCGTAACCTTCCATGCGCATGAGCGCGCCACTGTTCTTGTCGATCCAGAGCAAAATGTTTCCGTATTGCGATTCTCGCGCCGGCGCGCGCAGTTGCAGCTTCCAGCAATTGCGCGTGCGCACGTTTTCGTCGCCGAGAACTTTTGCATCCGGCCAATAAAGAAACTTGAGCGACAGATCTTCATAAGTAACCCCGGTGCCACGAATTTTTTGATCCAGCTTCGACGCGGCGAATTTTTCGGTGGCGTTTTGCGTGACGGTGTCGAGCCGTGAGCCATTTTCCTCAAGACGCAGCTGTAAAATTTCATCTGGATTCGAAAAGGTGTAGCGAATGACCGGCCCGGTTTGAATCAATCGAAACGGCACCACGATTTCGTTTTCGCGCAGCTGCCCCTGCAAATCGATTTGCTGCTGTGCCTCGCGCATCCGCACCGATGCAAGAATTTCTTTTGCAGATGGGGCAGGTTCTGCGCACACAGTCGCGATCAGCGCGAGCATTAGATAAAACGCGACTTTCTTCATCCGTTACTTAAAGCTTAAATCGTAGCACGCTCGCGTGGATCAAAATCTTTTTCATCTCATCAACGAACAGTGGACGAGTCCGGCGCTCGACTTGTTCATGGCCGCGCTCAGCAACGTCGAGATTTGGAAACCGTTTCTCATCGGCATCGCGATATATTTGATCGCTTTCGGCGGATTCAAAGGGCGCGCATTTATTTGTTGCCTGCTCGTTTCGCTCGCCATTACCGAACAGGTCACGGGCAGTTTAAAAAACGCGGTCGGCCGGCATCGGCCAAAACAAGTGCAGAGAGTGCGGATGGTGCAATTGCAGAAAGCGCGGCCTGAATTCATGACACTTTTCAAAAAGCGGGCCATTCGTTATTCCGACGAAACCGATTGGAATAAATCCGGGCCTTCTTTTCCTTCCGGTCACGTCACGAACAACACCGTCATCGGATTTTGTTGCCTGCTCTTTTTTCGGAAACGCGGATGGCTTTATTTTTTCATTACGGCGGCAATCGGGTATTCGCGAATTTATCTGGGCGCACATTGGCCAAGCGATGTGTTCGCCACTTTTTTTCTGGCCGCGGGTGAAGCATTGATTCTGCTGGCGCTCTTTGAGCTGCTTTGGAGAAAACTTGCGCCGCGATTTGCGCCGAATGTTTTCGCGCGTCATCCGCGCTTGATCGAAAACCGAGTCTCATGAGCACGACACGCGCGGCTTGGTTGTTTGTTCTTGGGCTCACGGCGATTCGATTGTCGATCTTGTGGACGAGCGATCTGGAATTTGATGAAGCGCATTACTGGATGTGGTCGGAACGTTTGGCGCCGGCTTACTTCAGCAAAGGCCCGGGCGTCGCGTTCGCGATGCGCGCGAGCACTGCGATGTTTGGCGCGAACGAATTCGGCGTGCGCTTTTGGAGTCCGATGCTCGCTGCCGGGACGAGCCTGCTCGTTTTTTATTTCGCGCGAAAACTTTTCAGCGAGGCGGCCGGCTTCTGGGGAGTGATCGCGCTTAACGTCACGCCCATTTTTAACATCGGCAGTTTTGTCATGACGATCGATCCGCTCTCCATCTTTTTTTGGATCGCGGCGATGTTTGCGTTCTGGCTCGCGCTCGAACGCAGCCCGAATTTTTCGTGGTGGTGGCCGCTTACCGGTTTGCTCGTCGGCCTGGGATTTTTGTGCAAATACACAAACGCGCTCGAGTTATTGTCGATCTTGGCGGTCGTCGCGCTCACGCCGCGCTGGCGCGACGAATTCAAACGGCCCGGTTTGTATTGCGCGCTTGGCCTTTTCGCGCTTTGCACGATTCCGCCGATTCTCTGGAACGCGCAGCACGCCTGGGTCACGCTCGGGCATTTGCGATCTCGCGGCGGCCTTAACGAAGGCATCGGAATTCATCCGACCGAGCTTTTGAAATTTCTCGGCGAACATTTCCTGGTCTATTCGCCACTGTTGTTTCTGGCCGTCGCCTGGGCCGTGATCGCAAGCTGGAAACGCGCGCAACAACAATTCCGAGTGCTTTTCCTTTTCTGGTTCGGCGCGCCGGTGGTTGCTTTTTATTTGCTGCTCTCGCTCAACAAAGCAGCTGCGCCGAATTGGGATGCGCTCGGTATTCTCAGCTTCGGAATTCTGGCGCTTGCATTCTGGCGAGAGCGATTGGAGACGGGCGCGGCGCTTCGTTCCATCGCTGCGGTCGCGCTTGCTCTCAGTTTGATCATGAGCGTGCTTGCCCTCGACACGGATTTGCTGCGCAGCGCCGGATTTCGTTTCGGGCGCAGCGATCCGAGCGATCGAATGCGCGGTTGGAAAGCGGCCACGGGAGCGCTGGAGAAATTGCGCGGTGATGTGGAAACAAAAATCGGCGAGCGCGTTTTTCTGATCGCGGACGAACGCGGCCGCGCATCCGAGATTTCATTTTATTTGCGCGATAAACGATCGGAAGGTCCGGGGCATCCGCCGGTGTATCTGGTCGAATCGCAGGATTTGCAGAATCAGTTTTCGTTCTGGCCGCGCTACGATGAATTTGTGGAGACGCCGCCGAACGCCGCACGAACCGAGGGCGATGTTTACACGGAAGAGAAAGGAATCAATTTGTTCGAAGGGCGCAGCGCATTTTACATCCGCGATGGCGAACGCGGCGGACTTCCGCGAAATATTGTGGCCGCATTTCAATCGACCGAGCCGGTTGGAACGATCCGGGTCGTTCGCTACGGCAAAGCGTTGCGCACGTGGCAGGTTTTTCTTTGCCGAAGTTATCGGCCGTTGCCGTTATGAATGAAACGATGAGCGCACCGGCTGTTTCCGTGATCGTGCCGGTTTTCAACGAAGAAGAAAATATGTCGATCTTGCAGTCGGAGCTGACAAATGCGCTCGCCGGCCGCGATTACGAAATCATTTTCGTCGACGACGGCTCAATCGACCGCACGGTTGACAAGATCGACAATTCCGCGGGCGTTCGCGTTTTGCGCTTCGAAAAAAACAGGGGACAAAGCGCAGCCTTGTATGCCGGCGTGCAGGCGGCGCGCGGTGCGACCATTGTTTTGATCGATGGTGATTTGCAAAACGATCCGGCCGACATTCCGAAATTGCTCGCCGAAATCGAGCGGGGCGCCGATCTCGTGTGCGGTTATCGAGAAAAACGCAAAGACACGATCGTGAAACGCCTGACGAGTCGCGTCGCAAATTTTGTGCGCAGCCGATTCACGAAAGATGGCGTGCGCGATACCGGTTGCACGTTGAAAGCGATGCGACGGGAATGCGCGCAGACGCTTGTTCCATTCAAAGGCATGCATCGTTTTATTCCTGCGCTCGTCAAAGGCGCCGGCTTTCGCCTTGTCGAAATCCCCGTCAATCATCGGGCGCGCCGATTTGGTGAGAGCAAATACGGCTTCGGCAATCGCGCCCTACGCGCCACCATCGACATGTTCGGTGTGCGCTGGTTGCTCTCGCGCCAACTCAATTACAAACTGCGCAAATAAGATGCGCGCGCCCCCGGTCAAAACGCGCTTGTCAACGTAAGCGCCGCCGCTAAGCTTGCGCTCCCACTGGGGAATTTGCATGTCGTTGGCCAGTTTATTATCCGCCGAGCAAATCATCCCGGAGATGAAAGCGACCGAGCGTTGGGCCGCCATCGTGGAGCTGATCGATCTGCTCGTCAGCCTCGGCAAAATGAAAGCGGAGGACCGCGAGAGCATTCTCGCATCGCTCAAGCAGCGCGAGGAAACGATGAGCACCGGCATCGGGTTCGGTATCGCCATTCCGCACTGTTCGTCGGATCGAATCAACGACGTCGTGGCCGCATTCGGGCGGTCGTCGGCTGGAATCGATTTCGATGCGCTCGATAATGCTCCGGTCAAATTCGTTGTGCTTTTTGTTGTTCCAAAAAATCAATTTCAAACGCATCTGCGCACGCTCGCTTCCATCGCAAAGTTTTTGAACGACCGGAGCGTGCGCGAAAGTCTGGCCAACGCGAAATCGGCCGAAGAAATCTTGTCGATCTTTCGTGACCGCCCGCAACAGTAAGGGCGATGGAAACGTTTCAGTCGCTCCTTGGGCGAAAACTATCTGACGCGCTCACCGCCGCCGGGCTGAGTAATGCCGGCGAAGTTACGGCCACCGCCGATCCGCGTTTCGGCGATTATCAAACGAACGCGGCGCTCGTGCTCGCAAAAACGCGCGGCGAAAAACCGAGAAGCGTCGCCGAAAAAATCCTCGAGCATCTCGATGTTTCGGAATTGTGCGAGCCGCCGAAAGTGGAAGGCGCAGGCTTCATTAATTTCGTCCTCCGAACGGATGCACTTGCCGCGAAAATAAAAGAGCTCGCCGCGGATGATCGGTTAGGCGTCGCCAAGGCAACGTCGACAAAAAAAATCGTGATCGATTTCGGTTCGCCGAACGTCGCGAAGCCGATGCACGTCGGTCACATTCGCAGCACCGTGCTCGGTGACGCGCTCGCGCGGATCGCATCGTTCCTCGGCCACGAAGTCATTCGCGACAATCACATCGGTGATTGGGGGACGCAGTTCGGCATGGTCATTTACGGTTGGAAAAACTTTCTGGATCGACAATCGCTCGAGCGCGATCCGATTGCAGAGCTCGTCCGCGTTTATAAAGAGACGAACGAAAAAGCTACCGCCGATCCTGCGGTGCGCAACGCCTGCCGGCAGGAATTGGTGAAGCTGCAAGCGGGCGATCCCGAGAATTTTTCCATTTGGAAGCAGACGGCCGATTTGTCGATGCGGGAATTCGAGCGCGCTTACGAAGTCCTCGACATTCATTACGACATCCAGCGCGGCGAAAGCTTTTATAACGATCGACTGCCCGATGTGGTCGATCGCTTGTTGAAATCCGGCATCGCCGAGATGAGCGAAGGCGCGGTTTGCGTTTTCTTTCGCGACATCCCAGAGCTGGCCGACAAACCATGCATCATTCGCAAACGCGATGGCGGCTTTAATTACGCGACGACCGATATTGCGACAGTCGATTATCGCATCAACGATTTGAAGGCCGACACCGTCTGGTATGTGGTGGGCGCGCCGCAGACTTTGCATTTCAAGGAAATCTTCGAGATCGCGCGCCGCGAAGGTTACAAGGCCGATTTCCGTCACATCACATTTGGCAACATCCTCGGCGAAGACCGCAAGCTCATGAAGACGCGCAGCGGCGAGAACGTGCCGTTGCGTGACGTGCTCGACGAAGCGGTCGCGCGCGCGCGCAAGATCGTCGACGAAAAAAATCCGGAGTTGAGCGACGCGGACAAGATCGACATAGCGAAAAAGATCGGCGTCGGTGCGGTCAAATATGCTGATCTGTCGCAGTACCGAATGACCGATTACATTTTTTCCTGGGATCGAATGTTAGCGCTGCATGGGAACACTGCTCCTTATTTGCAAAACGCGTACGTGCGTATTCAATCGATCTTTCGGAAGGCTGGAGAGAAGCCGACGCTCGCCGACAAGATCGACATAAACGATGTGGCGGAAAGAATCTTGGCGAAGCGTTTGTGTCAGTTCGCCGAGATTGTGCCGACAATCCTGAATGATTTTCGCCCGAACGTTCTGGCGAATTATCTTTTCGAATTGGCGAACGACTTTCACGGATTTTATGAAGCGTGCCCGGTGCTGAAAGCGGACGAACCAGCACGCAGCTCACGCCTGACGCTTTGCGAACTAACCGCGCGCGTCTTGCAACGAGGTCTAAATTTGCTCGGGATTCAGGTTCCTGAAAAGATGTGACGCGCCGCAACGCGTCATCCTGAGCGGAGCGCAGCGAAGTCGAAGGATCCCGTGGCTAAATCTGTACGTTGCGCAACGGGATTCCTCGACTTCGCTCGGAATGACCGCAAATTTACGGTTCCACCGTGAAGAACGATCATCCGCGCATTCCGAGCTCGACTTATCGATTGCAATTCAATCGACAATTCACGTTTGCGCAGGCGCGCGAGCTTGTGCCCTATCTGCACGCGCTCGGCATCACCGATTGCTATGCGTCGCCTTATTTTCAGGCGCGCCCCGAAAGCATGCACGGCTACGACATTACCGATCACAATAAATTAAATGCGGCGATCGGTTCGCGCGAGGAATACGACGCCTGGATCGAACAATTGCGCGCGCACAAAATGGGACAGCTGCTCGATTTCGTGCCGAACCACATGGGCATCGGCGAGTCGCTCAATCAATGGTGGATGGATGTGCTCGAGAACGGGCCGAGCTCGATGTTCGCGCCTTACTTCGACATCGAATGGAATCCGGTGAAAGCGGATCTGCAGGGAAAAATCTTGCTGCCGATTCTAGGCGATCAATACGGGCGCGTGCTGGAACGCGGCGAATTGAAACTGCATTACGAGGACGGCGCATTTTATTTGACCTACTTCGATCACGTCCTTCCGATCGCGCCCGGCACCTACCGGCATGTTGTCGAAATTGCACTGGAATATCTGGCCGCATTTAAGCACGAAGATTTTTATGGCGAGATGCAGAGCATTCTGACGGCGTTGGAATATTTGCCGCGTCGCACCGAGACCGATCCGGAACGCATCGCGGAGCGCGCGCGCGAAAAAGAAATCATCAAGCGACGACTGGAACGCCGCTGCCAGGAGGCATCGCAGGTGAAAGAGGCGATCGATAAGGCGCTCGTGAAAATTAACGGCACGCCCGGCGATTCGCGCAGCTTTGATGCGCTCGACGATTTGCTCAACGCGCAATCGTACCGCCTCGCTTTCTGGCGAACGGCGGCGGAGGAAATCAATTACCGCCGCTTTTTCGATGTGAACGATCTCGCGGCCATTCGCATGGAATTGCCAGAGGTGTTCGATGCGACGCATAAACTTCTTCTCGATCTTGTCCGCGCCGGCGCGGTGACTGGATTGCGCATCGATCACCCGGACGGTCTTTATTTGCCGAACGAGTATTTCGAAAAGTTGCAGCGGCAGTGTGCGAAAGTGCTTGGCGTGCCGGCGCCGCCGGATGGTCGCGCCTTTTATCTCGTTCTGGAAAAAATTTTAACGGGACCGGAAAGGCTCCGCAAAGATTGGCCGGTCCACGGAACGATCGGATACGAATTCACCAATCAAGTCATCGGCGTGCTCGTGGACAACGCCGCTGAGACTGCGATCACCAAAACGTTTCACCGATTTATCGGTCACTCGATGCATTTCGGGCATTTGGTTTACGCGAAGAAACGGCTCGTCATGCGACTGGCGCTGGCGAACGACGTGAATGTCCTCGGCAATCTTTTCGATCGGCTCTCGGAAAGAAATCGTTGGTATCGCGATTTCACGCTCGATGCGCTGACGCGCGCGGTGCGCGAAACGATCGCCTGTTTTCCGGTTTATCGGACTTACATCACGCCGAACCGGCCGGTGAGCGACGAAGATCGACAAGTGATCGAGCGCGCCGTCTCCACGGCGAAGCGGCGAAATCCGGCGATCGAGGAGTCGGTTTTCAATTTTCTGCGCGATATTCTGCTGCTGCGCTTTCCGGAAAATCTCGATGAAGAAGCGCGCTCTGCGCACACGGAATTCGTGCTCAAGTTTCAACAGTGCACCGGTCCAATCATGGCGAAGGGACTCGAGGACACAGTATTTTATATCTACAATCGGCTGGTCGCGCTGAATGAAGTGGGCGGCGATCCATCGCAATTCGGAATCAGTGTGACCGCGTTTCATGAGCGCAACTCTGAACGGCAGCGCGATTGGCCGGCGACATTGCTGACGACTTCGACGCACGACACAAAGCGAAGCGAAGATGTTCGTGCTCGCATCGCGGCGATTTCGGAAATGCCGGAGCTTTGGCGTCGCTCGTTGCCACGCTGGCGGCTGGCGAATCGCAAAGCGAAGCAGAGGATCGACGAAGTCGAAGCGCCCGATGGCAACGAAGAGTATCTGCTTTATCAAACGCTGCTCGGGACCTGGCCGGTCGACTCGTTAGGCGCGCCGGAAAAAAATGCGACGCCGCAATACATCGAGCGCATCCAGGCATACATGGCGAAGGCGCTGAAGGAAGCGAAGCTGAACACGAGCTGGATCCAGCCGAATGAAGCATGGGATGCCGCCATGCAAGAATTCGTCGCGAAGATTCTCGATCCATCGCCGCGCAATAAGTTTATGTCGATCTTTCTGCCGGTGGCGGAAGAGATCGCACGGCTCGGCGCGATCAATTCGCTGTCGCAAACGCTGCTGAAAGTGACAGCGCCAGGCGTGCCCGATATTTATCAGGGCAACGAGCTTTGGGACCTGTCATTGGTCGACCCGGACAATCGGCGACAGGTCGACTACGCGCGTCGCCGCGCAATGCTCGACGCCTTGCGAAATTCGAAGCCCGAAGAACTGATGCAATCGTGGCCGGATGGGCGGATCAAAATGTTTCTGACGCAACGTGCGCTGCGTTTCCGCCGCGAACATGTCGATCTTTTCCAGCGCGGAAATTATTTGCCGTTGCGCACGAGCGGAAGCTTTGCCGATTGTTGCGTGGCGTTTGCGCGCGAGTACGAAGACAAATGGATTATCGCGCTATCGCCACGGTTGTCGTCGCGGATTGGTTTCCCACCGCTCGCAGACCGCTGGCAAGATACGATTGTCGATCTTCCGGAAAATTTGTCGCTTCAAAGCGCGCGAGAACTTTTCACCGGCCGCGAAACCAAGATCGACAATCGCCACATTAGAGTCGCAGAGGCGATGTCGATCCTGCCGTTCGCAGTGATCACGAATGTGCCAATCTAGCCGTGATGGGCGCCGCGGTTGAACTGATCGATCAGATAGAAAATCCAACGCGAGAAGTTGCCGATATTTTTGGCCAGATCGGCGCCGAAGCTGGCGAAGGTGATGCGCGGCGATGCCAGGACGAGCATGGCGCAGAGCAAGAGCAGGTTCATTAAATAAATCACGACGAGCGAAAAAAAAGTGCCCTGGCCGCGCAGATCGCTCTGGTTTTTCGGAATCATCCAGCACGTGAACGTGAAATGGAACGCCCAAGTCACGCCGATGAGTCCGTAAAGAAGCCGACCGTACGGCTGCATGTTATAAAACAAACTGAGCAGGCCGAAGACGGCGATGGTGAGAATGCTGTAGAGGGGGAAAAAATAGGGCGCGAGCGCGATCCAAAAATTGGTGCGCGTGGTCATGATATGTCCGCCTTCACGACCGACGCGAAAACGGCTGACGCGTCCACCCATTAGAAGAACCCAGAGCGCGTGTGTGAGTTCGTGGCCGAAAACGTAAACGAGCACCGGCCGCGGCAATCCAAAAAAAGCGATCAACCAAAGGACCGCGCCTAACGAGAAGAACCAAAATTCAGCGCCGGCCCACAGGCGTTGCGCGACCGCGGCACGCGCGAAGACGGTGAAAAATGTTTGGGTAAGAATGGCGCACGTGGGCAGCAAAAAAATCGCGATGACGAACTTGACCCAGCGCGTCGGTACCATGAGCGGCTTGGGCGCGGGCGGCCGGCGCGTCGTCGGCACGACGTAGGGAACGACCTTTACGCCGCCGGCGCGTTTACGTTGAAAGCGATGTCGTGAGCTGTCGTTCATTGTGAAAAGTTTTCTCCCCAGATTAGGCACATTTCCTCAAATTTTGGAAGAAGGAGAAAAACCGATGCGCTTCGCGAACTCTGCGCACGCAAGATCGACAAAGAAGATTTACGCGCGACCCATGTAGGCGCCAGTGCGAGTGTCGATCTTGATCGTTTCGCCTTCTTTAATGAAGAGCGGGACGTTGATCGTTTTGCCGGTTTCCAATTTCGCCGGCTTGGTCACGTTGCCCGAGGTGTCGCCGCGCAAACCTTCGGCCGATTCGACGATTTTCAGATTCACCGAGGCGGGCAACTCGACCTGCACAGCTTTGCCTTCGGCGTAGAGGACCTGCACGGAAAGATTTTCGACAAGATAATCTTTGGCGTCGCCGAGCAAATTTTCCTGAAGATCGACAGTGTCGTAGGTCTCCGGATCGATGAAATGATAGCCGTTGCCGTCTTTGTAACTGAACTCCACTTGCTTTCGTTCGATGTCGACGAGCTCCACTTTATCGGTCGAACCGAAGCGCACATCGGCGCTTTTGCCGGTGTTGAGGTAGCGAATGATTGCCTGGACGAAGGCGCGCAAATTTCCGGGCGTGCGATGATGCACCTCCAGCACAATGGCGGTGTTGCCATTATATTTTATGGCTTGTCCTTTGCGGAGATCGTTGGCGGCGGCCATGGAAAGAAAGTCTAAAGTAGGAAGTAGAAAACGAGAGCGGCGACTTTTGCACGCGCGAGTTGCTAAAGCAACTTCAGCTTGGTCAAATCTTGCGAATCAACCAGGCCCACCGGCACCTGCGCATCGTTCACGACCACGAGATCGTCGATCCGATGTTGCTCGAGCAATTTCAAAACTTCCACCGCAAGCTTGTCCTGATGCACCGTCACGGGATTGAGCGTCATCAGATCGGCCACCAGGCGCTCGCCGATCTTTGGATCGGTCTGAAAGTTCCGCGCAAAATCGCCGTGCGTAAAGATGCCGAGCAGCTTTCCATTTTCGCCAGCCACGATCGCTGCGCCAGCGCGCACACTCGTCATCGCTTTTAGGACCGAGCGGATTGGCTCGTTCGGCGCGACCAGCGCGAGCGCATCGCGCGGTCGCATGATTTGATGCACGCGCACGAGCAGGCTGCGTCCGATCATGCCGCCCGGATGAAATTTCGCGAAATCTTCTTTTTGAAAGCCGCGTGCTTCCAGTAGCACCATGGCGAGCGCATCGCCCAGCGCGAGCATGGCCGTGGTGCTTGAAGTAGGCGCAAGATTTAACGGACACGCTTCCTGTTCGATGTTTACATCGAGAACGACGTGGGCATTTTGCGCGAGCGTCGATTTCGGGTCGCCGCACATCGCGATGATCTTCACCTGAAAACGCGCGATCGCCGGAAGAATGCGCAACATTTCATCCGTCTCGCCGCTCGAGCTGAGCGCGAGCACCACGTCGCCATCGGCTACCATGCCGAGATCGCCATGCAGCGCGTTTACGGAATCGAGCACGACCGCGGGCGAACCGGTGCTGGTGAGCGTCGAGGCGATTTTGCTCCCGATGTGTCCCGATTTTCCCACGCCCACCACCACTACCTTGCCCCGCGCTTCGACCGCTTCCTTGATGAGCTCGATCGCGCGGACAAAACTCTCGCCTAGCCGCTCGCGCAGCCGCTGCATCTCGAAAATTTCTATGTCGAGGACGCGTTTAGCCTTCTCAAGGTAGTCCATTGGTCTATAATTCTGGGCTGAGGCGTTGAAACCGGCAAGGATTTGCGCGCTTCTTTTGATGGGAAATGAATTATGAAAACGTGCCTCATGTCGATCTTGTTCGCCGCCGCCATCGCGGCCACGGCTTCCGCGCAAACTTTTACCGCCCCGATTCACGGCAAGAAAACCACGCAAAAAAAAGAGAAGGCGCCACCGCCGGTTTATAAGGAAAACACTTCCGGGGTCATTCCGCGCGCAGTCGCCGGCGGTAATCCTTTGCAGATGCTCAATCCGAAAGCGCCGCCGCAGTACGGCACGGCCGAAGAGAGCGTGACCTACGAGCCGTACACCGGAAAATGGAAGGGCATCAAGCTCTTCACGATTAACTTTTGATTCGCGATCATCGCGGACTAAATCAGGACGAGCGGCCAGTCGTCGCGTCGTATTGCGCGACATTTTTGAAGCCGGAGATGCTCCACATCTATCGGCAGATCACAGGACTCAAGCGGGTCCGGCCGATTGTCGTCGCGCAAAAACGCGAGAACGCGCTCCAATTCCCGGTCGACAAGATCGACATGGTGAAAAAACCGCGCACACATTTCCTGCGGCGCTTTTGGTACCGGCAAGTGCGCGACGCGCCCTGGCAGATCTCGCGCGCCGAAGCGGCCGCCATCATGCGCATTTTAAATCAGGAGCGTGCAAAGCTGCTCCACATTTATTTCGGGCACATCGCGGTGCATCTGCTGCCAATCATTCGCGCCTGGGCGCGGCCGAGCGTCGTTTCTTTTCATGGCGCGGATGTGATGGTCGATTTGGAAAAGCCCGCATACCGAGCAGCGACCTTAGAAATGCTGGCAGCCGCGCGGCTCATTCTGGTGCGCTCGGAATCGTTGCGACGGGGGATTGTCGATCTTGGTGGCGATGAAAAAAAGATCAGGATTCATCGCGCCGGAATTCCGATGGAACAATTTCCGTTTCGCGCGAGAACCTGGCCAAGCGACGACCGCTGGAAATTTTTGCAAGCCGGTCGTTTGATCGAGAAAAAAGGTTTGCGCACAAGTTTGCTCGCCTTCGCCGAGTTCGCGAAACAATTTCCCGAATCGATGTTCACAATCGCGGGCGAAGGACCGTCGCTTCGCGATCTTCAACCCCTGACGCAGGAGCTTAAGATCGACAATCGCGTTTCCTTCACCGGTTTCGTTTCGCAAATCGAATTGCGCGATCTTTTTTATGAGTCGCACATTTTTTTGCATCCGAGCGAGACGGGCACCGATGGAAATCAGGAGGGCGTTCCGAACTCGATGCTCGAAGCGATGGCAACCGGTCTGCCAGTTTTCGCGACGCGACACGGCGGAATTCCGGAAGCGATCGAACATGAAGTGAGCGGCGTGCTCGTAGCAGAGCGCGATGATCGCGCGCTCGCGACCGAGCTGATTGCTTACGCGCGCGCAACAGAGAAATTGTCGATCTTAGCGTCGAACGGCGCGGAAGCAGTCGCGCAAAATTTTGAGCAGCAAGCTCAAATTCGAAAGCTCGAGGATTACTACTTCGAAGCGATCGGCTGATCGGTTTGATTTAGATTCGCAAAAAATTCGCGCAGTTGTTCCGCAACGAGCGCGAACGAAATCCTGGTTCGCGCGCTGTTCTCGGCAAGATCGACAATTTCTTTGTCAAAATTTCCATCGGTCAGAAGACACCACGCGATCTTCTCGATTTCTTCGATCGAGCGAGTGCCGCACGTTGCCGGAAACGCGAGCCGATCGATCGCGCCATTGCTGCCGACACACGGCACTCGACACAAAACGGCATCGCCCGCGACCTGGCCTGGCACAAAACTCGTGTCGAGTTGCAGCACGATTTTGTGGCGCGCCATTTCGCGCAGGTAATGCGAGTACGGAACTTTTTTCGCGAGCACGCGCAGTTTTCCAGCGGGAAAACTTAGTTCGTCGAGAAGACCCTGGCCTTTGCCGCGATCGAAATTGTACACCGTGACCGACTCACCGGTTCGTTCGCTCAACTTTCGCGCGACAAGCAGCGCGGCCAGATGATTTCGCGACGGGACATTCCATTCGCGTGTGCCAATAAAAATTCCACGGCGCTCCTGGATCGGCGTAGAAAAATCCCAGCGCGAATCTTCGACCGGATACGGCGTCGGAATAAACGCGCAGGGCTCGCCGCGAATCATTCGATATAAATCGGCCGCTTCCGGCGTGCTGGCGATGCAGCCGTCGGCTTGGTGAATGATGCGCAGGAAGCGTAAAAGTTTTTCCTGGTCGCGTAATTGGTTCGCGATTTGATGCATCCCGGTCTCCTTGAGCGAGACGACCACGGTTCGCCCCTTTTTTTTCAACGCATTGAGCGCGCGCTCGGAATCTTTAAAGTCGCCGCGGATCAACAACAAGATCGACATATCGCTGGCCAGCGCGTTTTTTGTTTCGCGAAAGAAACTTCCGCGCGTGCACGCAGCGTAAGCGTGAAAGTTTGTCGGCGGATGTTCTCCACCGACCGCGCCCGCGCCGTCGGGAAAATGTTGTTCGTCGTCATGCCCGGCGGGATTGAGCACAGCGAGACGAAAATGTTCTGCGTCGGTTGACGCCATCGATTTAGTTATCTGAATCCAAATTTGTGTCGGGCTCTTCGTTAGGATTTTCCCGCGTTTTATCCGAAGGTTGCACCGGAATCGCGCGCCGAATCTCGACCGGCTTTTCCTCGGCCGCGGCTTTTTCTTCGGGCGTGACCGGCTGTGCTTTAAGGACCGGTTTCGAAGGATCGGGCATGGTGTTTTCCACGGCCACGCTTTCCGACTTCGGAGTTTCCGTTTCCGTTTTAGCTTTCACTGTCGATCTTACGGAATTGTAGGGATCGTTTTCCGCGATCAGCGTCGGCGCTTTTACGATGACTGATTGCACCTGGCTCGTATCGACGGCGAGCGCGGCGCGCGGCCATTCCGAAGGCAAGTCGTGCGCGAGACGTGCCCGCGGTTCGCCGTGCACGTTGCACGGTTCGGTCGGCATTTGTGCGGTGGTAGCGAGCTCGCGATAAGCCGTCGATTTTTGTTCGGTGCCGCTGTTCGCTGTCTTGATCGGCTCAAAACATTTGTCCGTCGCGAGCAAACCGGACTTCGAGCAGATCTCGACTTTATTCAGCCCGTTCGGCATCGAGATTTCCCGGGCCGGAAATTTTTCGGTGGAAGCATTCATGATGTCGACCCACACCGGCAATGCGATCTGGCTCCCAAACGCGCCGCGATAAATTTTCTGCGGCTTATCGAATCCGGCCCAGACCGCGCATGTGACCGCGCTGTCGTAACCCGCGAAAATCGCATCGGCGAAATCGTAGGAGGTGCCGGTCTTCCCCGCGGCCGGAAATTTTTTCAGGCCGAAGTTTTCGCGCGCAGCCCTGCCGGTGCCGGACTCGAGCGCATCCACTAAACAGGAATGCACTTCGTAGGCCGTTTCCGGCTTGATAACGGTTTCGCGCGCACGGTCCCGCGGCGCTTGCCAAACGACCGAACCGTCTTTTTCTTCGATGCGTTCCAGGATGTGCGGAGCACTGGCGTGCCATCCGCCATTTGGAAAAATCGTGTAAGCGAGCGCCAATTCCGACAGCGTCACCTCGCTGCTGCCGAGAAACGTTGCGGGATACGGTCGCAACGGCGAATGAATTCCGGCCCCGCGACACAATTGCAAAATAGAATCCACGCCGGCCATCATGCCGATGCGGACGGTTGCGCCGTTTTTCGATTTGGCAAGCGCCTGCCGCGCAGTCATCGGACCTTCGTAACGGTTGTCTTCGCGCTCCGGTCCCCATTCGCCCAAAATTCCCGTCGTGCCACCGATCATAACCGCGCGATTATCGAGTGCGGAATCTTCTACGACCGAGCCGGGGAACAATCCTTTTTCAAACGCGGCCGCGTAAACGAATGGCTTGATCGCAGTACCGGCCGGCCGTTTTGCCTGCAGCGCGCGATCGTATTGATTGTGCTCGAAATCGCGGCCGCCGACGAGGGCCAGCACTCCGCCGCTTGCGTTATCGAGCACGATGATCGCGCCTTGCAAATAATCCGGCGAAACCGCAGGTGTCGGCGTGCCGAGCTGTTTCGCTTTCTTAAAACGGGCCGCGTAATCAGCGTACTTTTCATGACTATAACCCGGATGCGCTTCCGCTTGAGCGAGATGAGTGCGCAACGATTCCTCCGCGATTTTTTGAAGATCGACATCGACGGTCGTGTGAATGCGAAAACCTTCATTCATCGCGCGGTCCCATCCCACCGCCGCGATCACCTGCTGGCGAATCGAGTCCACCGCGTAGCTTTGACCTTGCGCATTTTCGCGGCTGCCGATCATCACATCTTCGTTTTGCGTCGTCGCCGATTTTTTTGCGTCGATGAAACGCAGGTCGCGCATGCGGGCGAGTACCTGATTACGCGCGTCGCGCGAAGCGGCGCGGTCCGCCCAGGGCGAGAGCTTGTTCGGACTTTTAACCAGGCCCGCGAGCGTGGCGCATTCCGCCAGAGAAAGATCGCGCGCCGATTTTCCAAAATAACCGCGCGCCGCCGCTTCCGCGCCATAAAGTCCGCCGCCGAAATAAATGCGGTTCAGGTACAGCTCCATGATTTTCTGTTTCCCAAACACCTGCTCGATCCGCCGGGCCAAAAAGATTTCGAGCAGCTTGCGGCGAAACGTTCTTTCCTTGAGCGCGAAACTGTTCCGCGCGAGCTGCTGCGTGATCGTGCTCGCGCCCTGCCGCACATGGCCGGCCGTGAAATTTTTCAGCGCCGCGCGCGCAATGCCGAACAAATCGTAGCCGCTATGCTTGTAAAATTTACTATCTTCGACCGCGACGATTGCGTTGATCAGGTCGCGCGGCAATTGCTCGTATGGAACGGTCTCGCGGTTCTCCACATAAATTTGGCCGAAAATCTTGTCGTTGCGGTCGAGGATTACGCTGGCTGATTCCATTTGCTCGAGCTTGGTGAGATCGAACGTCGCGGCTTGCTTGCTCAAACTTGCCGCCACCATCGACAAATAGATGAAGAGCACGACTAGCAGAACGAGCACGATCGCGGCCGGCACGTAAAAACGCGGCGACTCGAACCAGCGTCGATGGAAGCGGTTCAAAGGAGATTGCGAGAGATACGAGACAGGCATGCGCGGCGGGTCGCGCAATTTAGTGGGAATGCACTCGCAGTTCAACGTGGACGTTACCGGCGGAACGGCGGACGTTTTCGACCGTGGAAACCGCGCTCGCCAAAACCATTCGCGAAACGATCCGCGCGCGCGGGCCACAAACCTTCGCCTGGTTTATGGAGCAGGCGCTTTATCATCCAGAGCACGGATACTACTCGACGGGCCACGCGAGGATCGGACGACGCGGCGATTATTTTACGAATGTGAGCCTCGGCCCGCTCTTCGGAAAATTGTTGGCCGCGCAATTCGCCGAAATGTGGGACCGCCTCGGCAAGATCGACAATTTTGTGATTGTCGAACAAGGCGCGCATCACGGCGATTTCGCGCGCGATGTCTTATGCGCGTTGCGTGAAACGGCGTCACAATGTTTCTCGAGCCTGCGCTACGTCATCGTCGAGCCGTTTCCAATCTTGCAAGATCGACAATCACAAACCCTGCAGGAATTCGCCGGCAAAATTGAATGGCGAAAATCGCTCGACAATCTCGAAGCGTTCATCGGCGTTCATTTTTCGAATGAGTTACTCGATGCCATGCCGGTTCATCTCCTCGTGCGTCGTGATGGCGAGTGGCGGGAAAAACTCGTGACCGCGTCTCATGACGAACTCGCTTTTGTCGATGCAACGTTGTCGAGCGTGGCGGTGGAACAGCAGGCAAAAAAACTTCCGCCGATCTCGAGCGAAAATTATGAAACCGAGGTCAGTCTCGCGGCGCTCGATTGGATCGAGAATGTTTCTCGCAAAGTGCAGCGCGGCTTCGTCCTGATCGTCGATTACGGATTTCCAAGAGAACAATTTTATTCGCAGGAGCGCGCTGCCGGGACGCTTTCATGTCTTACGGAACACAAACGTGCTTCATCGCCGCTCGATTCCGTCGGCAAGATCGACATAACCGCGCGTGTCGATTGGACAAGTTTGGCCGAGCGCGCCCGCGACTGCGGATTAAAAGTTGCCGGCTTCACTGACCAACATCATTTCATTACCGGAGTTATTTCCGAATTAGGCGGCGAGGTAGAAGCTTTCGATCCAAAAAGCAAACGAGCGCTGCAAACGTTGCTTCATCCGGAATTGCTCGGCCGCACCTTTCAATTTCTGCTGCTGCAAAAAGATGTCGATCCTGTTCGCCCGCTCAGCGGTTTGAAATTTGCGCGCGATTCCAACGCGCTACTCGGCACTTGAAGGTGGCGGAGCGGGGGTGGTTGGCGCTGGTTGCGGCGTGGCCGCCTTCACCGCGGCGGCGGCCGCGGCAGCTTTTTTCTTTGCCTCAGCCGCGGCAGCCGCTTCGGCAAGATTGCGATCGACCTCCGCCGCTTCGATCGGATGAATGCGGTGATAGTAATCGTTCGACTTCGACAGCTCTCCTTTTCGCAGGAGTAGATTTTCGAAACGCTCGCGCTTACTCAATTCAAAAACCTTGTCCATCTTGATCGCTTCGAACGGGCAGACCTCCACGCAAATCTGGCAACTCATGCAGACCGAGATGTCGATGTCGAACGTCGCAGGATAAAACTGCGGCTTGCCCATGTAATCGGGCTTCTTGTCTTCGCTCTTAATAATGTAGATGCACTGCGGCGGGCATTCCTTCTCGCAAATCTTGCAGGCGACGCAGCGCAATCCCGCGTGCGGATCATCGCCGTCGTAAGGCAGAAATGGAAAATTGCGATAGTTCTCCGGAAGCGGAATTCGTTCCTCCGGATATTGCACAGTCGTTAGGCGATCTGCTTCGAAATAACTGCCGACGAAGTTTCGCGCCGTTACTCGCATCCCTTTTAAAATGCCCAATCCAATCATCGATCTACCTCTCCCATGACGATATCAATGCTGCCGAGAATCACCATTACATCGGCCACGGTGTGACCGAGGCAAAGATCTTCCAGCACCGTGAGATTAATGAAACTCGGCGGGCGCACGCGATATCGATACGGATTCGCGCTGCCGTCGCTGATCAAATAAAAACCCAGCTCGCCTTTCGGTCCTTCGATCCGCCCGTACGCTTCGCCCACCGGCGGCTTGAACGCGCGAATTTTAATTTTCGGATTCATCACCGGCCCCGGCTGAATCTGCGCGAACGCCTGATGCAAGATCGACAATGACTCGCGCATCTCGAGCACGCGCATCATCAAGCGATCGTAAGTGTCGCCATGATCGCCTAACGGAATGCGAAACTTGAACCGTGGATAAAATCCGTACCCGTCCACTTTGCGAATGTCGTAATTGACGCCGCACGCGCGCAACATTGGGCCGGTAATCCCGGCGTTGATCGCGAGCTCGGCCGAAAGTTTGCCGACGTGCTGCGTGCGCGCGATGATGATTTCGTTTTCCACGATCAATTGCTCGAACTCGTCGAGAAACTTCGGGAAAAGATCGACAACTTTTTTGGCGCGCTGCATCCAGTCGTCGCCCGCATCCACGCGGCAACCGCCGAAGCGCATGTAGTCACACATCATGCGCGAGCCGGCGAGCGATTCGAAAAGATCGAGAATTTTTTCGCGCTCGCGGAATGCGTACATCAACGGCGTGCCCCACGCGCCCATGTCGTTCAGCAAGAATCCGAGCAGCGACGTGTGATTTTGCAATCGCGTCAGTTCCGCCAAAATGATGCGCAAATATTCGGCGCGTTCCGGAACTTCGATGCCGGCGAGTTTCTCAACGCTGAGGGCGTAGGCCCAGTTGTTCGTCATCGAACAAAAATAATCGAGCCGATCGGTGTACGGCATCGAACCGAGATAACTCGTGCTCTCGCCGATCTGTTCGTGATTGCGATGCAGATAACCGAAAACCGGTTTCAGTTTGCGCACGATCTCGCCTTCGAGCGCGACATTCATGCGAAAGACGCCGTGCGTGGACGGATGCTGCGGCCCCATCGAAATTTCGAGCAGCTCGCCTTCCAGTCGCGAACTCATTCGCGGCGGTGCCTGCTCGAGTTCCTGAAAACCTGTTGCGCTCATTGTTGCGATGGCGCTGTGACATTCTCTGCGCCGTCGAGTTGCGGTCGCGCGGGATAATGTTGCTTCGCGCGCTCGAGCACATCGTCGTGCGGCGTCGGTTCCCATTCGAAATCGTCCGGCTGCCGATAATCTTTGCGCATTGGATGATCTTCGAATTCGTCCCACATCAAAATGCGTCGCAAGTCAGGATGATCGTCGAAATGGATTCCGTACAGATCGAAAATCTCGCGCTCCTGAAATTCCGCGCTGCGCCAAATTGCAGTTAGCGAAGGCAATCGCGCGCCAACTGCGCGATCAGGCGTGCGTATGCGAATGATCACCGGTCCGTGTTTGAGCGCGATCGAGAAAAGGTGGTAAACCGCTTCGAGATGACCGGGAATTTTTTCTTCAGTCGTTTGATCGACATCTTTTTCGACGCCGTCGACGACCTGTTTCACCTTTACGGTTTTTTTCACGACGCGATCAAGCCAATCGACGCCGGTGACGTTCGAACAAAAATCCAATCGCAGAATTGGATCATCGCGCAGAAACCTGGCGACATCGCGCGCATGTTCGTTGTCGATCTTAAGTGACAATTGTTGCGACGGACTAGCGTTCGGCGCGATGTCGATCTTAGCGCCGGGAACAGCGGCTTCGATGCGCGCCTTGATTTGTTCGAGCGATTCCATCAAACGCGCTCGATCGCCGGCGGCTGAAACACGGCGGGATTATTCGGCGGTTCCAAATCGTGCGCGCCGAATCCCGGCACCGGAAATTCGCTCGGCTGTTCTGGATCGAGATGCGCAGCTTTATCCGTGCCGCTCAATTTTTGACTGTCGATCTTGCGCTGCAATTCCATGAACGCGTGCAAGAGCGCTTCCGGTCGCGGCGGGCAACCGGGAATGTAAACATCGACCGGAATGTAACGATCGATTCCTTTGAGGACATTGTAACCTTGCTTGAAAGGTCCGCCGGAAATGGCGCACGCGCCCATCGAGATCACATATTTCGGATCGGGCATCTGGTTGTAGAGACGCACAATTTGCGGCGCCATTTTTTTCGTAACGGTGCCTGCCACGATCATGAGATCGGCTTGTCGCGGTGATGGTCGAAAAACTTCGCCGCCAAATCGCGCAATGTCGTAACGCGACGCCGCGGTCGCGATCATTTCAATCGCGCAACAGGCGAGCCCAAATTGCAACGGCCAGATCGAATTCTTGCGCCCCCAATTGTAAAGCTCCTGCATCGACGTGACCCAGATGCCTTGGCGCTGCAGTTCGTTGCGCAATCCTTCGTCGATTTGGCCTTCGCTCATTTTAAGTGCCAGTCCGGCTCGGACCCCAATTTAAACAGCCTTTGCCCCAAGCCCAAACCAGTCCTTCGATCAACAGCAATAAAAAAACCAAGATCGAGATAAACGCCCCGACCGGCAATCCAGTGAACGCGACGGAGAACGGCACGAGAAAAACTGCTTCAACGTCGAAGATCAAAAAAATGATCGCGTAAAGATAATACTGCGAATGGAATTGGATCTGCGCGTCGCCTAACGACTCAACGCCGCATTCATAAGTTGCATTTTTGTCCGGCCCCGGTTTCGGCGGCTGGAAAAATTTCCGCCACATCCACGCGAGCATCAGCGGGACAATTGGAAAAACCACGGCCACGCCGACAAAGATGGCGATGAAAATGTACGGCTGCGGCGTCATGAATTGAAGATCGACACATTTACATCATTCGCGCGCGCGTTTCATCTCTAATCGGACTGCGCGATTCGGCCTTGATTAACAAAGCGCCCACCGCTTTCCTTCCTGCGACGTGCGCGGCGATTTTCTCGATCAAATTTTCATTCGCTCGAAGCAATGGTTGCTCTCGTTCTTGAGCCACTCGCCTGACTGGCTGCTGCAAGTCGCGTCATCGCTCATCAACATCATCGCGCTGCTCGTAGTTTTTCTCTCGCTCTTTGCCGCCATGTCCGTGCTCGAGCGAAAAATTCTCGGCCGCATTCAAAATCGTTACGGCCCGAATCGTGTCGGACCATTCGGATTGCTGCAACCGCTCGCTGACGGAATAAAGATGTTGATCAAGGAAGACATCGTGCCGGCGCGCGCCGACAAGATTGTGCACTTCTGCGCGCCGATCATAATCGCGGCGACGGCGATCCTTGCGCTCGGCGTCATTCCGTACGGGCGAAACATGACGCCATTCTCGATCGATGGCGGCATTCTTTTTTTCTTCGCGGTTGGATCGACCACCGAGCTCGCGGTATTCATGGCCGGCTGGGGCAGCAACAATAAATTCTCGATGCTCGGCGCGATGCGCGCGATCGCACAAATGTTGAGTTACGAACTGCCGCTCATAATAGTAACGCTGCCAGTCGTCATGATCGTCGGCTCGCTTTCGCCCGACGCTATCGTGACCGCGCAAAATAATTTTTGGTTCGTCCTCACGCCGTGGGGTGCGGCTGGTTTCATTTTGTTTTTTGTTTCCGGCCTCGTCGAATCGAACCGCACGCCGTTCGACGTGCCGGAAGGCGAATCCGAAATCGTGGCCGGTCACATGACCGAATATTCCGGATTCAAGTACGCGACATTTTTCATGGCCGAATACATCGGCATGTTCGCGATCAGCGGACTCGGCGTGACTTTGTTTCTCGGCGGCTGGCATGCGCCGATGCGCGCACTCGAATTCGTTCCATCCTACATTTGGTTCTTCATGAAATTGTCGATCTTGCTTTTCGTTTACATCTGGGTCCGCGGCACATTGCCGCGCACGCGCATCGATCAAATCATGAACTTCGCCTGGAAATTTATGGTGCCGATGGCTTTCACGACATTTATCGCCGCGGCGGTTTGGCATTATGCCGGGCGCGGAATCGCCGCGTGGCTTTGGTCGTTAGGCGTGATTGCAATTGTTTATGTTGCATTGTCGATTTTGCTCGACACGAAAAAGAAATTCGCGCCGCGTACGTATCGTTTCGCCGAATGAACACGGTCGCCTTTGTCGTCGTCGCGATCTTCACGCTCGGTGCCGCGCTCGCCGCCGCGACGCTGCAAAAACTGATGCATGCCGCGCTCTGCTTTGCGCTCGCATTCGTCGGCGTGGCGGCGATTTTCTTTCTGCTTGGCGCGGAGTTCGTCGGCCTCGTCCAGGTTTTCGTTTATATCGGCGCGGTCGCGGTCCTGATTGTGTTCACGATTCTGCTGACACGGCGTGACGATGAAAAGGACCGCGGATTCAACTGGAGTGGCGTCTTTATCGCGCTCGCAGTTTTTGGCGGAATGACCTGGGCGATCTTGAAAACGCCAACTATGTCTATCTTGCCGCCGGAAATCGAAGCGCTCACCGTTAAACGCATCGGCGAAGTTTTGATGACCGATTACATCTGGCCGCTGCTTTGTGTCGGCCTTGTTCTGACCGTGGCGTTGTTAGGCGCGCTCATTCTCGCGATGGAGGAAAAGCGCGAATGACATTGTCGATCTTGCTCATTGTTTCCGCGGCGCTTTTTTCCATCGGCTTGCTTGCCGCGCTCAGCCGGAGACATGCGATTTTTATTTTGATCGGAATCGAGATGATGCTCGCGGCCGCGAACATCAACTTCATCGCGTTCTGGCGATTTAATCCGCAACCGCAACCAACCGGCGTCATCGTAGCAATCTTTGCGATTGCGATTGCTGCGGCGGAAGCCGCTGTTGGTCTCGCGCTCGTCATCGCGGTTTATCGTCACTATCGCACGAGCAACGTCGACCAACTCGATCAGCTCAAAGGATGAATTCGATTGTCGATCATCTTTGGCTAATTCCAGCGATTCCGCTCGCCGCGTCATTGTCGATCTTGTCGCTGAATCATTCGCGACGAAAAATCGCATCAGGTCTCGCCATCGTCGGACAAATCGTCGCGTTAGGAATGTCGATCTTGGCGTTTGTCACGACGCTGCAAACGCCCGGCTTCCGCGCGTTTCAGAATTTCGCGTGGTTCACGTTCGGCGATCAATCGCTGCGCATTGGTTTTGTGCTCGATCCGCTTGCAGCCGCGATGCTCGTGATGGTCACGCTTGTCGGCCTTTGCATTTTTCTATTCAGCATCGGCTACATGAGCGCCGATAAAAATTTTTCTCGCTTCTTCGCTTATCTCTCATTTTTTTCCGGCGCGATGCTTGGCGTGGTCATCGCGAACAGTTTGCTTTTGCTTTTTATTTTTTGGGAGCTGGTCGGCCTCGCGTCTTACTTGCTCATCGGTTTTTGGATCGACAGACCGAGCGCGGCGGCGGCGGCAAAAAAAGCATTCATCACCACGCGCATCGGCGACATGGGACTTTTTCTTGGAATCCTCTGGCTCTACCACCAAAGCGGCACGCTTCTGTTTTATAATAATGGCGGTGGCTGTTTGGAAACTGCTGGCTTACTCGGCGCGAGTGCGACTGGCATCGCGCTTTTGATTTTCTGCGGCGCAGTCGGCAAGTCTGGGCAATTTCCGCTGCACGTTTGGTTGCCCGACGCGATGGAAGGTCCGACGCCGGTGAGCGCGTTGATTCACGCGGCGACGATGGTTGCGGCAGGAGTTTTTCTAGTCGCGCGCGTTTATCCGATTTTTTCTGTCGGTGCGATCAATGGTGTGACGCCCTCGCTCACAGTCGTTGTCTGGATCGGTGTTATTACAGGTTTGATGGCGGCGCTCATCGCCGTCGCGCAGTTCGACATCAAGCGCATTCTTGCTTACTCGACCGTTTCGCAACTCGGCCTCATGATGGTGTCGTTAGGCGTGGGTGGCGTCGCGGCCGGCATCATGCATTTGCTCGCGCACGGATTTTTTAAAGCGCTGCTCTTCCTCGGCGCGGGCTCGGTCATTCATGGACTGCATCACGAACAAGACATTCGCAAAATGGGCGGACTGCGATCGCGCATGCGGATCACATTTTTAACTTACGCCGTCGGCATGATGGCGCTCAGCGGTGTGCCGCTCTTTTTTTCCGGCGCGTGGACGAAAGAAGAAATTCTGCACGCGACTTCGCAATGGCCGAAATCGCACGTGCCGCATTACCTGATGATGCTCGGCGTGGTCCTGACCGCGCTCTACATGACGCGTCAGATCATTTACGTCTTCTTCGGCAATCGCGAACGCGACGCGCATGAGAGTCCGCGTGTCATGACGATGCCGCTGATCGTGCTCGCGATTTGTGCGGTCGCATTCAGCGTCGTTCTCACGCCGGCGTGGCCGTGGCTCGATCGTTATTTGTTAGGCGAATCGGTGCATGTCGATCTTGCGCGATTGATTTCGCCGATGTTGATCACGTCGTTCGTGCTCGTCGCGATCGGCATCGGGCTCGGCATTTTGTTTTATCGAAGAGTCGCGTCGCACGATCGACAAGCTGATCCGTTGGAAACGGCGCAGCCGATGTTGTTTCGCTTTCTCGCGAACAAGATGTGGCTCGACGAAGTTTATGCGCGAACAATCATCGCGCTCTGCAAAACAGCGTCGCGCGTTTTTGACTGGTTCGATCGTTGTGTTTGGGACGGCATCGTGCGCGCGGTCGGTTCGTTAGGCCAAATCTCCGGCATCTTCACGACGAACATCGACGAGCGCGGCATTAACGCCGGAGTCGATGAAACAACCAGCGGCGCGCGCGGTGTCGGGCGGCTCATGTCCGCCGCGCATTCCGGACAAATCCAAACTTATCTCGGCGCGATCGGCCTCGGCATGCTCGCGCTTCTGATTCTTTACGCATGGCTGGGATGATCACTGCGCTGATTTTAATTCCGTTGATCGGCGCATTTGTCGTTTCGGCCGGGCGATTCCGTTATGCGCGCTTTATCGCACTCATTTTCAATTCGCTTGCAGCTGTTTGCGCGTTTTTGATTTGGCAAAAGTTCGACACATCGGCGGCAGGCCTGCAGCTCGTCGAACGTCACGTCTGGATTCCGTCGATCGGTGCAGAATATTTGGTCGGCGTCGACGGTTTGAGCCTGCTGCTCGTTCTACTGACAACGATTCTGTTTCCGTTCGCGTTGCTCGCGCAAAAAATAGAGCGCGGCGCGTGCGCGCTCATGCTCGTCATGCAAGCGGCACTCTACGGGACATTCACGGCCCAGAATTTCGTGCTCTGGTTTTTGTTTTACGAGATGAGCCTTGTGCCGGCGTTTCTGCTCATAAAAATTTACGGCGGAGACAAGCGCGATCGCGCCGCCGTGAAATTTTTCATTTACACATTTCTCGGCAGCGTCGCCATGCTGCTTGGCTTTCTCGGAATTTATTTCGCAAGATCGACATTCGATTTTGCGCAACTTGGCGATCTTGCCAAGAGCGGGCCGTTGCTGAGCGGTAAAATTGCGTGGCTTGTCTTTGCTGGAATTTTTCTTGGACTCGCCGTCAAGGTCCCGCTCTTTCCGTTTCATACCTGGTTGCCAGACGCATACGAGACGGCGCCGACCGGCGTTTCGATGGTGCTGACTGGCGCGCTTTCGAAAATGGGCGTTTACGGATTCATCAGGCTGTTGCTTCCGCTTTTCCCAAACGAAATCAAAATTCTTGGGCCATGGCTGCTCGCGCTCGCGGTTATCTCGATTTTAGTCGGCTCGCTTGTTGCTTGGGCGCAAACCGATCTCAAACGAATGGTCGCGTATTTGTCGATCAACCATCTCGGTTACTGCATGCTCGGCCTCTTCGCTGTTTCGACAAGATCGACATCTTCTTTGATCGACATGCATGCGGCGCTGAGCGGCGTATTCGTGCAAATTTTCAATCACGGCATCACCGCGGCCGCACTGTTTTATTTTGTCGGCTTACTCGAGCAACGTCGCGGCGCGCGTGGTCTCGCTGATTTTAGCGGGCTCATGCAACGCGCGCCGTTGCTTTGCGGCTGGATGAGCGTCGCGATGTTTTCGTCGTTAGGCTTGCCGGGGCTGAACGGATTCATCGGCGAGTTTCTTATTTTCAAAGGTTCGTTTGCGGTCGCCGCATCGTTCACCGCCGTCGCCGTTCTCGGGTTGCTTTTTACCGCAGTGACTTTTATGCGCGCGATGCAATCGCTTTTCAGCGGCCCGCTCGCGAACAGTTGCAACGCAATTATCGATCTTAGCCGCGACGAAACGTTCGTGATCGTTCCGGTGACGCTGCTCATGTTCGCCATCGGCCTCGCGCCGCAATTCCTTTTCAACATCTTCAACACAACCGTCGTGCACATGGCGCGATTGTTTGCCTGAGGGCTAATGATCGCCTGGACGATTTATATTACGTTTGCCGGCGCGGCGCTGGTTTTGTTTTTGCCGCGCGCATTTTCGCGCTGGATCGCGCTCGTAACGACTGCCGCAACTCTCGCGATCAGTCTCGCCACATTTTTTTGCGACGATGTCGATCTTGCGCATTTCACCACGATTGTGCGCGTGCCGTGGGTGCCGGCGCTCGGCATGAATTATCATCTCGCGCTCGATGGGATCAGCCTCACACTCGTTTTGGTAACAAGCATCACCGCGATCAGTGCCGTGCTTTTTTCGTGGGATGTCGATCTTCGGCCTAACGAATTCTTTTTTTGGTTGCTGCTCGTAGTCGGCGGCTCCTTCGGCGTTTTCCTGAGCGCCGATCTTTTCCTGCTCTTCCTTTTTTACGAGCTCGTGATCGTCCCGAAATATTTCCTGATCGCGATCTGGGGATCGACCAACAAGGAATACGGCGCGATGAAGCTAACGCTTTATTCGTTCTTCGGCGGCGCACTTGTTTTCATTGGAATTATCGCAGCGTATGTCGCCGGCGGTTCGCTCGATTTAAACGAGCTCGCGCAATTTCAATTTCCGACGCCGCTGCAAGCGTGGGCGTTTCCAGTTTTGTTTTTGGGTTTCGCCGTGCTTGCCGGCATCTGGCCGTTGCACACATGGGCGCCGACCGGTCACGTGGCCGCGCCGACCGCCGGCTCGATGTTGCTCGCCGGCATCGTCATGAAACTTGGCGCCTACGGTTGCTTGCGTGTGGCGCTCAATCTTTTTCCGCAGGGTTTTCAAATGTGGAGCAAGTGGATCGCTGTGCTCGCTGTGATTGGAGTTGTTTACGCGGCCGCGGTGGCGCTGCGGCAACGCGATCTGAAATTCGTGATCGGTTATTCCAGCGTGAGCCACATGGGTTTCGTTTTGCTCGGGCTCGCCACGGCAAACGTGCTCGGCGTTTCCGGCGCAGTGCTGCAAATGTTTTCCCACGGCGTCATCGGCGCGCTGCTCTTCGCCATCGCCGGCCGCATGATTTATCGCCGCACGCACACGCGCGATCTCGACGAACTGTCGATCTTGCAATTGAATCGCGCGCTGCCCTTCGCGGCATTCGCGTTCGTGATCGCGTCAGCTGCGTCGATGGGAATTCCGGGGTTCAGTGGATTCGCGGCCGAGATCACTATCCTGATCGGCGCGTGGAAAACTTTTCCGCTTGCCGTCTGGATCACCGGCATCGGCATGGTGCTGGTTGCCGCGTTCACGCTGCGCGCGTTGAAGAAATCTTTTTTTGATGTCGATCTTGTGAACGCGAACGCGCCCGCCGCCGCGATAGAGCCCATCACGCCCGCCGAAAAACTCGGCGCCAGTCTGCTCATGTTCGCCACGCTTGCGGTCGGAATTTACCCGAAGCTTCTGCTCGATCGCATTCAACCGGCCGTTGAAGCGATGCGCTTTCTGAAATGAATTATCTCGATCTTCTCAAATTGGCCGCACCCGAAGCGATCGTCGTAGTGACGGCGCTGATCGTTCTTGGCTTCGGGCTGGTCCACGATCGGGCGTCCGGACTTTGTTCAGGAATCGCTGCGGCCGGACTCATGATCGCTATCGCCGCGGTGCTCATGTTGCCGGAACAAGCGACGCTGTTCGGCGGAATGCTGGTGATCACGCCGTTGACTTCGCTGTTCAAAATCATCTGCCTCGTCCTCGCATTCTTCACCATTTTGCTGGCACGAACTGACAGCGCGTCATCGCTTCATCGCGGCGAATATCTGGCGATCATTTTGTTTGCGACGATCGGGCTCATGCTGCTCGTGGGTAGCGAAGAACTGCTCGTCATTTTCATCGGGCTCGAATTGCTCGGCCTGTCCCTCTACGTCTTGACCGCCTTCGACAAGATCGACATACGTTCGGCCGAAGCGGGCTTGAAATATTTTTTGTTCGGCAGCACCGCGAGCGCGTTCACGCTTTTCGGAATCAGCTTCATCTACGGCATGTCGGGAACGACCGGTCTCGCTGCGATCGGACAAAAGATAACTGCTGACTCGGCTCAACCGCTTCTCGCCGTGGGCATCGTCATGACGCTCGTCGGGTTCGCATTTAAAATTGCGGCGGCGCCGTTTCATCTGTGGGCGCCAGACGCTTATCAAGGCGCGCCGATCTCGAGCGCTGCCTTCATCGCGTCGGGATCAAAAGTCGCGTCGTTCGTCGTGCTCGGGAAAATCGTGCTCATCGGTTTTGCTCCGCTGCACGGCAGCGCCGATTGGCACGCGATGATCGCCGGCTGGTCTCCCGTCCTCGCAGTGCTCGCGGCTATGTCGATCTTGTTAGGCAATTTCGTCGCGCTCGCGCAAACGAACGTGCGTCGCCTGCTCGCTTACTCGGCCGTGGCGCACGGCGGATACACGTTGCTCGGACTTGTGGCTGGCGGTAGTAACGGATTTTCCGCGACCCTGTTTTACACCACAATCTATGCATTCACGCTGGTCGGCGCGTTTGCTGTAGTCGGATTGGTGCGAAGCGAAACGGGCAGCGACGATTTGCAAAACTTCGCCGGACTGCGCGCGCGTTCGCCGTTGCTGGCCGGTTGCATGTCGATCTTTCTCTTGTCGCTCGCCGGTCTTCCGCCGCTCGCGGGATTTTTCGGAAAGTTCTATCTCTTCAGCGCGGCCTTCCACGCCGGCGGAAATCATGGCCTGCTCTGGCTCGTCGCGGTCGCGCTCTTCGGCAGTCTTATCTCGCTCTATTATTACTTGATCGTGTTGAAACTAATTTTTGTGAATGAGGGCGCTTCCAACGTTCCACAGATCAAGCTCGATTTTCTGCAGCGCGTTTCGTTGTCAGCGCTGGGCGGGCTCGTGATCCTTCTTGGCGTTGTTCCGGGATTTCTGGTGTCGCGCATTCTCGCGGCGCTGCCCTAACGGTTCCGCTTCCGGCTTTTGCTGCCTCGAGTTTGTGCTTTCTACTTCCAAGTTTGTTTAGAAGAATCTGCCTCATGAAAAATTCCCTTCTCTTATCAACTCTCTTTACGGTGGCATTGATTGCTTCGCCGCTGTTCGCGCAAGACCAACCGCCCAATCAGCCGAACGACAGCGCCATAAAACAAGCTCAGGACAAACTTCCGAGCGACGCGCCGAAAACGACAACCACGTCCACCAGTACCGCGACCAGTCCAGCCGCCGCATCGTCTGCGCAATCGGGCGCACCCGATATGCAACAGATGATGGCCCAGATGATCGAGCTCTCGAAGATAAACGAAAACCACAAGCTTCTGGCCGATCTCGACGGCACCTGGACTTACACGATCAAGTTCTGGATGTCTCCCGATCCGAACTCAAAGCCTCAGGAATCAAAGGGCACCGCCACGCGCAAGTCCATCTTCGGCGGCCGCTACTTTGCCATGGACGTGAGTGGAAAAATGCAAATGCCCGGTCCAGACGGAAAGATGAAAGACATGGAGTTCAAGGGCATGGGGATCGAGGGGTATGACAACGTGAAAAAGAAATTCATCGGCAGTTGGATCGACAACATGGGCACCGGCATCATGATGTCGGAAGGCACTTACGACGCGGCGACTAAGACGTTTACTTATACGGGCGAGGCGGAAGTGATGCCGGGCATGAAAGAAAAATTCCGTGAGGTAATGAAGATTGTCGACAAGGACCACATGAGCTTCGAATCGTACTCGGACCACGGCACTCCCGGCCAGGAATCGAAAACGCTGGAGATAAATTACACGCGCAGCAAGAAATAACGCGACGAGTTGTCGCGCATATAAGACAAGCCGCTTGCGAACTGAAAACAGCGGCCCAGTCGACCATTCGCATGGGAACGGCGGTTACCGACCGTGGTCATCGCGCTCTGCCATTCACCCGGTTTCCACGTATGGGGTCGCTAATTCCCGAATCGGTGCTATAGTCTTAAATGTCCAAACCATCTGGCGCCTCTTTTACGCGTCGCGCGCCCGACCACATCACTGAAGAACTTGTCGCCGTGCTTTCGTCCAAGGCCTCGTTCGAGTTCAAACCCTTGTTCGACATCATCCTTTGCAATCTTCGGGAGCGAAACGCTGCCAGCGGCGGTGAAGAAATGTTGCGCCTGCGCGCCTATGAAAAACTCCAGGGTCTGGTCAACCAAGGCGCGGTCAATCGGACGGTCAACGGCATCACCAAAAAATACAAAGGCGTCAGCGCACGTTTGGTCGCGCTCAAAGCCGAGATGAAAATCTTGCGCGCGGATTGGAACCAGCGCGCACTCGCTAAAGCTGCCGCAGCCCGCTGATTGTCGGCCACTGGGCCGATTGTCGATCTAGTGGACCAGTTCCGCAGAATTTGCGGTGTGCGGCCGCTCAACTGACGGGCTGTTGCGGCGTGGATAACCTTTCGGTTTCCTTTCTCGCTCAAGGCGAACAATCCGCCGATGCCGTCATGGCGCGGCTGACTGCGTTTATCGGCGCGGCAAAGCGTACTGTCGATCTTGCCGTTTACGACATGCGATTCAGCAATCCGCTGCGCGAACAATTCGCGTCGGCGCTGCGCGACCGTGCGGAAGCCGGAGTGCAAATTCGTTTTTGTTACGACGGCGACAAACCGGTTCAGCCAGATGTTGCCGCCGGTCAGGACCCCGCTCCAGCGGGTACCGGCGCATTTGTCCAATCGTTAGGCTACCCCTGGCGTCGCATCGCCGGCATGAAATTAATGCACAGCAAATTCGTTCTGCGCGATCGCCAATCGATCTGGACCGGCTCGACCAACATGACGGACGACGCCTTCACCTTGATGGAGAACAATATTCTCGAAATCGATTCGTCCGCGCTGGCCAGTTACTACTCGCAAGACTTCGAACAGATCTGGGAAAAAGAAAACTTCGAGAGCACCGGCAACATTCAGACCGTGCCCGTGCCGTTGACCTTTTCCGGACAATCGGCAACGGCGCGCGTTTTGTTTTCGCCCGGCTGCGGTTTGGAAATCGATACCGAGATCGCGCGCCGCGTGCGCGCGGCACAGCGTCGCGTCCGCATCTGCAGTTTGTTAATCAACTCCGGCACGCTCATCGCCGAGCTGGGAAACTTGTTGCCCGCCGGCCGCGTCAAGATCGACGGAATCTACGATCGCACGCAAATGGCCGACGTTTACGTTCAGTGGCAGGAAGTGCCGCAAAATCGTTGGAAGATTGGCGCGCTCAAAGACATCATCGCGCGCGCCGGCTTGGTCGGAAAAAACTCCACCCCCTACACGCCGACCGGCCGTCACGATTTCATGCACAACAAAGTTCTCGTCATCGACGACACTGTCATCACCGGCTCGTATAATTTTTCGCGCAGCGCCCAATTCAACGCCGAGAATATTCTCTTCATCGACAGCGCGCCGCTCGCCGAGGCCTACAGCGTTTACATCGATCACCTGAAACAGAAATACGAGCCCTGATCGGGGTTCGTGACTCTGCCGTTCCCCATTTTCTACTTCCTACTTTAACCTTTCTACTTTCCCCTCAGATCCAGCGGCGCACTTCGCTTTTCAATTCCAAATAGGGCGCGCCGAATTTTGCGGTGAGATATTTCTCTTCGCGCAGGATCACTCCGAAATGCAGCAGCAACGCGAGCGGCACGACGAAGCCGAGCGTGATCCAGTCGTTCAGAAAAAAGCTCAGCGCGACCTGCAGTAAGCAAAGCGCGAGGTACATCGGATTTCGCGTGAAACGATACGGCCCGCCGCGCGCAATTGTTAACGCAGGCTTGGCCGGATCGACATTCGTTCCCGCCTTCCTGAATGTCAGCATCGCGGATAACGCCAGCGTTGGCGCGATGATCACGAGCACGATTCCGCAAACTAGAGCGACGTGATAGTTGCTCATCATCGGTACGCGGATGACGAAGAAATGAATGAGCGCACTGATCGTCGCGCCGATCAGCCACATCAACGGCGGAAATGCAATGACGCCGGGATTATCGGAAGAATTGTCCAACACCGTCATTGTGTATCGATCTTTGCAGATGTCGATCTTGTGCACTTCGCCTAACGAATCACCGATTTGCTCGCAAGATCGACATGTGCGGCTGAGACCGCTATGCAAGGACGGCTTGACATCGTCCGCGGCGGCGGGCGACAAAGTCTCCGATGAAATTTCTCAAACGTCGTTTCTCCGCGGCTCCGGAAGGAACAGCGGTGCTGTTTTTCATTCAGATTTTCGCGACGCTCGGGTTCGCCGTCCTTTATTCGACGCTCGTTCTTTACGCGACGAAGCACCTGCAGCTTCCGGTTAAGCTGGCCACCGCGTTGATGGGAGTGTTCGGTGCGTTCAACTACGGCTTGCATCTCTTCGGTGGTTATCTCGGCGGCCGCTTCCTTTCGAACCGAAATCTTTTCGTCGGCGGCATGGCATCGCAGGTCATCGGTTGCGCGTGCATCGCCGCCGGCTCAGCCGCGATGTTCTACATAGGTCTCGCATTTTTCCTCACCGGAAGCGGCCTCAACGTTACCTGCATAAACATGATGCTAACGCAGCGTTTCACTCCGGAGGATCCGCGCCGCGAAGGTGCTTTCCTCTGGAATTACGCCGGCATGAATGTCGGGTTCTTTGTCGGGTTCGCCGTCGCCGGTTACTTCCAGGGAACCGAGAGTTACGCGAGCCTTTTCATCTTCGCGACGCTCGGCAACTTCGGCGCCATCGTCCTTGCCCTGTTCAACTGGAAAACGCTGACCGACCGCAACACGCTGCTGCTCGAGACAACGTCAAAACAATTCCGGCTGCGCCTCCTCGCTGGCATCGGCATTCTCATCGGGCTCATACCGCTTGTGTGGTTCATGCTTCAGCGACCCGGCAGCACCGAGACGATTATCAAGGGAATCTGCGGCGCGGTCGCGCTGACGCTGATTTACCTCACCCTTCGACATTCTGATCGCCGCGAAAAGCGGAACATGACGGCGTATCTGATTCTAACCGTCGGCTCGCTCATGTTCTGGTCGCTCTATCAAATGGCACCGAGCGGCCTGATGCTGTTCGCGGTTAACAACGTCAACCTGATGATCGGTCCCGTGCAGATTCAGCCGCAATGGATTCAGAACATCAACACCGTCTGCATCGTGATCGGCGGACCGCTTCTCGCGTCGTTTTTCACAAACATGCGCGCGCGCGGATGGAAGATCGACATACCGAAACAGTTTGCGACCTCGCTGCTTTTGATGGCGCTCGGCTTTCTCATTCTCCCGTTAGGCATCAAACTGGCCGGCATCGACGGCAAGAGCGCGTTCGCGTGGTTATTCATGAGTTATGTGCTGCAAAGCGTCGGTGAGTTACTCATCTCGCCGATCGGATACGCGATGATCGGCAAACTCGCGCCGCGGCAATATCAGGGGATAATGATGGGTAGCTGGATGCTTTGGACCGGTCTCGCGTCGCTGTTCGCGGGCGACTTCTCGGGTATGATCCCTGAACCGAGCGGCACCACCGCGGTCGCGACCAACCCCGAGTATGTAAAACTCTTCGGCGCGCTCGGCGCCGGCAGTCTCGTGGTTGGCGTCGCGCTCGTAATTCTCATTCCGTTCCTGCGCAAGCTGATCACCGACAAAGCTGAAGTACCTCCCGAAGCGGAAATGATGACGACGGTCGTGCCGATTGCCTAACAAAAGGTTCGTCATCATTGTGGCCTAACAAGTTGTCGACCTTGTGAGCAGCGATCGTATCATAAGCCGCTTACGATACAGAGTTCTTTAGAATTGAAATGTCACTGACGAGTAGAGCGCTCGAGATGTGACGCGATGAGATCGATCTCGCTTTTCTTCAATTGCGGCTGCTGATTTCGAATGTAGCGCGCTAATCGGTCTGGCGTGAACACGCGCGTCGCGGTGCTCCGCCATTCATCTTTCACGCGCCAATCACCGACGAAGACAACCAGTGGAGTTACCCATTCACGGCGTCCGCAGTTGTTAGCGATCATCTCACTAACGGCTCTAGCATTACCGCGCGCTTGTTTAAGGCAGTCCTTCTCTTCGGAAAATCCGCCGACAAATAAACCGTCACCATCACGGAAAGTAATTTCGCCGGTACCGCTGCGAAATTTGGTCTCGATCGCGAAGACGCCGCCTGGCCCAACGAGGACGTGATCAATGTTGAACTTGCCCGCGACGATATCGTGGATCGGTTTGTAGCCATCGGCGCGTAAGTCTTCTAACGCATCCCCGACATGAAGTTCGCCGCGTTCTCCGCGATTCAGTCGCCGCGCGATTGGCAACAGTCTTCGAAACCACATAGCCGAAATACCGGTCGATATGACGGCAATCGACAACCATAGATACGGATGCGGTACCCAGTGCTTCGATTGTTGGACCTGTTGGACCGCGTAAACGAACCAGAATAAAAATGGCAAAAAGACGATCGGAGGCAGCGTATCGTCAATGAGATTCTCGCGTTTTTCGCGCAACGATTCCCCTGCTCTACGGCGAATTGAAGGCGAATACGGCTTACGCTGACTTCGAAACATCGGCATTTCTGTCGCGAGTTTCGTGCCAGCTTGGTAGCATTCGTGCGATGGAAGTCGACGACATCATTAGTTATCACGATCTCGTCACTGAGGAGAAAGCGGCGCTGCAGAAGGGAATGAACTTTGGCGTCGGGAAAAAGTATTCGGTGTTCTTGATGTCGTTGCGCGAGAACGCGCCGTATGCGGACGCACTCGACGAAGTCACCGGCATGCTGACGTATGAAGGCCACGACGAACCGCAGCGAAAAGGCGGACCGAATCCGAAGGAAGTTGATCAGCCGTTAACGACTCCGAAGGGATCGTGGACTGAAAATGGAAAATTCTTTCGCGCGGCAACGGACTTCAAAGGCCGTCTGCGCGAGAAACCGGAGCTAATCAAAGTTTATGAAAAGATTTCGCGCGGAATCTGCAGCTACAAAGGTTTCTTCGAGTTGATCGATGCGAACATCGTTTCGGACGGAAAACGCAAGGGGTTCAAGTTTTCGCTGAAACCAGTGGAGAAGAGGTCGTTCGGGCGAGTTGTCGATCTTCCGCATAATCGATTGATACCAACGCCGGTGAAAGTCGAAGTATGGCGACGCGATCGTGGTCAGTGCGTACAATGCGGTTCGAAAAAGAATCTTCACTTCGATCACGACATTCCGTTCTCGCTAGGCGGAAGTAGCCTAACGACAGCCAACGTGCGGCTTCTCTGTGCTAAGCACAACCTACAGAAATCCGACAAGATCCTTTGTATCGCGCCGTGGATAACGATTGGCGCTGAAGTAGCGCGGCACATTCGAGCATGAATATTACTCTTGAACGGTTGAGTAGCGGGACCGTTCACCTCGATGAGGTTGTAGACCTTCATCGCTTGAATTCCCGAACGCTTGGTTTTCTGCCGGCGGGCGCGTTTGCAGAGTACGCGCGACTTCGGCAGATCGTCGTTGCAGTGGATAGTGAGCAGTTGCTCGGCTACGCACTCTTCCGCGTCGCGCGGCGTCGGGCCGCGATTGTTCACCTATGCGTAGCGGCTCATGGAAGGGGGCGCGGCGTCGCCCGCATGTTGGTGGAGCGCGTTAAGCAAGAAACGAAAGACCTCGAAGGGATCAGTCTCCTCTGCCGTCGCGACTACGATATCAATCATATTTGGTCGAAGTTTGGGTTTGAGGCGGTGAACAGTAAAGCTGGTCGCGGTAAGGACGGGGCGGTCCTGACCTATTGGTGGTTTAATCATGGGCATCCAGACCTTTTTTCACATGCATCTGAACCCGATCCAGTGCGACAAAGGGTGGTTATTGATGCGAATGTTTTCTACGACCTCCACTTTCGTGAGACTCGCGAAAGCGAAGACTCGAAGGCTTTATTAGCGGATTGGGTACAAGCAAGCATCGAACTTGTCGTAACAAAGGAGCTGCGAAACGAAATCGAAAACGCCTCCAGCGATAGGGAAAGAAGAGTTGGTCGCGCCGAAGCAACAAACTATACGACGCTAAATGCGGATGATGAGGCGTTTCAAAAACTCTGTGCTGAATTACGATCCTATTTTCCGGAAGCGGTCACTCTCAGAGATGAAGCCGACCTCCGGCAAATTAGCTATGCCATCGTCGGTGGCGCGCCCTTTTTCGTAACTCGAGATAGCATTTTAATCGAGCGATGTGAGCCGCTCTACCGCAACCACGGTCTCAGAGTGTTACATCCTGCAGAGCTTATTAATCAACTAGACGCGGTGGAGCGCGAGGCGGATTACAGACCTGCGCGCATTGAAGGCTCTCGCTTAACAAACACGCTCGTAAAAGCGGATGCGCTCGGTGACATCCTAGCGGTTTTCAGACTATCCGAGGAACGCACAAATGATTTCTCGAAGATGCTCTTGCATGGTCTGTCCCAACCTAAAACCTGCGATGTTCAGTTGATTTCCGATTGCACGCACGCGGCGGTCGTTTTGGGGATAATGGATCGGACTGCGCCAAATGAGTTATCGGTGCCGGTGTTAAGAAGGACGAGGCATCCATTGGGAACCACTATTTTGCGAAATTTCCTTCGGGCGTGCTTGGATAGTGCTGCAAGGGAGGGAAGACTTGTTGTGACAGTCGCCAAAAAAGGCTTTTCAAGTGGTGATGCTGACATCTTGCGGGAATTTGGATTTGTATCGTGCGGCGACATGTGGGCAAAGGTCGCGTTGCGAGCCTTGGGAGACTTGCAACATATTGCCAGCGTCATTTCAAGTATGGTTCTGCCGCCGCATGTTCATTCGGCAAAAGATGCGGCGTCAGACGCCGTTGCTACGGCACTCAAAGTTCGCGAACCAAATGCGGCCGCCGCTGTTGAGCGTCAGCTTTGGCCGGCAAAGGTTATGGGATGCGAGGTTCCAACGTTCGTTGTTTCAATGCGTCCGGAATGGGCGCAGCATTTTTTTGACGTCGAATTAAGTTCGCAGTTGTTGCTCGGACTTCGCGAGGATCTGCACCTTGGTGTGGAAGGCGTCTACTACCGCAGTTCTGAAAATAATAACCTAACGGCGCCCGGAAGAGTCCTCTGGTACGTTAGCAAAGGTGAAGGAGCGGGTTCGATGAGCATCAAGGCCTGTTCGTTATTGGAGGAAGTGATCGTTGGAAAACCGAAGGATCTTTTTCGTCGCTTCCAGCGATTGGGCGTATATGAGTGGCGGGATGTTTTCTCAGCGGCGAAAAATGATATCTCAAACGACATCGTTGCTTTTCGCTTTCGTATGACTGAGCGGTTTAAGACTCCCGTAGACTGTCAGATGCTAGAAGCGTTCGACATCCGCGGTCCGTTTATGTCTCCACGAAAAGTTTCCGAATCTCAATTCGCATCTATTTACAAAATTGGCTGCGCTCTTACCTGAGATGGCTAACAATCACGCACTCCTTCTTTCGATCCGGCCGAGTTTCGTCGAGGCGATTTTCGCAAGGACTAAGACTGTCGAGCTCCGTCGAGTGAAACCCCGCCTTCAGACGGGAGACTTGGTTGTTATCTATGCTTCGGGAGCGACCAAAGGAATTGTTGGTGCTTTTGAAGTCGCTGGAGTGACCGTGGCCACGCCGAAAAACATTTGGCAAAGACACAATGGTGGAAGCGGATTGGCGAAGAAGGAGTTTGATCGGTATTTCGCTGGAGCGGACAAGGGATACGCCATTCAAATTGGCAAGGTATGGAAACATCCTATCCCGATCTCGCTAGGAACACTTCGCCGGCGCCGGGTAGGCTTTTGCCCACCGCAGGGCTATCATTACTGGCAGCGCAACGATCTATTACGCGTCGGAGGAGATGGGCTACCAAGACGCCTCTCGATACCTCCCAAGATCGTGAAATTAATTAGTCGAGGCGGCTCCAGGTAGAGCGGTGCACCCGGAGCCGACGACATTCAAATTTACTTCATCCGATCAAATGTTTTTTGGAGCAGTTCCAAGTCACTAGCGTTACCGGTCTTCTCGCGACTGCTCTCGATCCATTTCTTTTCCAGCGCGTTCTTGGTCGGGCGATCATTCTGATAAAAGACGCCGAAGACGCCGGGGAAGGGAAGTTGGGCGAGTTTGTAAGCGGCGAGCTCGTCGGTGACATCGTGGCGTAGCTCATCCTCGGGAGTGTTGTCCCATTTCTTTTCCTGGATCATCTCGAAACTCCCGCCTTTGCGCGGATCGGCCGGATCGAAGACGTCGGGGAAAAATTCGACGCATTCACTCAGGCATTCGATGACGGCGAAGCCCTGGTGATCGAACGCGCGCTCGATCATTTCCATCATGTGTTTGACCTGGGTGGCGTGGGTGCGCGCGATGAAGGTGGCCCCGGCGGAGATGAGTTGTTTCATCGGATTGACCGGCATGTCGATGGCGCCGGTCGGGTCGGTCTTGCTTTTGAAACCGATGGGCGAGGTGGGCGAGGTCTGCTTCTTCGTTAGGCCATAAACGAAGTTGTCCATGATGAAGTAGACGAGGTTGACGTTCTTGCGCGCGCCGTGGTTGAGATGGTTGCCGCCGATGGAGAAACCGTCGCCGTCGCCGCCGAACAAAAAGACGTGGAGATCGGGCCGAGCCAAACTGATGCCGCTGGCGAGCGGGACGGCGCGGCCGTGAATGAAGTGCGCGCCGAAGCCGTTGACGAAATAAGGAAAGCGCGATGAGCAACCGATGCCGGCGAGGGTGACGATCTTTTCGTGATCGAGATTTCGTTTCTCGAGGACTTTGTAAAAGGAAGCGAGCACGGCGAAATCGCCGCAGCCGGGGCACCAGGTTGGGTGATCAGCGGTGATGGCTTTCTTCGAAAGTTTTTCTCTAGGCGCGTCTACCGTCGCGACTGTTGGAATCGTTGCTTCGCTCATAAGATCGACATATTCATTTTAGCCAAGTCCTTGCTCGACGTGCGCTGGTTCCTGTGGATTTGTTTCGCGCGTTTCGTTAGACCCGGAAGCAGCGATGGCCGCCTCAGCGCCGGGTTTCGTCGGCGTCGTGTCGCCGGCGCGATCGACGCGCGCTGATGGTTTCACTTCGGTGGAACCGTTTTTGGAAATCTTCTTGTCGGCAAAGGTGCGGCCTTGGAAAACGCCTTCCAAAATTTCTTTCACGCGATACGTAAGACCATCGGTCTTGGTCACGCTCTCGATTTTCGGTTCGCAAAAGCGCGCGCGCAAAATGGTGGCGAGCTGGCCGAAGCCGTAGACGCCCTGGTCGTTCATCTCGACGACGACGATGCGTTTGAAGTTCGCGAAGATTTTATCGAGCCCGTTCGGCAAAGGATGAATGTGGCGCAAATGGAGCGCGCCGATTTTCTCGCCGTGCTCGCGCGCGCGTTTCACGGCGTCGTGGATCGGGCCATATGTCGATCCCCAACCGACAAGCAGCGTGTCGCCTTGTGCATCGCCGTATATTTCCGGCACGGGAATTTCTTCGGCGAGCTTGCGCAGTTTATTGCGGCGTTTCGCCGTCATGGCCATGTGCAACTTCGGGCTGCCGGTCGGATGACCGTGCTCGTCGTGTTCGAGGCCGGTGACGAGAGGATATTTTCCATCGAGCATGCGTGTGCCGGGCGCGACGTGTTGCGTGATCTTCTCGAGATCGTACGGCTTGAAGCCGCCTGCGCGCGGCGTGAGATCGAGTTTTGGATCGACAACCAGCTTTGCGAGATCGGGTTCATCGAACGCTTCGATGCGCGTGGCCAGCGAGGTGTCGCTCAAAATAAAAACGGGCGTGCTGTATTTGCGCGCGATGCGCCCCGCTTCGAGCGCGATGTAGAAACAATCTTCCACCGTGGATGCCGCGAGCACGACGCGCGGACTGTCGCCGTGTCCGCCATAAATGGCCTGATGCAAATCGCTTTGCTCGACATTTGTCGGCAGACCGGTGCTCGGGCCGCCGCGCTGCACATTAATAATAAGAAGCGGAATCTCGGCCATCGACGCCCAACCGATCGCTTCGGTCTTGAGCGAAATGCCCGGCCCGGCGCTGCCGGTAACCGCGAGATAACCGGAAAAGGAAAAGCCGAGCGCGAGCGAAACAGCGCCAAGCTCATCCTCAGCCTGCACAAAAATGCCGCCGTATTTTGGCAACTGCGTTCGCAGAATTTCCATGACCGACGACCAGGGCGTGATGGGATAACCGGCGCCGTAACGCACGCCCGCGGCGATGAGCCCGTAAGCGAGCGCGGTGTTGCCATCCATCGTGATCTGCGCGCGCGCGCCCGGTTTTTTCGGGAGCGTTTCAAATTGATACTGCTTCGTCAGGACATTGCCGACCGGGTACGCGTAGCCGGCGGTGAACGCCATGATGGCGGTGTTGACGATGCTCTCGTCCTTGCCGGCGAATTTTTCTTTGATCAGAGTGGTTAGCTTCTCGACGTCGAGATGGAAAATCTTGGAGATCAATCCGAGCACGAAAATGTTTTTGCCCTTGTCCTTGGCCGTGCCGCCGAGCGCTTCAACCGTTAGGCCGGTGATGGGGACGCCGACGTAGACGAAACGTTTGTCGTCGAGGTTCGGTTCGACGTTATCGGAATCGTAAAGAAGGACGCCGCCTTCTTTCAGGAAATCGATGTGATCCTGGTAACTGTGTTGATAGAACGCGACCAGGAAATCGGCTTCGTCGCCAGCCGAGAGGACTTCGCCTGTGCCCATGCGTACTTGAAAGATCGACGGCCCGCCCGAAATCGTGGACGGGATCGTCATGTAAGTCATGACGTCTTGATCGCTGCGGCCGGCCAGACGCGCGAGAAATGCGCCGGCGGATTGGATGCCGTCCTGTGAATTGCCGGCAAGACGGATGACGGCGTCCTGGATGTTTTCCGGGCGCAGATCGGCGCGGTCCCCGCCGGATACGGTAG
>JBEEGW010000002.1:0-41756 GCA_041167045.1 Verrucomicrobiota bacterium
TTCCGTTGTTCGACAAACAGGATATCTCATCAATCGGCGCGATCGCCGTCGCCCAATCCGATCACAACGCGGTTTATGCCGGTACCGGCGAAGCGGCAATTCGCGGCAACACCACTTATGGGACCGGAGTATACAAATCGACCGACGCCGGAAAGAGCTGGAAGAATGTCGGACTGAAGGATACGCGGCAGATCGGTGCGATGATCGTCGATCCGCGTAATGCCGACGTCGTCCTGGTAGCTGCGCTGGGCCATGCATTCGGACCGAACCAGGAGCGCGGCATCTTTCGTACAACGGACGGCGGGAAAACCTGGACAAAAGTTTTGAGCAAAGACGAGAACACCGGCGGGATCGACGTCGTTTTCGATCCGCATAACCCGAATATTGTGTTCGCGTCGCTTTGGCAGGCACGCAGACAACCGTGGTTTTTCTCGAGTGGCGGCGCGAGCAGCGGGCTTTATCGATCGGAAGACAACGGCGTAACCTGGAAACGGTTGGAAGGCAACGGTCTGCCCGAAGGAATTTTGGGCAGAATCGGAGTCGCCGTTTCGGGCGCGGATTCGAATCGCGTTTACGCAATCATCGAAGCGAAAGAAGGCGGTTTATTCCGCTCGGACGATGCCGGGCAAAAATGGACGCGGGTGAATGAGGACGGCCGATTTCGTCAGCGCGCGTGGTACTTCAGTAAAGTTTACGCCGATCCAAAATCGGCCGACACGCTTTATATTTTAAACACAGGCGCTTTCAAATCGGTGGACGGCGGCAAGACATTTAATCTTCTTCCGGCGCGCCACGGCGATCATCACGGTCTCTGGATCGATCCGCAAAATCCGAATCGCATCGGCAACGCGAACGACGGCGGTGCCAGCATCTCGATCGATGGCGGGAAAACTTGGACCACGCAAAACAATCAGCCGACTGCGCAGTTCTATCACGTCGCGGTCGACAATGCGTTTCCGTATCACATTTACGGCGCGCAACAGGACAACTCGAACGTCGGCATCGCGAGTCGCAGCGAGTCGGGCGTGATCGGTCGCGAAGATTGGTTCATCGCGGGCGACGGCGAATGCGGTTTCGTTGTGCCCGATCCGCGCGACTGGCGCATCATTTATTCGAATAGCGAAGGCTACGCTGTTCGTTACGACAAAAATACCGAGCAAGATCAGGACATCAGCCCGGTGCCGATCGATAACTCCGGTCACGGCGCTGTCGATCTTAAGCACCGGTTCCAATGGGTCTCGCCGCTCATGCTTTCGCCGCATAATCCCGATGTCGTTTACACTGCGGCCGAATGCGTTTTTAAATCCGCCGATCGCGGCCAAACGTGGACGCAGATTAGCCAGGATCTAACGCGCAACGACAAAGAAAAGCAGAAGCCGAGCGGCGGTCCGCTAACGAACGACATCACGTCGGTCGAATATTACGACACCATTTTTGCGCTGACTGAGTCGCCGTTACAAAAGGGAATGCTCTGGGCGGGCACGGACGACGGCCGCATTCATGTCACGACCGATGACGGCGCGCATTGGGCGGATGTTTCGCCGAAAGGGATGCCGGAATGGAGTACTGTCGATCTTATCGAAGCGTCGCCGTTCGATGCGAACAAGGCCTACGCGGCAATAGATCGACATAAGCTCGACGACTTCAAGCCTTATATTTACAAGACGACCGACGGCGGAAAAACCTGGAGCGCAGCGACGACCGGCATTCCGGACGGCGCGAACGTGCACGCGGTGCGCGAAGATCCGAAACGCCGCGGTTTGCTTTACGCCGGCACAGAGATGGGCGTCTTCATGTCATTTGACGACGGCGCGCATTGGCAGCCGCTGCAATTAAATCTGCCGCCCTCACCTGTTCACGATCTCGTCGTGAAAGATGACGATCTCGTCGTGGCGACGCACGGGCGTTCCTTCTGGGTGCTCGACGATCTCACGCCGCTGCGCCAGTTGAACGCGCAATCAGCGCAAGGCGACGTGGTTCTTTATCAGCCGCAGACCGCGCTGCGTTTGCATTACCCGACTGAATTCGACAAGCGTCAGCCAGTCGGCGAAAACCCGCCGCCGGGCGCGATCATCGATTATTATTTTAAGAGCGCACCGAAAGATGAGGTCACGCTCGATGTTCTCGACGGACAAGGAAAAGTCGTTCGGCATCTTTCGAGCAAGGAGAAGAAGGATAACGAACAACCGCCGGAATGGCCGGATCGACAGGAACGCGCGAAAACAATTCCAGCAAAAGAAGGGATGAATCGGTTCGCCTGGGATTTGCGCTACGACGATCCGATCCAAATTCCGGGCGCGTTTTATTCCGGTGATGGCCCGAAGGGGCCGCTCGCGTTGCCGGGAGAATATCAAGTGAAGCTGACCGTTGCCGGAAAAACTCAGACCGCGCCGCTTCATCTCGTAATCGATCCGCGGGTCAAAGGCGGCGAAGCGAATTTGCAAAAGCAATTTCAGCTCGCCGTGCAGGTGAACGATTCCATTTCGCGATTGCACCAGGCCGTGAACGAAATTCGCGACGTGAAAAATCAAATTCAGGCTTTGCACAAGAAATTCGGCGATGACGCGAAAGTGAAACCGGCGCTCGATACGGCCGATGAGCTGACGAAGAAAATGGCACCAGTCGAAGAACAGCTCGTGCAGGTGAACATGAAAGGATCGGAAGGCAATCTCGCTTTCCCGAACATGTTGAACGAAACCTTCGATAGCTTCAGCCATGTGATCGAAAGCGCAGACAATGCGCCGACTCAGGCGCACTCCGAAACCTACGCGACGTTGAATGGCCGCCTGGATGAGCAGTTGAAAAAGTGGGCGCAGATTAAAACGGACGACGTTCCGAAAGTGGCTGCCGCGATCAAGCAGCTCGATCTGCCTGCGCTTTCAATCACAGCAAAAGCCGACGCTCCGAAATAGTCCCGATCGTTTGCAGACAATCACGAAAGCGGTTTTGCTCGCAGCCGGTCGCGGCACGCGTATGCGCGAGCTGACTGTCGATCTTCCCAAACCGATGCTGGAAGTGCGCGGCAAACCGGTCGCGCGGCACATCGTGGAAGGATTGCGCGACGCCGGCGTGTCGCAATTCCTCATCGTGGTCGGCTATCGCGCCGACGTGGTGCGCAATCATTTCGGCGACGGCGCCCGGGACAAGATCGACATAAACTATGCGACGCAAATCGTGCAGGATGGGACCGGAAAAGTTGTTGATCTTGCGCGAGAATTTGCGGGCAATTCGCCGTTTGTCTTGGCTTACGGCGATATTCTGGTCGATCCGCGCAATTACAAAACGATTGTCGATCTTGCCGACGGCGTTGACGCGATCGTGAGCGTGAAGCGCGGCGAGGACGTGAGCAAAGGCGGCGCGGTTTTTGTGAATGAGCGCATGGAACTTGTCGATCTTCGCGAGAAACAAAAACCCGGCGAGCCGACGAGCCCCTGGTACAACGCCGGTCTCTACGCGTTTCCGCCGAGCCTTTTCCAGTTCACCGCGAAATTAAAACCGTCGCCGCGCGGTGAGTTTGAACTAACCGACGCGATTCGCGACATGGCGCAATCCGGAAAAAAAATTCAAGCGCTCGAGCTTGTTGGCGATTGGACGGACGTGCGCGACCCGGAGATTTTAGCGAAGCTGAATCGTCCGTAGCTGTCAGGGCAGTTCCTCGAGCGGCTCCTCAGGCGATTCTTCGTCGCCGATCTCTTCTTCAATTTCGCGTTGCCATTCGTGCGACAACCACGGGCGCAAAAATCCGTAGAGCAAATAGGAAAGAAAAAGAACGGCCGGCATCCATTCGTAATTCATCACCGTGAAAATGAGGATGAGGCTGATGATGAGAAATCGCGGAATCGATTTCTTCGTTTTCCAATGGAGCGCCTTGAAGCTGGGATATTGGAAGCGACTGAACATCATGAAGGAGAGAAATAAAAGCAGCGGCGGCAAAACGAATTTCCATTTGCCGAGATGATGTTCACCTTCCGCGAGCCAAAGCAAAAAAAGGGTGATGGAGGCGATGAGTCCCGCAGCGGCGGGGATGGGAAAGCCGGTGAAATTCTTCGCGCGCTCTGAGCCAGCGGCATCCCCATTGGCCGCGACGGAATTAAAACGCGCCAGGCGCAGTGCGCCGCATGCGAGATAAATGAAGGCGATGATCCAGCAGGCGCGCGGAAATTCCTGGAGCACAATGCGGTAAACCATCAGCGCGGGCGCGACACCGAACGACACGATGTCGGCAAGCGAATCAAATTCGCGGCCAAAGATGCTTTCGTGCCCACCCAATCGCGCGAGGCGGCCATCGAGCAAATCGAAGAAGCATGCGCCGAGAATGAACCAGATCGCGGCGTGGAAAAGATCGCCGGCTGCGTCGGCATTTGTGCTCTGCAGCAACGCGCCCTCCAGAATTTTCAAGGTGGCGGTGAATCCGCAAAACAAATTGCCGGCCGTCATCAAATTCGGCAGCAGATAAATTTTGGGACCTGATTGGTTCATGGACTGGGGAGCCGCGCGATTATTGTCGATCCACCGGCGACGTGATCTCCCACTTTCACGAGGACGGTGGCGTCGAGCGGCAAATATACTTCCGTTCGCGACCCGAAGCGAATCATGCCAAAGCGCTCGCCTTTTTTCAATTCATCTCCGACTTCTGACCAGGCGACAATTCGGCGCGCGATCGCGCCAGTCAATTGACGCACGACAATCGTGGCGCGCGGATTGACGAACGCCCACGTCATCGATTCATTTTTTTCCGAACATTCGCGGTTGCGCGCATCGAGACAAAGTCCATGTCGATGTTGGCGAAAGCTAACGCGGCCGGCAATCGGCGCACGATTTGTATGCACATCGAAAACGGAAAGGAAGATGCCGACACGCCGCGTTTTCGCTTTCAAAACTTCCGGCTCGTCAAGATCGACAATGTCCGCGACGACGCCATCGGCCGCGGCCACGATTGCGTTTTCATCCAACGGCACGTCCCGATCTGGGTCGCGAAAAAAGGCGAACGTGTAAACGATGAAGAGAACAAAGAAGAGCGAAACCCAAGGACTGAGCGGCCAGGCCGCGACAGCAAAAAGCGTGAGGATAAGAATGATCCAGCGTGCTTCAAAAAGGGTCCGAAATTGCATTGTCTGAGCGAGTAGTTTTCAGTTCGCGCGCTGATCGGTCAAGCGCTCCCCGAAGGCATTTTCGGTGTCCGACGCTGGGCAAGGCCAAAACCACCAAATAGTGGGCTCGCGGCCTGTTGACGTCCCAATCCCTAGCGTAAAATAAGTTCTCAAAACCACGAGAAATTTGTTGTTGCGGAGCACTTTCACGCTATCTTTTTTCTGAGGTGGTTCGACGCCTCTTCTATGCCCCAACTCCAAGAAGAAAAGCCGGCGCAAAAATCGCCTCCTGAAAAGAACACCGGCATCCTCCAAAGCCAAAAATACGACGCCGCGCAGATCGACAAACTCGAGGGACTCGAGGCAGTGCGCAAGCGGCCCGGAATGTATATCGGCGATCCGGACGAACGCGGATTGCATCACTTGGTCTTCGAAGTTCTCGACAATTCCATCGACGAACATCTGGCCGGATTTTGTGACAAGATCGACGTGGCGGTTCACGTGGATGGCTCTGTTTCCATTCGCGATAATGGGCGCGGCATTCCCGTTGACGTTCATCCGAAATGGAAAATGCCGGCGGTCGAGCTCGTTCTCACCAATTTGCACGCCGGCGGAAAGTTCGGGCAGGGTGCATATAAATATTCGGGCGGTTTGCACGGTGTCGGCGCGAAGTGCACCAACGCCCTTTCCGAGTGGTTCAAAGTGGAAGTCACGCGCGAAGGCAAAGTCTATCACATGGCTTTCGCCAAAGGAAAAACGACCGAGAAACTTTCCACGATCGGTGAAGTCAAAAACAAAAAGAGCAGCGGCACGCTCATCACGTTCCTGCCCGACCCGGAAATTTTCACGATAACAACTGAGTTTAAGTTTGAGCGGCTCGCCTCGCGTCTGCGCGAGCTCGCTTTCTTAAATCCCGGTCTCGAAATCACTCTCACGGACGAACGCGCCGAACCGCCGAAGCAGGAAACATTTTTTTACAAACACGGCATCGAAGAATTCGTGCGGCAACTCGGCGAGAACAAACAGGTCATTCATCCCAAGCCGATCGTCCTTTCGCGGCAGCGCGACGAAGTTTTTGTCGATGTTGTCATGCAATATAATGACAGCTACAACGACCAGATTTTGCCGTTCGCGAATTCGATTCCGAACCCGGACGGCGGCACGCACCTGACCGGATTTCGCACCGCACTGACAAAAGCCGTCAATCAATACGCGAAATCCAATTCTCTCATGAAGGAAAAGGACCCGTCCATTTCCGGCGACGACGTGCGCGAAGGTTTGATTTGCGTGCTGAGCATCAAGCTGCCGAACCCACGTTTCGAATCGCAGACGAAGGTGAAGCTGGTCAACACCGAGATCGACGGCATCGTCAATTCGGTCGTGTACGACGGGCTGATGACCTTTTTCGATCAGAACCCGCCGATTGCGCGACGCGTTTTCGACAAGGTGCTGACGGCGGCGCGGGCGCGTGAAGCCGCTCGCAAAGCGCGTGAGACCATTCGCAAAGGCGCGCTCACCGGCGGCGGCCTGCCCGGCAAACTGGCGGACTGTTCGGAGCGCGATCCGGAATTGACCGAGCTTTATATTGTGGAGGGCGATTCGGCCGGCGGCTCCGCCAAGCAGGGACGCGATCGCCGCTATCAAGCGATCCTTCCGATTCGCGGCAAGCTCATCAACGTGGAGAAAGCGCGCGAAGATCAATTTCTCAAGAACAACGAAATTCAGGCGATGATCACCGCCATCGGCACCGGCATCGGCAAACCGCGCGACGACAGCAACGGCAAACAGGAAGAAGGCCGCTTCGACATGTCGAAGTTACGTTACGGTCGCATCATCATCATGACCGATGCGGACGTGGACGGCTCGCACATTCGGACATTGCTGCTCACGTTTTTCTATCGCCAAATGACCGAGCTGGTGCGCGCCGGAAAAATCTACATTGCGCAGCCGCCGCTTTATCAAATCAAACGCAAAAAGCGCGAGGAATATGTCGAAGACGACGCGCAGCTGAACAAGATTTTGATCTCGTTAGGCGCGGAAGACGTTCGGCTGAAAAATTTGGCGGACGACAAGGAGATCAGCGCGGCGCAATTGAAAGACATCCTCGAATCGCTGCAAAGACTAGCAAAGCTGAGCGAGGCAGTGCGCCGACACGGCGGCGATTTCGAAAGTTTCCTGGCGGAACGCGAGCCGAAAAGCGGAAAGCTTCCCACTTATCTCGTCAAGGTCCGCGAGGGCAACGATGAAACGGTTCGCTATTTTCACGACGAAAAGAAAGTGCGCAAATTTCACGAGGAGAATCTCGATCTAAATTTATTCGACGTTGAGGTTCAGCAGGAACTCCTGCCGCTCGGCGCGAACAATGTGCCCGCGAAGACGAACGGTGGAGTGCGACGCCGCGCCAAACTCGTCGAGTTGCATGAAACCACCGCGATTCAAAAACTGATCGCCGAGCTCGCGCGCAAAGGATTAAAAGTGAATCACTACGCGGCGAGCGACCGCCCGATCTTCGAATTGATCGAAGGCGAAGGCGACAAAGCGATTACGCATCCGCTCTTTTCGATTCCGGAAATCCTGCAAAAGATTCTGGAGATCGGCCGGCGCGGCGTGCAGATCAAGCGCTTCAAAGGTCTCGGCGAAATGAACGCCAAGGAATTGTTCAGCACCACAATGGATCCGCAAAAACGCAAGCTGCTGAAGGTCGATCTGAATGACGATAACGCCGTCGATGCCGACAAGATGTTCACCATTTTGATGGGCGACGTGGTCGAGCCGCGCCGCCAATTCATCGAAGACAACGCGCTCAACGTGCGAAACCTCGACGTCTAAGATCGACATCCCGTTAGATCGACAATCCCCCGCTGATGTATAACGAAAACGAAAAAGTAGATCTCATTAACGTCGCCGAAGAAGTATCGAGATCGTTTCTCGATTACTCGATGTCGGTCATCATCTCGCGCGCGCTGCCCGATGCGCGCGACGGGCTGAAGCCGTCGCAGCGCCGCATTCTTTATGCGATGCACGATCTCTCGCTTTTCCCGAACCGGCAGCATCGTAAGTGCGCGAAAATTTGCGGCGATACGAGCGGTAACTATCACCCGCACGGCGAAGCGGTAATTTATCCGACGCTTGTGCACATGGCCCAGCCATGGGCGATGCGTGAGACGCTCATTAACGGCCAGGGCAATTTTGGTTCGGTCGAAGGCGATCCGCCGGCGGCCATGCGTTATACCGAGGCGCGCATGACGCATCTCGGCGCCGCGCTCATGACCGACATGGAGAAGGACACTGTCGATTTTGTCCCGAACTATGATGAGACGCGCACCGAGCCGACAGTTTTCCCGGCCGCTTTTCCAAATCTTCTTGTTAATGGAGGCACCGGTATAGCTGTCGGCATGGCGACGAACATGCCGCCGCACAATCTTGGCGAGATCATCGATGGGATTTGCGCGCAGATCGACGACGCGGACATCACACTCGAAGGTTTGATGAAATATGTGCAGGGGCCCGATTTTCCGACGGGTTGCGCGATCTGCGGCGTGAGCGGCGTTAAGCAATATCTCGAGACCGGCCGGGGCAGCATGAAAGTGCGCGGCAAAGCCGGTGTCGAAGAATTGAAAGGAAACCGCGAGCAGATCGTCATCACCGAAATTCCTTACAACGTGAACCGAGCCACGCTCGTCGAGCGAATTGCGGAGCTGGTGAACGAAAAAGTGCTGACCGATATCAGCGCGATCCGCGATGAATCGGACGAAAACACGCGCGTGGTGATCGAGCTGAAGCGCGACGGGAATCCCAAGATCGTCATCAACAATCTTTACAAGCACACCGCGATGGAAAGCTCTTTCGCGGTCAATATGCTCGCGATCGATCATGGGCGTCCGAAATTGCTGCCGCTCAAAGTCGCGAACCAGGCTTACATCGATCATCGGCGCGAAGTCATCCTGCGCCGCACGCGTTTCGAATTGCGCAAAGCGGAAGAGCGCGCCGAAAGCCTCGAAGGTTTTCTGATCGCGCTGGCGAATCTCGACGAATTCATTCGCATCATTCGCGGATCGGCCAATCGCGATGAAGCGCGTATTAAATTGCTCGCGTTCGAGTTCACGCGAAAACAAGTCGAGCAAATCGGCATTTTGATTCGCAATGAAGCGCGTCTCGCCGAAGGCCGTTACGCGTTCAGCGAACATCAGGCCAATCAGATTCTCGATCTTCGCCTTTATCAGCTCACCGGAATGGAGCGCGAAAAAATCGTCGCGGAATACAAGGATCTCATCCAGACGATCAAAGATTTGCGCGACATTCTCGCGAAAGAACAGCGCGTCTTCACCATCATCAAAAAAGAGCTGCGCGAGATTCAACAGAAATATGCGACGCCGCGTTTGACGCAGCTCGTGCCCGATGAAGGCGAGATCAACATGGAGGATCTCATCGCAAACGAAGGCTGCATCATCAGCATCACCCATGGCGGCTTCATCAAACGCACGGCGGTGAGCGCATTCCGCGCGCAACGCCGCGGCGGCAAAGGTGTCATCGGCATGTCGACTCGCGAAGGCGCGACGGAAGAGGACGAGGGCGATTTCGTGCAGCATCTCTTCACCGCGACGACGCACGATTACCTGATGTTCTTCACCGAATCCGGCCGCGCGTATGTCGAAAAAGTTTATGAGATTCCTGAAATGGGCCGCGCCGCCAAAGGCCGGTCAATCGCGAATCTCCTCGATCTTCGCCCCGAGGAAAAAATCGCGGCGACCATTCGCGTGCAATCAAAGAAATCCGGCACCGGACCAGCGGCTGTCGATCAAACGTGGGACGAAAATCTCCATATCGTTTTCGCGACGCAGTCCGGCATCGTAAAAAAATCGAACCTTTCCGATTACCGCAACGTGCGCAAAGGCGGCATTATCGCGATCCAAATTGAAGAAGGTGATCGCTTGATCGACGCAAAGCTGACGAGCGGCAACAACGAGATCGTGCTCATCACCAAGGAAGGAATGAGCCTGCGCTTTCACGAAGAACAATTGCGCGACCAGGGTCGCAACACGGTCGGCGTTTGGGGAATTCGCCCCGACAAAAAGGACCTCGTCGTTGCGATCGCGCTTGTCGATCCTGACTCGATGCTACTGGTCGCGGGCGAAAACGGAATCGGCAAACGCACGCCGTTCGACGATTACCGCAAACAGAAACGTGGCGGCAAAGGCATCATCACGATGAAGACTGGCGAGAAGACCGGCAAAGTTGTCGGCGCGCTCACCGTGACCGACAAAGATGAGCTGATGCTCATCACGACGAAGGGTCAGATGGTGCGAACGCGTGTGAAAGAAATCCGCATCGTCGGTCGAAACACGATGGGCGTGAAATTAATGGATCTCCGCGGCGCGGAAAAATTGCAGGCCATTGCTCCGGTGGTCAGCCAGGAAACGGCCGAAGTCGAAGTCGAAGCGGAATCCGCTCCGGCGCCGGAAAAATAAAAAGGGACACGCGTCGTGCGTGCCCCTTTCTAAATCGAATTACTGTCGATCTTAGTAGCCGGTCGAATGAGTCGTAGTCGTCTGCTGAGTGGTCGCTGGATGCGCGACGGTTGTTTCACGCGTGGTGGTCGTGCTCGTCGTCGCCGGTTCCGGTTCTTTGACGACAGTGGTGCACGAAGTCAGGACCGCAGCCGCGCATAGCACAGGGATAAGAGTGATCAGTTTTTTCATATTGTGAATTGTTTCCAAGAACCGATTCGTGGCAAGTAACTTCGGCAGATGTATTAGCCGGCGACTTTTTTATGTCGATCTTACGAATTGTCGATCTTGGCGCGTTGCTTCTTCAGATCGCTGCGCTTGCGTTTCGATTCGAGGATGCGTTTTTTGAGTGCGCGCGGCCTTGGCGATTTGCGACGCCGTTCTTTTTCGCGGTGCGAAATTTCGGCGGCGCGTTTTTCTTTTTCGTATCGCTCGACCGCGCGCTGCAATCTTGAGCGCGCCAGTTTGCGGTTCGTCGCCTGTGAGCGCGAGTCCTGCACGGTCACGCTGATCCCGGTAGGGCGATGGCGCAGCGTCACGGCGGTCGCGACCTTGTTTACATTTTGACCGCCGGGCCCGCTGGAGCGCGCAAAGGTTTCTTCGAGATCCGCTTCGCGCAAATTTAGCGGCGATGATTGTCGATCTTTGGTGTGCACATTTTTCGCCCTGCCGATGGCCGGACTCGAACCGGCACGGGCCTTTAAAAGCCCAACGGATTTTAAGTCCGTTGCGTCTGCCATTTCGCCACATCGGCGGTTACGCCGGGAATTCTAACCATCTTCTTTCAAGACACCAAAGCGAATCCTCAAACATCGAGCTCTCTGAGTAAGTTCTTGAACGGCTCGGGCAAGAAGGCGTAGAACCGGTCAAGGAAGTCCCGCATGGACAAATCACAAACGGACAATCAATCGCAATCGCGATGCCGACTTAACACTGCGGAAAAAGTCGCAGCGGTCGTGATCGGTGCGATTCAGCTTCGCTTCCCGCATCAGCTGATTACGCCGAAAACAACAGTTGATGATGATCTGGGGCTTGATGGCGACGCTGCGGCCGCGCTTTTCCCAGGTATGATGCGTCAAGCTACGCGCGACGGTGGATGCGAGACGCGCCTTGGCAGCGGAAGTTATCGATCGCTCAAGACCGTGCAAGACATCATCGACACCATTTGGAAAGACTTGAAAGACAAATGCAATCTTTAGCGTCAGCGGCGCGCGCAATCTTTCAGGTCGTGCTTTGTGCTGGGTTCGTGGTTGTTTGCGCGCCGCTCAGTGTGCGAGCCGAACCGGCCACTGCTACGCGGGCCGCTCTCAAAGCCCAGATTCATAAGGCGGTCGACGCAGAGGATTGGGAAGCGGTCAAGAATTTGCAGGCCGCCCTGGCAAAATTGGACGCGAGCCTCGGCAAACCGCAATCGTCTCCGCCTGCCGCCGAAATAAAATCAGCAACGCCAGCTCGTGAGACAGTGTTCGATCGGCTGGTCGTAAATGGATTCAGGCTCCAGCTCGCTCCGAATGATGATAATCCCGCGCAGTTTGCATTTAGCCGCGACATCCACGCTGACGCTGAAACCGTTTACACAGCGAACTTTTTCCTATCGTGGATAACGCCGGACTCGATCGCAGACAAGATCGGCTGGCGACAAGATGCCTGGGACCTCAACGCGGAAGCATCCGTGCAAGCCAAACTGACCAGCGCAAATAATTTGGACACCGACGCGTGGCGCTATCGCGGCACACTGAAAGGGCGATACACTTGGAATCCGACCGCCATCGACCTGGATAAAGTAGTGAGCGTTCTCTGGAACATGTCGATCAAAGATGAGGGCAGTCGCGAATTCGATTACAACCGCGTGAGCGGAGAGTTTAATCTCACGCCGACAGTTCCCGCCCTCGCGATCGGAATGTTTAAACCGGGCAAAGCCGGAAAGGATTTGTCGCCGGTTCAATTTCGCTGGCGGCCATTTTTTGGCATCGATGCCGGAACGGTTACCTCCGCGCGAATGGGGGCGGCCGACGGTGCGGACGATGTTCTGTGGTTTACCGGGCGAGCGACTGCGAAACTAAAACTTAATTTTCTCGCGCAATGGTTGAAGTGTAACGAAGTAAGCTTGTTTGCGGATGAGAACTTGATCTTTCTCTCCGAGGTGGCGACATGGCATAGCTATCTAAAAGCCGGCGCAAATTTTATGTTCAACGAGCATGTCGGCTTCAGTTTGAACTACAGCACGGGCGAAGACACGCCGAAGTTTGCAGACGAAGAAATATTTAGCGGCGCATTTACTGTGAAATTTTAAGCTCTTCCAGCGGCCTACATCCGAATTGCGCCGCGCCCGCGTAGATAAATAAGAAGGATTTGTTTATGGCTGAAAAATTGAATGGCAAGAAAGTCGCGATTCTCGTGGCGGACGGTTTTGAACAAGTCGAGATGACCAAGCCGCGCGAGGCGCTCGATGGCGCGGGCGCGGAAACGAAAATTGTTTCCGTGAAGTCGGGCAAGATTCAAGGGATGCATCATGCCGATAAAGGCGAAAAGTTTGATGTCGATCTTACGCTCGCCGATGCGAAGCCGGATGATTTCGACGCGCTTCTGATTCCGGGCGGTTTGATGAATCCGGACACACTGCGCTCGACCGACGAAGCGCTCGAGTTCACGCGACATTTTTTCGACAAAGGAAAGCCGGTCGCAGCGATTTGCCACGGCCCATGGGTTTTGATCGACGCGGGCGTTCTGAAAGGTCGCACGGTTACTTCGTGGCCGGCGATCAAAACCGACGTGCGCAACGCCGGCGCGAAATGGGTGGACGAAGAAGTCGTGGTGGACAACGGGCTCGTCACCAGTCGAAAGCCTGATGACATTCCGGCGTTCAACAAAAAGATGATTGAAGAATTTGCGGAAGGCCGCCACGCCGTGCGCAAAGAAGCGGTCCCGGTCACGTTAGAAACCTAAAACGCTCGCCTGATTAAAACAGATTTGTAGGGCGCCTCGGCGAGATGTCGATCTTATGAAGATTGGCGTTTCGCCGAAACGCCCTACAATCATTTGGAGGCGCGCGCATGACCACCGCCAATAAAATTACCGTTGTTCGCATCTTGATGATCCCGGTGTTCGTCACGATGGCGATTTATTATGGCGAGAGCATTCAACGCGGCGCGCCCCTCGAGTGGCAGCGCTTTGTCGCGGTCGCGATTTTTCTGCTCGCAGCCGTGAGTGACGGTCTCGATGGCTACGTCGCGCGTCATTATAATCAGCGCAGCGCGCTCGGCGTAATTCTCGATCCGATCGCGGACAAAGGATTGCTGCTCAGCGGCATCATCACGCTCAGCATCAGCAATTGGAGCCAGAGCGATCCGGAGTACGGAAAATTTCCGGCCTGGTTTCCCGTGCTGGTGATCGCGCGCGACGCCGTCATTCTCGTGGGAAGCGCCGTGCTGCATTTGCTCAATGGAAAAGTCCACGTTAGACCGAGCTGGACTGGAAAAGTGGCGACCGTTTTGCAGATGGCGGCGATCGCGTGGGTGATGTTGCAATTGCGTTTTCTCCCGCTGCATTGGGTCGTTTACGCGGCCGGCCTTTTCACCTTTGTTTCCGGCATTATCTATGTGCTCGACGGCATCAGGCAGCTCGGCGCCGAAGGCCACGCGAATGCCCGAATCGATTGAAGCGCGCGACGCGTTGCCATCATTATGAATGCGGAAAGCGCGCTGAATGTCGCAATCGTTGGCCGGCCGAACGTGGGAAAATCCGCGCTGTTCAATCGACTAGCCGGGCGAAACATTGCCATCGTTCATGATCAACCCGGCATCACGCGCGACCGGCTGGTTGCGCCGTGCACGCGCGGGTCGCGGTCGTTTTCAATTTGGGACACGGGCGGAATCGGCGGCGCCGGCGAATCGGAATTAATCACGCAAGTCCGCGATGCAGCCGCCGCAGCCATGCGCGAGAGCCACGTCATTCTTTTTGTCGTCGACGCGCAACAAGGGCTCGCGCCGATCGATCAAGATCTCGCGCGCATGCTGCGCCGATCGCGTATCCCAGTCGTGCTCGTCGTCAACAAGATCGACGATCCGAAACATGAGAATCTCGATTCCGATTTTGCGCGACTTGGTTTCCGCGAAGTTGTTTCCATCAGCGCGGCGCATGGCCGCGGAATTTCCGGTCTGCTCGAAAAGATTGTCGATCTTCTGCCCGCCGTTTCCTCTGAAATCGAAAATCCAAAATCCAAAATCCAAAATGCCCTCTCCCTCGCCATCGTTGGACGGCCGAACTCAGGAAAATCTTCGCTCATCAACTCGATCGTAAAAGATCGGCGCACCATCGTGAGCGAGCTTCCCGGCACCACGCGCGACGCCGTGGACATCGTCTACCAACGCGAGAACGAGCAGTTTCTTTTGATCGACACCGCCGGAATGCGGCCGCGCGGAAAACATTCGACCTCCGTCGAAGTTTTCAGCGTAATGCGCGCTGAGCGCACGATCCGACGCGCGGATTTGTGCGCGCTCATCGTGGACATGACCGCGGGCGTGACCGCGCAGGACAAAAAAGTCGCCGGCCTGATTCAGAAATCGGAAAAGCCGTCGTTTGTCATTCTGAACAAATGGGACCTCGTGAAACCGAAACGCGCGGCAACTCAGGCGATGAAGGAACATGTCGATCTTGCGCGCGGCCAACTTTTTTTTCTCGATTACGCGCCAATCCTGGTCGCTTCTGCGTTAACGGGTGAAAATGTGGAGCGCTTCTTCGATTTGGTCGCAAAAATTCAGCGCGCATCTCGCGCGCGACTTGGCACCGGCGTTCTCAATCGCTTGTTGCGCGATGCTTTCGATACAAATCCCCCGCCGATGATCGGCACCAAGCGGTTGAAATTATTTTACGCCACGCAAACCAGCGGCGCGGAAGATCGACATAAACTTTCGCCGCCGAAATTCGTCCTGTTCGTTAACCAACCAAAACTTCTGAGCGAGACGTACCAGCGTTATCTGGAAGCTCGAATTCGCGCGGCGCAACCGTATCCGGGCCTGCCGCTTTTAATTAGTTGCCGCGCCCGCAGCGAACGTCATTCCGAGCGATGACGTTTGATCGAACATTCTGCGCGTGATTCTGTCTCAACATTCCGTATGAAATCGACGCAGGAAATCACGCAGCAAGTGCAGGAATTGGGGCAATGGATTCCGCCCCTGCGCGAGCAGATCGGCCGTGTCGTCATCGGCCAAAAATATTTGGTCGATCGTCTCCTGCTCGGCCTGCTCGCCAACGGTCATCTCCTTCTCGAAGGCGTGCCAGGCCTGGCCAAGACGCTCACCGTCAAAACGATGGCGGCGTGCATACAAACGGGCTTCCAACGTTTGCAATTTACGCCCGATCTTTTGCCTGCGGACCTAATCGGCACGCTCATTTATAATCCGCGCACCGGCGAATTCACGACCAAGCTTGGCCCGCTTTTTTCGAATTTGATCCTGGCCGATGAAATAAATCGTGCGCCGGCCAAGGTGCAGAGCGCGCTGCTCGAAGCGATGCAGGAACGTCAGGTCACGATCGGCGAGAAAACTTACCCGCTTTCCGACCCATTCCTCGTTCTCGCCACGCAAAATCCGCTCGAACAGGAAGGCACATATCAGCTGCCCGAAGCACAGCTCGATCGTTTCATGTTAAAGCTCAATATCGGTTACCCGCAAAAATCCGAAGAGCGCCAGATTCTCGATCTGATGGCGACGTCGGCGCCGGACTTGAGCGTCACTCCCGTGGTCGATCCGAAGCAAATCATCGCCGCGCGCGCGGTCGTGAACAGCATCTACATCGACGATCGCGTGAAAGATTACATTGTCGATGTTGTCTGGGCGACACGCGAGCCCGCCACGTACAATCTCGCGCTGGAAGGTCTCGTCCGTTACGGCGCTTCGCCGCGCGCTACCATTTATCTCGCGCTGGCCGCGCGCGCTCACGCATTTCTGAGCGGGCGCGGTTATGTCACTCCGCAAGATGTAAAAAGCATCGGCGCCGACGTGCTGCGGCATCGCATCATTGTCAGCTACGAAGCCGAGGCCGAAGCAATCACGAGCGAAATAATCATCGAACGCATCTTCAACGGATTGCCGGTGCCGTGAATTTGGTCATCCCGAGCGAAGTCGAGGGATCCCGTCGTGCAACTAGAAGTCAGCGATGAAACCCCAAAACTATTTCGTGTATATCGCGACTAATTCCGATCGACACACCGTGCTCTACATCGGCATCACCAATGACTTGGAACGTCGCCTTAACGAACATTCCCTCAGTCGCGGCAGCCGCTTCGCCGACCGATACAACGCAACCAAGTTGATCTACTTCGAAGCTTTTTCTGATCCGGAGAGCGCTATCGCGCGTGAGAAGCAACTCAAGGATTGGAGTCGAAAGAAAAAAGAAGAGTTAATCGCGCGATCGAATCCTGAATGGCGGGACTTGATGAACGAAATGTACTCATTCAGGAGCAAATGAAGCGTCCAAGTTCACAACGGGATCCCTCGACTCCGCTACGCTCCGCTCGGGATGACGGGCGAACTCCCGCCGAAATTCTAAAGAAAATCCGCGCACTCGAAATTAAGACGCGCGGCTTGGTCGAGACGGCGTTTGCCGGCGATTATCACAGCGTCTTCAAAGGGCGCGGCATGAACTTCGACGAAGTGCGCGAATACCAGCCAGGCGACGAAATTCGAGCGATCGATTGGAATGTGACCGCGCGATTGGGGACGGCGTACGTAAAAAAATTCACGGAAGAACGAGAATTGACGGTGGTGCTAGTTGTCGATGTTAGCGCTTCGGGAAATTTCGGCAGCGCATCGCAATCGAAACGCGAGCTCGCTGCTGAGGTCGCGTGCTTGCTAGCATTCAGCGCCATCCGGAACAACGACAAGGTCGGTCTCATTTTATTTACCGATCGCGTCGAACTTTTTATTCCGCCGAAAAAAGGCCGTTCCCACACGCTGCGATTGATTCGCGAGATCCTTTATTTTCAACCGGAAGGCCGCGGCACCGAGCCGGCGCTGGCGCTCGATTATTTGAACAAGATCGTGACGCGACGTGCTGTCGTCTTTTTTGTTTCCGATTTTTTGGCCAGCGACTTTTCGAAAGCCCTCGCCGTCAGCGGCCGGCATCACGATTTCATCGCGATTCATGTGGAAGATGAGCGCGAAAAAGTCTTGCCGAATATTGGGATCATCACGCTGGAAGACGCGGAAACCGGCGAGCAAATCGAAATCAACACAGCGGAGCGCGGTACGCGCACAGCCTTTACAAACCTTGCGCAAGAAAAACGAGATGAGCTGACGCGAACTTTGCGCCGGAATAACGTGGACGCTATTTCGTTGCGCACGGGGGAAGATTATCTGCCGGCGCTGCGCTCTTTCTTCAAACAGCGAGAGCGGCGGCTCGCCATCCGATGACCGGGATATGTCGATCTTGTCTATGCCGATCTTTCTGGCCGAAGAGCTGCACGACATTGCGCCGCCGGTTGATTATTCGCTGATTCCGCCGTGGGTGATTTTTGTGGGCGCTTTTCTCGCGCTTGCATTCGTCGGCCTCATCATCTGGCTCATTCGGAATCGGCGAAAAATGCCGGTGGCCGTGCAAACGCCGCGCGGTCGCGCGCTGCAAATGCTGGCCGAAGCCGCGCTCGAGATCGACAAACTGGATCCGTACACGTTCAGCATTCGCGTCTCGGACATCTTGCGCCGCTACGTGACCGAGCAATTTCAACTTCCGCTCACGCGCCAGACATCGGTCGAATTTTTGGCTGCGCTTGCGAAATCATCTCAGTTTTCTGACGACGACAAATCATTGCTCGATGATTTTCTGAACCGTTGCGATTTGATCAAGTTCGCGCGGTACGAAGCGACAACCAAGGATAGCCGGCTGCTTCTCGATGAAGCGACGCGCTTTGTGGAAGGAGGAAAATTTGCAACTGCGTGATTGGTTGCCGGTGAACGAAGCGCTGACTTTCGGACGGCCGTCGCTCCTGTTATTGCTGCTCGCGATTCCAGTGATCGCGTATCTGCGCGGACGACGCGGCCCGTCTGCGGCATTGGTTTTTTCTTCGACGTCAGTGTTGCGCGCGCTGGGCCAAACGTCAGTTTCGCGTGCGGGAAAATTTTTACGCGCACTGCTTTTCCTGCCGCTCGCCGTTTTTGTCATCGCGCTCGCGCGGCCGCAGCTCGGCAAAAGCCTCACTCAAATCGAAGCGAGCGGGATCGACATCATGCTCGTGCTGGACGTATCCGGCTCGATGTTGACGAAAGATTTTTCGGTCGGCGGCGAAGAGGCGACACGCGTCGATGCAATTCGCGAAGTCACGCGTAAATTTATCGAAGGCCGCCCGAATGATCGCATCGGCATCATCGCGTTTGCGGGACGGCCGTATGTGGTCAGCCCGATGACGCTCGATCACGATTGGTTGCTGCAAAATCTGGAGCGCGTTCGCATCGGCCTGGTGGAAGATGGAACCGCAATCGGGTCTGCGATGGCGGCGGCGGCGAATCGATTGAATGATAAACATGCCAAGAGCCGCGCGATCGTGCTTTTGACTGATGGCGAAAATAACTCCGGCAAAATTCCGCCGAACACAGCGGCTGAAGCTGTGAAAGCAATGAAAATCCGGTTTTACGCGATCGGTGCGGGCATCAACGGCATCGCGCCGGTGGCGGTAACCGATCAAACCGGCCGGCCGCTCACCGATGTGATGGGCAACATTCTTTATCAACGCGCGCATGTGCACTTCAACGAAGCGGGGCTGAAGGAAGTGGCGCAGATCGCGGATGGAAAATTTTATCGCGCGACCGATACGAAATCGCTGGAGGAAATTTATGGCGACATCGACAAGATGGAAAAATCGACGGTCGCGGTGAAAAAGTATCAGCAATATCGCGATCTTTTTCCGGCCTGCATCATGGCCGGATGCGGGTTGCTGATCGCGCAAATTCTGCTGTCGCAAACCATCTGGCAAAAGCTGCCGTGAACAATATGTCGATCTTAAATGTGGGAGGGACCTCAGTGTACCGACAGTTTGAAAACAAGCGACGTTTTTGTCGCGGCACTGAGGCCGCTCCCACATTATGAACTTCGGCGCTCCGGAATGGTTTTGGGGACTGTTGGTGGTTCCGTTGCTGGCGTTTCTTTTTTTGCGCGCGGAACAGCGGCGCAAGCGGCGTCTGCGCGAGTTTGTTTCGCCGCGCTTGCTTCCAGCGCTCGCCGGCACGGTGAATCGTTTTCGCCGGGCGCTAAAATTTTTGCTGCTGCTGCTCGCGCTGTCGCTCGCGATTATAGCGCTGGCTAAGCCGCGATGGGGTTACGTTTACGACGAAGTAAAACGAAAAGGGCTGGATTTAATTTTCGCGATCGACACCTCGCGCAGCATGTTGTCGACGGATGTCGCGCCGGATCGCTTGCAACGTGTCAAACTCGCCGCGCAGGATTTGGTCAACGAGCTGCAAGGCGACCGCGTGGGCCTGATCGCTTTCGCGGGCCGCGCATTTTTACAGGCACCATTGACGATCGATTACGATGCCGCGGTCGATGCGGTCAACGATTTAGATACGAAAACCATTCCCGAAGGCGGCACAAACATTTCCGAAGCGATCAATCTGGCGGCGCAGACGTTTGGAAAATCCGCGATCGGCAATCGCGCGCTGATTATTTTTACCGATGGCGAAGAATTGAGCGGCGACGCAGTGAAAACGGCGAAGGCCGCGGCGGACGCGGGCGTGCGAATTTTCACGATCGGCGTGGGCACCGCGCAAGGGTCGCTCATTCCCATTACGGGCGAAGACGGCGGGACGGCGTTCATCAAAGATAGCAAGGGACAGGTCGTGAAATCGAAACTCGATGAAAACCGGCTGCGTGAAATCGCGCAGGCAACAGGCGGTATTTATCTGCATCTCGAAAATGGGCCGAGCACGATGAAGCAGCTTCTCGCGCAAGGTTTGTCGAAAATGCAGGCCGGCGAAATTGATGCGCGCACATCGCGTCGGCCGATCGAGCGGTATCACTGGCCGCTGAGCGCAGCGCTGATAGCGCTGGTCTGCTCAATCTTCTTCCGCGAGCGCAAAAGAATTCGCGCACGCGAGCGAATGATGGAGACGGCCGCGCCGCCACGCGCGTTCGCGGCGGCTGCCTTGATTTTGCTGACGATGAGCGCGGCGCGCGCATCGACGCCGGGGCTCGATGCTTATCGCGATGAAAAATTCAAAGACGCGTACGATCAATTTCAAAAAACATTGCAGGAACATCCCGGCACGCGCGCGGCGGACAAAATCGAATTCGATTCAGGCGCGGCCGCCTATAAGATGAAGGATTACGGCAAAGCGATGCAGTCGTTCAGCCAGGCACTGCTTTCGCCGGACACTGCGCTCCAGAGCAAGAGTCACTACAATCTCGGCAACACGCTCTACGAACAGGGCGATGCGGAGAAAAATGATGAAAAAAAATTGAGCGATTGGAACAACGCGTTGCAGCATTACGACCAAACCCTCCGGATCGATCCGCAAAATAAAGAAGCGAAAGAGAATGCCGAATTCGTTCGGAAAAAAATCGAGGAACTAAAAAGGAAACGTGCGGAGCAGCCAACGCCAACGCCCTCGCCGACTCCGAATCAGCAGAACAATCAAAAGCAAAAAGATCAACCGCAACCGCAGGATCAGAAAAAACAACAGCAGCAGTCTTCACAGCAAGACAAGGACCAGCAGAAGCAGGGGCAATCACAGCAGGAGCAGCAAGATCAATGGGGCAAAGGCGAAAATCAGAAGTCGGAAAAGAGCCAGGACCAATCACAAACGAAGAACAATTCGCAAGAGTCAGGCGAGAACCAAGATCGACAAGAAGCTTCCGGCGAAAGTCCGACACCTTCTCCTTCGGATGGAAAATCGGAGAGTAGTCAGCCTTCTTCTTCACCGGGCACTGGCGCTGAAAAATCGCCGACACCCAGCGAACGCGGCAGCGAAAATCCGACGCCTTCTCCCGGAAATGGCCAGGGAGAAAGTGAAAATGCTTCCCCAACTCCAAGCGCGGGGCCGCAAAAAAAACCAACGGGCGAAGTAAAGGGCGCGCCCGGAGGGGACGCGAATAAAACTGCGCAGGCGACCGAATCCGAATTCAATAAGGAGGGGCAGATGAGCCCGGAGCAAGCGGAGCGGCTGTTGCAATCGATGAAAGATGAAGAAGCGCGGGTGCAGCTTGATGAACGCAAGGCGGTGCGCCATGTCTATAACGATTGGTAAGAAATTTCTGGGTGAGTTTGATTTGATATGAAACAAACCGGGCAAGCGCTCGCGATCGGCGCGCTGATTTTATTCTTTTTCAGCGACGGCCTGCGCGCCGATGCGCCAAACGTAACCGCCGTTTTGACAAGTTCAGAAGCGGCCGTCGGCCAAATGGTGGAATTGCAAATCAAAGTCAGCGGAACGAGAAGCGCCACTCCGCCGCAGGAAATCAATGTCGACGGCCTCGAAATTCATTCCACCGGCGAAACGCGTTCGTTCGAGATGCACAACTTCGACGTGCGTTCGAGCGTGATTTTTAATTACACGATTTTGCCGATGCGCGCCGGGCGCTTCAAAATCCCGCCGCAAGTCGTCCAAGTTGACGGAAAATCGGTACGCACACCCGAATTGGCGCTGAACGTGTCCGGCTCAGGTAATGCCGGCAGCAACAGCCCGCGTTCAAATCGCGCGAACCCGAATGTCGATCCAAAGCAGTTTGGATTTGTCGAAATGATTCTTCCTAAAACCAGCGCGTATGTCGGCGAAATGATTCCGGTGGAAATCCGCGTCGGCTTCAATGTGCGAGTACGGGTGGAATCACTGAACGCGGGCGTGAACATAACTGGTCAGGGTTTCACCACGCAAAAAATGCCGGATCCAGGTGGTGCAAGAACAGAGACGATCAACGGAAACACTTATCAAGTGCTGACGTTCAAGACGGCGATCGCGGCCGCGCGCGCCGGCAAGATCGACATAGGGCCGGCCGAGATCACGCCGATCGTGCGCATCTCACAGGCAGGCGCGCGCAATCCGCGCATGCCACGCGATCTTTTCGACATGAACGACGCGTTCGACAATTTTTTCAACGATCCGATGTTCGCGCCATCGATCCGCAAAGAAATCACTTTGCGCAGCGAACCGGCAACGCTCGATGTAAAACCGTTGCCGCCGAACGCGCCGCCCAATTTTTCCGGCGCAGTCGGAACCTTCACGATGAAGGCCGACGCGAAACCAAAAACAGCGGCGGTCGGCGATCCGATGACCGTGACAGCCGAAATTTCCGGACGCGGCAGCTTCGACCGCGTGAACGCGCCTTCGATCGAAGATGAACGCGGCTGGCACAAATATCCGCCCTCCGCAAAATTCAAACAGGACGACGACGTCGGAATCAGCGGCACAAAAACGTTTGAGACGGTGCTGACGCCGAATGAACAGAAGTCGAACGTTCCGCGCCTCGCATTTTCGTATTTCGATCCGCTAAAAGAAAATTACGTGACGCTGCGCAGCGATCCGATTCCGGTAAAAGTGGAAGGGGGAGCTTCGACCGCGCCGGCGATTGCGAGCGCGCCGAGCGCAACTGCTGCGCCAAGTACGGCCAAAGCGGTAACATCGAAGCCGGCCGATATTCTTTATCAGCTGACAGAACGACCGGCGCATTCGCAAACATTTGCGCCGCTATTCGCGCGGCCGGTTCTTTGGCTTCCCCAGATTGTTCCGCTGCTCGCACTAGTTGGTTTTGTGGTTTGGAAAATTCGAGCCACGCGATTCGACAATAGCGCTGCACAACGTCGAGCCGCCATGCAGGCCGAAATGACCGCGTTGCAGCGCAAGCTGCGACAGGGCCGCGGGACACCGGATCAATATTTCGCGGAAGCTTCGCGCGCCGTGCAACTAAAGGCGGCCCTGGCGAAAAACATTAATCCGAGCGCAGTCAATGCAGAGACGGCGGCGACGGTTTTTAATGTCGATCAAACAGCACGAGAACGGTTGCGGCAGCTTTTCGAGCGAAGCGATGAGTTGCGTTACAGCGGAAATCAAAACGGCAACGAGACCGTGGCGCGCGAGACGCAGCGCGAGATTGTCGATCTTATCGAAAGCCTGCACGCATGAAATCGGCTAAATTATATTGCGCAGCATTTTTGATGGCGAGCGGACTGACCTTGCCAGCATGCGACGCGGCCGACGCGCAGTTTGCAAAAGCGAACCAAGAATATGCAGCCGGCCATTTTCGCGAAGCGATCTCTGATTATGAAGCACTCGTGCGCGCCGGCGAATGGAGCGCCAATGTATTTTATGATTTAGGCAATGCGTGGTTTCGCAGCGGAAATTTCGGCGCGGCGATTTTAAATTATGAACGAGCGCTGGCGATCGATCCGCGGCATCCCGAAGCGGAAGCTAATCTGCGCATCGCGCGCGACGAAGCGCGCGCGCTGGAATTAAGAAAAAGCGCGACGGAACAAGCATTGTCCGCGGCGACGCTGACGCAATATTCAATCGCAGCGGCTATCGCATTCTGGATGTCGATCTTTGTCGCGGCGCGGCTGGTGTTTGCGCGGCAACGCAGTGGCGGACTCGTCGGACTGCTGATTATTTCGCTCGCGATTTTTGCTGGTTCAATCTTCGCGCTTTACACACTCGAAAACGGAACGCGCGGCAAAGCGCTTGCCATCGTCACTGGCGAAAATATCGAAGCGCGACTGGCGACGGCGGACAATGCCAACAGCATCCTGGCGCTGCCGCCGGGAAGCGAAATCAAAATCCTGAGCACGCGCGGCGATTGGGTTTACGTGGCGTTGCCTAACGATCAACGCGGTTGGATTCCGGCGAAAAGCGCACAACGCGTCCGTTTGTAAACGCGCGGGCTTGAGAAGTCCCGCAAACGCTCCCATCTTTGCTGCATATGGACGCGGAGATGGATGTCGGCACGGACAAAAAGGCGCTTCAGATTAATATCGATGCGAAGAAGTACGGAACCTTTGCCGAAATCGGCGCCGGGCAGGAAGTGGCGCGGCGTTTTTTCCACGTGGGCGGCGCCGCGGGCACGGTGGCCAAGACAATGTCGGCCTACGACATGACTTTCAGCGACGCAATTTACGGGACGGCCGATCGTTACGTGAGCCGCAATCGATTGCAAACGATGCTCGACCACGAGTACGCGCTGCTCTGCGAGCGGCTCGATGCCAAATGCGGGAGCGAACGAACATTTTTTGTTTTTGCGGACACGGTGGCGGCGCGCAGTTTCAAGCAGCGCAACGAATCTCACGGCTGGTTGGGAGTGCGCTTTCAAGGCGAACCCCGCGGCGAGCCGAGCCAGATCATCATTCATGTGCGAATGCGCGACGAGGTGAATGTCGATCAACAGGAAGCGCTCGGCGTGCTTGGTGTAAATTTTCTCTACGGTGCCTTCTATCATCGCGAGCCAGAAAAGTTGATTTCGTCGCTGCAGGAAAATCTCGCACCCGGCCGCATCCAGGTAGACATGATTAAATTTTCCGGACCCGCTTACGCTAAGATCGACAATCGACTGATGAGCTTGCAACTGGTCAGTCAGGGATTGACGAACGCGGTCATGTTCACGGCCGATGGGGAAAGCGTGCAGCCCGCGGAAGTTTTCTACAAGAAGGCGATTCTCGTAGAGCGCGGCAGTTTTCGACCCGTGACTTATGCGACCAACGACATGCTCGACGGCGCGCGCCGGGTTTTCCTCGCGCAATCAGGTTGCTCGGAAAGTGACCTGGTGATGCTGATGGAGATGACGCTGGAAAATTTGCTGGCGGAAGGAGAATTGAATCACGCCGATTTTCTCGCGCGAGTGGATATTTTGGGCACGCTCGGCCGCACCGTGCTCATTTCAAAGTTCGGCGAATACTATCGGCTGGCGGCGTATCTTTCCCGTTACACGAATCGCGCGCTCGGTCTGGTGATGGGTGTCCCTAGTCTGATGGAAATTTTAGACGAGAAATATTATTTGAACCTGGAAGGCGGAATTCTCGAAGCGCTTGGTCGCATGTTTAAAGGCGGGCTGAAACTGTATGTCTATCCAATGGTCGACGAAAAGAACGGTGAGCTTTTAACGGCGAGCAAGGTGCAGGTCGCGCCGAATTTGCAGTCGTTGTTTCGGTACTTAATCGACAACGGATTCATCCAGGAGATCACGCATTACAATCCGAACTATTTGAAGATTTATCCGCCAGACGCGCTGGCCAAATTGCAGGCGGGCGATCCCGGCTGGGAAGCGATGGTTCCCCCGGAAGTGGCGCAAATTATCAAGGAACGCGGGTTCTTTCATTATCGCGCGCCGGTCGGGGCGTAAGTTGTCGATCTTGGGTCTGCGCGATTTTGTCCCAGGTTTAGCGAATTCGCCTCCAGAAAAAGGGGCGTGCAGGCACGTTTCCCGCTACAGCACATCGCAGCATCATGGCGCGGCGCGGCAATTCTGTTATTGGCATCGATCTGGGCAAGCGTGTTTTCAAAGGAGTTCTGCTCCAGCGAAAAAGCGCCGACCGGCTCGTCCTGACGAACTTCGCTTCGCGCGAAGTGCCGGAAGAAATTACCTCGGCCACCGAACTCGCGGAACAGCTCAAGCACCTGCTGCGCGATGTGGGCGGCAGTGCAAAAGTGTGCGCGATCGCCGTCTCCGATCCCGGGGCTCTATTGCGCATCATCGAGCAGCCGGACACGCCAATCGATTTATTGCGAAACGCGCTCCGCTTGAACGGCCTCGCCGTCCTGAATCAAGAGTGCAAAGATTTCGTGCTCGATTGCGCACCCGCATCGGCGCGACAACCAAACGTCGAGCAAGCGAGCGACGTGGAAGCCGGAGAAAATTCAACGGCAACAGCCGTGCAAACCAGCGTGCTGGCCAAGACAAAATATCTCGTCGGCGGAATGTTACGGACGCAAGTAAAACAGATCGTCGAAGCAGTCGGCAAAACACGAGTGCCCGCGGAAATTTTGCAGCTTGCGCCAATTTGTTCGTTCAACGCATTTGAAACCGCTTACCCCGAAATTTTTTCCAGTGACGCCTTTCTCCTTCTCGATATTGGCTACAGTCACAGCACCGTCCTCATCGGAAGCAAGAAGGAGCTGGTGCTGGTGCGAAGCGTGGATTATGGCGCTAAAGAATTGACGCAGGCGCTTACGGCGGACGGTGCGCTCGACGAAGACGCGGCGCGCGTCATGATCGAAGAAGGCGACCCCGGAATGGCGGAGATTTGCCGCGGATCGCTCACGCGTCTGGCGAAGGAAGTGAGCAATTCGATTGGATTTTTCGAAGGCCAGCGCGAGGAAGGCATCCACCGCATTTTTGTTTCGGGTGGTCTGGCGCGCGCCGAAACCATTTTGCAAACCTTGAGCGACGAACTCGGTTTGCCCTGTGAAATTTGGGACCCGCTCGAAACTTGCGAAGTCGCTTTGCCGGCGGCGAAACGCCAGTCGTTACCGCGCGAGTTCGTCTCGCTCAACGTCGCGTGCGGCGCAGCTTTTGAATATTTGCGGAGCTAAGAGCAATGGCCATTCATCTCAACCTCCTGCACGAGGAGATCCAGGAACAGCGCCAGCGACAGCGCGATCCGCTGAAACTCGGCATGATGGCGCTGGGCGGCATTGGTGCAATCATGCTGCTCTATTATCTTTGGAACGCTTATCAAACGCTCGAAATCAAAAGCCATCTCACGATGGTGCAACGCAATTGGGCGAAGGAAGAGCCGAAGGTGACCGCCGCGCAAAAACGTTCCCAGGAACTTACCGGCATCATCAATACGACGAAGATTCTCGATGGAATGATCGAAGGCCGCTTCTACTGGGCGCCGCTGTTGGAAAAGATCGCGCGCTGTGTCGCGCCCAACACGCAGCTCACCGCTCTGGAGGGGGCCGTGCTCGACGAAAATAAAGGTATCGGGTTGACGATTGAAGGTGTGGCGACCGGGCGCGAGCCACGCGCCGCCGCGGAGGATTTGCGGCAGCTCCTTATGGAGCAACTCGCCGCCTCTTATCACGACGTGAAAGTGGAATTCAAAACGCTCGAAGATCTCGACACCCTCGCAAACCTCGGCGGCGCGAACATGCCGATGGCCCGCTACACTCTCACCGTTTCATTTAATCCCAACGGGACAAGCACCTCGGCTTCACCCGCTCCAGCGCGAGGTGCAAGAAAATGACCACACCAAAGTTCACGAAAGATCAGATCCAGAAAATAGCGCTCAGCACGATCGGCTTCATCGCTTTGCTCTATGTCTATTCCAGTTTCTTCCTCGGACCTCTCAACAAAAGTCGCACGACAATGACGGCCACGATTCAGTCGCTCGAGGCCAAACTTGGTTCCTCAAAAAGCGAGCTGACCAAAGCTGCAAAACTCGAGCAACAGGCCGGCAGCGCCACGAGCCGCTACGCCGCCTTGAAGACACTCAGCCCGGAAGGAGCGCCCATCGCGTGGTTTCCTCCGCGGATGAAATCGCTTTTTGCGAATCAGCAAATTGAAAAGGCTAACGCACGCCTCGAAACGAGCGCCCCCTACAAACAGCCAGAGCTGTCGGGCTGGACCAAATACACTTGGAATATCGAGATTCCCGAGGCTGACTTCGCCATGCTCGGTAAGGCCGTCGCCCAGCTCGAGAACAGCGAACCGCTGCTTGCCATCGTGAAACTCAGCATTCACGAAATTCCTAACTCGCCCGAATTTCAGCAGATCAACATGTCGGCCACCACCGCGATCATAAAACGATGAAAAGATTTGCACTCTGCTTGATTTTAATCGCCTGCACTTTGCCCGTTGTGCGCGCGGCTGAAGGCATTGAAATTAAAAACAAATCTTCGTTTACCATGGGGCCCGGGGGTCGCAATCCGTTTTGGCCGATCGGTTGGAAGCCGGCCGGGAAAGCGGATACAGCTGCCGTCCCCGACCATAGCGGCCCTGAAGTTCCCGCTACCGCCTTCGTCGTCAGCTCCATCATGCTCGATAGGGGCGCGCATTACGCCATTATCAATGGCCGGCCGATGCAAGAAGGACAGCAATTCGGATTGCAGATGGGCACTCAAACCTACCAGATCACTGTCAAAGCGATTCAGGACGGCCGCGTCGTTCTCGCGCGTCGCGATCAGGAAATCATCGTCCCGTTGCGCCGCAAATAGTCTGCGGGCGAAGCGGTTCGAAACTCCCAGAGCTTGCCTTTCTCAAAGGCCGCTCGGAAAATCGCGGCAGATTGAAAATCGCTGCTGCTCAAATTTCCTGCGCGCTCGGCGACGTCGCCGCGAACCTCAGTAAGATCGACATATTTTCTGCGCGCGCGAAAGCAGCAGGCGCTGAGCTGATCGTGTTTCCAGAGATGGCTGATACCGGTTACGCAATGCCGGTGATTCAGAAACAGGCGGCTTCCTGGGAAGACGGACCGGTTGCCGAGCTTCGTAGAATCGCTCGAAAACATTCGCTAGCGATCGTCTGCGGCCTGTCCGAGCGCGAGGGTATGTCGATCTTTAATTCGCAAATTGTTCTCGATGCCAGCGGCCAGCTACTGGCAAAATATCGCAAGACACATTTGTTCGCATCCGCCCCGATCGAGGAGCACAAATGCTTCTCGCCCGGAAACGACTTCACCGCTTTTGACTGCAACGGTTTTCGTTTCGGCCTCAGCATCTGCTACGACCTGCGATTTCCGGAACTCTATCGTAAACTGGCAGTGGAACAGAACGTTAACGCTTTCCTTATTTCTTCGGCCTGGCCTTTTCCGCGCGTCGAACATTTCCGCGCACTCGCTCTCGCGCGCGCGATCGAAAACCAAAGCTATGTCATCGCCGCAAATCGCGTGGGCACAGACGAGGGCGCGATGTTTTGCGGCAACTCGATGATTGTCGATCCTTACGGCGTCGTGATTGCCGCAGCTTCCGCAGACCGCGAAGAATTGGTGCACGCAGAATTATCCGCGGATCTTGTTGCTTCGGTCCGCAGTCGGATGGACATCTTCGCCGCGCGGCGAGGCGATCTTTACAAATAGCGCCGGCAATTTTCTTAAACGCTGACCGCGTTTACATCCGCCAACGCAACAAACTTGCTTTCGTGCAGCTCGATCCGCTTCGTTCCGCGAAGTAATCTCCACCACTGCGCCGCGCAGCCAGCCACAATCAAAAATACGAGCGCAAGAAAGCTGAACGCAACCAGCGCATCGAATCGCCACACGCCGGCCTGCCGCATCAATTGCGTCGCCTTTGTTGGGTCGACAATCGCGTTCGCGTTTTGCGTGAGCGAGGCGGCTCCGCTGAGAAAGCCGAGTCTTGGATCGACAGAAAAAATCTTCAGGTAACCGGCCGAAAACGTGACCGCACACATGAAACAAAGTGGAACGAGCGTCACAAAAAGATATCGCGTCTTCTGCATCTTGATGAGGAGTGTCGTGCCCAGACAAAGCGCAATCACGGAAAGCAATTGGTTCGCCAGCCCGAAGAGCGGCCAGAGACTGTTGATGCCGCCTAAGGGATCGATCACGCCTTGATACAAGAACCAGCCCCACGCGCCTACCAGCAGCACGCTGGCTAAAAAATTCGCGCTCCACGATCGCGTATCGCCCAGCGGTCGCCACAAATTGCCGAGCAAATCCTGCAGCAAAAATCGCCCGACGCGCGTTCCCGCGTCCACCGTTGTCAAAATAAAGAGCGCCTCAAACATGATGGCAAAATGGTACCAGAGCGCCATCGCCCCCGGCCGGGCTGAAACTCGCGCGAACATGTGCGCCATGCCGACCGCGAAAGTCGGCGCGCCACCGGCGCGATTGAACATCGTTTTCTCCCCGAGATTTGTGGCGAGCTCTTGCATCTGATTTTCCGACACCGGAAAACCATCCGCGCTGATCTTCGCCACCACTTCGCTCGGCGCGCCTTTCGTATTGATGGCGAAATATTCTCCCGGTTGCAAAACGCAGGCCGCGATCATCGCCATCAACGCGACCATCATCTCCGTCACCATCGCGCCGTAGCCGATGTCTCGAATGCGCGATTCGCGGGCGACCATTTTAGGCGTGGTGCCGGAAGCGATTAGCGAATGAAAACCGGAAACCGCGCCGCACGCGATCGTGATGCAGACGAATGGAAACGCCGAGCCGGCAAAAACGGGTCCGGTCCCGTCGATGAATCGCGAAACGGACGGCATGAGCAACATCGGACGCAACGCAACCACCGCCACGGCCAGCGCGGCCACTGTTCCCAGTTTTAAAAACGTACTCAGATAATCGCGCGGCGTGAGCAACATCCAGACGGGCAGGATCGACGCGGCCAAGCCGTACGAAATGATCGCCCATGCCAACCAGCGCTGATCATGGCGAAACCAATTCTCGATGTTTGGATAGCTGTGCAGAAATTGCCCGCCCCAGACCGCCAAGCCGAGACCGATAATCCCGAACGCGGTCACCCATGCGACACTGATTTTTCCCGTACGCAAACCGAAGCCCATGACAAGCGCGACCGGAATCGTCATCGCGATGGTGAACGTGCCCCACGGGCTTTCGGCCAGCGCTTGCACGACCACCAGCGAAAGCACCGCCAGCAAAATAATCATGATCGCGAGCACGCTGATAAGTGCGAGCGCTCCGACGCCGCGGCCAATTTCTTCCTTCACCATTTGCCCGATCGTCTTGCCGCGCCGGCGCACAGAAGCAAAAAGCACGATCATGTCATGCACACCGCCGCCGAGCGTCGCCCCGATCAAAATCCACAATGTGCCCGGCAAAAATCCGAACTGCGCCGCCAACACTGGACCGACGAGCGGGCCCGGCCCGGCAATCGCGGCAAAGTGATGACCGAAAACCATCCAGCGATTTGTCGGAACAAAATCTTTGCCGTCGCTTTGCACCATCGCGGGAGTCGCGCGCTCGTCATTGAGCATCAGCACTTTTGCGGCGAGCCATTTACTGTAAAACCGGTAGCTGATCGACATCGCGCACAGGCCTGCCACCACGATCCAAAGCGCGCTGATTTGTTCGCCACGAGACAGAGCAAGCACGCAGATGGCGAGCACGCCTGCCGCCGAAATCGCAAGCCAGAAAATCTTTTTCCAAATCGTCATTTCACTCGCGGAATACGCGAACCTAACCAAAATTCGCAGCCGACGCCAGCAAACGAACTGCGTTGACAGTTCGAGCGCGCTACCTTACCGAACCGGCGACGTGCGCTTCACTATTAAATTAAAAAAACTCGCCAGCGGCGAAGGTTTTTCCAGCGCAACGCGACATGTCCGCCAATTTTTTGTCGATCTTGTCTCTCCGTCGCGGGTCCGCGTCGATGAAATTATTGCCGGCATCGATAACGACGCTTTCCGCGAAATCTGCCGGCGTTATGCCGTCAAAAAGCCGGGCGGCAGCCCGCGTAAATATCTCGATCTAAAATGGTGGATTCGCGTGAACGCAGCGCGCGTGCGTGAGTTGCGCCTCGACTCGCCGCCGCGCCTGCGCATTCTCGATCTTGGATCGGGCGCCGGCTATTTTGTTTATCTTTGCCGGCGCCTCGGACACGACGCGATCGGCCTCGATATCGACAAATTTCCGATGTACCGCGAGCTCACAAAGTTACTCAATGTGCAGCGCGTCACCTGGCGTATCGAGCCGTTTGTTCCCCTGCCCGACTTGGGAGAAAGATTCGATCTCGTCACCGGTTTCCTCGTCGCATTTAACAATTTTCGAGACGACAAAATCTGGGGCGTGCCTGAATGGGATTTTTTTCTGAACGATCTCGCGCGTCATCTCGCGCCGCAGGGCCGTGTCCGGCTCGAGCTCAATCGCCAACCCGATGGAAAACCATTTTCCCCTGAAGTGCGGCGATTCTTCGAAAGCCGCGGCGCTAAGATCGACATCTACCGCGTCGACTTTAGGCCGGGCCGGCTCGCGCCTTCTTCAATTTCTCCAGCTGCGCGCTAAAATCTTTTTCGCGCTGCCGATGTTCTTCGACGACCGCGGCCGGCGCGCGCTCGACAAATGCCGCGTTGTCCAGCTTCGCACGGGCGGTGCGCAATTCAGTTTCAAGTTTTTCGATTTCTTTTTGCAGCCGCTGCTGCTCTGCATCCGCATCCCCTGCCTCAACGATCAGAAACAGTTCGCCTAACGGAGTGTTCGCGACCGGAACGCCGGATTGCCCTTTATATTTTTGATCCAATTTCAGCTCATCCGCATTCAACAATCGCGACATCGTTGGAATCTCCTTCTCGATTTGCGATTTCGAGCTGCGCAAAATGAAACGCGCTTTCTTGTTCGAAGGAATCCTGGCCTCTGCGCGTAGGTTTCGTCCCGTTTGAACGGTCTCATAAATCGCGGCGACAAGTTTTCGTTGCGGCGTAAGATCGACATCTAGTTTTTCCGGCGGCGCAACGAACTGAATAGTCTCGCCTCCAAGACCAAGCAGCGACCAAAGCTCTTCGGTAATGTGCGGCATGAATGGATGCAGCAGACGCAGCACCGCAGAAAGAACGAAATCCATGACGGCGAGCGCGGACTTTTTTCTCGCGTCGTCTTCGCCAAAGATTTCCGTCTTGGCTGCCTCGACAAACCAGTCGCAATAATCGCTCCAGAAGAAGTCGTAAACGCTTTTTGCGACGATATTGAATTGGTAATCGCGGTAGACCGTTTCGATCGCGTCGAGCGTTTCATTTAATCGTGCCAAAACTTCAGCGGCGTAGATCGATGTATTTTTTATGTCGATCTTGGGCGCGGCAGCGCTCGGTCCATGCATCTGGCGAAAACGCGCAGCGTTCCAAAGTTTGGTCGCGAAGTTCCGGCCTTCTTCGATTTGTTTTTCATCGAAACGAATATCCTGCCCGCTCGGCGCGATACGCATCAGCCCGAAGCGCAAACCATCTGCGCCATATTTCGAAATCAAGTCGAGTGGATCGGGCGAATTGCCTAACGACTTGGACATCTTGCGACCTCTGTTGTCGCGAATGATTCCGGTAAAAAAAACGTCGCGAAACGGAACGTTGTCTTCGACGCGCTCCGACTTTCCCGGCTTCAACTCAAGGCCGGCGATGATCATGCGCGCGACCCAAAAGAAAATTATGTCCGGCGCGGTCACGAGCACGCTCGTCGGATAAAACTTGGCGCGCGTTTTTTCATCCATTGTTTCATAGGCCCAGAGCCAGGATGAAAACCAGGTGTCGAGCGTATCGAGATCCTGAGTCCAACCTTCTCCGGGCGATTCAATTTGAACGCGGATTTCTTTGTCGCGATACCACGCCGGAATGCGATGGCCCCACCAAACCTGTCGGCTAATGCACCAGTCCTGAATATTTTCGAGCCATTGGGCGTAAACTTTTTCCCAGTGCGCGGGAAAGAAGCGGATGAGATGTTCGCGCACGACAGCCAGCGCTTCTTTCGTTTTCGGATAACGCAGAAACCATTGCTCGCTCACGCGCGGCTCGATCGGCACTTCGCTCCGCTCGCTAAAACCGACGTTGTTTTCGTGCGGTTCAGTTTTGGAAAGTAATTGTCGATCTTGCAGCAATTCCGCAGATTTTTTTCGCGCTTCAAAACGGTCGAGCCCATCCAACTCCGGAACGGCCGCGCAATTTATTTTTCCCTCCGCTGTCAGAACATCGAGAAACGGCAATTGATGGCGCTGGCCAATGTCGAAATCCAATTTGTCGTGCCCGGGCGTGACTTTTAAAATTCCGGTGCCGAATTCCGGATCAATCGCGTCGTCGGCCACAATCGGAATTTTTTCGCGGGCGAGCGGACGCCAAACTTCCTTGCCGACAAGATCGACATAACGCTGGTCGCGCGGATGCACAGCGAGCGCGACGTCAGCCATGATTGTTTCCGGGCGCGTCGTGACGACATCCAAAAACTTGCCGGGTTGATCGACAATTTCGTAGCGAACGAAATACAAGTTTCCTTTTTGCGGTTTGGAAATGACTTCCTCATCGGAAAGCGCCGTCAAAGCGGCCGGGTCCCAATTGATGATGCGACGGCCACGATAAATCAGATCTTTGCGATAGAGATCGACAAACACTTTTTGCACCGCGCACGAATATTCGGCATCGAGAGTAAACCGCTGGCGCGCCCAATCGCACGAGCAGCCGAGCCGTTTGAGCTGATCGATAATTATACCGCCGTGTTTGTCCTGCCACGCGACGACGCGCCGTAAAAATTCGTCGCGGCCGATATCGTGCCGTGTTTTATTTTCGGTGCGGCGCAAATGCTTTTCGACGGCGGTTTGAGTGGCCACGCCGGCGTGATCCATCCCGGGAAGCCAAAGCACTTCGTGACCGAGCATGCGCGCGCGGCGAGCGAGAATGTCCTGGATGGTGTCATTGAGCACGTGACCGAGCGTGAGCACGCCGGTGATGTTCGGCGGCGGCATGACGATGGAAAAAGCGGGCTTCGACGATTGCGCGTCCGCATGAAAATAATTTTTGTCGATCCAATGTCGGTACCATTTCGGTTCCACCGCGACGGGATCGTAGGTTTTCGGGAGCTCGAGCATCGCGATGGAATCATCCGAGGGCGGCGAGCGTTTGCAAAATGAAAAGGTGACCGAAGCAAAACGCTTGCAGGGCGAGAGCGCTGCCATCAGTTTCAACGGACATGCAGCGAGCGAACATTTTCTTTGCGGTCGCGATGTGGCAGGCGGCGACCGCGCTCGGGGGAGACTGGCGCGTCATCCGCCAGCAAGATCGAGATTACGTGACGTTCGGAAATGTGGCGCAGTTCTATCAGTTTCCCGATTACACGAAAGTGAGCAGCAGTGTTTCCTTGCGCGGCGAGCGCCGCCGGATCCGCGCGGAAGTCGGTGCCAGTGAAATGTACATAAACGGCTTTCGATTTTTCACCGACTTTCCGGTCGCGAACGACGGAGATGAAGCAATCATCTCGGCGATGGATGTGAGCAAGATCATCGAACCGGTGTTGCGGCCGAGTCGTCTGCAAAAAGGGCAGAAGATCGAGACGGTGGTTCTCGATCCGGGCCACGGCGGAGTCGACACCGGTGCGTCGAACCGCTGGGGAAGTGAAAAGGCTTTCGCCCTCGAAGTGGCGATGGCTGCGCGCGAAGAGCTGCTCCACGCAGGGTTCAAGGTGGAAATGACGCGCACGACAGATGACGCCGTTTCGCTGGAAGACCGCGTCGCATTTGCCAATCGTTTTGCGAAGGCGCTCTTTGTCAGCATTCACTTCAACTCGAGCGGCGGCGGCGCGGGCGTGGAAAGTTACGCGCTCGCGCCGGACGGCGTTCCATCAAATGCTTCCAGTGAGAACCACGTTTCGGCCGCGGACACAAAATGGTATGCGGGCAATGCGCATGATGGCCAAAACATTGCGCTGACTGCCGCCGTGCATGCGGCAGTGTTGTCGCGCCTCTCCGCATTTGATCGCGGCGTGAAACACGCGCGTTTCCACGTGTTGCGAAATGCAAAGATCCCGGCCGTCTTGTTCGAGGGCGGCTTTTTGAGCGATCCATCGGAAGGGCAACGCATCGCCACCGCGCAATATCGGCAGCAACTCGGCGTGGCCATTGCGCAAGGCGTTCAAAATTACAATGCCGCCGTAAATTATCGCGCATCAGGCCCTACTTTCGCAGCGGCACGAATCAACCTGCCTCCGCACGAACATTCCATCACCGAGCCTTTGCCCCAGGAACTTTCGCCGTGACTAAGATCGACAATCGCTCGCAACCGATCGGCGTTTTCGATTCCGGCATCGGCGGGCTCACCGTGGTGAGCGCGTTGCGCACGCTTTTGCCTAACGAGTCTATTTTTTATCTCGGCGACACGGCGCGCGTGCCGTACGGAAATAAAAGCGCGGAGACAGTGGAGCGTTACGCGATTGAGCTGGCGAACATCTTAACGCGCGAGAATGCGAAGGTCATCGTGGTCGCATGCAACACGGTTTCGTCGGTCGCCATTCCGAAATTGCGCGCGCATGTTTCGATGCCGGTGATCGGCGTGATCGAGCCCGGCGCGCAAGCAGCGATCGCGACGACGCGTAATCGTCACGTCGGCGTCATCGGTACGCGCGCGACCATTCGTAGCGGCGCGTATGAAAATGCGTTGCGCGCGCTCAATGTGCACGCGCGCGTGAGCAGCCGCGCATGTCCGTTACTCGTGCCGTTGATCGAGGAAGGATTGCTCGAGGACAAAGTGACCGATCAGGTGATCGCGCGCTATCTCGAGCCGATGATCGCCGAGGGAATCGACACGCTCGTGCTCGGCTGCACGCATTATCCGCTGTTGGCGCCGGCCATTGCGCGCTCGTTAGGCGACGACGTGAAGATTGTCGATTCCGCACGGAACTGCGCGACTGCCGTGCGCAACTTGTTAGATCGACAATCACTAAGATCGACATCTACGGCCGGCGGAGCGTTGCGCGTCGCACTCACCGATGCGGCCGATAATTTCCTCAACGTCGCGCGCGGCGCTTTGCAGTTGGAGATCGGCGAGGTCGAGCTGCGCGCTTTGTCTTAATCTTCGGCAGACTCCGCACGACGAGATCGAACGAGTGATCGATCATCCTTCGCACTTCCGCATCCGGAACCCCGGTGCCGAGTTCGACCGTGTTCCAATGCTTCTTATTCATGTGATAACCTGGACGGACTTGCTCGAAGCGATCCCGCAATTCGAGCGCCAGATCGGGATCGCATTTCAAATTCGCCGTTGCCGGAATTTCGTCCAGCGACACCAGCGCAAACATTTTGCCGCCCACTTTGAAGACGAGAACAGTTTCGCCGAACGGCGTTCCCTCAGTCGCGCCGGCCTTGGTTAGGCAATATTCCCGAAAATCCGCCAGGTCCATTCAGACAACACGCGCGAGCAGAATGTCGCGCAGCTCTTTGATCGCGACGCGTTCCTGTTTCATCGAGTCGCGTTCGCGCAACGTAACTGTGTCGCGCAGCGCGGCATCTTTCTCGCCGAGCGTTTCAAAATCGATCGTTACGGCAAAGGGCGTTCCGATCTCGTCCTGGCGCCGATAACGGCGGCCGATCGCGCCGCTTTCATCGTAAAAGATCGACATGTGCGGACGCAAAAGATCGACAATCTTGCGGGCTTTGGTAACGAGCGGCTCCTTATTTTTAAGCAACGGCAGCACCGCGCATTTGACCGGCGCGATGCGCGGATGCAACCGAAGCACGATGCGAGATTCCATTTTCCCTGCGTCGTCCGGCGCTTCATCTTCCGAATAGGCCTCACAGATTAAAGCGAGCACGGTGCGATCGACCCCAGCGCTCGGCTCGACGACATGCGGAATGAATTTTTGTTTCGTCTCCTCATCGAAATACTCGAGGGACTTGCCGCTCGCCTTTTGGTGCTGCGCCAAATCGTAGTCGGTGCGGTAAGCCACGCCTTCGAGCTCCTGCCGACCAAATGGAAATTCGTATTCAATGTCGAACGTCCCTTTGGAATAAAAAGCGCGCTCCGATTCGGGCACATCCAAAACGTGCAACCGCTCGCGAGCGATGCCGATGTCTTGATAAAACTTGAGCCGCTCCTTTAACCAGTAAGCCAGCAAATCCATCCCCTGCTCCGGCCGGCAAAAATATTCCAGCTCCATTTGCTCAAACTCGCGCGACCGGAATGTGAAATTGCGCGGGTTGATTTCGTTGCGAAACGCCTTGCCGATTTGCGCAATGCCGAAAGGTAATTTCTTACGCGAGGTATCGAGCACATTCTTAAATTGAACGAAAATCGATTGCGCGGTCTCCGGTCGAAGGTACGCGATCGACGCTGGATCAACGGATGCGCCCATTTGCGTTTGAAACATCAAATTGAAGGGGCGCGCTTCGGTTAAATCTTTGGCCCCGCAAATCGGACACTGTTTGCCTTTGCCCTTGTCGATGATTTGATCAGCGCGCAGCCGCGCCTTGCAAGATCGACAATCGACCATCGGATCGGTGAACGTATCGACGTGGCCGCTCGCTTTAAGCACGGCCGGATGGGTCAAGATCGAGCCATCCATCCCGACGACGTCGTCGCGCTGCTGCACCATGACGCGCCACCAATAATTTTTCAGATTACGCTTTAGCTCGACGCCGAGCGGACCGTAATCCCAGCAACCGTTGAGCCCGCCGTAAATCTCGCTCGATTGAAAAATGAAGCCACGCCGTTTGCACAGGCTGACGATCTTTTCCATTCGTTGCGGATCGGATGGCACGCTCATCGAGGAGAATTAACCGCGAATTATGCGGATGTCGCGGATAATAGAGATGTGAGAAAGCAGAAACGAAACGATCGAGAAATAGTTTATGTCGATCTTAGCGCCTTCACTTTTCGACGGTGATCTCGGTCTTAACCGAATTGGCGATGAAACAGTTCTCGTGCGCAGCGTGATGCAACTTCTCGAGCTCTTCCGCGCTTGGTTGTTTGTCGCCGGAGAATTTGATTTTCGGTTTTAAGGTTACGCGCGTGATCGCCATTTTGCCTTCAGAGTTTTTCTCCATGTGACCGACCGCTTCATCAACATATTCATCGAGCACGAACTTTTGCTTACAGGCGATCGCCAGAAAGGTGAGCATGTGACAGCTGGAGAGCGAAGCGACGAATGCTTCCTCCGGATCGACATTGGCCGGATTGCCAAGATAAGCGGGCGCGGCGGAGGCCTGCATTTCGTGGCCACCGTCGAATTTCCAGGTGTGATCGCGCGAATATTTTTGATACTCGAAGGGTTTTTCTCCGCGTCCCCAAGTGAGTGTGATTTTATGTTCGGACATGCATTCTGTATAGAATGCCGGGCGGATTTCGCAAGCTGCGCCGACTGACAATTGAGCCAAAAAATAGCAAAGGGCTGGCCGAGATCAGTTCGCAGGTTGGAACGTTTCTTGCACTAAAAAGTCTCCAGCGGCTTCTCCCGGCTATGAAAAAAGAAGAACTGGACGCCATTTTAACGGCCATGATCGAAACAGGCGAAGGTGTTTCGGACCTTGTCTTCGTGATTGGTAAGCCCCCACAGGTGGAACGCTATGGCAGACTCATTCCGCTCGAGATGGATGGGCCAGATTCCCTGTTGCAAGCTACACATATCGAAGAAATGGCGGCGCTACTCATCGGTGAAAACAAACGGTTGCTCAGCGATTTTGACGAGCGCGGCTCCTGCGATGCGAGCTACGGAATTGGAGATCTCGCTCGTTTCCGCGTCAACATTTACAAACAAAACGGACGGCGCGCCATCGTTATGCGAAAGCTGGAATCAAAAGTCCCGACGCTCGATGAGCTGGGATTCCCGCCGATTTTCAAGCAAATCATTCAGGAGAAAACGGGCATCGTTGTGGTCACGGGCGGCACGGGCTCGGGAAAGACCACAACGCTCGCCGCGATGTTGAACGAGGTGAACCACACCCAGGAAGTGCACATTGTCACGTTGGAGGATCCAATCGAGTTCCTGCATTCGCATGGCAAAGCCACGTTCAGTCAACGGGAGATGGGAAAAGATTTTCCGAACTTCGCGAGCGGTTTACGCGCGGCGTTGCGGCAGGCACCGAAAGTCATTTTTGTCGGAGAAATTCGCGACCGCGATACGATGGAGATTGCGCTGACCGCCTCGGAGACCGGGCACCTCGTTTTCTCCACGCTACACACGATTGATGCCGGCCAAACGATCGGTCGCATTCTCGGCATGTTCACGAAAGACGAGGAGAAACAAGTGCGCCAGCGCCTCGCCGAAACATTGCGCTACATCATCAGTCAGCGACTGGTGGGCAAAATCGGCGGCGGTCGTCTGCTGGTGACTGAGATCATGGGCAGCAGCTTGCGCACACGCGAAAGCCTGATTTACGGCGAAGGGGAAAACCGGACGTTTCAAGAAATTATCGAAGCCGGCGGGATCAATGGCTGGCACAGTTTTGATCAGTCGCTTTTAAAAGCCTACGAAGCGGATCTGATCACAGACGAAACAGCGCTGAATTTCTCGACACACAAAACAAAAATGCGCCGCGACTTGGAAATGTCGAAGAAACTGCGGTTCGATTATGAGACTGAATCCTCCGGGCTTCAGATGCTCCGCACTCACTAACAAAGATGAAACCGCAAGAATCGAATAAGTTGCAGAACGATCTCCAGCGCGCGAAAAGCGAGATCGATGATCTGCACGAAGAATTGCGCAAGGCGACCGCCATTGCTGAGCAGACGCGCGCTGAAATGCGCCAGAAGTTTCAAGAACTAGCGAGAGAATTTCGCGGCTCGGTGACATCGGTGCTCGGTTTCAGTCAGATCCTAGGTGCGACGGACAGACCGCAAGCCGGTGGATTGAATCAGATCAACGCGGCCGGCCAGCAGCTGATGAGTTTGATCACTAATTTGGAGAACCCAGGCGATTCCCCGGCGCGCGTCGAAGATCGACATACGCCTACTGAGCCGATCGCGCAATTCGCGGATGACGCGCAAATCCTCCTTTATATCGAAGACAACGAAACCAATTTTCGGCTCGTCGAATGCGTTCTGGAAGATCGCTTTCGCACGCGGCTCCATTGGACGGCGACAGGCGAAGGCGGAATTGAGTTTGCACGAAAACATTCCCCTGCCTTGATCTTGCTCGATCTGAATCTGCCTGATGCACACGGCTCAGCCGTGTTGACCCGGCTGCAGGGAGATCCCCTCACTGCAAAAATTCCTGTCATCGTGATCAGCGCGGACGCAACAGCGAGCCAGATCGAGCGCATGCTCCAGGCTGGCGCGCGAAATTATCTGATCAAACCTTTCGACATTAAACGACTGCTCTGCCTGGTGGACGAAGCGCTCGAACCCGCATCACCCGACGCACAGCACGCGACCGCTTTCGCATAAGCACCGGCCCCTGCGGGTCGGTCAAACGCTCTTCGCGATTTTTATGTCGATCTAACGTGCGCTTTTTTCTGGAAACAAGCGCCGCGACCTCTATTTTTTCTCCCGACTCCGAGCACTCGCGCGATTAGCTCAGTGGTAGAGCGCTTGCTTCACACGCAAGAAGTCGCAGGTTCGAACCCTGCATCGCGCATTCTTTTTTTCCTCCTCTCTAGGGAGGACTCCCCGATTGAAGTGCCGTGAAACGCGGATTGACCCGTCTGGAGACCATCTATTCGTTCAAATTGAATAATAACTTGAACAATAACCCTGCATCGTGGTTTCACCTTACCAATATGAGTAAACCCCGGCCAACCACCTACGTCGTTCAAACTTCCAAGAAACCTTTTGGGGGAAAGATTTTTCGGGTGGTCGGATACAACAAAGC
>JBEEGW010000003.1:0-42544 GCA_041167045.1 Verrucomicrobiota bacterium
GAATCCGAGCCGATGATCATCGGCCGCAATTTCCTCGTAAAGATCAACGCCAACATCGGCAACAGCGCGGTCGCGTCGTCGATCGAAGAAGAAGTCGAGAAGATGCGCTGGGCCACGAAGTGGGGCGCCGACACCGTGATGGATCTTTCTACCGGCAAAAACATTCACGCCACGCGCGAATGGATTATTCGCAATTCGCCGGTACCGATCGGCACCGTGCCGATTTATCAGGCGCTCGAAAAAGTCGGCGGGCGCGCGGAAGAACTGACCTGGGAGATTTATCGCGACACCCTCATCGAACAGGCGGAGCAGGGGGTCGATTACTTCACCGTCCACGCTGGGGTCCTATTAAGATACATCCCGATGACGGCGCGGCGCGCCACCGGCATCGTCTCGCGCGGCGGCTCGATCATGGCGAAATGGTGCCTCGCGCATCATCAGGAAAGTTTTCTCTACAAGAAGTGGGACGACATCTGCGAGATTATGGCCGCTTACGACGTCAGCTTTTCGATTGGCGACGGTTTGCGTCCGGGTTCAATCGCGGACGCGAACGACGAAGCGCAGTTCGCCGAACTCTTTACGCAAGGCGAGCTGACCCAGCGCGCCTGGAAACAACACGTCCAAGTGATGAACGAAGGCCCGGGCCACGTCCCCATGCACATGATTAAAGAGAACATGGAGAAACAACTCGAGTGGTGCGGCGAAGCGCCGTTCTACACCCTGGGCCCGCTCACTACCGACATCGCGCCCGGCTACGATCACATCACCAGCGCGATCGGCGCCGCCATGATCGGCTGGTACGGCTGCGCCATGCTTTGCTACGTCACGCCGAAAGAACATCTCGGATTGCCTAACAAGAAAGACGTCAAAGACGGCGTCATCGCCTACAAGATCGCTGCGCACGCCGCTGACTTAGCAAAAGGTCATCCCGGCGCGCAATACCGCGACAACGCCATCAGCAAAGCGCGTTTCGAATTTCGCTGGGAAGATCAATTCAATCTCTCACTCGATCCCGAAACCGCGCGCGAATTCCACGACGAGACCCTTCCGCAAGAAGGCGCGAAGACGGCCCACTTCTGTAGCATGTGCGGCCCGCACTTTTGCTCCATGAAAATAACCGAGGACGTCCGGAAGTACGCAGCCGAACAAAAAATTTCAGAAGAAGAAGCGCTTCAAGTGGGCTTAGAACAAAAAGCAAAAGAGTTTTCTGAACGAGGTGCTTCGATTTACGCGAAAACGTAATCCGTAGGCGGGGTGGCTCAGAGAATGAAGTCTTCGCAAGGCTAGGATTCATGCGATGGGAGTGCTTTCCAATCGAAGAACCCAAGCTCAGTTGGACATTTCGTAACGTCGCTACGATTCCAAATTAACAAACCCATAGTTAGAAATTGCGAAAAATGAAGACGATCCTTCTCAACGACTCTCATTCTCTTTCCCTACTCAAGGCAGCGACGCAATCGGGTCACATCGAATTATTCAAACCGACTACCAAGTCAGAGATACGGCAGATGGCGGCGACGATCGACTGTATCAGGAGCTCAAAATTGGAAGAAGCCGCGTTAACCTATTCTTTGTTGGCCGATGACGTATTTTTGGATGGCAGTAATATCGGCTGGAACGTTTACGAAGACGTCGACGCCGAGGAGACGTTCACCTTTCATCATTTGATTGGAAAGATGTCCCCGGAAGCTGAGTCATTCGTGAAGTTAACTGATTCCAGTCGGAATTTCCTACCGGTTATCACTAAGCTTCAAAACCCTGAGCATACAGCGCTAACCCTTGCGACTCTGGAACCTATGATTTGGCGCTCATTCGTGAGAAGAGGTTCGAATTTCTCTCGCGGTGAACTTCGTGCTGCACTAGATATCATCGCTCTTTACCCTGAGCTGTTACCATTATATGGCGCTGATAGAGAAGCTGAATTCGATCAGTTAGTCGTCGAAGGTCTGCACACGATTCTGCCCGAACTCTCCAGACGCAGGGATGTACAGAAACGACTTAATTGGCTTTGCTCATTGACGATTGTTAAAGGGTCAGTTGCCGCAAATGAGGTGACGGAAGCAGAGCGGCTCAACGCTCTTTATCCAATAGAAAACCTAGAATTCGGAAGCGATAGGCGTGGGTTCCGCCATGACAGATTCCGCGAAATCCAGTCCGAACAACTCATCGCAGCTACGCGAGTATTTCTTCGTGAAGTGCGATATTGGCCAGTGCTTCAGGGTTTCGACGAAGTTATTAAACTGCGTGGAGAACCCGACTTCAAAACATTCCGGGAGCATATGAGGGCGTGGACTGACGCAATTACGCATGGCGATGCAACTGCGGAGGCGAAGTTGAGGAAGGAAATTGCTTGCGTCAATGCGTCGTTAGCAAAAGCCGCAAAGTGTACCGAAATCGGCGGTGTGCTTACTTATGTTGGCCTACCGCTCATAATTATCGATGCACTGACGCAATTGCCCATTGGCAGTAGCCTCTCGGTTTTCGGTTTTGCTCTGCAAGCTTATTCTGATTGGGTGAAAAGCGCTAATCACTGGATGATTATTGGTCGTTTGTGACGTTCGCATCGCCGCTCCCGAACCGCGCGCGAGTTTCACGATGAGACGCTTCCGCAAGAAGGCGCGAAACCCGCGCATTTCTGTTCAACGTGCGGTCCGCACTCTTGTTCCGTTAAGATTACTAAGACATGTGCAAGTACGCGGGTGAGCGCAGACTAACTGATTCAGGAATGAAAGACAAAGCGAACAATTCGCGGAAAAGGCGCAGAAATTTACAGCTAGGTTTAGGCGTATTTTGCACTTGCGGTTTGCTATCAATCGACACCGTCTCACCCCCAGCAACTATCGTGATTTGGATGGTAATTTATCGATCAATCCTGTAAACTCTTCGAGAAATTTGAGCCGACGTTGATCGAGCTTCTCTCGCGCCTTTTCATGTGCGAGTTCAAAAGAGACACGAACTACCCCGACGGACGAGAACTGCGGTGCTTTTCCTTTATCGACGACGGGCGGGTGAGCCTTCTCGTAGGCGATCAATGCTTTCTCGGCTCGGGAAATTACTGAATCCACTTGCCTAAGACTCTCAAGATCATATAAGCGTAGCTCTTCCAATAGTTCGGCGATAGATGCACGCCTATCGAGTTTCCGCTGAGGAAGCTTCCACGATAAATATTCTGTAAGGTTGTCGAGGTTCAGCGGCGAATCTAAGAATTCTTTAGTGTCGGTAGAAATCTCTTCTTTCAGGCGCTGCGCATATTTTACTCGATCGTCACGCACTTTGTCGAATTGATCGTCTGCAGTTTCGAATAATCCCGATAGCGCATTGAGCTTTCGACGGAGTTCTGGAGGAACGTCAGCTTCCTGTTTGTAACTAAGGTGATGTGCAATGATGGCCCAACCATCCTGCAGAATCGTGCGAACCTGGATCTCGCAGGTAAGGTTTTTCAACTCGTCATACCGCGCTCCACTCGATCCGCCAGCAAGATAAACAAGGTAATGAAGCGCGCCATACCCAAATGTTTCTGGGTCGGAACTATCAACAGTATCGATCTTTTCAAGAACTTTGAATTCCTTTTCGACAATCTGCTCTAGTTTTTCTTTGTTCGACTTGTACAGGTATACAACTCGAACGCCGCCAAAATCGGTGATCTGTTTGAGCGGATCAGCATATTTTTTCCGGATAACTTTTTCGCAAAAGCTTTCTAAAGTCTTCGCACGAAACGTTACCGCCGCGAATTCAATCCCACTTTTTTGAATGCCGGACTCTAGAATGAAAGCAACTTCTTCGCTCAATTTTTCATACAAAGGCCGAGATTCCAGAAACCGGCGAATAACGTCAGGTTTTGTCTTCCACAGCTCATCGCTCGCCGCCTGCGGGTTCATACTTTAGCCTCGCAGCATTTGACTTCATAATCAATCGGGTGCCTTTGAAACTCCGCTGGCCAATTTTTAAACGTGTCTTTGGTTTCGTCAGGGGGATGAAGCACCATTTCCCTCGACCGAATTAATTAACCTTAAGTATATTGCGCGTCGTTAAAAAAGAAGATAAGAAGGCCTCCAGATAAAATCTCGACTAATGTTGCGCGGAATTATTGCGTGGCTCACTTCATTAACAAGCTCGGCAAGAACCGCGCTCGATTCTCCGTCAAGAGTTCGCGATACGGCCTTTGTCGCTCAAAACGAGTTAGGTTTGCCAGCCGCTAGTCGTCGACCGTGGCTACGAATCAAATCTCCGCGTTTGATTCTGGCCCTTGTTTCTATTGTGCTATTTTTCAGTCTGTTCGCGTTAAACATTTATGTCGTCGGCCGACCCGAACGGCCGTTCAATTACGCCCTACTAAACCGCTTTAAGCAACTTGATCGACCGAAGCGCTTTGGGCTAGGCGCTGCGCCAGCCGGAGAATTTTTCGACGCCAATGAGCTGCACGATCGCTACGCGGCGATGAACGAAACAGAACTTATACGAGCCAACGCAGAGTTACTGCGAAGCTATCTCCAGAATTTCCGAGGCTCGCGCCGCTTTGTTTCATACGCAATTGGAAGATACACAATTTTCGCGGCACGCGAACTCAACCAAAACGACATATTTCCGTCTGGGGCTGTCGCCCTGGCTAAGGCGCTCGACTGTAACGGGCTCATCCTCGAGCATGTTTTCCCCGCCGATGTGGAAGCCACACCAGTGGTGAAGCGGACGCTTCAAAATGGATTGGAGATCAATCTCCAGAGTGGCCTCGACCGCTCAGTCGTCATTCATATCGAGCGGTTAACCGACGGACGCGTAATAATCACGGCAGTTCCTTTGTTGTACGGGACGTATACCGTTACCTCTGGCGTCGGAACTTTCCAATTGGAGCCTCCATTACGCCTTAATATTGAAGCCGGTTTGCCATTGTTCAAAGGCGGCGTACAAGACTAAGCGCAGGGCGCGGGGGAGGGGAATAACAGAGTCGCGTCTAAACATTTGACATTTGGCTGGCCGTGCCGCGATGCGATTTTTGCTTAACATAAGCACTTCTTCATTTTCGATGAAGGCGGTCGCCGGGGTGAAGACGAATTAGAAAGTAGGAAGACTAAAGTAGAAAGGAAGGGCAAACGGGGGCGCGGGTGAACTTTACGGCAATGCTGTTAAACGTCACGCTGCAGACTTGATCTCGCCAATCGATCGGCGACGCGATATCTCCATGTGAGATGAACTGGGAAGCGATCAGTGCGGTGGGGCAAATTGTCGGCGCTGTGGGAGTGATTGTGTCTGTGATTTATCTCGCACGGCAGGTGCGCAGCAACGCGCGCCAGACACGGCTCGCGTCAATGCGCACGCTTTCCGAAGCATTCAATCAGTGGCTCTACGGCCTGGCAGGTAATGCGCAGATCGGTGAGCTCTATCATCGAGGCATGCGCGATTTTGCATCGATCGAAGGCGCCGACCTGCCGCGCTTCAGCGCGTTGATGGATTCTCTGTTCCGGATTTACGAAGACATGTATTACCAGAAACTGGAAGGGCATCTCGATCCGCGAGTGTGGCGTGGGTTCGAAGCACCGATGCGGGACATCATTGCGTATCCCGGAGCGCAGGCTTGGTGGCGTTCGCGCTCGCACTGGTTCAGCCGGGAGTTTGCCGATTTTATCGACGACCTGGCGCGAACCGCCAAACCGCCGTCGCTGTATCGAGAGAAAGTAGAAAGTAGAAAGTAGAAAGTAGAAAGTAGGAAGTAGGAAGTAGGAAGTAGGAAGTAGGAAGGCTACAGTAGAAAGCGGGATCGCAGAAAACGTGGAACAAATGCAGTCCGGCCGAACCATTTCAAGTTTGCCAAAGAACATTGCTGCCACTTAGTTGGTCGCGCCTAATCAAGGATAACAGCGATGAAAGATGTTGAGACTAGGAAGAAGTTGTCGGCGAAAGAACGCGATGAATTGATCGACACGTTGCGAGCTCGTTTCGAGAAGAACATGAGTCGGCACAAGGGTCTCGACTGGGCGAAGGTAAAAGCGAAGCTGCAGGCGAAGCCAGCAAAGTTATGGTCGCTTCACATCATGGAGACAACCGGCGGCGAGCCGGATGTTGTCGGTCAGGGCAAGAAGACCGGCGAATATATCATTTTCGATTGTTCGGCGCAGACTCCGAGTGGTCGGGTGAGTCTTTGTTATGACGATGATGCGCTGGAATCGAGAAAGGAACATAAGCCAAAGGACAGCGCCGTCGGGATGGCGACAGAGATGGGTGTCGATCTTTTGACCGAAGAAGAATATTTCGCGCTTCAGAAACTGGGCGAGTTCGATACGAAAAGATCGAGCTGGATAAAGACGCCTGCAGAGATCAGAAAACTCGGCGGCGCGCTTTACGGCACTTGCAGTTACGGCCGCGTCTTCATCGGAAGTAACGGCGCGGAATCCTATTTTGGTGGTCGAGGGTTTCGTGGTTCGCTTCGCGTCTGAGGTGCGAGCCGCAGTAGTAAGGAAAACAGAGGTCAGAAGTCAGAGGTCGGGTGTCGGAAGGCAGATCGGGTCAAAGATCAGGGTCGAAACTAAACTTCGAAAGCTTCGTTCTTGGGATTGATCAATCGGTCGCGTTGCAGCTTAATTGGAGCGAATGCAACCGAGTGAAGCTTTGGGAGTGGCGGCGCAGGTCGCGGTTACCCTTGCCGGATTTGCCGGGATTGTGGTCGTGTTCCGTCCGCAATCGGTGCACGAGTGGTCGGCGCTCGATCGCTTGCGCCTCTCTTTGTTGCTGATGAACTCAATCGCGCCCCTCGTCTTTTCACTGTTCGGCATGCTGCTCCTAAGTGTGGATCCGGTGCCGGCGTCGATCTGGCGCTGGTGCAGCGGGTTCGCGTTCGCCAGCGAAGTGCTCGTTTTTGTTTCAATGCGGAATCCGCAGCGGCGTCTTTCGGCAGCCGATTTCCAGATGATCAACAAATTTCTTTTCTACGGCATCGGAGTAATGGCGATGGCAGCGGCGGCGTTGCAAGTGGTTAACTTCGCTGTGTGGAACTGTTTCTGGCCGTTCTTCGCCGCGATCTTCGTCCATTTGTTCGCGGCCGTCATTCAGTTCCTTCGCATGCTGCTCCTGGCGCCGACACAAGCGAAGAAGGTGCCTTGATTCCGCCGTGCGACCGGGCCGGCAGCGAAGATCGACAAGTGCGGAATTTCGATCGGCAGAAATTGGAAAGTAGAAAGGCTAAAGAAACGATTTGGCGTGATCCAGTAACTCATGCGTGTTTTCGTGGTTTGCTGCGATCAAAGTAAAGGAGTTGAAGAATGGAAATTAAACGAAGTGGTTCACAACCATCCGGCAAAGGACCCGCGGAATATTTTACCGGCACGGTTGTTATTGATCCGTTGTTCGAAGCCAAGGATCCGGCGCGTGCGCTCGGCGCCAGTGTCACATTTGAACCCGGTGCGCGCACTGCGTGGCATACACATCCGCTCGGTCAAACGTTGATCGTTACCTCAGGTCTCGGTTGGGCGCAACGCGCGGGCGGACCGATCGAGGAAATTCGTCCCGGCGATGTGGTGCAGTTTGCGCCTAACGAAAAGCATTGGCACGGCGCGACACCGACCACCGCGATGACGCACATCGCCATTCAAGAAGCACTCGACGGCAAGCCGGTAGATTGGATGGAACAAGTCAGTGACGACCAATATCGGCGCTAATAATTAATGCCTCGCTTCTGGCTGAGTTCTTCTGATACCTTCTCGATTCCAATCTCAACGGAGGAAACGTCATCATGCTTCATCTACTTTGGTACATTATCGTTGGTTTGATCGCCGGGTGGGCCGCCAAATCGCTCATGCACATGCACATGACTCTTATGTGGACGATCATTCTCGGTATCGTCGGCTCGATTATCGGTGGGCTGGTCACGCACATGTTTTCGCGTCCGAAACCAGGCGCGCAATTTCATCCGGCCGGAATCATCGTGTCGATTCTGGGCGCACTGCTGGTGCTGTATCTCTGGCACCATTTCAAGCTCCACATTCCCGCTGGATAGAACAGCAGCGAGGAATTGAGAGAAACTAACTCTGCAGGATTTTAACAATCTTCTCGATTGTGTTGGTCACTCGTGCTCCCGCGCTCGCGCCAGCTACCCTAGCTGCGTGACCGCCTACCCGCGCGGCTCCCGCCCGCGCGTGTTCCAATTGCGGGTAAAACGACGACGAGCGAGAACCAGGACTAAACCTGCTTAAGAATCTGCGCCACCTTCTGAATCGTGTTCCAGTTGCGCGTCGTAATTGGTACGCCTAACAATTTCTCGATCTTGCCGAGATAGCTGATCGCTCTCATCTCGCGACGATACAGCCCCAAGACAAATCTGTTTTGGATCGCGATGATCTTTAGCAGCCAGTCATCGGTCGACGGTAGGCTGAGAGGAAGTGGAGGGAGCGCGCGAGCTCGTTTGGCCAACACGCTGACGAACCGAGTTATGTTCGGGCCGGCGGGTTGTCCGGCGAACGGATCTTTGCGGACAAGATCGACAATCGCTTTTGCGGGAACAATCATGATCTCGCATTTAAACGGCAACTTCTTCGCAATCGCCGCCCGCAGAGCCGGCTCGCTCACATTTTCGCGCACCACAAACGTGCCGACCGCGCCAATGTTGACGATGTCGAGCTTCGTTAACTGCTTCGCGATTTGCGCGGGCCGGCAGAGATTAGCTCCGCCGACATTGACCGCGCGAAGAAATACGACAGAAGGCACGGAAGAAAGTTAGAATGGAGCAATGGGATTTGCGACATAGAAGGTAAAGCTGCGAGGGTAGCAGCGAGCAAACGTGGGCAGTGCGCGAGTTTCAAAGTAAAAAGGCTAAAGTAGAAAGAGCGGAGGGCACTGGATCTGCGATTCTTTTTTGATGAGCCGAGCGTTCATACGGGAAGATGTCGATCCTCCGGAGCGGAGTGGGAGGAAGCGCGCGCCGTCCGGGTTGCCGCCGGGCGCAGTGAATTACATTACCGCGCGCGGCGCGGCGCGGTTGCAAGATGAGCTGGCAAAGTTGCGAGCCGCTGGAAACAACGTGGAACGAATCGCGGAACTGGAACAGACTCTCGGTTCGGTTAAGATTGTCGATCCGCCAGAGGCGGATGCGCAAAACGTTTCGTTCGGCGCGACGGTGACTGTGCGCGACGCGGAAGGAAAAACTGAGAGTTACACAGTTGTCGGCGTTGACGAACTAGACTTAGCACCAAACGCAGTGAGTTGGATTTCGCCGTTCGGCAAAGTACTTCTCGCGTCGGAGCTCGGTGAGCGCATCACGCTCGAAGACGGTCGAACTGCGAAGATCGTGAAGATCGAGTAAGGGAAGAGGATAGAGGACAGCCGCCTTCGCCGAGGGTACGGGCGAGCCAAGGAAGTCACAACAACTCGACTGGATCGCCTTTGCGAATCATTCCTTCGGCAAGCACGGCACCGTAAACGCCAGCCATACCTTCGTGAGCTTGCGCGACGGCTTTTAAGATTGCCGGCGATTTTTCGGCGGTGTCAGGATCGAGTGTGATCATCATGCAACGCGCGTCGCGCTGCAGAACGGCAATAATTACTTTCGCGCCGATGCGCAACGAGCGACCGACGAATGCATCTTCGGCGAAACCTTCGGCGTTCGTAGGATCGACATAAACATTTGCGCGGAAGCGCCGCTTATCGACGTCGACGCCGGTTTCGTCGCCAAGCTTCTTCGCGGTTTGCACGGCGAAGATCGACAACGGCCGAGCATCGGTGATCGCCTTGTCGGAGCGAAGCAAGGTGAGCTCGTGATTCCCGTCGGTGTTTGCGCACAGATTGTCGATCAAAGCCGGGTCATCAATCGCGAAAGTCTTTCCATCCGGCGTTTCGACATCGATCATTAACTCGGATGCGGCAGCTGAGATCGGGTTTGCGTTATGTTTTTCAGCTTCGTTCAGGTTGATCGGCCGCGCGGCTTTCTCCGGATTACGGAAGCGCGCGCGATAACGAATCATTTGACGTTGATCGCGTCCGGTGAAAAACGGAAAGCCCTTCGGATTGGCTGAGCTCTCGAAAGCAAAAAGCCGGTCGCCATAAACTCCCGCGTAACCGGCGAACAATTCATCCAGCTCTTCGCCGCGCATGCTTTTCACCGGATAGCGCCAAAGGCTCTCGACTTTTCCAACGATGGACATAGAGAAAGTAGAAAGGAGAACGTAGAAAGCAGAAACCCTTGTTGCAATGCCTCTCTCGCTTCAGCTCGGACTCGTTTACCTAATCTCGGAATTGCTTTTGACGGCGACGCGTCGCTCGCGCAGCGGCACAGGAAAAAAGCAGGATAAAAGCACGTTACGCGTCGTGTGGCTCGTGATCTTGATCAGCGTGGCGGCGGGGATTTTTGTGGCTGAGTATTGCCCGGCGACGGCTCTCCCGTATGCGCGAAGTTCTGCGTTCGCGGGCGTGGCACTATTTGTGGTCGGATTGCTTCTGCGCTGGTGGGCGATCATCACGCTTGGGCGATTTTTCACCGTGGACGTGACGATTGAAAAAGATCATGAGCTAGTTGAGCGCGGACCGTTCCGCATTGTGCGTCATCCTTCCTACACCGGCGTGCTTCTCGCGTTCGTGGGTTTCGCTTTGTCGCTGGGCAACTGGGGCGCGCTGCTTGTCGTGATCCTGCCGATTAGCGTGGCGTTCATTCACCGCATGAACGTGGAGGAGGATGCATTGTCGCGCGCGCTTGGCCCGCAATACACCGACTACATGCGGCGCACGAAACGGCTCGTGCCATTCATTTATTGAAGCTGCGGAAGCTTCGTCGAGAAGTGGCGTCCGAGGCGCCTTTTCAGCCACAGCGTAGAAATGCCTAGCCCGCAGTAACCGAGAAGGGAAGAAACCGATGGCTCGGGCACTGCATTTATGCGAAACGCTCCGAACGCAGGCGTCGGATCATTACCGCCTACCGTGTATTGATGGTAACCGCTGCCAAAATTTTCTGCCACTCGGCCGCGCGTGTTATTGGTCGTGAATCCCCAATCGACATCTGTTCCGTCACGGCCAGGCTCGAGCGCGACCCAGTACAGTTGACCAGCGAACAACGTTAGCGAAGCAGCTGAAAAATCGAACACGGTCAGTGGCACTGTTTGCGCCGCGCTAGTTCCAAAAGGAGCCACCGCCGTGCTGCTTGCTAACGGCGTTGCAGTGAGCGGCAGATTCGTGTTCGGATCGTTGAGGTAAATGATTGCATTCAAGTCGCCGAAGGTGCCACTTCCGATAGTGCGAACGCCGAAACTGATGCTCGAAAGGACGAAATCTACGGTAGGAGAAAATTGGTCGGCATAGCTTTGATATACTCCGGGAGGTGATCCGGGCGGATGATTGAGGATCGGATAGCTGATAAATCCCGAGGAGAAGGTGTAGGTCGTAGTTGTCGGATCGATCGTGGAATAAACGACGTCAGCTTTAGTTATCGGCGATACGAGCAAAGCAAATGCGGCGCACAAAACGAAGAGGAACTTGGAAAGCGTCACAGTTTGATTTTCGTTTAGAGCCGGCTGCATAGGCAAGTTAATTACGCCGGATGCGGATCGCGTGCCGTTTCCGCGTTCGCTTGCCGAAGCGAGCAGAGCTATTGGAGGTACTTGTCGAACCAGGCGACGGTTTGATCCATTCGATCGGCTTGGTTTTCCGGCTTGATGAAAAGGTGGCCTTCGCCCGGATAAATAATGAGCTGTGTCGGGACACCGAGCGTGCGCAGCGCGTGCCAGAATTCGTAGGACTGCGCCGGAGGACATTCCGCGTCGCGCTCACCGACGATGATCAGCGTCGGCGTTTTCACGTTCTTAATAAAATGAATGGGCGAACTTTTTTCGTAAACCGCCGGGTCATCGTAAACGGATGCGCCAAAAAATGGGATCATCCATTGATCGATCAAGTTCTGGCCGTAATAACTTTGCCAGTTCGCGATGCCCGCGCCGGCGACCGCTGCGCGGAAACGATTCGTTTGCGTGACCGTCCACATGGTCATGAAGCCACCGTAACTCCAGCCCGCCACACCGAGTCGCGCCGCATCGATCGGATATTTCGCAACGGCGGCGTCAATTCCGGCAAGTGAGTCGCGCAGATCGCCGCCGCCGAAATCTTTCACGTTAGCGCGAGTAAAGTCTTCGCCCTGACCGTAGCTGCCGCGCGGATTTGGCAACAGGACATAGTAACCGCGCGCGGAAAGTGCGGCGATGATTGCACGCGACATTCCGAAACCAGCCGGCCAATCCGGAGTCGTTAGGCTGGAAGGTCCGCCATGGATAAGAACGACCATCGGATATTTTTTTCCCGACTCCACTTTCGCGGGCGGGACAAGCCATCCTTGAATGTTGAAGCCGTCATTCGTCCATTCAATGTTCTCGGCTTTGCCCCACGTGGAATTTTGCGCGGCGTTGTTGCTGCTGAGCTTTCGCCATTCACCAATCGGCCCGACCCAAACCTCCGGCGGCGCATTGTAATCGCTTCGAACGACCGCAGCTGTCTTGCCATCTTTGGAAATGGCAAAGTTCGGAAAATTCCCGAATGCGTGCAGACCTTCCGCGCCTTTCCAAATTGTGCGCACGGAATTTTTAGCGAGCGACAATTCGGAGATCGCGCTTCCGCCGCTGACGTATTCCGTGATCAAAATACGATCGGTCGCGTGCCAGAAAATGGAACTGACAGAACCCTTGCGACCTTTCGTGCGATTCACGACGTCGTGTCCATCGGCCGCGACAGTGAAGAGATCGCCGCCGTGGAAACCTTCGTCGCTCATTATGCCTTCGATGAACGCGATCGATTTGCCGTCCGGCGACCAGCGCGGCACGGCAACTTGCAGTGAAGGCTTGTAGATCGACGTCGCGTTACCTTTTGCTATGTCGATCTTGTAAACCTGCGCGATCCACCAATTATTGTCGCCCGGTCCGGGAGCGGCTGTGGCCACAAACATCTTGTCGTCGGGCGACCAATCGAAATCGTAGATGTGCAGATCCAGCGACGAAACCTGGCGCAGCTGACCAGTCGCGACTTCGAAAACGGCAATGCGCTGATTGTGAACGGCGGTGTCGATCACACCCGTCGTCGCAGGCGCGGCCATTAACGGCCCGCCGCCGCCCGCGTTTTCTACATAGAGGAAGGCGATTTGTTTCCCATCGTGCGACCAAAGAGCGCGCGCCGCGTAACCTTTCAGCTGTGAAAGTTTTTTCGGATTGGAGCCATCGGCATTCGCCGTCCAAAGTTGTCGCTGGTCTTTCTCACCCGCCGTAGAAAAAAACGCGAGCGTCTTGGAATCGGGCGACCAATCAGGATCAAAATCATTCCGCTCCCCAGCGCCTTCGATGTTAATCATCGCAGCCGGTGCATTTCCTGAAACTGCGCGGACATAAGTTTGTTTCGATGGCGTTGCGACCGTGGACTGCACCCATGCGACATGTGCGCCATCAGGAGAAATGGCGATGTCGCCGTACAAGACAGTCTTACCCAGTTGTTCGGTCAGCTGCATGTTCTGAGCTGTTAACAGCGTTGGAAACAGGCACGCCAGAAAAAAATGTTTCATGTGGAAGCAAATTAGAAAGTAGAAATGAGAAAGTAGAAAGGCGAAACGGAGCAAAAGCTCAGAAGGCAAAAGCGCCGCTACCTTTGTCTCTTGCACTTCCTTTCGCGAAGACTGTTAATCGGACATGCTACGTAAGCCGCGCTCGATTGAGTCACCCGATATGATCGGGTTTCGCTTGCGCGGGAAAGAGATCACGCGGCTGGAATCTTTCAGCGACGCCGTGTTCGGTTTTGCGCTCACGTTGCTGGTCGTCTCGCTCGATGTTCCAAAAACATATGTCGATCTTGTCACCACCATGCGCGGCTTTCCCGCGTTCGCGCTCTGCTTCCTCTTTCTGGCACTGATTTGGAACGGTCATTATAAATACTGCCGCCGTTACGGCCTCGACGATGGCACCGCGCGATTTCTCACCTGCGTGATGCTTTTTCTCGTTCTCTTCTACGTCTATCCCCTCAAGTTCCTTTTCAGTTTCAGCATCACCGCGCTTTTTTTCGGCGGCTCCGCTCAACCGCTCACCATGACCAGTTCGCAATTTTCGGCGCTCCTCGTCATTTACGGACTCGGTTTCGCCGCGGTGTATCTGGCCATGACTCTTCTCTATCTGCATGCCTATCGTCTGCGCGATGCGCTTGAGCTGACCGAGCTGGAAAAATTCGACACGCGCTATCAAATTTTTCGTCTGCTCACTCTCGTCGCGATTGGATTGCTCGCCGCGCTGCTCGCGCGGATTCCTTTTCTGCGAAATTGGAGCAGCATGATTTACATGCTGCTCTTTCCCATCTTGCGAACGTCGCGCACAATCCATCGCCGGCGTCGCGCGCCTTATCTCGCGGCGATGGGCGAATCGAGCGCGGAAAAATAGTAGCAGACTCAAGCGTGCTGCTTGCGATCGTACGAAATGATGTTGTCCCATTCCTCCGCCGATGAGCGCGCGACAAACGCGACGACGGGTTCGGTCTCGCTCATGTTGAAGACTTCGTGCGGCACGCCGGGTTTGATGTAAATAAAATCGCCGGCTTCGTTTTCGAGAATTTCTTTGCAGCCGTCTCCGAATTCGTGCCGCACTTTTCCTTCGATGATGTAGAGGATCACTTCAAAATCGACATGGATGTGCGCGTAAGCCACGCCGCCCGGCGGAATCGTCGCGATGTTGGCTGAAAGTTTTGTCGTGCCGACATTTTTGGCCGACATGCCTTGTTTATAATGAATGCCATTCCAATCGCGTTGCGCGCCGCCGCCGCGAATCGTCAGGATGCCGCCGTGATCTTCGACCGCGTTTATGTCGATCTTGTCCTCTTTCATCGAGAAGAATTTAACACTCGCAGATTACGAAGAGTTACACAGATTTTGCTGGAGGGAATCCCAAAGACAAATTAAACGAGCGCGTTATAATGCGGATTCATCGCGATGAATAAAGCCACCGAACTTCGCCTCGCCAAACGCATGGCGCGTCTCGGCACGGAGACCGCGTTCGAAGTGTTGGTGAAAGCGCGCGCGCTCGAAGCGAAAGGTCGTGATATCGTTCATCTCGAAATCGGCGAGCCGGATTTCGATACGCCGGACAACATTATCTCCGCGGCGACTGACGCATTGCACAAAGGTTTCACTCATTACGGGCCTTCCGCGGGCTTGCCGCCACTCCGCGAAACGATCGCGCAATACGTGAGCGAGACGCGCCGCGTAAATGTTTCGCCCGAAGAAGTGGTCGTCGTTCCCGGAGGTAAGCCGATCATTTTTTTCACGATCCTCGCGCTAGCCGACGAAGGTGACGAAGTCATCTACCCGAATCCGGGCTTTCCGATTTACGAATCGATGATCAACTACGTCGGCGCGAAAGCGGTGCCGATCCGGTTGCGCGAGGAAATGGATTTCCGGCTCGATGTCAACGAGCTCGCCGCATTGATCAACGATCGCACGAAGCTAATCATTCTGAATTCGCCGCAAAATCCGACCGGCGGCGTTTTGACTAAGATCGACATAGACGGTATCGCGCGCGCCATCGGCGATCGTAACATCATGGTTCTCTCCGATGAAATTTACAGCCGCCTCATTTTCGAAGGCGAACATCACTCGATCATGTCGGTCGCCGGAATGAAAGAGCGCACGATTTTGCTCGACGGCTTTTCCAAAACTTACGCCATGACTGGCTGGCGAATGGGTTACGGCGTGATGCGCGCAGATTTGGCGACGCATGTTGCGCGCCTAATGACGAATTCCAATTCGTGCACTGCCAGCTTCACACAAATGGCCGGCATCGAAGCGCTGCGCGGCCCGCAACAATCGGTCGAGAAAATGTGCGCCGAATTTAAAAAGCGCCGCGACGTGATGGTCGCGGGATTAAACAAGATCAAAGGCTTTTCCTGTCGCTTGCCGAAAGGCGCGTTCTACGTTTTCCCGAACGTCACAAAGACCGGTTGGCCGTCGAAAAAATTGGCCGACGCGTTACTCGACGATGCCGGCGTCGCCGGTCTTTCCGGAACTGCATTTGGCGATTTCGGCGAAGGTTATTTGCGCTTCAGCGTCGCGAACTCAATCGACAACATCGAGAAAGCGCTCGATCGGGTGGGGGCGTGGGCGGATAAAAATCTGTAAGATCGACATGAAACATTTTCGCGTCTTCGCCACGTCCCGCATCGGCGATCCGGCGGAGAACCGTCTGCGCGAGCAGGGTTACGAGCTGGAAGTTTTTCAAGGACCGGAAGCGCCGCCGAAAAAATTGATCGTCGAAAAAGTGAAGAGCGGCGTCGATGGATTGATCACGACGCTTCGCGATCCGATCGACGCGGAGGTTTTCGAAGCGGGGAAGGGGACGCTCAAAGTCGTGGCGCAGATCGCGGTCGGGTTCGACAACATCAACCGCACCGACGCAAACAAATATAAAATTCCGTTTACGAACACGGCCGACGTTCTAACGGAAGCGACGGCCGAGTTCGCGTTTTTCATGATGGGAATGCTCGCGCGCAAAATGTGGCAGAGCGAACGCCTGGTTCGCGAACAGAAATGGCCGTCGTGGCACCCGTTCCTGCCCTTCCTCGGCGATGAAGTCACTGGCAAAACGATTGCGATCATCGGCACGGGACGCATCGGACTTGCGATGATCAAGAAATGCTCGGGATTCGACATGAACATTCTTTGTTACGATCCCGCGTATCATAACGACAAGTTCGTCGCGTCGATCCAGAAGCTGATGGATCTGCGGCACGCACGCGGGATTCAAAAAGAAAAGACTTGGATTAAATATGTCGATCTTGAGGACGCGCTTAGCGGCGCGGATTATGTGACGATTCACGTGCCGCTGTTGCGCGAAGGTGAAACGGACAAGCCGACATTTCATCTCATCAACGAGAAAACGCTCAAGCTGATGAAGCCAACGGCGTATTTGATGAATAGCTCGCGCGGTCCGGTCGTGGACGAGAATGCGCTCGCGAAAGCGTTGAAAGAAAAAGTCCTCGCCGGCGCGGCGCTAGACGTCTTTGAGAAAGAACCGTTGCCGCCGGATTCGCCGCTGCTCGATCCTGAAATCGCCGATCGTTGCCGCGTCTTCCATCACTTCGCCAGCGGCGGACAGATTACGCGGCTCTCAGTTGATCCCGATAAAGGAATGGCTGGACGCACGGCTCAGGCCGTGATCGATGTCTTGGAAGGAAACTACGGCGGCGACGTGACGAAGATGCCGTATGTCGTGAACAAAGAAGCCTTTGAAAAAAAGTAGAAAGTAGAAGTTAGAAAGTAGAAAAAATTAGAGGTCAGAGGTAATTACTGAATCTTGAACTCGACAGTCTCGGCGAGTTCGCCGTTGAGATAAATCTCGGCCTTGTACTCGCCAACGGGATAGGGATCGTCATGGGTGAGCGTGAAATCGATTCGGTTCGGGTTCTTCACGTCTTTCAGCGATTCCGGTGTGAGCTTAACTTCTTTTTCCAAAAGCTTTTTGTCCTCCATTCCGCCTGCGTTCACGATCGTCCAGATTGCTTTCACTTGTGTTCCCATTTTCGGCTCACTCAATTGGACAAGGACGCCAAATGTATCGGAGGGCTTAAAGGTTTTGACCGGTTCGAATTTATCGCCGGCGTCGCGCACCAGAGTCACCTTTTCGATGCTCACCGCATTCTCCGTATCGTCTGTGTCGGCGTCCTTCTCATTTCCGAAAACGCTATGGCCAAGAGTGAGTGAAAGGGAGCACCCGATCAGGAATGCGGAAAGCGTGGTCGTCTTCATAGTTGGTCGCGATCAATAATCGATTCCTTCATTTCAGACAAGATCGACATCAAGGCCGAGTCGGTTTCGATTTAAATTGCCAGCCAACCGGCCGATCGAAAAGATCGACATCATGAAAATTACCAAAAACATCGGCATGGTTTTGCTCGCAGTTTATTTGATTCTCGATGGCCTGTTAGGCTTCGGCTTGAACATCGGGCCGGGCGTTTTTCTGCTCTACGTCGTGGCGCTAGCCGCCGGCGTCTTCATTCTTCTCGGCAAATAGTTAACTGCGCAATGCTTCCGTGAAGCGAACGAGTTCGTTCGCGACCTGTTCGATGCGTCCGGAAATTTTTATGTCGATCTTGTCGCCGTCGAACGCGTCGCCCGTCGCGTAAACGAAGCGTGGAATAATGACGCAGCGAAAATCGAGCATGAGACTGTTGGCATAGGCCATGACCGACATGTAGCTCGTTTCGCCGCCGGCCGCGCACAGAAAGCCGACGATCTTGTCTTCCCACGCGCTTCCGGTTAGCTCGATCATGTTCTTAGCCGAAGCTGCGACATCATAATTATATACCGGCGCCGCCACCAGGATCCCGGCAGCTGCTTCAATCGCGGCGCTTAATTTTTTTGAACCGGGCATGGCGTAACATTTATCCGCGTCGCAGAGCGGCAGGTCCATTTCGCGAATGTCGATCCAGTCGCAATCGGCCTTTTGCTTTTGCAAATGGGCGAACGCCGCGCGTCCCATGCGGCGGCTGTTGCTGTCGGGATTCCCGCTCGTGCTGATGACAAGATATTTTGCCATTGGTTCGCTGGAACTTTAGCGAGCACAACACGATTGCCAATTGCGAACGAACGAGCACGCTCAAAGCGTGCGGCAATGTGATTCAATATTCGACGAAGGCTTCGTCGAGATAGCAGTATAACCAGCGTTCGCCTGGTTGGGCGGATGCGATGACGGGATGACCGCTGGCCCGCGCGTGTTTGCTGGCGTGTTGGTTCGGAGAGCTATCACAACAAAGTGTTCTGCCGCACTGTTGGCAGGTGCGTAGATGCACCCACGATGCGCCGGTTTGAACGCACTCTTCGCATTCCTGATGTTGCGGATGTTTGACCGATCCAATTGTGTCGAGATGCGAACAGGTTGTCATCGCCATGTCTTATGCGTGATCGGCTGATGCGGCCAGAGCGGTTTGCACGCCGGCGACGGCCATGCCGCCTTCGCCGACAGCAGCAGCGCAACGTTTGACCGAACCGGAGCGCACATCGCCTGCGGCAAAAATGTTAGGAAGGCTGGTTTCGAGCGGGCCGGGTTGCCGTTGATTCTGGTTCCAAGCGGGCGCCTCCGCCACATCCGATCCAGTTTTGATGAATCCTTTTTCGTCACGCTCGATCTCGCGCGGCAGCCACTCGGTGCAGGGGTTGGCGCCGATCATGGAAAAAATCGCCGGTGTCCGGACAACGCGGCGCGCACCCGTCTTCGTATCTTCCACCTCAGCTTCTTCGAGCATTTTGTTCCCGGACATTTTTCGAATCTCGGTGTGATAAAGAATGTCGATGTTAGCGGCCGCTTCCACCCGTCGCGAAAGATAGCGCGACATTTTAGAGAGATCGTCGCCGCGAATGACGAGCAACACTTTGGCGGCGCCATCAGAAAGAAACATCGCAGCTTGCCCGGCTGAATTGCCACTGCCGGCGACGATGACAGTTTCATCGCGACAAATCTGACCTTCCAGCGCAGTCGCAGCGTAATAAACGCCCATGCCTTCGAATTTTTCGCGCCCTTCCGCATCGAGCCGGCGATAATCCGCGCCGGTCGCAATCAGCACACTTTTCGCGCGAAGCACGGCGCCGCAGCCTTCGACTTGAAGACACGCGCGATATTCGTTGGCGGCATCGTAATTGAGTGAGAGCGCTTGCGCGGGCGTGGAAAATTTCGCACCGAACCGGTACGCTTGAAGTTGTGCGAGCCAGGTTAAATCGCCGCCGCTGATCCCAGTGGGGAAACCGAAAAAGTTTTCGATCAACGAAGAAGAACCGGCCTGGCCGCCGGGAGCGTAACTTTCCAAAACGACAGTGTGCAATCCTTCGGAGGCAGCGTAAACCGCGGCCGCAAGACCGGCCGGACCGGCGCCGACGATCGCGAGATCGGACATTATTTCATTTTCGTGCTCGAGCGCGAGCGGACGAAGCAGACCGGCTTCTTGCGCGACTTCGCGCAACGAAGGGCGACGAAGCGGAGCGCCGGCCGCGGTAATCAACGCGGGCAAATCGCGAGTGGTTAAGTGCAGACGTTTGCTCAAGGCCTGTCCTTGTTCGCTCTCAAATTCGATGAGCCGATGTGGGATGTGATTTTTGTCGAGGAAATCGTCGAGCTGATGGCCGTCGCGCGCATCCCGCGCGCTAAGCACGCGCATTCCGGCAAATTCGCGGTCGCGACGCAGCCGGCGGCGGCGCATGATGAGCGCATTGACGATGGTGCCGCTCACGCCGGGAATTTCGGCGAAGGCGCGACGGAGTTCGGCTGCGGGCACGTGAAGTATCTCGGATTCCGACGAGATCACGCGCGAGCTGGCCAGAGCCGACGTGCCCTGCAACATCGCGACATCGCCGATAAAATCGCGCTCGTGTGCCGTTGCGAGAATTTGTTCCGTGCCATCGCGCAGCTCGAACACTTCTATCTCACCGCGCAAGACAATGGTCAGCCCGAGATCGCGCTGGCCGGCCTTGTAAACCAATTCGCCGTGCTTTAAGACCCGTCGTTCGCCCAATGGTTTAAGCAGTGAAAGCTGATGATCGTCCAGCTTCGGAAAGGCGATACTCTCGGTGTCACGATAAAACTGTTCGTCTTTCTCTTCGTCCGGCGTCACTTCCCGCACTTTACGCGCGGGAACGCCCGATCAAAACGCGATTGTCAGCTGCGCAGAAAAAGATCGACATCATGAAGTAGAAGGAGATTCCGGGGCGCTTTCGGACGCATCATAAAAGGTGTATTGATATGAATGTCAGATCCCCGAAACGTTGCTCACAAGAAAAAAGTTACGCAGGAGAAACATCATCAAGAAGCAAAGCCTGCCGCGAAACTTCGGAATAAAAAGAAATCGACCGATGCGCCACAGAATCAGCCTGCCGAAACATCAGCGAGTGGAGAAGGCGGGAAAGCGGAACACACTCCCGGCGATTTAGAAAAGTCTCTCGCCGTTCTCTCCAAACTCAAGGAGATGGAATTTCATTCTCGCGCGAATATCGAGACACTTGCTCAATTAAGTTTGACCGTAGAAGAAGAACTAAAGCAGCGAGAGTTTGCTGAAGCGATTGGCGCGATCTACTCGGCACAGGATGCGTTTCACACCAAGATCGCGGCGTTGATCGAGACCTACCAAGCGAAATGTGAGAGTCTTAAGCAGCCGGGGTAACCGCGCGTAAGCCGCTCACGATGCGGGTTGGACCTCGCTTAGTCTCCGATTTCCATTCGGAAACTTCGACGATCGTGCCGTCGCGCGCGCACACGGTTCGAGCGGGGACTCGCAATTGCGCAGGTATTTAGCGCGACGCAGTTGTTTTTGCGGGAAAGAGTTTGTTGACGAGCGCATTGGTCGATTTTTCCAAAACGATTCCCCATGCGCTGAGCACGGTCAGGGTGGCAGCGGTGATGAGCAGAAACATCCAGATCGGTTGTTCGCGGATGCGAAGTCCCAACCATATGACATAAGGCTGGTGGATAAGATACAAACCATAAGAGAACGCGCCGACGAGGCCGATGGCTTTGGCGACGCGCGGGAAAAGCAAGATGATTCCGGCGAGCCCACTGATGGCAAGAAAAGAGCAGGCGCCGGTGGCAAGATCGACAAAAACGTAAGCGAAACCGTTGTCGTACAGCCGTAGCGCCGCGGGATAGAGTAATAGTCCGGCCACCAATCCTGGGCCGCGAAGGAGAAACCATTCTGCGCGTGCGGTTGATCGGCTATGCCACAATCCCAGCGCCATGCCTAATGCGAACTCAGGCAGCCGACAGATGGCGAAGCCGCCGAGTATCCACAATCCATGTTGTGGATAGACAAAGAGCATGAGGTAGCGCACGAAAAATCCCAGAGCGGATGCGATGATTAAAAAATTCCACGGTCCGAGTTTTCGCGCCGCCCAAAAGAGCAGAGGAAAGATCAAATAGAATTGGATCAACATCGAGAAGTACCACCAGGCCGCGTTCAGGTACATAAAGTTCATCGTTATGTCGATGAAGCGCAGACCGAGCAGACTGAGGACAATGCGGCTGTCGACTGGCTCCAGGCGCGCGACGAAGGGCGAGATTAGATAAACCAAATGCGCGACCCAGTACATCGGATAGAGACGAAGAAATCGCGCGCGATACCAAAGTCCCCACTTCATCGCGCCCGCCTCCGCCCGGCGCGCGGTTGATTCCATCAGCGCCCAGCCGCTCAGAATAATGAAAACGCCGACGGCATGGAATCCGAGTCCGGAAATTTTCAGCCAAAGGATCCTGAAAATGGTGATCGCGCCGGCAGAGAGGCCAGTCCAGTCGTTAGGCGGAAGTGTTCCGTGTTCGAAGTAGGTCCGGAAAAAGTGAAAGTAAACGACGTAAAGGATCGCCAAACCTTTCGTCAGATCGAGCCAGAGAAGCCGCTTCATCGCCATTTATGCCGAGCGCGGCCGCGTTTATTCATTAATCGGCTCGAAGCCGGCAAACATTTCATCAGCTTCGGCCAATGTTTTGAGCGGAACGCAATCACAGAGCGCGAAAAATTTATTCCACATCGCGAGAACCTTTGGATTTTTGTGCGCGGCGTCTATCGCCTCTCGCGATTTCCATTCAGAAACTTCCACGATTGTGCTATCGCGCGCGCGCATGATCGTCGGGGCGCGCTCGGTCGCGAGTCCTTCTTTGCGCAACGTCGGTACGCGGCTTCGGACAAGATCGAGAAGCTCTTTTTCTCTTCCGGGTTTCGGTCGGTAAGCCACAAGAACAATCACGCCATTCATAGCAAGATCGACATAAACAAATCCCGCAAATCCGGTCACGTGTGAAATGTGCGCGACGGGATTCTCCTGGAGCACGAAAAAAAAGACCGGTTTGCGGCGCAGATGCGATTCTCTCGTGTTATGGACCTAGAAACTTTACGCGATTTATACATTCACGAATTGAAAGACCTTTACAGCGCCGAGAACCAAATCATCAAAGCGCTGCCGAAAATGCGCCGCGCGGCGAAGAACCGGCGATTGGCGGCGGCGTTTAATCAGCATCTCGAGCAAACGAAGCGGCAGGCGAAACGTCTCGAACAAATCCTGAAGCGGAACGATGAGTCGACGCGCGCGCCGAAATGCGAAGGCATGGAAGGTTTGCTCAAGGAAGGCGACGCCGTCATTTCCGATGCGAAGGAAGACGATGTGCGCGATGCGGGATTGATCGCCGCGGCGCAGCGGGTGGAGCATTATGAAATCGCCGGTTACGGTTGCGCGCGGACCTACGCGCAGCTGTTGCGCGATACGGCCGGCGCGCGATTGCTCGAGATGACTTTGCGCGAGGAAGGCGCGACCGATAAGAAGCTGACCAAGCTCGCGAAAGCGGCGATTAACTTGCGCGCGAAGAAAGCGTCGAAAAAGATCGAGAAGGAACGACGCAACCGCGCAAAGAGCGGTGGCGTAGCCGGAGCGCTCAAGCGGATTGTGCAAAAGGTGAAAGGGTAAGCTTCGAGGGGCCCATCCGCGCGCCTTGGTTTGGCGAAACTGCTGGAACGCGTCGGCGAAATCGCGACAGTGAATGTCTTATGGGAAACAGCCAAGGCAGAGACAATGTAAGAAAGCGCGCCTCGCGCCGTAAAAAAACCGAGCGCCTCGCGCTCGCGAAAAAGGAAGCGACGAAGAAGAAGGAAAGTAAAAAGTAGAAAGGCTAAAGTAGAAAAAGATGACAAGGAAACGCGCGACGATATTCGGGATATTGCTGATCGCTGCAGTGTCCTCGCTGTGGGCGGAAAATCCCGGAACAGCAACACCACGCAGCGGCAAGTACACGATTTACGCGTACGGAGCGGTGGGAAATGCACCGATTTATTTGGGCTACTTCGTTCTTAGCGACGGTTCCTACAAAGCATTTCTGCCCGGCGACAAGGTTCACGGTGAAGGCAAATATTCATACGACAGCACGACGCACGAACTGACCTGGAAATCAGGACCGTACGCGGGTGTGTATGGCGGAACGTTTACGCTCGAGATGGGCGGAAAGCGTCATCAGCTCCGGCTAAAAAGCAGCACGATCGCCGGTAACGACGGCTAGGCCTACGATGATCCCGAAGATTGAAGATCTCGCGCGCGTTCCGTTCGCCTGTCGTTCGCTCACTTTCGATGGCGAGAACTTTTGGACGAACCATCGCGCCGCGAATGAAATTGTTTCGTTCACGTTGCCGAACGCGCGCTAAAGATCGACATAATCGATCCACGGTTCGGAATTTATGTTGCGCCGCGACCAACTACGTCGTTATCTCTGCTCCATGCATAAAAAATTCCTCCGCAGAATTTTCGGATCCATCGCCGGGCTTGCGATAGCGTTTCTCTCAATCAGCGTCTTTGCCGGTCCTCCCGCTGGCGTGTTGGATAATTCGCACGCCGCGGTGCAAGCGGTGATTGCAGTTCAGCATGAAGTAACCGCAAGCTGGATGAAGCAAACGGAAGTGCTCGGCACAGCGGTTAGTCTTGATGCAAACGGAGCGCCGGCTTTGAAAGTGTATGTCGATCGCGACGCTGCGAATGCAGGCGAAGTGATTCGCAATTTGCCGCGGGATCATCGCGGCGTGGGCGTGCAGGTGGAACTCACCGATAAGTTTCGCGCCATGGCGAGGCTGGGCAGCGGCAGCAGCCACACCGCGCGTCAAACTCCGCCGATTCAACTCGGCACATCCGGCGGCTGGAGCAAAGACTTGGCGAACGGCTACTGCTGCGGCGGCACGCTCGGTTCGTTGATTCAGATCGGCAGCGCGCAATATATTTTGAGCAACTATCACGTCTTCGAGTCGGACACCGTTCCCGGCGGCAACAACACAATCGCGACAAATGGCGACCCGATTATTCAGCCGGGCTTAATCGACGTGAACTGCACATCGAGCAATGCACAAACCGTCGGCACCTTGGTAAAACGAAGTTCGTTGCCCGGCAGCAATGTCGACTGTTCAACCGCGCAGGTTGTTTCCGGCATGGTTCGAACCGACGGCGCAATTTTAGAAATCGGCACGATCTCGAGAACAACGGTGGGCGCTGCGCTCAACCAGGCCGTGAAAAAGAGCGGGCGGACGACGGGTTTAACGCGCAGCTCCGTTTCCGGTTTGAATGCCACGATCAGCGTGACCTATGACAATGAGTGCGCAGGTGGCACTGCGTTCACGAAGACATTTACCGGACAGATCGTGATCGCAAACAAGGGCAGCAGATTTTTGAATAGCGGCGATTCCGGCTCCCTCATGGTGGAAGATGTGACGACGAATCCGCGCGCGGTTGGTTTGCTTTTCGCCGGCAGCAGTTCGACGGCGATTGCGAATCCCATCAACGAAGTGCTGAGTTTTCTCGGCGCCACAATGGTCGGCAACTAATCGATTGTCGATCTTAGCAATTGTCGATCTTACGAGCACCCGTTCGCCATGCGCGAACGGGTGTTTGTCTTTCGTGGGTGGCGATAACGCTTGCGGCTGCGTGCCTCTTTAATATGGCCGAGGCGGATTCGTCTTCGCCACGGCGCGACATCAATGCCGTGCTCGCGGATCACGATAAAGAGTTATTGGCGATCCCGAATGTCGTCGGTGTTTACGTCGGCCTGCTCGATGACGGCAAAACGCAATGCCTGAAAGTGATGTTGGCGCGAAAATCTGCCGAGGGCGAACGCGCGATTCCCCATGCGCTTGAAGGTTATCGCGTCATCGTGGAAGTGACGGGCGAAATTCGGCCGCTGCAAACTCCGGACGCGCGTTGATGCCGAGTTAGTTTGGCGCACTCGGACTTCCGGCCAAGCCCAGTCGCTCCGCATCTGCTTTGAGCGCCGCGATGACGTTTGCGATCACGTCGTCCAGTGGCATACCGAGTTCTTCCGCGCCGCGCACGATGTCCTCGCGACTGACGGCACGAGCGAACGCTTTGTCTTTCATTTTCTTTTTTACCGCTGCGACGTCGACTTCCTGGATGCTTTTGCTTGGCCGGACACGCGCCACCGCGATGACAAAGCCGCTTAACTCATCGACGGCGCGAAGCGTTTTTTCCAGCGCGGTCTCCGGCGTGACGTCCGAATATTCCGCGTGCGATAAAATCGCGCGGCAAACTTCTTCGCTCCAGCCGTTCTCACGAAGCCACTTCACGGCCACGAATGGATGGCCTTCGCTCGAACTGCGTTCGAGATTTGGATGCCGTTCATAATCCATGTCGTGCAACAAACCGACCGCTTCCCAAAGTTCGACATCTTCCCCACGCAATTTGGCGAAATATTTCATCGAGTCCGCGACCGCGTAGCAATGTTTGCGCAAACTTTCCGATTGCACCCATTCATGAAGAATGGCGAGAGCGCGATCAGCGAGAGTGCTCATAAAGATAAGATCGACATACTACGCGAACGCGGTTTGAACAGTTTGAGATTATGCGGCACAATGGCGCTCGTCACGTGAAGGTTTTGAGGGAGAAATTTATTTTTGCGTTCGTGTTCGCGGCGCTCGCATTGAGCGGCGGTATCGCGCAGGCTGATCCGGTCGGTGATTTTTTTAAGCGGCTTGGTAATTCGCTCGCGCACCCGCAAAAACATCCGCGCAAAAGAACTGCGACTGCTTCGCCCGGCGAGAAGAACGCATCGCCCACGCCCGCTCCCAGTCCCAGTCCGACAGCAACTGAACAGGTCCAGCGTGCGACCTCGGCGGCGGCGGATCCGAAAAATAAGAAGCGCGACGTGCCCTACGGAATTCCGGTTCCGAATAAGCCCGGCTTCGTCACGAGTCCTTTTGCGCCAAACGGTGGGTATGTCGATGTACGCGGTTTTCCGAGCGGGACAGAAGTGAAGGATCCCTACACCGGCAAAATTTTTCTGACGCCGTAACGCCTTCCGATGGCTGCTAGCAAATCGATTGCGCGCGTCGCGGCGAAGTGGAATGCGTTTTATGCGCTCGCCATTTATTTTCCGTTTTCGCGACTGTCCCATGCGCTGCGCGCGGCGCGCCGGGTCTTGCGCAGAGTTGTCGATCCACGCAAACCAAAGCCGCAACTGCCAAATGTTTCGTGGCGCGCGGTGATTCGATCGCGGCCGATTCTTTTAATCGAACCGGCGCGATCGCACGGCAACGTGCGGCTCAGTGAGCTGGCGCTTCTCGCGAAAGCGGCTGCTGCCGTCACGCCCGGCGAGGAGATCATCGAGATTGGGACGTTCGACGGCCGCACCACGCTCAACCTGGCGCTCAATTCTGCGCCGGCGACACGCGTGTTTACTTTGGATTTGCCGGCAGGCGCGGAGACGAAATTCTCGTCGATGAAAGGGGAGCGGCGGTTCGTCGAGAAACCACTTCCGGGCGAACGTTTCCGAAATCATAGCGGGCCGGGGCGCGATTGTATTTCGAAAATTGTGCAGCTTACCGGCGACTCCGCGGTTTACGATTGGTCGGCCCATTACGGCAGAGCCGGTTTGATCTTCGTGGATGGATCGCATGCGTTTGAATATGCGATGCACGATTCGGGGGAAGCGTTTCGCCTGGCCGCTCCAAACGCCACGATCATCTGGCACGATTACGGAGTCTGGAATGGAGTCACTCGCGCGCTCGACGAACTTGAATCGACAAGGCGATTGGGTTTGCGCCGGATTCGCGGCACAAGTTTGGTATTGTGGCGAGCGAGCTTGAACAAATGAGTGAACCAAGTGAGCGCGATTATGTCTTAGGCACGCACGATGACGAAATCGTGCGGCTCGGGTTGCAACATCGCGTCTGGCGGTCGGTCGTTTTGGATTGTTGGAAGCGCGCGGGCATTACGGAGGGCAACCGCGTTCTCGATGTCGGCGCCGGGCCCGGCTACGCGACTGTCGATCTTGCCGAAATTGTCAGTGCACGCGGAGAGATTGTGGCGCTCGAGCGTTCAACCAAATTTGTAACTGCGCTCAACGAAACGATTCGCACCCGCGGCCTAACGACTGTGAAAGTGCATGAGCTCGATCTGATGACCGACGATTTACCGCACGGCAATTACGATTTCTCGTGGTGCCGTTGGGTGCTGGCGTTTGTTTCTGATCCGGGCCTGCTCGTGAAAAAGATTAGCAGCGTGATGAAGAAAGGCGGCATGTCGATCTTTCACGAATACGCGCATTACACGACTTGGCGCTTTTTCCCGCGATTGCCGATGCAGGAAAAATTTCGCGAGCATGTGATCGCAACATGGCGCGAATCCGGCGGCGAACCCGACGCCGCGCCGATGTTGCCCACGCTGCTTTCGGAAAATGGGTTTGTGATTCGTTCCGCCACGCCACACATCTTCGCGCTCAAACCTGGCGATGGAATGTGGCAATGGCCCGCCACATTTATCGATGTTTACTTGCCACGCCTCCAGGAAATGGGTCGCATCGATCAAGAATTTGCTGACAAAGTGCGCGCCGATTTGGCCGGCGCAGAGCGAAATCCCAATGCGCTCATGATCACGCCGCTTGTCCTGGAAATTGTGGCCGAGAAATTATAGCACCAGATGAATGAGTCGAGCAGTCACGTTTGGAAAAAGATCGGCTGCTTCTACGGGCTGGCCATGTTGTTCAGCGGCGTATTCGGCGCATTCATCCTGCACGCCGGAAAAATGGATTCCGGCAATCTTCTTTATGTGACCGGCGCAATGTGGAGTCCCGGGCTGGCGGCGTTTGCGACAAAAAAGATTTTCGGCGAAAGCGTGCGCGATCTTCCCTGGAAATGGGGCAACGCGCGCTACGCCTGGCTCGGTTATCTGATTCCGATCGCTTACGCGCTGCCGGTTTACCTGATCGTTTGGTTCAGCGGCCTTGGCGGTTTCGATATGTCGATCTTGTCGAAAACGGCGGAGCAATTTGGCTGGTCGACGTTTCCGCCGGCTCTCACGGTTGCGCTTTTCGTTTTGTTTACGGCGACGCTCGGAATGATCGGAAAACTTTCGCGTGCACTTGGTGAGGAAATCGGCTGGCGCGGTTTTCTCGTTCCGGAGTTATCGAAAGTGGTCGGCTTCCCGATGGTTGGAATCATCAGCGGATTGATGTGGGCCGTTTATCATTTTCCGATTTTGCTTTTCGCAGATTACAACAAGGGTGCGCCGGCGTGGTACAGCGTGACTTGTTTCACAATCATGGTGGTGGCCGATAGCTTCATTCTCGCGTGGCTGACGCTGCGTTCCGGTAGTCTTTGGCCGGCCGCTATTTTTCACGCGAGCCATAATTTGTTCATTCAATCGATTTTCACACCGCTAACGCGCGACACTGGCCCGACCAAATACATCATCGACGAATTCGGAATCGGCCTGGTCATCACGATTACGATCGGTGCGATCATTACTTATCGGCGCCGAACCCAGTTATGAACACGTGGATCGGCACCTCCGGGTTCCAATACGCGGAATGGAAAGGGAATTTTTATCCGGAAGATTTGCCGGCTGCGAAAATGCTCCCGTTTTATGCCAAGCGATTTTCGACCACGGAGATCAATTACACGTTTCACCGAATCCCGGCCGCCAAGACGATCGAGAACTGGAACAAACTGACGCCTGCGAAATTTCGTTTCGCGCTCAAAGCGCCGCAGAAAATCACGCATTGGTCGAAGCTGCGCGAGTGCGGCGACACAATGCGCTACTTTCACGATGTCGCTGCCGGCCTCGGCGACAAACTTGGGCCGGTGCTATTTCAATTGCCGCCGACTTTCAAGAAAGACGCGCTCGTGCTCGCCGATTTCATAAATTGTTTTCCCGATGGAATGCGCGCGGCGTTCGAGTTCCGCCATGATTCGTGGTTCGGCGATGATGTCTGGGAGATTTTGAAAACGCGCAACGTATCTCTTTGCATCGCCGACACCGAAGATCTCGCTACGCCGAGAATTGCAACCGCCGATTACGGCTATCTGCGATTGCGTCGCGCCGATTACACCAAGATCAACATAAACAACTGGTCGGAGTTCGTGCGCGAGCGAAGCAAAGATTGGAAAGACGCTTTCATTTATTTCAAACACGAAGAAAGCGGCACCGGCCCGAAGTTGGCCAAACAAATGATGGAAATGCTCGCGTAGCCTTTATTTCCAAAGGCTACCTGGTCGTCCGTCACAACAAAGTTGTTAAGGCCGAGGATTGGATACTAACTGACTCGCAGAGTCGCGAAGTCTAAGCGGCCGCGCGGCGCTTCTGCCTGACGAGCGACGAAGAGGAGCGGTTGCCGTTTCGCGCGCCGCTGCGTTTCGGCTTCAAAGCCTGATTTCGGTTCAAGCTTTCCTGAAGCACTTTGACAAGATCGACAACATTGGTGCTACGCGGCGCGGCGACCGGTCGATCGGGCACTTTTTTGTTCTTCGCTTTCTGCTCGATCATTTCCATGACGGCGCTGCGATATTCGGAGCGATATTTTTCCGGCTGCCAGTCGACCGTCATGCTATCGACGAGCGCTTGCGCCATTTTCAATTCCTTGTCGTTGAGCTCCATCGTGGGGCGGTTCAACTCTTCCGGCTTGAGCACTTCGCTGGCAAAATGCATCAGCTCGAGAATGAGAAACAAGCCATCGGGCTTTACCGAGGCAAGATATTCGCGATTACTGATGACGACTTTCGCTATGCCGATCTTGTCCGTTCCGCTGAGCGCCTTGTGCAAAAGCGCGTACGCTTTTTCACCGCCCTTTTGCGGTTCGAGAAAGTACGGCTTGTAGAAAAACTTCGGATCGACCTGCTCAAGATCGACAAAATCGGTGATGTCGATGGAATGAGTGGATTCGATTTTTACTTTGGCGAAATCTTCTTCTTTCAGGACAACGTATTGACCGCGCTCGTACTCGAAGCCTTTAACGATCTGATCGGCCGAGACTTCTTTCGAGTCCGCTTCCGCGACTTTTTTGTATTTGATCGGGCTAAGATCGCTCGAGCGAAGCTGTCGAAAACTTAGCTTCTCTTCGCGCGTAGCGGGATAGACGGCGATGGGAATATAAACCAGGCCGAAGCTGATGCTGCCTTTCCAGATTGGACGCATAAAGCGATTGAGCCGGGCACCTTACTAGCAAATGCGGTGCAATGTCAATTTGCGGTTCCTAAGATCGACATTACAAAGCCACGGGGTGACGCACTTCGAAGCCGCGCGTGTCGCGAAAGTCGGTATGCCAGCGCGGGCCGCAGTCGCTGCCGTTGCGCATGTCAGTCGTGTCGAGACGCAGGCCGGCGATTACCGCAAAAGTATGACCGTGTCGCGCATAAACAGTGATCCATCGGCCGCGGCCGCGTTCGCCGTAGCGGATAAAATCGCTTGAGGGCATCGGAGCAGAAAGCCGACGGGCATGATGTAACGCGAAAGAAACCGTGCCGGAGCAATCGTAACCGTAATCGTTAAACGAGCCGTGACCGCCGCCCCAAACGTAAGGCCGACGCCGCAAAGTGTTCACCGCCCAGATCGCCTCTTTCACGTCGTCTGGAGCGTTTGATGGCGCGTAAGCGATTCCGCCGCGCAGCACGGCGCGGTTGCCCGGGACTATCGGGCAGTCGCTGCTGCTTTCGAATTGCGGATGTGAAACCTCTTCATCAGTGTCGGGCAAAGGTTCAGCGCGCGGAATCGGCCGGGGGGCGTAGTAGGCTAATTGGACATGAGGCACAGCCGTAGCGTGCGGCTCGTCAAGCGAGAATGGTTGAAGCGCGACAACAGCGCTCGCGCTGTGATGGCGGTGCACTCTCCGATGCTGCGCATTTGCGGCGTGAGCGCACAAAATCAAGGCGCAAAAAACGGCCAGACAGAGGTAAGGTCGAGGCAGGCGACGCAACGATCGGAACGACATGCTTTCTGGAAAAGCTGGTCGCGCGCCAAACCGGCGAAATTTTTCGACTTTGCCCGCAACAAAGGACCGGTTTTACTGCTGAGCCATGGCCAAGAAAGACCCACGCGTGGATGCGTACATCGACAAGTCGGCGAAATTCGCCAAGCCGATCCTGCGCTATTTGCGCAAAGTCGTGCACGCCGGTTGTCCCCAGTCCGAAGAGACGATCAAGTGGCAAATGCCGCACTTCGATTACAAGGGGCCGCTCTGCGGCATGGCGGCGTTTAAAGAACACTGCGCGTTTGGATTTTGGAAAGGCCCGCTCATCCTCGGCCGGAGCCAAGGCGGCGAGGGCATGGGACACTTCGGCCGCATCACTTCGCTGGCGGATTTGCCGGACGAAAAAACTTTGATCGGCTACGTGCGCAAAGCCGCGAAGTTAAATGACGATGGCGTTCAAGTGCCCGGCCGTGGCAAAGCGAGAAAGCGCCCGCCTCTAAAAGTGCCAGCTTATTTTTTGGACGCGCTGAAAAAGAATGCGAAAGCGAAAAAGAATTTCGAGAACTTCAGCCCGAGCCGTCAACGTGAGTACGTGGAATGGGTCACGCAAGCGAAGCGTGAGGAGACGCGGGCGCGACGATTAAAAACTTCGGTAGCGTGGCTGGCCGAAGGCAAACCGCAGAACTGGAAGTATCTTCCCGCGCGGAAATAAATCCGTCTCGCCGTCGTTATCGGCCGATCAGAATCAAAATTCCGGCAGCTAGGGCCAGGATTCCCATGAGGATGGGAGGAATGGCCACGGCAGCAAGACTCATGATTCCAACGAGGATGAGATAAATCGCGAGCAGAAGCAGGCCGAGGTTTTTTTGGAAGTTCATGCCGCTAATCCTTCACAAAAGAAATTCAGCCGACGAGCAAATTCTTTATGTCGATCTTGCCGCGCGCGTCCGCACCAGCGCAAGGGCCTTCCACGTGATGACGACATCGCCATTTTGATTTTTCGTTATGTTGCGAAACTCGACAACGCCGCGGTCGGGCTTCGAGCGAGATGGACGCACACTCAGAATCTCGATTTCAGCCTGCAAGGTATCGCCGGGACGAACCGGATTCGGCCACTCCAAATCGTTTACGCTTAGCCCGATCGAGCCGCCGTCCAAATTCAAATCGCTCGTCACATAAAGACGCATCGCGATCGCGGCCGTGTGCCAGCCGCTCGCGACCAAGCCGCCGAAAATACTTTTCTTCGCCGCGGCTGGATCGACATGAAACGGTTGCGGATCAAACTGACGCGCGAAATCGATGATGTCCTTTTCGGTCGCCGTAAAAGTTCCGGATTGAAATCGATCGCCGACTTTCAAATCCTCTAGGAAGCGCGCATTCTTCATCTGGCGATGCATGATACACGAAACTGAACAACGCTCCCGGCCTTTCCTCGTCGCGGGAATCCTGATCGCGTTTCTGATCGTGTGGCTTGGGTTCCAAGTGCGCACCGGTTTGCTCACAAACACCGATGAGTTGAACACGGCGGAACGCTCGCGCGAAATGCTTCTGCTCGGTCGCACCGCGGTTCATTACAATTTTCACGCATCGTTCGCGAAGCCGCCTTTGCAGTATTGGCTCACGAGTTCGACGCTGCCGCGTTTTTCGAATCGTGAGCTCGCGGTGCGTATGTGGCCTGCTGTTTATGGCGCGCTCACGGCGATGGGCCTCGCTTTGCTCGCGTTTTATGTCGATCCGAAACGGCCCTGGCTCGTGCCGTTAAGCATAGGCATTCTAATTTCCGATCCGTTGTTCCTTTCCGAAACGGTGAGCGGCCTGCTCGATACTGGCCTGACATTATTCACCACTGCCGCGATTCTTTTTGCGCAACTGGCGCGGCGGCGGCCGATTTATTGGCTCGCTGTCGGTGTTGCCTGCGTGCTCGGTTCGTTGCAAAAAATCCCGCTCATCTTTCTGGTTTGGTTGATCATCATTTGTGTGCGGGCGTGCTCGCGATCGGAGCGCGGTTCGTTGCGGAGCGGCCGGCTCGTTGTCGGTTTCGTCCTCGCCTTGATCGCCGCGATGGTCTGGCCGCTACTTCAAATCTGGAAACACGGTGCGCCGCCGATGAGCGCTTTCAGTTTTAACGAAGCGAGTTTTCTGACCGGGCCTTCACGTTTGGGCGCACGCACCTATTTCGAAATTCCGTACCGGCTGAGCATCGTTTGGATTTGTGGGTCGCTCGCGCTGCTTGCGCCGGCGTTTCTTCTTTTTTGGCGCAGAAAAAAATTCAACGCAGCCGTTGAGGAGATGTCGATCTTAGCGCTGGCAATTACTGCGCTGGCCATTGTGTTTAATTTTCGGTCGGTCCGCTACATCATGCCGATCATTCCATGCCTGTGTCTTCTGCTTGCGCTCGTGGTGCACAACATTTGCGCGCAACGGCGATTCGCGCCTTTGGTCGTGGCCGTGGCGGTCGCGCTTCTTATCGCGGAGAGTTTTGTCGCGGCACAATTGAAAATAGATCACCGGCGGCGCAACGCTTCCGATCAGCAACAGATCGCCGAAAAACTTGGAGAGCTGCAAAAAGCAGGCGAGTCGATGGTGCTCGTTCGGTCCGATGAAGGACCTGTGCTTTACGATTTGTTTTATCTTTTCTACGCGAACCTTCGATCTGCTGTCGACGAGCGAAGCGTTGAAGGCTTGCGTCAGAATTCACCGCCCTCACCAGCGATTGGTGTTTGTCGCGCGCAAGATTTTCCTGTCGTGCAGGAAAAGTATCCAAGCGCGGTGATTAAACTTCGTCGCGGCGAATTTATTTGCTGGCAAGCCACGAAAGCTTGATCGGGACGCGGCTCACCGCACCGGAACATTCCGACTGAGCGGCACGGATTTTTTCTGCGGGCACTCGCCGCAAATTCTGGGTGAGACCAAGCTTGGAAAGCGTCCAAATGAGCCACTTCGTCGGATCAAACTGCCATGGCTTTACGCCGTTGCGGTAGTCGTATTGAAACTCGTGGTGATAATTGTGATAGCCCTCGCCCAGAGTGAAGAAGGCGAGGAAGAGCGAGTCGCGCGCCGTGCATTTTTTCGAATACGGCTGACGCCCCATGCAATGACACGCGCTGTTGATCAGAAAAGTGATGTGCTGGACGACGACGACACGGGCCACTCCGCCGATTAAAAATGCGCCGAGCGCTCCGACCCAGCCGTTCCAAAGAAATCCCAGCGCAGTTGGAAACGCGAAGCTGACTAGCACCGCGATCAAATGGATATGTCGATGTTGCCATTGCAGGAGCGGATCTTTTTGCAGATCGGCGATGTTATCGAATGGCTCGTCGTTCTTCAGTTTAAAGAGGAGCCAGCCGATGTGCGCGTAGAAAAAACCTTTCGCGATGCAGTACGGATCTTCGTCGTGATCGACATGTTTGTGATGGCGCCGATGCTCGCTCGCCCAAAGCAAAACAGAATTTTCAAACGCGGCCGCGCCGAAGATGAGCGCGAAAAGGCGCACCGGCAGTCGCGCTTGAAAAGTAATGTGCGAGAACAATCGATGATAACCGAGCGTGATGCTCAGGCCGGTCGCCGCCAACAGTGCGAGAAAGATCGACATTTGAAACCAGTCGACGCCGAAATGCCAGATGTAGGCCGGCACGGCGGTGAGCGTGAGCGCGAACGTTCCGATGAGAAACGAGCTCGTTGTCCAATTAATGCGGTCTGCCGGAAGCCGAAGAATCATGACTTAGATCGAGTTGCACCTTTGGTTGGAAACGCGAACCACGCGTCTAAACTTTCCCTGCGGCAGAGAGGTAGGTGCTTCGACTAACGAGACGCCTAACGAACTACTTACGCGCGGAAACAATCCGCTATTGCGCGCAAAAGTCAAACCACGCTGTGATCAAATACAGCTGGCTGGAATGCGCCACGCGTCATTATCACGCGTGCGTTTTGATTTCCGCCTGGACTTAAATCAGACCTGGCTCGTCGTGCTGCTGCCGCCCATCGGAGCAAAACCAATAATGAGCATCACGAGCGCTAGCGCAACGTGCAGATAAGTATCGGCCGGATTATTCGAAATCATGCCGAGCAATGGTCCCGCCGGATTCATAAAGCCAAGAATCGCGACGAGCGCGTAAATGGCTCCGAATATTCTGAAAAACGTGCGCGATGCGCCGGCGCCAGCCATTCCACAGAGCAGGAAAACTACACCGGAAGCCACGTGCACGAGATTGTGCGCGAAATTGACGTGAAAAATGCCAAGCAACATCGGCATTCCATTCACATCCTGAGTCGCCGCCGGGACGAACCCAAGAATTCCGACAACCAAAAAGACCAAACCGAAAACGATTGCGAGTGTTTTAGTCATATTGCGATTTTGTTGAATAAGCTGAGCCGCCAATCCTGACTAGCCGTGGCTCTCTTGGCAAGCAATCTGTCGCGACAAATTCTCGATTTGAAAATCTCACGCCACGCGGAGACGCTTTCCCCAATGAAGCAGCCCGCGGCGACCTCCGCGACAAGATCGACATACTGGCTCACGCGATTTGTCACGCTTCGTCTGCTTGGCTTGCTCTACGCGATTGCCTTTCTGGTTGCAGCGAATCAAATCATTCCGTTGATCGGCGAACATGGATTGCTGCCGCTCGGTTTGTTTCTCGATCGAGTCCGCGAGGGGCTTGGATCGACAACGAGCGGATTCTTTCGCCTGCCGTCTATCTTTTGGTTCAATCATTCCGACACCGCGCTCGTCGCCATGGCGTGGATCGGTGTCGCGTTATCCGGCATTGTTTTGGCCGGCTACGCGAACGCGATTTTGCTCGCGCTTCTTTGGATTATTTACATGTCGTTCATTCACGTCGGTCAGGAATGGTACGGCTACGGCTGGGAAGTGCAGCTGCTCGAGACCGGCTTCCTGTCGATCTTTCTCTGCCCGCTTCTCGACATGCGACCGTTCCCGCGGCGGCCGCCGCCGGTCGCGATCTTCTGGTTATTTCGCGCGCTTATTTTTCGGATCATGCTCGGCTCGGGTCTCATTAAAATCCGTGGCGACTCGAGTTGGCGCGATCTAACCGCCCTCTATTATCATTTCGAAACGCAACCGATCCCGAACGGCTTAAGCCGCTGGTTTCATTTTCTCCCGCGCGGTGTTTTGCGCGCCGGGACATTATTCAATCACATCGCCGAGCTGGCCGCACCCTGGTTTGTTTTCTGGCCGCGCATCGCAAGTTACATCGCCGGCATGGTGATCGTTGCATTTCAGATTTCGATCATCATCGGAGGAAACTTGTCCTTTCTAAATTGGCTCACCATTTTGCCGGCGCTCGCCTGCTTCGACGATCGCGCGTGGTCGAAAATTCTGCCGCGCGCGTTGGCGCGGCGCGCGGAAGCAGCTGCGGCAAATGCACAAATTTCAATGTCGATGTTACGAACTTCCTGGGCGATCGCGGCGATCGTAGCGGTGCTCAGCATTCAGCCAGTGCTCAACATTTTCTCGCGCAATCAAATCATGAACACGTCATTTGATCCGCTCGATCTCGTGAACACGTACGGCGCGTTCGGCGCAGTCGGCAAAGAGCGTTTCAACGTCGTCTTTGAAGGCACGAGCGAAGATTTCCCCACGGAAAAAGACTGGCTCCCGTATCTTTACAAAGGGCTGCCCGTCGCGCTCGATCGGCGTCCGCCGCAAATTGCGCCGTATCAATTGCGGCTCGATTGGCAGATGTGGTTCGCAGCCATGGGCACGCCGAGCGAGTATCCATGGACGTTCAATCTCGTTTGGAAACTTCTGCACAACGATCGTGACGCGCTCCGTTTATTTGCGAACAATCCGTTTCCGGACAAACCGCCGCATTATGTTCGCGCCACTTGGTACCGGTACAAGTTCACCGATCGCCCCGGCCAATTTTGGGAGCGCGAAAAATTAAGCGAATGGCTTCCGCCGCTCTCGGTGGACACGCGCGCATTTGTCGATCTCTTACAACGCGCCGGTTGGATCGAGTCCGAGCCGGACGGGCGTAAGATCGACAATAAGAAATGAGCGAGAACAATCATATCGATAAACCGGAGCCGCGCTGGCAAGTCCTGCTCGCGGTCGTGGCGGTGGGCGGACTTTATCTGGCGTTGCCGGGTTCGCTCGTCGTTGGACCCATCTGGTTGCTGCCGACTCTGATTTTCCTTCTGCTTGTCCCGACGGTGGTGAGTCATCGCATGGGGCGGCGCTCGCTCAATCGCGCGCTCGGCATCATCATTAACGGAATAATTACGCTGGCGCTGATCGGCTCGGTCGCGCTGCTGGTGCGCGCGTTGCCTTCGCACAAAGAGCCGCCGCTTCAGCTTTTGCTTTCCGGCGCGCTGCTTTGGCTTACGAACGTGATCGTGTTCGCGCTTTGGTACTGGCGACTCGATGGCGGCGGACCGACTTCGCGGCACGAGCATAAACGTTTTGGCAGTTGCAGTTTTCTCTTTCCACAAATGCAGATCCCGCACGACGAGCGCGCTCAATTTGCATGCACTGGGTGGCGGCCGCGCTTTGTCGATTATCTCTTTGTCGCTTTCACGCAAAGCTCAACCTTCGGGCCGACCGATGCGCCGCTGCTGGCGCGGTGGGCCAAAGTCTTCGCCATGGTGCAGGTGTTTATTTCGCTGAGCATCGTTGTTCTCCTGATCTCGCGCGCGGTCGGCGTGCTGTAACTTTAAATGACCGACGTCGCGGAAAATTTGGAGCGGGTTCGTGCGCAAATCGCCGACGCGGCCAAAAAAGCGAATCGATCAGTGGAAGATGTCGATCTTGTCGCCATTTCGAAAACGCATGAGGCCGAAAAAGTGCGCGCGGCCCACGAAGCAGGCCAGATTTTATTCGGCGAAAGCCGAGTGCAGGAAGCGCGTGCAAAAATTCCGGTGCTGCCGTCGGCGTTGCGCTGGCATTTCGTCGGTCATCTTCAGAAGAACAAAATTCGCCACGCGCTTCCGCTCTTCGAACTTTTTCACGGCATCGATTCGCTCGATCTTGCGCGTGAGTTGAATCGAATTGCGGATGAAGCAGGAATGAATCCCCGCATTCTGTTGGAAGTGAACGTGGCAGGCGAGGGGAGCAAGTTCGGTTTTAAACCGGAGACTTTACGCGCGGCAATGGAATCGCTGCTCGCCCTCAATCGATTGACGATCGAAGGTCTCATGTGCATTCCACCGCTCGCTCAAGAAGCTGAGGCGTCGCGAAAATTCTTTGTCGATCTTCGAGAAAATCGCGACGCGCTTGAAAAAGAGTTCGACATGAAGCTGCCGCAGCTTTCCATGGGGATGACGAACGATTTCACGGTCGCGGTCGAGGAAGGCGCGACACTCGTGCGCGTCGGCACCGCGATTTTCGGCGAGCGCACGAAGCCGAAGCGCGAACAAATCGAGGATTGAGCGCAAAGATTGCTCTCAAGATCGACAATCTGGTAGGATCTACAACTCATGCGCCTGGAACCGACGAACATTCAGCAAATCGGAAACGAGCTGGCCATCAATTGGAATGACGGCGCCGAATCATTTTTCGATTTGGAATTTCTGCGGCGCGCCTGTCCGTGCGCAGCTTGCGGAGGTGAGCCGGACGTTCTCGGAAACATTTCGCGCCCGAACGTGACCTATTCCAAAAGCAGTTTCGCGCTGGAAGGTTTCCAACTGATTGGCGGTTACGCGGTGCTACCGCGCTGGCGCGACAGTCATGCCACTGGAATTTATTCGTTTCAATATTTGCGGCGACTGGCGCAAGCGCACGCCGAAGCGGAGGCAAAATGAACCGCATCACCAAAATCTTTTTCGTTGTCCTTTGCTGCACGCTTTGCGTCGGTGGAACGTTTTTCGCTCTTGCGAACGCGAAGCAAAAACCCACGCGTTCAGTTCCGAAAAGTGATATGCCGATTTTACTTCGGCAACCTCATCACCGAATCTTGCTTCGAGCGTAGGGCGATTGGGGTCAATCGCCCCTACCTGGAATTGTCACGCGCAATAAGCTCGTTTGTTCGCTGCGCGGCGTGAGTTGTCGATCTTGTAACGAAGCCGGCACGAGAAAAAATTCGCCGACGCTAAGATCGACATTCGCGCAACGAACGGAGCCGCTTAGGCAACAGACAATCGCAAACTGTCCGAGCGGCGCGATCTCGCGTGCGGAGTCCAAATTCCATTTTTGAATTTCGAAAAGTTTGTCCTTAACAAGCAGCTCGCCCGGGGGCTCGGTAAGTTGCGGTTTCACGTCGTTGAAGTCGATCGATTGCAAGGCTTGCTCGACATGAAGCTGGCGCGGTTTCCCGCTTTCATCGACGCGGTTCCAGTCGAACACGCGATAAGTCGTGTCGCTATTTTGCTGAATTTCAACGAGCAGATTCCCGGCCCCGACGGCGTGAAATCTTCCGGCCGGCAAAAACATGGCGTCGCCTTGTTTGACCCGGATTGTGTGAACGTGATCCGCCACATTTCCAGAACGAAGCGAGCGCTCGAATTCGGAGCGCGTCGTTTGATTTTGCAAACCGAGAAAAAGTTCCGCGCCGGGATCGGCCGACGCGACGTACCAGAATTCTGTTTTCGGTTCGCCGCCGAGCTGCGCTGCGATTTTTTCCGGCGGATGCACTTGCAGCGAAAGTTTTTCGCGCGCGTCGAGCAGCTTGATCAATAATGGAAAACGCTCGCTCTCGGCCACGTCGCCAAAAATGTTATGTCGATCTTGGGTCCAAAGATCGTGCAGGGTTTTTCCGCGCAGCGGACCGTCGCGCACGACACTTTGCGCTTCTGCGCGATCGACAATTTCCCACGATTCGCCGATTCGCTTATCAAGCGGCAGCTTTTTTCCGAAACGTTTTTCAAGTTCGCGCCCGCCCCAGATTCGTTCCATGAAAATCGGTTCGAAGACGAGGGGGGATGTCATGGGAGATGGCAGATTGTAGATTGCAGATTGCGCAATGCAAAAGAGAGTGAGCGGCGATGCGATCGTTTCTAAAATACTGGCTGCCGGTTTTGATCTGGCTGGCGGTGATTTTTATCGACTCGACCGATTTGATGTCGGCGGAACACACGTCGCGAATCATCGGCCCCGTTCTGCGCTGGTTGAATCCGGGCATTTCGGATGCGGCGATCGCGCAGGTGCAATTCTTGGTGCGAAAAGCTGCGCATCTGACTGAATACGCTATCCTCGCGATGCTCGCATGGCGTGCTTTTCGGCGGAACGCGCGACTGCAAAGGAAGATGTCGATCTTGTTCGTGGTCGTTTGGTGCGGAGCAATCCTGGTTGCAGTCAGCGACGAGTTTCATCAATCGTTTGTGGCATCGCGCACGTCGTCGGCGCGCGACGTAATGATCGACAGCCTCGGTGCGATGATCGGGTTGCTGTTTTGTTTTATCTTTTCGCGGCGCAGCGGGGCAACAAGATCGACATAGTGGGCCTGGAAGGACTCGAACCTTCGACCCTGCGCTTATCAAGCGCATGCTCTAACCAACTGAGCTACAGGCCCTGAAAAATTCGTGGACTCAACGTTTCGCCGATTCGGCGATTCGCGTCAACTAAAGTGGAGGCAAGGGGATTACGCACCCTGCTAGTTCATCCAATAGTGATGCCCGCTTGTTGGATTTTGCCTCCACGCTGGAAGCTTTGGAGGCAAGGGGATTCGAACCCCTGACTTCCAGCTTGCAAAGCTGGCGCTCTACCAACTGAGCTATGCCCCCGGAATCGAATGCGGAATGTAGAATGCAGAATGCGGAAAGCAATTCGCGTCACGCAAGAGCACGACAAAAAGCTGGAAAGATCCGCGTATTCGGAACAGAAACGTGGAATGAAATTGTTTTCGACTGTTTTCGCAGTTCTGTATTTAAGTTGCATCACTCTGTTCGGCCAGACCAGACTTGATCTCCAATCGAGCGACACGGTGCAGAGCATTCTGCAGAAGGTCGTTGGCCAGACGGTCGAGCTTCATATGAGATCCGGCGAGAAAATTGGCGGAAAGGTGGAGAGGCTCGGTGATAGACTTGTTCATCTCTCGCAGCTTTCCGGCGCGGAGTATTCTGAGGCGGCAGTTCAGACCGCCGATATCTCAGTCGTCGTCGTTAGGACGAAATAAGTCCGAGCCGGACTGGCAATAGTTTTCGACGGTCATAGACCGCCGCGACAGAAGAGTACGAAAAGAAAATGCCGGATGTCGATCTTGCGATTCGTCATCCGGCATTTTGTCGATGTTGCAGCAAAGCAAAAACTGAATTGTGCGTTACTCGTCGTTTCTCTGAGCCTCGACTTCTTTCGTTATCGAGGTCTTAACGGCATGTCCAAAAGGCATCAATTGAGTACCTCTTGGGTTTAGCCGTCGACCTAATCGCAATCCCGAACGAATTCGGGATGCGGTTTCTCCTTAGAAAGGAGGTGATCCAGCCGCAGGTTCCCCTACGGCTACCTTGTTACGACTTCATCCCAGTTACTGCTCATAGCGTAGAAGGCTGCCTCCCTTGCGGGTTAGCGCGCCGGCTTCGGCTACAAGCAACTTCCATGATGTGACGGGCGGTGTGTACAAGGCCCGGGAACGTATTCACGCCGTCGTAGCTGATACGGCATTACTAGCGATTCCGGCTTCATGGAGTCGAGTTGCAGACTCCAATCCGAACTGGGCCCAGTTTTAGTGATTTCCTCCACCTCGCGGTCTCGGATCGTTCTGTACTGGGCATTGTAGTACGTGTGCAGCCCAGGCCGTAAGGGCCATACTGACTTGACGTCGTCCCCACCTTCCTCCCCGTTTCACAGGGCAGTCTGAACAGAGTGCTCGGCTTGCGCCGGTGGCAACAGTTCACAGGGGTTGCGCTCGTTGCGGGACTTAACCCAACATCTCACGACACGAGCTGACGACAGCCATGCAGCACCTGTGCAAGTTGTC
>JBEEGW010000004.1:0-94681 GCA_041167045.1 Verrucomicrobiota bacterium
AATGTTCTCACCCTCGGGATTTACGTGGAAGTATTGCAGCGCTGGCTCGGCGACATCGTCGGCGTTTTCGCGCGCGGAAAAATCCTGACGGCCGAGCGGCGCGGCTATCCAGTGATCGTCCCCGATATGCTCAACATCCTCTGCGTTTTTGAAAACGGCGCGGAAGGCGTGCTCGAGTTCAGTGGCGTTTATGCCGGCGCGCCAATGGATCGGTTGCGCATTTACGGCGATCGCGGCGCCTTGGTTTACGATTTCACCAACGAACGGATTCGCAGCGTCAAGTACGGCGGCCGCGAACTGGAAGATGTCGATGTACCGAAAGAACTCATTACCGATTGGCGGGTGGAAGACGATTTCATTTCGGCGGTGAAATCAAAAGGCCGGATGAAACCGCGGCCGAGTTTCGAAGACGGCGTCCGCTACATGCGCGTCGTCCAAGCCGTGGCCGACTCCCGCGCCCGCAACGAATGGGTCGCGATTAAGAAGTAATCTGCTCTGTCATCCCGAGTCAGCGGAGACGACGAGGGACCTCCAACAAACGCGAGCGGTTACGCAAAGTAGTTAGTGTGACGCAAAACCATTTGTTAGGTCCTTCGCTTGCGCTCAGGATGACAAACGCGTGATCAGAATCTGCTGAGCGCGCGTTCGAGCAAGTAACCGAGCAAAGCGGTCGCGGGCAGGGTGAAGATCCAGGCCCATACGATTCGTTCGACCACGTTCCAATGCATTCCGCTGAAACGCTTCACAGCGCCGACGCCCATGATCGAAGTTGAGATGACGTGAGTTGTGGAAAGGGGAATGCCGTAAATGCTCGCGACTTGAATAATTAGTGCGGCGCTCGTCTCGGCGGCGAAGCCGTGGACCGGTTGCAATTTCACGACACGATGTCCGAGCGTGCGAATGATTCGCCAACCGCCCGCGGCGGTGCCGACCGCCATCGTTGCGGCGCAAAGTACTTTTACCCACAACGGCATGGCAAAGACCGGCGTCTTCAAAAATTCGAGCCACGCCGGGAGATGATCGAACCGGCCGGCTTTGGTGCCGGTGAAAAGGGCGAGCGTGATGATGCCCATTGTTTTCTGGGCGTCGTTAGTGCCGTGGCTGTGCGCCATCCATGCTGCGCTCACGATTTGCGCTTTTCCGAAAAACTGATGGATAAAGTGCGGCGTCAGTTTGTGAAGCAGGACGAACAGAAGAAACATCACGAATCCGCCGAGAATGAATCCGGCGATCGGCGACGTGATCATCGGCACAATGACTTTCGGCCAGACACCGGCGTTCCATTTGATGACCGACCAATTCCCATGCGCGGTCGCGAGCGCCGCGCCGCAAAGACCGCCGATCAACGCGTGACTTGAGCTCGAAGGCAAACCAAACCACCAGGTCGTCATGTTCCAGATGAACGCAGCGAGGACCGCGGCCAGCACGGTCCACATCGTGACGACTTCGGCATCGACCAAACCTTTTCCGACCGTCGCTGCCACCGCGCCGCCGAGAAGCGCGCCAGTTAAATTGAAAAATGCGGCCATCGCGATGGCCTGGCGCGGCGTCAGAACTTTGGTCGAGACGACGGTCGCGATCGCATTGGCCGCGTCGTGAAAACCGTTGCTGTATTCGAAAATGACAGCGGCGAGAACGACGATGAGAAAAAGCAACATGTCGATCTTGCGCGGTAGGCGCGGCGGTTAGGTGTTCTTCAAGACAACCTGCAGGACCACATTGCCGGCATCTCGGCAACGGTCGATCACCTTTTCGAGCAATTCGTAAAGATCGCGCAAAAAGATGATGTGTTTGGGATCGTAATTGCCCTGATAAAGATCGCGCAATAATTCGAGCTCGAGCTCGTCGGCTTCTCCTTCGATGGTTTGCAGTTTCGCGTTCATCTCGCGCGCGGTTCGAACGTTCATTCCTTTGCGCAACTGCTTTACCATCGCGAGCACCGCCTCTGCGGCTTGATCGAGGAGATGGACCTGCTTCGCGAAACTCGGTATCGGCAAATCTTGCGGAGAAATTACCATCCGTTCGCCGATTTTTTCGACCGTCTTCGGTATTTTGTAGAGCGAAGCCGCGAGCGCCTGAATGTCTTCGCGCTCGAATGGGGTGATGAAAGTCTTGGTAAGTTCTTCGGTGAGTTGCTGAGTGATCCGTTTGTCTTCGCGCCTGCTCTGGGCAAACGCCTCGAGATCGCGGAACGAATCCTTATTGTCGATCTTGGCCAGGAGATCGACCAGATGATGAACACTGGTGTCGGCTTGTTGCGCGCTCGCGTCGAGCAAGTCGTAGAATTTTTGGTCGTGCCCGAGAATTTTGCCGATCGAAAACATAGATGACCTCTAGTTACAGCAGCGTGCCACGAAGGATGAACAACGCCACGTTAAAATAGATTACCAGCCCGGTTACATCGACCAGGGTGGCGACAAACGGCGCGGATGAGGTTGCAGGGTCGAGTCCAAGCCGGCGGAGCAGGAATGGAAGCATTGCTCCGCTGATAGTGCCCCACAGCACAACTCCGACAAGCGCAGAGCCGACAGTCACGGCAACAAGCCAATGATACTGACCGTAATCAAAAATGTGCAGATATTGCCAGAGCGAGATTCGGAAAAACCCAATCGTTCCAAGAATCAGGCCGAGTGAAAGTCCCGAGAGAAGTTCTTTACGCACGACCCGAAACCAATCGCGCAGACGCAATTCGCCCAGAGCCATCGCGCGAATCACCAGCGTGGTCGCTTGCGACCCGGAATTGCCGCCGCTGGAAATGATCAACGGCAAAAACATCGCGAGGATCGCCGCCTTCTCGATCTCGCCGTTATAACCTTGCATCGCGGTCGCGGTCAGCATTTCGCCGAGAAAAAGAATGATCAGCCAGGTGGCGCGTTTCTTTACCATGCGCAGCAGTGGAATAGTCGTGTACGGTTCATCCAACGCTTCCAAGCCGCCGAGTTTCTGTATGTCTTCGGTCGCTTCTTTCTCGGCCACGTCCAGCATGTCGTCGCTCGTCACGATGCCGACGAGCACGTCGTTGGAATCGACCACCGGCAACGCCACGCGATCGTATCTTCGAAACGCGTTGAGCGCTTTCTCCTGCGAATCGCCCACCTGCAAAGCTACGAAGTTGCGATCGCGAAAATCGCTCACCTTCGCTTCGAGCGGACGCAGCAAAAATTCGCGCATGCGCAGGTCGTCGACTAATTTTCCGCGCTCATCGACCACGTAGATCACGTTGAGCGTCTCGCTATCTCGCCCAAACTCGCGCACGTGATAGAGTACTTCCTTGACCGTCCAATCTTCGTGCACCGCGATAAAATCCGGCGTCATCAAACGGCCGACGCTGCCTTCCGGATAACCGAGCAATGATTGCGCGACGCGGCGTTCTTCCGGCGTGAGCAATTTGATCAGCTGGCGCGCGGCCGCGCTCGGCATTTCTTCGAGCAACGCCGTGCGATCGTCCGGCGACATTTCGTTTAGAATGCCGACCACTTGTTCGTGCGCCATCGCACGCAACAATTTTTGTTGCTCCTCGATGCCGATGTATTCGAACACGTCCGCCGCCAAGGCCGCTGGCAAAACGCGGAAGATGATGACCTGATCGTCTTCCTCTGCGTCGAGAATCACTTCGGCCACGTCGGCCGGCGGCCATTCACGAAAAATCTCGCGCAGCGCGCCGAAATCGCGCGCGTCGATCAAGCTCTTGATCTCTGGCAGTAAAATCTTGCCGACCACGCCGCGTTTGTAACATCGGCGCTCAAGCAAATCAACGGCTCGCTCGGCATACTTCTCCGCGCTTGGAATTTGCGCGAAACCGTCCAAAATAAACACCCATGCCCGCGACTTCGACCAGCCCGCTGATTCAGCGTAAGATCGACAATGGCATTTGCGTTTTGATATTCGATCGCCCCGAATCGGGCGCGAATATTTTCGACGCCGCGACGCTCGATGAGCTGAAAGAACATGTCGATCTTATCGAGCAGGACACGTCGCTGAAAGGCGTGATCGTAACGTCGGCCAAGAAATCGATCTTCATCGCCGGCGCGGACCTGAAGACTTTGTTGCGTCAGGCGCAAAACGGCGAGCTGCGCGCGTTCATCGCCGGAGGTCAAAGCGTGCTCAATCGTCTGGCCGCTCTAAAGATTCCCACCGTCGCGGTCATTCATGGCGCCTGCGCCGGCGGCGGTTACGAAATTACGCTCGCTTGCGATTACCGAATCGCGTCCGACGATCCGGCCACGCGAATTGGTCTTCCTGAGACGACGCTTGGTTTAGTTCCGGCATGGGGCGGCGCCACTCGTTTACCGCGATTGATCGGCGCGGCCAAAGCAGCCGAAGTCATTTTGAAAGGCAAATTGTATCCCGCGAAAGAAGCGTTGCAGCTCGGCCTTGTCGACGAAATCGCGCCGCGCGAAAAGATTGTCGATCTTGCGATGAAAAAGTTGAGCGCAGGCAAACGCAAAGCCGAAGCACTCACCAGGATCGACAAAGAAATTCCAGCGCCGCGCCCGAGTGCAAACGCAGCGCCGGCGCGCGCACTCGAAATTATTCAGCGCGGTGCCGGCACTTCCATCGACGAATCGTTGCGCATGGAGCTCGATGCGATTGTCGATCTTGGCGAAACGGAATCGACCCAAAATCTGATTCGCAATTTTTTTCTGGCCGAAAAATACAAAAAGGGAACATCGAAAATTACTGCGGAAAAAGTTGTGCACGCTGCCGTCATCGGCGCGGGCGTGATGGGTTCTGGGATTGCGCAATGGCTCAGCGCGCGCGGCGTCACCGTAATTTTGCGCGACGTCGCGCGCGACCAAATCAATCGCGGCCTCGCTAACATCGAGAAAACTTATGCGGACGCAGTTAAGCGCGGCATCATGACCGAAGAAAAAGCGAAGCAAGGTCGCGCGCGCATCGTCGCCTCCACCGCGCCAATGGAATTACGCGACGTGCAGTTCGCGATCGAAGCCGCCTCGGAAAAGATCGACATAAAAACAGAAATCTTTCGCGATCTCGCCATGAAGGTCGGCCCGAAAACAATCGTCGCCACAAACACTTCCGCTCTCTCCATCAGCGAACTTGCCGAGGTCACCATTTCTCCCGAACGCGTGATCGGCCTGCATTTTTTCAATCCGGTCAGTCGCATGAAACTGATCGAGGTAGTCATCGGTAAAGAAACTTCCGAGGAAACGCGGGAACGCGCGCTCGCTTTCGCTCGGCAAGTTGGAAAACTGCCCGTGGTCGTTCGGGACAGTCCGGGCTTTCTGGTCAATCGCGTTTTGTTTCCGTATTTGCTGGATGCCGCCGAACTTTTCGAGAACGGCGTCGCCGCGGACAAGATCGACAATCCTCTTTTGCAATGGGGCATGCCGATGGGGCCGCTGCGTTTGATCGACGAGATTGGCGTGGACATCACGGTCGATATCGCTTCGACATTAGAAAAAGCGTACGGTCGCCGCGATCGCGCCGCAAAAATTCTGCAAAAAATGCGCGAAGCAAATTTGCTCGGTCGAAAAAGCGGCGCCGGCTTTTATAAATACGAAGGCAAATCGCAAACGCCTAACGAGCCCGTCGCACAATGGCGACGCGCGCAATCTCAAAACGAAGATGGCGATCTTGCCAACCGATTGATGTTCCTCATGATCAACGAAGCGGCGCGCTGTCTTGAAGAAAAAGTAATCGAATCGCCGGAGGACGCTGATTACGGAATGATTCTCGGGACGGGCTTCGCACCGCATCGCGGCGGGCCGCTCCGTTTCGCGGATCATTTCGGATTGAAAAAGCTTGTCGATGAAATGAATCAACTTGCGCAGACCAACGAAAAGTTTGCGCCATGCGAAATTTTAAAGAAGCACGCGCAAAACGGAACGAAGTTTTACGAATCATGAAGACGCCGCTCGAAGCGCCCGAAAAACAAATCGCCGAGGAAACGAGCGCGAAGCCGAAGGAGTCCGCTGCGCCCGCGTTGGTCATCGACACTTCAAAAATGTCGAAGGGCCAGCGCGAAGCGCTTGAGCTGGCAGAAGCTTCGCGAGATCCGCTCGACGATCGCGGCAGTTTCGCGAGTAATCTTTTTGTCGGGCGTTACGACTTCGCGCGCATCCATCCGTTTCCGCAACAAAGCGAAGCCGATCGCGCGGCCGGCGAATCATTTTTGCAAAAACTTGAAACTTATTTGCGCGAACATGTCGATCCTGACGAAATCGATCGCACCGGCGAGATTCCGCCGCAAAATTTCAAAGGCCTCGCCGAGATCGGCGCGTTCGGCATCAAGGTCCCGCCGCAGTATGGCGGTCTCGGTTTGTCGCAATACAATTACGGGCGCGCCGCAGTTTTGCTCGGCAGTTGGGATGGCAACGTCGCCGCGCTTGTTTCCGCGCATCAATCGATCGGCGTTGCGCAACCACTTTTGCTTTTCGGCACCGAAGAACAGAAACGAAAATATCTGCCGCGCGTTGCTGGTGGCGAAATTTCCGCATTCGCATTGACCGAAACGCACGCCGGTTCCGATCCCGCCACGATGAGTTTGAAAGCGGAACCGTCGGCCGATGGCTCCGAGTTTGTGCTGAACGGCGAAAAACTTTGGTGCACGAACGGCGTGAAAGCCGGCGTGCTCGTCGTTATGGCGCGCACGCCGCCGAAAATGGTGAACGGCAAAGAACGCAAACAAATCAGCGCGTTTATTGTCGATGTTGCTACGCCCGGACTTGAGATCACGTATCGCTGCCGCTTCATGGGATTGCGCGCGCTTTACAACGCGGTCGTGAAATTCACGAACGTGCACGTGCCGCGTGAAAACATTATTTCGAAAGAAGGCGCGGGCTTGAAAGTCGCCCTCACGACTTTGAACACGGGCCGTCTCACTTTGCCGGCGGCGTGTGTCGGCGTTTCGAAAAGGCTTCTCGAAATCTCGAGAAAGTGGGCGAGCGAAAGAATTCAATGGGGCGTTCCAATCGGTAAACACGCCGCCATCGCCGGAAAAATTGCCGAGATGGCCGGGAACGTTTTCGCGATGGAAGCGATGACGTTTCTCACTTCCTCGCTGCTCGACAAAAAATCCGGCGATCTGCGCATCGAAACTGCCATGTGCAAAATGTGGGCGACGGAAACGACCTGGCGCATCGCCGACGATGCGATGCAAGTACGCGGCGGCCGCGGTTATGAAACTGCACACTCGCTCGCCGGTCGCGGCGAAGAGCCGATTTCGGTGGAAAGATTTCTGCGCGATTGCCGCGTGAACACGATCTTCGAAGGCTCGAGTGAGATCATGCGGCTATTCATTGCGCGCGAAGCGCTCGATCCGCATCTCAAAGTCGGCGGTGCGATTTTCAACACGCAGTTGCCAATGTCGGAACGCGCGAAAGCCGTTTTCACTTCCGGAAAATTTTACGCCGGTTGGTATCCGAAACAATGGCTGCCGGGCGGCGCGGACAAGATCGACAATCTTCATTCCGATCTGGCCGCGCATGTGAACTACGCCGCGCGCACGAGCAAGAAATTGGCGCGCACTTTGTTTCACGCCATGGCGCGCTTCGGTCCGAAACTGGATCGCGAACAATTGTTGCTTTCGCGTTTCGTCGGAATCGCTACCGAACTTTTCGCGATCAGCGCAACCTGTTCATTCGCGCAATCGAAAATCAATCGCGGCGAAAGCGCCGCCGAAGTTCTGTCGGTCGCGAATTATTTCTGTCGATCCGCCCGCATCAGGATCGACAATCATTTTGCCGGCACGAGCCGAAACGTCGATCGCCGCGGTTACGAGCTGACTCAGGAATTGCTTGCCGGCCAACATGCCGATTTAACGCGCGGCATCGTTTGACCGAATTTGCCGATCAGACTAAAATCAGCGGATGAGTGTTCCGCCGGCGCTCACCGAGGCGGTTTCTTCTCGAAGCCGCAGCTCATCGAGCCAAAAACAAAAGGTCAAAGTAACGAATGTCCTTGAGACGATCGAGCAGCACGTCCTGCTCGACGGTTTCAAGGTCGTGATCGATCTCGAAAAGAGCCGCGGCTCATATTTATATGACGCGGCCAACGGCCATCGCCTGATCGATCTCTACGGATTTTTCGGTTCGATGCCGGTCGGTTTCAATCATCCGCACTTCGACCGCGAAGATGTGAAGCGCGATTTGTTGCGCGCTGCCAAAGTAAAGATCGCCAACTCGGATGTTTATTCGGAAGGTTACGCTGAATTTGTCGAAACATTTGCTCGCGTGGTCGGTTTGCCGCCACTCGAACGTTATCTGTTCATCGAAGGCGGTGCGCTCGCCGTCGAGAACACGCTCAAGGCGGCAATGGATTGGAAGGTGCGCAAAAACATGGCGGCTGGTCGCGGCGAACGCGGCACGCAGATTTTACATTTCCGTCACGCCTTTCACGGACGCACCGGCTACACCATGAGTCTGACGAACACCGATCCGCGAAAAACGGATTTGTTCGCGAAGTTTGATTGGCCGCGGGTCTCCTGTCCTTACATCGACTTTGCCTTGCCCGAGTCCGAGCGCGAAGCGGATGTAATCGCGCGGGAGAAAAAGTGCGAACAGGAAATTGCCGCTAAGATCGACAATAACAAGATCGACATAGCCGCGATCATCATCGAGCCAATCCAAGGCGAAGGCGGCGACAATCATTTCCGTGGCGAATGGTTCAAAAAGCTGCGCGAAATTTGCGATGAAAACGAAATCCTTTTGATCTTCGACGAAGTGCAATGCGGCATGGGCGCGACCGGTCGCAATTGGTGCTGCGAACATTTCGGGGTGCTGCCTGACCTGATGGCGTTCGGGAAAAAAGCGCAAGTCTGCGGCGTGATGGCCGGTCCGCGCCTGGATGAAGTGAAAGAGAACGCGTTCCGTTTGCCGAGCCGGTTGAACTCAACCTGGGGTGGAAATTTTACCGACATGGTGCGCTCGACGCATTTCCTGCGCATCGTTGAAGAAGAAAATCTTGTCGAGAACGCCGGCAAAGTCGGCGCGTATTTTTTGGAGCAATTGCGCGTGCTGCAAAACGAATTCGATTGCGTCAAAGCGGTACGCGGGCGGGGAATGTTTTTGTCGTTCGATCTGCCCGACGCAAAGACGCGCGAAGACATGTGGAAAGGTTTGTTCGATGCCGGCTTGCTCACGCTGCGTTCGGGCGATCACTCAATTCGTTTTCGACCGGCGCTCGACATGAAGCCTGAAGTTGTCGATGAAGCGATCGAATTAATGCGGCAGTACTGTCGCAAAAAGTAATCATGCAATCGGTCCTCGAGAAGCTCGGCTTAGCCGGGGAGAATGCCGGCGTTTTCTGCGGCGAATGGCGCGGCGCCGGAGCCAAGATCGACAAAATTTCTCCGATTGACGGCGGCAAACTCGGTACCGTGCGCACTGCTTCGGATGAAGATTACGAAGCGACAATCGCGCGTGCGCAAAAAGCGTTTGAGAGCTGGCGAGTCACGCCCGCACCGGTGCGCGGCGACACTGTGCGCCGATTGGGAAATGCGCTGCGCGAATTCAAACATGAGCTTGGTCAACTCGTGACGATGGAATCCGGCAAGATCGTCGCCGAAGGCGAAGGCGAAGTGCAGGAGATGATCGACATCTGCGATTTCGCCGTGGGCCAATCGCGCATGCTTTACGGTCTGACGATTCAATCTGAACGCGCAAGCCATCGGCTGATGGAGCAATGGCATCCGCTCGGAATCGTCGCGGTCATCACTGCGTTTAATTTTCCCGTGGCCGTTTGGTCCTGGAACGCCGCGCTCGCCGCCGTTTGTGGCGACGTCACGATCTGGAAGCCTTCGGAAAAAACTCCGCTGACCGCGATCGCGGTCACAAAAATTGCGGAGCGCGTTTGTCGCGAAAAAAATGTCGATCCTGCAATTTTTTCGTTGTTGATCGGCGACGGTCCAAGCATCGGACAAAAACTTGCACAGGAGCGGCGCATTCCGCTCGTCTCCGCGACGGGCTCCGTGCGAATGGGTTTCGACGTCGCCAAAACTGTGCATGGTCGTCTCGGTAAAACGATCATGGAACTGGGCGGGAATAATGCGCTCATCGTCGCGCCGAGCGCCAACATCGACATGGCCACACAATCGATTTTCTTCGGCGCGATTGGCACAGCCGGGCAGCGTTGCACATCGACGCGGCGCGTGATCATGCACGAATCAATCGCCGGAAGAGTGCGCGACAAACTTCTGGCTGCGTACAAAACGGTGGCCATCGGAAATCCCCTCGAAAAGAAAACGTTGATGGGGCCGCTCATCGACAAAAACGCTGTCGATCTTGTCCAGCATTCGATCCAGCGATTGAAAGATGAAGGCGGCGAAATTCTTTACGGCGGGGAACGTTTGGATTTGGACGGCGGTTGTTACATGAAGCCCTGTCTTGCGAACGCGAAGTCGAATTTCGAAATCGTGCAGCACGAAACCTTCGGTCCGCTGCTTTATTTGATGACGTATCGCGATTTCGATGAGGCGATCGCGATTCAGAACAACGTTCCGCAAGGCCTGACGAGCGCGATTTTTACAAACGATATGCGCGAGGCCGAGAAGTTTGTCAGCGCGGTCGGGAGCGATTGCGGAATCGCGAACGTCAACACGGGCACGAGCGGAGCGGAAATCGGCGGCGCATTTGGCGGCGAGAAAAATACGGGTGGCGGTCGCGAGAGCGGAAGCGATTCGTGGAAAAGTTACATGCGCCGGCAGACGAACACGATTAACTTTTCGAGCGAGCTTCCATTGGCGCAGGGAATTCAATTCGGCGCTGATGAAGGAAGCGCAAACGCTTAAGATCGACATATGGCCACAGCGACAGCGACAAAAAATAAAAGCGCGGCGGAATCGAAATTCGATTGGCCGCTTTGTTACGAAGCGGAGAATTTCATCCTGCAACGCATCGACGCGTTCATTGAGCGTAACAATTTCACGAGGACTCTGGCCAAACGAATGCGCGATGAGACCGGCACGCTCATTCTTGATTGGACCGATCATTTGCTCTTGCCGGCGTCGGACGAAAAAGCGTTGCGCGAAGTTGGCTTCGTCGATGATCCGCTCGGCGAAACGCAAGATCGACATACCGCGCTCTGGCATCCGGAAGCGATGTTGCCGCGCGTTGTCCTTGCGCAATCAAACGCGAAGTACCCGCTCGCGTTGGCGGTGCGCCCGGAATTTGTGGCCGAGTTTGCCGGCGTTCACGGAATCACGAACAAGATTGAGGGCGAACCTTTTTCGCCCTTCCGTAAAGTTTTGGTGAACGAAGAAAACGGCACGCAGTTATTCGCGATCGAGCGCCGCGGTTATCGGGGCTACAAGACGACAGCGTTCGATAAAAATTACCTGGCCGCGCGGGATCTTTGCCAATCACGCAAACGAGTTTGGGAAGACGACGCCAAAGGTTTCGCGCACGCGCACGAATTGATCGCGAAACTTGTCGATCTTGTCGGTCGCGATCTGGCTTGTCATTTATTTTTTGAAGAGGAGCGCGTTTTTTGGGCGAAACGAAATCGCGCTGGCTCGGAGCAAAAACGCCGACAGGATTCGTTAGGCCTGGGTTGGGCGAACCATGATCATCATACCTTTCGGTCGTCGCGCGAATTCTTTGTCGATCTTATCAACGCGCTGGAAACGCTCGGGTTCGAGCGGCGCGAGCGTTATTATGCCGGCTCGGAAGCGGGCTGGGGCGCGCAAGTTCTCGAGCAACCGATCGAGGGAGTGGTTGTTTTCGCGGATGTCGATCTTACGCCGGACGAAACGGAGATCGATTTTTCGCGCACAAAACTTTCGCCTGGAAAGTCGTTAGGCACGGTCGGGCTCTGGTGCGGATTGCACGGTGAAAGTTTTCTGAGCGCCGGAATGCACCATCTCGAATGCCGATTCGATCACGCGTTGCTGCGCGATCAGTTTGCACAGATCGGCATCAACACGATGAAACCGTTCTCCGATTTTCCCTTCTTGAAACAGGCGTTCACGGAAGGCGAACGCTGGCGCGTTCCAGCGAATCGTTTGGAAAGATTGCGCGCGTCGAACTTAATCACAGCCGAGCAGTTTCAAAAATTTTCGAGCGAAGGCGCGATCGGCAGTCATTTGGAAAATTTGCAGCGCAAAGGCGGCTTCAAAGGATTCAATCAGCACGCGGTCAGTCTGATCATTGCCGAAACCGATCCGCGCAAACAGAAACTGGATCAGCATCGCGACGCGTAGCCACCTCGGCAGCTTTCGCGGGGCGTGATCATCAGCGCGATATGAATCAAACGAACTGGGAGGCGATCAGCGCGATCTCGCAAATGATCGGCTCGATTGCGGTCGTCTTCTCCGTTCTTTACCTCGCTTTGCAAGTGCATCGCAGCACGCGCATCGCGAAAGTGGCGGCGCAGGACACGGCTTCAACATCGTTGCGCGAAGTGACGAGACCGTTCGCGGAGAACGCGGAGCTGGCGCGGGTCTGGCGAAGAGGTCTGGAAGATTTGCCGTCTCTGCCGGCAGAGGAGCAGGCGCGCTTCTTCCATTCGTGCTATCAATTTCTCAAGGCCTTCGAGACGATTCATTTTCACCATATTCACGGCCTGATGGACGAGCAGATCTGGCAGGGATGGTGCGGTCTGCTGCGGCATTACATCGCTTCTCCGGGGATGGAGCATTACTGGAAGTTGCGGCAGGATCTTTTCTCGACGCGATTTCAGAAGTTTATCCAAGAGCTCGACCGTCCGGCTGTGCGACGAACGGTTGGTAATCTTTTGGGAGAAGAGAATCGATAAGGCAGATCGCGCCCACTGTGGATGACAGCGCGCAATGTTTTGCTAAATTTGCAGTCATTAAGGAAAGATCGACATGAACGAAGTCTACATTCTCGGCGGCGGACGGACCGATTTTAAGCGCAACCTGAAGAAGGAAGGGAAAACGATCCGGCATTTGATTACCGAAGCCGGAAAGAAAGCGATCGACGACGCGAAGATCGATCCCGGCGAAATCGAGGCCGGCGCGGTCGGAAATTTTAACGCCGGGCAATTCACGAAACAGTTGCAGCTCGGCGCGTTCATTCCGGAGATCGATCCGAAATTGCGCGGCATTCCGACGATGCACACGGAAGCGGCCTGCGCGTCCGGCGCGCTTTCCGTTTTGCTCGGCGCGCAATGGATCATGGGCGGATTTTACGATGCGGTGCTCATTGTGGGCGCGGAACAGCAGAAAACGATGTCGTCACTCGATGGCTCGGACGTGCTCGGCGCCGCGGCGGACTATCACAACGAAAAACCGGAATACGGCGATTTTATGTTCCCGAAATTGTTCGGGCGCATCGCGCAAATTTACATCGACAAGTACGGCGCGAGCGAAGCGGACCTGGCAACCGTGGCGTGGAAAAATTACGCGCACGCCAAGTTGAATCCACTCGCGCAAATGCGCGAGGCCGATCTGACGCTCGATTGCGCTTCGCAAGTCTCGGACAAAAATCCGAGCGTGGCGCCGCCGCTAAAAGTTTCGGATTGTTCGCAGATCACCGACGGCGCGGCCTCGCTCGTGCTCGTCTCCGGAAAATATTTGGAAAAGATCGGGCGCGACACAAAGAAAACGGCGCGGCTGCTTGGCTTTGGTCACACCACCGATTATTTGCCGCTCGACAAAAAAGATGCGCCGACGTTTTCAACCTCGCGCAAAGCCGCGGAGAAAGCTTTCGGGATGGCGAACTTAAAGCCGCGCGACATGAACGGCGCGGAAGTGCACGATTGTTTTTCGATTACCGAGATCATCGCTTACGAAATTCTCGGACTGGCCGAGCCCGGTAAGGGTGCAGAGCTGGCTAAGAGCGGCGCAACCGCGCTGCCGCAAGTGCGCAATGAAAAAATGCGCGGCAAGATCGACATAGAAATTCCGGTGAATACCGGCGGTGGCCTGATCGGGGATGGTCATCCGGTGGGCGCGACGGGCGTGCGCCAGGTATTCGACGCGTATCAACAATTGACCGAACAAGCGGGCGCGCGACAGATCGCGAACGCAAAAAGATTTCTGACCTTCAACATGGGCGGCAGCCTGACCACTTCTGTCGCGATGGTGTGGGGCCGCGATTAAGCGGGATGGCGAAAGCTCCATTCACGCTCGGCGTGGTCGGTCATTTTGGTCTGGCCGTGCGGAACCCGAAGAAAAGCGCGCAATGGTTTGGGCGCGCGCTCGGGTTGCGGAAAGAATTCGAATTCGAAAACGGAATCGCGATCGGCAACAAGAACATCACGATCGCGCTCTTCAAAGGCAAACCCTCTCCGCGAACCTTCGAGCACATGTCGTTTCATCTTCCGAACATGTCGATCTTGCGGAAAGCGCTCGCGCACTTAAAAAAGCACAAGGTCGATCTGGAGGATCCCGGTGACGAGATCGGTCCGGAAGCGCCCGGCTCGAAAAACATGGGCCTGTGGTTTCGTGATCCGGACGGTTATCGCTGGGAGTTATCGGTCCAGGGTGGAGAATAAGTTTGTGCCAAAGCCAGTTTCAGTGCGCAGCGGTCAGGTCGAGTTCGTCAAGGTCAACACCGAGCGATTTGATTGGCGCGATGCGTATCAATGGCTGCTCGGCTTGAGGTGGCCACAGTTCGCGGCGTGCGTCGCCGCTGTTTACGTCGCGCTCAATCTGATCTTCGCGGCGCTGTACACAATTCGCCCAAACAGCATCGCGGGATCGAGCGGCTCATTCGTCGACGCATTTTTCTTTAGTGTGCAAACGCTCGCGACCGTCGGCTACGGCCACCTATATCCGCAAACACTCTACGGCCACATCGTGACAACGATTGAGATAATGAGCGGAGTATTTCTGCTCGCCGTTATGACCGGTCTCATCTTTGTCCGTTTCTCGCGGCCGACCGCACGGATTTTATTCAGCCGATCAGCCCTAATCGGGACGCTGAATGGCAAACCGACGCTGATGGTGCGCGTCGGCAATGCGCGGCAACAAAGCATGGTCGAAGCCGAATTTCGAATCATGTTCAATCGCGACGAACCGCTCGTGGAAGGCGGCGACTTTCGTTACTTTTACAATCTCAAACTCCACTTCGACCGGCTGGCTGCGTTTCCGGCTGCACTCACGTTGCGACATGTGATTGACGAACAAAGTCCGCTTTACGGTGCTACTCCGGAATCACTTCATACCAGTCGCGCGATTCTGATTGTGTCGGTCGTCGGAATTGATCCGGTAATTTCCGCGGCGGTTCAGACGCAAAAAGATTATCTCGCCTCAGACATCCGGTTCGGCGAACGCTTTGTCGACATCTATACCTCGCACGGTGATGGCAAGCTCACGGTTGATTACGGCCGGTTGCATGACACGGAGCCGGTGTAATCTCGGCGAGCGGCGTCTATCAAACTAGATGTCGATCTTGTCACCGCGTGAACGACGGATTGGACCGAAAAGTTTGAATCCGATAATTCACTTCGCGCATCCTATTAGTGATGCGGCGCGCGATCATCCCAGAAGCGGGACATAGAATTCCCGAAAGCGGAAAATTTGTCGCCGGCCGCGAGAAGGGTGATCGTTCCAACAGTCTCAAACCTAGCGAGTTACGTTTCCTCCCTGTCGCTGGCATAGCCTTTGCAATAGCTTCACCCGCTTAACCCAATCCCACTATGTTTGAATCCTTCCTGCAAGACGTTCGCGTCGGTCTTCGAGTCCTCTTCAAGGACAAATCTTTTTGCTTTCTCGCGGTCCTGGTTCTTGCACTCGGTATCTGCGGGGTGACGACGCAGTTCACGGTGGTGAACGCATTCGTTTTGCGCGGATTCTCGTTCCCGCATCCCGAGCAGTTGATGAACGTCGGCCTGATCGATCCTCAAGCCACTCCGCAAAACAACAATTTCGGCGCCGGACAAATTCCCTCCTCACAAGATTACGAAGACATGCGCGCCGCCCAGCAATCGTTCGCGATGATGGCCGCGTACCTGAACGGATCGACCATCAACGTGACTTACAAGAACAATCCTCAGCGTTACACCGGCGGCTATGTCACGGAAGATTTTTTCAAGATCGTGAATGTCTCGCCGATTCTTGGACGCGATTTCACGGCCGATGATAATAAGCCGGGCTCCGAGAAGGTCGCGATCCTCGGTCACGAAATCTGGCAGCGCGATTTTAATGGCGATCCGAAGATTGTCGGGCAAGCAATCCGGATAAACGGTCGCGCGGCCACCATCGTCGGCGTCATGCCGCCAGGCTTTAAGTTTCCGATCAGCGAGCAATTGTGGGTGCCCTTCTTCAATGAATTTCCTGTTAAACCGCGCGGCGATCCGGCCGGGATAGGCCCGCAAATAATGGGCCGGCTCAAGCCCGGGGTGAGTGTCGATCAAGCGAACGCCGAATTCGTGGGGTTGGCCAAGAGAATGGCGAAAGACAATCCAAAAACCAACGGCCAACTCGTTTCGGCCAGCGTTCAGCCGTTGCTAAACACATTCACCGGCCCGCAATTGCGCCAGACCGTGTTCGCGATGCTCGGCGCAGTGCTCGCAGTCTTGTTGATCGCTTGCGTGAACGTGATGAACATGCAATTCGGCCGCGCCGCGTTGCGCGCGAAAGAATTGGCCATTCGCGGTGCGCTCGGCGCGACGCGTTGGCGGCTCGTTAGGCAAATGCTGACCGAAAGTTTTCTCGTCGCCACGATGGGCGCAGTCGTCGGCGTGGCGATGGCTTTCTGGGCTGTCGATCTTCTCGTGCGCGCAACCGACGCGCTGCCGTTTCCCTTGCCATACTGGGTTGTTTTTCAAATCGATGCGCCCGTGCTCGCTTTCACGGTCGCAATCGTTTTGCTCGCGACGATTTTTTCCGGACTCGTTCCGGCTTTGCTCAGCGCACGCGGGAACGCTGCCGAGATGATGAAGGAAGGCGGCCGCGGCAATAGCAGCCGTTTGGTTAATGTGATTACGCGCGTCCTCGTGATCGCTCAGATTGCATTGACGGCGGCGCTCCTCATCGCGGCCGCGCTTCAGGTGAAATCGATCCAAAATCAGATTAAGCTCGATTACGGGTACGACGAAAACGGCGTCTATTGCGCGCGCATGGGTTTGTTCGAAGGCGACTACCCAACCTCGGAAGCGCGCCAGCAGTTTTTTGTGAAAGCGTTGCGCTCTCTGCGCAGCAACCCGGCGTTCGAGAAGGCTTCCATGACTGGGCGTTTTCGCATGACCTTCGGCGGTTTCGGTCAATATGAAGTGGACGGCAAGAGCTATGTAACCGACCGCGACCGGCCGCAAGGCAACTTCGAATTTATCTCCGACGGCTATTTCGCAACGGTCGGCCTGAAAATTCTGGATGGACGCGATTTCACGATCGAGGACAACGATGCTAAACAGCCAGTCGCGATCGTGAACACTAGTTTCGCGAAAAAATATTTCGGCCACGAAAGTCCGCTCGGTCGGCGCGTGCGCCTCTTCAATCCGGCCCAGCCGCAACCATGGCGCGCAATCGTTGGCGTTGTTCCGGACACGTTGATGCAGGGACCTTTTAATCAAGAGACCGATCAAAGCGGATTTTATGTTCCGATCCTGGGCGTACCGCCGTCGCCGCAGTTTGTTACTGTGGTCGTGCGTCCGCATCCCGGGCAACGCGCCGAAACGCTCGCCGCCCCTCTCGGCAAAGCGGTGGCCGAGCTCGATTCGAATCTGCCGACTTATTTCGGCGGAACGCCCGCGCGATTGCACGATGAAATCCTCGGGGTCAACCGGATCACCGCGACATTGTTCACGATCTTCGGCGTGGCTGCCTTTGTTCTGTCCGCGGTCGGTCTGTATGGCGTGATGAGTTTTTCGGTAACGCAGCGCACGCAGGAATTCGGCATTCGCATGGCGCTGGGTGCGGACGCGGCGCGCATTTTCCGCATGGTCATGAAACAAGGCGCGTGGCAACTGATGATCGGATTGGTTCTCGGCACGGGGGCGGCGGCGCTGCTCCTCGGTGTGCTCGCAGCCGCCGCTCTGCAGAACATTCTGTTCAAGGTCAACGCGCTCGATCCATTCATTTACTTTGCTGTCGCCGCATTGCTGACGGCGGTGGCGGCGGCGTCGTGTTTCGTGCCGGCAAGGCGGGCCACGCGCGTCAATCCGATGATCGCATTGCGCGCGGAATAGCCCGCGACGAATTGTCGATCTTGCGGCGCGGAACTAAACTACCGCGCCGATGAAACCATTCTTTTTGTTTGCGCCCGGCGCGGGCGCGCCTCCCACACATCCGTGGATGCAGCGCTGGAAGAGCCGGCTCGAAGAGATCGGGCATGTCGAGACTTTCGCTTACGATTACATGCGCGAAAAGCGGCATCGGCCGGATCCGCTTCCGCAACTCATCGCCGCGCATCGCCAGGCATTGCGAGCGCCATCGGCCGCAAGATCGACATACACTCACACAGTGCTGATCGGGAAAAGCATGGGCGGCCGCATCGGATGTCACGTCGCGCTCGAGGAAAAAGTGGATGCGCTGGTTTGTTTCGGATATCCGCTTTGCGCGATGGGCGATCGCACAAAACTTCGCGACAAGGTTTTGCTCGAGTTAAAAACGCCCATTCTCTTCGTGCAAGGCACGCGCGACTCGTTTTGTCCGCTGGAGTTGCTGGAAGAGGTTCGCGCGAAGATGACCGCTCCGAATTTTTTGCATGTGGTGGAAGGAGGCGACCATTCACTTCTCGTGACAAAGCGCGCACTGAAAAGCGCCGATGAGACTCAGGAAGATGTCGATCTTCGCGTCGCGAAGGCGATCGCGCATTTCATTTCGCCGTTGTAAGCGCAAAAAAGAGGCCGAAATAAATCTTCCGACGCCCATTTCGACGACCCTGCTTCAAACTTGTTTCGTGTTCGCCGGTCGACGCGCGTGCACGAGACAAAAAGATCGAGATGAATGCGGCCTCTCGCGATTACAGATGGCCGTAAGGAGAGAAGAAGCTCGTGTCGGCCACGTCCGATAAAGTGTTCCAAGAATTCGCCGGACAACTTGGCAAGGTATCGACCGTCTGTGGGCCGAAGCTATTTCCGAAAAGATCGGCGCCCGTATTGTAAAGCGCCGAGTCCTTCTTCAGGTAATTCGTCCAGTCCGCGACCGCCACACTCGATCCGCTGCTTTTGCTTGTCTCAATCGAATATTGATCCACGGCCGAATCGATCATACGCAGATCGTTTAAAATGCGCGTGGCTTGGGAGCGCTTGCGCGCGCGCAGAAAACCGGGTACAGCAATGGCTGCGAGCAGGGCGATGATGGCGACCACGATCATGATTTCCACGAGGGTAAAACCGGCTTTGCGACTCAATGTTTTCATAGATGGATTCTAGAAAATATAGCAACCCACGTGCCAACATATCGACCGCCGATATATTCCGCGTTGACAAGAAAAACAGTCCTTCTCTCCCCGCGCTTTCGGCCGCAGATTACGCCGCCCTCGCCGATTTTCGCTACGCGCTGCGCAAGTTTCTGCGCTTTAGCAAGCGGTTGCTCGCCTCGAAAGCGAAGCTAACTCCAGAGCAATACGAAGCGTTGCTTGCTCTTAAGGTTCTGGGGTCAACGCACGGTGTGACCGTCGGACAGCTGAGCGAGCGTTTGCAAGTGGAGCATCACTCAGCTGTCAGCCTCACAAACAAGCTTGTCGAAGCTCGTCTGGTGACAAAGCAAAGCGGACTGACCGATCGCCGCGAAGTGCGCGTGAAGCTAACCAAGGCCGGCGAATCTTTGTTAGAACCGCTGGCCGCCTTTCATCGCGAAGAGATGCGAGCGCTAAGTCCGGAGATGATCAAGGCGCTCACGCAACTGAGACGTTAGGTCCGCGAGGGGATTGTCGATCTTGGGGACCAAAGCTAGAGCTACTGCCGCTGTCTAACTCTTTCGACGTGACCGCAACCCTGGCTTCTGCCGCCGATCCGCGCTTTGTCAATCGCGCCCGCCAACCCGGTCTCGATCTGCTCCGCGCCCTCGCCATTGTTCTGGTGGTTTTTTATCACGCCGGAATTTTTGGATTCAAGCTACCGCATGGCTTGCAACATTATGGCTGGATAGGTGTCGATCTTTTCTTTGTCCTGAGCGGCTACCTCATCGCGGGCCAACTGATCAAGTCTTTCGCGCGCGGGCAGCGTCCGAGTTTGCGCCGATTTTTCTACCGGCGCGCCTTGCGCATTCTGCCGGCCTACCTTGTCGTTCTGGCCGTTTATGTTTTTCTGCCGTCGCTGCGCGAGTTTCCGGAAATGCCGCCGGCCTGGAAGTTCCTGGCCTTTGTGCAAAACATCGGGCTGCACGGCGGCACCGCTTTCTCTCACGCCTGGTCCTTGTGCATCGAAGCTCAATTCTATCTCGTTCTTCCTTTTCTCCTCGTGCTGCTCGCCCGTCTCGGTCGTGGCGCGATTGTTTTGCCTGTCGCCGTCTTGATTGGCGGAGTTATTCTGCGCGCGGCGATAGCCTATTCGATCTCAACGAATGGCATCGTGCCGTTTCGCGGTTTCCAGAGCTTGATCTACTACGCTACCTGGCCGCGACTTGATCCGCTTATGCTCGGTGTAAGTCTGGCGGCGATCGAACAATTTCGGCCGCGCTGGTGGAAGAAGATCGATGACACAGCTATCTGGCTCTGGTTGCCAGCGCTAGCTCTCATTGTTTACGGATTATACGTTGGCGAAGGCGACGAGCTAACTATCGCGCCGGCCATCTGGCAGTTTCCATTAATCGCGCTCGGCATGGCTGGATTACTCGTCTGCTCGGTAAGCCCCACGTTACCACTTCAACGCGTCGCCATTCCGGGAGCCGCCTTTATCGCGAGCATAGCTTACAGCGTTTACTTGAGCCATAAGCTCGCCATTCACTTCATAGAAAGCATCTGTAAGACAAACAACATCGTTCCTACTTCGTTCGTAGCTATTCTTGTCGTGCTCATTGCGATCAGCGTGACCGGAACGATTTTATTTTTCGCGGTGGAACGTCCGTTCCTGCAACTGCGGCAGCGCCGGACTTCGCCGCTGAAATCAAGCTAAGTCTAGCTCTACTTCTTTAGCTCTACCTTTCGAGTCTTGTCCTCGACAGTTACGGTAAAGTTATTATCCATCTCGCCCATGGCGTTGCTATCGACTGTCTTTTGATCGTAGGAGACCGACCACGTCTGGTCTTTGGAGTTGTAACGCACTTGCGAACGTTGAAACTCGCGCAACTCGTAACCTTGCGCGCGCGCTTCGGCATCGGACAGCTCAACCACATCAGCCGCCGCCAACTTCGGTTTGTTGCTAACTGCCGGCGCGGGAGATGTCGATGTTGTTGTTGTGGGTGCGGGTGGTGCGGACACGGAAGGTTGCAGAGTAGATTCGACCCCTGGATTTTTTCGGAGCAAAGAAGGCGGACTCATGAGCGCGCGCAACGAATCGTCGGGTCCAGCATGCCGCGGCTCTTCGATCGATAACGCCGGCGCGGAAATATCGTGGGCTGGTTCTTGTATTACCGGTTCTTGCTTTACGATTTTCGGACGCGCGATCGGAGAAGGGGAAGGCGCGGCCGCGGGTGTTTCCACTACGGTATCTCGATCCATGTTCTCGCTGCGATGCTGTTCAGCCGCCGGCATGCGCGAGCGATCCGAATTTTGCGACGGTCCCGCGCCCGGCGGAAGCGGTTCGCTGGCGCTGCTGTTGCTATCGCGCGCGACTGATTCAGCGGGTGCTGTTTCATTCGCAGCCACCTCAGTCTCACTCGGACTCGGCGCCGGCCCGGGCTTCCAATCCTTCGTTTTGCGTCCATCGGCAAAGGTGCCGTGAAAAGTTTTTCCATTTGCGTCCACGTTCACCACCGGGCCGTCCAGTCGGCCGTGGATCATCATTCCGGAATAACGCGTCAGCTCGATTTGTTGGGGCACCGGAATGTTCGTGCCCGTTCTCACTTTCTGTTCCCGCCTTGACCAGGTCAACGTCCCGTAACCGGTCGCATAACCATCCAGGTCGCGATCGCCCGTCCACTCCGCCGTGTCGCCCGGGAGCGGACGATTATTCCAGACCTTCCCTTTCCCGTCGATGGTGCGCTGATAATGACCGCGGCCCGCGTGCGTCGCGGGCGCGAGCGCGATCAGAAGAAGCGCGCTGCCAACAAAAAAAAGTGATCGCATATTCATGGAATAATTTTCAGGAATTACTTAAACCGAAAGAGCGAACATCGTAGTCTATTCGCAAAACCTACGGCAAGCGGAATGCGCGACAGCTTGGGGGAAACTTCGCCGGCCGGAACTTACCTCACCAGCTTTGTGAGTTCCTGCGCCGATCGGAATTCGCGATATACCACTGATGCCGGCACCGGCGGATCGCTTTTCAGACATCGGTCATCGTCCGCGTAACGTTTTGGATCGACAAAATCTTCTCTCACGTTTTGAGGAAGGCGCCGGATAAAAACCCATCGCACGCGGTCCGAATATTTATTGGCCAGCCAGAGTAGCGCGCGCTTGTCGCCCTCACCGGCATCACCGATCAGGCAAAACCGCCGGTCCGGAAAGTCCCGAAGAATTTTTCCGACCTTCAGGATTTTGTAATGGCAGGGGTTACCGCCGCGCCAGTCCTGCGCACTTTTCTTGTCCTTCAGGCTGACTGCTCTCAGGTCGAGGCTTCCCTCGGGGAAATGAGCCGAATCTAAAAACTTCTCCATTGGTTTTTCCATTTGGTCCGGTCCGCCCGAGACATAATGGAAATGTGCGCCGGAATTATGCGACCAGGCCGAAAACAAATCGGCCATTCCCGGAATCGCTTTGAAAGGCGAAAGAGTATGGAGCACGGTCGCGGTCTTACTCCACACATGCGTGTCCTTGATCGTGTCGTCGATATCCGACACAACGGAAATGCCTGCTCCCCGACAAAGGTAAATCCGGTCGCGACTGTCTTTGTCCTGGCTGCCGGCGAGTCCGTAAGTGATATGCCACTTCGGTGTGCCGCGGTCCTCGGAGAATCTGACCACTTCTTCGTTGGTTAACTGAATGTGACCCGTAAATTCGCCGTGCTTATCCGAGATGAGCGACACCGTCCGTTGCTTTCCGCTTGGCCCAGGTGGTCGCGACGAAGTCTTATTATCGCTGAAGCCACCTACCTGAATGGTCAACTGCCGGCCGGTGACATCTTGCACGAATAAAATTCCGGCCTTACCCAAAATTTCTCGCACGAACGACGTGCCGGCGCCTGCCATCCAAATCTGGTTGCCCTTCCAGATGCGACCGGCCACCTGCAAATCCCAGGTTCCTTCTTCATCGATCGGCCGGCCATAGCTCCGCACAAATACAACGTGCTCGTCTCGTCCTAAGCCAACGTTGCGCTGAGTTGATTGCTGAACTTTTTGCGCCGGCGCGGGAGCTGAAAAGTAAAGTAAGAGAAGAAAGGAAAGCGAAATTTTCTTCATTACTAAACCTTTAGCGCGCTTTCACGTGACCTGCTCTACATCTTTCCGTCGCGGACGTATGGATAGAGGTGGCTCGGATATTCATATACGAAAATCTCGCGGTTCGGGAATCGGTTTAAAAGAGCATCGCGCTCCGGCTCGGCGCACCAAAGGAAGTAAAGATTCTCGGCGGTCGAGAGGTCAGGAGGGTTTCGTGTTAAATCACGACGGTTGGTTTGGTAAGTTCCGTTCGTGAGCAGGAATATCTTTTTTCCCGTGCCTAGTTGTTTCTCCGTCCGCTCCAGGTCTCGGCGACCGTACATGGTATAGCCCTCGACCGTCGCGAAGATCAGGTTGCCGACAAGCAGACAAACGATGCTAACCCGCCACAGGTACGACTCAATTCGCGTCCCTTTGTCGATCCAGCGGTAGAGTTCGACTACTGCCAGGATTAGAAAAGGAAAGTATGTCAACAAATAGCGTGGACCAGGGCCGCCGGGCAATTTTGGATAGAAGAAATAGATTCCCACGCTCATCAAAAATAACGCGAGGTACATTTTCACTTTAGAAGATGGGCGATAACGTGTGCCGAACAGAGCTAGCAAAAGGACAGGTGGAAAAATGCCGAACAGATATGCCAGGCGCAGACCTGTTACCTTCAAACCGATCCACAGGCCATTCATCCCTGATGTGCTGTTGATTGTCATAGGAATCTGGAACGGATTGCCGGAAAGCAGCGCGTCGTAGATCAGATTTCCGGCGGCGAGCAGCGTGAACCCAACCGCGAACAGCGTCAGGCCGGCAAAATTCTTTCGACGCAGCAAACTGAATCCAATCCATGCGCCCAACGGAATCCAATCGGTGTAGCGAATGATCGACGAGTAGCCAAGAAGAGCGCCCGCTACGAACAGCAGCCACATTTGCGCATGCGCTCGCCGTCGATCGGCTGCGTCGTAAGCGAGGAAAGCGGCGAACACAAATAGCGCCATCGCGATATGAGCGCGGGAAGAAGCCGCGTAGTAAGCGAAAAAGAAACAGAGCGTCAGTAAGAGTCCGGTCTGTGCCACCAATTCCTCGCCCATTTGCCGCTCCACGTAGAGAAGCATGAGAAACACAAGCAGAGCACCTAGCAGTGGATTAACGACCCAGGGAACACCAAGCGCCGCGCCGATCGCCATTATGACCGGCCAACCGGGCTGATATTGCGAGAACCTGCGCCCATGAAAGTCTTTGATGCAATTCGTTTCGACGCACCCGTGCAGTGGAGAAGTCCGGTCGTAGAGTGGATCTTCGGCGTAGAGTTTACCGGCTGCGAAGAGTTTCGCCTGATAAAGGTATGAGTAGTCGTCGCCGGAAATAGGAAACTGTTGCGTAAGCGCAAAATAAAGAACCAAGGCTTGCAGAAAGAACACCCCGGAAAACAGCAGCCTCGTTGGCACGCTGCTTAGAACAGTTTCCGAACTAATCGTTCAACAGTTAGTCCTCCGCGTCGGGCGAAGTGCTACTCGTTTGGTAGGATTTCGAAGTTTAGGCGCAACCGTTTCTGACCTCAGAAGTCGTCATCGTAGTGCCGTCACGTTTATTTCAGCGGCCGATGCGAACCCAAGGTGTCCATCTATCGCCTCCAGCCGGATGTAAGACGCTTTGGTTGGCGCAAACGTCGTGGTCTTCTCCGTGTGATCGTTCGCCCAGCTGCCGGATGTGACCGGCGTGAAGTTCGATCCATCGGTGCTGACATAGATTTTGTAACTTAAAATTGTGCCGTGCAGATACCAATCCTGGCGCGGGAGATAGTGGAGCGCATTCACATTGTAAGTTCCACCGAGGCTCAACGTGATCGATTGAGGTAACGCCACCACGGGCGCACCGAAAAAACTAAAATCCGTGTGCCACATGCTGCCACGGTTACCATCGATGGCCTTGCTCGCGTTATCAGCGCCATGTTGGTTGGTGGCGGTCGCTGTCATTTGGGATTGCGGAATATTGAATGGTACTTGTGCCACTTTGGGCCGTGCCGTCGCTTCTGGTTTTGGCTTTGCCGCCGCTCGCTTCGGCTTCGGACTTGCGGACTTCTCAGGTTTCGGTGTCGGTGTTGCTTCTTCGATGACTGGCGCCGGAAGCCGATGAGCCATCACTAACAACAGCACAACAACAAGACACGAACCGAGCGTTCGATTCATGGCGACGTTCTGTAGAAGGTCGCTGATGCGTGAAAAGCACCCGACTCATGAATCATCACTGCGCTTTTTCCGTCGGGATTGGGAGTGAAGGTACGAACTGCTGAACCATATTTTGTATTAACGCTCCATTGCATCGTTTTGCCATCACACGTCGCGTTCCAAGTGTAGGCGCCGAGTCTGGAGGTTGATCGAACCACGGTGCCCAGCCCGCTAATCACCTGGGTAAATTGAACATCACCGAACTTCCCCTCGTTGATCGTTCCCATCCACGTTCCATCGAAAGGATTCCGTTTCTTTTGTTTTTGCGCGGTCTCAGCCGCGGCGGGTTGGGTCGCGTCTTTTGCGTTTGGCGTAGCCGATTGCTTGGGAACCGGTGTTGGGGTTTCGCCTTCCACCACCGGCGCGGGAAGCCGTGGCGCGAGCAGAAAGAAACTGACTGCGACCGCAAATGTAATAAGCAAGATCCGGCGGCTCATCTGTTGTCCTGACACGCGCAAGCATTAACAAAGCGCGTATCACGAGACAAAGTAAAACAGTTCGCGAACTTCGGCGATTGGTTAGGTGTTATGTCGCCTCCATCGGATTATGGATGGCATCACGTATCCAAAACATACACCTACGACGAGCGACCATGAGAGCACGGCGTAGAGGAAATACGGCGGGCTGAAGAACGACATCGGGAAGAGAGGTTTTAGAAGCATCGGGATCGGGAGCCAGATCCACGTTAGAGTCTCCAGCAAAAGGACATGTTGCTCCGGCTGCCCGTTAAGCAATGCCCGATCCATCCGCATACCCGCGCCGTATATGAGACTAGTTCCGTAGATGTGCAGCAGTGTCGCGATGATAAATGCTATCCACGAAAAGCGTTTCATCGCCTAACGAGTAGGTCTCATCGTGAAGGTGAGAGGAATCTTGAACAAAGCATCTTCCTTCCCAAATGGATCATGCCGCGATGGTGCAATAACGCCTATTGGCTGAAGTGCGCCGGGCTTGAAGCGCCACTGACTGAATGCGCGCACGCCAGCGCTATCGAGCATAGCGTGCCCAGTGCTGCGCGCGACGCGAACTTCGGCTACACGTCCTGTTTTGACGTGGACGCGTATAACGAAGATTCCGCTGCCGGTAAGATGAAGTGCGCGCGCTTCGAGGGGATAATCAGGCTTCGGGCCGTACTGCAACGACTTTGCAGCCTGTGCCCCAATCGCAGCCAACTGTTCAGAGGATAAAGCGAGAAGCTGCTGTCCACAGACGAGCGGGAGCACGAACAAAAGAAAAACACGCCGAGTCAACATATTAACGAGAATAAAATCAGCTGCGCCTTCCGGCAGCGAGGCTTCGCTGACAATTTCTACTTTCTAATTTCACCTCTACTTCTCCTCACCGCTCAGCGCTTGGCTACCGCTAATGTCACAACAGATTATACATTCGCAGAGTCGGATTCTCAGGAACAACAAACTGGAGCTTACCGTTCTTCTTGGTGATAAAGTAGCGTACGGAAAATGGCGGCTGTCCAACATCGTCTGCATACCAAACGAGAAAAACGTGTGTGGGTTGCACATTCGGATGGTACGGGGCTGCGAACCGTTCAGGTGATGGTGCAAACGGGACGACTTCGATGTGCGCTATAATGCGGTGAAATCCCTTCGCTAACGCCTCGTACATATTTAATTTCATCTCAGGGCTTGTAGCATACCAATAGACGAGCGGATCAAAGTAATCGGTATTGGCCGTGGCATGAGCGTGGCGAAAGGCATGTTCGAACCCCTTCAGCGTCGTGAGATCATCTCTTGCCGAAGCAGCTCTAAGCGTGAGGAACAAAACGGCGACCACGATTGAGGAGCGTTTCATGTGAGCGACTTTGGGTCTACGACACACAAGATCAGCCACCGCTGGCGAGGGCGAGGCTTCGCTGACAATTTCTATCTTCTACTTTCACATTTCTACTTTTCTTCACGGCTGCATCGCCCAGTTAGCCGCACGGTCTCAGAAGATCGGTGAACCTTGCGGACGTTCGGACCAGGTGAGCATGTATTTCATAGGTATTTATATGGTTGGTTTGATGTAGATCGAAATGCAGTTGTTGCAGTGGCCTAACCGAAAATTAGGCTGAATTAATCTGCCTATCCAGATCAAAAACAAAATGGACGGGGACCCAATTTTCCCGGTCAGAGGTTTTTTCGAGGGTCATCCGCCATCGCTAGGCTACGGCGTGATGAATAGACCGCCGCTACAGCCGACCCATGCGTTTTTGTCCGACCTCTGCATTGGCTTTATCCGCGCAATCCGCGGTTCCATTCCCTGGCAAAAAAGCGCGCCGTTAATTACGCGGCGCGCCGTTTCGCATCTCCGGGGAAGCGAAGCGCGTTCTGAGTACAGGAAAGCCATTCCTGAGTACTTGGGAGCCTCTTTCGAATATACGGAAACCTCTTTAAGACGTCTCGGAGCCTCTTCTAAGTATACGGAAACCATTTCTGAGTACCTGGAAGCCGCTTCTGAGTACTCGGAAGTCTCTTCTAAATACTGGGAAGCCTCTTCTGAGTATCTCGAAGTGTCTTCTGAGTACACGGAAATCATTTCCGAGTATCTTGAAGCCTCTTCCCAGTACATGGAAACCGTTTCTGAGTACTCGGAAGCGTCTCCTGAGTATACAGAAGCCGCTCGTGAGTACTTGGAATCGTCTTCTGAGTACCTCGGAGCCATTTCCCAACAAACGGAAACGGCCCGGCATATTTCAGCGGCGGCAAAGCTACGCTCAGCGGATTCACCCCCGGCACGACCGTCTGGCCGTTTGTGCACGTGCGGGCTCAAAGGCCTCATGGGCGCCTGGAGCGACCAGGCAAAGATCATGATCGTGTAAGAACAGACGATTTTGTTAGCGGTCTCAGAAGCGCTCCCGGTCTAAGCCAGTACGACTCGCATCCTCGACTGGGGGTTTGCCGGCGAAGAAGAGGACGTTCGCCTTAGGCCAGTCCGGCTCGGACCCTTGCGGGTAGAAGATGTTGGTGCGAATTACAGAGCCGGGATGAGTGATGTAGCAGCCCGAAGTGACCTTGACCGGCCGCGGCTTGGTTTGACCGTCTTTATTCTGATCGCGTTCGCTGTGCCCTGGACCGGATGGATCATCCAACGCAGGACCATCGGGCTTGAGCACATGTTCGATTCGTTCGGTACTTACTGGTTCAGCGCCGCTCCCAGCGTTGCAGGTTTCGTTGCGGCCGCAGTAGGAGGCGGATGGAAAGGGTTGCGATGCTTCACGATTCGCGTTTTCAATTTGCGCTTTCCTATTTGGATATGGCTGCTCGCGCTGCTTCTCCCATTTGCGGCCGCCTTGCTGACGTTCATCGGACATCCGGCCGATCTGTGGCATGGTGGAACTCCGAAATTCGCCGCCGCTCTCGCGACCGCGTCGTTGGCGAACTTCTTTACCGGACCGATCGCGGAAGAATTTGGCTGGCGCGGTTATTTGCTGGAGCGGCTTTGCCGACACTGGCGTCCCGTCATGGCCGGACTCGTGATTGGACCGATCTGGGCTGCGTGGCACATTCCGCTGTTTTACGACAACGTCGTTGCGCATGTGCAGTCGGCGCTGGGATATCTTACGTGGGTCACAGCGTGGTCAGTCGTACTAGCGGTGATCGTTACTCGCGCACGAGGCAGCGTGCTGCCCTCCATCCTCGGGCACTGGTTTCTGAATGCGCTTCCCCCCATTTTTTTCGCGTTACTTCCGGGGATACCCGGAGAGCGTCAACCGAGTGGGCTTGCTTTTTCGATTGCTAGCGTCGCGGTAGCCACCGTAGTGGCGTGGCCTTGGTGGAACGTTAAATGGCAGCCAACTCCATCGCCGAGCCCTTAATCGGCGCCTGGAGCGATCCGGCGAAAATCATGGTGCTGTAAATTCGACGGCGCGGAACGTCGCTTGCTGATGATATCGGTATGCGTCCGCTGCGTCTCGTTCCGCTCTTGTCAATTGTTTGTTGCGCCACTGCATTCGCGCGCATTGGCGAAACGTCGTTGCAGTTTGTCGATCGATACGGTGCACCAAAAGACACGCAGTCCTCAAAGATTTTGGACAAGAATTCGCCTCTCATCGAAGGCGCTCTTCACCACACTTACGAATACCAAGGTTGGAAGATTCGCGCGGCATTCTTGCAGCTGGATGGTCCAGCACTTCGCATGGATTTTCAAAAACTCGGCCCTGACATAACTATCAAAGACTACGAACTACAGGCCATTGCTTCGGCCAACACGCCGGCCGGCATGAGTTGGTCGAAAATGGCGTACGATAATCCCGATTCACCAAACAAAGGCGTGGCAAAGGCCCTAGAGGCGTTCGTCGCGGTCGGTCAGAAAATGTGGCGAAGAAGCGACGGCGCGATTCTTTGGGCGCGCAGCAGTTTGATTATTAGGCTGGAGCTTCCGGCCGCGCGAAAATACGAACAGCAGTTGAAACTGAGCAGAGATCAAAAAGCGCGCTCTTCTGTCCCGCAGTTTTAGCGACTGTCGCAAAAAGGTGCGCCCCCTTTTTCTTTTCACGTCTCTTAAAAAGGAGACAGCAGACGATTACTCAGTTCCTCCGAACAAGTAGGGATGACTTGACGAATATTTTCCACTGTAATGTTCCTGAAGTGCGGCTGGATTTGCCGTATCTTGCGAATTACATCCGTGTCATCTGCTAAAAGCGTTCGGACATCGGCTGCGGCGGCTTCATACTTGGCATCACCCGGATGAAACGGAATCCCGAGGGCAGAAAGTACGTATTCTTCCGAAAACACTGTCGCGAGGCCTTCCTCAAGGTTGTTCGCGTGGCTCCCCCCAGTCGGTGATAACATATGAATGCACTCGTGTGCGAGCTGGTAGCAAGCTCTGACAGTGTCATTCGCGCACGCGAGAGGCAGGCGGACGATGATTCCTTTGTTTCCAAGAAACCAGATATAGGGAACGGGATTGTCAACGAACTCGAAACCGACAGGTGTGTACGTCGCGTCCCTTGGGCCAAATCTTTGCTCCGCTTGCTGCAACATTTCAGCAAGACGTGACGCAAGGGTAAAAGACCAGTGATTGCCTGATATTCGTGTGGATAATATTAGGTCATCGGCAACATTCACTAGTGAGGATCGTGATGATTTTCATCTCTAGGGTGAAGCCTTTTATCATGTTCGATTTGCTTTTCGCCTTGCTGTCGCAATCGCTCTAATTCACGAAGATCTTTAGCTCCCAGTAACAGGTCTCTTAATTCGTCCGCCGTCAATTTTCCGTCGAGCCATTCCTCTACGTAGCGAAGCGCATCGGAGCTAAACCAGTCGGAAAAGAACGGTCTGGATCCCTCGACTGATCGTGCATTACTGAATAGCATTGGACTCTTGCTCCCGGACTGCAGTGTCACCAATGCGGTTTCGTTGATTCCGATAGCAACGGTGAAAATGACGACTGAATTGAGGAGATAATACAAGAGTCGCCACAGTACCTTGCGAACGCCTGCCGAACGGAATACAACTAATCCAACGACAAAGCTGACGATTAGGGCGGTGTAATTCGCAGGTAGCCCAAATTGTGATGAAAGCGTGTTAGCAATGAGCATCGTTCCGAGGCCACCGATACTTGGCGTGAGTATCGATTTTGCATTGAAGAATTCATCTTGGCCTGGAGCCGCCATCGTGTTTAGGGTTCGTCGAAGTAATCGCTGTCGATCTTCTTGATGCTGTAAGCGTGTTCTTCGGATACACCGACGCCATGCTCAATCATAAGTTCGGCGAGTCGGCGACCGTCGATCAAGACTACTTTGTGATTTAGTCCCTCCGCGTAATTAGTCGCGTTATCGTGAAACGCACTCGTTGTGATGAAGATTCCTTTGTTCGCCTTTTTGCCGGCTAAGGCTCCGACAAAATTTTGGATTTCGGGACGTCCGACATTATTTTTCCATCGCTTCGCTTGGATGTAGATCACGTCGAGGCCGAGACGATCTTCGTTGATCACGCCGTCGATGCCTTCATCACCAGTTTTTCGCGTGACAGCAGCAGCTTCTTTGAAAGAACCGCCGTATCTCATCTTCACAAGGAGATCGAGAACCACCTGCTCGAACCGAAATGGATCAATCTTTGCGAGCTGCGAAAGGAGATCCGTGACAAGAGTTTCGTTCAGCTCACTATGGGCCGCCTGCATTCTTTCTTCGGGCGTCTCATCGCTCGATTGATCCGATTCGTCCGTTTCCACTCCGCCTTCACGCTCGCGACGATTTGCGCGCGTTTGCTTGTAGAAGGAAACCCATTCGGGAAATTGATCGAAATCTTTTCTCCGGAGCTGGGTCGGATTTGTTTCGAGGAATTTGCGACCCCGCTCAGTAATTTGAAGCGTGCCCGCTCGCGGATTGTCCGCTAATCCAGCGCGGCGAAGTCGAAAACCGGCCCAGCCTAGTCGGTGGCGCAAATACGTTGCGCGAACTTTAGGAAGCCTCTGTGCCCGCTCCTCGGCAGTGAGATGAAAGTGCTGAGCAATTTTCTCAGCGAGTTCCGATTGCGAATGTTCTGCACCGTCTCCGAGGATTCGCAAGATCGGTAAGGTCATCTCGTCGTATTTGGGAATTGGCATCGTCTTTTAACTCGTCGTTGTATAACGCGCTTTAAGCTCAGTTTGGCTGACTTGGTAGTCGCACATCAAGCGTCGATGCGTCGAACGGCGAAACTTTGAGGCAGAAGTGCCGGTCCATATTGTGTTATCGCGTTCGGCTAACGAAAGAACTTGTTGATACGGGACATCGAAGATGATCCACGGCGAATGTGGATCCTTGGTTTGCTGACGGTATCGAGGGTCATGTGGGGCAACGAGAATGAGCCGATCGAAATTCTTAGCGTTGTCGCGCCCTAAAACGTGTGCCCACACCCAGCGCCGCATTGTTGAGCTCGGCATTGGCGTGTTCAGGTTCGAAAATTTTATTTCGAGTCTCTGACCATTCACAGCTTCGAGATCATGAGTCGCACTGCCTCGCGTTCGTGTGCCACCAATCAACCCATGAACGAAAGCCTCAGCTATTTCTGCGTCAATTCGCCAGGCCGATGAACCAAGCTTCGAACGAAGTAACTTGTTTTCGACGCGACACTTCACGAGTTCGCTTTCGAGTTCTATAATACGAGTGATGAGTGAATCGGGTGTCGCGGTGCTCATTATCGCCTAAACAAATTCCTCTTCAGATTTCGTGCGCGAGACACGTTTTTTCGTTGCGGCCGAGGATTTCTGTTCGGCAGCAGCGTGGCTCCTGTTCAACGCGAGGAGTGTTTCGAGAATTTGTTCGTCGCTAAGATCGACATCGTACCCGTAAGCGGCGGCTACTGCACGATCTAGTTTGGCGTGTGCGTTGGCGAGCCACGCGGGGCGTTCGTTGTAAAGATTGGTCAGCGTGCGTTTCGCTAACTTCTTCGCGCAATCGTCATCGCGCGCTTCAACTCGCGGATATCGCACTGTGCCGATACCGCGCGCGTCAGCTTCGACAACAAAGCGCGACCAGGGGCCATCGATTGAGCCGGGAAATTCGAGCACGCGCGTGAGCGTCCATTCCGGCGGGTTCAGCCAGTTCTCGCGCAGGTCGTTCAATTCTTTGGCCGCGGCCGAAATGTCGATCTTTTGTTGCTCGTTAGGCTCGGGAAACGGGAACGTCTCGAAACAAGTCGTCGGCGTGTAACGCGGCCGCGTTTCCAATCGCGTTCCAAGTTTCAGCGCCCAAACTTCATGAAAACGCGAATGCAAAACGCCGAAGAAATAATCGTCGTCGCGCGCAAAAACCAAAGTTCCTTGATTGCACAATGTTTCCGATGTCCGCCAAACGTGGATGCGATATTTTGCAACACCGGGTGTAGAAACAAACCGCTTCAGTCCGTTCAGCGCTTCACGCATGTCAACGCGCGGCCGCTCGTATTGCCACCACGCTTCGTTGGTTTGACGGCGATTGGCACTTCGAGTCGGAAATACGTTTTGTTGCACATACGCGAATGGCGCCTCGTATCGAATTGCGTGTTCGTACGGGAAGCTACCGAAGTCGATTGTCCATTCATGTCGATCTTTCTTAGTCAGATCGGTCGCGCTATGAACACGGCGAACGACATCGGAATTGGTGACGCCATGCGGGTTCGGTGCGCGAATTAGTTCCAACGCGATCACTTCCGAAACATCGAACGGCGCTTTTGCCGATGGGCCCATGAAACAAATGCCAGCGTTGTTTGTGAGTTGTTTTGCGGAAGTGACGTCGTTCGTCGCGGTTAGGTTCGAATTTATTTCGAGGACTGTTTTCTCATCGAGCGTGCGGGTCGTTTCCGAACCATCATCGAAACCGATCATTGAAACGTGAACGTTTGCGCCGGCTAAGGTCCATTCACGGTCGCTAATTGCGAAGAAGATATCGCCGCTCTCTTTGATGTTCTTCAACACTTCGCGGCTCGCTCCGCCGCGAATTCCCTGTGTTGCCAACAAGCCGGCGCGCTTGCAGTCATGGTGCGCGATAAGATCGCGTGCCTTCTCGAACCAGTAACAACAAAGATCGCTTCCTCGCGCCACTCTTTGGTCGAATGATGCAAATAGCGCATCCACATATTCGTCACCGAGTTCGCGTCGCATGAATGCGATTCCCAAAAATGGCGGATTACTCACGACGACATTGCACGGGGGCCATTTGCGTTCGGTGTAAAATTTGAGCGCGTCGTCGCTCGCGTGTTCGCCGGCTTGCGCTTCCTTCAATGATTTTGCTTTGCTTCGGAAATGCGGAACGAGAAGCGCGTCTTCGTTCTGGAAGTTTTCCAGATTTTGCAGAACCGGTTCGCGTTCGTTAGGGAATCCGTTGTCGCGCCGCCATTTTAAATAACCGATCTGCACCGCGACCTGCGCGAGCTCAAAAGCATAGGCGTTGAGCTCGATCGCTTTGAGCTGCTGCACATCGACGCGCGGCTCGAGCTTGAGCCCGAGCTCGGTCGCGAACGCGATCAATTCTTTCTCGAGATCGAGCAGCAACTGGAGCGAGACGTAGAGGAAGTTGCCGCTGCCGCAGGCGGGATCGAGCACGGTGATGGCCGCCAGTTTGTCGTGAAAGATCGACAATCGTTTGCGCTCGGCCGCGCTGCCTTTTCCCCTAACGAACGCGGCGGCGAGTTCGCCTTTAAGCTTGCTCCATTCGCGCCGCAGCGGCGCCATCAAAACCGGTTCGACCAGCGTCTTGATGTCTTCCTCGCTCGTGTAATGCGCGCCGAGCTGCGCGCGCTGGTCGGGATCGAGCCCGCGCTCGAAAAGATTTCCCATGATGCTCGGCTGAATGAATTGCCAGTCGGCTTCGCCCGCGACGGCGAGCTTACTGATTTCATCTTCGGTTAACTCGAACACCGTCGCGTCTTCGAAGAGATGTCCATTGAAATGGCGAATCTTATGCGGGCCAAACGTGCCGCCGTTCGCCATTGTCTGGAATAATTGCTCGAGCACTTCGGCGAAGTGCGATGGGTCGTCGACTCCGTGTTTGAAGATGTCAGTCACGACATTTTTCGGGAGCAAGCCGGTGTCTTCGGCAAAAAAACAAAAGACGATGCGATTGAGGAACCGGGCGATGCGAAGATTTTTTCGCTGCGCGACGGCAAGCTCGCGCCGCGAACGCGCATCGATTAACTCAACCGACTCGCGCTGCTGGAGTGAGCGCGCGACTTCGCCGATCTGCTGCGCGAGTTCTTTGGTGACTTCATCGGTCGTGCGCTGCGGCTTGAGGAATTCAGGATCGGTAAAAACCGCGCGCAGGAGATGCAGCGTTTGCGGGTTGTCGATGTTGGCGTTGGCGAACTCGTATGTTTCCTGGACGGTGCCATTGAAATTCGTGCGGATGACGTAGCGATCGAAATCACAGACGACGAGGAGCGGCGGATTGAGAAGCGATTCGCGATAACGCAGGAGTTGTTGATATGCGGCGTCGAGATTCTTTTTCTTGCCTTTGTATTCCCACGCGAAGCAACCGTTCTTCCAAACGTCGGCAAAGCCTCGCTCACGTTCGTTCTCGGGCTCTTCTGCTGTTCGATCGGCGTCTTCAAACGCGAAAAGCTCGGCATCTTTAACGACGCGTTTTTGAAAACAGAATGATTCGCTGCCAGTTGGATCAGCCGTCGCCGGCGACGGCTGGCCTAATAACGCGCAGAGATCATTGAAGTGCTCTTGGTATGCAGATGTTTCTTTGCCCGAATAGCGTTGCCACTTTCTTTTGAACTCCGCCGGAGTCATCACGACAAACTAACGAAACTTTTTCCGATGGGAAGCTGAGAAGGCGGAAGGGGCGGAGGGCGGGAAGAAAGTTGAAAGGCACTTAAAAGTAGAAAGTCTAAAGGCTAAAGTAGAAATTTAGCCAGAAGTCAGAGGTCAGAGAACCGACGCCGGTTTGGTTTTGCGATTGGTTCTAACTGGGAATGCTGCTACAAGCAACTGTGACGAGTCCCCGCAAAGAGCAGATTGCCGAGTTGCGTACCGCTATTGCCGCACAGGAGGCGATGCGTCCTACAATCGGGGACGCTACCGTTGAGCTCAGTCTTAAACCTCTCCGCAGCCTACTCGAATCACTTCTGGTTCAGCAATCGGATGTCATCGGCGACATGGAGTCACGAGATCAGCTCCTAAGCCAGCTGCAAAGTTACATTCCAAAACAGTTGGCCGATAAAATACGCGCAAGCGGCCATGTGGCTGGTGAACGCCGTCAAGTCACGGTGGTTTTCGCGGACATCTCCGGTTTTACAGCGCTATCTGAGCGGCTTGATCCCGAAGAGGTCGCTTCATTTGTAAACGATTGCATGAAGGAGTTGGTAGAGGCTGTCTACCAGTACGAGGGCATTGTGGATAAGTTTATCGGTGATTGCATCATGGCCGTTTTCGGTGCCCCAATCGCGCTCGAAGATGATGCCGAACGGGCGTTGCGCGCGAGCTTGGGTATGAAAGAGCGCTTGGAAGCATTCAACCGGCGATGGGTTGCTAAACTTGAGGAGCCCTTGAGCCTGCACATCGGCGTCAACTCGGGGACGGTGATCGCAGGAAATGTCGGTAACGACTTGCGGATGAGCTACACCGTGATGGGTGACACAGTGAATGTGGCGTCGCGTCTGGAAGGGGCCGCCACTGGCGGTGAGATATTCGTTAGCCAGAGCACCTACCGCCTAACCGCAGGCGCATTTCGCTTTCGCCCACTGGAACCGATCCAGGTGAAGGGGAAGCGAGAGCTATTGAAAGTTTACGAATTAATCGAGGCCAAAGTCCAACCCGCAAAGACGCGTGGACTCGAGGGATTGGTTTCCCCATTTGTCGGCCGGCAACGCGAATCGGACGCGATGACTGGAGTATTGGCGGCAGCCAAAGAGGGTAAAAGCGCCATTGTCCTTGTTTACGGCGATGCGGGCGTGGGAAAAAGCCGGTTGCTCCGAGAAGTTCGAGCAAGCACAGCGGATGAAATTACCTGGCTAGAGGGACGATGCTTTTCTTCCACGCAAACTCTGAGCTACGCCCCGATCCTGGATCTCCTACGAAGACATATCGGCATTGCCGACGAACAGCACAGGGATGAGAAACAAGTGGTGCTCCGGCAGCATGCCGAAACGTATTTTCCAGATGAGCCGGAGGTTTATGCGATCCTGGCCCGTTTGCTTTCCCTGCCGCTGAGCGAAGCCGACGAAGATTCGATCAAGGAAATTGGGGGTGCCGACTTCCGCGCCAGATTGTTCGGCATCATCGAGCGGGAGCTCATGGGTCTTTCCGCGCACAAGCCAGTCGCTGTCTTGATCGAGGACCTGCATTGGGCTGACCAAAGTTCCATCGATTTGTTGAATCATGTCCTGCCATTAACCCGTAAAGGGCGAATAACATTTATCTTCGCAAGTCGATCCCGTCAGGAGCCCGATGCAATTTGGGAAAAGATGAATCCGGTTCTCGATGAGCTGCGCGAGCATAGGGTGGAGGTATCGCTTGAGTCACTTTCGACGGAAGCGAGCCAAACTTTGATCGCGCAATTGCTGGGCGGTTTTTCTATGCCGGAATCGCTCGCAGCCGACATTGTCGATAAGTCGGACGGCAATCCATTTTTTCTGGAGGAAGTACTTCGTTCGCTCATTGAAGGAGGGACTCTCACTTCAGACGGTGGGGCCTGGAGAGTTAGTGCCCCCGCGACGGCCTACGCTGTCCCAGACACAATACAAGGAGTTCTGCTTTCCAGAATTGACCGACTTGCCGAAGAGCTAAAGGCGTTGCTCCAGAAGGCGTCGGTGATTGGCCGCGTGTTTTTTTATCGGGTCTTGAAGGTCCTCGCGGCGGATGGCGCGGCTGTAGATGGGCAACTAATAAGTCTACGGGATTCGGATCTTCTTCATGAAAGGGGTCGTTTGCCAGAGATTGAGTATGCTTTCAAACACGCTCTAACCCAAGAAGTGGCCTATCACACGCTGCTGGGGCCGCAACGAAGAGCGCTCCATCATGAAGTAGGCGATGCGCTCGAATTGCTTTTTCGCGATCGGCTCGAGGAATTTGCCGGCGTCATTGCTTATCATTATTTCTCGGCCGAATCATGGGAAAAGGCACTGCAACATCTAATCCAGTGTGCGAAGGCGGCGTCGCAGCTATGTCTATTTCCCGAAGTTCGCGGTCATTGTCGCCGAGCGCTGGAGTGCTTGCGCCACCTTGATGAAACGCGTGAGCGCCTCGAACAAAAGGTGGATCTGATTTTCCAGCTGATCGACGCTTCCCTTACATCCGACGCCCCAGAAAAGAATTTGCGGATCCTGGCCGAAGCCGAGGCTGCGGCGCAGGTGTTGCAGGACCCACTGCGGTTGGCGCGGATTCAGTTGTTAACCGGACGCGCGCACTACGGTGGCGGAAATCTCCGGGAAGCGATCGACTACTTTCAGAGAGTTCTGGCCTTGGCTCCGGGGCTCGGGGACCCGCGACTGCTGGCGACGCCGGGGTGCGTACTTGGCGTAACATTCGCGGTTCAAGGGCGATTTCGCGAGTCACTGCGCCTGCTCGATCAAACCATCCCGTTACTTGAGGCAGCCAAAGACAACCATGAGATGCTTCTGGCTTATAGCTATCGCGGTTGCGCCCTCACATGCCTGGGCCGGTTTGCCGACGGCCTCGCCGATATGAACAAGGCGTTGGAAGCTGCCTGTGCTGCAAATGACCGAAACGGCATGGCCATGGCACACTGTGCTCTGGCCTTTTCGCGACTTATCGCCGGCGAATATGCTGAGGGCGTGGAAAGCTCCCGCCGGTTATTGGAAATTTCTGAAAAAACCGGCGCCGACGTGTTTCGATATGGAAGCAACTCCATGCTGGCATGGGGGGCATTCCGGCTCGGACAGCCTAAGGAAGCGCGACACTATTGGAATGCAGCGAAGGAGATCGCCAAGGCTCTTGGCGGTCGATTGTTTTTCGCCGAATGGTTCGGTGCGATCGAAGCCGAATTCGTACTCAAAAGCGGCGATCCTCTCGAAGGATTGCGCCGAGCGGAAGAAGCTTTGGTGCTGTCACGAAACGCCGGCAGCGTTATCGGCGAGGGTTTGGCCGAATGCACGATCGGCGAGGCTCTAGCGGCGACTCCCGAACGATGCGATGAAGCCTACTCACATTTGGCCAGAGGGCTCGAAATCCTGGAGGAAATCGGCGCGGAGTACGATGTGGCCAGGGCGGTATTGACGGAAGCAGAGATCCGCGCAGCCAGTGGCGACCGTTCGGGTGCGAAGATGGCAGCCGAAAAGGCGGCGACACTTTTGCATAACTGTAGACTGGAGCTTGAGGAGGCAAGGGCTCGAAGGCTAACGGACGAGCTTAAAGAAAACTGACGTCCGCTTTGTGTCCTGATTTTCCACGGTCTAGTGCAGTCCAAAAGCGCTTCTAACGCCTTCTACGTCCGGTCTGGTCGTGAACGGGCAGCTGCGATTTTCTGGAGACGCCAACGAATTCCAAGCTCGGAGTGATCGCTCGGAAAGCTTGATAGGCCAGGATATCGTGGCCGAGAACCGATGGATGCCAGGCATCCATATGATGGAGTCTTCTTAGGTCGCTCAGGTTGATCATCGAAAATGCGTCTGAATATTCAAGGCGCACATTCGAATCGCGTTTCAGTATGCGATTTTCCCTCGCCACCATTTTTTTCAACTCGTCGTTCAACATCAATCCGAGCTGGATCGTACCTTCCTCATTCTCCGGCTTCAGCGCCTCAAAATATCGGCAGGTTGCGTCGTAATATGGGTAAAGAGCCGGATCTTTGGCGTGAAGAGAGGCGGCCTTTTTTCTTGCCGCGAAAAAAGTTTTAAAGTCGGCTAACCCAAAAACGACTACTGCCACGCGGTGATTTTGCTTCTGTGCCCGATCAATAAGCAGCCCTAGGTTGGCCGTGTAGTCAGTCGCGAATTGTTGCGCGATTTGGCGCAAACGCTTGGCCGGCCTTCTTCGCTCCGTTTCGGAAAGACCTTTTGGCCAGTCGGTATTGTTGTGTCCGACCCATACCAAAATCACATCGGGGAATCTTTTCGCGTGGGTGATCCTCGTAATCTGGGTTGGTAGATTATGCGTCCGGGCCAGGTGCCTGGAAAACTCTTCCTTCGTCTGGTTTGGTGTCACCAAAGCTCCTGACGTGCTGTATTCGGTAGCAACCAAGGGGGTAACTTGTTCCAATCTCTCGTAGAGGCTGTAGACACTTCGCGGCGACGGATCAGTATCAAGAAACCAGTCCCTTTGGCGTTCGGTTCGAGCCCGCCAGAGGATGCTGGCAGGGGAGGAGATATAGAAATTCTTTGAAAGACTATCGCCAATCGCCGCAATATGCGGAAGGCGTCGAACTAATTCCGCCTGGTCGATCTTGCCCGACTTATATTCAAAATAATCCGGATAAAATTTCGAAGAAGGCTCGGACACGCGTTCCAAGTAATCCGGGCTCGTCGCAGTCGCGGACTTCATGAACAAGTGATCAAAAATAAATAGCGCTTCGACGAGATCGACGGCCGCGTCTTCCGCGAGCTCTACCGGGAGAGATAACTTTGTTGATTGTTTGCGTCCTGCCGCGGGCGATTGCGCAAGTGCTGGCGACGCGAAAGCCAAGCAAACGCTTACAAGCAACAAGCATTCAATCGGCTGGGATCTTTTCACGCGACTCTTGACAAGAAAGAACGGTGCAAAGTTCAAGGCAAATTTTCTTAGGCGAAGTAAATCGCCACCAGCTTCCCGCAGTGAATTGAAACCCGCGGAGACTACAGGGCTCGAACCAAATCAGTAGGCTTAGTATTGGCCGCGTTCTTATATGCAGGACACTGGGCCGAAGCCTTGATCCCGCCCTAAGTTCTCTCATCTATATATGTGAAGGCCGAGACACTGACTTTGAAAAAATGATCTTTCGCGGATACGAACCAGCTCGCGCTAAAGGTCATAATTACGAACGACTGAGACCGCGTTATCCATAACTCTTCGATGGCCTTTAGAACACGAACATTCCAATTGCGGCCGCGAACATCAACAAAGTGGTGATGCAAACTGAGGCGATGCTCAAAAGTGAGCTTGGCTGGTTGCCTGGTCCAAGGTTGCTGAAGAACCGGACAATTGGATTGGGGCTCTCTTTGTGAAGTTCGGGCGCTTCTCAGTCGTCTCGCCTCGCATCAGTTCGTCATGGAGACCCGGATTATTTGCGTGTACCGGCGTGGCCGCTCTTCCATGGAGTTCGCTATCTTCGCCGCAGTCGATTATCCGCGGAATTTGCTCGCGGCACGTCGCACGGGCGCGTTGTGAGCATGTTGTTTGCGTTGCTTCGCCGAAGAGTCTTGCAGTCGCAATTTATCACGCTGCGGTTTTCCGCTCGAGCGGGTATTATCGAAGTCACGTTTGTGTGTCTGTTTGGGCATGGCTGAACATCGGTAAGTTGCCGCAATTTACCAACCACCAATTCGTAGCGTTTTCGGTAATGCCATGTCCCTTCCAAGCTGTGTCGCTGTTTTAAAAGTCAGCTGCTCTGCGAGGGAGCCGACCGCAAACGGATGAAGGTTGAGGGACAGAGGGCGGGGAGAAAGTGTTGCGAAGCGGGCAAGGTAAATTGTAGTCGTTGGGCATGACTACCCAAGAAAAGACTGCTGCAATTCAGAAAATTTTGGCGAACCATCAGGACAATCAGACGGCGGTGGCAGCCGTGACTGTTCAACCCGGCTTGGACAGTTTCGTCGTCCAAGCCATGAACGAGCATTCAAGGCCGACCTCGCAAAGGTTTTCGGCATCTGATCCCAACGCCCGTCAACCGGAGGCAGCCCAGATGTCAGTGACGGAGTTGAGAGAGGCACATCTCGAATCGCAGCGGCCGGCGATTATTCGGAGAGATGAAATTATTGGAAAAATTGGGGCCGTTCGACCGTGAGTCGGGGAATTTGAATGTGGTGATTGAGACACCGAAAGGTTGTCGCAATAAATATGCGTTCGATTTCGATCTGCGGAGTTACAAGCTGAAGGGCGTGCTGCCGAAAGGGGCCGTGTTCCCTTTCGATTTCGGGTCGATCCCGGGCACGCTCGGGGATGATGGCGATCCCCTCGATGTGTTGTTGCTCATGGATGAGCCGGCGTTCACGGGTTGTCTGGTGGAAGCGCGTCTGCTCGGGGTGATCGAGGCCGAGCAAACGGAAAAGGGCAAGACGGAGCGCAACGATCGGCTCGTGGCTGTAGCGGCCGAATCGCACACGCATGCTTCGCTCAAATCGCTTTTGAAACTCGAACCGAAATTGGTCGACGAAATCGAGCACTTCTTCATTTCTTACAATCAGGCGCGCGGGAAAGAATTTAAACCGATCGGGCGCAAAGGGCCGGCAGCGGCGACCCGTTTGATCGACAAGTGCAAAAAGCGGAAGAGGAAGAAAAGCAAAAAAGGCGCTTAAAAGTCGAAGTTAGCCGCCTTCGCGCAAGGCTACGGCGAGCCGAGGAAGACGGAAGTCACAGGACAGAAGTCTTTGGAATCGAAATACAGGCGAGGAATACAACCGGATGCCAGCGATTGCACGAACTGTCGGTAGACGATCGATGCACGATCGGGCGGAAAGCGCGCGGCGCTTGAATAGATGCGCGCAGATTAACGACTAACCACTAATATGAAGAAGTTTACAAGTTTACTAATAGGTTTAACGCTGGCCCTGGCTGGAGCGGCAATTGCGCAACAGCCAGACGAACAGCCGACACCAACAGGCAAGAAACACGCCGCGGAAAAAACGCAGACGACCGAAGCAAAGCCGGGGGCGAACGCGGCCACTGAGACCGCGCCGACGACCGGAAAACAGGGCGGAGCGCGACACGAACGCGCTGCGTCAAAGGCGACGCAGAATGCTGAGACGACGCCAAAAGCTGCGGGCGCTACCAGCACAGAAACGAACGTTTCTGGTCAAGCGGGCACGAGCGTAACGCCGGAAACGGGCAAGGGCAGACACGGCAAGAATGCGCGTGGTGCAAATGTAACGACCGAGGCGAGTGCGAGTCCCTCAACTGCAACCGCGACGGAAAGTGCGACAACTGGCGCAACGGAGCAGACCGGCAAAGGCAGACACGGCAAGAATGCGCGTGGTGCAAATGCAACCACCGCGGCGAGTGCCACTCCGGCAACTGCAACTTCAAGCGCAACTCCGGCAGCATCGGCGAGTGTTAGTGCAGCCACTGCAACATCAGCAAGTGTAGCTCCGACTGCAGCGGCATCGGCGAGCGCAGCTCCAAGCGTTGCGGCAGCAGCCGGCCAACAAAATGTGACCGCAACTGGCGGCGCCGCAGTCAAGGCGGATCCGCAGAAGGTGCAACAGGTCAAGCAGCAGGTGCAACAAATCAAACAGCAGCACGTGAATTTCCGTGCACAGGCGCGACCGGACAGAGTTCCGGCGGTCACGTTCAGCGCGAGCTATCGGATTCAAGGAAGCGATCGCTGGCAGGGTCCGCAATACGAAGTCTATCGTTCGTATCATCCGGAACGGCATGATCGCGGCTGGTACAGCTCACGTTACAATCGCGTCGAGCTGATCGGTGGCGGTTATTACTATTGGAACAACAACTACTGGTATCCGGCGTGGGGTTACGATTCTGCAAACGAATATTATGCCTACGATGCCCCGATCTATGTGGGCCATCGTGCTGAGCCGCCGGACCGCGTGATCGCGGACGTGCAAGCTGAGCTACAGCAAATGGGCTATTACAGAGGTGAAGTGGACGGATTGCTCGGGCCATTGACCCGGGAGGCGCTCACCGCCTATCAGGCTGATCAAGGACTCGCCGCGACGGCGGTTATCGACCAGCCGACGCTCGAATCCCTCAACATGGGATAAGAAGAAAGTAGAAAAACTTAGTTTCGAGAAGCCGCCGGCGCAGGAATGCCTCGGCGGCTTTTCTGTTTTCGGGGGGTGGATACGCACCCGGCGTGAAGGAAACTAAACTGAACGGTTCCTTTTCGGAGCAGTCGAACGATTTATGAAAAGAAAGACAATGTTAGTCGGGTCGCTCGTTTTCGCGGCACTGGTTTTGACTTCAGGAGCGCTGATGGCTGCTTCAAGTCAAGCCGACTTGATGCGCGAAGCCACAGTCTCGAAAAGCAGCGCAGAAAAGACCGCGCTCGAGAAGGTTCCCAATGGGGCAATCAAAAGCGAAGAACTCGAGCGCGAGCACGGAAAGCTAGTTTGGTCGTTCGACATCGCCACGTCCGGAACAAAAAACATCACCGAAGTGCAGGTGGACGCAAAGACCGGGCAAATTATTTCGACAAAAATCGAGTCGCCAAAGGATCAAGCGAAGGAAGCAGCGGCGGACAAGAAAGAGAAGAAGTAGAAGCCTCTGAAAGTAGAAAGTAGAAAGGCTAAAGTAAGAAAGGCACACGCAGGGCGGTGTAGGAATCGATTCTTAAAGTAGGATGAAAATATTTTTTTCGATTGTGTTGTTTGGGAGCCTGGTTTCGAGCATGGCGTTTGCGCAAGTTGATACCGCTAGAAACGTGGTGCATTCGACGGTGCGCGGAACGGAAAAGGCCGCGCGCACTGTTGCTCATGGCGTGAAGAAGGCGGCTGATGCGGTGGAGGACGCGGTCACGCCGGAGAGCGACGCGCGCCGCGTAGATGTGACGATGACCGAGAACAAGATCGACATACCCACCCAGTTGAAAGCGGGAAAGACTGCGTTCGTGGTCAAGAATGCCGGCGCGGCAACGCAAAACTTCGAAATTGAAGGACGAACTGTCGACCGAACGTTCGCGTCTGCACCAAATCCGGGTCAAACGAGAGTCATGCACGTAACTCTCCGCCGCGGGACGTACACGATTTATTCGGTCGAAAAAAGCGCGGACAAGGTGAACGCGATAGCGACGGTGCGGGTGAGGTAAAAGTAGGAAGTAGAAAGGCTAAAGTAGAAAGTAGAACACGCGCGATTGGGATTCGCGCGGGTAGGCGGTAACCATGACGGAAGTCAGAAGTCCGCTCCGAAAGCTTTCTCGAGCGGAAAGTCAGAAGTCAGAAGACAGGGAGCAGCGAAGAGCTGGAATATGTCGTTGCTGAAAAGGATTTGGTCGGTCACATGGCGAATCTTGGTTTTTGTTTTGTTGTGGGCGGGGCTTAGCACGCCGCTTGTTCTTCCTGTCATCAGCAAAACCGTGCCGCACGGTGGCGCGCTTCCACTGTGGTTGCGGCTGTATATCGAGACGGTCAGCGCTATCACAATCCTGATCGCGGCCTGGGTGATGCTCCGTTTTGTAGATCGACGATCGTTTATTTCGCTCGGGTTCGGGAATCGAAATCTGCTGCGCGATTCGTTGATCGGGCTGGCTGTTGGGCTTGGAATGATGACGGCTTGCGCTGTTTTGCTTTTAATTTTTGGCTGGGCCACCTGGAGCGCGAGCGGAACTTTTGCGCAGTCCGCCCTCGCCATGGCCACGCTGGCAATGTTGATCAACACGGTGACGCAGGAAGTGATGGTGCGCGGTTATGCGCAACAAACCATCCAATCGCGTTTCGGCGCGATGAACGGCGTCATTTTTTCCGCCTTGTTCTTTCTCACTCTGCACGTCGGCGCGATTCAAAATCAAATTCTTCCGGCGATCAGCCTCTTCGCCGCGGGCATTCTTCTCGGCGCGGCCTACGCGGTGAGCCGCAATCTGTGGCTGCCGATCGCGTTGCATTTTGGCTGGAATGTCTTGCAAGGGCCGGTGCTCGGCCAGCCGGTGAGCGGTCAAGCTCTGGATGCGGGCAGTCGCTTGCTGCAAATCGCGGGGCCGCCGCTTATGACTGGCGGGAAGTTCGGGATTGAAGGCGGGCTGATTGCAATTGCGATTACAATCTTAGGGACGCCGCTCGTTCTGCTAATTTATCGGCAGAGGACCAAGAAAGTAGGAAGTAGAACACGCGCGATTGGGATTTCGCGCGGGTAGGCGGTAACGCAGCTAGGGTAGCTGGCATGAGCGCGGGAGCGCGAATGACCAAAGTAGAAAGTAGAACACGCGCGAGCGGATGAAACATCAATACTGGAATTGGTGCGACCATGTTTATTTGTACGGCTTGATCGTTTACGTGACCATTCGTGGCCGTTTCGCCCAACGCACCAAATACAACGAGAAAGTGCTGAGGCGCGTGGATGTGCTCGATCGCGCGCTGGTGGCGCTGGTTTTTATCGGCAGCATCATTTTGCCGGCGCTGTACTTGTTCACGTCATGGCTGACGTTCGCTGATTATGAGCTGCCGAATTTTATTTTGTGGTGCGGCCTGGTCGTAATGATCTTCGCGCTCTGGTTATTTTGGCGGGCCCATGTCGATCTTGGCCTCAATTGGTCGATCACGTTGGAAATGCGCAAGGAGCACGAGCTGATCGAGCGTGGCGTGTATCGGCGCATTCGTCATCCGATGTACTCGGCGATTTTTTTGTTCGCGATCGCGCAGGCATTCCTGCTGCAAAACTGGCTGGCCGGTTGGGCCGGCTTTGTGACGTTTGCGCTTCTTTATTTGGTCCGGACACCGCGCGAAGAAAAAATGATGCGCGAATTTTTCGGCGAAAAATATGAGGACTACATGCGGCGAAGCGGTCGGTTGTGGCCGAGGTGGAAGTAGAAAGTAGAAAGTAGAAGGTAGAAGCGCGCGTTCAGTGCGTCGTCAGCTCAAAAATTCTGCGATCGGTTCGATCGGTTTGATATGGGCGCAGAAGATTTTGAAGGCGGCGAGAATGGGGACAGCGAGAATGATTCCGGCAATGCCCCACATCCATCCCCAAAACGTTAACGATAACAAAACGATCACGGGATTGAGCGTGAGCGAGCGCCCCATTACCCAGGGCGTGATGAAGTTTCCTTCGAGTGCGGCGAAGCCCAGATACATGGCGGGAAATATGAGCGCGTAACCGAAGCTGTCGAAGCTCAAGACGGCGCCGAGTGCCATGCAAATGATTCCGGTGAGCGCGCCGAGGTACGGGACGAAGTTCAAAATGGCAACCATCGCGCCCCACATGATCGGGTTGCGCAACCCGAGCAGGCCCGCCGTTGTGCCGACGACAATGCCAAGGCCGATATTGATCAGGGTGACAGTGAAAAGATAACGCGAAACATGTGCCTCGATCTCGGTCGCGATGGAGACGGCGCGTTTCTTATCGGCCAAAGTGGGAAGGAGCTTGATCAATTTGGTGAGAAAAACGCCGTCATGCGCGAGCAGGAAGTAGAGGAGAATGACAAGCATGACTGTGCTCACGATCAGTTCCGGTGTTTGCACGTAGAGAATATTTGCGATGGGATGTTGCTTCACTTCGACGGCGGGCTTGGCCGGCGCGCCACCGGGCGTGGCTAGTTTTTCAATTTCACCGCTGGCCTTGGCCACGTTTTGCATGGGTTGCCGGAGCGGAATCAATTTCGATTGCAGTTGCTGAAGGCTGTAGGGCGCCTTCTCCAGCCAGCCGGCCGCCGGCGCCGCGAGAAATGAAATTCCGTAACCGATTATTCCGACCAGACTGAGCAGAATGAGCGCGGCGCTAAACGGCGGTCCGATATGCAACCGCGCAAACGCGCGCACGATCGGCCTGAGCAAATAACTCAAGAGCAGAGCGAGCACGAGCGGCAACAGCAGCGACCGCATGAAATACATCGTGTAAAAAATTGCGAGAATGAAGAGGCCGGTGAGCGCGATCGATCGAACATCAAACGGACCGCGCATAAAGTCGTGCAGACGAAGCCGTGGCGACGAAGCGGCGCCATCCGGTTGACCATTGCTGTGCGGAGAGGCGGTTACCGGCAAAGTCGATTGATGGTCGGTTCTTGAATCCATTCCTAACGATGAATCGGTTTTGGCTGACATTTAACGTGGGTGAAAAGAAGTGCGGGGCACGCGAAATCTCCGAAAATTGCTCGTGAGCGTGTGCAGTTTCCTAAAAACGCAGTAGCAGTGCTAATGCGTTTGAAAACAATTTTGGCAGTCGGATGTGCGGGCGCGTTGTGGTGCGGAGCAGCGCGGGCGGAAGACGTTTACAAATTTCTCAATGAAATCCCCATCGGCGGCGAAGGCGGCTGGGATATTCTGACGATCGATGCAAACGCGCATCGGCTTTATCTTTCGCATGCGACGAAGGTAGTGATTGTCGATTTAACGAAGAACACGGTGGCCGGCGAAATCACCGACACTCCCGGTGTGCACGGGTTTGTCGCGGCGCCAGAGCTGCAACGCGGTTTCTCGTCGAACGGAAAAGAATCGAAGTCGAGCGTTGTCGATCTTGCGACGCTCAAAACGATTTCGAAAATCGAGACGGGCGCGAATCCCGATGCGCTGGTTTACGAGCCGCGCCGTGCCGAAGTTTATGTTTTCAATCACACCGGAAATTCGGCGACGGTAATCGACGCGAAGAGCGCGAACGTGGTGAGCACGATTGCGCTCGGCGGTGCGCCGGAGTTTGCGGCAGTTGATAGCGCGGCGGGCCGCGTTTACTGCAATCTCGAGGACAAAAGCGAGGTGGCGGTGATCGACACAGCGAAACACGAAGTGATCGCGCGTTGGCCGATCGCGCCGGGCGAAGAGCCGAGTGGCATCGCGCTCGATGCGACGCATCATCGGTTGTTCGCCGGTTGTCATAATAAAATGATGGTGATGCTCGATACCGAAAGCGGCAAAGTGATCGGCACGGCGCCGATCGGCGAACGCGTGGACGGTTGCGCTTTCGACGATGCAACGCAGCTCGCGTTTGCCTCATGCGGTGACGGCACCACAACGATCGCGAAAGAGGAAACGCCGCAGAAACTTACGGTCGTGCAAACACTCCAGACAGAACGCGGCGCGCGCACCATGGCAATCGATCCAGTGACGCATAGGATTTATTTGCCTTCGGCGCAATTTCAACCGCCGCCATCGCCGCTGCCCGGCGCATCGCCCGCGCGCCCGACGATTGTGCCGAATTCTTTGAAGCTGCTCGTTTACGAACCCGCGAAAAACTAGATGTCGATCTTGCGCGGCCTAGCGACTGCGTTCGTTGTCCTGTGCGGCATTGTCGATCTTCGTGGCCAGGGCGGGCCACCGATGATCACGGATGATCCCGGCACTCCGGGGAATGGTAAATGGGAAATCAATCTCGCGACCGCGTTCGCACATCAACCAGAGCAAACATCGTGGGACGTGCTGGCGATCGATTTGAATTACGGAGTGGGCGAGCGCATCCAGCTCACGTTGCAAACGGCGCCCGTTATTTTGAAACAACGCGGCCATGGTGCGCTCGGCGGACTCGGTGGGACGGAGGCGGCGTTGAAATGGCGATTTCTCGATCAAGAAAGCGATGGCGTTTCCGTTTCAACTTTCCCCCGTGTCATCTTCAACATCTCGCAGTCTTCTGTGCGCCGCGGTTTGGCGGATGATGGAACGCGCTTCCAAATTCCGGTGCAAGTGGCGAAGAAATTCGGAATTGTCGATCTTGATTTCGAATTTGGTCCGCTCGTTAGCACAGTGGGTCGCAGCGAGTGGCTCTACGGAATTGTCGGTGGTGTTGACATCACAAAAACAACCGAGCTGATGGCGGAATTTCACGGCACGTCGCGAATGAATTTCGACCGTGATGTGTTGGCGGTGAACTTCGGCATTCGGCAAGTGCTGAGCGAACGCTGCATCTTTATCGGTTCGTTAGGCCATGAAGTGCGCGCGCCGGACGGCGACCCGCTCGCCTTCATCGGCTACATCGGCGTGCAGCTACTTTACTGATCGATCAATGCGCTTTCGAAGCCGGCTTCTGCGGGAAAATCAAAATCAACGCGATGATTACGATCAGGAGCGCGAACGACGCAGTGTAACGGCTTAGAGCCAGTCCTCCTTTTGCAAGCGGCTTATCAAGAAAGTCGCCGACGACGGCGCCGAGGGGGCGAGTGAGAATGAAGGCCGCCCAAAATAAAATGACGCGTGAAATGCTCGTGAAGTAATAGAGAAGCGCGGTCACCAGAAGTAGGCTACCGAATACCGCGGCCGCGCCGACATAGCCCATTTCGTTGGTATCGGCGACCCAATCGCCGAGTGCCGTCCCGAGTGTCTGCGAGAACATGATCGTCACCCAATAAAACACCTCGACCCTTGGTGTGTTCACCGTTTCGATCGATATGCTCCCGGTCGACCAACGCCAGATCAGAAGCGACGCAATCACGCAGACCAGCAAAATCGTCGAACCGCCGGTGTAGCCGATGCCGAGCGATCGGGTGCAATAATCCGCGAGCGTAGTCCCGACCGTCGTCGTTGCGACGATCGTTAGCCAGTAGAGGAACGGGTGAAAATTTTTCGCCCTGATTTGCACGAGCACCGAGACGACGAAAATAACACCGAAGATTGCCGTTCCGATCAGATAGCCGGTGCCTTTGGCTGCGGCCGTAGTTTCGCCAAGCCACGACATGGTGACGGCATCACCACCGGTCTCGCCGAGTGTGGTCGCCAGGATCTTAATGATCCAGAAGAGAAGCGTTACCTGTGGGACCTTGCTGCGCGAGATCGACATATCGCTCGACGGCATGAGTTATTCCTTCTCGAGCATCGTGCCGCGACATTTGGCCGAACCGCAAAAGCATTTCGCTTCTTCTTCGAGTTCGGCAGTGCGCGGCGCGTCAATGGCCAGCCGATAATCGTAAAAAAGTTCTTCGCCCGGCCGCAAATTGCGCAAGGCGTGGATAAAAACGCGCTCGTCGTCGTCCTCGATCGCTTCGCAATTTGGATCGCAGGAATGATTGATCCAGCGAGCTTCGTTTCCGTCCACGGACGGATCGATCACATCTTTTTCGTTATCGAGCCCGAAATAATATGTGCATTGCTCATCGGACTCAGGCGGAATGGTGGCCCAGGCAACGCGGCGGCCGGTGTATTCAATAATGCGCGCGCCTTTGCGAATCGCTTTGGTGGTGAAGACGCCGCGACCGTGCACGGAGGATTTGCGCACCTCTAAAAAAGCGGAAGCGCGCTTGTCGATTGTCGATCCTTTGCGCCGCACGCGGCGCGCGCCGTTGCGAGAATGCGAAGTGGAACGTCGCGTTGGCACAAGGCAAGTTCGTCCCTCGAAAGCGATTCGGCGGTAAGCTTTCGAAAGATCAGGGGACAACTGGCGGCGCGCTTTTTCTTAAAACAAGCGCCGCGACAATGCCCACACAAAGAAATCCGATTACCTGGATCGACATGTAGGCCAAGGTGTAGCTACAGGGGAAGCCGTACCAGTTCCAATAAGGGACGTTTGTCGTTAGCGCAGCAAGAATTCCGGCGACGATCACAAAACCGACACGCGCTCCAAATGTGATGAGGCGCGTTAAGCCAAGAAGAAAAACGACCAAGATCGATTCGAGCACCTCGGTCGCGAATTCGGTTGCTAACAATTTACCGAACGCAAAGTCGCGCTTCGGATGATACACAAGCAATCCGGACGGGCCGTGAGAGGCTTTCTCGATTGCGCGTTTCATTGCATCCTGTTTCTCCTGGCGCGTGGCATTTGGGCCGGCCCCATGTCCCGGAAAGTGGTAAAGACCATCGGCGTCGCCAAGATTTGTTTTCATGGCATCGAGCACGGCGCCTTCATCGCGGAATTCGCTCATGCCCATTTCGCCGAGCGGCAGCAAATCGTGCGCAATAAAGCTCCAGATGAACATGGCAATTCCACCCAAAATACCGGCGAGAAAAATTCGCTTCGTCATGGCGAAAGCAAAAAGGAAAAAGTGGAGATTAGAAAGAACAAAAGCGGCACAAGAACGCGCCTAACGAAAAGCGCCTTCCCGCTCCGCCTAAAATGGCGGAGCAGAAAAGGCGCGATTCTTTGTTTCGTTAGGTATTAAGAGCTAGCTCTTAATCTTCGTCGAGGATGACCCGGTCAACCATCATCTTCTCGCCTTCGCCCGCATAATGCACGTGCACTGGGACGCCGACTTTGATTCTTGTTTTGACCGTGGCTTCATCGAGCTCCTTACCACTTCTCGTCACATAGACGACTTTTTTGCCGAAGTGGTAATGTCGAGGCCCGGAACTTTCCTTCAGCACAATCGAGCTTCCAGGCGAAAACTCGGTGATCGTGCCATTGCCCTCAGTCGTAGTCGTTGTCGTGGTACTCGTGGTTTCGGAAACCTGGGCCCACGCAAACGGAGCCGCGACTGCTAATGCGATACTTAATATGACCTTCTTCATCTTACTTTAGACGCGAAAAGGCCGTCATTATTCGGAAATAACAACGCGAGTTTAGTCACGCCTAGCCGCCGTTTGATGGATTACGATTCGGGAAAGGCGGGACGGGTGGAAGTTCATAGCTCTTGGTCTTTAATTCGGTCTGGATTTCTTCGATCGCCTTATCGAGCTGCTGATCTTCGCCGCGGAATTCTTTCGTCGGATCGTTATCAACCACGATGTCAGGATCGACACCGTGTCCTTCGATGAGCCAGCTCTTGCCGTCCTTCGAATAAGGCGCGAACTCCGGCTTGAAGAGTTGTCCGCCGTCGGCCAGGGGCAGTGGATCGCGAATGCCGATCACGCCGCCCCATGTCCGTTTCCCGATCAATTTGCCCAGACCCATCGCTTTGAACCGGAACGGAAAAATGTCGCCGTCGGACGCAGAGAATTCATCAATCAGCGCGACCATCGGGCCGATGAATGTCTGCGGCGGATTCGTTTGCGGCGTGCCGTTGCGCGCGATCTCGACCATGACAAGCGCGCGGCGCAATCGCTCGATCACCAGCGGTGAAACAAAGCCGCCGCCGTTGCCGCGTACATCGACAATCAGTGCTCGCTTGCGAATCTGCGGAAAATAAAGCTTGGTGAATTGATTCAGGCCCGGCTGTCCCATGTCGGGAATGTGGACGTAGCCGACTTTGCCGTCGGTCTTCTTGGCGACTTCATCGATATTTTTCTGAACCCACGCGCGGTAATAAAGCGGCGCTTCATCCGCCGTCGGCACGACCGTGATGTCGCGCGCGCCGTCGTCGCTCGGCTTCGAATTTACGCGCAAAATCACTTGCTTGTCCGCCGTGCCGATGAGCGCGTCATAAAGATTCGACAAAGTCGAAACAGGCGTTCCATTGATCGCCAAAATGTAATCGCCTTCCTTCACATTCAGACCGATCGCCGTGAGCGGAGAGCGCACATGCTTGTCCCAATTTTCGCCCGGCAGAATTTTGTCGATGCGATAAGCCTTCGTCGCCGGATCGCGCGAGAGCTGCGCGCCGAGCAGACCGAGCTTGATGCGCGGAGTTTCCGGCCGTTCGCCACCCGCCACATAAGTATGACCGTTGTTCAGCTCACCAATCAGTTCGCCGAGAAGATAAGTGAGATCGTTGCGATGATTCACGAACGGCACGAGCGCCGCATATTTGTCGCGCATCGCTTTCCAATCGATGCCGTTCATGGTCGGCGAAAAGAAAAAGTCCCGCATCTGCCGCCACGCTTCGAAATAAATTTGGTTCCACTCGGCATGTCGATCTAACTGCATGTCGAGCTTTTCCAGTTTGATTTTGTAATCTTTGCCCGCCTTTTCGTCCTTCGTTTCAATCTTGTCTTTGGGCACATCGATCATCGCGTAATCTTTGCCGATCTTGACCTGCATCTTTTTTCCGTCGGCCGTGATTTCGTAACCGGCGACATCGCCGAGCACCGTTTCCTTCCGGTCTTCTACGCTGTAAGCGCAAAGGTGGAATTTCCTGGCGCCGCCGCCATCTTCTGCTTCATCGTCGCCGCCTCTGTCGTCGGCCACCGTGCGGCGCTGATAGAAAATCCGGTCGCCCACCATGCGGATGTTCGAGTAATCACCGGGCGGAATTTCCAACGCGGCCAGGCGATCGTGAATTCCGTCTATGTCGATCTTGACGGTCACCGGCTTCTTCGGCTTCTCCTCTTTGGCCGCGGCCTTTTTGTCGTCGCCTTTCTTTTCCTCGCCTTCTTTTTCCTTCGCTTCCTTTTCTTTCTTCTTCTCCGCCTTGCCCACTTCATCGCTGCGCGGTCCGAGTGGTGGCTCGGTCTCTTTCGCAAGCGTGAAGATGTACACGCGGTCTAAGTCTCGATAGACGTTTGAAAAATCGGTCTGTCCAAAAATCGGTTTGAAATCGCGGCTCGAGCTGAGCAGCAGATATTTTCCGTCATCGCTAAAAACCGGATTGTCGGCCGAGTACCAATCGTCTGTCACGGCCACCGGTTTTTTGTCCGCGGTGGAAAAAAGATAAACTTTGTCGCCGTTATTCTCTTCCGGACGCGCCCAGGTGATCCACTGGCTGTCGGGCGACCAATTGTACACGCCGATTTCGCCGTACTTATCCTGATCGACCAGCGTGACGGCCTTGCTCGTAACATCGACATAACGCAATCGCTGCAATCGATCGGCCCAGAGAAGTTTCTTGCTATCGGGCGACCAGACCGGCTGGTAGTAATAAGTGTCCGCGCCGCTGGTGAGTTGTTGCGGCTGGCCCTTGCCATCTTGAGCGCGCACATAAAGCTCGTTTTCGCCGGTCGCATCGGAATTGTAAGCGATCCATTTTCCATCGGGCGACCAAATCGCGTCGCGCTCATGCGCGTTTGAAGTTTTCGTGAGATTGCGCGGCGTTCCGTCTTTCGCCGGCACGGAGAAAAGATCGCCGCGCGCTACCACGATCACGCGCTCGCCGTCGGGCGCCGGACTCACGGAATCGATATGCTTCGAAGCATCAACCAACGCAGAACGCCCCGAAGCGAAATCTTCTTTGATGTCGATCGGCAACGGCGCGGCCTGTCCGTTGGCCAAATCGTAACGCCAGATGTATCCGGCTTGTTCGAACACAATCGCGTCTTTGCCAATCGACGGAAACTTGATGTCGAAATCTTTGAAGCTGGTGAGCTGTTTCGTTTCCTTGCTCGTTAGATCGACAGAAAAAAGATTCATCCGGCCGTCGCGATCGGAGGCGAAATAGATTTTGTTGTCCGGCCCCCACATCGGACAAATGTCTTGGGCCGGGTTGTTCGTCAGATTTTCGGTCGCGCCTGTTTTGAAATCGTGAATCCAAACATCGTCCGCCATGCCGCCGCGATAATGTTTCCAGGTGCGGAACTCGCGGAAGACGCGATTGAACGCCATCTTCGAATCATCGGGCGAAAAAGAAACAAATCCTCCGCGCGGCACCGGCAATTGTTGCGGCAGCTCCGCATCCAGCCCGACTGTGAAAAGCGAGCCGATGAAAGAATCGAAAGACTTCATGCGCGAACGAAAAACGACCAGCGGCTTCGTGTTCTCCCAAGTCATAACAATGTTGTTCGGTCCCATCCGATCGGAGATATCGTCGCGACCGAGCGTCGCAGTCGTAGTCAGCCGCTTCGGCGCGCCGCCTTCCGCTGGCATCACGTAAACTTCGGTGTTTCCATCGTATTGCGACGTGAACGCGAGCTGCGTTCCGTCCGCGGAGAAACGCGGGAACGAGCTGTAACCCGGGCCGCTCGTCAGTCGCCGTGCTACGCCGCCTTCTTTTCCGATCGTATAAAGTTCGCCCGCGTAACAGAAAACAATTTGCCGGCCGTTCGTCGTGGGGAACCGCAATAACCGCGTCGTCTCCGGTAACTTTTGGGCGGATGCGATCGGCAGAAAAGCCGGACCGATCAGAAAAAGGAAAAGCGAAAGTCGTAGGATAATACGCATAAAGTGTGTGGTGAAGAGACGATCAAGCTCCGGTCGAAACGGCCGGTTGCAACTGCGTTTTTATTTTGCTGCGGCGAATAATTAAACAAAAAAAAGGCGGCGCCGATCTTTCGATCACCGCCGCCTTTTTGGGAGTTGCCGTTCTCCTTATTTTCGGGCGTCGCGCATTTCCTGCATCGCTTTGAACATGTCTTCGTGCGCTTTTTTCATGGCATCGAGTTTCTGTTGCTGCTCCGCGCTGAGCAGCGGACGAATCTGCGCGACCGAGCCCTCGATCACGGTTTTCATTTTTTGCATCGCATCCTGGTGAATGGCGACGATCTGCGGTTTCGCTTGATCGATAATCGGCCCGATCTTTGCCTGCTGGTCCGGCGTCAGGTTCAGGTCCTTGGTTAAATGCTCGAGCGGGTTTCCGTGCATTCGGTGGCCGCAACCGCCCGGCATACGTTCCTGCGCGTAAACGCCCAGGGTTCCGAGCGCCAGCGCGCTCGCGATGATCAGTGCAATGAATTTTGATCTCATATGTTTGATTTGTGCTTTCTTGTTTCGCTTCGGCGCAATTGGTTAAATGCTGCGCTTCTGCAAATGGATGACCGCGGGAAGCGGCGCGCGGTTACAAAAATTTTCGCGAAAGAAATCTTGTAACCAAAACGCGCAGCGCGCTGTCATATCGGGCAGTGTGGACACATTGTGGAATGCATGGCTGATGATTTTGACGCTCGCGCGCTGGTTGCCGCGGCGTTGCGCGATGATGATGAAGCGGCCCGGCAACTGGTGCGCCATCTTTATCCGCTCGTGCTCAAACTGGTGCGCGCGCATCGCCCCCGCCGCACCGCAGAAGAGGACCTTTGTCAGATGATTTTCATCAAGATGTTTCAAAAATTATCTCAATTTTCGGGTGCCGTGCCGCTCGAGCATTGGGTTTCGCGGATTGCCGTGAACACTTGTTTGAATCAACTCAGCGCGGAAAAGGCCCGCCCGGAATTGCGCCGCGCCGATTTGAGCGAAGAGCAATCGGCCATTCTCGACAACCTCGCCGTCGCATCGGATGAACTTTCGCCGGATCGGCAATTGGCCGCGCGTGATCTGGTCGGGCAACTGCTCGATGCGCTCAATCCGATCGAGCGCGCCGTGATCGATCTGCGATATATTCAACAAAAATCGGTGGAGGAAATTGCGCAAATGACCGGATGGAGCAAAGCGCTCGTGAAAGTGCGCGCGTTTCGCGCGCGACAAAAGTTGAAACAAAAATTTTCGCGAATACGTGAGGAGGAAGAACATGGCGCCACGTGATTCCGAACTGGACCGATTGCTCCGTGCGTCGGCGCACTCGTCGGAAAGCAAGCTGGACGAAATGCCGTTTGGTTTCGATACGCGCGTCGTGGCGAAATGGCGCTCCGAGGGTTCGAACGCGCTTGCCGCGTCGTGGGAATTTGCGCGAACGTTCAAACTGGTGGGCGTTATGTCGATCTTAGTGACGGTGCTGGCCGGCGCTGGCGCGTGGTGGCAGTTCCAGCAAAACAATGAGCTGGGCGAACCTTTGACCAACGCTTATGCCATTGCCGACACGACCATCGACGCGGGAGGCTGGCGATGAGTCTGAAATGGCGAATCGCGCTGGGCGTGGCGGTCGTGTTCTTCGCCGGCATCGCCACCGGATTGTTTGGCTGTTTCTGGCATGTGCATCATGCATTCATGCGACACGATCCCCGACATCTTGCCGCGCAGATGCGTGCGCATTTGAAATGGGAATTGAAATTGACGCCCGCCCAGGTGCAGGAAATTTCGCCGATTGTCGATCAAACGGCGAAGCAACTGAGCGATATTCGCACCGACACAGGCCGGCGCGTTTCGGAAACGCTGACTCAATCTCATCGCGATCTCGCGCCGCATCTCACACCGGAACAGCGCGCCCGGCTCGACAAGATGGAGGAGCGACGTCGGCACAGTTTCCACATGCATTTTCATCCGCCGCCAGACGCGCCCTGATCGCCGCGGATTTTTTAGAAAACGAACATTCCGACCGCGGCGCCGAACATGATCAGCGTCGTCAATCCGACGACGGCGCGGCCAGTCCAGGAACCGCATTGGCCTTTCATGATTTTGGAATCGGAAGCGACAATCAGAATGCCGACCAGAAGAAATGGCGCGAGCAATCCATTGATGACCGCAGTCCAAAACAGCGCTTTGACCGGATTGATGTTCGCGAAGTCGAGCGCGATGCCGGCAACGGTCGAGAGAATGATGATGGCGTAGAAGGAACGAGCGACTTTGAGTTTTTGATCGAGCCCTTGTTTCCAATGAAAAGTTTCCGCGAAAGCATAAGCGGCTGACCCGGTGAGGGTGGGGATCGCAAGCAATCCCACGCCCAGAATGCCGAGCGTAAACAGCGTCGAAGCAAATTTTCCCACGAGCGGCGCGAGCGCGCTCGCGGCCTGACTCGAACTGTCGATGTTGGTTCTGCCGTGAACATGCAGCGTCAACGCCGTCGTCAGAATGATGAAGTACATGACGAGATTGGAAAAGAACGTTCCGACGCCGACATCGAGTTGACGCTCGCGAATTTCTTTTTTGGTCGCGCCTTCCCGTTGCGCGAGCATGCGCCGGCCCATCGTTTTTTCTTCCTCCACTTCCTGCGAAGCCTGCCAGAAGAAAAGATAAGGGCTGATGGTTGTGCCGAGAATCGCGACGAGCGTCGCCCAGGCTTCATGCCCTTTCGGCCAGCTTGGAATAAATGTGTCGTGCAAAATCGTGCTCCAATCCGGCCGAATCACGATCGCGGTAATGACGTAAGCGAACAAAGTGGCGGCGAGCCATTTCAAGACCGCGGCAATTTGATGATAACGAAACCGCACTGTCGCGACGGCGATCAGAGCGCCGAAGAAGAGGACAAAATAATGCGAGTTCAATCCGCTCAGCATTTCGGCCGCGTCCGCCATTCCGGAAAGATCGGCGCCGACATTGATGGTGTTTGCGATGAGCAACGCGACTGCGACCGACGCTACGATCCATTTCGGGAACTTGTCGCGCAGTGCGCCGGCCAGACCTTTGCCTGTGCACATGCCGATGCGCGCGCACATCATCTGCACCGGCGCCATCAATGGCCAGGTAATGAAAGCCGTCCACAAAAGCGCGGTGCCGTGTTGTGCTCCGGCGATGGAATAAGTCGCGATGCCGGAGGGATCGTCATCGGCCGCGCCGGTTACCACTCCCGGACCAAGCACCGCGAAGAAGCGCGTGATTGCGTTTTGTTTTTTCCCGCGCGCCGCCATTTAATTCAAATCGGCTCAACCAGCGCGATCAGTCTCAAAAAAATGTCGGCACACAAGATCGACATAAACTCGCGCGACAAGATCGCTCGCCGTTTATTTGAGCGCGTTATTAATCGCGGCGATTAATTTTTTCCATTGGTTGCGCTCGTCATCGGAGAGATCGCCGGCGGAATGATCGCGCGTCCACTGAACGAAAGCTTTGGCGAGGCGATATTTTGAGAAATCGCCGATTTCGCTGGCCAGAATTTGAGTGAGCGGACGTTGCGGTTGCGCGCTGGCCGATGCGGCCACATCCCAGCCGAGAGTCACGCGCGCCACGTGCACGAGCGTGTCGCGCAGCAAATCTTCCACGGCCGGATGCTCAATCGTGCCGGCGTAAACATCTTTTGTTCGCAAGACGGCTTTGTTGCCGAGCGCATGCACGAGCCGTTCCTGGTTGGCCGCCTGATCGGGTGCTTCGCCCGAATCCAAAAGCGCCGCCACTTTCAATTTATGCGCATGAAGAATGGTCGCGTAATAAACCAGCTTGCCCGCGTGACTCGCCGGCATGAGCGAGATCTTCTCATTAAGATCGACAATCTTCGCGTCACGAAGCAACTGCGCGACACTGTCGACGTACCAATAGTCGGTCAGACTTTCGAGGACGAGATTGCGTTGCTGCGCGAAAAGACTTTGCGCCAGATCGTAGCCGAGCGCTTCCTGCAACGGCAACAGCGCGACCGGATCTTCCGCCGTAAGGTTGGTGTGAACTTTGGTGCCGACCTTTCGATCGATCATTTCGATTACGCGCACCAGATTCAGTTCATCCGGCCCGACCAAAAACGGCGAGTGCGTGGTGTAGAGAGTCTGATTGGATTCGGCGAGGCGCGAAATGGTGGTGCGGAATTCGCGTTGCTTGAGCGCATGGAGGCTCAGCCCCGGTTCGTCGAGAAGCAGGATCGCGTTCTTATGTTTGTCTGCGCTTTCGGCGAAGAACACGATGAAGAACGAAACCAGCCATTGAAAACCTTCCGAGCGTTGATCGAGCTCGATCTCCACGCCCACATCGTCTTCCACAATCACTTTCAAATACTGGCCGTCGGCCACGATGCGAAGCCGTTCCGCTTCCGCGCGTTTCGCATCCGGCACCCAGGTTGCGCGCAGCTCATCCGTCAGCCGCACACTCGCCGAAGCGAGCTGATAAGATCGGAAGTCGAGCTGATCGCGATACTCCTGAAGCGCGGCCGCGTCGTCCGGCGCGGGCTCGGGAATTTTTCCGAGATTGGAAAGCTCACGCGCGGTGAAACCGAGAAGGCGCAGCAAACATTTGTTCCCGTAATCGTAGTAATCGTCATCCACCAGGTTCCTCTCCATACGCAAGGCGAGATGCTCGAGATGAATGAGCGGTCGCACGCGAAAATAATCGCGGAAACGGATGAACAACGGCAGGCGCAGACCGAGAGTCCAAAGCGCGGCGGCGCGGCGATCGTTTCGATCGATTGCGCTGAGCAGATTGTCGTAACGTTTTTCTTCCGCCTCGTTGTTTTCTTCGATGCGCGGATAAATTTTTTCGAGCGCCGACTTTAATGCCGCGGCCGCTTCGCCCGAAACATCGGTCGTGTCCGTCCAATCACGGGTCACGCGGGTCAACAGCTCGCTCGGCAAATCCGTGGGCGAAGAACCTTCCGGGCTCGGCGGGACGCGCGCATCGATATGCGCGGAAAGCCGCGCCAAATCTTTTTTGATGTCGCCGTACTTTGTGCCGGCCGGCCCGCCGCTCAGATCGTGCCATGAATTATTGTCGAGCTTCCGGCCGAAAACGTATTCGCAACCGCGAAATTCCTCGGGCAACGCTTCCTTGTCTTCGTCGTCGAGGCCGAAGTGCGCTTCCACCACGGTCACGTTTCCCGGCAGAACTTTGCGTGAGCTGATATCGTCGTATTCGGACCGCGGATAATCGCGCAGCGCATCGAACCCGCGAATGCCGACCGGCGGATTAATTCGCTGGATCGCTTCGAGCAGCGCGGTCTTGCCCGCCTCATTCGGCCCGATCAAAATCGTTTTGCCTGCTTCGACATCAAACCAGCCCGAATCGCGAATACTGCGGTATTTTGTGACCCGCACCTTTTTCAGAAACATGTGTGCGCAGGCTATTTCTTTGCCGCTGCAAAGCCAAGGTCGATTCTGGATTTAATGAAAAATACAAGCGCTCCCAGCTTTCGGTTGTTTTCAGGCCACGATCGACGATAGTGCGGGAAGTTTGTCTGCTGCGATTTCCTGAGAACGCGATCCTATCCCAATGCGTTCGGGACCTAATCCCTTCGCCAGCCGTGGACTTGCACCTTATCCAATATGAAAGCCGAACTCATCAAAGCCGCGTCCGTCGTCATTCCTAATCAGCAAATCCTCGTCAACATGGTCTCGCGCCGCGTACGGCAATTGATGCTCGGTCATCGCCCGCTTGTGGAATATGCGCCCGGTCTCGGTTTCGCCGATATCGCGCTCACTGAAATCGCCAATGAGAAGCTGACCTTCGAATCCACTTTCGGCCAGAAGGTGATCGACTCCGCGACGCATGTCGTGCAGTTCCCTGGCATCCTTGTCGAAAAGAAAACGAAAAAAGCGGCCTAAGCTTCTGCGGCGTTCTTATCGAAACAGAGAGCGGTAAAATGTTTTCTGTCGAAGTTGACCGGTCCAAGCGCCTCCTGGTTATCAACGCGCTCCAGCATGTGAGCGCGGCAGAGGTCAAGCAGGCCGCGCAAGAAGTGCGCAAAGCGCTGGAAGATTTCGCGCCCGGATTTCGAGCGCTAACCGATTTCCGATGGCTCGATTCGATGGATTCTTCTGCTGCTCCCCACGTCGCCGAAATCATGGATGCCTTTTCCGAAAAACAGGTGAGCGCGGTCATTCGCGTAATGCCCGATCCGCACAAGGACATTGGCCTCAATATCCTTTCGCAATTTCATTACGGCCCCAAGATTCGGATAGCGACGTTTGAGACGCTGGCCGACGCACTGTCGATCTTGTCAGAAGAATCCGAAGATTAGCCCATGTAAAATCCGCCGTTCACGTTCAGGACGTGGCCGGTGATGTAACTCGCCATCGGTGACGCGAGAAAAAGCGCGGCATCGACAATCTCACGCACATCGCCGAGTCGGCCGAGCGGAATTTGTTTTTTGAAATTCTCGGTCACTTCATCCGGCATCCCTTTGCTCATGCCGACATCGATGAAGCCCGGCGCAATCGCGTTCACGGTAATGTTTTGCCTGGCCAGCTCGCGCGCCGAAACTTTTGTTAGCGCGATGATGGCCGCTTTGCTCGAAGAATAATTTGCCTGGCCGAAAAGCCCCATCTGTCCGCTCACCGACGACAGGTTCACGACGCGGCCGCCGCTGCGCAAGATCGACATAAACTTTTGCGTGACGAGAAATGTGCCGGTGAGATTAACGCGCACGATGTTTTCGAACTCCTCGATCGACATTTTCTTGATCGTGCGATCGCGAATGATTCCGGAGTTGTTGATCAAGACGTCGAGCCCATTATGTCGATCTTGTATTTCCTTTGCCATCGACTCGACTTGCGCTGGCTTGGTCACGTCGCACTCGATCACGAGCGGCTCTTTCAATTCCTTCGCGACCGCTTGGGCGTCCGCTTTGTTCTGGCCATCAGGATCAGCCACATAATTCACCACGCATTTCGCGCCGCGTTTGCCGAAAGCCCTGATCATCTCTGCGCCGATGCCGCGTGAGCTGCCGGTGACGAGAACAACTTTGCCGGTGAAATCGAGAGGATCAGCCATGGCCGATTTTAGGCTGAAACAAGATTGCCCGCCAAACGATTAACGTTAAGCTTTTCGCTCCCACGATGGCTGCACCGATTCGCATTCTCACCGCCGTCCCGATTTGCGACGGGCATGATAGCGCCATCAACACGATCAATCTCGAATTTATTCGCGACGGCATCGAAGTCATTTATCTCGGCTATCATCGCTCCGTCAGCGACATCGTGCGCGCTGCCATTCAAGAAGATGTGCGCGCGATCGGCATCTCCAGTTACAACGGTGGACACATTGAGTTTTTCGCCGAAGTGGTGAAGCAGCTTCGCAAACAAGGCGCGGACGACATCAAAGTTTTCGGCGGCGGCGGCGGCACGATCACCCACGCCGATGCGAAGACGATGGAAAGTCGAGGCGTTGAGAAAATTTTCTTCGCCGGCACCTCGCTGGATGAAATGGCGGAATACGTGCGAAAAAAATACGGCGGACCGCGCAAGAAGCGTCCGCGCGCAAAAACACGCGACATCGAGCTCGCGCGGAACTTAACCGAAATCGAAGAGACCGTTGGTCGCCGCAAGAGAATCCAAAATCCAAAATCTAGAATCCAGAATGCAAAGGTCATCGGGTTCACCGGGCCGGGCGGCGCGGGCAAGACGACGTTGATCGACGAGCTCGTGCTGCGTTTCCTCACGCAAGATCGACATGTACGGGTCGCGATTCTTTCGCACGATCCGAGCGTGGTGGGCGAAGGTGCGCTCCTCGGCGATCGCGCCACCATGATCAATTCGCAGGACGATCGCGTTTTCATGCGCAGCATGGCGACGCGCGGACAAGCCGGCGGACTCTCGCCGGCGACGGAAGGTTGTTTGCGCGAGCTGATGAGCGCGGGCTTCGATTACGTCATTATCGAAACGGTCGGCACCGGGCAGGAAGCGATGCCGTTTCAGAAAAAAGGAATTGTCGATCAAACGGTCCTCGTCATGAATCCGGATTACGGCGCGCGTTTGCAATTGCAGAAAATCGTCATGCTCGATCTGGCCGACATCGTGGTCGTGAACAAAACTGATCAGGCGCGGGCGCGTGCGGCCGTTCTCGAGATCGAACGCCGTCTCGAACAAAATCGCCGCGCGCAACAGCTCGTCGCCACCGTGGCCAAGCGTCATCGCGATCCTGGCGTGGATGAGTTGTTCGGTTTAATTTCCGGAACCGGCGCGACGCCGGCTAAGCGGAGGCGAAAGAAATGAGCAAACTCGGACAAGTCGTTGAGTCGGTCGAAAAATATAATCGGTTTGTTCTCGATCAGGTGAAGCGCGCGCGCAGCGACCAAAAGTTTGGGCGCGAATTACTGGATCGCTGGAACGACATCAAAGCGAACGTTCCAGTGACGCGCGCTCCGACTGGATTGGAACTCCCGCGACTCGCGCTGCCCGAAATCGATGAGCCGGGAGAAATCGCGCGATTTCTTTTTGGCGATGGGTTGCCCGGCGAATTTCCATTTTTGAATGGCGCGTATCGCGAAATGTATTTGGAGCCGACGCGCGAAGTCGAGAGCTTCGGAAAGAACGGCCATCCAACAAACGGCAAGATCGACAAGAAGAAAGCGCCGCAAGCGGAAGAGCCGACACGACTATTCTCCGGGTTCATGCTCGCGGAGGACACGAACGAGCGTTTTCATTATCTGACCGCGCATCAACGCACGCATCGGCTCAGCACCGCCTTCGATGGTCCGACTCTTTACGGAATCGACAGCGATGCGGACGGCGTCTTTGGAAAAGTCGGCGAAGGCGGCGTCGCAGTCGACACCGTCGAGGACATGGTGCGGCTCTACGACGGATTCGATCTCGGTGCGCCCACGTTTTCCGCATCGATGACGATCAGCGGGCCGGCCCCGATTATCATGGCCATGTACATTGCAGCGGCAAAACGCCGCTTCGGTAAGTCTGTCCTTCCGAAACTGCGCGGCACAATCCAGGCCGACATTTTCAAAGAAGTGCAGGCGCAGAACGAAACCATTTTTCCGACAGAAGCGTCGCTTCGTTTTCTCACCGACATGGTCGAGTTCACCACGCGCGAAATGCCGCGCTGGTATCCGATCTCGATCAGCGGCTATCACATCGGCGAAGCCGGCTCGACGCCGGTGCAGCAAGCCGCTTACACGCTTTCGAATGGTTTCGCCTACGCGGAAATGTTCGCCGCGCGCGGAATTCCTGTCGATCTTTTCGGTCCGCGGCTTTCATTCTTTCTCGATTGCGGCCTCGACGTCGAATACATCGCGCTCTCTCGCGTTTCGCGGCGAATTTGGGCGATCGGAATGCGCGATGCGTTTGGCGCCGGTCTGCGCGGGCAAATGTTTAAGTTGCACACGCAAACGAGCGGGCGCTCGCTCATCGCGGCCGAATTCAAAAATAATCTCACGCGCACCGCCGCGGAATTGATGCTCGCTTACATGAACGCGACCAATTCATCGCATTCAAACAGCGCGGACGAACCATTCACGACGCCGAGCGAAGAATGGATCCGGCTCGCCGCGCATGGCCAGGCGATCTTGCTCGAAGAATCGGGCATTTTTAAACACACCATGAACATGTTGAGCGGTTCGCCTGGGATGAAAGCAGTCGAGCGCGCCGTCGAAGCAGCGATCTTGGAAGAGTTTCGTGAGATTGAAAAAATGGGCGGCGTTCTGGCTGCGGTCGAAAATCGTTATCAACGCAGCCAGATCCAAAACGCGGCCCATCGTTACGAGCAACAGATTTACAACGGCACGCGGCCGATCATCGCTCTGAATAAGTACCGCAATGGCGATGACGATGCGCCTGAAGTAAAACTCGTGCGCACGCCGCGCTCGAAACAGCAATTGCAAATCGATCGGTTGACCAAGTTCAAAAAGAAAAACGCCGAGAAAGCAAAACGCGCGCTGGATAAACTTGGCGACGTGGTTGAGCGCGGCGAAAATTGTTTCCCGACGCTGCTCGAAGCGGTCGAAGTCTGTTCGTTAGGCCAAATCACCGGCCGCTTGCAGGAAGTCGTCGGTCGGTTCCGGCCGATGGTCTGATTTTCGTCGACAATTGCACGCGCGACCGCAGAGCGCGGCCGCGCCTACCGGTTCGCCGCGGGCTTAAGATGGATCTTCGGCCCGTAAAATTCCATGCAGCGCGCGTCCACGATCTTTTTCATCTGCATGGTCACCACAATTTCATTCGCGCCGCGCACGATCGTGGCGGTGCCGGTGTTTCCGAAGTTGTCCTGAAACATAAATTCGGCCATGCCGTCATTTTTCACTTTGCCAATGCCCTGCGCTTCCGGAGCGGCGCCATGCCCATCTTCGTAAGTTGCGCTGAACCATACCGAAAACGTCGTGCCGGTTTGCTCCAGGCTCATTTGAAAAATCGCTTTGCCATTCAGGAATTTCTTGTTCGCGTACTCGCCGCCGAAATTCGCCGGCGTTGGCGCGCCGCCTACCACGCCGGCAAACAAAACGAGCGCGACAAAAGCGATATGTCGATCTTGCATGCCCGCGGGTATATCAAGTTTTTGCGTCGCGCGCACGAATTTCATTGAGCGAATTCGGATTGTCGAGCGCGGCAGGATCGCCGAGTTTCTGACCGATGGCTTCTCCGGAAATAGAGGCTGGTGCAAGCGCGCGCAGTCGCATCGCGGTGCGGCTGCTGCCGTTTCTTTTTCTCCTCTACGTCGCGAACTATCTCGATCGCACGAACATTGCCTACGCCACGCTCGGAATGAAAGGCGACCTCGGGCTGAGCGACTCGGTCTTCGGAACGGCCAGCGGAATTTTCTTTATCGGCTATTTCTCGCTGCAAATTCCGGGCGCGTTGCTGGTGGAACGCTGGAGCGCACGGCTGTTGCTGGCAATCACGTTAATCACCTGGGGTGTGCTCACGACCTTGACCGGTTTCGTGCGCACTCCGCACGAACTTTACGGCGCACGTTTTTTATTAGGCGCGGCCGAAGCAGGATTTTTCCCAGGCGTAATTGTTTATCTTTCGCACTGGTTCATCTACGAGGACCGCGCCAAAGCGGTCGCGCGATTCATGTCGGCGATTCCGATCGCTTACATTTTGGGCGGGCCGCTTGCTGCCGTGATTCTCGGCGTTCACTGGTTAGGCACGCCGGGTTGGCGCTGGTTGTTTTTGCTCGAGGGGGTGCCGGCGATTCTGCTCGGAATCATCACGCTGTTTGTTTTGCCGGACCGCCCTAACGAAGCGCACTGGCTTGGGCCTGACGAGCGCGATTGGATTGCGTCACGACTTGCTGAAGAACGACGGGCCAAAGCCGGCGCGGAGAAGATGTCGATCTTGCAAGCGTTGCGGCACCCGCCGGTGATCATTTTGACGCTCGGCCTCTTCTTCTGTTACAGCGGCGGCTATATTTTTTGGTTTTGGATGCCGACGTTGCTCAAACGCATGACGGGCTGGAGCGATGTGCACGTCGGTTGGATGGGCTCGATTCCCTTCATTGCCGGACTCATCGGCATGCTCGTGGTCGGCTCGAGTTCCGATCGCAACCGTGAACGTCGCTGGCATTTTGCCGTCCCACAATTGACCGCGGCATTGGGCCTGGCAATGTGGTTTGTTTTGCCGCACTCAAATGCGTTGCTCATCGGTGTGTTCACGCTCATCGGTTTCGGAACTGTTTCATATTTGCCGGCGTTCTGGGCGCTGCCGTCTGCATTTCTCACCAGCTCAGCAGCAGCAGCAGCGGTCGGTTTCATCAACTGCACCGCGAGCATCGGCGGATTTGTCGGCCCAAAATTTTTTGGTGATCTCAGTCAACGCACCGGATCATTCAATACCGGTTTTGCGGCAATGATTGCATGCTGGGTAATCGCGTCATTGCTCGTGCTGCTATGTCCGCGAGAGCAGACGCCCTAACAAGTTAGCTTTTCAACGCAACCTCGAACGGCGCTCCGGTTTTCGCGCGAATATCATCAACAGATGCATCCGAATGTATTTCAGTGAGAACGAGCCCGCCGCCTTGTTTCACTTCGAAGACGCAAAGATCGGTAATGATGAGGTTCACCACGCCGAGACCCGTGATGGGTAGCGTACATTTTTTCAAAATCTTCGGGCTGCCATCTTTTGAAGTGTGCTCCATCACTGCGACCACGCGCTTCACGCCGGCGACGAGGTCCATCGCACCGCCGGGGCCTTTGATCATTTTGCCCGGGATCATCCAATTCGCGATATCGCCGGAGTCCGTAACTTCAAACGCGCCGAGAATGGCAAGATCGATATGTCCCCCGCGAATTTGTCCGAATGAATCGGCGCTGGAGAAAAAAGCCGAGCCGGGCATGGTCGTGATGGTCTGCTTTCCGGCGTTGATGAGATCAGGATCGACAGTTTCCTCGGTCGGGAAGGGGCCGATTCCGAGCAAACCATTTTCGGACTGAAGCGTGACGTTCATTCCTTCAGGAATGTAATTTGCGACCAGCGTGGGAATGCCGATCCCGAGATTGACGTAATAACCGTCGCGCAATTCCTGCGCGGCGCGTTTCGCCATCAAATCGCGAACAGGCGATGAAGTTTTTTTGTTTCGATCGGCGCCTTGAACGGTACGGAACTCGATCCGCTTTTCGTATTTTTCTCCTTGAATGATCCGGTTAACGAAAATACCAGGCGTGTGGATTTGATCGGGATCGAGCTCGCCGATCTCGACCAATTGCTCCACCTCCGCGACGCAAATTTTGCCGCAGGTTGCGATCATCGGATTAAAATTGCGTGAAGTTTTTCGATAGATCAGGTTGCCTGACTTGTCGCCCTTCCAAGCTTTCACGATGGAAAGCTCGGCCGTGATTCCGGGTTCGAGCACATATTCCTTGCCGTCGAATTTTTTTATTTCTTTGCCTTCAGTCAGCTTCGTTGCAAAGCCGGTCCGCGTGTAAAATCCCGGAATTCCCGCGCCGCCCGCTCGCAACCGCTCGGCCAGCGTGCCTTGCGGAATCAGTTCGAGTTCCAGTTCACCGGCCAGCACTTGCCGCTCGAACTCCTTGTTCTCGCCGACGTATGACGCCATGACTTTTTTCACCTGCCGCGCCGGCAGCAGAATTCCCATGCCAAAGCCATCCACGCCCGCGTTGTTGCCGACAATGGTTAGCCCTTTCACGCCGCTCTCATGCAAAGCGGCGATGAGATTCTCCGGAATCCCGCACAGCCCAAATCCGCCGGCTGCGATTGTCATGTTGTCGTGAAGCAGGCCCTCAAGCGCAGCTTTCGCGTCAGGGTAAACTTTGCTCATGTGGCGAGAAGTTTAATCACGGATTTTGCGAATGCACACGGATGAAATCTTCAACTGCGGTCTTCGGAATGACACGCTCGCTTGCCGCGTCGCAATTCATCGCCACATTGCAGTCAATTTTCTGATGACCAAATCGCTCGCGCATCAACTCGCCGAATACGCCTGCTCTCTTCAATTTGAAGATCTCTCGAAGGACGTTGTTCACGAAGTGAAGCGACGCGTGATCGATTCGATCGGTTGCGCGCTCGGCGCATGGGACGAAGAGCCGTGCGTCGTCGCGCGCAAAGTCGCGTCCGAATTTTCAGCGCGCGCAGGATCGACAATCATCGGCACGACGCACAAAGCGCCACCGGATTGGGGCGCGTTCGCGACCGGCTGTTGCATTCGCTATTTCGATTATAACGACACCTATCTTTCCAAAGAACCGGCGCATCCGAGCGATAATCTGGCGGCGGTATTTGCGGTCGCGGAAAGCGTCGGCGCGAGTGGAAGAGAAGCGATCACGGCTGCGGCCATTGCTTACGAAGTGCAATGTCGATTTTGCGACGCAGCCAGCATTCGCGCGCGCGGATGGGACCATCCCACTTACGGCGCGTTCTCGACCGCGCTCGCCGCCGCGAAGCTTATGAAACTGGATCCGGAGCGAACCCGCCATGCGATCAACATCGCCGGCGTGAATTGCGCGGCGTTTCGCCAAGCGCGAGTGGGGGAACTTTCGCATTGGAAAGGCGTCGCATTCGCGAATGCGGCGCGACATGGAGTTTATGCCGCGCTTCTCGCGCGAGCCGGCATGACTGGGCCAGCGCCGATTTTCGAAGGACAAATGGGATTCGAGAAGGAACTCGGCGTGTCGTTAGGCGATGTCGCCTCCGTGTTCGACAAGAAAAAAGAAGCGATGCCCGAAAAAGGTCCGGCATCGATGATTTTGAGGACGAGCATCAAATATTGGCCGGCGGAATATCACAGCCAAAGCGCGATTGAAGCGGCGCTGTTTTTGCGAAAGGAGATTGTCGATCCAGCAAAAATTCAATCGGTGCGCATCGAAAGTCATGACGCCTCGGTCGACATCATCGGAAGCGAGCCGGAAAAATGGAAACCGGAGACGCGCGAGACGGCCGACCACAGTTTGCCTTACATCACGAGCATCGCGTTGATCGACGGCGAAGTGACGGAAAAACAATTTCAGCCGGAACGTTTCATGGATCCGACGATCTGGAAATTTCTCGAGAACGTGACCGTGCAGCGCAACGCCGAGTTGACTTCGCTCTACGCGAAAGCCGTTGCCAACATTGTCCACGTCACGCTCGATGATGGTCGCACGCTCACGAAGCGCGTGGATTATCCGTTAGGCAACGCCTTGAATCCGGTCAGCGATGAACAGCTCGAAGGAAAATTCAACGCGCTCGTTGTTCCTGCGCTCGGAGAAGCGTGCGCCAAAGCGATTGTCGATCTTGCCTGGAAACTCGACGAAGCGAAGAACATCGACGAGCTCATACGCGCTTGCGTAATGAAATGAAAAATCGATCACGATCACGAGGATGAGCAAGAGCGCGAGATTGCGCGAATTGATTGCGGAAGGCGCGGTCATGATGCCCGGTGTGCCGAACGCATCGATGGCGCGACAAGTCGAGCTCGCCGGATTCGACGCCGTGTATATCAGCGGCGCGGGCATGTCGAATTCTACGGCGGGCGTTCCCGATATTGGCTTGCTTACGCTCGATGAAGTCGCGCGTCTCGCCGGTTACATCGCGAAAGCGGTGAAAATTCCTGCGATCGTCGATGCCGATACTGGATTCGGCGAAGAGAACGTGGCCCGGACGATCCGCGAGCTGGAAAAAGCCGGCCTGGCTGGTTGTCATATTGAAGATCAGGAATTCCCGAAGCGTTGCGGACATCTTGCCGGAAAAACAATTGTCGATCTTGCCCAGATGTTGCGAAGAATCGAAGCGGCAGTCGCCGCTCGACGAGACAAGGATTTTTTGATCATCGCCCGCACAGACGCGCGTGCGGTCGAAGGTTTCAAAGCCGCGGTTGATCGCGCGCAAAAATATCTCGCGGCCGGCGCCGATGCGATTTTTCCGGAAGCTTTGCAAAGCGCCGATGAGTTCCGCAACTTCGCGAAGGAAATAAAATCGCCGCTGCTCGCGAATATGACTGAGTTCGGCAAAAGCCCGCTGCTGTCATTCAAGGAACTTGTCGATCTTGGGTATCGCATGGTGATTTTCCCGCAGAGCGCGTTTCGCGTTTCCATGAAAGCGACGCAGGGATTTTTTGCCGCGTTGAAAAAAGCCGGCACCGCGGAAGGTTGGATCGACAAAATGCAAACGCGCGATGAGCTCTACGATTTGCTCGAGTACGATCCGGCCGCGGAAAATTGGTCAGGTTCACACGACTGAACATTTGTCGAACCGCGTATCGTTGCTAAAGTTTGCGAACAGATGAGCACCGAAACCAAACCAGCTTACAGCCCCGGCCTCGCCGGTGTCATCGCGGGCGAGACGGAAATCTGCTGGGTCGATCCGAATGCCGGGTTGATGTACCGCGGCTATGACATTCATGAAATGGCGGAGCAGGCGAGTTTCGAAGAAGTCGCTTACCTTTTGCTCAACGGCGAGCTGCCGAACTTCGAGCAGCTCGGAAATTTTTCGCGCCAAATTGCGGCCGAGCGCGAATTGCCGGCGCCAGTTGTGAAAATGTTGCGGCTCATGCCGCGCGGCGCGCATCCGATGGACATGTTGCGCACGGGCGTGTCGATGTTAGGCGCATTCGATAAGGATCTGAACGATCATTCGCACGAGGCGAATATTCGCAAAGCAATTCGGCTGATCGCCCGCGTCTCGACGCTCATTACCGACGGCTGGAGAATTTCGCAGGGCGAAGACCCGTTGGAAGAAAAGGCTGACCTCACGCAGGCCGGAAATTTTTTCTACAAACTGCGCGGCGAAATTCCGCAGACGTGGGAGATCCGCATGCTCGATACGATTTTCATTTTGTACGCGGACCACGAATTCAATGCCTCGACATTTGCCGCGCGCGTGACCGCTTCCACGCTGGCCGACATGTACGCGGCCGTAACTTCGGCGTGCGGCACGCTCAAAGGTCCGCTACACGGTGGTGCAAACGAAGAGTCGATGAAGATGCTGGACGACATCAAGACGCCCGATCGCGCCGAAAAATGGATGATGGATGCACTTGCGAAGAAGGCGAAGATCATGGGGTTCGGTCATCGCGTTTATAAAAAAGGTGATTCGCGTGTGCCGATCATGCGCGAGATCGGACGCGATCTGGGGAAGCGAACGGGCAAAGAGCAATGGGTGCCGATTTGCGAGAAGCTCGAGGAGACGATGGAGCGCGAAAAGCATCTTTGCGCGAATGTCGATCTTTATGCCGCGCCGGTTTTTGCGATGCTCAAGTTTCCGCCGGAGCTCAACACGCCGATCTTTGCCGCGTCGCGTGTGGCCGGTTGGTGCGCGCACGTCGTCGAGCAGCACGATCACAACCGCTTGATCCGGCCGCGCTCGCTTTATACCGGTCCGCAATTGCGCCCTTATTCCGGCGTGGCGTCGAACGGCAAATAAGATCGATCCGCCTTCGCAATGCTACGGCGCGACAAGCAATCGTAAGATCGACATCGTCATGTCGGAACAATCGCTTCAGGAAAAATACGCTCCGCAAAATGCCTGCTGGGGTTGCGGCCCGGCGAACCCAGACGGATTGCGCATCCGCAGCTTTCCGAAGAACGGCGAAGTCGTGGCTGAATGGCAGCCTGAAAAAAAATATGAAGCGTTCCCCGGTGTTCTGAATGGCGGAATCATCGGCACGCTGCTCGATTGCCACTGCAATTGGACCGGCGCCTATGCGTTGATGCGGCAGGCGAAGGACGATCACGCGCCGTGCACCGTCACGGCCGAGTATTCGATCAAGCTGCTTCGACCGACGCCGACGAACGGGCCGGTGCATCTCGCCGCGAAAGTTGTCGATCTAAGCGGCGAACGCGCAACGGTGGAAGGAACGCTCACCGCCGGCGGAAAAGTTTGCGCAACCTGCCGCGGAATTTTCGTGGCGGTGAAAGAAGGCCATCCCGCTTTTCACCGCTGGTAATGTCGATCTTATAATTCCGGCGCGACCACGCCGGCCGCCTGCTGAATCGGATGCAGAAAAATTAATCCACCGCCTGGATTGGTCGTGATTTCGCGTGAGTGACTCTTATCAAACTCAAACAAGCGCGTCTGTTGCGCCGCGAAATCCCGGTCCAGAACATCAAGATTCGCTTCATCGTTCAAACGGATCGATCGATTATCGAAATTCCCCGAACCGATCGAAGCGAACACATCGTCCACGATCATGAGTTTCACGTGCACCATGGTCGGTTGATATTCGTAGATCTTGATGCCGGCTTTGAGCAGGTCCGGCCAATGCCGCTTCGAGGCGGCGCGCACCAGTTTTTGATCGATATGTTTTCCGGGCACGATCACTTCGATCTTCACGCCACGCTTCGCCGCCGCGATCATTTCCTTGCGGATGAGATCGTCCGGTAAAAAATAGGCGTTCTCGATCCGTAAATTTTTGCGCGCGGCCGCGAGGGCGAGCAGATACATCAAGTCGAGATTTTCATTTCGGGCCGAGCTTCTCATCGCCTGCACGAGATAAGGCCCGCTGCTCTCGAGCGGCGGAAAATAATCGGGGCCATGCTGGACGGTGCCGCGCACTTTTAACCAGTTGTTCATGAAAGTGGCTTGCAGCTGAGCGACAACCGGTCCGGTGACCTTGTAATGATTGTCGCGCCAATGCTCGGGCGATTCGGCATTGCCGCTCCACTGATCCGCAATGCCGACGCCGCCAATGAACGCGATTTTTCCATCGACAATCAACAATTTGCGATGGCTGCGATTGTTATACCGGCGCGGATCAGGCCAAAACATGGAATGATACTTGACCACATCGACGCCGGCCTCGCGCAGTCGCGCCAGATTCTCCACGCCCATTTTGCCCGTCCCCTGCGCATCGAGAATCGCGCTCACTTTCACGCCGGCGCGCGCTCGTTCGGCCAGCGCTTCCGTGAATTTCCGCGCGACATCTCCGTTCCAATAAACGTACGTCTCGAAATTAATGGAGTGCTTGGCCGAATGAATGGCGCTCAGCATCGCCGGAAAAATCTGGTTTCCGTTGACGAGCGTGGTGATGTTGTTTCCCCCGACGAAGTTCGGTCCAAGCAACGAGCCGGCCGATTGTCGAAACTCGGGCGAGCTTGTCGATTCGATCGGCGTGATTTCTTTGCGCACTTGCTTGCCCGTCTTGAGCACGATGCAGCCGCTCAGAAGAAATGGTGCAGAAACGGCAATGATTGGAATGCGCAAACGTCTCGTAAAATTAAAGCTCATCATAAATTGGCGCGGATACAGCTATTGATCTTAGCATCTTCGAACTGTTCGTAACATCGACGAATAAAACAAAATTCTCTTCAATGAAATCGGCCGGGAAAAAATGGGTCATCGCCGCAATCATCGTCGTGATAATCCTGGCGATCGGTTATTTTGCGGTAAGTCGCGCGATCAATCGATTTCTGGCGAGCGGAACGCTGTTGCGTGTGATCGACAAGAAGACGGCGGTGATTTTGAAAGCCGACGCCGGGTATTTATCGCTCAGCTGGCGTGGATTGTCCGTTCGCAGCGACGGATTGCTCGTGCGCGGTCAGCCACATGGCCTCACCGAAATGCGCGCCGTAAATCTGCGCGCCTATTGCAGTCTGCAAAATCTTTGGCAGCGCAAGTGGACCATCACGCGACTGCAAGCTTCGAACCTGGAAGCGGCCTACGGCGCCGCGGCCGCCGCGCAATTGGAAAATATTCTGCCGCGCCAGCCGGAATTGCAGCCGCAAATCGAAACGACCGACGTTCTCAAGATCGACATACACGAAACGATTGTCCCGCGCACCGAAGTGGTGTGGGGCGAAACGCCGAACTCAGTCGGTTATTTCAAGGATGTCGAAGCGCATTTTTATCCGAAAGACAAAGACCTCGATGTCTTTGGCCGTGGCGGAACTTTTCGGCAAATGGGCTGGCCGGAATTTACGGTGGCCGATCTGCGCTTGTATTACTCGAAACAAAAACTCGCAGTGAGATCGGTCAACTTGTTGCTCGGGCCGAACGGAAGGACCACCGTCACCGGCAATTTTGATTTCGGCGAGAACGGCGCGATGCAGCTCGATCTGCAAGCGGTAGCGTCACCGGCCGAGCCGTACTTGAAGGGATTCTGGCACGGCAAATTCGAAGGGGTATTTGAAGGTGACACGCGCCTCGAGAAACGATTTGGCGGCGGCGACTCGCCGTTGAGCGCGGAAGGCGCGCTGCATTTTACGCAGGCAAAAGTGCATGATGTCCCGACGCTAAAACAAATCGCCGCCGCGACGCGACATCCGCAATTCGAAAAACCCAAGATCGACATACTGCAAGGCCGCTATCGCTGGGATGGCGCGAAGTTGGAAGTGGGCGAATTGCAGATTGAATCAAAAGGCCTGTTTCGCATTGAAGGCGCGTTCTCGATCGAGAAAGGAACCATCGAGGGCAAATTTAAAGTTGGCGGCGCGCCCGACGTGGTCGAAGCCATTCCGGGCGCGCGCGAAAAAGTTTTTACTGAATCGCACGATGGATATTTGTGGACGACTATGAGCTTGAGCGGCCCGCTCAATCATCCGCGCGAAGATTTGAAGGAACGCCTCGTCGCCGCGGCGAAGGAACATTTCGCGAAAGGGTTCCTCGCGCCGCTCTTCAAGCCCGGCCAGGCCGCGATCGAATTGCTGAACGCGATTTACAAATAGCTATCCGCCGGTTTTCGCGCGATGCGCCTTGAGCGCCGCGCGCAACCAATCGTTGAACAGCACTTGGGGCTGACCGGGTGGCTTCACCTGGTACCACTGATTTGTCACGAGACTTTTCGAAGCGCACAGGCGGATGAAATCTTCCGGCGTTTTAATGTCGGTCTTATAATGTTCGTACTTCGCCCTGATATGTTTCAACGCCTGCTCCGGCGTGTATGCAACGTCGTTGCGAATAAAGACCGCCTTCGAGGTGGCGATATAATTAAAAAGATAAGCGATCGTTTGGTCGGTCGATTCGGTGGCCAGAAGTGGCGTCGTCAAAGTGAACGACAAAAAGATAATGAGAAACAGGCGTCGCGCATGGATCATATTAATGATTCGGACGCCGTGACGAGCTCGCGTGTTCAATTTTTATGTCGATCTTGCCGTCAAATAAATAGCGCGCCGAGCGGTCTTAACCTTGTCGCGCTGTCTGTCGTCCGGTACGATCGACGGCTATGAACTCCAAATGTCTTGTCAGCTTCCTATTCGCTTTTGTTTTCGCTGGCGCCCGTCTTCATGCTGCCGAGCACGATACCGCCCTCTTGAATACCCTCGGCTACACGACCGGGCAGGCGATCCTGCTCACGCACATGGCGGTAGGGACCCTCGCTGATGCCACCGTTAGCAAGACCTATAAAGCCGACAAGGCCGGCACCTTCATCGCCACCTACATCAATGTAACAAAAGGCATGAAGGACCAGATGAACAAGCTCATCGAAGCCAAGACGCTGAGTGAAAACGACAATCAATTCGTGAAGAACACGGTCGACGTTCTAGACTTGGTGCTGAAGGAATCCGAAGCGCTGAAGGCATACATTCAAACCGGTGCCGCCAAGGAAGCCACGGAGTACGACAAAGCCCGCCAAACAGCTCTTAAAGACGTCAAGACGCTGCTGGGGATGAAAGACTGAATGCTTATCGCCGGTTGGTTTGCGTCGCGTTAACGCTCCAAGTAATCGCGCCCGGGGTGACTCGAACACCCGACCGACGGATTAGAAATCCGTTGCTCTATCCGGCTGAGCTACGGGCGCCAAACGAAAACAAAGTAGTCGTGCGCATTGGCATCGCAATCGGGATCGCGCTTTTGTCCGCGATCTTGCTTCGGGCCGGCGACGCTCCGAAACTTGATGCGATGAATTCACTCTTCGTCATCGCGCCGTACAAACATGAAGGCCTTTGGGTCTTCGACGATCCCGCGGTCGGCCTAACGAAAGAGCCGTTCATCGCCGGCATCGATACGATGATCGACAAAGCGACCGCGAATATTCCAAACGCCGACCGCGGTTTTCGCGCCATCTTCAGCGCGCAATCTTTTCCCGGCGCTGATTTCAAACTGGAATGGCGGCGCGAAGAGTCAGGCGGGAATTGGTATTACAGTGAGCAGTTTAAAATGGAAGGCTGGCTCTGCCCTGCGCTCTTCAAATATTTCCCGAGTGCGCCGCCCGAGATTTACGTGAAAGTGGAACCGAAAAGCTAAGATCGACCCGCCTTCGCCAAGGCTACGGCGTGGAGGGCAATCGCTATTCGCCGATGCGATGCTTCAGCTCCCAAACGCGGAGCGCCGCGAGCAGCAAAGCTTTCGTGCGCGAAAGTGTGCCGACAGCGGCCGGTTCGCGGTGGCCGTTTGCTGAAGCCTTCGCGCCATTGCGTCCGTGCGGTCCTTTCTTGCGGCGCGCTTTTGCCCTGGGGGCGCGGCGTGCAGCGGAAGAGCTGACCTTAAGATGACCACTCGTGTCCATTGTCGATCTTGGGAAACGGAGCAGCTTCCAGGCCAGCGTTTCGCCTCGCCCACACGTCAGGCGCGCGAAAAGCGCTTGTGCGGGCAAACGTTCTCCGGCACTTTCACCTCATCATGGCCGATCGAAAGCTGGGTTGCTTGAGCATTTTTTTGTTCGTCGCTTTGTGCGCGAGCCTCTTCATGAATTTTGTGCTGGCCTCGGTCGCGTTCCAGCGGCTGAGCGGCACTTCGCGGCAGGAGGAATGGATGCCGCATTTTCGTGAAATCATTGTGCAACGCGGCACTCGCGGCAGCTCGCAAAAGATTGCACTCATTAAACTGCGAGGGTTGATCAGCGGATCGATCCCGGGGAACGTGAGCGATTCGATGGTGGACGATATGCGCGCCGCCATGCAGCAAGCGCGTGACGACGACAATGTGCGCGCGATCGTGCTCGAAATCGATTCGCCGGGCGGCGAAGTGACCGCGTCCGACGTCATTTATAATGCGGTCGTCAAAACGCGCGCGAAAAAGCCGGTCGTCGTTTACATGGATTCGCTCGCCGCGTCGGGCGGATATTATATTGCCTGCGGCGGTCAATATTTGATGGCAAACGAAACGACCATCACCGGAAGCATCGGCGTGATTATCGAGACGCTGAATTACGAGCAGCTCTTCAATAAAATCGGTCTGGCCGCCGTCGTTTTCAAAAGCGGCAAGTTCAAGGACATGCTCAACGGCGCGCGCCCGATCACGCCGGAAGAGCGCGAGCTCGTGCAATCGTTCGTGATGAAAACGTACGACAAATTTCTCGGCATCGTGGCAAAGGAACGCAACTTGCCGGCGGATAGTTTGCGCAACGGCATCGCCGATGGGCGCATTCTTTCCGGGAAAGACGCGCTCGATGTCAAATTGATAGACGGCCTGGGGCAGATTGAAGACGCATTCGCCAAAGCGAAACAGCTTGGCAACGCGCCCGGCGCCGCTGTCATAAAATACGGTCCACCTTTCAGCCTCAGCCGGCTCTTCCGCGCTTTCGGGGGGGCGGGCGATTCGAAGATCGAGCTAAGCTTGCCGAAACAACTTCTTCCCCAGCTCGAAAGCGGCCGCGTTTATTTGCTGCCGGATTTCTACGCTCCGTAAGAGACGGCGGCACGATCGATGTCGAGCGTGTTGAACACCTTTCTCGTCGTCATCAGTGTTTACGTTTACGTTTCGCTGGCGCGACAAATCAGCGCGCGCGCTCCGCAAAGCGGTCCGCCCGACTTGAAACTGTTTGGTCTGGTCGAAGGAATCGTGGCCGGGATTCTGATCGGCTGGTTTCTTTTCGTTCTGCTCTTTTCCTCTCCGACGAATGACCATGTTCGCAATCGGGATCTCGCGGCCAACGCGCTCGTTTCCATCGGGTTTTTGCTTTTGCTCGTTACGTTTTTGCGGCTGCGCGGATTTAATGTCGATCTTATGGCCGGCTTTTCCCGCATCGGTTTCGGCCGCATCATCGCCATGGGCGCGCTCCTGCTTCTGGCCGCCTATCCATTAATTGTTTTGGCGGAAGCAATCACCCAGCGTTTGCTCGGCAGCGGATCGAGCAGGCAGGAAATCGTCGAGCTTTTTAACGGCTCGCAAACGATTGGGCGCCGGGTCGCCATTATTTTGCTCGCCGTCGCCATCGCGCCAATCGCGGAGGAATTTGTTTTTCGATTTTTTCTTTACGGCGTGCTGAAACGCTATCTTGGTCGCGCCCTTGCGGTCCTGCTGGCTTCGCTGCTTTTCGCCGCCGTTCATCAACATCTTCCTTCCTTCGGCCCACTCTTCGTTCTCGGAAGTTGTTTTGCCATTGCCTACGAATGGAGCGGCTCCATCCTTGTCACCATGACCATGCATTCGCTTTTTAATTCGCTCACGCTCGTCGCACTCGCATTCCCACAAACGCTCCCGCAATGAATCTTCAGCGGTCCGGCGAAGACCGGCTGCTCGCGCAAATTTTTCCGCTTCTGCACCGCGGCCGGAAAGTCATCGCAGGAACGGGCGACGACTGCGCAGTTGTCGATCTTGGGGTGCCTGGAAAAGTTGGTTTGCTAAAAACCGACTGCGTGGTCGAAGGCGTGCACTTTCGCGCCGCGACCGACGCAACCTCCGTCGGCTGGAAAGCGATGGCGCGTACGCTCAGCGATTTTGCCGCGATGTCGGGCGTGCCGCAATTCGCGCTCGTCACGCTGATCGTGTCGCCTTCCACAAAAGTTGCGTGGATCAAAAAACTTTATCGCGGCCTCGACCAGGCCGCGCAGAAGTTTGGCGTCGCGATCGTCGGCGGCGAAACGAGCAGCACGCGCGGGCCGGCCGTCATTTCAGTCAGCATGTTTGGCTTCGCCGAAAAGAATCGCTGGATTTCCCGGAGCGGCGGCAAATCGGGTGACGCGCTTTTCGTCACCGGGAGGCTCGGCCATTCGATTCGGGGCCATCATTTGCGTTTCATTCCGCGAATCGCCGAATCGCGCTGGCTCACGAAAAACTTTTCGATTCACGCCATGATGGATTTGAGCGATGGACTCGGCGCCGATCTGCCGCGTTTGGCACGCGCCAGCAAACTTGGGTACGAGATCGACATAAAAAATCTGCCGCTCGCGCCCGGCGCCAAGATCGACAATGCCATAAACGACGGCGAAGACTACGAGCTCCTCTTCGCCATCGCCCAGCGCGATACCGAGCGCCTGCAAAAAAAATGGCGCAAACAATTTCCCAAACTTCAGCTCACACGCATCGGTTCTTTCGTTCATCCCTCATCCTTTATCCCTCAACCTTTCTTCCGCGGCTATGTTCATTTCAAACAGCGTTGAAGAAACAATCGCAGCCGGTCGCGAAGCGGGCCGCGCCGCGCGCGCCGGCGATGTGCTCGCGCTCGTCGGCGATCTCGGCGCGGGCAAAACGCAATTCGTTAAAGGTGTCGCAGCCGGCATCGGTACTCTGGCTGAAGTGACGAGTCCAACTTTTACGCTCATTCACGAATACAGCGGCGGTCGATTACCGATTTATCATTTCGATTTTCATCGGCTGGAAAATTCGCAGGCGGTTCTGCAGTTGGGCTTCGACGATTATCGCGACGGCCTGTCGGTGATCGAGTGGGCCGACAAATTTCCGGAATTAATTCCGTCGACCGCGCAATGGATCTCGTTCGAGATGAAAAACGAAAACGCGCGCATCATAAAAACCGGCTTATGAAAATTCTGGCTCTCGATCTTTCCAGCGCGCGCGGCAGCGTCGCCTGCGTTGAAGAGAATCGCACCTTGTTTGACGAAGAATTTGCGAACGATCGCAAGCATTCCGGTTTGTTTTTCGAAGACCTGCGCGCCTGCTTGGATCGACATAAAACGCCGGACATAATCGCGGTCGGCCTCGGTCCCGGTTCGTATGCGGGGACGCGCATCGCGATTTCTGCCGCGATCGGTTTGCAAATTTCATCGCAAGCAAAACTGATCGGCTGGCCGTCAATCTGCGCGATCGCATGCGAGCAGAATGAATATTGCGTCATCGGCGATGCGCGCCGCGAATCTTTTTACATCGCGCACGTGCGCGAGCACGAGCTGATCGACGGTCCCGATTTGCTCAGCGAGATTGAATTGCGCGACAAGATCGACAAGTTGCCGCGGGGTATGTCGATCTTTGCTACCGAGCCACTTCCAAAATTTCCAGGCGCTCGCGTTTGTTTCCCATCCGCTGCGGTTCTGGCGCAAATCGCGCAACGACAAGATCGACATTTTTTTCTGCCGCCGCTCGAGCCGATCTATTTGCGCGAGCCGCATATCACCAAACCAAAGGCAATCTCAAGATGACCAAGACTTATCGATCATGGGTTGAGATCGACGAAGACGCGCTCCGTCATAACGCATCGGTGGCGCGCGGACGCATCGGCGCGGCCGAACTTCTCGCCGTCGTGAAAGCGAATGCTTACGGACACGGCATGGTCGGCGTGGCAAAAGCGCTCGCCAATGACGCGCAACTGTTTGGCGTCGCAAATCTCGAAGAAGCGACCGAGCTGCGCGCGGCGGTGCCTCATCCGATCATTATGTTGAGTCCAGCGCTGCCGAGCGAAAGATCGACAATCGTCGAGCGCGGTTTCATTCCGTCGGTTTCAAGTTGTGGCGAAGCGCAGGAATTCGATCGAGCCGGCAACGTCGCGATCAATTTCAAGATCGACACCGGAATGGGCAGGATGGGTGTGGTTGAAAGCGAAGCAGTTGCGGAATTCACGCAAGCCGCCGCGCTGCCGAACACGAAAGTTCACAGCATTTCGACCCACATGCCGGTGGCGAATGAAGAAGTCGAATACACGCGTGAACAACTCTCTCGCTTCGCCAAAATCGTGCAGCAGCTTCGTGCCGCCGTTCCGGGAAATTACAAGGTGCACGTGCTGCAAAGCTCGGGCACGCTCGCGTTCAACGAAACGCCTTACGAGATCGTGCGCGCCGGCATCATCCTTTACGGGATTTCGCCATTGCCGGAATTTCAAAACTTACTCCAGCCGGTCATGACTTGGAAAACGCGGATCGGTTTGGTGCGCGATGTGCCGAAGGGAAGCTCGATCAGTTATGGCCGCACATTTATTACGCCGAAAAAAATGCGCGTGGCCACGCTCACTGCCGGTTATGCCGACGGTTATCCGAGACATCTTTCTAATCGCGACGCGGCGGTTTTGGTTCGCGGTCAGCGTTGCCCGTTGCTCGGTCGCGTCACGATGGATTTGATGGTGATCGACGTTTCGGAATTGGAACATGTCGATCTTGGCGACGAGGTCGTGCTGATGGGGCGACAGGGAGATGAAGAAATTTCATGTTCGGAGTTGGCGGAGAAAGCGAACACGATCACGTGGGACATCACCACCCGTATTGGAAGTCGCGTGAAGCGCGTTTACGTTTAATTGTCGATGTTCCAGATCATCTTCAACGAACTGAGCGCAGCCGAAATGGCGGCGTTGCCGAAAACGTTGCAGCTCGATCTGCTGGCCGAGTTTCAAATTCTTCCCGAAGATCTCGATCATCTCGATGCCAAGCACTTCGGCGTGATCGAGCGCGAAGGAAAAAAGTTATATCGTTACCGCGCGAAAGATTACCGGATTTATTTCGCGAAGACCCACGAAGGCATTCAAGTCCATCGGGTCCTGCACAAGAACACGCTGCGCGATTTTCTTTTCCGCAGCAAACTGCCGACGGCCGAAGACGCGCAACTAGAGAAAGCGCGCGACTTTTGGAAATTGATCGAGCAAGGCGAGCGAACGCGAAAGGCGTAGCGCTTACTTCATCAAGAGCACCGATCGGCTGCGCTTGATTTCCCGCGTGATTTTGCGGTGCATGTGCGCCGGCATGCCTGTGACTCGGCGCGGAAGAATCTTGCCGCTCTCGGTCACGAATTTTTTCAGCAGGTCGGGATTTTTGTAATCGATCGCTTCGACGGCAATGTCGATCCTGCGCCGCGGCATGGTGCGATTGGCGCGGCGAAAAGCAGAACGGCGTTTGGCAGTTTTTGGTTGCATTGACAATTACCTGGTTTCGCGGTGGAGCGTGTGCTTTTTCAAAAAGGGATTGTATTTCTTTTTTTCGAGACGGTTCGGCGTGCGCGGGCTTTTCTTATTGCGCGAAGTCATGTAACGCGAAACCGGTTTACCCAGCGCTTTCGCTTCCGTGCATTCGAGTGTGACAATTTCCTGCGCCATGACTATTCCTTCGCGTCAGCCGTGGTGGGGGTGGCTTCTTCTTCTTCGCCTTCACCATCTTCGTCGGTCAAACCAAACAGCGAAGTGACGGACTGCCGCACACGCGATGCCTTATTCTGTTTCTCGAGCTGTGATTGACATTCCACCGTGAAACGCGCGAACGGAATCGCTTCGAGCCGCGCGCGCGGAATGGCTTTGCCCGACATTTCGCATTTGCCGTAAGTGCCGAGCTCGATCCGTTTCAGCGCCTGATCGATTTCATAAAGCGCGTCTTGTTCCTGCGAAAGTAAACTGAGCGCGAAATCGCGATCGTACGCGTCGCTGCCCGCATCGGCCTGATGCATACCGAATGCGGAAGCTTCGCTGCCTTCGGCGCGGGAACGCAACGTGTCTTGCGCAACTCCCGCCATCGAGTCGACCATGGCGTCGCGCAATTGCAGTAGCTTTTCCTTCTGCCCGCGCGTGAAAGGATCGAGTTTGCGCTCGCGATGATTTTTGCCGAGCAACGCGACCGGTGATTGCGATTGAATAATCGCCGACTTCGAAGCTTTTACCGCTTTCCGGGCCGCGGGTTTTTTTGTCGCGCTTTTCTTGGAAGAAACTTTCTTCGCTGCAGGCTTTTTCGAAGCCTTGCGGGCCGCCGTTTTCTTTGGAGCGGATTTTGATTTTTTCTTCTTGGAGCTGGCCATAAAATTAAAGAAGCCGGTTAAGTCCGGCGCCGAGCGGAGGCTTAATTAAGGGCAATTCGCAAAGCGCGCAAGTAGAGTTTTCCCAGCGAAAAACGTGCCCAAAAAGGCGCGATTTTATGTCGATCTTACGAACTCGCACTGGAGTAATGTCGAAGCGCGAAGCGCCAGAAAACGCGCGATAACCAAAAAACAATCGTGGCCGCCGCGACCAGATGGAACATCAGCCAGGGCTGTCCGAGCGGCTTGATCAAGAGGCGCGCCGGAATATTCGCCACGACGACAACCGGAATGATCCAGCCGAAAACGAAACGAAAGAGCCGGGGAAAAATCACGTCCGGATAACGCGCGATGTTGAGAAAATTAAAATAGCCGTAGACCAAACCTTGTGCGCGAACGATCCAGAAACTGACCGCCGCCAGACAAAGCATAATGGAATAATGCACCGCGACGCCGAAGCCGAGCGCGACCACGTACAACAAGATCGACATAACGCTTGGAACGATCCCGAGTTTCGACAGCGAAACGATCACGACGGCGGCGCCGAGCATTGCATTGAGCACGCTGTCCAGACCGAATTGTTTGCTCGAGACGGCGAACTGGCTGTCCATCGGCAGCACGAGCAGCGAATCGAGTTTCCCAGTGCGCACCAGTTCCGGAATGTTGGCGACGTTGACGAAAAAGAACGCCTGAAATAATTGCGCGATGATTTGATGCGTGCCGACGAGCAGCACCACTTCCCATTTTGTCCAGTCGCCAATGCGATCGACCTGACCGAAGATGATGCTGAAGAAAAAGATTTGTCCCCAAAACCAGAGCACCTCCACTACCATCCAGAGAAGAAAATTCGCTTTGAAACTCATCTCGCGAATGAGCGAGTTGCGCAGCATGATTCCGTAAATTTCCATGTAACGCCGCATCGCTTTCTCCTGTCTTAATTATATGGCAAGTCAACTGTTCTCTGCATGAAGCGCTTCATTCCGCTCCTCGTCATCATCGGGGGATTGTCGATCTTGCTTTTCGCGGTGCGCCAATGTCGCAGCGGCGGGAGTTCCGAATACCAAACCACCACCGTCACGCGCGGCCCCATCACGCAAGCGGTCACCGCGACGGGGACATTGAATCCGGTCGTCAATGTTCAAGTCGGCAGTCAGGTTTCGGGAAATATTCAGAAACTTTTCGCCGATTTTAATTCGCAGGTGAAAGCGGGCCAGGTCGTGGCACAGATCGATCCCGCGCTTTTCCAGGCGACTGTCACGCAAACGGAAGGCGATGTCGCCAACGCGCAGGCCGCGCTCGAGCTCGCGCGGCTCAACGCCAAACGGACGCAGGATCTTTTTGCCAAACAAAATTCCGCGCAAGCCGATCTCGATCAGGCAATGGCGAATCTGCATCAGGCCGAAGCGAACGTGAAAATCAAACAAGGCGCTCTCGACAAGGCGAAAGCCGATCTCGATCATTGCACGATCACGTCGCCGATCGATGGCTCGGTCATTTCGCGCAATGTCGATGTTGGCCAGACGGTCGCGGCCAGTTTGCAAGCTCCGGTCATTTTCACGATCGCGAACGATCTCACGAAAATGCAGATCGATTCCAACGTGGCCGAAGCCGACGTCGGTTCGGTGGCGGTCGATCAAAAAGTGGATTTCACGGTGGACGCTTTTCCGTCGCGCACTTTTCACGGCCAGGTGGTGCAGGTGCGCAACGCGCCCATCACCGTGCAAAACGTCGTGACCTACGACACGGTGATCGGCGTGAACAATGCCGAGCTAAAATTGAAGCCCGGCATGACGGCGAACGTTTCAATTATCATCGCGCAGCGCGATGATGTTTTGAAAATCAGCAACGCGGCGTTGCGATTTCGACCCGAAGGATCGACATCGACGCCGGAAAAAAGATCGCCTTCGCCGAGAAGTGGCGGACGCGATGCAAATGCGCAGCAACGCCGCGGCGGCGAACGTACGGTTTATGTTTTGCGCGGGAGCTCACCGAGTGCAGTGCAAATCAAGACCGGCATTAGTGACGGAATCACGACAGAAGTGCTCGAAGGATTAAGAGAAGGCGATCACGTCGTGACGGCGAAACTTGGCGGCACCGCCGCGCAAACTCCCGCGCCAAATCCATTTTCGGGCGGTGGCCAGCGCAGATTTTAACGAGCGGAAAACGTCGCGGGACAAGATCGACATGAACAACGGCGCCGTCGTCAATTTAGCCGACGTGCACAAAACCTATCGCAGCGGCGAGATGGAAGTGCACGCTGTGCGCGGCGTTTCGCTGGAGATTCAGCGCGGCGAATTTGTCGCGCTCATGGGATCGAGCGGCTCGGGAAAATCGACATTGATGAACATTCTCGGCTGCCTCGATCGACCGACGCAGGGCCATTATCTCCTCGATGGTTCCGATGTTTCGCAGCTCGATCGCGATCAGCTCGCCGACATTCGCAACGGCAAGATCGGTTTCATTTTTCAAAATTTTAATCTGCTGCCGCGCACATCTGCGCGCGAAAACGTCGAGCTGCCATTGCTCTACGGAGTGCATCGCCTAACGAGTGCGCAACTTCGGGAAAAAGCGGACAGCGTTTTGGCCGCAGTCGGTTTGCAAGGACGCGAAGATCATCATCCCAGCCAGCTCTCCGGCGGCCAGCAGCAACGTGTCGCGATAGCGCGCGCGCTCGTGAACGATCCGGAAGTTCTGCTCGCGGACGAACCGACCGGCAATCTCGACAGCCGCACCAGCATCGAGATCATGGGAATTTTTCAGCAACTCAACGAGCGCGGCATCACCATCATCATGGTCACGCACGAACCGGACATCGCGTCGTACGCGCGGCGAAACGTGGTCATGCGCGACGGCCTTGTGCAAAGCGATCATCCGGTTTTGCAACGCTTCGACGCGAAGATCGAGCTTCAAAACGTGCAAAGTGTCGATGAAGTCGTTCCGCAAAGTTGAATCATGAGACTCGGATCGACATTCAAGATTGCGTTTCGCGCGTTACGCCGAAATAAAATGCGCTCAGTCCTGACCGCGCTCGGAATTATCATCGGCGTCGGCGCAGTCATCGCGATGGTCGGCATCGGCAACGGCGCCAAAGCGCAGGTCGAAGCGCAGATTGCGAGTCTCGGTCAAAATGTGATTCTGATTTTCTCCGGAAGCACCACGGCCAGCGGCATCCGCACCGGCTGGGGCGGCGCGGGGACTTTGAAAGTGGAAGATGCCGATGCCATCCGGCGCGAAGTCGGCGGTATCACTTTGGTCAGCGAAGAAGTTGTCTCAAACACGCAGGTGGCCGCCGGAAATCAAAATTGGTTTACGCGCATCTACGGCGAGTCGGCTGATTATTTCGATTTGCGACAATGGCCATTGGCGGAAGGCGGGCCATTCACTGCGCAAGACGTCCGCAGTGCGAACAAGGTTTGCGTGGTCGGTCACACCACCGCGACGCAGGTTTACGGGAACGACGACGTGGTTGGCCAAACGTTGCGAATTAAAAATGTGCCGTTCACCATCACCGGGGTGCTCACGACGAAAGGCTTGAGCACACAAGGCGTCGATCAGGACGATGTGGTCGTGATGCCGTTTACGAGCGCGATGAAACGCGTGGCCGGCGGCACGACCCTGCGCAACATCAACGTGCAAATCGGCGATGCAAAACAACTCGCCGCCGCGCAGCAGCAAATCATCGATCTGCTGCGACAGCGTCACAATATTCGCGCGGGTCGCGATGACGATTTCACGGTGCGCAATCAGGAAGAAATTGCGGAAGCAGCGACTGCGACTTCGCGCGTCATGACACTCTTGCTCGGAGCGATTGCCGGCGTCTCGCTCATCGTCGGCGGAATCGGCATTATGAACATCATGCTGGTGAGCGTGACGGAACGAACGCGCGAGATCGGTGTGCGCCTCGCCGTTGGCGCGCATGGCCGAGATATCCTCACCCAATTTTTAATTGAAGCAGTCTCGCTCAGCTCGGTCGGCGGTATCCTTGGGATTATTCTGGGCGTGGGTGCGTCGCAATTTCTTTCCTGGCGTTTCAATTGGCCGACGCTCATTTCCATTGGTTCCATTGCCGTCGCTTTTCTTTTCAGCGCAGCGGTCGGAATATTTTTTGGATTTTATCCGGCACGGGAAGCGGCGCGGCTCGATCCTATTGACGCGTTGCGTTACGAATAAGATCGACATAAATCATCGTTGGTATGGACGAACCTAATCGTTTCCAAAAATTAGTGGCCGAGGCGAAGAAGAACATCACAGAAATTTCGCCGGAAGATGCCGTGAGAAAATTACAAAACGGCGAAGCAGCGATTGTCGATGTTCGCGAGAAGGAGGAGTTCGAGGAGGAACACATTCCAAACGCCACGCACTTCAGCCGCGGCACGGTCGAGTTCGAAGTTGAAGAAAAATTTCCAGATCTAAACGCGGAAATAATTTGTCACTGCGGCGGCGGCGGGCGCTCCGCGCTCGCGGCCGAAAGTTTGCAAAAAATGGGCTACAAAAATGTGCGTTCGATGGCTGGCGGAATGAAAGCCTGGAAAGCGGCGGGCTTGCCGACGACGAAATAAACCTTTGAGCAACAAAACGCAGATTCGCTCGCTGACTGCTGTAATCGGACTATTGCTTGTTTCGTTCTGTATTTCGGGCTCGACCACAAATCCGGCGGACATTTATTTGCCCCAATTAAAAGATAAAGACCCGGAGGTACGCATCGCGGCGTTGCGGGAGCTACTGACATCCCTCGATTCGAGAATTCCCGAAGCGATGCTCCCGCTTCTTTCGGACGAAGGAAATTCTATCCGCCGACTCGCGGCGCGCGCGATTGGTAGTCGATGGTGGCAGCTTCCTAACGGACAAACTGAAACTTACGTGAATCCTCTCAAGCATAATTTGCGAGCGGAAAATGATTTTGAAGATGAAAAGAATATGACCGAGCGCGCAATTGGACTTCTGACCAAGAATTATGACTCCAAAATGTTTTCGCGGAGTGCAAACGGACGGTGGGTCATCTATGAACGACGCGGATTTCCGTGTTTGCTCGATACGACTACCTACACTGAGGAACTGATCGGGTGGTTGCCGGGGCCTCAGCACGACGCGGAAATGCCGCCGTGGTGGTTTGGTAGCAATAGCCCGATCGGAAAGGAAGGGGCCCTGTGGCATCCGAACACGGAAACAGTAGCTCTAGGTGTTTCAATCAGTCGCCGCGCCAGCAGTGTTTGGATTTGGCAGCATAAACACGGCATCTTTAAACTCGATCGTTCGGAATTGATAAGATTGCTGCACCCGAAAGGCGAAATCAACGAACCAAATCCCCTTAACGCCGAGATCAAAGAGTGGAAAGGCAATGACCTGCTTGTATCGGTAAATTGGGGCAAAGATTACGCGGAAGGAGATTTCATTGTGGGCAATGCAGTCGTCGCCTGGAATCTCGAAAGACGTCAATGGCGCAAGATTTCTCAACAATATCGCGGACGGCGTGAGTAGCAGCGAGCGCCACGACAAGATCGACATAAACTTTTTAGCGCATTCGGGATGACTCCAAAAAAATCCCGCTGGCTGAACTCGACCGTTCTCGGAATAGGACTCGCGTCGCTCTTCAGCGATTGGTCGCATGAGATCGCAACGGCGGCGTTGCCTGCATTCTTGGCGACACTCGGAGTCGCAGCCGCGTGGCTCGGTTTGATCGAAGGCGTTTCCGACGGCTTGGCGAGCTTCGCCAAAATGGCGTCCGGCTTTTACACCGACAAATTGCAGCGACGAAAACCAATCGCCGTCAGTGGCTATGTTGTCACTGCAATCGCGACCGCATGTTTCGCCTTCGCGACAAACGCCTGGCACATCCTTTTTGCGCGAGCGAGCGCATGGCTCGGACGCGGCGTGCGCACGCCGGTTCGCAAAGCACTGCTCGCCGCTTCCGTATCGCGCGAAGCGTACGGCCGCGCTTTCGGTCTCGAGCGCGCGATGGACACGATCGGCGCGATCATTGGTCCGCTCAGCGCGCTTTTTATTCTCAATCTCACGCGTCACAATTACCGGCTGCTGTTTCTCTGGACGCTCGTGCCGGGATTGCTCGCGGCCACAGTGGTTGCGTTTCTCGTCAAAGAACGTGAGCGCGCACCCGTCCCGCATATTTCTTTCGGCGAACGATTGCGTTTGCTCCCAAAACCGTATCGAAAGTTTCTCGTCGCCGTCGGATTATTCGGCGCCGGCGATTTCGCGCACAGCATGTTGATTCTGCTCGCCGCGCAGAAACTTGCTCCAAGCATCGGGGCGACAAAAGCGGCCAGTATCGCGATCACGCTTTACGTTTTGCATAATATTTTTTACGCGAGCTTTTCGCTGGTTGCCGGTTGGCTCGGCGATCATTTCCCGAAAAACATTCTGCTCGCGATCGGTTACGCGCTCGCCGGATTGATGACGCTCGGAATTATTTTTTTGCCAACATCGACATGGACAATGGCGCTCGTCTTCGTAGCGGGCGGCATTTATGTCGCGATCGAAGAAACGATCGAAGACTCACTTTGCGCCGAACTTGTCGGCGAAAGTCATCACGGCATGGCATTCGGCGTCCTCGCCACCACGAACGGAATCGGCGATTTCATTTCCAGTATCGTCGTCGGCGGACTCTGGTCAGCGTTCGGAACGCAAATCGCATTTAGCTACAGCGCGATTCTTTTTTTCAGCGGCGCGCTGCTCGCGTCACGCGTGCGCGGTTCGACCTAACCGCCGACCGCCTGGTAATGGCCAAGCCCGCGTTTCCACATCACGGTCGCGCCCGCCCACGTAAGCAAAACCCAGGTGGCCTGGATCGACAATGCCTGCACTAATTCCGCGCCGCGAATGCGCTCCATGAAAATACCGATCGGGCAAAACAGCTCATAATAAAACGGCAGCCATTTCATTACGGTTTGGATTTGGATCGACATTATGTCGACCGGAAACATTTGGCCGCCCAGAAAATATTCGAACGAATAAACGATGAAAACGATCGTGGAAATCTCCAGGATCCAGAACGCCATCAGGGCCAGGCTGTAGCTGATGAAGAATTGGATGAAGGCCGCCATCAGGAGCGAGATCGTCGCAAAAAAATATGTCGATGTATTGGCCGGCAGCGCGAGATAGCTGCGGAAATAAAAAAAGATGATCGCGATCGGCACGATCGTGACCGCGGTAAAGACAAGGCGCCCGCTCAGAAAAAGACTGACGCGATAGCCGAGATAATTCATCGGCTTGGTCAAAAAAGAATTGATCTGGCCTTCGCGAATGTCGGCCGCGATCTGCCAATCGTCTTCCGTCGGCGTGACCAGGTTCGAAACGAGGATGGTGAGCAAATAATAATGAATCATCGAGCCGTAATCATAACCGTGTAGGCTGCCGCCGCGTTCGCGAAAAATTGCGCGCCAAAGAAAAACGGTGCCGGCCAGCGGGATCAGCCCGAAGAGCGCGCGCAGAAAATAATTCCAGCGATACACGAACGTGTTTTGCAGCCCGAGATTGAAGACTGCGATGTACTTGGCGATCTTCACGATTGTTTTTGCGCAAGCTGCACCGCGAGCGTGATCGCGGCGATCATGCTGTCGGCTCGCGCAATTCCTTTGCCCGCGATTTCAAAAGCGGTGCCGTGATCGGGACTGGTGCGTGGAAAGGGGAGGCCGAGCGTCACGTTCACGCCTTCGTGAAACGCATGCAGCTTCAGCGGAATCAATCCTTGATCGTGATACATGCAGAGTACCGCGTCGAATTCACCTTGCGCAGCGCGATGAAAAACGGTGTCGGGCGGAAGTGGCCCGTCGAATGTCGATCTTGCACCGCAGGTCTTGCGCAGCTCCGCGACGGCGGGCGCGATGATATCAATTTCTTCACGACCGATCTTTCCGGACTCGCTGGCGTGAGGGTTCAATCCGGCCACGGCAATGCGGGGTGCATGCTTAGATCGACATAAGAGAAAATCGACAAGCAACTGACCGACGCGAACGATCTCGGATTTCTTCAACGCGTGCGAAACTTCGCTCAGCGGAATGTGCGTGGTCACGAGCGCGACGGTGATTTTCCCGCCGGTCAGAAGCATCGCGTAATTGTCGATCTTGCAACGCGCGGCGAAAAATTCGGTTTGTCCGGGAAAGTTGAAACCGATTTCGTACATGCGCGCCTTGTGAATTGGACCAGTCACGACCGCGTCGAGCTTGCCTTTGCCCGCAAGATGGACAATCTCCTCGAGCGCGTTCAGCGCGGCGCGCGCCGATTCCGGCGTCGGTTTGCCTAACGAGCAATCCGGATATTGGCCAACGATTTTGTAATCAGGATTTGGCGAAATCTTTCCCGATGCGAGCGCAGCGCGCACAATCTCCGGCCCAATGCCAGCCGGATCTCCGAGGGTGACGCCGATTCGAAGCTTCTTACTCGTGCTCATGCTCGTAATCGTAATCGATTCTGCTGATCGAGCACGAGCAAGCGCAAGAGCGCGAGTGATTGTCGATCTTGTCGATCGAACCCGTCAGAACGTCCGGATGTAAGCTTTTTCGCGCAGGCTGGCGAGCCAGCGTTCCTGAAGAGCTTCGGCTTCTTGCTGCTGAAGTTTCTTTTCGATCTCGGGACGGACTTCAGCGAGCGAGGGAGTCTTGCCGCCATGTTTGTCGTCCACTTTGAGAATGTAAAAATTATTACCGACCTCGATGATGTTGCTCACTTTTCCCGGCGGCAAACTGAAGGCCACTTTCTCGAGCGGCGCGGCCAAAGTCTTGCGCTCGATCCAGCCCCAATCGCCACCACTGCTTTTGGTGCTGTCCTCGGAATACATCTTCGCCATTTGATCGAAATCCGCGCCGGCCGCGAGCTTGCCGAGGATTTCCTGGGCGAGGGCCTTTTGCGCGGCGGCATTTTCTTCGCCGGCATGCGTCGGGATCATGATCATGCGCAGCTTCACCTGTTGTTTGGCCGTGAACTCGTCGCGATGTTTCTCGTAAAACTCCTGCACTTTCGTGGGCGAAACTTGCGTGGTCGGCTTCACGTTTTTCATTCGCATCGCCTGCACGATCATCTTTTCGGTCTCCATTTTCTTGAATTGGCCGAGCGAAAAGTTCTGCGCCTCGAGCGTCTTGATGAATGTGTTGCGATCGCCGCCGAAATCGTCGCGCACGATTTCTTTCACGCGTTCATCGACGTAGTGATCGGGAATTTGGAAGCTGTCTTTCTTAAATTGCTGGATGATGAGCTGGCGATCGATCAAGTCCTTCAAGGCCGACATGCGCGCTTCCTTGATTTTGCTGACGAGCTCTTCGCCGGTGAATTGCGAGCGCACCATTTTTTCGCGCGGCGCCGAGACTTGTCGAACTTGCGAGAAGGTGATGATCTCGCCGTTGACGATGGCCGCGATGCCGTCCACCACTTCGACGTCAGCGGCGAGCGCGCCTTGCGAAAGCGAAGCGAAAACGAGCACCGTGCCCGCAATCATCGCGACAAATAATGAGCGCATCATAGCTTTCAAAGTTTCCTCGTTAGTTCCAATACCTCGCTGAGGCGACCCTCGATTCTATCGGTACTTATGCGAGGGAATTTGCCTCCGACAAGCAGAAAATCTCCACGCCGGGTGAGCATTAACTTGTCTTCGCGCACTTCGACTCGAGTGACGCCAGCCTTGGCCGCAGCGAGCTTGATTTCGGTGAGGACGAGCAAATTGTCAACCGCGGGGGGGAACTTCCCGAAGCGGTCCCGCCAATCCTTGCGCAGGCGGTCCCACTGCTCGCGCGTGCTAATTTCCGCCAGGTGGCGGTAGGCCTGGATGCGCAGAGCCGGGTCGGCCACGTAATTGGTCGGGATGAAGGCCGGCACGCGGGCCTCGGGGCCGAGCTTCACAAACTCGGCTTCGTTCGTCGCGACGAAATCGAAACGCAACTCGACTTCGAGGCGGGCGCGGGATTTTTCGCCCTTTAATTGCGCCACCGCCTGTTTGAGCAGCTGGCAGTAAAGATCGAACCCGACCGCCATGATGTGTCCGCTCTGGGCCGTGCCCAGGATGCTGCCGGCGCCGCGGATTTCCAGGTCGCGCATGGCGATGCGGAAACCGGCCCCGAGCGAGCTGTATTGTTTGATCGCGTTGATGCGTTTGCGCGCGGCTCCCACCGTCATCATCTCACGTGGCAGGAGCAGGTAGGCGTAAGCCTTGTGCTCGGCCCGGCCCACCCGGCCTCGCAACTGGTAAAGATCGGCCAGCCCGAAGCGGTCGGCCCGATCGATCACGATCGTGTTCGCGTTCGGGATATCGAGCCCGCTCTCGATGATGGTGGTGCAGACGAGCACGTCGATTCGCCCGGCCACGAAGCGGGCCATGACGGATTCCAGTTCGTCGGCCTCCATCTGGCCGTGGCCAAACTCGACCCGCGCCTTTGGACAAAGCTCCGTGATGCGGTCGCGCACTTTCTGGATCGATTGCACGCGGTTGTGGAGGAAGTAAACCTGGCCCTGCCGGTCGAGCTCGCGGTTGATCGCGTCGCGAATGATCCGTTCGTCGTAGCCGCACACGACCGTCTCAACCGGCAGCCGGTTCAACGGTGGGGTCTCAATCGTGGACATGTCTTTCACGCCCACGAGCGAAAGATAAAGGGTGCGCGGGATGGGTGTCGCGGAAAGGGTGAGCACGTCCACCAGCTTGAAGAGCTCCTTGAATTTTTCCTTGTGGAGCACGCCGAAACGTTGCTCTTCGTCGATCACAACCAGGCCGAGATCCTTGAACACGACGTCGCCGGAAATCACCCGATGCGTGCCGATGACGATATCCACTCCGCCCTCGCGCAGGAGTCGCAATACGTTGCGCTGTTCGGCCTGGGACCGGAAACGGCTGAGCATCTCCACTCGGACCGGGTAATCGAGCATGCGTTGGCGGAAGGTTTCGAAATGCT
>JBEEGW010000005.1:0-148289 GCA_041167045.1 Verrucomicrobiota bacterium
TCGGCGCCGTGAATCGACACCGCAAATCCACCGAGATAATCGGAAAGTAGCGCGAGCGTCTTGCTTGTGCTTTCAGAATTGGCAAGCCGGAAGCTCGCGCCACTCTTCGGCGCGACGTAATCGGCCAAAGAGTGGTTCCATTGGCCGGCCGGTTTTTGCATTTGCTGCCGCAAAAAATAAAAGGTGGCGAGTTTTTTCCTGCGCGCGTCATCAACGTAAAGATCGACATCATCGCCAACTGAGTTTGCCGGCCAAAAAGCATAAACGCCCCGCGCGAGCAGCAAATTCTTTGCGACGATCTGGTCGAGAAGTTGTTGCGCGTCATCGAAAACCTCGCGTGCTTGCTTGCCAAACACTGGGTCATCGAAGATCGCAGGGTAGCGACCTCGCAGTTCCCAGACATGAAAGAACGGTGACCAGTCGATGTAGCTCCTTAACGTGTCGAGCGACACGATCCGGGTCGCGTGTCCGTCCTGCGTGCTGGTCTTGGCGTCGCGCCGCAACCGGCTTTCCTTGGCGCGTTGCTTCGGCGTCGGCTTCGAACTCACAGGAAAAGTCTGCGATCGCGAGACACCGTCGCCAGCACGCGAGACGCGTGCGCTACCCGATCCATTCGCGGCTACGTCACTGGTGACAACACTTACCCCGAGGAACTCGGGCTGCGGCGGGGTGTACGCGTCCCAATCAATCGATGTCCGGTTGGCTCGCGCTTCTTCCAGTGTCAGGAGTTTTTTCTCGCGCGTTTTCGCTGTGTGCTCGTCGCGCAATCGCGCATATTCGGCGCGGGTGGTTGCGTCGAAGTCCGCACGCAGTTGCTCATTGAGAAGTGAATTGACGACGCCAACGGCGCGCGACGCATCGAGCACGTGCACAGTGCTTGCTCGATAGTGCGGCGCGATTTTTACCGCCGTGTGCGCGCGGCTCGTCGTTGCGCCACCGATTAATAATGGGAGCTCAAATCTTTCGCGCTCCATTTCCTGCGCTACGTGCACCATCTCGTCCAGCGATGGCGTGATCAGCCCGCTCAGTCCGATCGCGTCCGCTTTCTTCTCTCTCGCCGTCTCCAAAATTTTCGCTGCCGGAACCATCACGCCAAGATCGATGACGTCGTAGTTGTTACATTGCAGCACAACGCCGACGATGTTCTTGCCGATGTCATGCACATCGCCTTTCACCGTCGCCATCACGATGCGGCCCTGCGGTTTCGCGCCTGCAGATTTCTCCGCCTCCATGAACGGCATCAGATAGGCGACAGCTTTTTTCATCACGCGCGCGCTCTTCACTACTTGTGGCAGAAACATTTTGCCCGAGCCAAATAGGTCCCCCACCACACTCATCCCGGCCATGAGCGGACCCTCGATCACTTCGAGCGGTCGCTTGCATTTTTGCCGCGCCTCTTCCGTATCGATGTCGATGTGATCGGTGATGCCTTTCACCAGTGCGTGTTTCAGGCGTTCCTCGACAGGTTCCGCCCGCCACGCTTCGTCTTTGATCGGCGTCTTGCCTTTGGCTCTTACTCTTTCCGCGAAATCGACCAGTCGTTCGGTCGCGTCGTCGCGCCGATTCAACAGCACATCTTCCACGCGTTCCTGCAGCTCCGGCTCGATCTCTTCGTAAACCGCCAACTGTCCAGCGTTGACGATTGCCATGTCGAGACCGGCACCTATCGCGTGAAAAAGAAATGCGGCGTGCATCGCTTCGCGGACGGTGTTGTTGCCGCGAAACGAAAACGAAATGTTGCTCACGCCGCCGCTCACGCGCGCGCCCGGCAGATTTTTTTTGATCCAACGGGTCGCTTCGATGAAATCGACCGCGTAGTTACGATGCTCATCCAGACCAGTCGCGACCGTCAGAATGTTTGGATCGAAGATGATGTCGTTAGGCAAAAAGTGCGCGCGTTGCGTCAGTAAATCATAAGCGCGTTGCATGATGTCGATCTTGCGCTGGAGAGTGTCGGCCTGGCCTTGTTCATCGAACGCCATCACGATGACGGCCGCGCCAAATTGCCTAACGAGTCCCGCCTGGCGCAGAAATTCCTCTTCGCCATTCTTTAAGCTGATCGAGTTCACGACCGATTTGCCCTGCGCGCACTTGAGCCCGGCTTCGATCACGCTCCACTTCGAGCTGTCGATCATGATCGGGATGCGCGCGATCTCTGGTTCGCTTGCGATCAAATTCAAAAAGCGTGTCATGGCCGCTTCCGAATCGATCATTCCTTCGTCCATGTTCACATCGAGAATGTTGGCGCCGCCTTTCACTTGCTGGCGCGCGACTGCGACCGCGCCGTCGAAATCGTCCGCTAAAATTAATTTCGAAAATCGCGGTGAGCCCGTGATGTTGGTGCGCTCGCCCACCACCACGAATCCCATCTCCGGTGTGATGTTGAGCGGTTCGAGACCAGAAAGTTGCAATGTACGAGGGACCTCAGTGTCCCGACTCCGAGCCGGAGTGGCATTGTCGCGGCGCTGAGGCCGCTGCCACATGCGCGGTTTGCAATCGCGGACTGCTTCCGCGAGTGCGCGAATATGCTCCGGCGTCGTTCCGCAACATCCGCCCACAATGTTGAGCCAGCCATTCTGCGCCCATTCGCGCAATTGCGGCGCCAGACTTTCGGGCGTCTCGGGGAAACCGGTCTCGGACAACGGATCAGGCAAGCCGGCGTTTGGATACGCGCTCGTATAGGTCGGCGCGATGCGCGCCAGCTCTTCGATGTGCGATTTCATTTCGCGCGGACCGAGTGAGCAATTGAGTCCGACGACGAGCGGCCGCGCATGCGCGATGGAAATCAAAAACGCTTCCACCGTTTGACCGCTGAGTGTTCGGCCGGAAAGATCGGTGACCGTTCCGGAAATCATGAGGGGAACGGACTGGCCCGTTTGTTCGAAGACATCGGCGATGGCGGCGAGCGCGGCTTTCCCGTTCAGCGTGTCGAAAATTGTTTCGACCAACAGCAAATCGACGCCGCCTTCGAGCAGCGCGTTCACTTGTTGCGCATACGCTTTTCGAATTTGATCGAAATCGACCGCGCGAAATCCCGGATCATTCACGTCCGGCGAAAGTGAAGCGGTGACGGGAAGGGGACCAAGCGATCCGGCAACGAAGCGGCGCCGGCCGGTGGATTCGCTCATGCGATCGGCCGCGTGACGGGCGAGCTTCGCTGCGGCGACGTTCAACTCTTCGACGAGCGCGCCAAGATCGACATCGTCCACCACACGCTGAGAAAATTGTCGATCTTTGCGACCGCTCTCCGACTTTTCGGTGAATACGAAATCGTGCAGGCCGATCGTTGTGCCGCTGAAGGTGTTCGTCTCGATAATGTCGGCGCCAGCTTCGAGATATTTCGTGTGAATCTCTTCGATGATTTGCGGCTTGGTCAGCTGCAGTAATTCAATGCAGCCTTTCAGATCTTTGGCCTTGTGGTCGCGAAAACGCTGGCCGCGATAATCGTCTTCCTTCAACCTGTAGCGCTGGATCATCGTGCCCATTGCGCCGTCGAGAATGACGATGCGTTCGCGCAGCAAATGTTCGAGCGGGTGAATTTCAGGCGCCATGCTGGCTCAGAACTAAGCCGGGTTTGTGCCAGCAATCAAGGAACAAATTGACGCATCATGATACGTCAATGTGTTCTATGTCGATCTTGCGCGCGTAGATTTTCCAGAAATCCATCGCCGCGCTTGCTCAATTTATCTTCGAGCCGCTTCGTGCAGTCGCAATCGCAACACGCCCACAGTTCGGTTCCGTTTTCGTGTCGACAGTTTTTCCGCGCATGCGCGTCAGTCACTTTGATGAGATCGAAAAACTCTTCCCAATAAGGTCGCTCCTCTTCGAGCGGAGGATCGCAGAAACAAGTCTCCATCCAATGAGCAATGCCGTTCGAATCCAAGCGCGCCTGGCGCATGTTGTGCAGGTATTCATCGCCCGCGATCGATCCGCCGCCCAGGCTGCCGTCGTTAATTGATCCGAGAAGCGGCGCTCCTTTGCCCGACTTCAGTTTCGCTTTGACGAGATAACGCACAAAAAATTATACCGCGCTCGAATCGGACTTTCCAATCGCAAGATCGACAATTAAATCTGGAGCGTGGAAGCGATCCGCTTGTTCAAGTCGCTGAATCGCGAGCAACGCCATACGTTTGCCGCCTGCTTTCTTGGTTGGGCGCTCGACGCGCTCGATTTTTTTCTGGTCACTTTCGTGCTCGTCCCGATTTCGCACGATTTCGGTCGCCGCATTCCGAAGGTTGCCTTTGCTATCACCCTCACGCTCATGATGCGACCGCTCGGCGCATTCATTTTCGGATTGCTCGGCGACAAATTCGGACGGCGCATTCCGCTCATGATCGACATTGTTTTTTATTCGGTCATGGAATTGCTGACGGCGTTTGCGCCGAATTTCACGGTCTTTTTGATTCTGCGCGCACTGTTTGGCATCGGCATGGGCGGCGAATGGGGATTGGGTGCGTCGCTTGCCATGGAATCGCTGCCGACGGCCGCGCGCGGTCTGTTCTCCGGGATTTTGCAACAAGGCTATGCCTTCGGTTATCTGCTGGCCGCGCTTGTTTACTGGATCGTCTTTCCGATCTTTGGTTGGCGCGGGCTTTTCATCGCGGGCGCGTTACCGGCGCTGCTCGTCATTTATATCCGCGCAAGCGTTCCGGAGTCACCAGTCTGGCGACGCGATCGTGCGCAAAAACAAAAGCCGCGTCTCAAGATCGACATATTCCTAAAACAACACGGAGCCTTGTTCATTTACGCGGCGTTGCTCATGACCGCTTTCAATTACATGTCGCACGGCACCCAGGACCTTTACGCGACGTTTCTTGAAAAACAGCGCGGCTTCGATGTGAACGCGAAGTCGATGATCGCGATTGTTTATTCCTTGGGCGCGATCTGCGGAGGCACCGTCGTCGGTTTTCTCTCACAGCAATGGGGGCGCCGGCGCTGCATCATCTTCTCTGCGATCGGCGGGCTGCTTTTGATTCCGCTTTGGATTTTCGCGCCGAGCACAGCGCTGCTGATTCTGGGCGGATTTCTCATGCAGTTCATGGTGCAAGGCGCGTGGGGAGTTGTTCCCGTGCACTTGAATGAATTATCGCCGGCCGATTTTCGCGGAACGTTTCCAGGTTTGGCTTATCAACTCGGAAATTTCGCCGCGGCCTACGCCGCACAGCAGCAGGCCTGGCTGGCCGAACATTTTCGCCGCGCGAACGGGGAGCCGAATTACGCACTGACCATGGCGTTGGTAGAATCTGTCGTCTTTCTCGCGATCATTTTGCTTGCGGCAATCGGCCGCGAAGCGCGCGGTCGCGAATTTTAAGGCACGATCACCGGAGGTTTTTCGCGCGATGCTTTTTGCGGCGGTTTTTCCGGCGCCGGAGTGGCCGCAGCGGCGCTGTGGTAAACTCCCGATCCGTAACGCAATTCGACAATCGCTTCCGCAATTTTGTCCGCGAGCAACTCGCGATATTCCGCGCTGCGCGCTTCGTTTCCTTCCGAACGATTGCTCAGAAAACCGCATTCCACCAGAACGGCTGGGTAATTCGCGTAACGAATGACGCGAAAGTTCGCTACCTTGACGCCGCGATTCACCGCGCCTGGAATCTTGAGCAACTTGCTCTGAATGCGCTCGGCCAAACCGCGCGCGTAAGCAGAATAATAATACGTCTCGAAACCTTTGATGCCGCGCCGGCGTGAGTCGTTAAAATGGATCGCCACGAAAATGGAATTCTTCTGCCGGTTTTCAATCTCGACCCGCTCATCGAGCGAAATGAAAACGTCGCTCGAACGGGTCATCACTACGTTGAACTGCGATTCGCGTAGTTTGCGCTCAAGCCGCCTAGCCACGTCTAGGGTCGCCGTTTTTTCCGCGCCACCGTAGCGACGATACGCGCCGGTATCTTTTCCGCCGTGACCCGCGTCGACCACGACAGTGGTGAACGTGTGGCTGGTGTCCTTGCCCGCTCGCGGGGCCGTCGCGCAACTCGCGAGCAAACCGAGCCCGGCAAGAATGAAAATGAATTTGATGAGCTGCGCCATGGTCGATTGATACGCGAAAGGAAGCAGGTCCGCCAAAGATTTTTGCAGGAAAAATCGTGCGACCTGTTTGCAGAGCCCGCGGCCGCGCGGGACCCAAGATCGACATACGAAATAAAAAACGCTTGAGTTTTGTGCGCTCGGATTTAAAGGCCCTTACTCAAACTTATGCTCACTCGACTCGCGATTTTATCATTCTTTGTAGCGCTCAGTTTTTTTTCCGTGCTCGATCGAGCACAAGGTGCAGGCCCAACCCCTCCGGGTAAACCGAGCCCAGCGACCGCTGCGACTCCGCCGCAAACGACCAAGCCGGTCGTCGATCAGAACGCGCAAGTCATCGTTTACGGTTATCACCGCTTCGTGAACAAAGTGCGCCGGCCCGATACCGAGATTACGCCGCAAGATTTCGAAAAGCAGATGCAAACACTCAAGGACCGCGGCATCACCGTGATCGGCATGCAGGATTTGCTGGCCTGGCGGCGCGGCGAGAAATCGATTCCGCCGTACGCTGCGGTCATCAGTTTCGACGATGGGTGGAAATCGCAATACGATGTCGCGTGGCCGATCATGAAAAAATTCGGCTACACCTTTACGATGTTCATTTATACCGAAGGCGTGCGCGGCGGACATTTTTCCGGCGGCGAATCGGTCACGTGGGAAATGCTGGCCGAGATGCGCGACGCGGGCATCGATATTCAGGCGCATTCCGCGACACACCAGGATTTGCGCAAGCCTTACGATAAAGTCGCGAAGAAAAGATTGAGCCCTCCGGAATACGAAGAGTGGCTGCATAACGAGGTCGTCGGCTGCAAGGAATTACTCGAGCAGCGGCTCGGCATCCGGGTGAATTGTTTCGCCGTGCCGTACGGATTTTACAACGAGCACGTGAAAGAAATCGCGCGCAACGCCGGTTACGAAGCGCTCTTCACCGTCTATGGCCAGCCGATCACGTATCGCGCGGCGATGGACTCGTTAGGCCGTTATGTCATCGAGGCGAACAAGCCGAAAGTTTTCATGGACGCGATTGCGTCGATCGCCACCTCGGGCGGCGGTGGTGGTGGCGCGCCCATCGCCGAAGTGGGCGCGGCCAGTTTACAAACGCAGCCGGCCGATGGCGAAACGGTGCGCAGCGCTCTACCGCTCATCAAAGCGAACTTAAGCGCGTTTGGTCAAATTGATCCCGGCAGCGTGAAGATGCGCGTGAGCGGGCTCGGCATTGTTCCGGCGTCATTCGACGCGAAGACCCAAGTCGTTTCCTATCAAGCCACGCAGAAACTGCGCGACAAAACCTGCAGCGTCATTGTCGAAGCAACTTCCGGCGGCAAGAAAGTCGAAGCGCACTGGACCTTCGGCGTGGCTGAAGCGGGCGCAGCAGTGCCGGCGGCTTCCGCAACTCCAACGCCGAAAAAATAATCGCGGCGCAGGTCGCATCGCGGGTCCCGTTATGTTTTCGCAGCTCGGCGATAAGCTTCAGGACATCTTTAAAGATCTGCGCGGGCACGGCACGATCAGCGAGGCGAACATCGACGATGCGCTGCGCCAGGTGCGGCTCGCCTTGCTCGAAGCCGACGTCGATTTTCAAGTCGCGAAAAATTTTATCGCGCGTGTGAAGAGCAAGGCGCTCGGCGAAGAAGTGCTGCGCAGCATCACGCCCGGCCAGCAAATCGTAAAAATTTTCCACGACGAACTGTCGATCTTGTTAGGCGGCGATGCCGCTCCGCTTAATCTCGATAAACCGGGAAGAATTTTGATCGTGGGACTGAACGGTTCGGGGAAAACGACGTCATCGGCGAAGCTTGCGCGTCTTTTAAAAAAGCAGGGACGCGAAACGCGATTGATCGCGCTCGATTTGCAACGCCCGGCCGCGATCGAACAACTCGCCACACTCGGCAAACAAATCGACGTTCCAGTTTTCACGCCACCGCCAGATGAGAAAAACGTGCAGCGCGCTGCCAAGGCCGCGCTCGATTCACTAGATCGACAAGAAAACAAGATCGACATATTCGACACTGCGGGTCGGCAGGAAATTGACGACGCGCTCATCGCCGAGCTTAAAGAACTCAAAGATTTTCTTCAGCCGCAGGAAATTCTTCTCGTGGTCGACGCCGCCACCGGCCAACAAGCCGTCAGCGTGGCGAATCATTTCAACGAGGCGCTGCAAATCACCGGCATCATTTTAACAAAGCTCGATGGCGATGCGCGTGGCGGTGCGGCCTTGTCGATGCGCGAAGTCACGCAGCGCCCCATCAAATTCGCGGGCGTCGGCGAGAAGCTCGATCAATTCGAGACGTTTGTGCCCGATCGGCTGGCCGGGCGCATTCTTGGGATGGGCGACATCGTCGGCCTTGTCGAAAAAGCGGCCGAAGCCGTCGATGAAGAAGAAGCCGCGCGCATGGAGAAAAAATTGCGCAGCGCCTCGTTCGATTTCAACGATTTCCTCGCCCAATTCAAAATGATGCGCAAAATGGGGCCGCTCGAGAATGTGCTTGGCATGCTGCCCGGCATGAGTAACGTGCAAAACCTCTCGATTGACGAGAAGCAGCTCAAGCGCACGGAAGCGATCGTGCTTTCGATGACGAGCGAAGAGCGCACGCGGCCCGACATTTTAAATGCACGGCGTCGTCAGCGCATCGCTCGTGGCAGCGGCCGCACCGTCACCGAGGTCAATGATTTGCTCCAGCGATTCAATCAAATGCGCAAGCTGATGAAGAACGCCGGCAAAATGAAAAAAATGATGGCGCAAATGGCGCGAATGAAAAAATAAATATGGCAGTGGCAATCAGATTACGCAGAGAAGGCGCGAAGAACCGGCCTTATTACAGAGTCGTCGTCACGGACAAACGCAGTCCGCGCGATGGAAAATTTATCGAGATGATCGGCACGTACGATCCGAAAAAGACCGGGCATAACAGCACGTTGAAACTCGATCGCGCCGAATATTGGATCAGCAAAGGCGCGCAGCCCTCCGATACGGTTCGCAGTTTGATCAAGAAAAATAAAAAGCAATCAGCAGCGCCAGCCCCCGCAGCGGCCGCGTCCTAAGATCGACATACGACAAGATCGACATGAAGGAGTTCCTCGAGTTTGTCATTCGCCAGCTCGTGGAATTTCCAGATGAAGTCATGCTCTCCGAAATTCCGAGCGGCAAGATGATCGTCTTCAAATTGCAAATGCGTCAGACCGATGTGGGCCGAATCATTGGCCGCAACGGCCAGACCATTCAGGCGATCCGCGCGTTGCTAGCCAGTTCGGCCTCGCGTCATGGCCAGCGCGCCACGCTCGAAATCGTCGAATAAATCTTCTGTAGCGGCGCTCTATGAGCGTCGCATAATTCGAGCGACGGTCATAGACCGCTGCTACAAGAAATGAAGATCGACATACTCACTCTGTTTCCTGAAATCTGCCGAGCGCCGCTGAGTGAAAGCATTCTAAAACGCGCCCAGGAAAACAAGATTGTCGATCTTCGCATCCACAATCTGCGCGATTGGGCGACCGACAAACATCACGTCGTGGATGACGCGCCATTCGGCGGCGGGCAGGGAATGGTGATGAAACCGGAGCCAATCTTTGCGGCGGTCGAATCGTTGCGCGGCGAAAAGAGCATCGTTGTTTTGATGACGCCGCAAGGACGGCAATTTACTCAAGCGATCGCGACCGATTTTTCCAAACACGAACATCTGATCGTGATCTGCGGACATTACGAAGGCATCGATCATCGCGTCGTCGAACATCTGGTCGATGCAGAGATTTCGATCGGCGATTATGTGCTGACGAACGGCGCGACTGCCGCCGTGGTTTTTGTTGATGCGATCGTGCGTTTGTTGCCCGGCGTTCTGGGCCACGAGCAGTCGGCGGCCGATGATTCGTTCAGCAAAAATTTATTAGAAGCACCTCAATACACGCGGCCCGCTGATTTTCGAAAGTGGAAAGTTCCCGAGATCTTGCTGTCTGGGAACCACGGCGAGATCGCGGCGTGGCGACAAGAGCAGGCCATGAAACGAACGCAAAAAAATCGGCCGGATTTGTTGAAGGAATAGACCTCGCTCCGCTCGGAATGACCGCAACTTTAGTCGCGCACTTTTCCGAGCACAATGCAGGCGTTGATGCCGCCAAAACCGAACGAATTGCTCAGCACGTAATTTAATTCCGCGGCACGGCCGTGATGCGGCACAACATCGAGATCGCACGCTGGATCGGGGTTATCTCGATGTAACGTCGGCGGAATCCAACCGTGCTCGATGGCGAGCGCGCAAATCGTCGCCTCAATTGCGCCGGTCGCGCCGAGCGGATGCGACGTGAATGCTTTCGTTCCACTCACCGGAATTTTTCGCGCGTGGTCACCGAACACTTCTTTGATCGACATAATCTCGCTGCTGTCGTTGAGCGGTGTGGAGCTGGCGTGCGCGTTGATGTAATCAATTTTTTCCGGTGCGAGGTCCGCGTCGCGCAGCGCTTCACGCATGGCGCGAATGCATGAATCCCCGGTTGGTAACGGCTTCGTCATGTGAAACGCGTCGTTATTCAAACTGTAGCCGAGAACTTCGGCGTAAATTTTCGCGCCGCGTTTCCGCGCATGTTCGAGTTCTTCGATGATCAAGGACGCACCACCTTCGCCCATCACAAAACCGTCGCGCAATTTATCGAATGGCCGGCAGGCCACCTCCGGATCTTCAGCGCGGCTCATTGTCTTGATGATGTCGAATGCACCGACTGTGATCGTGGTCAAAGGCGCTTCAGCACCGCCGGCCACGACAACATCGACAAAATCGTCGCGAATGTAACGAAGCGCTTCACCCACCGACACAGTGCCGCTCGCGCAACTATTCGAGTTCGTTGTGCCGACGCCGCTAAATCCAAAATCGATCGCGATATTCGAATGCGCAGAGCCGCCGAAGACTTGCACGGCGAGTGTCGGCTGAATTCCGCGCGGACCTTTTTTCAAAAAACGAATGAAATTTTCTTCCGCTTTACAAACGCCGCCCAGCGCCGTTCCGAAACTTACGCCGATGCGCTCCTGCGGTTGATCGTGCGAATAATCGATGCCGGCATCGTCGAGCGCCATCTTGGCCGATGCGACCGCGAACTGCGCGTAACGATCGAGCCGTTTCAAACGTTGAGGCGTGAAAAATTCTTCTGGATTCCAATCGGGAATCTCGCCGACGCAACGAATATTGAACGGCGTTGCATCGAAGCTCGTAACTCGGCCGATGCCTGTTTTCTCGGCGCGAATACCGCGCCAAAAATCTTCGCGCCCTTTGCCGATGCATGTGATCGGCCCGAGACCAGTGATGACCGCGCGCCGCCGGTTCATGCCGCGACCTGTGTTCCCCTTGCTTCCACGTAGGACTTCATACAGCGCAAAGTTTTGTTGGCAATGTTGTGAATGAAAAAGCTCCCGATGATAAGATCGACAATCGGCGCCAGAAATCGAACCCGGAATCGCAGATCGTGCAGAATCTCGACGCGCACGCCGTCGCCCGTTTCGGTAAATGTCCAGAGGACCTCCATTCCTTTCGTCCATGCGTTGAGATGACGAAAACGTATTTCGATCTTGTCGCGGTCGATAATTTGTTCCGAGGTCCACTTGATCGGAATGCCGGAACGAACGGCTGCCATAACGACAACATTCCGATTCGGACTGCGCTCGAGATAATGAATGTAACGATAATGCGGCAGTATCTTCGGCCAGAGCTCGAGGTTAGCGGCCGTTTCGAAGATCGACATTTTCGGCGCGCACATAATGATTGAATTGGTTTTGTGCATTTTAGTTGCGCCGCCTTTTCTTAATTCGGTAAGTCAAAAAGCATTCGTCGCCGACGACGCGCATGTCGATCAAATGGCAGTGAACGGTGCGCGGCAGAAAATTCTTATTCAAACCGGTGAGCGTCGGCGCATCGCGCCCGCCGAATAGAACGGGCGCGATGGTAAGGTTCAATTGATCGACAAGATCTTCTTCGAGCAGCGCGCGAAAAAGTTTCGCGCCGCCTTCACAAGCGACTGACCGGACTTTGTAAAGCCGGCGCAAAGTTTTCATCATCGCGACAAGATCGACATCTCTTGCCTTGCTCAAATGCAGCGTTGCTTTTTTTCGCAACGCTTCCTGATTCTTGCGCGGCATGCGCGCCGTGGAAAAAATAACGATCGGGGCGAAGTCGGTTTGAAAAATGTTGAGGCGACTGTCGATCTTGCCTTCGTTGGAAACGATCACGCGCAGCGGATAAGCGCTTTGGCCGCGCTTGATTCGGGCCTTGCGCATTTCCGCGTGCGCCAGGCCAAGCCGCACGTTGTCCTGTCGTAACGTGCTGTGACCAATCATGACCGCGTCGCCGAGAGCGCGTTGCCGGAACAAATGCAACTTGTCTTCGCGCGAAGTGAAATCGACTGGCGAAAAATTTCGCGTCGTAATTTTTCCATCCGCCGTCATGGCAAAAGTCGCCATGACAAATGGTCGGGACGCTGAGGTCCCTCCCAAATTTTTATTCGGCTTCGCTGATTTCATGCTCGAGCGTGGCGACTTCTTTTTTCATGTCGCGCAGTTTTACCGGCGCGAGCAGGCCGCTCGGTTTGTAAAAGAGGTAAACAATGCCGCCGGGCAAACAGCAGAAGAGGATGACGAGAAAACTCATCGTGCCGATGAGCGCGGCCACGCCTTCGGGCACCCCGCATAAACCGTTGAGCATAATCTGGAGGACATGTTCGCGCGGACCTTCACCGGCAAAGCTGATCGGCATGGCCGAAATCGTGCGCTCGATCGGCATGACGGCGAAAAAATCGATGAGTCGAACGTTTGCGCGCAACGTGTAAGCGACGAAAAGAAACGTCGCGAAGGTGGCGACGTGCGCGACGAGCGACGCCGCAAATGCGAGCAGCGTGCCGGTCCAATGTTTCGCGTAAAGATGATATGCGGCCGACGTTTCAATTAATTTGTCGCGCGCCGGAAAATGTTTCGGCAACAGATGCACGAGATTGAAACCGCTGACGACAAAAGTGGTGAGCAAACCGAGAATGGAAGCGCCGAGCAGGAGCAGAACAAACCAGAGATATCGACGCGTATCGTGCGTTTGCGCGAGCCAGTTGTAGCGCAAACAGATGAGCACCGCGGTCAGCGTGACGAGCGCGACCAAGCCGATCAATCGGTCGAACAACACGGCAAGCAGCGCGCCCGCTTTTTTCGACGGCGTTTCCTTCAGTAAATAGTAGGACTTAATAATGTCCCCGCCGGTTCCGCCCGGCAGAAACTGATTGTAAAACATGCCGATGAAAAAAAGTCCGCTCATGCGCGGAATGCTCAGATAAATGCCCTGGACTCGGAGAAGAATGTGCCAGCGCGCCGCGGCGGAGATCTCCACGAGCACATAGGCAAAAATGGCGGCGATGATCCAGCGATAGTCGGCCAGACTTAAAGCGAGCTTCATTTGCTCGCGCTTGCCCGGATCGCGGAAGACGAGATAAAGGACGGCGATGGTGACGGCGACTTGGAAAAGTGTGACCAGGATTTTTTTCATTTGCGGAAATGCGTTTTCCAAGTCGCGACGGAACGAAGAATTTCTTCCGCCTTTTTGCGCGGACTCATTTCCCAGACAAACTGGCAGTCGTCGGGCAAAAGGGGAACAAGTTTTGCAAGATCGACATGTCCGGCGAAGGGCGGTTGATGGTCCTGCGCCGGCCAAATGCAATCCTGCACATGACAACCGAAAGCGCGCGGACCGATCGTGCGCAACCACTCTTCGTGATTCAGAAACGAAAGGTTCTCTTTGATTTGAATGTGTCCGAAGTCGTGCCAATAGCCGACCTGCGGCGAGTTCAGCTCATCGAGCAACGCCGGCAATTCGCGTTCGCTCGGGATTTCTTCGTAACCGCGGCGGCCTTCGATGCCGAGCCGGACATTTTTTGACGCGGCGTAATCGACCACGCGCCGCATGCAATCTTTCACGCGCTCCAAAAAACGCGGCGCGGCTGATTCGCGCTTTTGCACGGCTTTGATTTTTTTGCGCACGTATTCGCGCGAGAGAATTTTCCCGTTCTTCGCCAGGCCGATCAATGAGTCGGTGATCGGTTGCATTGACACTTCGCCGAGGTGCATCACGACAAAGGGCGCTCCGAGCCGCGCGGCGAAGTCGATTGTTTGGAATGTTTGTTTCACAGCGCGCTCGCGTTCGCTCGGTTGAAAGGAAGAAAATTGATAGCAATCGGGCGATGCGCCCATCACTTCCACCGGGAGCGGGCAAAAATTATGCAGGCTGCTGAACTTGATCTGCCCCGCTTCGAACATTTTTTGAATGCCCGGCATGAGCGAAATGCGAATGCCGTGGCCGAGCTCAACCATTTCGAATCCAAGGTCGCCTTTGATTTCGCGCAACATTTCGTCACCGGCTGTGTGGCGTCCTGAATTCCAGCATGTGGAAAATGAGATCATTTTTGCCTGACGAGCGATTACACAACCGTTGCGATTTCCGGCTCGGGCACTGGCGAGACCGGTTGGTCGCACACTTGCCGGCCGGCGAGATTCAAAACAAAAAAGGCGCCCACCCCGAAAATGACGGCCGAGACAGCGAGAGCGGTGCGCATCCCCACCAAATCCGAAAATCCGGTCACGAGCAGTCCGGCGATGGGCATCAAGCCGAAGAAGCTCAGACCGAATACGGCGGAGATTCGTCCGCGCAGATGAGAGGGGGCGCGTTCCTGAACGATTGTGTTGGCCAATCCGAAGTTGATGGAGAGCCCGATGGCCAGGCAACCCATGGCGACCGCGGTCAGCAGGAAGCCGCTGGATCGTGACATACAGAAGATAGCAATGGCTATGATGATCGCGTTGCCTGTCATGAACTTAAAGCGGTTTTTACGCTCAATACTTAGCAGACCGAGTGACCCAGAAAGCGATCCGGTTCCCGAAATTGCCATGAGCCACCCCATCCGATCCGGCCCGAGGTGCAGCACATTTCGCACGTAGAGCGGGAGCATGACCGAGATTATCGGGAAAACGAAGATCGTCGTCAGCGCGATCAGCGCGATCATGGCCACCATCGTCCTGTCCCGGGCCACGTAACGAAATCCTTCCATGATTCCGCTGCGCCGCTTTTCCTCCTCTTCTTTGGTGCCCGCCACCCGTTTCGGCAACGAGATCAACGCCGCGATCAGCGCGAGGAAAGAAAACGCGTTTATGAAAAATGCCGAAGCCGCTCCCCACCATCCGACGAATAAACCCGCCATCGATGGACCAATCAGGCGCGAGCCGTGAAAAACGGAGCGGTCCAAGGCGACCGCGTTCGCAATTTCATCCGGCCGCACCAATTCCGGAACGAGCGCCGAGATGGCCGGCATTTCGAAAGCAATCGAAACGCCGAGCAACGATGCGAGCACGATGACGTGCCAAATATGAATGCGATTGGTCAGCACCAACCAGCCGAGCACTAGCGCAAACGCGATCTGCGCCACTTGCGTCGCGATCAAAATTTTGCGCTTGTCGTAGCGGTCCGCGGCCGACCCGCCGATCATGGTGAGAGCGAGCGTGGGGATGCCGGCTGCGAAATTCACCATCCCGAGCACGATCGCTTTATTAGTGAGCGCGCTCACCACCCAACCTTGCGCCATCACTTGCATCCACGTTCCCGTGTCCGAGATCGCCGAACCGATGATGTACCGGCGAAAAGGTCCCGCGCGCAAAAGATCGACAGTTTTTCTGCCAAATGGTTTCGCGGTTTCGCTCATGGGAGTGACTCATACGTGCGCAGCCGTCCGGCGCAACGCTGCACGTTGTGATTTGCCGGGGCAAAGGCAACTTGCACTCGTACGAACTTCGATTTGTTTCGTGTAGAGGATTATGCGGGTCGACAAATTTACGCAGAAAATGCAGGAGGCGCTTCAAGCGGCGCAAGATGTCGCGCAGCAATTCGATCATCAGGAAATTGCGAACGAGCATTTCCTGAGCGCGCTACTCGGTCAAGGCGAAGGCGTGACGCGGCCGTTGCTCGAAAAGATTGGCGTGTCTGCCGAGACGTTGCGCAATCGTTTGCGGGAAGAACTCGAGCGCCGGCCGAAAATTCACGGCGCGGCGGCGGACGTTCGACTCGGTAACGAATTGCGCAACACACTGACTGCCGCCGAAAAGGAGATGTCGATCTTGAAAGACGAGTTCGTCAGCGCCGAACATTATTTGCTCGCGCTCAGCGGTGAAAAAAATTCCGCGGCGAAAGCGCTCAAAGATCTCGGCGTGACGCGTGATAAGTTGATGCAGGCATTGCAGCAGGTGCGAGGCTCGCAACGCGTGACCGATCAAAATCCCGAAGGCAAATATCAGACACTCGAAAAATATGGACGCGACCTGACCGAGCTTGCCCGCCGCGGAAAAATCGATCCGGTCATCGGCCGCGATAACGAAATCCGGCGGATCATGCAGGTGCTCTCGCGTCGTACCAAAAATAATCCGGTGCTGATCGGCGATCCCGGCGTGGGCAAAACTGCGATCGTGGAAGGACTCGCGCGCCGAATTATTTCCGGCGACGTACCCGATTCGATAAAACAAAAGAAGATCATCGCCATGGACATCGGCTCGATGATCGCCGGCGCAAAGTTCCGCGGCGAATTCGAAGATCGATTGAAAGCGTTCTTGAAAGAAGTGACCGATTCGCAAGGCCAGATCATTTTATTCATCGACGAGCTGCACACGATCGTTGGCGCGGGCGCGAGCGAAGGCGCGGTCGACGCGTCGAACATGCTCAAGCCGCAACTGGCGCGCGGCGAGCTGCGCACGATCGGCGCGACGACGCTCGATGAATATCGCAAATACATCGAGAAAGACGCCGCGCTCGAACGGCGATTCCAGCCAGTCATGGTGGACGAACCGAGTGTCGAAGACACGATCGCGATTTTGCGCGGATTGAAAGAACGCTACGAAGTGCATCACGGCGTGCGCATCACCGATGCGGCGCTCGTCGCCGCGGCTGTGCTTTCGCATCGTTACATCAGCGATCGTTTTCTTCCGGATAAAGCTGTCGATCTTGTCGATGAAGCGGCCTCGCGCTTGAAGATCGAGCTCGATTCCATGCCGACTGAGATCGACGTGATCGAGCGCGAAATCATGCAGCACGAGATGGAGCGCCAGGCGCTCAAAAAGGAAAAGGACGCCGCGAGCAAAGAGCGCTTGAAGAAGATCGAGAAAGAATTGGCCGAGCTGAAAGAAAAATCGTCCGCGCTCAAAGCCGAATGGCAAAAAGAAAAAGCGGTCATCGATACGCAGCGAAAATTAAAGGAAGAGCTGGATCAGGCGCGAACCGAACTCGAACGAACGCAACGACGCGGCGAATTGGCGAAAGCGAGTGAGCTTCAGTACGGACGAATCCCCGAGCTGGAGAAAAAACTGCGCGAGGTCGAGGAAAGGATCAAAGAGGGCGGCAATCGACTGCTCCGCGAAGAAGTGACTGAGGACGACATCGCCGAAGTTGTTTCCAGTTGGACGCACATTCCGGTTTCACGTTTGCAGGAAGGCGAACGGCAAAAGCTGATCCGGCTCGAAGAACATTTGCATCAGCGCGTTGTTGGCCAGGATGAAGCGATCAAAGCGGTTTCAAACGCTGTCCGCCGCGCGCGCGCCGGTTTGCAGGATGAAAATCGGCCGATCGGTTCGTTTATTTTTCTTGGACCGACCGGCGTCGGTAAAACGGAACTGTCGCGCGCGCTCGCCGAATTTTTGTTCGATGACGAGAACGCCATGATCAGGATCGACATGAGCGAATACATGGAGAAACACACCGTCGCGCGCCTGATCGGAGCGCCGCCGGGTTACGTCGGCTACGAAGAAGGCGGCCAATTGAGTGAAGCCGTTCGGCGCAAACCGTACTCAGTGATTCTCTTCGACGAGATCGAAAAAGCGCATCACGACGTCTTCAACGTTTTGCTGCAAGTGCTCGATGACGGCCGCATCACCGACGGGCAGGGGAGGACTGTCGATTTCAAAAACACCGTCATCATCATGACGTCGAACATCGGCTCGCAATTCATCATGGAAGAAGAATCGAGCGAGAACCGCACGCGCACCGTCATGGAAGGGTTGCGCCAACATTTTCGTCCGGAGTTTTTAAATCGCGTCGATGAAGTCATCATATTCGATCGATTGACCGAAGATGAGTTGAAAAAGATCGTCGAGATCCAGTTGCGCCGATTGACGAAACGGCTGGAGCAACAGAAAATTTATCTCGATCTTACCGAGGCGGCCAAAGCATTTCTCGCGCGGGAAGGCTACGATCCAGTCTACGGCGCTCGCCCGCTCAAGCGCGCCATTCAAAAAAGCATTCTCGATCCGCTCAGCCTCGAAATCCTTGAAGGCAAAATTCACGAAGGCCAAACCATTCGCGTCGATGCAAAAAACAACACACTCGATTTCAGAGCTAGTTAACGGTGAAAAATTTCACACTAATTTATGTAGCTTCTATCATTGGATTGACTCCTCCACTTTTCGCGGCTGAAGTGCAGTTCGATGACGTGATCAAGAATCCATCTCGGTTCAATCATCAACGTGTGACTGTGACTGGGCTTGCTGAGGTCCAAGGAGATACGTTCGATCTATGGCGCGATGCTCGTGCCTGCAAGGAGGTGGACAATAAACATTATATGTTTGTCGCTCAGCATTTTCCTGCCGGTGCGAGAAGGAATCCGTGCGAATATGCGAATCTCCATTTCGTTAAGGTTACCGGGTTTATCGAAACGTCGATTCATGGTCATCTCGGCATGGATCCTTGTTCTTTAGTGCTTGAGCATGTCGAAGTTCTCCCTGGCCCTCGCCTGAAACAGTTCCTTCCGATTTTGGGATTCTTTCGGAATGAGACAGTAAAGAAAATTAATCTTCGAGCCTATTGGCGCGGTCACGACGGTACATCTTCTTTCGGCATTCCACCGGGGAACATCGATTGTTTCGCAATCGAGAAAGGGCGCGTCGAAGCTACAACTGTTAACGATAAAACATTCGCTCAATGCGAGCTGATTCCGCCTCGGCTGATCGATCAATTCTACGATCGACAGACGAAGGCATACTACTTTCGAATTTCCGAAAACCGGATCGAGCCGGTGTTGCCTCAGAATGCAAGGGGATGGAATCGAGGCTACATGAGCGGTCGCGATTAACGCAGCTTAACTAACTGCCGCGGCGTCGATCAGTTCGCAGAATTTTTTTATGTCGATGTTTCCGCCGGAGACGATGGGCCATCGCGATTGTCGATCTTACGGGAACCTTTCGTTAGGCCGCTACCTGCCGAAACGCGGCTAGGAAACTTTCCATCTCCGTTTTCTTACCGATGGTGAGTCGCATGTGATTCGGCAGCGCGGGAAATAATCGACCTACTTCAACGTTGCGTTCTTTCATCGCTTTGATCAGCGGTACGACCGGACGTTTGCAATCGAACATGATGAAGTTCGCTTGCGAGGGAATTGATTTGTAGCCGAGCTTTTCCAGCTCGGCGGTCGTGAAGGCTTTCGCTTCGTTGTTGAGACGCCGGCCACTGGCGAGTTGGTCGGCGTCGTTCAAACTCGCATTCGCGGCGGCGAGGGCGAGGCAATTCACGCTGTCAAACATTTGGTGCAACCGCATGCGGTCGATTGTTTCTTTTTGCGCAACGCAGTAACCGCAGCGCAGGCCGGCCATGCCGTAAATTTTTGAGAACGTGCGCGCGACGATCAGATTCGCGTAGTCCTTAATGAGCGGGATCACGCTCTCGTAATCGGAGCTATCGGCGTAATGGAAGTAGGCTTCGTCGACCAGAATCATCGTCTGGCGCGGACTCTTCGCGATGAAATCGCGCAGCTCGTTCTTCGGCGTGATGCTGGCCGTGGGATTGTTTGGGTTGCAGATGTAAATGAGACCATCTTTCGCGGCCGCCGCCATTTTCGGAAGATCGTGACTGAAGCTGCTGGTCAGCGGAATTTTCACGACCTCGGCGCCGTTGACGATGGCGTTATTGAGAAGTGCCTCGAAGGTCGGATCGGCCGCGATAAGTTTGCCGCGCGCCGGCCCGGTGAAAGTTTCCGCGCACAGATTAAGAATCTCGCTCGAGCCGTCACCGAGCAGAATTTGATCGCGATTGACGCCGTTCAGATTCGCGAGGGCTTCGATCAATTGGTCGTTATGCTTATCGGGATAACGACACGACAGGCCGAATGAGTCCGCCATCGCTTTGAGCGCATTAGGCGCAGGGCCATACGGATTTTCGTTCGAGCTCAAGCGCACAACTTCGGTACTTGTCGATCTTGTCGTCGGGTCGGCGGCGAATGAAATGGCCGGCCTAACGACTGCGGCGGCTGCGCCGACGCCTAACAATTGCGCAAATCTGCGGCGAGAAATGGAGGAGGTGCTCATGCGAATCGTCATAGGACGATCCGTGAGCGAATGCGAGATCGAATTGAGCTCAGCCGGCGGATGCGACCAGTTCGCAGAATTTTTTCATGTCGATGTTGCCGCCGGAAACGATGCAGACAATGGGGCCATCATGTATGTCGATCTTGCCGCTGAGTGCGGCGGCGAGTGGCAATGCGCCGGCGCCTTCGGAGATCACTCGCGCTTTTTCCGCCATCAAACGCATGGCGCGTTTTGTTTCTTCGAGCGTGACGACGATGTAATCATCGACGATCGGTTTCATGCGTTCCCACATGCGCGGGAACATGCTTTGACCACCCGCGCCGTCGACGAAGGAAAGTTTCCAGTCCTTGAAAACTTGCGGCGAATCTTTTTGAAATGAAAGCGCGGCGGGCGCAGCCGTTTCCGGTTCGGCGCCGAAGATTTTAATTTCCGGTTTCAATGATTTGGCCGCGTTGCCGACGCCGGTGATGAGTCCGCCGCCGCCGATGCTGGCGATGATGCATTTTGTTTCGGGCGCGTCTTCCAAAATTTCGAGCGCCATCGTGCCGTGACCGGCGATGAAGTTGTCGTCGTCGAAGGGATGAACGAAAGTTCCTTCCGCGCCGGGGTAATGTCGATCTTCCAGCGCCTTCCACGCGTCATCGTACGAAACCAAAATTAATTTCGCGCCGAGCGCGCGCATTCTCTCGATCTTGGCTTGTGGCGCGGTCTCGATCGCAACGACCGTACACGGCACGCCTGCTTTTCGCGCCGCATAAGCAACACCTTGTCCAGCATTGCCGGCGCTGATTGTCCAGACGCCGCGTTTGCGTTCCGACTCCGGCAACATCGCGACGGCGTTGGCCGCGCCGCGCAATTTGTAAGCATTAATCGGCTGCAAATTTTCCAGCTTCAAACGGATGTCGGGAAAATCCGGACCGAGCTCGAGGCGGACGAGCGGCGTGCGCACGATCGTGTTCGCGATTCGCTCGCGCGCTTCTTTGATTTCGGAAAGCTCAATTGGACGAACAGGTTCAAGTGCCGTGGACATGTCGATCTTGTGCTAAGACATGAGAAGACGAAATGCAATCGATTGAACATTCGCGCCCTGGGGCTGTCTCAGCCTTCATCATGATAAAACTCACCGGAACAGCGTTAGTGTTAGCAGCGATGCTGAGCGTAGGCTCGGCCTTCGCAAAAGATAAAGGGGCGTGTTGCGCCAAAAATGCGTCGAACGACAAGGCGATGTGCACGGATTTCGCCGCGCTCAATGTGAATGCCGATCAAAAGGCAAAACTGGAAGCGTGGCAGGCCGATTGCATGAAAGCCGGCTGCACGAAAGAAAGCCGCGAAGCTTTCTTGAATAAAGCGCAAGGCATTCTCTCGAAAGAGCAGTACGCGAAATTGAAAGCGGAATGCGCGAAGAGCACGAAGAAGAGCGAAGCTTAATCGCATCGTAAAACGTCGAATTTAAAAATCGCGCCGGTGGAAACGCTGGCGCGATTTTTTTTATGTCGATCTTAGCGGCTTTTGATTACGACCCCGTCGCGAATGAGGACGCTGTGCGTTTTCGCGGCGGACGGTGGGCCGATCTTTTCGCTCGTGGTGAAGATGACGAGATAACCGTAGAGTTCCTGGCCGGTGCCGTCAGGCAGATCGGCGGGGCGCGGTTCGGTTTGCCATTGAATCGTGATGGTGGACGGATCTTTGCCCTGCGATTTTAACCAGCTCGTGATGATTTCCTTGTAGTCCGTCGGCGCCGGGCCGTAGAGCGATTTTGCAACTGAAGTCACGGGCGGCCGCGCAGCTGGGGCCATCGTGGCAATTGCACTCGCGCTTGGCAAAGGTGCTGGAGTGATTGTCGATGTTACGGGCGCGGGTAGATTTTCGGTGCTGGTGTTCGGAACGCTTTTCTCCAGCAAGTCGGCCAGTCGCCAACCGGCCCGATGCAATTCGTCGCGCACGACGCGGGCCGACCAATCGTGATAGGAGACGCCGTCGGGCATGTGTTTTTCTTTCGCGGCCCCTTTCGCGACCACGCCGCCTTCCTGTTGTTCGGCGCGCACATGCTCGAATTGCAAACGCCAATGCGCTTCGCGCGCGACCGGCAAAATTTCATCAGCCCATGCTTGCGCCCAATCTTTCACCGGCACATTCGCCGGTAATCGCCAATTCTTTGGCTCGCGCGTGGCGAGTTGTTGCACGAGCGCCGCTTTCTCGCCTTGCAACCGCTCGTTCTTCGCATCTTTCTGAGCGCCCTCCGACGGCGCCGAGAATTGCGATTTCACGACATCGTTGTCCCAATAACCGTGCAGCGAATGATGATAGCCGGGCCTCGGTCCGGCGGTCTCGACGAAGCTCAAACTATTTCCGCCCTGATCGTCGATCGCTTCGCCCGCGCCTTTGATCGCGAGCGGATGGCCGTCCTTGTCAAAATATTCCGCGCCGACGTGCAAAGGCTGGTGAAGATCGCCAAGGTAATGGGCGAGCAAAATGATCGCGACCGGTTTTGTGATTTTGCGCGGATTATTTTCGCTCACTTCGCCTTTCAACACCGAAACGCAGTACGGGATCATGTGCACGATGTCCCATTGGCTGCGGCCGAGTTTGCCGCTTGAGTATTTTTCAGCGTCGAAAAGCGGCACGTCCGAATAGTGGAACCAATGGTGCGATGGCGTGGCGGAATTTTTGTCCTGTGTCGGCGGATTGGCTTTCCAAAACTCGCGTAGCTGCATGTCGATCTTAGGGGGCGCGCTGTGAAAACGTGATGCATCCGGTCCTTCCTTGTCCCAGCCTTTGATTTCGTCGGCCATGATCGATGCGCGCTCCAGGCTCATGCCCTCAATCAAGGCCGCGACTTTTGCACCCGTCGGCGTTTTAGCGAGCCGCTGATCCGCGATCGCGCCGACGATCTCGTGACCGAGCGGCCCGTAGGCGTGCGCAGAATTCTGCACCAGGCAGATAAGAAAAAGGGCGGCGAGAAAACGTTTCATGAATCGAAGTTTTAGAATCGGCGCCGTTATTTTTGCTCGAACAATCCGGGGCGCGCCACCCGTTCGCCTTTCATCATCACGACTGAGATCGACGATAAGGCGTGCACATCTTGCAACGGATTTCCGTCCACCACCAGCAGCGTCGCATCCTTTCCTTTCTCGATCGTGCCGATGCGGTTGTCGGCGCGAAGCAACTTCGCTGCGTTCGAAGTCGCCGCCTGCAGCGCAACATCGATAGGAATTCCGGCTGCGACCCAGAGCTCAATTTCATGTTGCACGGTCGGGCCATGCATGACGAGGAAGTTGCCCGCGTCCGTGCCGGTCACGAGCGCCACGCCGGCGTGCCACGCTTTCAGCAAATTCTTTTGGCCAGTCTGAATGGACATCGGATAATGGCTGAGCCCGTCGCGCAAACCTTTGAACTCGTCGCTGTGCGCGGCGTTCTCCGTTCCGGCGAGCAAATCTTTCGGCGTGACCTGTTGGACGAGCGAACGTTTAAGCAACGCTGTATCGCCTTTGGCGAAATTGGTGAAGCCTTCCACCACGCTCAATGTCGGATCGAGCGCAATGTCTTTCGCTTTCATTTCCCCGATGGCCGCATCGGGAATTTCGTCGATGAAGGAACCATGCTCGATCGAAGTGGCGCCCACTGAGATGGCATCGATTACATCCTTCGCGCTGCCGGTGTGCACCGCGAGCGGAAGATTTTTCGCGCGCGCTTCATCGGCGACGGCACGCAGAATATTTATGTCCATACGATTGAACGGATAAGCCGGCACGCCTGCTTCGAGCACTCCTTTGATTGCATCGACATGCCGCGCAGCGACATCGTCCACTTGTTTGCGCGCTTCTTCGACCGTGTGCGGAGTGCGCACAAATTGCGCAATAAACGACGCGCGCATTGTCTCCGGCATGTACTTCGCGTATTCCGTGCCGTGGCCACCTTCCGTCGTGAAAAGCGGTCCGCAGAAAAATAATTCGCTGCCGAGTTTTTCACCGGTGCCAAAATGGTCGCGCAGATCGACCATCGAATCGAGCCGGTCGCCGACGCTGCGCACGGCGGTCACGCCACAATACAGATACGCTTCCAGTTCGTGCTCGGTCGCTTTCGGATCGCCGTATTTCGCGACATCGGCATAGAAGCCGCCGGGCGCGCCGAGGTGCACATGCATGTCGATCAAACCGGGCAGGACGGTCTTACCGGCGGCATCAATCGGCTCTGCGCGCAACGATTTTGCGTCGGGGAAGCTTCCTTCATAAACATTCTCGATCTTTCCATTGCGCACGAGGACCGCGCCCGACTCGATCACCTTGCCGTTGCCCACAAAAATTCGCGCATTTTGGATCAACCAGGTTTCTCCGCGGCGAAGATCGCGGGCCAGAATTTTCGACTTCGTTATTTCCTGTCGGCTCCACGCTTGATAGCCACCGACGAAAAAGAACGGGAGGAGAACCGCCACCACCCAAAATTTGGCCGACGGTCGCAACTTCTCTTCCTTCTCCCAGCGAAAAAGTTTTGTCGCGATAAACATTCCGACACCGCCGGCAAGCAAGAGCGCGCCGACTGCCTGCCAATTTTGTGCGAGCGACTCTTTGCGTTGCAAAATTCCCGACACGCCGCTCATCAGATATCTGGCGGGGATGAATTGGGTGAGGATTTGCAGCCAGTTCGGAAACAGCCACATCGGAAAGCTCGCACCGCTTAGAAAAAGCATCGGCAGGTAGATGAATTGCGTGAGGATTTGCGCTTCCTGAGAAGAATTCACCACCGCAGCGATGATCAAACCGATGGCGCGAAAAGCGAGCGCGCCAATGCAAACGAAAGCGAACAAGGAGAACAAATTTCCAGGAATCGCCATCCCATACATCAAATGCGCGATCGCCAGCATGAGAATCACGCTCGGCAAATAAATGATAACTCCGGAGATCATCGATGCGGCCAGCAGCGGCACCGGCGTGATTGGAGTCACTTTATAACGCCGCAGAATATTTTCTTCGCGCTCCTGCACCGCGCGCATGCCCGCCCCCCACAAACCGTTCCCAAGAATGCCGATCACGATCACCATTGAGACGACCAGCAAAATGACGTTTCCCTGTTTGGCGTTGAATGCTTGCGCGAAAACAAAAAAGAAGACCAGCGGGAACATGTAGTTGAAGAACAGCACCCCTCGGTTCCGCCGCGCCAGCTTCAAATCAAATTTCAGAAAGGAGAGAAACGCTTTCATTTTAGTCGCGCAGTTTTTTCCCGGTCAGCTCGATGAAAACATCTTCCAGGGTCGGTCGGTTCAGATGCACGTCGTCCAACCCGAGACCGCCCGCGTCGATCCACTTGATCATCTCAACGAGCGTGCGTGCCGGGCGTTTCGAGAAAACGGTGATGTGATGTCGATCTTCGCTCACGATCGATCGGATCGCTTCCGGCCATTCTGGCAATTCGGTTTGCGAAAGGGGCTTGGTCAATTTCACTTCGATGTGAGATTGGTTCGCGCTTTTTTCCTTCAGTTCGCGTGGCGTTCCGATCGCGATGATTTGGCCCGCGTCCATGATCGCGACCCGGTCGCATAATCGTTCCGCTTCCTCTATATAATGTGTCGTCATCAAAATCGTGCGCTTGTCCGCGCGAAGTTCTTCGATTAAGTCGCGGATCTCCAAACGAACCTGCGGATCCAGGCCGGTCGTCGGCTCATCCAGGAAAAGCATTTGCGGATCGTTGATCAAAGCGAGGGCCAGCGCCAATCGCTGCTTTTGGCCGCCGGATAGCGTGTCGTAAGCAGCATCTTTCTTCTCGGTAAGATGCAACCGTTTCAAAACCGCATCACCGTCCGCTTTTCGGGAATAAAGCGAACCGAAGAAGTCGAGCGCTTCGCGCACCCGCATTTTGTCGGGAAGGTTGGTTGCCTGCAGACAAACGCCGATTCGATCTTTCAAACTTTTCTTTTGCCGGTCCGGATCGAAATCGAGCACTTTCACTTCGCCGGCGGTGCGCGGCCGCAATCCTTCCAGAATTTCGACCGTCGTGGTTTTGCCAGCGCCATTCGGCCCGAGCAAACCGAAGACTTCTCCAGCGCGCACTTCGAAATCGATTCCCTTCACCGCCTCGAGCGGGCCGTAAGATTTCCGCAAGCCGCGAACGTAAATGACAAAATCAGAGTTCATGCAAACGGAAGGACAAGATCGACAATTACATTTGCGCTGATTCTGCGCGAATCTCTTTTCGAGGTCGCCAAAGAATTTTTCGAACTAAAAGAAGAAGCAGCGCAAGCGCGCTCACGCCCGCGCAGGATTGGGCGAAGAGTTCGCCGTGACGCGTGTAGAATGTAAATTCGCGCCCAGTCTTCAGCTTCACTTCGCCGGAAAGCACGCCGTCGGTGAACTGGCTGCCATGTTCGTCGAGCAACTGCTGCGTGACGCGGCCGAATTCATCGACAAAACATGTCACGCCTGTGTTTGCGGCGCGCACCATCGGCCGGCGTGTTTCGACGCAGCGAAAAATGGCGTTGGCCAGATGTTGTTGCGAGCCGGCCGAGCGCAAAAACCAGCCGTCGTTCGTCACGTTGGCCAGAAGGTTCGCGCCGCCCAGGACAAATCTTCGCGTTAATTCGCCGATCGTATCTTCGAAACAAATCAACGGCGCAACATCGACATGCCCGCGCGAGAGGTGAAAAACGGTGTACTCTTTTCCGACATCAAAATCCGCCGGCACCTGGTCGCCGATGATTTGCGCGAGCAACGGCACGATGTGGCGGCCGGGAATGTATTCGCCAAATGGAACGAGATGAAGCTTGCGATAAATTTGCACTTTCTCGCCGTTGTTCGAAACGAGCAGCGCTGCGTTGTAGGCGTGGCCTGGCTCTTCATCGATCGCGCCGAGCAAAAGATCGACATGGCCCGTGGCCGACAAATTAGTGACGTAATGATAACTTTCTTCGTCTTCTAAAACCGGCCCGGGCATGGAGCTTTCCGGCCAAAGAACCAAATCGGGCGGGGGACTGGATTGCAATGCGAGCGTGCTCAACCGCGTGAACTGATCGAAAATCTTTTGTCGAAATGCGGGCGTGAATTTTTCTTCGCGCGGAATGTTTGCCTGCACCGCAGCGACGCGAATGGATTCGGTAGCCGGTGGCGACTGCAGCTTGTTCACGCCGAACGCCATCACGCCGACGATCGCGGCCATTGTGAGCGTAAGATCGAAATGCGGTTTCATCGGACGCACTTGCGTTTCCAAAATGAAACGGCGCACGGTCGCGAGCGCGATCACGTTGGCGAACGCAACCATGAAGGAAAGGCCGGCCACGCCGCTAAATTCCGCGATCTGAATGAGTGGCCAGCTGCGATGCAGCGCCACGCCCAGCCCGTTCCAACCCCAGCCAGAGAAAACCCAGCCGCGCAGCCATTCGAGCGTCACGCAAGCGCTCGCGATCAAAAAAGCGAGCCGCAAGTTATATGTCGATCTTAACCAGGGCGAACGCGCAACCGGCGACTCGTTAGGCAAAGAACTGCGCGGCGAGTTTGCAAGATCGACATGTTGGATCGGTCGCGGCCGAAGCAATCCGCAAAACCAGGCGAAGACGGCGAAATAGATCGCCATGTAAAATTGCAGCAGGAACCAGCCTAGTCCGGTAACGGTGATGAGCCATGACAGCACCGTCCAAAAAAACGCGAGCCCGCAGAAATAACCCAGAAGCAGATCGCGAAGCCAACGGCGTTTTGCATTTTCCCCAGAAAACCAAACGGCGGCGAGTAACGGAACGAGCGCGATCCAGCAAAGCCAGCTTTGATTGAATGGCGCAAAGCACGCCGTTTGCAGCAATCCACTGCTAATCGCGGCCAGCCACGGCCAAAGCCGCAGCGCTTTTCGCACTCGATTCACGCTGCGTCAGTTGCGCCGCCGCCGCACGCGGTCCTTATCGCGACGACGCTGTGGATTGATCGCTTCGCGCAAATCTTTCGAATAGGAAGGGTTCACGCGTAGGAACGCTTTCTCCACGTCCTCCAGTTTAATGAGATTAACCGTATTTGAGGTCACGTAGCCGAGACTGATCAGACTCTCAAGCGTGTCGAGAAACTCGGCCGTCTCCATTTCTTCCACGCGTTCGATCAAAATTTTTCCCGCCATCGGCGTCCCGGAAAGACCGAGCGTTTTCAAAACTGTGATTTCGCCGCCATCGAGTTTGATTTCGCGGTGCATGATTGATTCTCCGATGAGATTGCGCGCTGTCGAGCCCGGATCGCGCTAGCTCCGCGCCTCCGCATCTTCGCGAACCCAATCCCAGAGCGCTTCCAAATGCGCGTGGACTTCCGCTTTGATCTCGCGCATCTGCGCCGCGTCGAAGGGACCAGCTTCCGGGCGTCGCTCCGCGAAAAGATAATATTTTATCTTCGGTTCGGTCCCTGAAGCGCGCACCGCAATCCGCGTCCGGTCTTCCAGTTCAAAGATCGACATCTTCTCCTTCGGGATTTCATCGCCCTCCACATCGCGAACCGTTTCTCTTTCGAAATCTCGCATGCTCACAACTTTTAAATCGAGCATCTCTCGCGGCGGTTGTTTGACATAGGAGTCGACCAGGCGAGCAATGCGCGCCGCGCCTTTCGCGCCTTCATAAGTGAGTGCGCCATTTTTTTCTTCGAAATAGCCGAGCAGCGAAAAGATTTCATCGAGCAACTCATCCACGGTTTGGTTTCTCGATTTTGCGTAAGCGGCGACCTCGCAAAACATGAGCGCGGCGCCGTTGCCGTCCTTGTCGCGCACAAAATCGGCGCCGCTGTATCCGTAACTTTCTTCGCCGCCGAAAATGTAAAAAGATGAATGCGCGAGACGCGCGTCACGCGTTTCTTTTTCGCTAAGATCGACATAATTTTTTCGGACGTCCTCGGGCAGCGCGCTCTCGTATTTGCCGAGCTTTGCGCCGATGTACTTAAAACCGGTGAGCGTTTCCACGCAGCGCAGCCCGAAATGTTCAGAGATCGCTTTTTGCAGATCGGTCGTAACAAAAGTCTTTATGATGACGCCGCGCGCCGCGTTCTGGGCATTGAGCACGCCCTTGTCGAACAAGGTCTTTGCTCGATAAAACGCGATGAGCGATCCGATTTGATTGCCGGTCAGAAGCTTCAGCTCGCCGTCTTGCGCGCGCACCGCCACGCCCACGCGATCGCAATCCGGATCGGTCGCCACGACAAGATCGGCATCGTCTTTTTTCGCGAGCGCAATCCCGAGCGTGAGCGCTTCGGCATTTTCGGGGTTAGGGGATTGGACGGTGGGAAAGCGCGCGTCGAACCGGTCCTGCTCTTCCACGACCGAAAAACTAAAGCCGAATTTCTCAAGCATCGGCTTGATAATGACGCCACCCGTTCCATGGATTGGCGTGAAGACAATGCGCAGCGATTTTTGCACGCTCACCATTTCCGGATCGAGCACCAGAGTTTCCAGCCGGCGCATGTAAGCGTCGTCCATGGCGGAGCCGAGCGTGGTGATTTTTCCATGTCGATCTTGCCGGATCGGTGTGAACGCTTCGCTCGTAATCGCGTTCACTTGCCGGATGATTCCGCTCGCGTGCGGCTCGATCACCTGCGCGCCATCGTCGAAATATACTTTGTAGCCGTTGTCGTGCGGCGGATTGTGGCTGGCGGTGATGACGATGCCAGCGCTCGCGTGCAGCACGCGCACGGCGAAAGATAATTCCGGCGTGGAACGCGGCGCGTCGAAGAGAACGGCGTCGCAGCCATTTTCCGCCGCGATTTTTGCGGTGAGCTCGGCAAATTCTCTCGAGAAAAAACGTGTGTCGTAAGCGATGACGATTTTTGGTTTGTCCGATTTTTTTTCGCGGCGATGCCAGTCATGCAAATAAACGACGAGGCCTTGCGTCGCGCGGCTTACGCTAAAGAAGTTCATCGCGTTTGCGCCGACGCATGGAAATTCCGGCGGCTCATCCGCATCAGCGCGGCCGCGCTCGCTCGGTGCGATGAATTTGCCGATGGTGCGACCGCGCAGGCCGCCCGTCCCAAACGCGAGCGTTTTGAAAAAGCGATCGTTCAATTCCGGCCACTCCTCGGCCTCGATCAGCTCATTAATCACGCGCGCATAAATTTCCGAGGGCGCGCCGGCCAGAAACACACGAATATTTTCGGCAGCGGTTTGCAGCAATTTTCCCGCGGCAATGCCACTGTCGATCTTTTCGGCGAGCGTTTTCTTTTTCGCGAACACCGTTGCCAACCTTGCGGCGCATTTGCGCTTTGCAAGCTGGAAGGTCGGAAAGTCATCAATCTTGCGATGGTTTCTTGATAACTTCGCGATAAGGATGGTGCTTTTGAAACAAAGCGATCCTTTCCTGCATCTTAATGCGGTATTTTGGATGCAGATCGGAGCAAGTGAGCGCCTCCTCTTCGTAGCGGACGGCGTCATCAAAATCTCCGGCTGCGGCGCTCGCGGCCGCAAGAGTGTCCAAGCAGTTTGCGTCGTTCCACGCGGTGCGTACGCAATCTTCGATAGCGCTTCCCAAAGCTTCTTGCGGATCGAGAAAAGCCGGATCAGGGCACGTCGCGCGCAACCAGGCAAGCCCCTTAGCGATTCGAGTTGCGGGTCCTTTTTCCTGCGCAGCCCGCTTGTAATCAATAATGGCGAGGGCAAATTCCCCAGCAAGCGTGTGCGCTCGCGCCCGGAACTCGAAAGCATGCCGCGACGGCTTGACCTGAATTAATTCGGTGAAGTCCGCGATCGCGTCGGCGTAGTCATCCGCATAACGATGACAATTCCCGCGCGCTTCCAACGCCACCGCGTCTTTGGGCTGTATTCGTAGCACTTGGCTAAAATCGGCAATTGCTTCGCGCCACATCTCTTCTTCTGCAAAAACAAATCCGCGCTCTCGTAGCGCGGCCGTATTTCTTGGTTCCAAAAGAATCACATCTGTAAAATCGGCGATGGCTTTGAGCGGCTCTTTCCTGCGGCGGTAAAGATAACCGCGCTGCAAGTGAGCAAACGAATACCGAGGCCACACGCGCAAAGCCGAATCAAAACTTGCGAGCGCTGCATCCAAATCGTTCTGCCTGGAGTAAGCGATGCCACGCTCCAGATAAGCCGCCCCGTAGTTTGGAAATGACCGAATGGCCTCGGAAAAATCGGCGATTGCTTTATTAAAATCGCGGCGCTGCGAGAAGATCAATCCACGACGATACAAGGTCTCCGACGCATTCGGATCAAGGCGAATCGCCGCGGTGTAATCATCAAATGCTTGACCCATTTCATGCTTTTGTTCGTGAAGCGCGCCACGCCCCGCATAGGCGAAAGCAAGTTTTGGGTTGATCTGCAGCGCCGCTGTATAACCGGAGATCGCTTCATCGCGACGATGTTTAATTTGATAACAATATGCGCGATCAACCAACGCATAGGCCCTGTAGCGAAGATTGAAAGGAGCGCGCAAGGCGCTATCGAATTTCGGAATCGCCTGATCGTATTCGCCGCGACTCATCGCGGCATATCCTTCATCGAACATTTTTTTGCCGGTAGTGGCCGCGATGGTGAAGTAAATCCCGGCTAAGGTCGCAGCCATAAATACGAGAAAAATGGCGGCCCCGATTCCGATCGCCCATTTTGCTGTTTTGCTCATGTCGATGTTGCGGACCGATAAACGAGCATGGCCGCTGCGATGTCTTCCACCGCCATGCCTAACGACTTAAAGACGGTGGTTTCGTTTGCACGGTTGTCGATCCTGTCACCGAGCGCTTCGCCAAGCTCGGCGTAAATTTTCGCGCCGGAAAGAATAACGTCGCCCGATTCTTTCATGGCCGCTTCGCGCGAATCGACAAAGACCACGCCTTGCTGGATCACTTCGTCATCCAGCTCGCGCCAGTCGGGCCGACACGCGCCGATTGCGTTGACGTGAGAACCGCGCTTCAACCAGCTGCCCCGCAAGATCGACATCTTCGAGTTGGTCGCGGTGACGATGACGTCTGCGTCGCGAACCGCTTCTTCTGGTGTCGAAATTACTTTTGCGCCGAATTCATTTGCGAACTGTTCCGCGTGTTCTCTGGTCGGGCTCCAAACGCGGGCTTCGTTAAATGGCCTAACGAGTCGCAGTGCTTCGATATGACTGCGCGCTTGCACGCCGCTGCCCAGGATCGCAAGAATTTTCGCATCGCGCGGCGCAAGCAATTTCGTGGCCGCTGCCGAAACGGCCGCCGTGCGCATTTCCGTAATCAACCGTCCATCCATCATCACCAGCGGCGCGCCGGTTTTTGGATCGACAAGGAAAATTGTCGCCATGTGCGTCGGAATGCCGAGCTGCGCGTTGGACGTATAGAAGGTCACAATTTTCAGGCCGAGCCCTTCCGGAGTGAGCGCCGGCATCATTCCAAAAAAGCCGCCCGGCGGATCGACCGTAATGACGGAGCGCACCGGCTGCGTTACTTTGCCGCTGGAGAATTCGATCAACGCTTTCTCCATCGCCGGAATCAATTCGGCCATCCGCAAATGTTTGCGGACGCTCGCTTTGTCGAGATACAGCGGATCACTCATCGGTATTCTCCAGCTCGGCGAGCATTTGCTTTTTTAAGTCCTGGCGCGCGGATTTCTTGATGGCGCGACGCTCGGCCGCGACCGCTTGCTTTTCTGCTTGTCGATCTTTGCGCGTACGATTGTCGACCTTAGTCGGCAAGTGCGAAATCCTGGGCCGTTGCGCGCCGACTTTGCGCTCGTTAGGCTTGGCGTACGGATCCACGGTTAGGATTATAACTCCGAAATTGAAACAGCAGAGGCCGCCATGAGTTCTCTCGATCTTGCCAGCATTCGCGCGGCCCATCAACGAATCCGGCCGCACATTCATCGCACGCCCGTGCTGACGAGCGCACGCTTGGATGAAGTGAGCGGTGCGCAATTATTTTTTAAATGCGAAAATTTTCAGAAGATTGGCGCATTCAAAGCGCGCGGCGCGACCAATGCCGTCTTCGCGCTGGATGATGCGGTGGCGAAACGCGGCGTGGCGACGCATTCTTCCGGAAACCACGGCGCGGCGCTGGCGCGCGCAGCGAAAATTCGAAAAATTCCGGCGCACATCGTTATGCCGTCGAATTCGGCCAAAGTAAAAGTGCGCGCGGTTGAGAGCTACGGTGCCAACATTGTGTTTTGCGAGCCGACGGAAGCGGCGCGCGAGGAAGCGTGTGTGAAATTGATCGCGAAAACCGGCGCCACTTTGATCCATCCGTTTGAAAATGCAGAGGTGATGGCGGGGCAGGGGACGGCGGTCGTGGAATTGCTGGAGGACATTTCTGATGTCGATCTTGTCATCTGTCCGGTGGGCGGGGGTGGATTGCTTTGCGGCACGGCGGTCGCCGCAAAATCGATGCGACCGGGTATCAAAGTCATCGCGGTTGAGCCCGCGAACGCGGACGACGCGGCGCAGTCATTTCGCGCGGGCCAATTAGTCCGATCGCAGAAACAATTCACGCTAGCCGATGGTTTGCGCACAAACGTCGGCGCGCCCAACTTCGACATCATCCAGCGTTATGTCGACGACATCGTGACCGTGAGCGAAGACGCGATCGTCGAGGCCATGCGCAGCATTTGGGAGACGCTCAAGATCGTGATCGAACCCTCCGCGGCCGTTCCTTATGCCGCGATCCGCGAGCGCAAGATCGACATACACGGTCGGCGAGTGGGCGTCATTCTCACCGGCGGCAATGTCGATCTTGACGCGCTGCCGTGGATGAAAATTACTTCAGCGTAATCTCGCGCATCGTTTTCGTTCCGAGAATTTCGCGGATTTCCATGCGCTTCATGGAGCCTTGACGAAGTTGGTCTTCGCCGCCGATCATTTTTTGCGCGATCGGATCCGTTTTTTCGCGAAGGCCATCCAGCGCTGCCATGTTTTTGTATTCGACCATGAGCAGAATGTCGAAGTCGTCGCGGCCGGAGGCGTCACCCATCATAATCTTATAATCCATGATGATGCCTTGCTTCTTCGCTTCTTCGCTGGTGCTCTTGTAGGCGTTAGAGAGGTTCTTCAAGTAATCGTCGCCCATCCCAGCCTTTGTTCTGACCATGGTAAGCTCCCAAACCGGCCCTTCGGTATAAGGCGCCGTTATTCCAGCGCTACTGGAAGTGCTGGTGCTGCTGGTCGCGGTGGTGGTGGTGGAACTGGTGGCCTTGGCTGTTGGGCTGCTCGTTTGTGCCGAACAAAGAGCAACCAGGCCGAGAATTAACGTGCTGGTTGTGAGTATTTTCGTTTTCATGTCTGCCTAGGTTGAGCAAGCAACGCAGCGCACGCGAGAAGAATCGCGCGGACTTGTTAGGTTGCTTGCGTGCTTTTGTGCTGTAGTCGAAGTTCGCCCGCTGGAAAGACGACATGTTGCGACGATTGATGCCGCTGATTCGACGCCGCTGGCATCCGCTGTGGAGGTTGCGACGACTTTCCGCGTTCCGCAGTTTTCAAAATCGATTTGATTGGACAGTTTACACACGTATTCCCGAAACAGACCTGCGCGTAGCAGTGCGACTGTTGCGAGATGCAAGCTGGATCGCGAACCCCGACGCGCTTGAGCCGGAAATTCGCCGCGCATTTGCGTTGGTGCTGGATTTATTGAAGCCCGCGATCTTTTGGGATGTGGGCGCGAACATCGGGTTCTATTCGTGGTTAGTTCGAAGGCATTCTTCTATTCGCAAGGTCCTCATGTTCGAGCCTGATCCTACTAACTTCGCGCTGATTACGCGGACGATTCGAAAGAACAAAATCTCTGATTGCGAAGTGATGAACGTGGCTCTGGCGGAACGCACTGGTGAGACAACATTTCTGATCGACAAGGCAAGCGGTGCGACTGGTTCCTTGGAAGCCATGTCCCAAATCGAAAACAAGTTTAGCCTTCATCACTCCTATCGAATGACTGAGACGATACCTTGTCGCACGGCCACGGTGGATGAACTTGTCGCGGCGGGTTCACCGGCTCCCGACTTCATGAAGATCGATGTGGAGGGTGCTGAACGATTGGTTTTGGCAGGCGCGCAGTCGTGTCTTAGCCGGAAACGTCCTACCATGATTATCGAGACGGTTAATGTCGATCTTGCCGCGGAGCTTCGGACTAACGGTTACGCCGCGTTCTGCGTCGACGAAGGGAACTTGTTGTTCATCCCCGCGGAATCGGAAGCGGATCTGACTCCGTTTCGGCGCGCGTTTTCTCCATGTGAGAAAGGGAAATAGTTGAGCGAATTGATTAACGACGGCTCATCCTGGCGGTCTGTCGTCGTAATTTTATTGTTCGTTCTCGCGATTAATATTCTCAGCATGCCCGCGGAGAGATATGCGGGCGACGCGGATGCGACCCGGGTTCAAGCATTCACTTTGCTGGAGATTGGTGAATGGAACGTCACACCGCAAATAGCTCAAATTTTCGGAGAGCGCGGTCAATACTTCTATGAGAACGGCAATGGCAAGTGGTACTCAAAGTACGGTGTCCTTAATACCTTGATCTATCTCCCGGCGCTCTGGCTGGACAAGATGACGTTGGACGATGAAGCCAGGAGTAGTGCCGGTAGCGTATTCGCTTTAAACCTAACGAATCTCGTTTTCAGTATCGCGACTGCCGCCTACCTTGTCCTGCTCGCGCGTCGCTACACGAAGAGGGCCGCGCTCATCGCGATATTTGTCCTGGCATCGCTTTACACGACGTTTTGGTGGAACTACCTCCGCACACAAACCTTCGAGATTTATCAGACGCTGTTCCTGCTAGCCTTCTACTATCATTTCGTCACGGCCCTAAGCTTTTATCGGCAGGCAACCAATCGGCGGCGCGATCTTCACTTATTGCTAGCTGCTATTTATTTCGGTGCGCTATGCCTGTGTAAGTCTGTCTACGTTGTGCTGCTCCCGGCGATTGTGGCAATGCTGTGTCGAGTTGAGCTAGCGCCGAGTATGTCGATCTACGGTGCCAGCACTCACGATAGCTCGTCGCGCGAGAAGCGATTTCGACGGCTGCCCCGTCAGCTCTTATTCTTTTGGCTGCCGATCGTCATTTTGCTTTCCATTCTCGCCTTCACTAACTGGATCAGGTTTGGATCTCCATTCGCGACCGGCTACACTCAGTGGGAGAAAGAACGTCAGCTTTTCAAGCTGGCAAATTTGTTCCCCGCTCTTTGGGGATTTTGCTTCAGCTCTCGTCATAGCATCTTTTTGCATTATCCGGTGCTGCTGTTCGCCCTGGCAGGTTGGCCAATCTTTTTCACGAAACACAAGCTAGATGCGCTCGCGATCATTCTTATGAGCGCTTCGCTACTTCTGGTTAACTCGACATTTTCAAACTGGCGCGGCGAGTCGAGCTATGGTCCGCGCTACCTGTTGCCCGTGCTTCCGCTGCTAGGTCTTCCGTTCATTGATTATATTTCATGGATAGCGACCCTATCTAACAAGTTAGCACGAGCGATGCTGACGGCCGGCACCTCAGCTATCCTTGCTTATTCTTTGCTGCTGCAAGTCTCGGTCAATACGATGCCGTTCTTTTTTAGCCACAAGTTAAGGAACATTCTCGACGACCGGCGCCTGTCGAAGCCCGCGATTTATCTTAACTCCCATCACATTGGTTCGATCAATCTGGCTTTTTTGCTTTTCCGCTCGGGTCATGATTCTTCTTTTGGCCGGAACTTTGTCAGCCATCTTAGTTCCTCGGAGCGTGCGCGACTGGATGCCTTGAACAAATCGCTTTTCGCCAATTACTATTGGTTCCCGAATCTGCCGTCTGCAAAATCGAAGTAGTTGCGAGATTCGACTTTCGGTCGCACGGAAAGAGCGCGAGTGGTTCGTATATGAAAAGGACAATGCTTCTTATCGCCGCGAGCTTCCTCTCGCTGTGCCTGCCGCCGTTAAGCGGGCAGGATGCCACTCCAGTTCCCTCTCTTCCGACGGGCGACACCCCGACCGGTGCAGCCGTATTTCAGAAATTAAGCGATGCGAAATGGAATAAGATTCTTCCCGATCTGGGCGAGAATTCGCCCGAGATTTGCGTGCTGCATGTCGATCCAAAAACGCAGGCGACCAGCTTGCTCATTCGCGCGCCGAAGGCGATTCACATTCGCAAGCATTGGCACAGCGCGAATGAAACTCACACAATCATCACCGGCACGGTCGGTTTTGCCTGCGACGGCCAGCGCGTCGAGCTTGGCCCTGGCTCGTTCAACTTCATGCCCGCGAAGATGGTGCACGAAGCCTGGCTCCCGGTGGGCTCGCTCACCTTCATCACCGTGGACGGGGCGTGGGATGTGAACTGGGTGGAAGGCCCGCCCACATCGGCTGATCTTTCGCGAGCATTTTAGATTTTGAAAATGTAGCGACGAGAATATCTAAAATGATGAAACCATTTTGCTTCTTTTTCGGCAGTTGGCTGGCCCTTTCGTCAACCGTTGCCGTCGCGGCAACAACGCCCGCCACGATGAAGGCCATCGTTGTGCACGAATACGGCGGGCCGGAAGTTTTGAAACTGGAAGAAACTGCTCGGCCGGAACCGAAAGAGAACGAGGTCTTGGTTCGCGTCATTGGCGCCGGCGTAAACCCGGTCGACTCGCTCATTCGTTCCGGCAAGTATGCGAAATTTTTTGGAACAACGCTCCCATTGGTTCCCGGCTACGACATCGCGGGAGTCGTCGAAAAAACCGGCGCCAAGATCGACAAGCTCAGAGTTGGCGATGCCATCTACGCGTACACAATGTGGGGCGGAGGGTATGCCGAGTACGCCCTGGCGAATGAAGGTGAGGCGACGCTGAAACCGGCGGCGCTCACTTATATAGAGGCCGCTTCCGTCCCGCTGGTTGCCTTGACCGCGTGGCAGGCATTAATCGATAACGCAAAACTCAGCGCCGGCCAGACCGTGTTGATCCATGGCGGCTCCGGAGGTGTCGGGAGCATGGCGATTCAAATTGCAAAAGCGCGCGGCGCAAAAGTCATCGCGACCGCGTCGACTTCCAACCAGGACTTACTCAAAGAGCTCGGCGCAGATGTGGCGATTGATTACACGAAACAAAAATTCGAAGAGATCGCTAAAGATGTCGATGTTGTGCTCGATTCGGTTGGCAAAGATACGTTGGCGCGCTCTTACGGCGTGATCAAAAAAGGCGGCTTCATCGCCACACTCGTCGCCAAGCCGGACGATGCGGAGCTGGCAAAATATGGCATCCGCGGCGCGTCGATCTCGGTTAAACCGAATGCGACCGAGCTCGCGGAAATTAGCAAGTTGATCGAGGCGAAAAAGATCAAGCCGATCGTTTCACAAATTTTGCCGCTCGCTGATGCAGTCAAAGCGCAGGAACAAGCTGCCACCCATCACACGCGCGGAAAGATTGTCCTGAAAATTGCGGACGAGCCGAAGTAGTCCGGCTCTTCGCTTATTCGATCGTGCGCTCTAGGAGAGTGCAGCGCGGCGAAGAAAAGCCATTGCCCATCCGTGCATGCCGCATTAAATCCACGTCGACCGTTTCGCCAATTGCATGAACATCCACGAATATCAGGCGAAGGAACTGCTGCAAAAATTCGGCGTCGCCACGACCCGCGGAAAAGTTGCATCAACGCCGGACGAAGCGGAAGTCGTCGCGCGCGAAATTGGGAGTGCCAGTCCGGATCGGACTGTCGATCTTGTCGTCAAAGCGCAAGTTCACGCCGGCGGTCGCGGGAAAGGGACATTCGCGAACGGTTTCAAAGGCGGCGTGCACCTCGTGAAAACGGCGAAAGAAGCGCGCGAGGTCGCGAGCAAGATGCTCGGCCAAACTTTGGTGACGCATCAGACCGGCCCGCAAGGTCGCGTCGTGAACAAAGTGCTGGTAGCTGAAGCAGCCGAGATCGCGCGCGAAATTTACTTCGCAATCTTGCGAGATCGTCCGAGCGCAGCACCCCTGGTTATCGCCAGCACTGAAGGCGGAGTGGAAATCGAGACCGTTGCGGCGACGTCTCCGGAGAAAATTATTCGCGAACCTGTCGATCCACTCGAGGGCTTGCAGCCGTTTCAGGCTCGCAAGCTAGCCAAACAACTTGCCTTCGAATCTTCGCAGCTAAAGGCGACGTCGAAATTATTCGACGGGCTTTATCGTGCGTTTATCGGGCTCGATTGCTCGATGGTCGAAGTCAATCCGCTCGTCGTCACAAAAAAAGGCGACGTCCTCGCGCTCGATGCGAAATTTAATTTCGATGACAACGCGCTCTTTCGACATCCCGAAGTGGCCGCCATGCGCGACACGGCCGAAGAAGACCCGCGCGAAGTCGAGGCCTCGAAGCACGGACTGAATTACATCGGTCTCGATGGAAACATCGCATGTCTCGTCAACGGCGCCGGCCTCGCCATGGCCACGATGGACATCATCAAATTTTACGGGGGCAGCCCGGCGAACTTTCTCGATGTGGGCGGCAGCGCGACAGAAGAGCAGGTGATGGAAGCGTTCAAGATTTTGATCGCGGACAAAAAGGTGAAGGCAATTCTCGTTAACATTTTCGGCGGTATCATGAGATGTGACGTGATCGCGCAAGGAATTATCAACGCGGCGAAAACCGTGAAGTTGTCCGTTCCGCTCGTCGTCAGGCTGGAAGGAACGAATGTCGAAAAAGGAAAGCAGCTTCTGAAAGAGAGTAGCGTCGCCGTAATCACGGCCGACGATTTGGCCGATGCCGCGCAGAAAGTTGTAAAAGCAGTAGGAGGGAAAAATGATTAACGAAGTCGCATTCATCGCCATCGCCGTTTCCGACAAGGAACGCGCGCGCAAATTTTATCAGGAAACGCTGGAGCTGAAACCCGGCATGACTTCGATGGAAGGCGCGTGGGTCGAGTACGAATTGGGCGCAACGACGATTGGCGTCGGCTGTCATCCGGCCTGGCAACCGTCGCGCGACGGCACCACCGTCGCGTTTGAAGTGGACGACATCGACGCGACTATCGCGAAGCTTAAAGAGCGCGGCGTGAGCTTCGATCTCGACAAAACCGAAACGCCAGTCTGTTGGATGGCGCAGTTCCGCGATCCGGACGGAAACAAACTCGTCGTGCACAAACGGAAATCGAAAAGTTAATGTCGATCCTGGTCGATAAGAACACGCGCCTTCTCGTGCAGGGAATCACCGGCAGCGCCGGCGGATTTCATGCGCGGCAATGCATGGAGTACGGCACGAATGTCGTCGCCGGCGTCACGCCCGGAAAAGGCGGACAAATGTTCGACGGAAAAGTGCCGGTGTTCGACACGGTTTGGGAAGCGAAACAGAAAACCGATTGTAACGTCTCGATGATTTTCGTGCCCGCCGCAGCCGCGGCAGATTCAATTCTCGAAGCGGTCGATGCGAATGTCGATCTTGTGGTCTGCATCACAGAAGGAATTCCAGTGATGGACATGATGCGCGTGAAAGCGCAGATGCGCGGAAAAAAATCGCGCCTGATCGGCCCAAATTGTCCGGGCATCATTACGCCGGGCGCATGCAAGATCGGAATTATGCCAGGCTACATTCACAAAGAAGGAAACGTTGGCGTGATCTCGCGCTCGGGCACGTTGACCTACGAAGCGGTCTGGCAACTCACATCGCGCGGTTATGGTCAATCCACCTGCATCGGCATTGGCGGCGATCCGATCAACGGCATGTCGCATCTCGATGCCGTGAAACTCTTTTGCGAAGATCGACATACCGAAGCGATGATTTTGATCGGCGAAATCGGCGGTAGCGCCGAAGAAGAAGCGGCCGCGTGGATCAAAGAAAATTGCGAAAAACCGATGGCCGCATTCATCGCCGGAATGACCGCGCCGCCCGGCCGCCGCATGGGTCACGCTGGGGCAATTGTTTCCGGAGGAAAGGGAACAGCGGCCGGAAAAATTGAAGCGCTCAAAGCCGCCGGCATTGCAGTTGCCGAAACTCCAGCGACAATGGCGGATACTTTGATTGCGCGCATGAAAGACAGCCGATGACAACGAAAGGGCTCGAAGGTGTCGTCGCCAACTCGACGCGGTTGAGCGACGTGATCGGCGACAAAGGCCAGCTCATTTATTGCGGCTACGACATCAACGAGCTGGCCGGCAAAGTTTCGTACGAGGAAGTCGTCTATCTTCTTTGGAACAACAAATTGCCAAACCGCGACGAGCTCGAGCGGTGTACGAACCAATTGCGCAACGAGCGAAAGCTGCCCGATGGGATTGTCGATTTTATCAAGGCGGCGCCGAAAAACGCCGCGACGATGGATGTGATGCGCACCGCTGTTTCGATGCTGGGCCTTTACGATCCGACGCTTGGCCAGGCTACGCTTGAAGTTGGCAAACGCCGCGCGCGCAGCATCACAGCAAAGATCGGCGTGATCGCCGCTTATTTTCATCGCGCGCGCAACGGCAAATCGTTGCCGCCGGTGCGCGAAGATCTCGGCGAGGCTGCGCACTTTCTATATTTAATGTGCGGCGAAGAGCCGACAAAAGAAGCGGCCGCCACGCTCGATGTCGCGTTCGTTTTGCACGCCGATCACGGCATGAATGCCTCGACTTTCAGCGCACGTGTGACCATCTCGACCCTTAGCGATTTTTATTCTGCCATTACTTCAGCGATCGGTACGTTAAAGGGCCCACTGCACGGCGGCGCGAATGAAGGTGTCATTCACATGCTCGAAGAAATTGGCGATGAGAAAAGTGTCGACGCTTACATCGAGAAAAAACTAGCGGCGAAAGAAAAGATCATGGGCATCGGTCATCGCGTTTACAAAACGCTCGATCCGCGCGCGCCGCATCTGCGCGCCATGGCGGTGAAGCTGAGCGAAAAAATTGGCGAACCGAAATGGATTCGCATGAGCGAGCGCATTGCGGAGTTGATGAAGGAAAAGAAAAATCTGAACGCCAATGTCGATTTTTATTCGGCCACCGTCTATTACTCGTTAGGCATTCCGACCGATTTGTTCACGCCGGTCTTCGCGATCGCGCGCTGTAGCGGCTGGTGCGCGCACGTTCTCGAGCAACTCGAGGACAATCGTCTTTATCGTCCGCTCAGCGAATACGTGGGCGAACCGGTCGGCAAAAAAGTCGTGCCGATCGACCAGCGCCCGTAGCTTCACTTGCGCACAAAGTTTGGCTGGCCGGTAGCGTTGCTCGTGATGTTGGGCGCGTTCTATTGGAGCTACACGGCCAACAATAATTTTCCGTTTTATTATCACACGGATGAGCCGGGCAAAGTCAGGCAGATCATCGACGGCACGAGAAATTATCGGCACCCACTTTTGTTAATCGACGCGACCGATCTGCTGGTGCGCGCGCTCAAGATCGACAAGACGCAGCAGAATCTTGTTCATGTCGGGCGCTGCATTTCCGCGTTCGCCGCCGTCATGTCGATCTCGGCGGTGGTTTTGATCACGCGACGACACAGCGATTGGACATTTGGTTTGCTGGCCGGAGCGATTGCTGGTTCGCATCCATTCTTGTTCGAGGCGACGCATTACATGAAAGAGGACTGCGTGCTGCTGGCAGGAATAATCTGGAGTTTGTACGCTCTCGATCTTTTCTGCGCTTCCGGCTCGAGCATGTCGATCTTGCTCTGCGGTTTCGCTGCCGGCGTGGCCGCGTCCGGAAAATATCTGGGCGTTATGACGCTGCTGCTCGCCGTTGGCGTAATCATTTCCAAAAGCAAAGACTGGAAGCGCGCGGTCAGAATTCTTATTTTTCTGTGCGGGATTTTCCTTGCGACATTTTTGCTGATCAATCTGCGCGCTGTCATGCATTTTTCCGATGCGATCAACGGAATTGGCGCGGAAGTTCATCGCATTAATCGCGATCGCTCCGCGTTACTCTCGTCGAATTATTTCTGGCGACTGCTTCGCAATGGTGGACCGCTGCTCCTTCTTGGCGCGTTGACCTATTTCGTGACGTTCTTTCGCGAGCGCAAGAAGACAATCGAGTGGGCGCTGCTGATTTTTGCGTTCGTCTATCTGAGCGCGCTTTGTTTCACACCATTGGCCAAAGATCGATATCTCATTCCAATCGTCGCGATATTGTCGATCTTTGCTGTCTTAGGAATTCGTTCGCTCGCTCAGGCCATCGTCAATCGTCACGCGCGCTTTCCTTATTTTGGCGCTGCGATTGCGGGATGCATCGTCGTCCTCGCATGTCAGATGCCGCTCACAATTTCAGAAGCGAAAGAATTTCAGCGCGACGTCCGCACTGAAATGGTGCAATGGATCCGCGATCATTTGCCGAACGACGCGGTCATCGCGCACGACCCGCACACGTGGCCGAGCGTCGATCCGCTCGTGCCGCAGCGACAAATTTCGCCGACATTATTTTCCGCCGAGCTGCAAAACATCGACAATATGAAGCGGCTCGGCATCACGCACGTGGTGGTGGCCGGGCGATTGTATCGGCGCGTCGTCGGCGAAGGCGGCCAATCGATCACGCCGGACAATGCATTCTATAAAGATGTCGAGACAAACGGCATCGCCTCGTGGCGCGTCTTGCCGGGGAAAATTCTTTATCTTTCGCCCGGCCTAACCGTTTACTCTTTGCCAAAAACGATCGCGCAATAAAAGGCGATCAGCGATTGGCCGGGGTCTCGCCTCCTGCGGGTAAATGCGCCGCTTTCCAATCCATCGCCATGCGAATGCGCGCGCGACCGCTCGGATGATCGAAGAAAATAAATTCCTCGATCGGTCCCGGATCGAGCTTTCGATATTGACCGAGCTTGAGCGCGACCATGGCGGAAGCGTCGGCTTCGCGAGCGGTGTTGATGCCGAACGCATCGGCCTCGCGCTCCGTCACGCGCACGGCGCTGTTGAGAACAGGGGTCATCACAAAAGCATAGGTTGTCAGAATTAAACTCAACAATGGCAACCCGGCGGGATCGCCGATGCCGCGCACGCCCCATTTGTCACCCCAGCGGCGCACACAGGCATCGAAAACGAAGCGCGTTAATCCGAAACCGACAAGAAAGACAAGTCCGAGGTAAATGTTGAGCTTTTCGGAATGATTCAAAACGTAATGGCCCATTTCGTGTCCCATCACTTCACGGATTTCGGGCACCGTGCATTGCTTGAGCAAGTTATCGTTGAGCGCGATGCGGGTGGTGCCGAAAAATCCGGCGACATTCGCGCTGACCCGGGTAGTTTGCCGCGAGGCATCGACGACGAAGACCTGCTTGACCGGAATTTCATTAGCGCGTGCCAGTGCCAGAATCGGCTCACGAATCTTCGGATCTTCGAGCGGTTTGTAGGTGTTGAAGATCGGCTCGATGTAAAGCGGCGAAATGAAACTGCCGAAGATCGACAACGCGACCGCGACGATTGTTCCCCAAATCCACCACGTTCGCGGAGCGCGCCGAAAAACGGCGTAAAGAATCACCAAGGCGAACGAACCGAAGATCAGAGAGATGATGAGCGCTTTAATTTGTTCGAAAAACCATGGCCCGAAAGTTTGTGTGGCCATTCCATATTGGTGCTCGCGATAAAAATGCTCGTAAACCGCGAGTGGAAAACTGAGCAGCACGAGGATGATCGTATACGGAAGAAAATAGAGGATCACTTGCAGCGCCTTGAAGCGCGTCCGGCGTTCGGCGAAATCGCGCAATCGCGCCGAAATGCGGGTCTGCAAAAGTAAGATCGAGAGCGCGGCAGCGAGAAGAAAATTCCAAAGCAACAACCAATAGCCGCCTTCGAAATAAGCATCGGACTTTGCTCGCTTATCGGCGGGAACGGTATCGAGCCACGCTTGCGTGGCGGCGGCCGGATCGAGATTAGCGGCAGAGGCCGGTGTTCCCATCGGGGTCGGCGCAGGCGATGGCGTTTGCTGCGCGGGAGCATTCACCGCGAGGAAAAATATCGAACAGAGCGCAATCAAACCAAGGGCCGCCAGTTTCATGAGCAAGAGTCTTAGCGACCTTTTCGATGAAAGAAAAGAAGCGAAAAAGAACATGTCGATCTTGTTTCGGCTGCAGCCACAATCCATCGTGAATCATGGCGGCATATATCATTGTCGAAATTGAAGTGATCGATCCAGTCGGCTACGAGGAATACAAAAAGCTCGCGGGCGCGACAGTGGAAAAGTACGGCGGCAAATACATTGTGCGTGGCGGCAAGACGGAAGTGCTGGAAGGCGACTGGCAGCCGAAGCGCATCGTGGTTTTGCAATTTGAAAGCATGGCGCGCGCAAAGGAATGGCTGCACTGCGAAGAATACCGCGAGCCGCGCCAGATGCGGCATCGCACCGCCAAAACAAAAATGATTCTGGTCGAAGGTGTATGATTCGGACCCAAGATCGACATAAATTTTGTAACGCGCGAACGCGCACGGCGGTCTCTTCGTTCATGAAGCTTTTCTTTTTACTCGCACTGTTGGCGGCGCAATCGAGGGTCGCGTTGGCGCGCGAACCGGTGCCGATGAATTTGACGGTCGACGGTGTCGCGCGTGAAGCCCTCGTTTTTCCGCCAACAAATCTCGCGACGAAAGCGCCGGTCGTGTTTGCCTTTCATGGGCACGGCGGCAATGCGCAGCTCTGCGCGCAGGGAATGGATTTTCAAGATGAATGGCCGGAAGCGCTCGTCGTTTACATGCAAGGTTTGCCCACGCCGAGCTTGCGCCAGGCCGCGGAACCCGGTCTCCGCCCCGGCTGGCAGCATCATCCCGGTGAATTGGGCGATCGCGATCTGAAATTTTTCGATGCCCTGCTGGCCACACTTCGCCAAAAATATCCGGTCGATGATCGCCGCATTTATGCAACCGGATTTTCGAATGGCGGGCACTTCAGCTATTTGCTTTGGTCGAAGCGGCCGCAAGTTTTCGCCGCGTTCGCTCCTGGCGCAGGCATAATTTTGTCGACGTTCCAACTGAGTGAGCCCAAGCCGGTGCTGCACTACGCCGGTCGGGCCGATCGTCTGGTGCCGTTCGAAAGGCAGGAGCAAACGATCGCCGAAGCGCGGCGTCTTAACGGCTGCTCCGATCAAGGCGAAGCGTGCGGATTGGGTTGCACACTTTACCGTTCGTCAAAAGGTGCCCCGGTCGAGACATTCATTCATCCGGGCGGCCATCTTTTTCCGCCGGCGGTGGGGCCGCTGATCGTGAAGTTTTTCAAAGAGCATTCGCGCAATCCTTAAAGCGCCCCGCGAAAAATCTTGCACGTCACGCGTGCGCGCGAGTTAATGCGGCATTCTTCATGAGAAGGAAATTGTCGATCTTGGGTCTGGCTTCCATCGTCATGGCCGCCGGCGCTTCGGGGCAATCGCCTTCGCCTCCACCGGCGCCAACTTCCGTTGCGCCGGTTTCGGTTTACGGAGCGTTTCCGGTGAACTACAAAGAGATCGTGATGAAATGGCTCGACACACAGCTCCTCGACGCCTCGAGCGCGCGCATCGAATGGGACGGCGACCCTAAGCCGGCCGAGCTGAAAGATGAAAAAGGTGGGCAGCTGCGCGGATATTTGGTTAACTTCAAAGTGAATGCGCGAAATCGGTTTGGCGCTTACACCGGGATGCAATCGCACGGCGCTCTCATTCACGATGGCGAAGTGATTAAAGGCGTCGGCTTCGGATATTAATTATGCGTTTACGAAATTCATCGAACAAAGGAGATTCAGGCGGCTTGGTCGTGCTGATCATTCTGGTTTGCGTAGTCGGCGGCGGTTTCTGGTATCTTTACAGTCACAAGCTGCAAGCGCAGAACGAAGGCCGAGCGTTTGCCCGGCAGGTGGTGGAGCGTCTCGCCTTGCAGCACGACGTCGGTTTTTTTGCGGCCAATTTAAGCGGCGTGGCGCGCCATGATTATCCGCCCAGTCAGCAGCAAACCATTATCAATGGGCTCACGCAGCTCGGCTCGCCCGCTCAGCCCATCAAGATCGACGGTGACGTTAAATTCGAATCCGGCTTCTTCGAGCCGCGCGGAATTTTTCGCGCGACCCTGAATTGTCCGGGGCGTCAGGGTTTCATCGATCTCGCGATTTCGCGCGCGACCGGCCAGTGGGAAATTGACAACGTGACCGTCAGCGCCGGTCGCTAAACGAATTTCAGGCGAGCAGGCGCGAAAGCGAGTCGACGCAAATCTGCGACCAAGTCTCGAGCGAATCGCGGCGCGCGCGCAATTCTTCTTCGGTTAGGAATGCAAGATTCGTGATCATCGCTTCGCGTTTTTGCACTTTCGGCTCGGCCAGTCGAAAGACGTGGACGATGCCCAGATGAACGCGGCCGACATCGGTAGTGTCGTCATTTAAAAGCGCGACGATCTTGTCTTCGAAGGAACTGTCGATCTTGATTTCCTCGTTCACCTCGCGCTCAACGCCGGCGCGATAAGCATTTTCATCCAGTGCGAAAAGCGATTCATCCGCATCGTTCATGTGGCCGCCGATGCCGATGGAGCCTTTCGCGACCAGGCGTTGCTCGCCTGCTTTTTTCCCGCGCACATAATGCAGAACGCTTTGCCCGTGCACGATGAGCGCATAAGGAACGATCTGTTTGTGCATTGGATCGTTCTCGGCCTTTGCGCGCGGCAGAAAGAAATTGTTCCCGCGCGCCAGGATAAGATCGAGATACTTTTTCGGCTCGAAGTTTAACCCGTGAAAATTGCCGATCCGGTCGAACAATTCGCGCCTAACGACCAGCACATTTTCGTCTGGCGTTTGCACTAAAAGGAATAAGTCACGCCGATCTGCGGGCCGAGCAGATTCAAACTCGGGTTCGGATCGGTTTGCTGCGCGTTCGAGAGATGTTGATAAAGCAGACCCATGTTCGCTTTCCAATGCTCGTTGATTTGATAGGAAACGCCGACCGCCGTTAAAATATTGAACGTGAAATCCTGGCCCTGTGCGCCGGGAATGTTGGCGTGGCTGTCGATAAAGCCGAGCCCAACGCCACCCGAAATGTAAGGCGTGAAACGGCTGCCCGGCCGCACAAAGTTGTAGCGGAACCCGGTCGAAATTCCGAAGTAGTAATTTTCGGGCCCGCGAAAAATCGGCTCAGCCATGGTCAGAAAATAAACTTGATTGTAGCCGCGAAAAAAACTCTCGGGATTATCGTTCAGTCCCAAGCGCCAGCGCGCCGTCACAAATTGCGCGCCGATCTCATAGCTATTTGGGTTGCCGATAATTCCGAACAGGTACGCTGTCTCGGTTGAAACCTCGAGGTTGGGCGGTTCGATCACATCGCCGTTCGCATTGACGCGTTCGGGCGTTGCGCGCGCCGTGGTCAGCGCGAAAACGATTGAGCAAAGCAAAAGACGGCGGAAAATTTTCATGAACGGCGCGCTACCATATTGTGACTTCATTCAATTGCAATCAGCCTGCCTTCGCGGCAAGATCGACATATATGAAACTGGTCCCGTTTGTTCTGAGTTCGTTGCTATTGAGTTTTGCGACTATCGCATCGGCGGATGAATCGGCCGACAAAGCGCAACAAATGGCAGCGGATGTTTCGAAGGCATGCGGCGGCGATGTTTGGCCGAACATCGGTGAAATCCAATTCACTTTTGTGGTTGAACAGGACGGCAAGACGCTGGCCAGCGCCGAGCACAAATGGAACCTGGTCAACAACACCGACGAAGTGAAATGGAAAGGCAAAGATGTCACGGTCAATCTGGCCGCACCGACGCAGGACGAAGATGGCAAGGCCGCTTACGCCAGATGGGTAAACGATTCCTACTGGCTGCTCGCGCCGCTGAAATTGCGCGACCCGGGCGTACATCTTTCCTACGAAGGACCAAAGAGCGCCGACGGCACCGCCGCCGAAACGATGCACGCGAAGTTCGACCAAGTCGGCCTTACGCCTGGCGATCAGTATATTTTCTACGTCGAACCGAAAACGAAAAGGATCATGGCGTGGGATTACATTCCGAAAGCCGACACCGTCATGCACGCGACGTGGGAAAAATATCAAAACTTCAGCGGACTCACCCTCGCCACCGAGCACAAAATGGGCGATAAGATTATTCGCTTCACCAACGTGCGCGTGGCGCTGAAATAGTGGCGTTACGTTTCGTCGATAAATTCCGCAAGATCGACAGGTAACGAGCTTTCCCACGAGAGCTCATCCGCGACGCGCAGTTTGCTCGCGTGCAATGCGTGCCGTGGCAAGAGCAGGACGCTCTCGAGCTCGGGCGTCCAGCCGGTTTCGATGAAGCGCAGATAGCACTGCTCATCCGGTCCGTAAATTTTGTCGCCCACGATCGGATGACCAAGCGACGTGGCATGCACGCGAATCTGATGCGTCCGGCCCGTGCGCGGAATGGCGCGCAGCAGGGCAAACTTTTTTCCTGTCGATCTTGTGAAACGACGTTCAACACGAAATTCCGTTTCCGCCGCCGCACCTGCTGGATGGATCGTTTGCTTTAGCCAGATCGCGCTATGTCGATCTTTGCCTTGTCGATCTAACGGAGCATCCACCATTTTTCTTTCCCATTCCGGCCAACCCCAAACGATTGCCAGATATTCTTTTTCGATTCGTTGCGCTTGCATGGCCAATCCGAATCTTCTCGCCGCGCTCGCCGTTTTCGCCACCAGCACGAGCCCACTTGTCTCGCGGTCGAGTCGATTCACGATCGAAACTTGTCCGCCATTGGCGATTTCGAACGCGAGCAATCCGCGCAGCTCTTTCCACAACGTCGGCGCGCCGTTCGGTTTCGTCGGATGAATCAAAAGAAACGGCGGCTTATCGACCACCACGTAATCGTCAGTCTCGTCGACGATCGTGAATGTTCGCGAAAATCTCGTGGATTTGTTCACCGCGCGAACCTACCCGAGCGCTTCGGAAAACTCATGTCGATCTTGATTTGATTCGCCGACTTGACCTCGCTGGGAAAAGCGACTTACGTAATCGCCGCAACTTCCACCACGGAGCCGCTCGCCTTGGAACTTAAAGACATCAAAGCCATCATCGATTTGATGCAGCAAAACGATCTGTCCGTTTTCGAAATGGAAAAGGACGGCTTCCGTTTGAAGCTGCAAAAAGGTGCGGGCGAGCTTCCGAATTTGCCGGCGCCCATCGTGGTTTCGACGCCGGCCGCCGCGCCAGCATCGACAACGACTCCGGCCGAAACCGCGGCCGCGGCCGAGAAAGCCGCTGACGCCGCGTCGCTCAAAGACATTGTGTCGCCGATGGTCGGCACTTTTTATCGCGCCGGTTCGCCGGATGCGCCGGCCTTTGTCGATGTAGGCAAGGAAGTGAACGCAGAAACGGTGGTCTGCATTATCGAGGCGATGAAAGTGATGAACGAAATCAAAGCGGAAACGAGCGGCGCCATCGCCGAAGTGGTGGCGGAAAATGGGAAGCCGGTGCAATTCGGCCAGGTGCTCTTCCGCGTCCGCTGATTTGACGGCATAGATCGGCGCGTCCGGCGATCACGCCCTACCAAATGTTCGACAAGGTTTTGATCGCAAATCGCGGCGAGATCGCGCTGCGCATCATTCGCGCGTGCAAAGAACTCGGCATTCGTACACTCGCCGTTTACTCGGAAGCGGATGTCGATTCGCTCCACGTGCAGCTCGCCGACGAAGCGATTTGCATCGGCGCTGCGCCGAGCACGGAAAGTTATTTAAAAATCGACCGCATCATGAGCGCGGCAGAGGTGGGGGACGTCGATGCCATTCATCCCGGCTACGGATTCCTCGCCGAGAACGCGCACTTCGCAGAAGTTTGCGAGAGCTGCAAAATAAAATTCATCGGCCCACCTTCCACCGCCATGCACGCGATGGGCGACAAAAATTCGGCACGCATGTTTGCGCGCAAAGCCGGCATTCCGATCACACCCGGAAGCGACGGCATCGTGGAAACGGAAGAGGAAGCGCTCAAGGTCGCGAAGAAGATCGGCTACCCGATCATGATTAAAGCAGTGGCCGGCGGCGGCGGACGGGGCATGCGCGCGGTGCACAACGAGGCTAGTTTTCGTGCCGCCTTCCACAGTGCCAGTCACGAAGCGGAGAAAGCTTTTTCGAACGCGGCCGTTTATCTCGAGAAGCTCATCGTCAATCCCCATCACATCGAATTTCAAATCATGGCCGACTCGCACGGTCACGTCGTGCATCTCGGCGAACGCGATTGTTCCATTCAACGGCGCAATCAAAAAGTGATCGAGGAATGTCCCTCGCCGCTCATGACGGCCGGTTTGCGAAAAAAAATGGGCAACGCCGCGGTCAAGCTCGCGCGCACCGTTGGTTATCAGAATGCCGGCACGATCGAATTTCTGGTCGATGAGAAGCAGCATTTCTATTTCATCGAGATGAACACGCGCATCCAAGTCGAACACACCATCACGGAAGAAGTTTATGGATGCGACCTGGTGAAGGAACAAATTCGCATCGCGGCCGGTGAAAAGCTTTCGCCGCACGTCGCGAACGCGCGGCCACGCTCCCACGCCATTCAATGCCGCATCAATGCGGAAGATCCGGAGAAAAATTTCCAACCGTCACCCGGCCGCATCGCATTTTATTATGCGCCAGGCGGTCGCGGCGTGCGCATCGATTCGCACGCTTACACCGGCTACGTCGTCCCGCCCTATTACGATTCGATGATTGCGAAACTCATCACCATTGGCGCGACACGCTCATCGGCGATCGATCGCATGCGGCGCGCGCTGGAAGAATATTACATCACCGGAATCAAGACGACCGTGCCGTTTCACAGCGCGATCATGCGCAACGCCGACTTCCGGGCTGGAAAATACGACACCGGGTTTGTCGATCGCGTGATGGCCTCGGAAAATTTCGAGATCAAAGCGATGCCGGCGCGGCTGCACGAATAAAACCTTGCGCCAGCTATGCGATTGCCGGCTCTACGGCATTCTTGATTTAAATTACGTGGAGATGGCAGAAGCTCCGCGCGTGGCGCAAGCGATGATCGAAGGAGATGTCGATCTTATCCAACTGCGCGGGAAACGCCAGACGCTGCAGGAACTTGTCGATCTTGCGGGCGAATTGCACAAAATCACTTCTCGATCTTCCGTTCCGCTGATTGTGAATGATCACGCGGAGATCGCGGCGAAAGTCCCAGTAGAAGGCGTGCACGTCGGTCAGGATGACGACCCGATTGACGTCGTGCGCGGAAAAGTCGGTCGTCCCATCATTGTCGGCAAATCGACACACAGTTTGGAGCAAGCGCGCGCGGCCCAACACGAAGGCGCGGACTACATCGGGTTCGGTCCACTCTTTGCCACGCCGACCAAGCCCGATTACAAACCGATTGGATTACGCGACATCGAACAGGTACATGTCGATCTTACGCTCCCCATCTTTTGCATCGGTGGAATCAAGTTCGACAATCTCGCGCAGGTAATCGCGGCGGGCGCACGGCGCGTGGTGATTGTTTCCGGTTTGCTCAAAGCCGAGCACATTTCGGAATACGCGCGCGCTTGCAAAAAGTTGCTGATCGCTGACCTCTGATTTCTGGATGTCTCTCCTGATCGTCGGTTCCATCGCGCTCGACACGGTTAAAACGCCGGTCGAAGAACATTCCGACTTGTTAGGCGGCTCGGCTTCTTACGCGGCGTTGAGCGCGAGTTTTTTCTCGCCGGTGAAATTAGTCGGCGTGGTTGGGGATGATTTTCCTGAATCGGAGTTCGAGTTTTGGAAAAACCGCAAGATCGACAGTGAAGGCGTGCAACGCGTGCACGGAAAAACATTTCGTTGGTCGGGCGAATATTCGTGGGACTTGAACAGCCGCGAAACGCGCTCAGTCGCGCTGAATGTTTTCGAGCATTTCAAACCGACGTTGCCGGAATCGTATCGCGAGAGCGATTTCGTTTTGCTGGCCAACATCGCGCCCTCCCTGCAATCGCACGTGCTCAATCAAATGGAGCGGCCGCGTTTCGTGATCGCGGACACGATGGACCTTTGGATCGAAACGACGCGCAAAGATCTCGACGCGCTCCTGCCGCATGTCGATCTTCTTATTCTGAATGACAGCGAGGCGCGGCAGATGACGAAAGAGACAAGCTTGATTAAAGCCGGGCGACGAATTCAAAGCTTCGGCCCGAAATTTGTCGCAATCAAAAAAGGCGAGCACGGCGCGTTACTTTTCGGCGAGAATGAATTTTTCAGCTGCGGCGCTTATCCGCTGGAAGACATTCACGATCCGACCGGGGCAGGGGACAGTTTCGCCGGCGGTATGGCCGGCTATCTCGCTGGCGCGGTGAAGCAGGTGCACTTCAGTGATCTGCGCAAGGCGGTGATTTATGGCAGCGTGGTGGCGAGCTTCAACGTGGAAGCATTCAGCTTGGAGCGGCTGCGAACTTTAACGATGAAGGAGATTGCCGAACGCTATGAAACGTTCAAACTGATGAGTCAATTTGAAGTGGAGACCCATGGAACGACTCGTTAGGCGCGCGATCTTAATTTCGGTTTCATGTTTCGCTTTTATTTTTACAGCGCAAGCGCGTCAGCCGTGGGTGACGCTGAAGGATTGCCGCTACATCAAAAATCCATCGGACGATGGCGATAGCTTCCATGTTCGCGTGGGCCGCAAGGAAACTATTTTTCGGCTCTACTTTGTCGACGCGCCTGAAACCGATCGCGGTCTCGGACCGCGCCTGGATGAGCAGGCGAAATATTTTGGAATCACGGTGCCGCAAACAATGAAGGTCGGTGAAGCAGCCAAGGAGTTCGCGCGCGAAAAATTATCGCAGCCGTTTGTGGTGAGAACTTGTTACCAGGATGCGCTGGGGCGGAGCCGCCTCGAGCGCTTTTATGCTTTCGTGCAAACCAGCACGGGCGACTTGAGCGAAGATTTGGTGCGTAACGGATTGGCGCGATTGCACGGTGCAAGCGCGAAGCCGGAAGGATTGAACAACCCCGAACGTGAATGGGAGAAGCTGGAACGACTTGAGCATACGGCCAAAGAAGAAAAGGTCGGAGGTTGGGGGGTGAACTCCGGTCGGCTAAGTGTGCGAGCGGCCAAACCGCAAACAAAAAGCGACGCGGATGCTTTTGAAGAATTTTTCCACCCGCAACAAGCGGCTCCGAGCCCGACACCCATTGCAGCCGCCGTAGCAACGACTTCTTCTTCGCCTTCATCCGCGCCCGAAAACAAGATCGACATAAACACAGCTAGCAAAGAACAACTGGATGCTCTGCCGGGTGTGGGATCAGTCATCGCCGATCGGATTATAGCTGATCGCCCATTCAAAAGCGCAGATGATTTGCGCAAGGTCAAAGGAATCGGCGACAAACGTTACGACAAACTTCGGCCCTATTTCAATTAGTCCGCATGCGTGAAGCAGGGGCGATCCGCCGGCTAGCTGTTGTTTTCGCTGGAATTCTGGCGGGCCAGCTCATCCTGCATGGCGCTTCTTTTGTCGGCGCAAAAATTCTGCTGCCTTTGGATATACTGACAACGCCGGGGACCTACATTCCATCCAAGCCTGGCGAGAGAATAACTCAGCCTCACAACGAATTTCTTGGCGATCCTGTCTTTGAGGACGAGCCGAACCGGCTTTTTCGGAATGCAGAGCTGCGGGCGGGCCGATTGCCCCTCTGGAATCCTTATCAATACACTGGTGTGCCGAGCATGTCGATCTTGTCGCCCTTTGCACTTCTCGGCGCATTGGTTCGCTCGCCGCGTGTATTGCCGTGGATTGGACTTCTAGCCGCTTGCGTAAGTGGGTTCGGAATGTACGGCTTTGCGCGCAAGGTTCTCGAAGTAGGCGTCTGGCCAGCTACGATCGCCGCTTGGTGTTATCCGATAACCGGCTTCTTTGTTTTTTGGCAGGGTTACTCTTTAAGCTATCCAATCGTTTGGTTACCTTGGTTACTTCTCGCGGTAGAGAACGTTATTCGAAACCAAAGTCGTTGGTCGGTTGTAGGCATGGCTGTGACGAGCGCTCTTGTTCTTGTAGCCGGACACCTGGATGTAGCTGGTCAGATTTTGCTCGTTTCGGGATTGTTTGGTGCTTGGCGATTATTTGTAATCCGGCAAGATGAGTCGTTCTATTCTCTAATTCCGCGCAAAGGCGCACTACTAGCTCTGGCGTGGATACTAGGCCTGATGCTGGCCAGTCCCGAACTTCTTCCCGCATTAGAGTATGCTAAAACAGGATCGCGCGTTAGCAGCCGAAGCGCAGGGCATGAGGAGCGTCCGCCGATCGGCTTGACTGCCTTACCGCAACTGGTGCTACCACACTTCTATGGCACCATGGAGAAGGATAGCTTTGCCATGCTTCCAGCAAAGGAAGCTAACTTACCGGAGAGTCCAGCCGCAGGTTTCGCGGGGTTATTTGCTTCACTGGCGATAGCTCCACTGGGCTTTGCTAGCCGAAGGCATCGGTCAACCTCGATGTTTCTCGTAGCGATTGGCTTTCTAGGTCTGGCTTGGTCGATTAATGTTCCCGGCTTGGTGCAACTGCTTCGGTTGCCGGGACTCAACTTGATGTCTCATAATCGCTTTGTTTTCGCTACTTCATTCTGCATTCTAGCTCTGGCTGCGATCGGACTGGAAGCAATTTGGAAAGGTCAGCTCCAGTGGCGCCGATGGTATCTTATTCCGGTCGTTACTTTGCTAGCTCTGGCAGGATGGTGCATCTTTCGCGCATTCGTTCTGCCACAACCAATCGCTGTCGCGCTTCCTCGAGCGATTAGTCAAGGACATTCAATCGGCTGGGTCGAGAACATGGGTGGAGTTCAGCGAGTGCAACGTTGGTTTATGTCGATGTACGTTAGCGGAGCAGTTTGCTGCATCGGGGCGCTGGTTTTTTGGACATGGCTCTGGTTAAAGCGAACTTTTCCGCGCTGGATTGCGCCTGCACTGGGAATAGTGCTAGCGGCCGAATTACTTTTGTTTGGCTATGGCAGAACCGCGCAATGCGATCCGCGTTTGTATTATCCAGCCGTTCCCGCGCTGGACCGGATAGCTCAGTCACCGCCTGGTCGTGTGCTCCCCTATGGATGTTTGCCGGCGAATCTTCTGCAAACCAAAGAGCTACTCGACGTGCGCGGTTATGACGGGGTCGATCCGGCGCGATTGGTCGATCTGATGGACATCGCGGCCGCGCCAAACACGATCAAGTTGGATTACGCTGCGGTGCAATCGTTCACGCCGCGCATCCTTTCCATGGCGTTGCCTGACACGGTGAGACTGCCGCCTGTCCTCGATCTTTTGGGAGTTCGCTATCTTGTATACGCGAACAGCACCGCGCCAGCAGGTGCGCCGATGTCTGCTCGAACCACTGACTATTTTGTCCTCGTTAATCCAGCGGCATTGCCGCGTATCTTTGTTCCGCTCGCGGTCGAGATGGAATCCGATTACCAGGCGCGCATAGCTAAACTTAGCTCAGCGGGCTTTGATCCGCGCGAGACTGCTTATGTAGAGGAAGCCATCGATCTCCCCACGCTCACTAAAGGTGAGGCGAAGATCGAGCACGAAAATCCGCAGCGCATCACGGTTCGCGCGAAGATGCAGACTCCTGGGCTAATTGTGCTGAGCGATCGTTGGGACAAAGGGTGGCAGGCCATTCTCAACGGTAAGAGTGTTCCGATTCTGCATGTCGATCATGCGATTCGCGGCGTGGTCGCACCGGCCGGCGAAAGCACGATCGTGTTTCGTTATGCCCCAAGAAGTCTAATGATCGGCCTGGGCGCAGCGAGTATTGCGCTGGTGGTTCTTCTTGCGCTAATCGTATTCCAAAAATCGGCGATCAAAACGCATTGATCGCGGCGATAATTGCTGCGACGTCGTCATCGCGCAATTGCGGATGACAGGGAAGAGAGAGGCATTGCGCGGCATGCAGTTCGGAATGAGGCAACCCGCGCGGATCGGTGCGCAAATCGCGACCACATTCCTGTCGATGTGCCGGGATTGGATAGTGAATCAATGTTTCGATGCCGCGTTGCTTCAGAAAATCGGCAGGGCGGTCGCGCTCGCCGCACCGCACCACGAACAAATGATAGACGTGATTTTCAGGAGTAATCGGCGCGGAGAGCAACTGCATACGTCGATTTTTTAACTCCGCAAAATACCTTTTCGCGATGGCTTGTCGGCGCGCATTGAAGCGCTCCAGCCAATCGAGACGCGCCGAAAGAATTGCGGCCTGCAGTTCATCGAGCCGGCTATTCAAGCCTAGCTCGCCATGTTCATAGCGTTTGACTGTGCCGCAGTTGCGCAACGTTTTTAGCCGAGTCGCGATTGTCTCTGAGTTGGTCACGATCGCGCCCGCGTCGCCTTTGGCGCCGAGATTTTTAGTCGGATAAAAACTAAACGCGCCCCACGTCCCGAAGGTGCCGGCATGTTTCGAATCGCAGATCGCTCCGTGCGCTTGAGCGCAATCTTCGAGCAAATGAATTTTTCTCTGTTCGCAAAAAGTCACCCAGCTTTTCATTTCGCGACACTGCCCATACAAATGAACCAGCAAAACCGCTTTGGTTTTCGCGCTGAGACAACGCCCCACACTCTCGCGCGCGAGCAATGCGGACCCAAGATCGACATCAGCAAGGACGGGTGTTGCTCCGGCATGAATGATGGCCAAAACGCTCGCGATCGCCGTCATGGGCGTGGTGATGACTTCGTCGCCCGGTCCGATATCCAGCGCGCGCATGCCGAGCTCGAGCGCTTCCATGCCGTTGGCCACGCCGACGCAGAACTGCGCGCCGCAAAATTTCGCCCACGCGTCCTCGAATTGTTCCACTTCCTTTCCGAGAATGTAGGAGCCGGAGCGGAGGACGCGTTGCACCGCAGTCGATTCTGCTTGCTGCAATTCGGGCGGTTCCGCCACGAAATCATTCATTCGAATCATCGCGACGAATCCCAGTAGTGAGCGCGGTGCTGTTTATAATACGCAAGCGTTCGCGTGAGCCCGTCTTGCAGGGAAACTTTTGGCGACCAACCGAGCGCATTGTCGATCTTGCGGAAGTCGCCGTAGTAATCGCCGATGTCGATCGCTTCACGATCGCTTGGAAACGGAACAAGCTCGTGGCAGCCCGCGCCGTTTAATTGCACAAGCAACGCGGCGAGTTCTTTCAAGCTGATCTGCTCGCTGTGTCCCAGGTTGAAGACCTGCCCTTCCGACTCGGAGCGCGCGGCGGCGAGGAGAAACGCTTCCACGACATCGTCGATAAAATTAAAGTCGCGGCGCTGTTCGCCATTGCCGAAAACCTGAATCGGCGCGCCGTCGATCAACTGACGAATCCAAATGCCCAGAAAAGTTTGGCGCGCATCCTTCACCCGCATGCCCGTGCCGTAAGTGTTCGTTAAGCGCAAAGCGCACGCGCGAATTTTATGAACGTTGTTGTAAAGCAGGTGATACCATTCGCCCGCCAATTTATTAATCCCGTTCACATCCACCGGATTAAGCGGATGCTTCTCGTCGACCGGAAGATATTGCGGGCGCCCGTAAATTTGGCGCGTGCTTGCAAAAACGATTTTCACGCCCGCGTTATGCAGCCGGCAAGCTTCCAAGATCGACAATTGCGCAGCGGTGTTAATGTTTAGGTCAGTCAGCGGATCGGTCATGGAATCGAGATGACTGGTCTGGCCGGCGAGATTGAAAAGAAAGTCGCGGCCTTTAATCAACGAGGCCATCGCTGCCGCATCGCGCACGTCGGAAAGATCGACAGTGACGCGGTCGCGAATGTCGTGAATGTTAAAAATGTTTCCGCCGTACTCCGGGATCATGCTGTCGACCAGGGTGACCTTCGCGCCAAGATCGACAAGCCGACGCGCGAGGGCCGAGCCGATGAAACCGAGACCGCCCGTGATCAGGACATTCGATCCGGAAAAGATTTTGCCGTCAAAAGCCACGGCGGATTCTAGGATCGACATAAGAATTTTCTATAACATTCGGCATTTTTTTACGAACATCCGACGTCGCAAGCAGCAAACGCGCTGATGAACACCGATCAACAACCGACAGAAAACGCGCCCGAATTGTCGCTGGTCATTCCCGTTTACAACGGCAGCCAGACCATTCGCGCCGTGGTCGAAGACATTCAGCGCGTGCTCGCATCGCGCCGTTTTGAGATCATTCTGGTGAACGACGGCTCGGAGGATGACAGTGAAAACGTTTGCACAAAACTCGTTGCCGAATCGCGTGGCGTCGTCACGCTGCTTCAGCTTAGCCGAAACTTTGGCGAACATAGCGCCGTGTTGGCCGGATTAAGTCAGGCTCGCGGCGAATTCGTCGCGGTGCTGGATGACGATGGCCAACATCCAGCGGAAGAAGTTGTGCGGATGCTGGAAGAGCTGAAGCAGAGAAATTACGACGTGGTTTACGGGCATTACATTGAGAAGCAACATTCGTGGTTTCGCAACGCCGGCAGCCGATTCAACGATCGCATCGCGACCTTGATGCTCGGAAAACCGAAAGAACTTTATCTCTCCAGCTTCAAAGTGATGAACCGTTTCCTCGTGAACGAAGTCATCAAATATCGTGGACCGTATCCTTACGCCGACGGACTGATTTATCGTACGACGCGCCGGATCGGACAGATTCGCGTGCAACATCGCGCCAACACCACCGGACCATCGCGTTACACGTTCCGAAAGCTCCTCGGCTTGTGGCTGAACATGTTCCTGAATTTTTCCATCAAACCGCTGCGTCTTTCTGTTTATGTCGGGCTGCTTGTCTCCTGCCTGAGTATTCTCGCGCTGGCTTTTATTTTTATCGACAAGGTGTGGATCACGCCCGATCTCACGCTCGGTATTCCCACCGTGCTGGGATGCATCGTTTTCTTTTCCGGAATTCAACTCATGATTCTCGGGCTGGTGGGCGAATATCTCGGGCGGCTTTATCTCGATCAAACCGGCACGCCGCAATACATCGTGCGCTCGATCACGCGGGACGAACGGTAGCGCGCGCGCTTTTTTTCAAAGCCGGAACAAACGACTTCATGCATTCGGCCGAATATGCAGTCATGTTTCGCGTTGAAGAAACGCACTGGTGGTATCGCGCGCTCCATCGACTCATCTTCGATGCGCTCGAGCGTGAACTGCCCGATTGGCATGAAAAAACAATTCTCGATGCCGGTTGCGGCACGGGCGCAATTTTAAAACGGCTCGGAAACCCGGAGCAAAACGTTGGTGTCGATCTTGCGCCCGAGGCGATCGCGTTATGTAAAGAGCGCGGCCTCGAAAATGTTCGCCAAGCCGACATCTGTGCGTTGCCCTTCGCGGACAGTTCGTTCGACGCCGTTATTTGCTCCAGCGTTCTTTATCATGAATGGGTGAAGGACGTGGCCGGCGCTATGCGCGAACTGCATCGCGTTTTGCGTCCGGGCGGATTGTTGTTCGCGATTCTTCCGGCATTTCGTTTTCTGCACAGCGCGCACGACGACGCGGTCATGACCGCCCGACGATTCCGAAAAAATGAAGTGCGCGCGTTGCTGCTCGAAAACGGTTTCGCGATTCGACGTCTCACCTATTGGACGACGTTGCTTTTTCCCCTCGCGGTTCTCGCACGCACTTTGGGCGGATCAAAAATGGGTCGCGATTTTCCAGAAGTCGGCGCGACGCCTTCGCTCACCGATCGCCTTTTTTCGAAAACCATGTCGATCGAGCTGGGCTTGCTCAGAAAAATGTCGCTGCCCTTTGGCGTCGCCTTGTTCGCGGTCGCGGAAAAAAGCGATATGTCGATCTAACGCGCCCGTGAAGATTCGAACTTCAAACCTTCTGATCCGTAGTCAGATGCTCTATCCAGTTGAGCTACGGGCGCTAAAGAGCAGCTAATTTGCGGAGGAAGCCGGGGGCGTCAAATCAAGAGCGCCGCAGCGTGATGTGAATGATCTCGGCCGGCGCATTGAGCCGCAGCGGGAACCAGTTGCCGACGCCGTTTGAGACAATGAGTTTGCTTTGGCCGCGTTCGTACAGGCCCGACCAATAACGAAACATGGCCGGGCCGAAGCCGAGTTGTTCGTTCAACATCAATTGGCCGCCGTGCGTGTGGCCGGAAAGAACGAGAGGCATCTGCGCTGCGGCCGCGGCATCAAAGGCATGCGGGTGATGCGCCAGTAGAATTGGAAAAACATTTTCGGCGCGCTGCTCCAGAAGCCGGTTGACTGATTGCGCAATGGCCTGGTCGCGATTTTCATGCGCGCGCGTCCAGCTCAAACCAAGTAATTGAATGCGCGCGCCGCGAACATCGACAATCACCGATTCGTCCAGCAGAAACGGGATACTCGAAGCTTTGACTCGGCGCTCGAATTTTTCTGCATTTTCGATCAGGTCGTGATTGCCTTCGATCAAATACAATCCGAACCGGCCTTGCATGCGAGCGGCCAGCTCGAGCCCGTAATCGAGATCGGCCAGGGCGTCGTTGATCAAGTCGCCGGTCAAAAGTACAAGGTCCGCCCGCAGGTCGTTGACCGTGCGCACCATTTCTTCCAGAACGCGCCCGTGCGTGAATCGGCCGACATGCATATCGCTCACTTGGGCGATGGTTAGTCCATCAAGATCGACAGGAAGATTCGGAATCGGCAGAATGAAACGGCGAACGCGGAACGTGTTCAGCTGGCTTAAAGCCACACCGCTCAAACTCAGTGTCAGTAACGGCGGCGCGATTGCCCCGGCGAAACCAAGGAATTCTCGCCGGCTCCAGGCATGTCGATCTTGTCGCAACGCCACGGCCGGGCGTTGCGGGTTCGACTTCACGATTTTCTGAATTACCAAACCCGGCAGCCAGCCGAGCGCGAAGAGAACAAACAGGCTGAGGCCTACGAAATGCCAGATGAATATGGCGGAGACGGCGAAGTTGGGCAGCCAACGATCCCAGCCTGTTTGCAGGAGACGGCCGCTGATTAGCCACATTAATCCGATAATTTGCGTCGCCATGAAAAAGGCGAGCAGGATGCGTCCGGACTGGACTTGAGCGAGCCGCGCCAGCGCCCACCAACAAAGCGCATCGAGCACGACCATCGTCCCGATGAAGGTGAAGATGAAGCCCACGCCATTAAAGTAGCCAGTCTAAGGGCGTCGCCAAGGCGAGTGACTGCGCCCCGCGGTTGTGGTTCGGCTTTCATTTCGGTATTTACTTTTGTGTGACCGTTTTCCTCGGCTGCGGGTTTGCTGCAAAATATCCGGAAGGCGGCGGCAATTTTTCTGTGCCGCTGCAATGGATGCTTGGATTGCAGCGATTGAAGCTCGACGCGATCTGGCTGGAGCTTTTGCCGGCGACAAACAATGGCAAGATCGACAAGTACAAGATCGACAATTTTCAGCGGCGCATGCGCGAGCATGGACTCGCCGGACGTTATTGTTTGCTTTATCAGAAACCGGCGAGCGATTCGCACGACCTCGATGCCATGCGCTGCATCGGAACTTCGAAGTACGAGTTGCTCGAGCGCTTAGCCGGTCCGAACACGCTGCTCAATCTGAGTTATTCTTTGCATCCGCCATTTCTCCTTCAATTCGAGCGCAGAATTTTTTGCGATCTCGATCCGAGCGAAATTTTTTATTGGATGACGAAGATGGAAATGGGCCAATCGCATCACCAGGAGTTTTGGACGATCGGGTTGAATGTGCGTGGCGCGGATTGCCAATTGCCGCACTCGCAATTGCCGTGGCGAACATTTTTTCCTTTGGTCGACACACGATTGCTGAAGCGACGAGCGCGGCCGCGCACTCCGAAATTCACGACGATCGGGCAATGGTATTGGGGCGGCAGCGTGGAAGTGAATGGCGAGTTTCCCGATCTTTCGAAGAAGTTGGCCTTCGAACCTTATGTCGATCTTCCGAGCCGTGTGCCGCAAGCGCGGTTCGAGCTGGCCATGAATCTCAATGCAAACGATCCGGAGATCGCGCGACTTGAGAGTCATGGCTGGCGCGTAGTCAATCCGCATAGAGTTGTGCGAACACCCGCCGCGTATCGTCGTTACATTCAGAACGCGCTCGCCGAATTCACCGCCATCAAAGGCGTCGATGTACGGTGGCAGACCGGTTGGCTAAGCGATCGGGCGGCCGCTTTTCTCGCGATGGGGCGACCGGTGATCACTGAAGACACGGGAGCGGCGCGATATTTGCCGCGAAAGAGCGGATTTCGTTTTGTCCGGAATGCAGATGAAGCGACCGCCGCGGTGGAAGAAGTCCTGACGGATTGGCCGCGATTTTCCAAAGAAGCGCGTCGTTGTGCCGAGGACGTTTTCGATTCCGCAAAAAATCTCCGAAAAATCCTCGGGCACTAGCGATGCGCAGCCCCCGCGATTCCTTATTTGCAAAAGCATTTTGGGGTGTTACTCGTTCCCCGTTATGGCTGACTTGATGAAAGGGGATGAGCTGAAAACCCGCCTGAAGAAGATTCCGGAATGGGAGCTGGAGAAAAAACACATCGAGCGCACGTTCGAGTTCGACGATTTCTCCGATTCGATCGACTTCGTGAATGCCGTCGCGGAGGTTGCGCAGGACGAGGAACATCATCCCGACATCGACATTCGCTTTAATAAAGTGCGGCTCGTTCTCTCGACGCACAGCAAAGGCGGTCTGACCGATCTCGATTTTGCGCTGGCGGAAAGAATCGACACGCTCTCCGAATAGCGCGCGAATGGAAACGAAGCGCGGCCGTCCTTCGCCGCCGACACGCGTGCGAATGATCCTCGCAACTCTCGTCGTGATTCTAACTGTGGCCGCCGTCTGGAAATTTATCGATTATCGAATGCAGCCACCGCCACCGCCGCAAGATCGACATATCGAAGCGGGCGGGCGCTAGCGCGAACGGCCCTCGTCTGCGTCGATAAACGCGAACATCGTTTCGATCTCCGAGCGGCCCGCCATGCCCGCTTCTTTCTTGCGGCGCTTGAGCACATCGGAAATTTCGTCGTTCCAACCGCGTTTGCGCATAAACTCGTTCCAAACATAAATCTCGTCTTCGCTTGGCTGACGTCCCGATCCGAAACACCATTGCAAGATTTCCTGGTCCGAAGCGCCCTTGGCCACTTGTTCGACCACGTCGTGATAGTTCACGGCTAAAAACTTCGTGCAAAACTCATCGAAACCGCGCCCGAGATTCTGCTGATACTCAGCCGGAAGCTGACCTTTGGCGTGCTGCCGGATCTTGTCCAACATGCGCGCGAAATAAACGATGCCGCCAGTCTTGACCGAAGGGCTGCGCACTCCTAAGTCTCTCATCGCAGGCGCATTTTGGAAGTTTTTCCGGTCTTTTCAAGCTTCTGTCGCACCTATTTCGAAATCACCGTGATCGCCTCCGCCAGCTCCGCCGGAGGCCCGTAGAGCGCAAGATCGACATCTTGGTTGCTCAACGAGTAGACAAAAATGGAGTAACCGACCTTCGCGACTGGTTCCCGTTTCCGCAAAAAGGCGCAAAGACGCGCAAAGCGCAGTGCTTCGAATGTTTTCACCTTTTCGTTCCAACCATCGTCGACAAAGTCTGCGCGCATTACTTCGCTGCTGTTGCGACGGTGCGCCATTTCCGCAAGCGTGTTTTGGTAGATCTGCTCGTAAGACCGCGCCCACTGGCCCATCGCGACGGAATAAACCTGCCGAAGGTCCGTCGCGCTGATGCAATAAATTCCCCCGCCGAAACCAATGGATGGTTTGGCAGACGGATCGCGCGGAAGCGCCGCCGCGTGAATGCCGTACCAAGCGGGAAGTGCGCTGCCGAAATACGCCAGATAAATTTGCCGGTGACCAATGGCCGGCGCTTGTTCGTCGAGCCAGCTTTTAAGCGCCGGCAAATCCTGGCCCCAATCGAGAGAGCTATCGACCAAATGCTCGCTGCCATGGGTCGGTCCGCCGGCCAATTGATTAAAATAGGCCAGATAATTTGGCCGCACCGCGATGGATTCAGCGCTTTGCCAGAGCAAGAGAAGCGCAACCGCGCTCGCTCCGAGAAAGCGTTTGCCATCTCGAAAAAAATGGGCGCACGCACCGCAACCAATAAACAGCAGCGGATAAATCGGCAGAAGATGGCGCTGGCCGAGATTGAGATGACTCGCCAACGCGCACGTTGTGTAAATGAAACCGAGCGTCCAAAAAGGAGAAAACCGCAGCAGCCAATCGCTGCTTGCAAAGTGATATGTCGATCTTAGCGACGGATGCCGGCTCCATCGCTTCATCGCAACGCCAAATGAAATCACGCAAAGCGCAAGCAACGCGATCGGCGTTTTGTAAAGAAAGGCGCGCAGAAAAAATGTGCGGAACCCGACGAGACTCCATTCCCCGTCCAGGAACGCGGGGCGATCGCCGGAGTGCGCGTGCACAAAAGCCAGGCCGTACAAATAAGCTTCCGGAAGTAGATGATGCGCGCGCGCAAACGCGATCGCGCGTTCTGCCGGATCACGCGGCGCCAGCGTCAAATCCCAGCGCTGGTTCAAAATCTCTTGCGTAAACTTTTCTCGCGTGGCCTCGAAGCGCAAAGCGAACGCCGCCCAGATGGCGAAGAAAACCATCACGCCAAGCAAGGTGAGGGAAGCGATGATAGCTCCGGCCTTTTCGCGTTTACTCTTGATGACGCGTTGCCATCGCCCAGCGCGAATCGCGATCGGTTCGGGCGAGAAAACTTTCAGCGCGCACAAGATCGACATAACGGGAAGAATGAGCGGCCCCGAAAACTTGGCCAGAAACAGCCCGGACAAACTGGCGGCGGCTAGGCCGAATCTTGCAATCGTCAAGCATTCGAGCATTCGCCAAACACTCCAAACCGCTGCCAGGAAAAAAAATGTGACCGCAATGTCTGAAGTGACGAGCGCACCATGCGCCAGCATGGTGGGATCGAAAGCCGCCAGCACTTCGGACAGCAAACCACCGAGCGGACCAAATAATTCGCGCGAGCAGCGGTAAATTAACAAACAGAGCGCGGCGCTGATGATTGCAATCATGATGCGGCCCTGCCGCAACATCGCGTCGGAATCGTTGCCGCGTTCGTAGAAAAATTGCCGCGCAGTCAAACCTTCCGAAGCCCAGCGCCACGCTTCATTTTCGAGCGAAATAAACTTCGGACGGCTTAGCAAAAGCGGCAATGCCGCCCAGCGCTGCGGAAGATTTCCATTCTCGGGATCGAGTCGGAAATCGTTTTTCAGCCAGTAACTGTATCCGGCAGTAAGATGCGCGGGCTCGTCGTAAGTCGGCGATTTCTCGAATGCGGCTGTGAGCGCCATGACGGCGTGCAAGATCGCGATCAACACCGCGAGCAATGAAAAGGTGCGCGGCGTGATGTTCCACCAGGAATATGTCGATCTTGGAAGCGCCGGCTTTTCCATCGGCAGGGAAAAAGCAAGCGCCGTGCTGAATAGCGGTTGTCTCGGGCGCGATCTTCGCGGAACGTCCGCCGACATGGATCGCATCGTCGGCCTCGAAACCGAATATGGCTGCCTGGTCGGCCCGGAAGATTCGCACGGCAATTCCGATGGCTGGCCGGTGAAGGTGAAGAATTTTCTCTTCCGCAAAGCGGAGGCCGGCGCGATCGATTTGCACTACCGCGATTACGAAGAGCCGCCGGGCAACGGCGGTTTTCTTTTAAACGGTGGCCGCCTTTATCTCGACATGGGCCACATCGAATACGCGTCCCCGGAATGTTTGCATTTGAAGGACGTGGTGACTTACGACGTGGCCGGCGATCAATTGTTGCAATTCGCGCTCGAGAAACTCGGCGCGACCGATCGCGTGTCGTTCATCAAGAACAATGTCGATCATCTGACCGGAGCGACGTTTGGCTGCCACGAGAACTACGTCATGAAGCGCGAAGCGCAATTTACGCCGCCGATCCTCGGTACTTTGCTTTCGTTTCTGGCGACGCGACAAATTTTTACCGGCGCCGGAAGAGTGGGACAGGCGAACCCGCTAGCCTTCGACTTCGAAGTGCCGCATGCCGAGACGCATGTCGATTTTCAATTGAGCCAGCGCGCCGATCACATTGTGAACGACATTTATCAATGGGTGCAATTCAACCGCGCCATCATCAATGCGCGCGACGAACCGCTCGCCGATTATCGCAAGTATCGGCGGCTGCATTTGCTCATCGGCGATTCGAACATGAGCCCATTTGCGACCGCGCTGAAAGTTGGAACAACCGCTTGCGTGCTTGCGTTACTGGAAGATGGACGGTTGCCGAAGAATTTAATTCTGAGCGACGCCGTGCAAAGCACGCGCGATATCTCGCGCGACGCGACCGGTGCATGGCTGGTGCAGCTTGAAAATGGAACGACCATGGGCGCGCTCGATGTCCAATGGCAATTTTATGCGCTCGCGAAGAAACATCTCGCCGGCACTAGCGAAGAAACCGATTGGCTGCTGGAAAGCTGGAGCTTCACGCTCGACGCGCTCGGCGGAAAACCTTCGGCGCTGATCGGCGGCGTCGATTGGATCACGAAAAAATGGCTGCTCGAGATGTTCATGAAGGCGGAGGGCGTGACCTGGAGCGATCCATGCCTGCAAAGTCTCGATCTCGAATATCACAATATCGATCCGCAGCGCGGGCTTTTCTTTGGCGTTCCGGCCGCGAAACGGATCGGCGAATGGAACAACAATGTGCGCCGAAGCGAAGCGGCCTGGCACCCGCCAGCAAACACGCGAGCTTCCGGCCGGTCCCGCGCGGTCGCATCCTTCCAAAAAGACCATCGGCCTTACATCATTAATTGGGATTCGATCGCTTGCGATAATCGCGACCTCTTGGTCATGGGCGATCCGTTTGAAGACTACAACGAAGCGGTCTCGAATTTTCTGACGCGCGTGCGCTCATCCGAACCAGCGGACGAAACTTAGCAGCGATTACTCGAGGCGCTGCAACGCGGGCAAATTGTAATTTTCCTGCAAGGCCGGCGCTTCCGCTTCGACCTGCGCTGCATCGAGCTCGAACTGTTTGGGATCTTCCTGCGTCTCGATCTTAATGAAACCGTCGAGCGGATGCTTCACCGCTTCAGCTAAATCGGCGAGCGACTTTACTTCTTTGTCATTCACTTTGGTGACGACGAGATAAGCCAGATCGTCGTAACCAATCGTGCTGTTGGCTGGCAACACCTGGCTCAAGATCACCACGCGCCGATTTCCTTCCGGAAAAAGTTCCGATTGAAAATGATCGATATAAACAAACCGCTGCGGTGCATCTTTCTGCCAGTTCCCGCCCCATTCTTTTAGATATTGCCGGGATAATTCCTGGAAAATCATTCCGCCGAGCACATAAAACGATGGCGCGCGATCAAGCACGTAAGGCGGCACGACATAATCGCGCGCGTCACGATGGTCGAGTGTCACGCTTAGCTGCATTGGTTTTCCACTGCGCTGAATTTGAAATGGGATGGTGTCGCCTGGAAACGAGCGCGTCGTGATCAAATTCGTGAAATCAATCTTGCCGTAAAGTGGATCGACATAATTTCCGTTTTGATCGATTTCATTGTTGGCGATCCCCAGCACAATGTCGCCCACTTGCATTCCGGCTTTTGCCGCCGGCATGTTTGGCTCCACGCTCGTCACATAAACGCCGGCCGGCTTGCCCGTCTCGCCGGCGAAATTGCGCAGCTGCGGATCGCGCGTCGGGAAATAACTGAAACCCGATGAAGGGAAACCGCGGTAATGATCAGCCTCCGCGTCTTTCAAAAAATGCGCGATGATCGGCGCGGCAATCGCGTCGAGCACTTGGGAGCGCGGATCGTAATGCAGCAAGATTCCGGCGAGCTTGTTATTCTTAACGATTGGCACCGTGTAACTGTTGTCGCGCCATTGCATCGGAATGCTCACGCGGTAGGCGAGAAATTGTCCGACCTCGGCCGGATAACGCATCGTTTGCACCGTCGTGACGAGGCCTTCCGTGGAAACCAGCGCGCCAGTCGGCTCAAGCTGCCACGCTGCCACTCGATCGCCCACCACTGTGTCGAGGCCCACTTGCAACGGCGCGAGGCCCTCTAGAAATTTCTTATCGGTCGGCTCGAGCAATGCCAGGTTCGCTTCGTAATCGATCACGGCCACGCTGGCCGCCATTTTTTCTCCCGATTCTGCGCGCTCAAGTTCGACATAATTTTGATTCGCCACCAAATCGGCGGTCACGAGCACGCGACCTTTCGCCAACACCGCGCCCAAGGCGCGCTTGGTAAAGGGCGCCCGCTTTTGCCAGGGCCGCACGTAATCGTACGCCTGGCCCGTCACATTTACGCGTACGAGCGAAAGCTCTTTCGCTTTCACGACTGTCTCCGCGCCTGGCTGATTTTTAGTTACCACCGCGCTCTCAGCACTTGCCAGCGCGAGCATCAAAACCAGTTGAGAAAATATTCTTCGCATTAAATTTTCTTCTGTTCGTCCGGCGCGGTCGCCACCGGTTGCTCGATAAGGTTTTGCTCGTTCACCACGTTGTAGCGCGCTTTGATTCGCTCGCGCGCCGCTTCCACCTGTTTCGGGTCGAGCACCAACGGCGGTCCATCGCCAATCATTCGAATCACAAAACGGTCCGGCGTCTCCGAAAACGCTTTCGCTAAATCATCCAGCGTCCGGATTTTTTTCCCATTCACTTCATCGACAATCCCCGCGCGATAAGGCGCGAGATAAGTATTGATTGGATCGGGCAAAATATTTGTCAGCACAATCACTTCGGGATGTTCCAGGAAAATTTGTTCGGTCACGAAGTAGTCGAAGAAATGCCGGAGCCGCAGATCGCTGGGCTGATAGGCGTCGATCAAATCGAGCGAAAGCGGTTGGAACAACAACCCGCCGTAAACCACATAACGCGGCCGCACATCGTAGGCGTGCCCGAGCAGCACGTACGGCCAGATCGTGCCTAGCTCCAGACTTACGCTCATTGGTTTTTTGTCGCGCAAAATGTCCAGCTTCACGATGTCGCCTTTGAATTTGCGCTCGACCACTTCCGGCATTTCGACGCGCGTGCCTTCCAGTTCGACAAAGGAATCACTCGCGATCGGATGATCGTCCACCGCGAGTAAAACATCGCCGGCCCGAAGCACTTTGGCCGCCGATCCGGCTGCGACCACTGTCGTCACCAACACACCGCGCCCATCATCGGGCAATCCGAGGAAGCGGCGTTGCGCGGGGTTTTGCAATTTGGAATACAAAATCCCAAGATCGACATACTTGTCGTAGTGCCCATCGGTGATGTCCTTGAGAAAACGACTAATGACCGGCGTCGGAATCATGTAGGCCACGCCTTGCGCGACCTCGCCGCTGTAACCTTGGAACGCCACGCCGATGACCTTCCCATTTTGCATCACCGGGCCGCCACTGTTGCCAGGATTAATCTGCGCGCTGATCTGAATCGCGAGGTGTTGATCGATCGACGAATGCGTGTAGAGCTGGAAATCGATGCGCGAAACAATTCCGGCCGTGACCGACATGCGCTCGCCGCCGAGCGGATAACCGTACGCGGAGACCGTTGATTCAAGCTCCGGAATTCCGCCGAATTTTAGCGGAACCATGTTCTTGAAGAAATCGGGCGCCACTTTTACCAGCGCCAGATCGCAGTCATGCGCGATGAACAAAACCGACGCCGGATATTTATTCGGATCGCCGTCGCGCTCCACTGTGAGATAGCGGCTGTTGCTGACGACGTGCGCATTGGTCAAAATGCGATTGCCTTCGATCACGAAGCCCGCACCGACGCCGCGTCCAATCGCGCCTGAATTCCACGGCGCACGCAAATCCGGCTCCACTTCTGTGGAGGTAATGCGCACGAGACTTTTTTGAATAGGCCCATTCGGTTGCGCCGGCATCACCGGCACCGGAACCACCTGCGGCATGGCTGGGGGACTCGGTTGTGTGCCTGGCGCAGGCCGTTCTGCGCCTGGTCGCGGTCGCCCACTTGGCTGCGTTTCCGCCGGCGGAGTGGGCGGTCCGCTTTGCTGCGCGCGCATCTGCGCGCTGGCCAACAGCAAGATCGACAATAAAAAAATCGCGCGTCTCATCGCAAAGATCGACAAGATGAAACGATCTCTCGGAAAATCAAATCGCTCGGCCATTTCAATCGCGCGGAATTCTGTTTCGAAATCAAATTCCCGCGCGCTCAAGCAAGGAACGGAGCACTTTCTCTGCCTCGAAATATTCTCGCGCAAGATTTCGCGCCGCGCGCGAATGTTTCGCATAATCGCCGTTGATCATTTTCACGCCTTCGACAATTTCCTCGAGCGAACGAAACGAAAGCAGTCCGGCATTGCCGCCGAATATTTTTGTGAAACCTGTTTCCTGCATGATGACGGGACGTCCGGCGGCCAGGTAACAGGCACTGCGATCGCTGAACCACGCGGTGTTAAGTCGCACGTACTGATCTTTTGCGACGGTGAATTCTCCTTTCGATCGGCGCACATAATCGCGGTAGAGCCAGTAATCGACGCTCATTTGTAGCGGCGAAGTAAAGCGCCACCCATTGCGCAAAAACTTGTTTCGCGTCTTGCCATCCTTGATGTCGGTGGCCAGCTCGAAGTTTTCGCCGGATTTTTTCGGCGCCGCGACGAAGCGGAGGAATTCGCGCGATTTGCTCCAGAGATATTTTTTGCCGCGCCAGCTAATGTCTTTCAATCCGCTCGTGGACCAGTTCGCGACCGATGTAAAAATCGCCGTGGGTTCCGGCCCGCGATTCGTTTTCCAAAGATCGGTCACGACCGGTTGCCGCGTCGGCCACCATTTGAAATCATGCAATGGCACCGGAAAATTTTTCGTGCCGATGTTTTCGCCGAAGGTGAAAAGCGCGCGATGTTTTCTCAGATAAGCGATTGTCGATCTTACGCGCTTGTCGATCTTGATCTGCTCAACACCCGGATCGCTTTCGATGTAGAGGATGCGATCGCTCTGCGCTAAATCGTCATTAAATTCCTGCGTACCGCATATGTTCAGGATCGCATCCGCTTCACGATAGAGCGCGCGGATTCTTTTTAGCGACAATCCGGCAGTGGGATTTTCCTTGAGATAGCGGGCGCAGAAAGCCCAGTTATTTTTGAAATCGAACTCGCGCGACAATCGATCGAGCAACTGCGACGCGTAATCGAATTCATTGTTTACCTCGAAGGTTTCCGGGTTGTAAGGAAGCCGCGCGGAATCTTCGATGTAAAACACTTCGTGCCCCAGCCGACGCAGGCCGACGATGTAATGCACGTGCTGCCAGATCACGCCGGCGATCGGCATTGAGCCCATGAAGCCCATCACCACGATGCGCTTGCGCTTCAAAACGTTCTTACCGCGACTGCCGGATTGCCCGCCACGACGGTGTTCGCAGGTACACTTTTCGTAACAACGGCGCCAGCCGCCACGACTGAGTTTTCGCCGATGGTTACGCCTTTTAAAATCACGGCGTTCATGCCGATCCAGACATTGTCGCGAATAATGACTGGCGCGGTTTTTAATTTCGGGCGCGGCGGACGATCTTTGAAAAACGGAGCGAGCGCCTGCGCGTCGATCAAACGTTGCGCGGGCTCGAGGGGATGGAAATCGGAATCGGCGATGCCGACATTCCACGAAACGAGACAATGCGATCCTATGTCGATCTTGTCCTCGGCCATAATGAGCGCGCCGTTGAGCAACGTGAAATCGCCGATCGTGCAGCGACCACTCTCGCCGAGCGAAAATGAGCAGCCGGCGTAAAGCGAAACATGATTGCCGATCACGACCGCGCCGGGAGTTTTGCTGCGGAGATGGCGAAAGATTTGCGCGCTCTCGCAATAAAATCCTTCGCCGAACTCAACATTCGGCGGAATCGGTTGCGGCCACCAATCATTCTCGATATGTCGATCTTGTTTAACGTTGCTCATTTTGGAAAATTTCCAGACGCGTAGAGTTTTGCGTAAACGCCGCCCGCCGCCACAAGTTCGGGCCCGCGACCTTGCTCCACAATTCGGCCGTTCTCGAGCACGACGACAAGATCGACATTATGAATGGTGGCGAGCCGATGCGTCACGATCAGAGTCGTGCGGCCGCGCATCAATTCTTTGATCGTCTCCATGATGGCCGCTTCAGTCGTGGGATCGAGCGCCGAGGTCGGTTCGTCGAGCAAAAGAATCGGCGCATTTTTCAAAAACGCGCGCGCGATTCCGATGCGCTGACGTTGGCCGACGCTCAAATGTCCTCCACGTTCGCCAACCAGACTTTCGTAGCCGTCCGGCATCGCGCTGATGAATTCATCGGCCTGCGCGCGCCGCGCTGCTTCGCGAATTTCGTCGTCGGTCGCATCGGGACATCCGTATGCAATATTTTCGCGAACGGTTGTCGAAAAAAGAAGCGTGTCCTGCAAGACGATTGCGATTTGGGCGCGCAAAGATTTCTTTGTGATCTCGCGCAGATCGCGTCCATCGAGGGCGACACGGCCGTCGCTGGGATCGTAAAATCGCGGCAGCAAACTGAGCAGCGTGCTTTTTCCCGCGCCGGTGCCGCCGACGAGCGCAACGATTTGGTTCGGCGCGACGACAAGATCGACATCATGCAGGACATGTCGATCTTGCGCGTAACCGAAATTGACTTTTTGAAACTGGATCGCGCCTTTTGTTTGCGTTATCGCAATCGCGTTCGGCGAATCGATCACATCATCTTCGCGATCGAGCACTTCGAAGCAGCGACGTGCGCCGGCAGTCGCGCCTTCCATCGCCCAAGCCGTGTAAGTGAGCGATTCGAGCGGTTGATAAAGCATGAGCAGATACGCGCTGAAAACCAGCAGCGAGCCTAACGACAACGTGCCCGCGAGCACGTGCATCGTGCCGAGGTAATACATGGCGGCCGTGCCGACGACCATGAGCGTGCTGATGACGAGCGCGCTGTTCACGTTGGTGAGCGTGAGTCGCAGGTTCGCCTGCAAACTTTGTTGCGCCTGCATGTGAAACCGGCGCACTTCAAAATCTTCGCGGCCGAACGCGTGCACCATGCGAATTGAGCTGAGACCTTCCTGCGCCTGCGCGAGCACGGCGCTCTCCTGTTCTTGGATGAAGGTTGATTCACGGCGAATGCGGGCGGCGAAAAAATAAATCGCGCCGAGGAGCAGGGGAACAACGCCTAACGAAAGCAACGCCAGCTGCCAGTCGAGCCGCAGCATGATCGCGAACGTGCCGATGAGCGTGATTGTCGATCCAAAAATGCCAGTAAAACCTTTGTTGAAGATCGTCTGGATGGCCTGCGAATCGTAGGCGACGCGAAAACTTGAATCGCTCGAACGGCGCGCGTCATGAAATTTCAACGAAAGCCGCTGGAGATGAGAATATAATTCTGTCCGCACTTTCAGAAGCGCTTCCAATCCGATCTTCACGAAAATGTAATTCGTCAGCCAATTGCAGATTCCCCAGAGAAATTGAATGACAACAAGCGCGGCGCAGAGCAGGAGGACGAAACGCTGAGGCGTGCTGGGATGTCGAAAAATTTCGTAGGGCGGCAACGAATGAAATTGCGGCAGGATTTTATCGACGATTAATTTGAACGGCCAGGGTTTGAGCAGATTCAAGGCGATGCCAATGAGCGAGAGAACAAGGCCGAAAAGCGTTTGCGGCAGAAAGGGCCGGTAATATTTCAGAACGCGCCGGTAGATCGACATGACGATTTTGGATTGCGGATTTGGGATTTTGGATTGAACTAAACCCGCGTTGGCCACCGTAAATCGCAAATCGAAAATCCAAAACCTAAAATCGGCGCATGCATCATCTTCTGGAAATCTGGTCCAATTGGGTCCTCCATGGCGGCTACCTCGGCGTCATCGTGTTAATGGCGATGGCGAGCACGCCTTTGCCGGTGCCGGCCGAAGTCGTCGTTCCGCCGGCGGCGTTTTTGGCGGCACAAGGGGAATTGAATTTGTGGGGCGTGATTCTGGCGGGAACATTCGGCGCGTATTTGGGCAGCGCGGCGATGTATTGGATTTCGCGCTGGATCGGCCGGCCCCTGGTTTTGCGATTCGGGCGAGTCGTTCTGCTTTCGCCGAGAAAGCTGGAGCACGCGGAGCATTGGTTGAATCGCTACGAAGCTGGCGGCATTTTTTTCGCGCGCATCCTGCCGATCGTTCGCCACTTGATTTCGATCCCGGCCGGCATCGTGCGCATGAATTTTGCAAGCTTCAGCGTGATGACTTTACTCGGTTCCGCGGTCTCGTGCGGGCTTTTGGCTTATCTCGGTCAACGCGCTTATCGCGTGGAGCCGCAGCTTCTCAAAAATCCTGAAGCGCTTGTTCATTTCATCAAATCGCAATCGAGCTGGATTATCTTGGTCGTCGTTGTATTTGCGTTGCTTTACGTGTTGGTGATGCGCTTGACCGCCGGGAGTGAGAAGTAAGTCGGTGCGGCCGTGTCGCGTGGTGTTCATGATTGTGACACAACTGTCAGCCCGTTAACTGGTGGTTCGGACACCTCCCGAACGCTAGATATTGGCTTCCCGGGAGAAAAAAGATTGAACGTTCTGGCACCCAAAGTGCTCCAACCAACGTCGGTAACATATGAAAAAGACCAACCAAATCCTCAAACCCAAGCAGAAACTGTCCCTCGGCGACCTCATCCTGGCGGTGAGCTCGTGCACAAAGAACACCAAAGAGACAGTCGCAGCGGTGGCGGACCTCCTGGCAAGCGGGCAAGTGCGCGTCCAAAATAACGGACGCTACACACGCGCTCGCATTTGCTAACGCTCCGAGCGATTACGAATTTCAAAAGCGTCGCTCCGGTGGATTGTCCTCTGGAGCGACGCTTTGTTTTTTCTGACACAAAACGCTTTCCGCATCCGCTGCGCACTTTTATCTTGGCGACGTGATTGATCGCTATTCCCGGCCAGCCATGCGCGATCTCTGGTCGGATACGCGCAAATTTCAGATCTGGCTCGAGATTGAAACACTGGCCTGCGAGGCGATGGCCGAGCTCGGTCAGATTCCGATAGCCGACGCGCAGGAAATTCGAAAGCGCGCGAAATTTTCAATCCCGGAAATTCTCGAGATCGAGAAGCGCACGAACCACGACGTCATCGCTTTTTTGGAAAACGTCGCCGCTTCGGTCGGCCCGGCCGCGCGCTGGATCCATCAAGGCCTCACATCCTCCGACATTCTCGACACGACGCTCGCGGTGCAAATGACCGAAGCTGCGAAAATCCTGCGGGAAGATTTGCGGACGCTAAGATCGACAATCGCTAAGCGCGCGCGCGAATTTAAAATGACGCCGATGATCGGCCGCAGCCACGGCATTCATGCGGAGCCGATCACGTTCGGATTGAAACTGGCGTTGATGTTCGACGAATTCGGCCGCGCCGAGGAGCGGCTCGCGCAGATGAGCGAGCGGATCCGCGTTGGCAAATTGAGCGGCGCGGTCGGCACCCATGCTTACCTCGATCCAAAAATTGAGCGGTCGGTTTGCGAGAAGCTGGGCCTAAAGCCCGCCACGCTTTCCACCCAAATCGTGCAGCGCGATCGGCACGCAGAATTTTGCGCCGTGCTCGCTTTGATTGCTTCGAGCATCGATCGCTGGGCTACCGAGTTTCGACACTTACAACGCACCGAAGTTCTCGAAGTGGAAGAATTTTTCGGCGAAGGCCAGAAAGGCAGCTCGGCCATGCCGCATAAACGCAACCCGATCACGAACGAGCGACTGAGCGGGCTGGCGCGCGTTTTGCGCGGGAACGCGGTGGTCGCGATGGAGAACGTCGCGCTTTGGCACGAGCGCGACATCAGCCATTCCAGCGCGGAGCGAATTATTCTCCCCGACTCGTGCACACTGCTCGATTACATGTTGGTGAAGCTGCGCGAGGTCGTGGAAGGCCTGCAGGTTTATCCCGAACGGATGAAGGAAAATCTCGAGCTGACGAGGGGTCTCTATTTCAGCCAGGGTATTTTGCTGGCGCTCACGCGTGCCGGCGCGGAACGCAAGGCCGCGTACGAAGCGGTGCAACGCGCTGCCATGAAAACGTGGAAGGGCGAGGGAACGTTTGCGGAGAATGCGAAACGCGAACCGGAAATCACGTCGCGGTTATCGGCCACGGAGATCGATGCGCTTTGCTCGCTCGATGCTCACTTTCGATATGTCGATCTTACGTTCCGCGCGCTCGGTCTGGAATAAACAGCGCTGAATCAATTCGCTCGCTGCAAAGTTAATTCGGAAATTCGCGCCGCTTCATCCAGCCGCACAATCGCAGTTTCAAACTGCGCGCCGTTTCCGGCCAACGACGCCGACGTAAAGCGTACGCTCGATTTTTGGCCGCTCGGTTTCAACACGAGCGCGCTGACTTCAAAGGCGGTCGAAAGTTCAACCGCGCCGATCTCGTACTCAGCGAGCAGTTGCAGCGTCATCGGCGCACTGGCCGCCGAAGTGAGCTGCACATTTTCGTGAGAATTTGAGGCAACGATTGCGACTTCGCCGATGTCGAGTGCATTTCGCGTCGCGATTTGTTCGACCGGTTGCCGCGTCGGAACTAGACGGACGGTCTCGATGCGACCGCGTTCATCCAGTTCAAAGCGACCGAGCTCGAAGCCGGTCCCGGCGGGGATGCTTCCGCGGAGCGCTTTCGATTTCACGTGCAGCGAAACGGCGAGCGAGGAGGGCTTGGCGCGGATCGCGCCCATTTGTAGCTTGGGCGTTAATTGCATCGAGATCACATCGAGAAAAAGCCCGAGCACAACATCGTTCTCACTCGAGTCAGCGAATTGTGTGCGCGGCATCGACGCTGGCGATAAAACGCGCGGCGCGGGTGGTAGCGGCGTTTCCGGAATTAACTTCTCTGGAACTGGAACAGGCGCCACAGCCGCCGGCTCCGGTGGCGAAATGTCTAGGGGTCGCGGAGTTTCGACTACCGGTGGCGGAGCTTGCTCGATGACCTGTGCGGGCGGTTCGAAAATCCGCAATGGCCCGCGCGCGAGATTTTCGCGAACCAGTTTTACAAGCGCGTCTGAAAAGAATGGCTTCTCGATTGTTCCGACAACATTTCGCAGTTGCGCCGAAACCGCGGTCATTTCCAGCACCTGCCCCGACATCATGATTACGGGAATTTGCGCCGTTTTTTCATTCGATAGCAATCGCCGACAGACGGCGTCGCCTTTTAAATCCGGCATGCTGTAATCGAGCAAAACGAGATCGGGCAAAAGCGTTTCGGTTTGCATCAAACCATCAGTGCCGGATGCCGCCGTGAAGATTTGCCAGTCCGGGTCGGCGACAGTGAGGACATCTTCCACGAAGATCGACAACATCTCCGTGTCATCCACGATTAGGATCTTTTTCCCGGTGCGCGGCCGCGTCTTTTCTTTCGGCGGCACTTCTGGCGCGTGTCGCTGCACTGGGCCCGCTGATCGCAAAGCTTCCAGCAAAACAACATTCCACGGCCCGTGAACGGTGCGCGGCACTTTCGCGCGCCCGTTGCTTTGTGTAAAATGAACGTCGCTCCATGTCAGCATTTCGCGCAATGCGTCGGCGCCAGATTCGCCGTTTGTATTCGCGTGCGCGATGTGACCGTCGATGATGTGAACTTCGCCAGCGTCTTCGTCGCCCGATTCGGCCCGGATGGTCGTCGTCGCGCCAGCAGTGCAAACGAGTGCCAGCGCGTCAACAAGATCGACATGACGCAAACTGCCGCGCGAAACTTCGGCCGATCGCGATGTCCAGGGCCCGAGCAAGGCTTGCACAGCGGCTCCGAAATCGGCGAGCTCGAACGGTTTCTCGATAAATTGGATTGCGCCAGATAATCCGCGCACGGCGGTGAGATCACGCGCGACCGTTGCTGCGATCACGAGCATTCGCGCGTCGGGGTGCGTACGCTTCAGCTTGTTCAGAAACGCGACGATTCCTGCGTGCGGCGGATCAAAATCGAGAATAAAAAGTTCGGGCCGCGCTTTTTTCGCAACAGCTTCCGCTTCGTCAAGCGATTGCACCACATGCGCGTCGTGCGCGGGCGCAAATTTCTTCAGGGCCGAGCCAATCGCCGCAGCAAGCGCATCGTACTCTTCAACGAGGAGCAGGCTAGGCCGCGGAGCAGTCCCAGCGGGAGATTTTCGGGATGCGGGCACGGCGATGAAGTGTGGAAATTACGAGAATGCAAGAAGAGTAGAACATTCCCGCGAGAAAAGAAACGCAAGATATGTGCCGGCCGCACGATCCGGGCCGCCGCTTAAATGCTTATTCGAAGCGCAATGCCTCGATCGGATCGAGCTTCGCCGCTCGATAGGCCGGATAAAACCCGAAGCCAATCCCGATCACCGAACAAACGATCAGTCCCGCCAGCGCCCAGCCGAACGGGAAAATCAGATCCGCTTTCAGCCATAACGCCAGCAAATCGCCAAAGACAACGCCGAGAATGATTCCGATCACGCCGCCGGCTTCGGAAATAAGGACCGCTTCAGTCAAAAATTGTCGCAAGATATCGCGGCTGCGCGCACCGATCGATTTGCGCACGCCGATTTCTTTCGTTCGCTCGGTCACGCTCACCAACATGATGTTCATGATTCCGATGCCCGCCGCGACGAGCGCGATGAAGCTAATGACGAACGCGCCGATGCTGACGATACCTGCGACGTTCACGAATGCGCTCTTCAGCGAATCGTTCGTATAAATCTCGAAATCGTTTTCCTGTTTCGCATCAAGTCCGCGCGCAATTCGCATGGCGCTGATTCCCTTGTCCAGGGTTCGATTGTAAAGCTCGGTCGAGAAAGGTTGCGTGGCGATGTTCACCGTCCGATTGGCTTCGCCGTAATTTTCGAAAAATCGCGTGATGGGCATGACGCAAAAGCCGTCCTGGCTCTCTCCGAACGAGGTCCCTTTTTCCGCGAGCACACCAACGACGGTGTAGGTATGCCCGCTCATTCGGATCACTTTGCCGATGGGCGATTCGTGCGGAAATAATCGCTTCTCGATCCCTTTGCCGATGACGATCACTTCGCGCGCAAGATCGACATCTTCGTCGTTCAGGTTGCGGCCGTAGCCGAGCGTGAATGCGTTGGCCGCAAGAAAGCCTCGATTCGTGCCGACGACCGTGAGGCTCGGCGTCGTCTTCACGCCATTGTAAACCGCCTGGCCTTTGAGATCGCGACCGAAACACTTCAGGCAAATCTCGGCCGCCTCTCCGTGCATTAATTCGTAGTAACGCAGCGCCTGGCGATAGCTGACATTGCGCCGGTTTTGATATCTCTTTTTCGTTTCGCCGCCAGCGTCAATGCTGACCGGATATTTCGCGAACTGAAAAATGTTTGATCCGAGAAAGCTGATTCCGCTTTCGATCGAGTTTTGCAGCGCGCCGATCGCGGTCATCACGGAAATGATCGAGAACACGCCGATGGTGATGCCGGTCATGGTGAGCGAGGCGCGCAATTTATTTGCGCCGAGCGACGACAACGCCATGGCTAGAACTTCGCGAAATAACATGTCGATCTTAGTTGAGGTTCATTCGTAGCGCAGCGCCGTCACCGGATCCAAACGCGAAGCTGACCACGCCGGCGCGAAGCCCGAGATCAATCCCGTCAAGACCGAGACGATCATGCTCACAAAGACAAGCCCGGAGGAAAAGCTGATTGGAAAGGATGGAAACGCCACGCCAATCAACGTGCACATGACGAATGCGAATGTGAGCCCAATCATTCCACCGAGCAGGCAGAGCGCGGTCGATTCGATCAGGAATTGAAGAAGGATTGTGCGCCGTCGCGCGCCGAGCGCTTTACGCGTACCAATTTCTTTCGTCCGCTCTTTCACGCTTACGAACGTGATGTTCATAATGCCAATCGCGCCGACGAAGAGAGAAAGCCCGGTAATGAAAAGTCCCGCGATCGCGATCGAGTTCTTGATTGGATCCAGTGTGCTTTTCAGCGCTTGCTGTTCGTTGATGCTGAAGTCGTCCTTTTTTTCCGGTGGCAACGCGCGCACGCGTCGCATCAATCCGGCCAGCTCGTCTTTCGCATCGGGCAACTTCGTTTTGTCTTTCACCTTAACCAGAATTTCCGCTTCGCTTTTGGCCGTAAAATATTTCTGAAAAGCTGGCAGCGGCATGACCACAATCGAGTCGAGACTGAACAGACCGAGGAACGAACCTTGCCGTGAAATCACGCCGACTACTTTGAATGACTGCCCGTTGATTTGGACCGATTTGTCGAGCGGACTAGCCGATGGGAAGAGCGCGTCGGCGACATCGTAGCCAATCACGCAGACATTGGCGCCACCGCGTGATTCCAGTTCGTTAAAAAAGCGGCCTTCTTTAAACTCAAATGTCGATGTGATGATGTAATCCGAGACGGTGCCGCGGATAAAAACGTTATCCACTTCGCTGTCCTTGTATTTCACTCTGCGCACAACGCTCGAGGTCGGAATAGCGATGGTCAGGTTCGAGTTCGGCGCGTCCTTCATCATGCGATTGAGTGAGTCCGCATACTCGGTCTTGATCTTTGGGCGGTCGCGATAGTTCCACCAGTCGTCCACATTCTTCCATGGCCACTGCCCGACGTACAAAACGTCGTCACCGAAAATGGCCATGCTCTTGTCGAAGCCAACTTGGATTCCGCCGATCGCCGTGCCCATCAAGGTCACCGCCACGATGCCGATAATCACCCCGAGCGCGGTCAGCGTGGAGCGCGTCATGTTCGAACGCATTTGCGCGAGCGCGATTTTCCAACTTTCGCTCAGCTCGTAGAGAAAACGTTTCATGTCGATCTTGCGATTGTCGATCTTAGCTCGCGGCCATTGATTCCATTGCCGGAGTCGATCCCACTTCGTCGCTCTCGATTAATCCGTCGCGCAAATGCACCGCACGCCGGGCGTGCGCGGCGATGTCGCGTTCGTGCGTGACAAGAATGATGGTGTTGCCGCGTTGATATAAATCTTCAAACAGCGCCATGATTTCTTCGCCCGTTTTTGAATCGAGATTCCCCGTGGGCTCATCCGCCAAAATAATGGAGGGCCGGTTCACAAGTGCGCGCGCGACGGCGACACGCTGGCGCTGGCCGCCGGACAACTCGTTAGGCTTGTGATGAATTCGATCGCCCAAACCAACATCGATCAGTGTTTGCGCAGCGCGTTCCTGGCGCGTTTCGGAATCAATCCCCGCGTAAATCAGCGGCAGCTCGACGTTGCGCAGGCTTGTCGATCTTGGCAGCAAGTTGAACGTTTGAAAAACAAACCCGATCTCGCGATTTCGAATCGCGGCCAGCTCGTCGTCATTCATTTCCGCTACGTTCTTGCCATTGAACTCGTAGCGGCCGGATGTCGGCGTATCGAGACAGCCAAGCATGTTCATGAGCGTCGATTTGCCGCTGCCGCTCGGCCCCATGATCGCGATGTATTCGTTACGATGAATTTGCAGCGTGACGCCGCGCAATGCGCGCACCGTCTCTTCGCCCATCACGTAATCTTTCGTGATGTTTTCGATATCGATCACGACCGGGCCGACCGGCCGGCTCAAGTTCCGCGTCTCCATCGCAAGATCGACAATTACTTTGTCGCTTCCTTGTCGTAGCTGACTTTCGCGCCGTCCTTCAACTTGCGGCTGATCGCGCTGTAGCTTCCCGAAATCACTTCGTCGCCGGGCTGGATGCCATTCTTGATCTCCATGTAGGTGTCGTCCGCAATTCCGGTCGTCACTTTGACCAACTGCGCCTTGCTCCCTTTTTTCAAAAACACGACCTTGGATAACTTCTCGCGTTCCTCTTTTTGCGCCGCTTTTTCCTGGCGTTCGTTGGAGAGCTCCGCGCTGTTGTCGCCCTTGTCGCGCGCTGCGATTTTTTGCTTTTTCTTTTCGATCTCTTCCGGGCTCAAGTTGCTGTCGCCGGTGCGAATCGTGACCGCCTGCATCGGCACAGCGACGACGTCCTTCACCATGTTCGTTTCAATGTCGGCCGTGCAGCTCAGTCCCGGCTTCAACGTCACATCGTGATCGTCGATCCGGATTTTGACCTCGAAGTTGGTCACTTCTTCTTGCGTGCCGGCGCCTGTCGTCTTTCCGGTATTCGCAATCTGGTAAACGGTACCGTGAAACTTGCGGTCGGCGTAGGCGTCGATCTTTACATTCGCCTTGTTGCCGACTTTCACGTTCACGACGTCGTTCTCGTTCACGTCCACGCGCGCTTCCATGCGGCCGAGATCAGCCACACGCAGGACTTCCGTCCCCGCGAACTGATTCGTCGCCACCACGCGCTCGCCCAGTTTGCTATTTAGAATCGTGACCGTCCCGTCGATCGGCGAGTAAATCGTCGTCTTCGAAAGTTGATCGTGCGCCTGGCTCGCGCCCGCCTGCGCCCGTTCAATCTCGTGCAGCGAACTTTCGTAAGTATTTTTGGCCACATCGTAAGCGGCCTGCGCGTTATTATATTCCTGAATCGAGATCGCTTTCTTGTTGAACATGTCCTCAGCGCGTTTGATGTCCTGTTCCGTCTTCAACATCGTCGCTTTTTGTTGAAGGTTTGTCGCTTTGGCGGAGCTGATGGCCGCTTCCTGCGCTTCGACCAGCGCCTTGTAGGAATCGGGTTTGATCCGCAAAAGCAGATCGCCCTTTGTCACCTGCTTCCCGTCCTCGACCGGCAACTCGATGATTTCGCCCGCCACTTCCGGCGAAATCTTTACTTCGGTTTCGGGTTGCACTTTTCCCGTCGCTGAAACCGTTTGCAGAATCGTTTTCCGGATCGCCTTCTCCGTCGTGATCGGGATCGGTTTTTCGCGTTTCCCCAAAATGATCGACACGATGATCCAGAGCACGACGAGCCCGATCGCGCCGAAGATGATTTTGCGTTTTCGGCTCCAGCGCTTCTTCTTGCGAGCGGGCGGCGCGGTTTCGGTGGTGGCGGCGGCTTGATGCATCGGAGGAGGATCGTTCAACGGCGTGAACGCGTCTGAATTAATCGCAGATTGGTCTCTTGGAAAGTAAATCCCTTTCATCCGCATTAATGGGATGCGCCGGAACCGCAATTGGATTCAACAATGTCGATTTTTTCCGAATTTGTTCGATGGCCCAGGTTGCGTGCTCCGCAATCAACGGCTCTGGGTCGGATGCTGCATTTTTCAGCGCCGGCAAATCGGATTCGTCGCCCACATTTCCGAGCGCGACGCAAACATTCCGCAAGAAGCCGCGACGCTTGATCCGTTTGATCGGGGAATCGCGGAAGAGATTGCGAAATTCCGCGTCGCCCAAATTCAAATAATCGCGCAGCGGGATGTTAGTTGTCGATCTTCGCGCCGCAAAGGCGCTCTCGCGCGACACCGCCGCGAAGCGATTCCATGGGCACGCATCGAGGCAATCATCACAACCGTAAATGCGATCGCCGATGAGCGGACGTAGCTCGAGCGGAATCGACGTCTTGTGCTCAATCGTGAGATACGAAATGCAGCGCCGCGCATCGAGTTTGTGCGGCGCCGTGATCGCGCCGGTCGGGCACGCTGTCATGCAACGCTCGCAAGTTCCGCAGCGACTCTTTTGTGCCGCATCCGGCGGCAGATCGAGTGTCGTCAAAATTTCGCCCAGGAAAAACCAGGTCCCAAGCTTTGCATCGATCAGCATCGTGCTCTTGCCGTGCCAGCCGATTCCAGCCTCCGCCGCATAATCGCGTTCCAAAATCGGGCCGGTATCGACATAACATTTTTGTTCGCCACCAAACCGGCGCAAAAACATGTCGATCTTGCCCAGTTTCGTCGACATCACATCGTGGTAATCATCGCCCCACGCATACCGCGCTATTCTTCCCAACTTTCCGGTTTCCGGTTTTCGGTCTCCGATCTCGTTAAAATAATTCATCGCCACAACGATGACCGATCGCGCGCCGCGCAGAACCCTTTGCGGATCGCGCCGTTTCTCCGCGCCGCGCTGCATATAATTCATTTCGCCGTGCGCACCGTCTTGCAACCAGGCATCGAATTCGTTCACATGCGCTGGCGACGTGCAAGGCGTTACGAGACACGAATCGAAACCGAGTGTGTGCGCCAGCGAAACGAGCTCTGCTTTGATTTTCGCACTCATTTTTTCGGTGGTGCCAGAGATTCTATCTTGCCCAGAATAAGATCGACAATGTCGTCCAGCGTACGAGTCGAAGTGTTTATCCGCACTTGCGCCATCTTCGCATAAAGTGGCGTCCGCGTCCGCAACAAGTCAGCAAAAGCGGCGCGCGCATTCTCCGTTTTCAGCAACGGTCGATCGCCTTTGCGCGACGCTCTTTTAAATAGCGTCGCCTGGTCCGCATCCAGCCACACGATCCTTCCCAGTCGCTGCAAAAGATCGACATTCTCCTTGCGCAAGACAATGCCGCCACCCGTCGCCACGATCGCTTGCTCTCCTCGCTCCAAACTTTTCAACGCTGCCGTTTCCGCATCGCGAAACTTTTCTTCGCCATGTTTGGCAAAAATTTCCGAAATGGTGAGCGCGAACTTTGCCGCCAGCATCTCGTCCACGTCGAAACAGCGAAGGCCGGTGCGTTTTTGCAAAAGCCGGCCGACGGAGGATTTGCCCGAGCCCATCATTCCGATGAGCACGATCGATTTAGTGGGACGATTCACGCGCTAACATGCGGCGTAAGATCGACAATGAAAAGATCGACAACATTGCTACAGTCCAAGCATGGCTGAATCGAAATCTTCTTCACTTGTCGCGATCATCATGGGCAGCACATCGGATTGGGACACGATGTCAACTTGCGTGAAAACACTCGATGAACTCGGCATTCCAAATGAAGCGCACGTGCTTTCCGCACATCGCACTCCCGATGCGACCGCTGACTTTGCGCGCAAAGCAGCCGATCGCGGCATTCGCGTCATGATTGCCGGCGCGGGCGGCTCGGCGCATCTCGCTGGTGTAATAGCCGGACACACCTGGCTGCCGGTTTTGGGCGTGCCGATGCAGAACTCCGCGCTCAATGGTTTGGATTCGTTGCTCGCAACCGTGCAAATGCCAGGGGGAATCCCGGTCGGCACACTTGCGATTGGCTCGGCCGGCGCAAAGAACGCCGCGCTTTTAGCTGCCGCGATCCTCGCGACTTCGGATGAAAAAATTCGCGCCAATTATCAAGCGTTTCGCAAAAAGCAGACCGATACGGTGCTCGCGGCGAAGTTGCCGGGAAAGTGAAAACCGAAATTTCGACCGACCGCAACGCGGCGGTTGAATTGCTGCGCGCCGGCGAAATTGTCGCGCTGCCGACCGAAACGGTTTACGGACTCGCGGCCACTGCGCTCGATCCGATCGCGGTCGCAAAGATCTTCGAAGCAAAAGAGCGCCCACGCTTCGACCCGCTCATTGTTCATTTGCCCGATCGCGATTGGCTCGAGAAAGTTGTCGATCTTGCCAGCGAAGATCGACAATTAATTTTCAGATTGCTCGATAAGTTTTGGCCGGGGCCGTTCACAATTGTTCTGCCGAAAAAACCAAACATCCCGGAAATTGTGACGTCCGGCTTGGAGACTGTCGCGGTGCGAATCAGCGCGCACCCGGTTTTCGCGGAAATCATTCGCGCATTCGGCGCACCGTTAGCTGCACCAAGCGCGAACCAATTCGGCCACATCAGTCCGACAACCGCGCAGCATGTTTTTGAAGAACTGAACGGCCGCATTCCATTGATTATCGATGGCGGAGCGACATCGCATGGGATCGAATCGACCATCGTCTCCATCCGCGCCGGCAAGATCGACATCTTGCGCCGCGGACCAATCACCGCCGAAGTCTTGTCGATCTTCGGCGCGAAGATCGACATAGCGGATTCACCAGCGAGAATCTCCGCGCCCGGACAATTACCGTCGCATTATGCGCCAAAGACTCCGCTGCGTTTGATCGACAATGTAAAAAGCTTTGCGCCTGAAAAAAATCGACGCGTTGGCTTACTCGCGTGGGAGCCAATCGAGATCGACAGCCGTTTTGCGGCGGTTCGCAATCTGAGCGAGCGACAAGATTTGCGCGAAGCAGCCGCGAATTTATTTCGTTATCTGCGCGAACTTGATGCGCTCGATGTCGATCTTATCGTTGCGGAACGAGTTCCGGAGAACGGACTCGGCGCGGCGGTGATGGATCGTCTGCGGCGTGCTTCGCAGAGGGCGATTGATGCGAGAGCGCAGCGTCGATGAAGCCTTTAAAGAGCGGATGCGGATTGTTCGGCTTGCTCTGAAATTCCGGATGATACTGACACGCGAGAAAATAAGGATGATCGCGCAGCTCGATCAATTCAGCGAGCGCGCCGTCGGGCGACGTTCCTGAAATCATGAAACCCTTCTCGCGCATTTGTTCGCGATATTTCATGTTGAATTCGTACCGGTGCCGATGCCGCTCGAGAACGTCGTGTTGTCCGTAAAGTTTTTCCGCGAGTGTTCCTTTAATAATTTTCGTCGGCCATGTGCCGAGGCGCATGCTCGCGCCTTTGTTTTGCACTTCGCGCTGTTCTTCCAGCAATGAGATGACCGGGTCCTTCGCGTTCTTATCGAATTCAGTGCTGTTCGCGCCTTTGAGCCCGCAGACATTTCGAGCGAAGTCAATCGTTGCTACCTGCATGCCGAGACAAAGACCGAGATACGGAATCTTGTGCTCGCGCGCGAACTGCGCTGCGTTGATTTTTCCTTCCACGCCGCGCTCGCCGAATCCGCCCGGAATCAAAACGCCCGCCGCATTTTTTAATTGATCGCCGACCTCTTCCTGCAGCGTTTCGGCATCGACCAACTTCAGATCGATCCCGCAATCGTGACTCGCGGCCGCGTGTGTGAGCGATTCGTAAATGCTTTTGTACGCGTCTTGCAACTCGATGTATTTGCCGACGACCGCGATCTTGATTCGCTTTTTCGGGCTGACGACGCGCTCGACAAATCTGCGCCAGTTCGCCAGATCGGGCTGCTTCGTTTTCAAGTTCAACAAATCGCAAACCAATTGATCGAGACGTTCCGCGTGCAGCATGAGCGGGTATTCGTAAATGGTGTGCTCGACATCGCGCGCTTCGATGACCGCTTCGCGTGCCACGCTGCAGAACATCGACAATTTCTGGCGCACATCCGGATCGAGCGGCCGTTCCGTGCGGCAAATGAGCACCTGCGGTTGCAAACCGATCTCGCGCAATTTCGCGACGCTTTGTTGCGTTGGTTTCGTTTTCAATTCACGAGCCGCTTTGATGTACGGCACCAGCGTCACGTGCATCGTCACGACGTTCTCCGCGCCGACTTCGAGAATGAATTGGCGGATCGCTTCCAGAAACGGCAGGCCTTCGATGTCGCCCGTCGTGCCGCCAATTTCGGTGATGACGATATCGGCATTGCTTTCGTCCGAAATTTCGCGAATGCGGTTCTTGATTACGTCGGTGACGTGCGGAATCACCTGAACGGTCTTGCCGAGATAATCGCCGCGCCGCTCATTTAAGATGACGTTTTCGTAAACCTGACCGCTGGTGAGATTGTTGTGACGGGTGAGAACACAATTGGTGAAACGCTCGTAATGTCCGAGATCGAGATCGGTTTCGGCGCCATCGTTCAGCACATAAACTTCACCGTGTTGAAACGGATTCATCGTTCCCGGATCGACATTGAGATACGGATCGAATTTTTGGAAAACTACGCGCAAACCGCGCGCTTCGAGGAGAGTACCGAGCGATGCCGCGGCCAACCCTTTGCCTAACGAACTCACCACACCGCCCGTGACAAAAATGTATTTCATCGGGCGCCTCTCGATCTTGCGCGAGCGAGCATTCGCTCCAGCGCTTTCGCATCCTCCGGCGTGTCTACGCCCGGCGATCCATGTTTCGTGACGAGCACATGAACCCTTACACCATTTTCAAGCGCGCGCAATTGCTCGAGCGACTCCGCGCGCTCCAGCGGCGACGTTTTCCATTTCACAAATTGCAAGAGCGCGGCGCGGCGAAAACCGTAAACGCCTTGATGCCGCAAATAGCCAACTGGAGAGCCTTTGCTTGAGTAGGGGATAGCACTCCGAGAGAAGTAAAGAGCGCATCCGTTTCGGTCCAATACGACTTTGTTTTGATGAGGTGACGCCGCTTCTTTCGGATCAGAGAACGGATGTGCCGCCGTGATTATGTCGATCTTTCGGTCGCGTCGCATTTTTTCCACGAACTGATCGAGCAGACGCGGATCAACCAGCGGTTCGTCGCCTTGTATATTAATAATGAGCGCCGCGCTTTTTAATTTTCGCGCGACTTCGGCGACGCGGTCGGTCCCGCTTTGATGTTTCGATGAAGTGAGCGCGACCTCCGCGCCCCATCCAAAAGCTGAATGCGCAATGCGCATGTCATCGGTCGCGATGATCACTTCATCGAGATTTTTGGCGCGGAGGCAACGTTCCCACACGTGGCGCAGCAATGGTTTGCCGGCGATAAGAGCGAGCGGCTTGCCCGGAAAACGCGAAGAAGTCCAACGCGCAGGAATTATTCCGACGGCTTTATTCATCGCTAAGATCGACAATAATTTTTGCGGCTTGCGCGAAATCTTCGGCGATCCAGTCGGCGCGACTGCCATCGGTCATTTTGTCGAAACCGGTACGGACGCGAATCGCGCGCACGCCGGCGTTATGTCCACACTCGACATCGATTTCTTTGTCGCCGATGAAAAACGACCGGGCAAGATCGACATGAAGATCGCGCGCCGCGTCGAGAATCATGCCGGGCGCAGGTTTTCGGCAACGCGAAGGTTGTCCCGGAACGTCAGGACAAAAATAAGTTGCGTCGATCAAATCCGCGCCGATTTGCCGAAGGACTTCCGCTTCGACCGCGCGATATTGCGCTTCCGAAAAAAATCCGCGGCCGATGCCGCTTTGATTGGTGATCACGATGATTTTGTAGCCGCGGTCGCGAAGTTGGCGAAGCGCCTCCGGCACACCGGGAAAAATGCGAACCTGTTTTGGATCGGAGCAGTAATCGGCGTCGTGGATGAGTGTGCCATCGCGATCGACAAAAATGGCGCGGGACTTCCCGTCATTCGAAGTCATTCTCAAAGCTCGCGATCAGTTCTTCGCGCGAAACAGTGGCAGTGCCGAGTTTGCCCACGACGACTGCGCTCGCGTGGTTTGCAATTTCGGCAGCTTCAATGGGCGTGGCATCGCAAGCCAGCGCCAAAGTGAACAGCGCGATCGCGGTGTCGCCTGCGCCCGAAACGTCGAAGACTTGTCGCGCTTTGGTGGGAATATGATGCGGCGCTTTGTTTTTTTGAAAGAGCATCATCCCTTGCTCGCCGAGCGTAAGGAGCAAAAATTTCGCTGCCCATTTTTTTAGCAAGGCCGCACCCGCGTTTTTAAGATCGACATCTTTCGCCGCAGCCTTGTCGGATTCGCTTTCCGAAATTCCGGCCGCCAGAAACGCTTCCGCTCGATTCGGCTTCACCGCGGTAACGCCGCGCCAATCGATTTGATTTCGCGCGTTTGGATCGGCGGTAACGATCTTGCCGGCGTCATGCGCCGCGCGCGAAATTTGCGCGACCAGCTCGTTCGTGACAAAACCTTTGCCGTAATCTTCGAAGATGATGGCGTCGATCTTCGGCAGCATTTTCTTCACCGATTCGACCACTTGCGCGATTTGTTTTGTGGCTGGCGGGCCCACTTCTTCGCGATCGACGCGCACGACCTGTTGATGCCGAGCGATGATCCGCGTTTTGACGATGGTCTTGAATTTCGAATCTTCGAGCGCATTTTTTATGTCGATCTTTTCCTCCGCGAGCAACTCGCGCAGCTGCCGGCCGCCGCGATCGGCGCCGAGCATCCCGATGACGGCGACGTTGCCGACAAATCTTTTCAGATTTCGCGCGACATTAGCCGCGCCACCGGGGTAAAAGCTTTCCCCAGTGACTTCCACTACCGGCACGGGCGCTTCCGGAGAAATGCGACCGACTTTCCCCCAAACGAATTCATCGAGCATCAAATCGCCGATCACCAGAATGCGTTTGTCGCGCGCCTGGCCCAGGATTTCTTTTAATCGGCTGGAAGTCATGAAAAATGAGAAGCAGATGGATGCCGCCAGTTTGGTAGGTTTTTGCGATTCAGAAGAGACAAAAGGTTAATGCGGCAAATTTGTGCGGCGGGCAGTTCTGCTTAGAGTTACCAACTAATCCTGAATACGAAGGCGAAATCAACAGTCGAAGCTTCCGATGATCCGATTGGCTAACATTTTTAAGTTCACAACCGCGGCGTTGCTCGCTTTCGCCGTGTGCGCTCGGGCCGCGCAAGCGCCTCAGCATATCGATGTAACACACCTGTCGAAAAAAGTGGAGGACGTCGTCGTGCCGCTGCCGAACGAGGTCTTCGCTGCGCTCAACAAGCTCGGCGCGGTCAACTGGAAGGATTTCGTGCGCAGCAATAAGGGTAGCAATTTTACAGAACGCCCGCGCATCGCGCTTTTGCTCGGCACGGTCATCGCGGATGGTTTTATCGCCGTGCAGGCGGAAGACGCGCCGGCGGTGAAGGATATCGGCCAGCGCGTGCTCTCGCTCGCCAAAGGAATCGGCGTGGGCAATTCGATTACGCCACATGCGAAAGCCATCATCGAAGCGGCGGACAAACGTAAGTGGGACAGCGTGCGACTGGAACTCGATCGTACACAGAACAGCGTGCAAACCGCCATGAATGAAGTGCACGACGAAAAACTTTCGCAGTTGGTTAGCCTCGGCGGCTGGTTGCGGGGCACGCAAGTCCTCACTTCCGTCGTAACGCAACACTTCTCCGCGGACGGTGCAGAGCTCCTGCATCAGCCGGATTTGGTCGTTTTTTTCCAGAGCCGGCTTCAGGCGATGCCCGAATACAATCAGAAGCTGCTTCAGGACATTCAAGGCGCGCTCGTCGAAGTGAAGCCGTTGATCGACGTCGGCCAGGCGCATATTTCGCCGCAATCGGTCAAGCGCATCAACGACATCACGACCAAGCTCGACAGTGAAATCGTGACGAGGAATCCGTGAGCTCCCCGGCGTTCGCAAACTCAGTCCGTCGCGCGAGTTTCTGCCTCGCAATAATTTTCGCGCTGAATGTCGCCGTGCTCGCATCGGTGGACGATGCGCAATCGTTCGCGCTGCAAGCGGCTGAGCCTTACGTGAAACAAGGTTTTCAGGTACGCGAAGATTATTGGGGCGGCGATCTCGGCGTCAGCGAAAAGAAAGCGGTCAAGCAGCAGCTCTTCAAAGGAAACGAATATTGGTTCTGGCTCGGCTCAGAAGTGGAGCAGGCCAAAATCTCCGTGCACATTTACGATCTGGAAGGAAAGATCGCCGAAGAAAGCGACGGCTGGGAGAAAGGTCATTTCGCCGCTGCGCACATTATTCCGAAGTCGACCGGAAGTTATTTCATCATCGTCGCCATCGAGCAATCGCCGGAAGAACGAACGCATTGGGCGCTCGTGTATGGTTTCCGTTAAAACGAGAATGTCGATCTTGCTCATTGTCGATCTTGATCTCGCTGTCGGATGACGGAAACGCGCACGCTGCAATTCGAGAACGCTCGCGCCTTGCAATCGCTTTACGCGAACGATCTCAAGTTGTTGAAAACGCTCGAGGATTCGCTCGGCGTGAAAGTGACCACGCGCGAAGGCTGGGTGAAACTGGAAGGCGAACCGGCCGGGATCGACAAGGCGCAGCGCGTTTTCGATCAGCTCGAGCAAGCGCGCCAGAAAGGCGTCGACATTCACAAGCATGAATTTAGTTACGCACTCGATTCGGTGAACGAAGCGCGCCCCGATAATTTGAGCGACGTTGTCGAGACAAAGATCATCACGTCGCCGCGCAAAGCGCCGATCGTGGCGCGCTCGTTAGGCCAGCGAAATTATGTCGAGGCGGTTCAGAAGAACGACGTCGTCTTCGGAATTGGTCCAGCCGGCACGGGCAAAACTTATCTCGCCGTCGCGATGGCAGTGGCCGCACTCAAAAAAGAGCAAGTCAGCCGGATTATTTTGACGCGCCCCGCGGTCGAAGCAGGCGAAGCGCTTGGCTTTTTACCGGGCGATTTGCAGGAAAAAATTACGCCGTACCTGCGGCCGCTTTACGACGCCTTGCGCGACATGATTGAGCCGGACGAAATCGAGCGCCTGGTCGCGCGGCTCAACATCGAGATCGCGCCGCTGGCCTACATGCGCGGGCGGACGTTGAGCAATGCTTTCATTATTCTCGACGAAGCCCAGAACACGACGACCGAGCAGATGTTCATGTTACTCACGCGCATGGGGCCGAATTCGAAATGCGTCGTGACCGGCGACGTGACGCAAATTGATTTGCCGCCGAACAAACGATCGGGGCTCGTCGAAGCGATCGAGGCGCTGAAGAATACCGAGGGCATTGCGATGGTTTATTTCACGGAACGCGATGTCGTGCGTCATGCCCTGGTTCGTGCGATCATTGGCGCGTACCAGCACCATCGCTCGCCTGGCAAAAACTAAGATCGACAATCCCCCGTGTTTGATTTTCTAAAACGCAATCGGCTCGTGAGACGCGGACTCGCCTCGGGAAAAACGCGCCGCCGCCGCGCGCCTAACGAGCTCTTGCGCAATCTCGAGTACGCAGGCTATCCGAAAATTATTATCTTTGCCGGGTTCGTCACCGCGCTCGCATTTCTCATTTTTAGCGGCCAGCAACCTGAGCCCACGAAAAATTTTGTCTTCGCGCTGCTGTTCTTGGCGATGGCCATCACGCAGCTTTGGATCAATCAACCCCAAACATTTTCGCAAAGCTCGCGCGTCCTGCTCGTCTTCGGCGTGATTCTCACCCAATTGGCGGTGACGAAGCTCGTGCTCGTTGTTTGCAACGGAGGCAGCGTTCGCTTTCTCACGCCTGAAACTGGCGGCTTGATCGCGCCGTACGCTTTCGCGCCATTGGTGCTGAGCGTGCTGCTCGGTCGCAATCACGGACTCTACGCCGCGGTTTTCGTGAGTCTTTGGAGCAGCGTTTTGTTTGGCAGAGTCGATGCCGCAATTTTAGTCACCAGTCTCATCAGCGGATTCACCGCTGTCTCGCTCACCTTGCAAGTGCGTCGTCGCAGCAAACTGATCCGCGCCGGCGTTGGCGTCGGTCTCGCCATCTGGCTGCTCTCGCTCACGTTCGGATTGATTGGGCCCATCAATTTATTTCCGCCGAGCGCAAACGATTGGGGAATGATCGGCATTCAAAGCGCGCTCGCCGTCGGCAACGGACTCGTCACCGCTATGATTGTGGGCGGTGCGCTTCCGATTCTGGAACATCTCTTTCAAGTCACGACCGATATTTCGTGGCTCGAAGCTTCCGATCTCAATCATCCGCTGTTGCGCCGCATGACGATCGAGGCGCCCGGCACTTATCATCACAGTTTGGTCGTCGCAAATCTCGCCGAAGCCGCGGCCGAGGCGATCAAGGCGAATGCGACGCTCTGCCGCGTTTGTTCTTATTTTCACGACGTCGGCAAATTGGTGAAGCCGGACTATTTCACCGAGAACATGAACTTCGAGCGCAACCCGCACGACGATCTCGCGCCGAGTATGAGCGCACTCATCATCATCGCGCACGTCAAAGAAGGTGTCGATCTTGCCCTCAAACATAAACTCAACCAGCGCATCATCGACATCATCCAGGAGCATCACGGCACGTCGCTCGTTTACTATTTTTACAAACGCGCCTTGCAACAACACGACGAAGCGCGCGCCGGCGGCAAGATCATGAAAATGCGCGAGGACGACATTCCGGAAGTGAGCGAGGAAAGTTTTCGTTACAGCGGGCCGCGGCCGCAAACCAAAGAGAGCGGCATCATCAGTCTCGCCGACGCGGTGGAAAGCGCGTCGCGCAGCATCGAAAAACCGACGCCGCAAAAAATCGAGCAGCTCGTTACCGAGATCATCCAGCAACGCATCGCCGATCATCAGCTCGACGAATGCGAGCTCACGCTCGGCGAGCTCGGCGTCATCGCGGAGCGTTTCCGTTTCACGCTCATGACCATGCTGCACACTCGCATCGCGTATCCCAAACCGGAAAGTAAAACGCCATGGCCGCGCGATGAAACCTTGCGGCCCGACGTGATGGCCGTAACGAAGCGGCCGGCGTCGGCTCCGCCCATCTCTGCTGCCTAAAAAGGTAGGGCGCGACCGCCGGGCGCGCCGTAATATTTTCCATGCGATCGGCAGCTGAACGACTTCACGAATGGCGCGCGGACACCGCCATCATTCTCGGCTCCGGCTTGAGCAGCATCGTCACCGATGTTGACGACGAAATTCCTTATGCCGAGTTCGGCGAGATCCCCAAGCCATCCGTCCCGGGACATGCTGCCCGATTCGTGCTCGGCAAGATCGACAATAAAAATGTAATCTTCGCGCAAGGCCGCGTTCATCTTTACGAAGGAAATTCTGCGCACGAAGTCACGTCGATCGTTCGCGTTCTCGCCGCAACTGGAATCAGACAATTGATTCTGACCAACGCCGCCGGCTCGCTAAACCCAAACTTCAAACCCGGTTCGTGGATGATGATTACTGATCAAATCAATCTCACCGGATCTTCGCCATTAGTCGGTGATGCCAGTCCGGCTCGGACTTTCATCGACATGAGCGATGCCTACTCGCCGCGCTTGCGCGAAAATTTCCGCGCTGCCGCCGCAAAGATCGACATAAAACTTCAGGAAGGCGTTTACGCCGGTGTGCTCGGCCCGCAGTACGAAACGCCGGCCGAAGTAAAAATGCTGCGCTCGTTAGGCGCGGACGCCGTCGGCATGTCCACCGTGCTCGAAACAATTCAAACCCGCGCCCTCGGCCTCGAAGTCGCTGGCTTCTCCTGTCTAACCAATCTCGCCGCCGGCCTTTCCAAAGAAAAACTCAGTCACGAGGAAGTCTTAGCGATCGGAAAATCTTCCGCGCAGGATTTTGCGAAGCTGCTTGATACTGCGTTCGGAAAATAGACCTGACTGGAGATGCCAGATTGTTTCCTCTTCTACGCCTCAAATCGTGACGTAACCTTTTTTAATAATCTTCCAAGCGTGGCCAGATCTTCGAACGATGTAGATCACGTGTCGATCGGTCCACACCATAATGGTACCGTCGGCCTCGCGCGTAAATTCGATTACTTGCGCTGATGTACGAGCCTGCACAACCGGCAATATCTCGCGTTTCTCTTGATCTGTAACGCGCCGCTGACCGGACGGATCGCGGGGGGTCGCGCACGATAGTGACGCTACGATCACCAACGGAAACGCCATCTTTGTAATCGTACTGATTGTGCGAACTATCTTCACAACTCCGGCGGGTGCGCGCGCGGCTCGCGATCTTTCGCAGTGGCGGTGCTCGGTCGCGTGACGAATGGTCCGCCTTCGAGCGGCGCCGCGGCGCTGAAGGCGACGTCGGGCATATCGCTCTCCAGACCTTCGAGCGGAAATTCTTTGCGCAACGGGAAGAAGGGATAGCCGTCCCACATCAAGATGCGGCGCAGATCGGGATGGCCGTTGAATTTGATTCCCATCATGTCGTAAATCTCGCGCTCGTGCCAATTCGCGGTCGGCCAGATGTCGGAAACGGTATCGACGCTCAGTTCGTCTTCGGACACGAAAAGTTTTAAGCGCAGATGAACGGCGAGCGTCATCGAACAAAGTTCGTAAACAATTTCGAAGCGCGGTTCGTCGCCGAAATTGTCGATGCTGGTTATGTCGATCAAGTAATCGAAGGAGAGATCGTCGCGACAAAACTTGGCGAGATCGCGCAAGTCTTCGGCGCGAATGGTGAAAGTGGTTTCGCCGCGAAATTCGGAGCGCGCCTGGATCTTGTCGCCGAATAATTTTTCGAGCGACGCGAGTAGTTCGGGGCCGGTCATGCGAAGAAAGGATGAAGGTTGAGGGATGAGGGATGAAGGCAAGAGAGCGTTGTCATTCTGAGCGGAGGTCGCCGCGGCGACCGGAGTCGAAGAATCCCGTGGCGAAAGCTTGAAGCTGATTCAACGGGATCCCTCGGCTTCGCTCGGGATGACAAGCGTTTCATACCAGGCTCTGGATTTTTTCGACGAGCCCGCGTTTCTGCGCGAGAAAAGAACGTTCGCCGGAAATTTTATCTTGGAGCTTCATCAAACCAGCCAGCAACGCTTCCGGGCGCGGCGGACAACCGGAAACATAAACATCGACGGGCAACAGCTGATCGATGCCTTGCAGCACGGCGTAAGATCGATACATGCCGCCGGTGGATGCGCACGCGCCCATGGCGATGACCCATTTCGGTTCGGGCATTTGTTCGTAAATGCGTTTCACGGCCAGCGCCATTTTGTAAGTGACGGTGCCGGCCACAATCATGACGTCGCATTGGCGCGGCGAAAAACGCATCACTTCGGCGCCGAAACGCGAAATGTCGAAGCGCGACGCGGCCGTGGCCATCAATTCGATCGCGCAACAAGCGAGGCCCATCGGCATCGGCCAGAGCGAATTTTTGCGCATCCAATTCATGGCCGCATCGAGCCGGGTGAAGATGACGTTGCCCTCGATCTTCGAATCGTACGCCGCGGGCACGGTTTCAGGCATGGCAAACACTAAAGTTGCGGTTCTGCGCCGCAAGTAGAAGATAATTCGCCGCGCCTAAGATCGACATGTCCCAAAACGAACGCACGCACCTCGACCACCTCGAGAGCCAAAGCATTTTCATTTTCCGCGAAGCGTATCGCGCGTTCAAGCGCATCGCGATGCCGTGGTCGATGGGAAAAGATTCAAACGTGCTCATCTGGTTGGCGAACAAGGCGTTCTTCGGCCGCGTGCCGTTTCCGGTGCTCCACATCGACACGACCTACGAATTTCCGGAGATGCTCGAGTTCCGCGAATGGGCGACCAAACATTACAGGCTTAACCTGATCGTGAAGATCAACGAAGAAGCGCGCAAACGCGGCATCGGTTACGAAACGCATGATCCGGTGACGGTGACGCACGAATTGAAAACGGTCGCGCTGCAACAAGTGCTGGCCGAACACAAGTTCGACGCGCTCATCACGGGCATTCGGCGCGATGAAGATCCGACGCGCGCGAAGGAAAGATATTTCTCGCCGCGCAACGCGCAGTTCGAATGGGAATACAAAGATCAGCCGCCAGAATTCTGGGGACAATTCGCCACGAGCGGCGGCAAGGGCGAACACGTGCGCGTGCAACCGTTGCTCGATTGGACGGAGGCCGACATCTGGCGCTACATCGAGCGCGAGAAAATCCCGATCCCGCAAATGTATTTCGCGCGAAATGGAAAACGCTATCGCTCGTTAGGCTGCAGTCCGATCACGAAACCGATCGAGAGTAACGCGAGCACGATCGAGGAAATCATCGCTGAGATCGACGCGACAAAAACGAGCGAGCGCGCCGGTCGCGCGCAAGATCATCATGAGCGGAACGCGATGCAAAAATTGCGCGCACGCGGATTTTTATGAGCGCGAAAACTGACGCCGCGTTGAAAGTCGTTTTCGTTGGTCATGTCGATCACGGAAAATCGACATTGATCGGTCGGATCTTGCACGACACCGATTCGCTCGCCGAAGGCAAGATCGACATGGTGAAAGCGGCATGCGCGGCGGAGAAGATGGAATTCGAGTACGCGTTTTTGCTCGATGCGTTGCTCGAAGAACAAGCGCAGAACGTGACGATCGATACGACGCAAATTCCATTTCGGACCAAGAAACGGCGTTACGTGATCATTGACGCGCCCGGTCATCGCGATTTCTTAAAGAATATGATCACGGGCGCTTCGAACGCGGACGCGGCGGTTTTGCTGATTGCGGCGAATGAAGGCGTGCAGGCGCAAAGCCGGCGTCACGCGTTTTTGCTCAGCTTGCTCGGCATTCGCCAGATCGTGGTGGTGGTAAACAAAATGGATTTGGTCGATTACGCCGAAGAGAAATTTCGCGAAATCGAACAGGAGTATAAAAAGTTTCTTGTCGATCTTGCGCTCGAAGCGCGCCTCTTCATTCCCGCAGCGGCGAAACAAGGCGAGAACGTCGCGCAGCGTGCAAGATCGACAATGAAGTGGTATGACGGGCCGACCGTTCTCGAAGCGCTCGACTCGTTCGACGCGACCACGGTGCCTGTCGATCTTCCGCTGCGCTTTTGCGTGCAGGATGTTTATCGCTTCGACGATCGCCGCATCATCGCGGGCCGTGTCGAGAGCGGCGTGCTGAGGGTGGGGGACGCAGTTGTGTTTTCGCCGGCGAACAAGACGGCGAAGATCGCGACATTCGAAAACTGGAATTCGCCCACGCGCAAGGAAGCGATCGCGGGCGATTCAATCGGCATCACATTGGCTGAGCAAATTTTTGTGGAGCGCGGCTACGTCGCGTCGCACGAAACAGACACGCCGATCGAAGCGAACAGGTTTCATGCCGACATTTTTTGGATGGCGCAGCAACCATTGCGGATAGGAGCGGCGTACACGATTCGCGTGGCCACGCAGGAAGTGAAAGGCCAGGTAGTGGCTATTGAGCGCGTGCTCGACTCCTCCACGCTCGAAGTAATGCAAGATCGACATAACGAAGTCGGACGCAATGAAGTTGGCCGCGTCACGATTCAAACGCGCGCCCCGCTGGTGCTCGATAATCACGATCGCGTTCCACATCTCGGGCGCATCGTCATCATCGATGACGATCGCATCAGTGGCGGCGGAATTATTTTCGGGGGCGTTTACACCGATCGCAGCGCGATCAAAAGCAAAAACATTTTCTGGAGCGAAGGAAAGATCACGGCTCGCGAACGCGCCTTGAATAACAATCATCGCGGCGCGGTCGTTTGGCTGACCGGTTTGTCCGGTGCTGGAAAATCGACAATCGCGCAAGCGCTCGAAGGCGAGTTATTCAAACGCGCCATGCACACCTACGTGCTCGACGGTGATAACATTCGGCACGGGTTGAATTCCAATCTTGGATTTTCGCCGGAAGATCGGGTGGAAAATATTCGGCGCGTCAGCGAAGTGGCGAAATTAATGGCGGATGCGGGCGCGGTTGTGATCACGGCCTTCATTTCGCCGTATCGCATGGATCGACGGCGTGCGCGCGAAATTGCGCTGGAAGGCAGCACGGAGTTTGTCGAGGTGTTCGTCGATGCGCCGCTCGACGTCTGTGAAGAACGCGATCCGAAGCATCTCTACAAAAAAGCGCGCGCCGGCGAGATCCGCGATTTTACAGGAATCGATGCGCCGTATGAAGCGCCGGAAGACGCGGAGATCGTGGTGCACACCGACAAACAAAGCGTGGATGAAGCAATCGCCACAATTCTGGAGCAACTTTTGCCGCGCTTGAAACCGGATGAAGCGCGAAGTTAGATCGACGTCTTTTTCGATTCGGCGCGCGAAAAAAAACGACGCCGCTGCGGTTGCCGATTTGCTGACGCAGCTCGGCTATCCGACGAGCGCAAAAGAAATGTCGAAACGTTTTATGTCGATCTTGGCGGACCGAAATTTCGGAACGTTCATCGCGGTGAGCGATGGGCGGATTTGCGGAATGATCGGATTGAATATTTGCCGCAGCTACGAACATAACGATCGGGGCGGTCGAATTCTGGCGCTGGTGATCGATAGAAATTTTCGGCGACTGGGAATCGCGCGCAGTCTGATAGAGCGCGCCGAAGAATTCTTCCGAGAAAACAAAATCAACCGCGTGGCGGTGAACACGCACCTGAAACGCAAAGACGCGCACAAATTTTATGCTGCGCTCGGCTTCACGCGAAACGGTTTCCGTTTCGTGAAGGAACTCAGCTCGCGGCGCGCATCTCGTAATCGGGCACGAGATTGACGTGGCTGGACTCGATGACGTCGTGCACGATTTTGCCGAGCTCGGCAGCTTCATAAGGCTTGGCGATGACTCCGCGGAAACCGAAATCCTGATAGCGGCTCATGGTCGCGTCCATGGCATAGCCGCTGGAAACGATTGCGTTCACGGTCGGATCGATCTCGATTAATTTTTTCAGCGCCTCTTTTCCGCCCATGCCGCCGGGCAGCGTAAGATCGAGAATGACGGCATCGAAGCGTTCGCCTTTTTCCAATTTCTCGCGATAAATGTTCACGCCGTCGAGCGCGGTCTCAGCCTGCGTGACTTGATAGCCTAAATGCGAAAGAGTGAAATCGACGAGCGCGCGGATGGCTTCTTCGTCATCGACCACGAGAACGCGTCCTGTGCCGATGACCATTTGACCACTCGGGCGCGGCGATTCGGACTCCACTTCGACATGACGCGCGGCCGGCAAGTAAATGGTGAATGTCGATCCAACGTGCACCTCCGATTCTACGGTGATGAGGCCATTGTGATTTTTGACGATCGAATAAGTGGTGGCCAAACCTAGACCGCTGCCTTTCGGTTTCGTCGTAAAATAAGGATCGAAGATGCGTTTCAGGGACGCTTCCGGAATGCCGACGCCTTCGTCGCGGATGCGAATGCGAATGTAATCGCCGGGCAGCAAATCCGGGATGACTGCCTCAGTGTCGGGATGGTAGCTGAAGTTGTCGCAATCGACATGAAGACCGCCGCCGTTCGGCATGGCTTGATCGGCATTAACGACAAGATTCGCGATGACCTGGCTTATCTGGCCGTGATCGATTTCAGCAGGCCAAAGGTCGGCGTCAAATTTGAATTCGCTGCGATTATGCGAGCCGCGCAAAGAGAAGCTGACCGTGTCCTGGATGAGTTTACCGATCGAGGTCGTTTTCTTGATGGGAGCGCCACCGCGCGCAAAAGTGAGGAGTTGTTGCGCGAGATCGCGCGCGCGCATGGAAGCGTTTTTCGCATCGGTCAGGCGGGTGGCCATTTCGTGGCTCGGCGGGAGAAGCAGCGACGCGAGCGAAATGTTTCCGATGATTGCAGTGAGAAGATTGTTGAAGTCATGCGCGATTCCGCCGGCGAGCAAGCCGAGTTGTTCGAGTGTTTCGGCTTTCCTGCGCTCGGCCTCATCGCGCTGCCGTTGCGTGATGTCGCGAAAAACCAGCACGACGCCGGCGACTTCGTTTTTGCTGTCGCGAATGGGTGATGCGACCTGCTCAACCACGTGCTCGGTGCCGTCGCGAGAAGTCATCGTCGCAGTTTCCGGGAGGCTGACGAGAATGGAATGCGCCTCGTTACGATAACCGGTTTTCTGTGCGCGCGCCTGGGCCGCGAGATCGATCGCGATGTTGAACACGGACTTGAGCGGCTGCCCGATCGCTTCGCGTGAACTCCAACCGGTTAATGTTTCGCCGGCGTTGTTCATCATGATGATGCGGCCTTGCAAATCGGTCGTGATAACGCCGTCGCCGATGGAACGCAGGGTGACGGCGAGACTTTCCTTTTCAGCCGCGATCTCTTGCTCGAAACGTTTTCGCTCGGTGGAATCGCGCACCATCGCGACGAACAGCTTTTGCTCGTCCACTTTCATTTCGCTGAGCGATATTTCGATCGGGAACGTGGCGTGCCGCCGCGTGCGTCCCACGGCGAGCGTGGTGCTGCCGGTGCGCTTGACGAGATCATCCCACGCGCAAGCCACCGCGGCCGACTCGAGGTCGTGCCCATAAGATTTTGGAACGAGTTTCGTGAACTTCTGGCCGACCATTTCGTTCGTGTGACAGCCAAACATTTTTTCGGCGGCCGGATTCATCGAACAGACCAGGCCTTCTTCATTCACCGTGATCATTCCATCGAGAATATTTTCGATGATCGATCTGATGCGCGTTTCAACCGCGTCCAGCTTGGCCAGCTGGCGACGCACTAAAACGAAGCTATAACTGTTCGAGACGATGAGCAGGCCCACTGCGAGGAAGGAAAGGATCGCAAGCGCGGAAGTTTTTATGATCCGCTCACGCGATGCGGCGCTGGCCCGCAGCTCGTAGGCGGTCAGCTCAGTCGCTTGAAAGTTCGACATCATCGGCCGGATTTCGGCCATCAACGCCTCACCGCCGTCGGTCGAGACGATCGCGGCGAAATCTTTGCCGGTGCGTCGCGCATCCATTTCCGGAATGGCGGCGGTGTTTATCCAGCGTTCGATTTTCGCCCGAATCTCCTTGAGCATCTCGGCCTGATCGGGCGCGTTCGCGAGCAAGATCGACAAGTAGCCGTGGTAGTTATAAAAATCGGCCGCCGCGCGGCGATACGCTTCTACGAAAGTGGTATCGCCCGTGAGCAAATAGCCGCGCTTTTCCTTTTCCATCTCCACGATGGAACGCTCAAGTCGCGGAAGAAAATCGAGAATCTGCGTCGTCTGCGCGGCCCACTCCTGATCGCGGATTCGTTCGTTCAAAACAATCTGTTCTTCAGCCTGGATCGATTGCAAAAGCTCGCGCGCTTTGTTGAGCAACGAATTCCCAAGATCGACATTGACCGAGCGCGGGCCGCTGTTTTCGGGCGCGTCCGCGTTCATGACCGGTTGCGCGACGGTATCGAGCCATTTTTGAACGATCTCCTGCACGCGCATGACTCGCTTGCGCTGCGCCGGACTGTTCAAGATCAATGCGGCCAAAGCATCGATGCGCTGCTTAATCAAATCGCAGCGCTCCTTGAACGATTGCAAATACGTGCGGTCGCTCGTCAACAGAAAGCCGCGATGTCCCGCTTCCAAAACCGCCAGATCGTTCTCGATCACGCTGCTTGCCCGCATCACTTCGATGGTGTGCGCGCGCATGGCCGCTTGCTGTTGATTGCGCAGAGTGACGAACAAAAACACGCCCGCCAGGATCACAATCACGATCACGCCTACGGTCGTGCCGAAGAGAAGTTTTAAGTGGAAATGCTTCTGGCTAAAGAGCCATTCGGCGGGGCGGCGAAAAACAGAAAGAACCCCGCGGCGCGTCTTCGCAAGTAAAGTCGGCGAGCCTGCTTGCCACATTCATAAATTCCCAAGCAGTTCTCCTGCCACCGGAGCCGTTTCGCTCACTAATAACGGACCCGCACCAGGAAAAGCCCTTCGGCCGGCGCGACCACGCGCTGTTTTGCGTTCTGCAGGCGCAAAAGATCGACAATCTGGCGGGCGCGGATTTTCCCCAGTCCGCACTGCACCAGCGCGCCGGACATCAAGCGCGCCATCTTGTAGAGAAACCCGTCGCCATCAAATTCGATCGTGATCAAACTGCCGGCACGACGCGCGCGCGCGTCATGAATGGTTCGCACCGTGTCCTGCGCAGGCGTTCCGCGATTTGCCGTGAAACGCGCGAAGTCGTGTTTGCCGATAAAATGCGCGGCCGCTTCCGCCATCGTATCGAAATCCAATGGCCGAATCACGTGCCAAGCGCGCCCTTTTTCAAACGGCGAAAGAATCGGCGCATTCGAAATTCGGTACCGATAAACTTTCCCTTTGGCCGAAAATCGCGCGTGAAATTTCGGATCGACATAATTGCAACGAAGCACGCGTATCGTCGGCGGCAGAAACGCGTTTAGGGCCGCGGTCCATTTCTCCTTTGGAAAATTGCGGTCCGCAAGATCGACATGTGCACATTGCGCGAGCGCGTGCACGCCGGCGTCCGTGCGTCCCGCGCCATGCACGCGCACGCGCTGACCACCCACTTCGCGAAAGGCGCGCTCGAGTCGGTCTTGAATCGTGTCGCCGCGCGCCTGACTCTGCCATCCGGCAAATGGCCCGCCGTCGTACGCGACAATAAATTTCAGCCGCGCCGGCATTTAATCCGATGGCGCAATTTGGCGCTGCAACGAATCGAGATAACCTTGCAGGATCATTTGCGCGGCCACTTGATCGACATAGTTCTTCGTTTGCTTGCTTTTTTTTCCGGCCGATTGCAGCGCGCGATGCGCCGCGACGGTGCTCAAGCGCTCGTCCCATGTAATCACCTTGCACGATAGCAGCGGCCGGAGTTTTTCGGCGAAGGCCTGCGCTTCTTCGGCCGACGCGCCCAAACTGCCATTCATGTGCCGCGGCAGACCGACCACGACAAGATCGACATCTTTTTCCTGTACAATTGAAGAAATTCGCGCCGCCGCCTTGTCCAAACTGACTGCTGGAATCGTCTCGAGCGGATGGGCCAGAAATTGCAGCTCGTCCGAAATAGCGACGCCGATCCGGGCGCGCCCGAAATCAATGCCGAGCAAACGCCGCTGCAATTGCGCACCGTTCATTGTAATTCGGGCGGAAGTTTCGCGACCAGGTTCTTGATCTTTTCCGCCTCGTGCCGATGACAAATCAAAATCGCGTCCCGCGTTTTCACGACAATAAGATTGTGCACGCCGAGCAACGCGATGTTCGTGCCGTCTTCGTCGAAGACGATATTGTGCGACGAATCGACTGCCACGATCGGGCGATTGGCCGCGTTGCCCGCTTCGTCGTTCTTGAAATAACCCGCCACTGCGCGCCAGCTCCCAACGTCGTCCCAATCGAAATCCGCTTCCACCACCAGCACGCGATCGGCTTTCTCCATGATCGCGTAGTCGAATGAAATCCGGGGCAGCTTGGGGAAGCGGTCGCGCAATGTTTTTTCGAAATTGTTCGGCGCGCGCAGTTGCGAAATAAAATCGGCGAGCTCCGGCGCGTGCCGGTTAAACTCGCTCAGCAGCGTCGGCACCGACCAGACAAACATTCCTGCGTTCCAGCGGAAATTGCCTTTGCGCAAAAACGACTCGGCAAGATCGACATTCGGTTTTTCGCGGAAGCGCACCACTTGATGAATCGAGTCTTTTCCTTCGGCGGCCGCGAGCGGAACCGACGGACCTTGTTCGATGTAGCCAAAACCGGGACAAGCCCACGTCGGTTTGATCCCGATCGTGACAAGTGACCCCGATTCCTGCGCCGCTACTGCCGCTCGGCGCAATGTTTTCTGAAATGCCGCCGTGTCTTTGATCACGTGATCGGCGGGCAACACGATCATTGTCGCCGCGTGATCGCGCATCGCCACCCAGCCCGCGCCGAGCGCGACTGCCGCAGCCGTGTCGCGCTTCTCCGGCTCGGCCAAGATATTTTCTTTCGGCAAGTCCTTCATCAAGTCCCGAACGGCCGTTTCTTGTTCGACATTCGTCAAAACGAGAATGCGCTCTTTTGCAACGAGGCCTTCCAAACGCGCGATCGTTTCTTCGAGAAGGGTTTTTTTCGAAACCAATTGCAGTAATTGTTTCGGGCGCGCGCGCCGGCTCAATGGCCAGAAACGCTCGCCGCTGCCGCCGGCGAGAATGAGCGCGTAAATCGGATCAGACATCGTGAAACTATAAGCGAACCCGGATCGCGCGGATCGCAAGATTCCCGTTTCTTTTTCGGAAACCGGTCGTATAAAGGTTAGGCGATGCCGCTACCGATATCCATTCCAAAAACGGCCGAGCAACTTCCGCTCGACGCGCTGCTCACCCTCACGCGTACCGCTTTGGGACTTGGGATCGGAATTTTGATGGCGGACAAGATCAAACGCCCCATGCGACAAGCCGCGGCCATCGCTTTGGTCTCCGTCGGTGCGCTCGCCGCCGTGCCGTTGCTCGTGCGCGTCGCGCTGGAACGAATCAATCGCCCGGAATCGGAGCGCGGCAGCCGAAATCGGTTGCGCTCGATCCGCGGCGATTCCGGCTATCGTTCCGAGAACGATATTTATTAAGCGCGCAACCGCGTTTCGTATTCGCGCGCCGCTCGTCGCGCTTGATTCAATCGCTTCCGCGGCTTAAGCCTCCTTCGCTGCTCATGTCCCGTACATCGACATCTTCTCCGGAAACATTGCGCGATTGGTGCGCCGCCATCGCTAAGGAAGAAGAAAAATTGCGCGAAGGCGGCGGCAAAGCCGGCCTCGAGCGGCAGCGCAAACTTGGGCGACTGCCCGCGCGCGAACGCATCGCCAAACTTCTCGATCCCGATGCGAAGTTTTTCGAAGTCGGCCTTTGGGCCGCCTATAAAATGTACGAACAATGGGGAAACATCGCCGCCGCGGGCACGGTCGCAGGCATCGGCGAAGTTTGCAGCGTTCCGTGCATGATCATCGCCAATGACGCGAGCGTGAAGGCCGGCGCGTTCTTTCCGCAGACCTGCAAGAAATTGCTCCGCGCGCAACGCATCGCTTTCGAATGTTCGCTGCCAATTATCTACCTGGTCGATTCGGCCGGCGTCTTTCTCCCGTTGCAGGATGAAATCTTTCCGGACGAAGACGACTTCGGCCGGATCTTTCGCAACAATTCCGTCATCTCTGCGGCTGGCATTCCTCAGTTCGCCGCCATCATGGGCAACTGCGTCGCGGGCGGCGCATATCTGCCGGTCCTCTGCGACAAAATTCTCATGACGGAAGGCAGCGGTCTTTATTTAGCGGGACCCTCATTGGTCAAAGCGGCCATCGGTCAGATCGTCGAGGCCGAGGAACTCGGCGGCGCCAAGATGCACTCCGAGATCAGCGGCACGGTCGATTTTCACGAAAAAGATGATGCCGCCTGTTTGAAGCGGTTGCGCTCGCTCGTCTCGCATCTTCCCGAATCGGAACAATCCTCCGCGACAAGATCGACAATCACAAAACTGCCGCGGCCGGCCAAAGATCCGCAGGCGCTTTACAATTTGCTCAGTCTCGACGGCCAGAAAAATTACGATGCGCGCGATCTGCTTGCATCGATTATCGACGCCGATTCACTCGATGAATACAAGGCGGATTACGGCAAGACGTTGATCACGGCTTATGCGCGCATCGGCGCACGTAGCGTCGGTATTGTGGCGAACCAGCGCCTGCAAGTGCGCACGAAAACCGAAGGCATTCAGATGGGCGGCGTCATTTACGCCGATAGCGCAGACAAAGCCGCGCGCTTCGTCATGGACTGCAATCAAACCGGACTGCCGATTATTTTTTTCCAGGACGTGACCGGATTCATGGTCGGTCGCGATGCCGAGCAGAGCGGCATCATCCGCAGCGGCGCGAAGCTCGTCAGCGCCGTCAGCAATTCTACCGTGCCGAAAATCACAATCGTGGTCGGCGGATCTTTCGGCGCCGGCAATTATGCGCTGTGCGGCAAAGCGTACGACCCGCGATTTATTCTGGCGTGGCCGAACGCGCGCTACGCCGTCATGGGCGCCGCGCAAGCGTCCGATACTGTTTTCTCCGTGCTGGCGCGTGCGCGCGAACGCGACAAAAAATCTTCACCCGCCGAATTAGAAGAGTTGCGCGCGCAGGTGAAAAAAAATTACGAAGAGCAAACCGACATCCGCTACGGCGCGGCGCGCGGCTGGATCGACGCCATTATTCAGCCACATGAAACGCGAGACCACCTCATCCAACTTCTTCATTATGTTTCGCGCCCAATGCCGAAAGCGCGTTTTCACACCGGCGTAATCCAGGTTTAAGATCAGCTTAGTTAAAAAGGAAATTCATCGCTTATCGCTGCATTCATCGCGGCGACGGCAACGGGCCGGATCGACGTCGTGATGCCACGCTCCCGTAACGCGCGCAAGACTTCTTCCGTCGGAATGTTTCCAACGAGCTCGCCTTGCGCAAAAGGACAACCGCCTAGTCCGCCAAACGCGGAATCAAAACGCCGACAGCCTGCGTCGTAAGCGGCTAACACTTTTGCAACCGCGGCCGCGCGCGTGCTGTGCATGTGCACGCCAATCTCGCTTTCCGTGCACGCACGCAAAACCGCGGCCACGACCCTGGCCAGCAGTTTCGGCTCGGCCGCACCCACCGTATCGGCGAGTGAAATTGCTGGAATTCCAAGATCGACAATCGCGGCAGCCGCTTTCGCAACGTTCTCTTCGCTCCACGGATCGCCATACGGATTACCGAACGCCATCGAAATGTACGCGACCATGGCGAGGCCGGCCTCGTCGGCCTGCGCTTTAATTCCCTTCAACACCTTGAAGTTTTCCTCGAGCGATTGGTTTTGGTTTCGGCGCACGAATGTTTCCGAAATCGAACAAGGATAGCCGAGCGTACTGACAGCGCCGGTGGCGATCGCGCGCTCCGCGCCTTTTTCATTCACGACGATCCCGATGATCTCGACATTGCCCGCCGCGCCGTAGCCCTGCGAAGGCGGGTCGATCTTGCCGAGTTGCTCGAGCACTTTTTCGCTGTCGGCCATTTGCGGCACCGCTCTTGGCGACACAAAGCTGACCGCGTCAATGTGGCGAAACCCTGCGGCAATCAGCGCGCGCAGATATTCGACCTTTCGCTCTGTCGGAATTTGATGGGCGAGGCCCTGCCACGCGTCACGCGGGCATTCGATGAGCTTGACTGAGTCCATGATAGCGGATGTTACTGAGAGAAATACTTTACGCCATGCCAGTGGTTCTCGTCGAAAAACAATCGCAAGCGGTCACCGTTCTCACTCTCAATCGTCCCGAGCGGCGTAATTCGCTCACGATCGAATTGCTGACCGAGCTGATCGCCGCGATTGAGTTGGCTGCGAGCGATCCGGCGCAACGCGTTTTGATTCTGCGCGGCGCGGGCAAAGCATTTTGCACCGGCCTCGATCTGAAAGAAGCGGCTGACGCAACGAAAGCGCACGCCACCGCGGAAATGGTTGCCAAAACTTTGGTCACGCTCAGCGAAACACGCCTCGTCACAATCGCTGCCGTGCACGGCGCGGCCGTCGCGGGCGGCGCGGGGATTATGTCCGCTTGCGATTTCGTGATTGCCGCGGAACGAACCAAATTTGGTTATCCGGAAGTGCGGCGCGGTCTCGTCGCCGGATTGGTCATGACTTTTTTACGCCGGCAATTACGCGAACGCGATCTACGCGAGCTCGTCTTCGGGGGAGAATTAATCGCGGCCGACCGCGCAAGAGAAATAGGTCTCGTCAATCGCGTCGTTCCGCCTAACGAGTTGGAAAACGAAACAAAAAAAATTGTCGACGCCGTTTTACAAGGCGCGCCCGAAGCGGTCACGAACACGAAACGCCTGATCGAAGAGCTTTGGTCAACATCGGTAAAAGAAGATGTCGATCTTGCGCTCAAGCATCACATGCAAGCGCGCGAATCCGCCGAAGCGAAAGAAGGCATCGCGGCCTTCAACGAAAAACGTCCGCCGAAATGGACTACGTCTTAGCGGTGCTTTTTTCGGACGGAATTTTGAAGCGCTCGATCTGTTCCTTGATTTCGTGAACGAAATTGGCGGCGCCGGCGCCGTTCACGACGCGATGATCGAAAGTGAGCGACAGCGTAATCACTTCCGCGGTCTGCTGTTTTTTCCCGTCGGCCAACATTTCCCGATGCGCAGAGCCGACAAACAACGTGCCGACTGACGGCGGCACGACCAGCGGCGTGCCCGCGCGCACGCCGAATGCGCCGAGGCTGCTGATGACCACCGGCGCGTTCATCGCATCGACACGCCCGCCCCGCGTTTCCTCGACGGTGTCATTGTAGATCTTCACGAACTCGGCCCAATCCTTTTTGTTCGCAGCCGCAATAACAGCGGTCGCGAGTCGATCGCTTTCCAGCGCAACGGCGAGGCCGAGATCAAAGACATCGTTCTCGACGATGCGATCATCTTCTAAAATCAAACGGCGGAACGGCGCATGTTTTTCCATCGCACGCACCACTGACCAGGCGATCATGACGGACGGCGAAGGGGCGCTCTTTGCATTTTTCTTTTTCGCGGCTTCACGCGCATTGCGAATCGCGTCCCAGCGCGCATCAATCTGCAGATTCGCGGAGACGACGCGGCTGAGCTTGCGCGTGATTGTCGGCGAAAGGGCTGGTTCCACCGACGAAGGAATTGTCGATCTTGTACGCGCGGGCGCCGATTCCATCGCGCCATTACCTTTTTGTTCCGGCGACATTTTCTCCGCCGCGACGAAAGAACTTTCGTCGGTCAAAATCGTGCCGAGCTCCTGGCCGATTTCAACAGTCGCGCCGACTTCCGTTTTCCATTCGCCCATGATTCCGGCGAACGACGATTCGATCGGATAAACAGCTTTGTCTGTTTCCACTTCGCAGAGCGGATCGTCGTGCGAGATTTTGTCGCCCGGCTTTTTCAGAAGCGAAACGATTTTGGCGGCGCGAATTCCTTCGCCCATGATCGGCACGGCAATTTTTTGCGTGCGACCTTTGTTCATGTCGATCTTCATTGTAGCCGCTGTCGCCGGCTGCGGCGCTTGTTTTTTGTCGGAAAGGCCGCGGTCAGCGACAGCGGCTACAACGGCGCGTTCGTGTTTTGTCGACATCGACCGCTCAATCGCGGCGACGATTCGCTCCACGTCCGGCAGCGCCGCATATTCATAAATCGGGTTGTAACCGATCATGACGTTGGTCTTGCTCACGAGAATTGGCGGACTGATGAGCGCGTCCCAAAGTTCAGGCTGCGCTGCGATGTGCGAGATAATCATCTGACCAACGCTGCAGTTTTCCGTGTCTTCCTGCACGATGACAAGCCGCCCCGTTTTGCGAACGGATTCTTCTATCATGGCCTTGTCCCACGGAACGATGGAGCGCAAATCGATCAGATCGACAGTCGTTTCATTGTCGATCTTGGCGAGCGCTTCGAGTGATTTCTCGACCGTGTTTCCCCAGGCAACAAGCGTGAGACCGGAGCCGCTGCGATGTTTGCGCGCTTCGCCGAACGGGACCGCGCGAATCGGTTCCGCGGATTCGCGTTCCGCCCAGAACATGTGTTTCGGAATTAAAAACATGACTGGATCTTCGGCGTGCATTGCCGTCCAAAGAAGTCCGGCCGCATCTTCCGGCGTGCTTGGAATCACGACGCTCAAGCCGGGATAATGGGCAAAGGCCGATTCGTTCGCCTGGCTGTGCCACAAACTTCCGCCGGGAAGATACGCACCGTAAGGCGCGTAAATGACGAGCGGACATTTCCAATTTCCGAACGTGCGCCAGCGCAATGTCGAGATGTTGGTGACGAGCTGATTAAAGCCCGGATAAATAAAATCGACGAATTGCAATTCAAAGACCGGCCGTTTGCCGTAAGACGCGAGCCCGCAGGCGACGCCGAGAATTGTCGATTCAGCCAGCGGCGAATTAAAAACCTGTTTCGGAAAGTCGGTCGAAAGTTTTTGGGTGAGACGAAAGACGCCGCCTTTCGGATCTTCGATGTCTTCGCCGAAAATGATGCGGCGCGAATCTGCTTCGAGGCCGAGCCGCAGCGTTTTGTTGATCGTGTCGCCGATTCGATATTTTCCGGGCGGCAAAATCTCATTGTCGATCTTAGGCGCGGCGCCGGTGACATTTTCTGACAACTCGTTAGGCGAAGGATCTTCCGCGCGCTCCGCTTCGCTGTATTCGGCGCGAATACGTTCTTTGATTTCGTTATCGAGCTTTGCGAATTCTTCCGCGTTGGTCGCACCGTCCGCGATCAAATTGTCTTTCCAACATTTGAGCGGATCGCATTTTTCGCACTCGGCCAGCTCTTCGGCGCTGCGATAAAGTTTCTGGTCGTCGGAGCTGGTGTGACTGGAAAGCCGTTCCATTTTGATCCAGAAAAACGCGGGACCGTTTCCAGCGCGGATTTTCTCGATCGCTTCCGCGGCCGAATCGTAAACTTGTTGCACATCCTGGCCGTCGATCTTTTGCCAGTCGTTAGGCTGAAGCGCGTCGATGGCGAGCGGATTTGTTTTTCGCGTGGGACTGCTGATGCCGTAGCCGTTGTCTTCCACAACAAACAGCACCGGCAATTTTCTTTCCTTGGCGAAACAGACGGCTTCAAAAAAATCGCCCTGACGCGTAGCAGCGTCGCCCACTGTCGCGACGACGAAATTCTTTTTCCCATCGAGTTGAATACCCCAGGCCATGCCGCACGCGGGCAAGAGTTGCGAACCGGTCGGCGTGGGGACGCTCCAAATATTCAGGTCCGCGCTGCTGTAATGCGACGGCATCATGCGACCGCCGCTGCCGGTATCGCGTTTTGCGAAATATTCAAGCGCAAGCTGGCGCGTGGTCATGCCGCGACCGAGCACGAGACCGCGATCGCGATAGTATGGAACGACGAAATCGTCGCGCTCCATTTGCATGGAAATGGCGGCGAGCGCTTCGTGGCCCATTCCGGAAACATGAAAATGCCCTTTGCCTTGCCGATTCAAATTCTGCTCGCGCAAATCGGCGTGACGACTCTCGATCATGGTGGTCAAGAGACGCAGCTTATTTTCTTTGCTTAGCTCTGGCATTTCGCGACGTAGCCAACCGCAAGATCGACATCTTCGCAAGATCGACAATCAGATGTAAAATCGGACGCGACAATGGAACTAAACGAAAAGCGGGGCAGGGGAGTGATTGATCGCTACCGGAATTACCTTCCGGTTTCAGAGAAAACACCCGTGATCTCGTTAGGCGAAGGCGACACGCCGCTGATTTTTTCGACGCGATTGAGCGAGAAAGTCGGTCGCGATTGCAAAGTTTACATCAAATACGAAGGGCTCAATCCGACCGGCTCATTCAAAGATCGCGGAATGACGGTGGCCGTTTCGAAAGCGATGGAGCAGGGAACCGAGACGCTGCTGTGCGCTTCAACCGGAAATACCTCGGCTTCTGCCGCGGCCTACGCGGCGCGCGCCGGAATTCGCTGCGTGGCGGTGTTGCCGGCCGGGAAAATTGCGACCGGCAAACTTGTGCAAGCATTCGCCTATGGCGCGAAAATCGTCGCGATCGATGGCAACTTTGACGACGCGCTGCGCATCGTGCGCGAGCTCGGTGAGCGAAAAGATTTTACGATTGTGAATTCGATCAATCCGGATCGGATTGAAGGACAGAAAACAGCTGCGTTTGAAATTGTGGATGAGCTGGGCGATGCGCCGCGCTTTCATCTTCTGCCGGTCGGCAACGCGGGAAACATCAGCGCTTACTGGCGCGGCTATCGTGAATATCACGCGGCCAAAAGATCGACATTGCTCCCGCGCATGCTTGGTTTTCAAGCAGCGGGCGCAGCGCCAATTTTCCACGGGCGAATTGTCGAACGGCCGGAAACGATCGCCTCCGCCATTCGGATCGGAAATCCGGCGAGCTGGAAAGAGGCATCGAACGCATTGCACGATTCGGCCGGCAAGATCGACATCGTCACTGACGAAGAAATACTTAGCGCACAACGGTGGTTGGCGAAAAATGAAGGCATCTTTGTAGAGCCGGCGAGCGCGGCTTCGCTCGCCGGATTTTTCAAGTGCTGCGAAAAAAGAGATGCGGCGTATCCATTCACAGAAATCGAATCGAGCAGTCGGATTGTGTGCACGGTGACCGGACACGGTTTGAAGGATCCGGATATTTGGTCGGAGCGAATTCAGAAATTAACGCCGGTCGCGCCTAACGAGCGCGATGTGTTGCGCGCGCTAGATTCTGAATGAGATCGCGATTTGACAGGCGCAAAACATAGACGAAAACGATGCGTTCCGTGTTTCGACTCCCTCGCTTAGATCGACATTTTTTTTCATGCGCCTGATTGTTCAAAAGTACGGCGGCACATCGGTCGGCACGGCGGAGCGCATTCGCAACGTCGCGCAGCGCCTCGTCGAAACGCAACGCGAAGGCTGTCGCGTGGTCGCCGTCGTTTCGGCAATGGCTGGTGTGACCGACGATCTGATCAAGCTCGCGCATGAAGTTTCGCCGCATCCGAACGAGCGGGAATTGGATATTTTGCTCGCGACCGGCGAGAAAGCGGCCAGCGCGTTGATTGCGATGGCGGTGAATGCTCTCGGCGGACGCGCGATCTCGTTGACGGGCGCGGAAGCGGGAATTCTGACGGACCGCGTGCACACGAAGGCAAAGATCGCGAACATCAGCCCGAAGCAAGTGTATGAGCTGTTGGCCGACGATTACATTGTGATCGTGGCCGGATTTCAAGGCCAGACGCCGGAAGGCGAAACGACAACCCTCGGCCGCGGCGGCTCGGATTTGACCGCGATCGCGCTCGCCGGCGCGCTCAACGCGGATAGCTGCCAGATTTTCACGGATGTCGATGGTGTGTTCACGTGCGATCCGCGCGTGATCGCCGATGCGAAGAAGCTCGATGAAATCTCTTACGATGAATTGCTCGAGATGGCTGGGGCAGGCGCGAAGGTGATGCAGTCGCGCGCGGTTGAGTTCGCCAAAAAATTCGGAATCGATTTTGAAGTGCGATCGAGCTTGAACCGCACGGCCGGCACGATCGCGAAGGAAGAGACGGCGAGCATGGAAGACGTCGAGATCCGCGGCGTGAGCATCGATCGAAAGCAGGCGAAGGTCACCGTCACGGGCGTGCCGGATCAGCCGGGCATCGCCGGGAAAATTTTCTCGGCGATTTCATCAGCGAACATCGTCGTGGATATGATCGTGCAGAACGTTTCGGGAAGCAGCGCGACTGACATTTCGTTCACGATTCATGAGGGCGAGCTGGAGCAAACGAAAAAATTGCTCGCGCCCGTGGTGAAAAAAATCGGCGCAAGCGCAATCGCGGCGCAAAACGGCGTGGCAAAACTGAGCGTGGTCGGGATCGGCATGCGATCGCATTCCGGGGTCGCGGCGCGATTATTCGAATGCCTCGGCAAAGGCGGCATTAACATTCAGCTCATCTCCACCTCGGAGATCAAAATCGCGGTCGTGATTGAAGAAGCCGACGTGGAGCGCGCGGCGAAATTGACGCACGAAGAATTCGGTCTGGCCAGCCTGGTGTCGCTGCCGAGTTCACTGCCGCTCGGCTAAGCGCTATTTGCGCACAGGATCGACATAAAATTCGTGCGTACCTTCAACGCGCATCTTGTAGCCGAACATAATATCATGAAGGACAGCCACGCGCGGGTGGTCTGTCACTCTGGCCGGGAAATGATCGCTCGGCATCGCTTGCTTCCAAACCGTTCCATTCTCCAGCTTGATCACCGTGCGGCCGGTGATGCCGTGAAAAGTTCCATCGACGCGACTGAAGATGATGTCGTGCGTGATGCGGTCGACCTCGGCCTGCGCCGTCGCTTCTTTGGTCGCCTTTGCGGCGGCTTTCGTCTCGGCGGCGTGCTGGTTTCCCTGCAACTTCGCGTCGAGATTGCGCAATTCTTCTTTCGAAAGCTTGTCGAGCCCGGCCGCCTTGAATTCCTCCGGCGTCATCGTATCGCGAATGCTTTTTTTCTCGGTGGCGGGGGCCGCCTCTTTTTTGGGCTCCGGCTCCGCCTCAACCTTTTGCTCTTTCGCTTTTTCCTGGCTGGGGATGATGGGCGTAGGCTCTACGACGGCTTCTTGGGCGAAGACCGTGCCGAGTGAAAGGGACAAAGATAAGCAAATAACAAGGAATCGAAGGCAGTTCATCGTGTGGCGTGGGGCAATTTAAGACGGAAGCGACGCTAGCAGCGGCGGAAGCGAGGTCAAGGAGCGGCGGTGCATCAAAAGCGCCACGAAACGGTAATTGTTGCAGTCGGTTGTCTCTTTACCCGCGAAAACTTTTTCGGAAAAAGGAGCTCGTAAAAAGCGTATTATCGCGTGTTACTTATTTAAGATAAGCGTTATATCATCTTTGATGACTCACGAGAGGGATCGTTGTCGCTGAAATTGCGCGCTACGTCGCTGGCCCAGGTGGGTCGTGCAGTAATTAGCGAGGCGCTGCGTTTCTCCGGGCAACCGAAAGCTCACCGTAGACCTGCTGGATGCCGATTACGTAAGGAACTCGTCCGGAGATGAGGAGACCTCGCTCTGTTCACATCAAACCACACGTCCATGACATCATACAATATGTGTCATATAAACTACAGATCGAATTGCCTTCCCTGCGGCTACGATCGATAGCTTTTTCCGGTAACTCATCTTCAGAGACAAATGCCTCAATCAAACCCCTCACACGAAGCCACGGGATTTTCATGTCTCTTTCTTCGACGCCGCGCCATCGATCACGTCGATTTTGTTGTCGCGGGCGTGCAAAAGGCCGGAACGACCGCCCTGCATTATTTTTTGGCGAAACATCCGCACATCGCGCTGCTGCGCGATCAAGCGCTGCATTTCTTCGACAAGGAGGAGCATTTCACCAGCCCGCCCGATTACGAAATTTTGCATGGGAACTTCAAGCCCTCGCGCCGTTGGAAAATCGCCGGCGAAGTTACGGCTGATTACGTTTACTACCGGCCGGCGATGGAACGGATCGCGCGTTACAACCCGAATATGAAGATCGTGATCTCGCTGCGAAATCCGACCGAGCGCGCGTTTTCGCATTGGAACATGAGGCGCACGACCGGTCGCGAGCCGCGCGATTTTCTGGCCGCGATCCAGCGCGACCAGGAGCAAAGAAAACAAGGCTCGACGCGCTTCGCGCGCGGTGACGCCTACATCGACCGTGGAATTTACACCCCGCAGATGGAGCGCGTGTTCAGTTTTTTCCCGCGAACCCAGCTGTTCATCATTAAATATGAAACCTTTCGCGCTAATAATGCCGCGACGCTCGATGCGGTCTTTGATTTTCTGGGCGTGAAGCGCTTGCGCCGTTTGAAAAAAAGCGCGCGAAACGTCAGCCCTTACCAGCGCAAGATGACCGCGGAAGAGCGGCGATATGTTTCCGCAATCTTTGACGAGGACATTTCCAAATTAGAAGCGCTGCTCGGCTGGGATTGTTCCGACTGGCGTTATAAAGTTGTCGATCCGCCGGGCGCAGTCGCGATCTAAATATTGCTGCCGCTCCATTTCAACTTCTGCCTCACGACACTGAAGAATGAAATGTCGGGAAGCACGGCCAGCGGCAAAGTTTTTTGCGCTTTGCGAATCGTGACGCGCGATCCTGCACTCAGGCGCACCGGCTCGCGCCCGTCGATTGTTAAAAATACCGGGTAATCCGGATCGCCCATTTCGATTTCGATCACGGATTTGTCATCGACGATGATCGAGCGGTTGGTCAAGACGTGCGGACAAATCGGCGTGATGACGAGCACACCGGATTCGGGCTCGAGGATGGGTCCGCCGGCGGACAGCGAATATGCGGTCGACCCGGTCGGCGTCGCCACGATCAGTCCGTCCGCATTAAATTCGGTCAACGGTTCGCCATTCACGCGCGTGCGCAGACGAATCAGCCGCGACAATTTACCGCGGCTGAAGACCGCGTCATTCAATGCCGCCATCCTGGCCTCGCGCTTTTCGCCGTTGGACACGACGATGTCGAGCAGCGAACGCTCGCTGAATTTTATGCGGTTTTTCGCGATGCATTCCACCGCCTCGCGATAGGCGGATGAATTCAAGCAGGTCAAAAAGCCAAGCGAACCGACATTGATTCCGAAAATCGGTTTAATCACTTCGCCGAGCTGACCGACGACGTTGAGAATGGTTCCGTCGCCACCGATCACGACGAGTAAGTCCGCTTCCTCGCCCAATTGCGCGATCGTTTTCGAGGAACGCTGGCCGGCGATGGCGGCGGTTTCTTGTTCCAGCAAGATCGACATAGAGTTTTGCACGAACTCTTCACTCACGGCGGTGATCAGCTCCGCCACGCCGCTTTTCCCGGTGTGCGCGATCAATCCGATTACTTTCGCAGGCATATAAAAAATTCTTGGTTGCCATCGGCGCCGGTGATTTTCGACGGCACGAGTCCGATCACCTTGTGCTTTGCCGCGGTCACAAAATCGACAATTTTTCGTTGCGCTTTCTCATGCAGCGCGGCCTCGCGCACAATTCCGCCGCGACCGACTTCCTTCGGCCCAAGCTCAAACTGCGGCTTGATCAACGCGATCATGACACCGTCTGGAGTTAACAAGTCGAAAGCGTTCGGCAAGATCAAAGTCAGCGAGATAAAGGAAACATCGATCACGCAAAGATCGACAAGTTCGGGGATATCTTCGCGCGAAAGGAATCGCGCGTTCAACTTTTCGCGCACGATCACGCGCGGATCCTGGCGAATTTTCCACGCCAGCTGACCGTGGCCAACATCGATTGCATAAACTTTCACGGCGCCGCGTTGCAGGAGACAATCGGTGAAGCCCCCAGTGGACGCGCCGATGTCGAGCGCGATTTTGCCACTAACATCGACATGAAAATGTTCGAGCGCGCCTTCCAGCTTTAGCGCGCCGCGACCGACAAACTGCGCCGGCGCTGCGACCGAGATCTCCGCCGCGTTTTCCAGCAGCACCGACGCTTTCGCTAAAATGCGATCGCCGCTTTTCACCTCGCCAGCCATGATCGCACGCTGCGCTTTCTCACGGCTCGGAAAAAATCCGCGCTCGACCAGTAAAACATCCAGGCGCGTTTTTTTTCCCATCGTTTTATCCGCCGTATTGTGCGAGTAACTTTTCGATCGACATCACGTCCTCCGCCGAGGCGCGGCGCCGTTGGTATTTGCGAAAAACGACGTCCTTTAGTGCCAGCAAATCCTCGCGCGTAGGCTGATCGTGATAGGTCCATTCGCCTTCATCATCGTATTTGGATTGAAAGCGCCATTGGCCCCCAAACTTCGTGACGCGCACTTCGCGACGGCGTCCTTTATCATCTTTCTCCTTCCATATGTGTTGACTCCGCATAACGCGCGAATTTTACATTAGCACTCTTGAAGGACGCGGCCAGACTGCTGACTTACTTCGCTGCGACGTTGCTCTTGGGCGCGCTCGTTGCGCCAATCCTTTTTTGGTCGGCCCAGCGGCTCGCCACAAATCGGTCACTGTCGTTTCTAAGCCAATACGGTTTCGAAAGTTTTTTCCATCGCGCTTTAATGATCAGCGCGCTTGTTTTACTTTGGCCTTTGTTACGCTGGCTTCGCATTCGCAGCTGGCGCGACCTAGGCCTCGCACAAAATCCGCATTGGCTTCGCGATCTGCTCGCCGGGATTTTGTTCGCGGCGATTCCACTGCTCGGCTGCGGCGCGCTTTTCGTCCGGCTGCATGTGTACTCGCTTCGCGAAGCAATTTCCTTTCCCGCGCTCGCTTCGATCTTTCTCAGGGCGGCGATCGTTCCGGTGATCGAAGAATTTTTCTTCCGCGGACTGATTCTCGGCATCCTGCTTCGCAATGGACCGCGCGTTATGTCGATCTTGTTCACCTCAGCATTCTTCTCGATCTTGCATTTCTTGAAAGCGCCCGACGAAACAACGACTGATGTCGTTTGGACCTCGGGATTTGTTTCGATCGCGAATTCGTTTTCACAATTTGGTCAGCCGATGCTTTTGGCAGCGGCTTTCACGACCTTATTTCTTCTCGGCTGGATTCTGGCCGATGCCCGCGTGCGCACCCAATCGCTCTGGCTGCCGGTCGGGCTTCACGCCGGCTGGATTTTCGCGAGCGGCGCATTTAACAAGGTCGCGCATCGCGATATGCTCGCCCTGCCCTGGCTCGGAAAAAGTTTGCTCGTCGGAATCGCTCCCCTCCTCGTGGCCCTGCTCAGCTGGGCGTTGCTGCGCGTTTGGTTAAACTATGCGAACACTCGCCGAACTTAATCCGCTGCGCGGATTCGTTTCGCTTTTTTATCCGCCGCTCTGCGTCGCCTGTTTGGCAAGCGTCGAGCCAGGCGAATATTTTTGCGAGAGCTGTGAACAAAAAGCGCCGCGAATCAAGCCGCCCTTTTGCGCGAAATGCTCGGAGCCATTCGCGGGCGCAATCAGCGGCAGCTTTTCGTGCGCAAACTGCGCGCATCGCGAGCTGCATTTCGAAGCAGCCATCGCCGCATATCGGAGCCGCGGGATCGTTCGGCGGCTCGTGCACGAGTTCAAATACAACCGGGCGCTCCACCTGCGCCATCCCATCGCGCAATGGCTTTACCAAACGATCACCGATCCGCGTTTGCAAGGCCGGCGTTTCGATCTCATCGTGCCGGTCCCGCTTCATCCGGCGCGGGAACGCGAGCGCGGCTTCAATCAGGCGCAATTACTCGCCGAAATCCTGAGCACCAAGATCGACATACCGCTGGTGCCGGCGCTCGAGCGCATCCGTTATACCACCACCCAGACTGCGTTCGACCGCGCCGAGCGCATGCAAAATTTGCATAACGCCTTTCGTTTACGAAAAAAGATCGCCGTGCGAGACTTGCGCGTGTTGCTGATCGACGATGTATTGACCACCGGTTCCACGCTGAGCGAGTGCGCCCGAATCCTGAAAGCGGGAGGCGCGATCTCGGTCCACGCGGCGACCGCTGCCCGCGCATAAACCATGGCCATTTTCAAACGACCCGCTCTCAAAGCGCAAAGCCGCAAGAAACGCGAGATGCCGCAAGGGCTCTGGCAAAAATGTCCCGGCTGCTCCGAAGTCGTGCACGAAATCGAGCTCGCGCAAAATCAGCGCGTCTGTCCGCGTTGCGATTATCATTTCGCGCAAACGGCCAAGGAACGAATCGAAGATCTGCTCGACCGCGAAACGTTCGTGGAATGCGACGCTGATCTACGATCGCTCGACACGCTTAAATTCCAAGGACAGGCCAGTTACAAAGATCGACTAAAAAAATATCAGGAGAGCACCGGACTTTTCGATGCCGTGCTCAGCGGCCATGGAATGATCGAGGGATACAAAGTCGCGATCGCCGTGATGGATTTCAGTTTCCTCGCCGCCACCATGGGCTCCGTCGTGGGCGAACGCATTACGCGCACGATTGAGTACGGCACAGCCAATGAATGCGCCGTCATTATCGTTTCCGCATCGGGCGGCGCGCGCATGTACGAAGGCATGCTCAGCCTGATGCAAATGGCCAAGACCAGCGGCGCGCTCGCGCGACACGCCGATGCGCGGCTCCCGTACCTCTCGATCTTAACCAATCCCACTACCGCCGGCGTGATGGCTAGCTTCGCCTCGTTAGGCGATGTCATTATTGCCGAGCCGCGCGCCATGATCGGTTTCGCCGGACCGCGCGTGATTAAAGAAACGACGCATCAGGATTTGCCCGAAGGTTTTCAAACCGCGGAATTTCTCGAGGAACACGGACTCATTGATCTCATCGTTCACCGTAAAAAAATGCGCGAGCAGATCATCCAATTCCTCGGCTACTTCTCCAATCCGCAGTGAATGTGGGAGGGGCCTAAGTGCCGCGACCTTCTCCTTCATACAAAGAAGCGCTCGCCCGGCTTTACGGTCTGCAGCGTTTCGGAATAAAGCTCGGGCTCGAAAACATTCAGCGGCTCATCGCCGAGTTGCATGTCGATCTTGGCAACGCGCGCGTCATTCATGTCGCCGGCACCAACGGCAAAGGCTCTGTCTGCGCCATGATCGATTCGATTGCTCGCGCGGCTGGTTATCGCACCGGCCTCTTCACCTCCCCTCACCTCGTCACCTTTCGCGAACGCATCAAAGTAAACGGCGAAATGATTTCCGAAAACAATGTCGCCGAAATCCTAAGCGCGATTCGTGATCTGGCTCATGATTGGGAGCCGCACCCGACCTTTTTCGAAATCGCGACCGCCCTTGCGCTAAAATATTTTGCCGACGCTAAGATCGACATACTCATTCTCGAAACTGGCATGGGCGGGCGACTCGATGCCACCAATGCCGTTCGTTCGGATGTCGCCGTGATCACGCCGATCGATCTCGATCATCAAAAATGGTTGGGCGATACGATTGAAAAAATCGCGGCCGAAAAAGCCGGAATCATCAAACCGCGTGTTCCGATCGTTTCTGCGCAGCAGTTACCAGCGGCGGAAAAAGTTATTCGTGTTCGCGCGCGCGAATCCGAAGCGCCGTTGCAATTCATTACCGAGTCTCACGACGGAGTCGCTCTTGCCGGTGCGCATCAGAAACAAAACGCCGCCCTTGCTATCGCCGCGCTCCGCACGGTCAAGATCGACATAGACGAGTCCGCCATCGCGCGGGGCCTCGACTGCGTCGAATGGCCGGCGCGATTTCAGCGCTGGAACGAGCGCACCATCATCGACGGCGCGCACAATCCCGGCGGCGCCAAAATTCTCGCGGAAACCTGGCGCGAGAATTTTGGCGACGAAAAAGCGACGCTGATCCTCGCCGTGCTCAACGACAAAGATGTTGCCGGAATTTGCCGCGAGCTTGCTCCCCTCGCCCAGCGCGTTCTTTTTCCGCAAATTCGCACTGAGCGTGCACTCGCTCCCCAACTTCTCGAAAAAACCTTTCAAGAAATCGCTCCCGCAATTCCCTTGTCGATCTTGCCCTCGATCGCTGCAGCTCTCGAAGAAGTGCGAAAGGATTCTGCGCCTACCCTTATCACCGGTTCACTTCACTTCGCCGGCGAAGCGCTCGCGTATTTGCAAGGCGTTCCAGCTTCGTTCGAGGAATGCACGCAATAATGAATCCAGAGCGGCGCGTCTGTTGAACTTGGACTTGGTCAACCGGGTACAAAGAACGCGCCGAGATTACTCTCGGCGCGACGCTTTTGTTTATCTGATTGAAGTGGGCGTCTAGGCCTTGGTCTTCTCCTGACCGCTTTTGCACTCGGCTTTGAACTTCGCGTACTGGTCCTTATTCAGGATGCCTTTGGCTTCTTTCATGTATTTAGCCTCGGTGGCAGCGGAACAACCCTCTTTCTTATGCTCCGCCATGAGCGAATCCATCTTCGTCTTCTGTTCGGGTGTCAGATTGAGGTCGGCCATTGAAACCTGACAGGCCGCCTTCCCGTCGTTTGCGGTTTGCTTCGTGCATTCGCCGTGTTGGCCTGCCAACATTGTCCCTGTGGCAAAGAGTCCCGCTGCTAGTAACGCAATAATTTTTGTCATGATGCAATTTAGACGCTGAAGGCGCAGTTGTCGTTTCGAAATTGCTGCTCGCCAGTTCCGCAAAACAAGGCGCGATGGCTAACGCTCGATCCGCGGAAACAGCGGCACCGGTTTTCCTACAACGTGGCCATCCGGCAACTTCCCCCACTCCGCATCTTTGAGCGCGAACCGTTCTTCTTTTCCGCTCAGATCCATCTTCCAATTCAGCTGATCGAAAATTCCATGCGCCGCTTTCGGCAACACCGGCGAAATCAAAATCGCAATGATGCGGAGAGATTCAGTGAGCCCGAATAGCACCCGATCCAGCAACTCCGCAGATTCCTCTTTCGCCAATTTCCATGGTGCGGACACGTCGATCTTTAGGTTGCACATTTTAGCGAAATGAATCGCGTGCTCCGCTGATTCGTTAACGGAGAACCGGTTCAACTCTTCATGGTATTGGTCGACAACATTCGCCGCTAATTCTGCAAAAGAGGAGCCATCTGCAAAGTCTACCGAAGCAAAGGCGGTCAATTTGCCCGACCGATAACGCTGAATCATGTTGATCGTGCGATTAACTAGATTTCCCAACGTGTTGCCCAAATCGCCATTGTAACGATGAGCAATAAGCCGTTCGAGATCGAAGTCAGCGTCTTTGCCCGTCTTGATGTCGCTCATTAAATAATAACGGACCGCGTCGGCGCTGTATTTATCGGCGAGCGCGTTTGGATCGACAATGTTGCCTAACGACTTGCTCATCTTCGCACCCGAGATGTTCCACCAACCGTGAACGAGCAGTTGCGGCATCGCGTCGTCGGGAAAACCAAGCGCGTGCAGCATGATGAGCCAGTAAATGCCGTGCGCGGGGATCAGAATGTCTTTGCCGATGACTTGGAGAGCCGGCCACTTGTCGAGGAATTCACGCGGCTGCTGTTCGTACTTGTCGATCTTAGGATCGTAACCGGCGAAGCTGATGTAGTTCGAAAGCGCGTCAAACCAAACATAAGTGACAAAATCCTTGTCGAATGGGAGTTCGATTCCCCAGTCGAGTCGCGATTTCGGACGCGAGATGCACAAATCGCCATTCAGTTTCTCGACGGCGTTGCGCAATTCAGTCTGGCGAAAATCGGGGATGACCGCGTCCTCGCGATTGTCGATGTATCGGAGCAACCAATCTTTGTGCTGACTCAGTTTGAAATAATAATTTTCTTCTTCGCGAAACTCGACCTGGCCCCATTCCGAACCGAACTCGCCGTCTGGTCCGCGCTCTTTGTCAGTCAGAAATTGCTCCTGGCGGATTGAGTAATGACCGGACTGTTTGTCTTTGTAAATTTGGCCTTCGTCGAACAAACGTTGCAGCATTCCCTGCACGACTTTTTTGTGAAGCGGCGCAATCGTTTCCGCCCAATCGTCGTACTGCACATTAAGTTTCTTCGCGAGGTCGATGAATTGTTGCGTAATCCCCTTAACGAATTCAGCCGGAGGGACGCCAGCTTTCGCCGCGGACTGTTGCACCTTCTGCCCGTGTTGATCGACGCCGGTCAGAAAAAAAACTTTTTCGCCTTTGAGCCGATGATAACGCGCAATGACATCGGCCAAGACCATCTCGTAAGCGTGCCCGACATGCGGCGACGAGTTCGTATAATAGATCGCAGTTGTGATGTAGAACGTCTTCGCCATGCGCAGGCAACGTGACGGAGCGTCGAGGTTCCTGCAACCTCGTTATGAAGCGTGTGGCGCGCGCTCGTTTTTGAAATGCAAAACGAGTAGCGTAAGAAAAACGACGAGTGCCGCGCCATCGAGCCACGCCGTGTAATTGAATTGAATCATAGCGTGCGCCATGGGACTGGCCGTTCGCGCGCCCTGCGGAATTAAATCGAGCGCATTGAAGACAAGATCGACAATAATTCCAGCGATCACCATCGAGAGATAAAAGACGATCGTGATGTAAGTGGCGGCGCGCATTCCGTAATATTTTGCGTAAATGATGAGCAGCGGGATGACGATGAGGTCGCCGTAGATAAATGAGATCACGCCGCCGAAACTGATCCCGTTTGCCCAGAGCAAACTGGCGAGCGGAATATTTCCGATCGAACAAACAAACGATCCGACCGCGATGAGCGGGCCGACCGCAGCGTTCTCGATTAAACGAAGCGCCGGATTCCCACCGCGAAGAAAAACGAATTGCCACCAACTGGCCGGCACGAGCGCGGCGAGAAATCCCGCAATCAAGAAACCGGCGGCGATTTCTTTCCACAACATCTGCCAATCCATGACGAAAGCATTCGCGACGCGTTTCCATTTGCTCGCTTCCTGATCGGGATCGTGTTCGTCATGGCAATGATCGGCCTTGTTTATGTCGATCTTGGCGTGATCGCGCGCCTCCTGTTCCAATTTCTTCGGAAACAAGATCGACATAAAAATCCACATGACGCCGATCAAAACCAACGCGCCGATTGTTTCTGCCAAAACAAAGCGCCAGCCCATCAACAGCCAGAGTACAGCGCCGAGTTCGATGACGAGATTCGTTGAGGCAAACATGAATGCTAGCACGGGAATGAGCGCCGCGCCTTTTTCAAATGCGCTTCGCCCCGCCGCGACCGCCGCGTAGGAACAGGATGAGCTGGCGGCACCGAGTCCGGTCGCAAGACCGAGGCTACGCAAGTTTGTTTCTCCAAACGCTCTCGTCATCTGCTCTCGGCTGATGAAAACTTGTAGCGCGGCCGAAATTCCAAATCCAAGCACAAGCGCCCAAAATGTTTCCCAAAACATGGAAAGCGCGTGGTACAAACTCAGCCAAAGCCAATTCATTGTTCGTTAGCTCTCATTTTTTCCTAGCCCAGGGCGACATCGCCAATCAAACTATTCCCATGAAAAATTACACAAGAATTCTGTTGTCGATCCTGGTCGCAGCGGTTTGCGCAACAGCCTTTGCGGCGGACAAGCCAGTCAGTTGCAAAAAGAGCGGCAAGAACTGCCCGATGAACGACAACAAGGAATGCAATTGCGGGAAGAGCTGCGATTGCAAGGCTCCAAGCAAGCCTAAGTAAGCCGAGCATTTTGCTCTGATAACAGGATTGCCGGCGGCGTTCACCCGCAGAGACATTAGCTTCCGCCGACTGCGAGAAACGCGAAATAAAATCCGGTCGCGTAAATTACCAGCGAAACAAGAAGCAACGCGAACGAAACACGTCGCACGCGTCGACACGATTTTGCCTGCACTGGATCGAGCGGACATGGGGCACGTCGATTCCAATATGCGAACACGCCGGAGACGAGCAGCATCAGGCCGGCAAAGATAAACAGCGGCATTTTGTGTTCGGAAATCCAAACCAGCTGCGGCACGGTGCTGACGATGCTTGCGAGCGCTGCGCCGGCGCCGATGGAGACCAGCAACGCCGGCAATGCGCAGCAAAGCAACGTTCCAAACGTGCTGAAGAGAGTCAGTGCCTCGAGAATAATGTTTCGCAGTTTCATTATTTCCCCCTGTCGATCTTAACGACAGAATAGCCGGCGTTCGTGATCAAACGCTTCAGCTTAGCGTCGTCGATTGTTTTGCCTTCTTTGGTTTCGATCGTGACGAGCTTTTTTTGAAGATCGACACTTACGGTCTTCACTTCCGGCTGACCTTTGAATGTTTTTTCAATGCCCGTCGCGCAAAACGCGCAGACCATTCCGTTGACTGACGCTTTGATCGTATCGGCAAACGCGGACCCTGAAAGAGCGACCGCGATGATGAGTGTGAGTGATAAATGACGCATATTTTTCCTCCTTAGAATTGTACTATCCAGTTGACCATGACGTGTTGGTCACTGCTGTAACCAACTTCGAATAAATATGTTTTATAAAAAAAGCGGAGCAGCGGCGTGACGACGACATGATCGTGCTTGGCCGGATGATGATCGACTTGCAGCATGATCCAGGTGTTCAAGTCGCTGTAGTTTGCGAGGTAAGGAGCCACGCCAATGCGCGCTCGCTGCCAAGCTGACTTCTCGATGTCTCCATCCCAAACAAGACGCGGCTCGTAAGAAAGAAAGAGCCGGCGCGATTCGTAATCGACGAGGAACGCCGTCCACGCAGCGGGTTGCGTATTATCGCGATAATGCGCGACTCCTACGCCGCTCATGTTAAAAATATTTCCCTGACCATCCGGCAAATTCCAGCGCTTGATTAGCGTGTTGATTTGCGGGCTGATCATCAGGATTTCTTTTCCGTTTTCGTCTTGCTTGATGTAAAGGCCGACAGCTTCTGTCGGCATGAAGGTGTAATCGATCGATAACGTGTGGCCCGTTTCGTCGTTCTCCTGCATAACCATCGTGCCGCCCACGTACGAAAGCGGTTTGGCCTGCATTGAAATCGAAGTTGAAATTAAAGCTGTATAAAAAAGTAATCGGTAAATTGTTTTCATAGATCCAAGAGCTGAATTGAAGTGCAGGTGCGCCGATGAATGGGCACACCTCCGGCCTCAGGCTCTTTGGATCAGATCAGAAACGTGCAAAGCACCGCGAGTTGCGGTGCAGAATGCACGAAGGGAAAAACGCGCGCGAAAAAAAGTTGTCGATCTTGCGCAAAGTTCATGGGCACAAATGCCGTCACCACTGGCCCACTTAACTCGGGCATCGAGCCGCTTTTCGCGAGAGTTTGCGGCGCGGGTGCTTTGTTTTTTGACGATGTTGCGCAGCAAGTTTTGTTAGCGCAGCAACCGGGTTGACACGCTTTTTGCGTCGGCGTGTTGGAAAGAATGCACGATCGCGCCGAAAGCGGCAGCGGTGCTGCGCATAACGCAACTGCCATCGCGATCGAGATCATGATCCTGCTCAACATCGGCTTATGTGATAGCACAAGACACACCACGCGTCGATACGTTCAACAAAAGTTCGATACACCTAACGTCGCCACTTAATCTTTTCCATCCAATACGACGCAAGCCATCGCGTGGTTTTCGGTATGGCTCAAACTGATCAAAGCCGCGCGGACCCCGCGCTGGATCGACAATTCCTTTGCGCCGCCGTCGAAAACAAGAAACGGTTCGCCACTTTTCTTTTTCTGAATGTCAATGTCGCGCCAACCCATCGCTTTGCCGATTCCGGTACCAAACGCTTTCGAGACCGCCTCTTTCGCCGCGAATCGCGCGGCCAAATGGCGCGCCGGAAATTTCATCGACATCGAGTACGCGATCTCGCCTTCCGTGAAAACGCGATGCAAAAACTTTTCGCCGAAACGATCGAGCGAATGTTGAATGCGCGCGCACTCGACAAGATCGACACCGATGCCGAGCACACTCATCCGTTGTAATTTGTCATGGCGTCGAGCATTTCGCGCACTGCCGTTTCGAAGCCGGCGAAAACGGCGCGCGCGACGATGGAATGTCCGATGTTCAGCTCCGTGAGATGCGGAACTTTGTGCATGAGCGCAATGTTCCGATAATTAATGCCGTGTCCGGCGTTAACCTGAAGCTTATGTTGGTGCGCAGCTTCCGCCGCTTCCTGGAGCCGCGTGAGCTCCTGCGTCTCGATCTTTTCGGTGAACGCGTTTGCCAGTTTTCCGGTGTGCAGCTCGATCATCTCCGCACCTAAATCTTTGGCAGCATCGATCTGCTCGATTTGCGGATCGATGAATAAACTTACGCGAATTCCCGCGGCATGGAGTCGTTGCATGGTGCTCTGCAATTCTTTGCCATTGGCCAGAACATCGAGCCCTCCTTCGGTCGTAATCTCTTCGCGCGTTTCGGGCACGAGACAGACCTCATCGGGCTGAACGCGCAACGCAACATCGACAATTTCGGGCGTGTTGCCCATTTCCAGATTTAATTTCGTGAGAATCGTTTCGCGCAGCCGTTCGATATCGCGATCCTGCATGTGGCGGCGGTCCGCGCGCAAATGCGCCACGATTCCAGCCGCACCCGCGCGTTCGCAAATGCCCGCGATCGCAATCGGATCGGGCTCCGCGTTTTTCGAATCTGGCATCGTCGCGTAACGCGCCTGCCGCAAAGTGGCGACGTGATCGATGTTTACTCCCAGGCGCAGACCGGTCATTCTCCGGTTCAATAAAAGCGGTGCGCGCAAAGCGCAAGGAACATCGCCCGTTCCGAATCGATGGAGCGAGGCATCCTCCGCGCTTGTTCGCGGAGCCGAAATCGTTAGGCTTTCGCGGCTATGTCGATCTTATGAACGCGGTCGAAACCGCGAACCAGTTTGCTGAGCGGCTCGCTCAACATAATCTCACGCTGCGCCGCACGCGCGCCGAGATTTTGCAGGTCAACGTCGGCAAGCTTTGCAATCTGACCTGTGTGCATTGCCATGTGAACGCCGGGCCGAAGCGCAAAGAAATCATGACGCGCGAAACGGTCGATCGCATTATCGATTGGCTGGCCAAGACTGAAATTCCGACTGTCGATCTTACCGGCGGCGCACCGGAGATGATTCCGGATTTTCGTTATTTCATCGAGCGCGTAAAAGCGCTCGAACCGCCGCGCCACGTGATCGATCGCTGCAATCTCACGATTTTGCTCGAGCCGGGCTACGAAGGGTTTGCTCAATTTTTCGTGAAACACAAAGTCGAGATCATTGCATCGATGCCGTGCTACACGCCGGAAAACGTGAACGCGCAACGCGGCGAGGGCGTTTTCGAGGGCAGCATCAAAGCGCTGCAGCTTCTTAACTCGTTAGGCTACGGCGTGAATGTCGATCTTCCGCTCCATCTTGTTTACAATCCGGTCGGAGTTTTTCTTCCCGGGCCGCAAGCGGAGCTGGAGGCCGATTATAAACGCGAGTTGCAAAAACATTTCGGTATCGTCTTCAACAAGCTTTACACGATCACGAATCTGCCGATCGCGCGCTTTGCATCTTATTTGCGGCACAATAATCAGCTCGACGAGTACATGGAGCTGCTCGCGAACTCATTTAATGCCGGCACGGTGGGCGGCTTGATGTGCCGAAACATGCTCAGCGTCGGTTGGCGCGGCGAAGTTTATGATTGCGATTTCAATCAGCAACTCGACATGCAATGGCAGAATCCCGACGAGTCGGGACTTTTTCTTTGGGACGTCGATCCGGACAAGATCGACAATCGCGAAATTATGACGGGCGACCATTGCTTCGGCTGCACCGCGGGCGCCGGTTCGAGCTGCGGCGGCGCGCTCGTTTAATTTCGCACTTCCACTTCGATCGGAAGCAAATGATTGATCATATAGGTGCCGCGATTTGGATCGCGCTGTGCCGGTTGCATTCGGCCCAACGAATCGGTCGCGCGCGCGACGAGAATTTGTTTGCCCGGATTTTTCGTCGTGCGCCAATCGTATTCCCAAAGTTGCCACGCGTTGCGAGTTCGCTCACCCGTTAGCCGCGCATCAGTCCAATTCTTCGCGCCATCGGTGCTCACTTCCACTTTTGTTATGTCGGCATCGCCCGTCCAAGCCGCGCCATGAATGCGCACGTTTGCATTCGCCGGAACAATTTCGCCCGGATGAGGACGCGCGATCTCCGCTTTGATTTGTAATTCGCTGATGGGCGTGAGTTCGTTCAGTCCGTCACGACTTGCCCAGTACGAGTAGTCGATCGTTTGATAAAAGCCGGCGAACGGTTTGTCCGTCACAATAATTCGCTGCAACCATTTGATCGACGCGACTGCGTACCAACCCGGAACAATCGCGCGCAGCGGAAATCCGTGGTCGGGCGAAAGTTCTGCGCCATTCATTTCGTAAGCGAGAATTACGTCGTCGAGTGCTTTCGCGAGCGGGATGCTGCGCGCGAAATTTATTTTCCCGTCCGGGCGTTTCGCTTCGGCAACCGTTCCGTTGTCCGCGCCTTCCAGAATTACTTCGTTCGTATTTCGTTTTGGCTTCGCAAGATTCAGCACTTCGGAAAGCGGGACCCCTGTCCACGTTCCATTTCCAACCGCACCGAGTCCCCAAGGGACGCCTTTGACTTTTGGCTCGAGAAAATTGCGACAGTTTCCGGCACATTCGAGCGTTGTCGTGATCGTGCGCGATTTCATTTTGCGCAGATCGTCCAGGCTAAGATCGACATGTTTTTCGATTGCGCCTTCAATGCGCAATCGCCATTTCTGTATGTCGATCTTGGGGACCGGGAAATGGCAACGCACATAGAACAAATCGTTAGGCGTGATGAAGCCGTCGATCTTTTCGAACGGCATTTCGAGATTGAGCGGCTCCTTTTCACGAACGATTTTGCCGTCGAGAATTTCCTCGGCGTTCATTTCTCGACCGGGAATTTCGCTTTCTGCCACGCTTCCCAACTCCCGGGCACGTTCCACAGATTGTCGAAGCCTTCCTCCTTCAGAATACTGGCCGCGATGCTGGCGCGATAACCACTCGCGCAATAAACCGCTGTCGGCTTGGTGCGATCGAGTTCGCCGATGCGCTTGCGCAATTCGGGCAGAAAAATGTGATGGGCACCCGACACATGGCCGTTCGTCCATTCGCGCGGCGAACGAACATCGACAATCTGCAGTTCGTCTTTGCGCTTGTTCAATTCGTGCACGCCCATCTGCCTGACCTCGGCTTGTTCGAATCCGGCGGCTTGCCACGCCTTCATTCCGCCGACGAGATAGCCGGCGAACTTCGCGTAACCGGTGCGAATGAAAAGCCGGACCACATCATCGAGGTCGTTTTCATTTTCGAGTACAAGAAGGATTGGTTCGTTCGAAGCGAGCAGCCAACCTGCCCAGATCGAAAGAACGGGCGACCCGCCGATATTCAGTGCGCCAGGAATATGGCCGCCGCCAAACGCGAGCATGGTTCGCGTATCAACAAGCGCGCCCGTTTTGTTCTCAATCGCTTTCTTGAATGCTTTCGCCGTAAGACCGGGAACGCGCGGCAGACCACCGAGAATTTCCGGACCTTTCGCATTCAGTTTTTTCATGACCGGATAATAATGCGGCACCGGCGGCGCAGTTTCTTTTGCGTAGGCGGTGAAACTTTTCACATCGGGAAATTGTAAAAACTTATTGAACTTCCGCTCGTAACCGATCGTGCTGCTCAAGCGTTCGCCGATGTCGGCGCCGCACGGCGAACCAGCGCCGTGGTTTGGATAAATCATGACGTGATCCGGGAGCTTGAGATAAAATTCGCGCAATGTTCTAAATTGTTGCGCGGCGAGCTCGTCGGTGTGGTCGACGCCTAACAAATCCGGCCGGCCCGCTGAGGAAACGAAAAGCGAATCGCCGGTCAGCACGCCCCAAGGTGTTTCGGGATGAGCGGAATCCGCCAACAAATAAGAAACATGCTCCGGCGTATGACCGGGCGTGTGCCGCGCCGTCACCAATGTTTCGCCGAACGTGAAACAATCGCCGTCTTGCAGCTTCTCGTGTTCAAACTCGTATTTTGCGCCGCCCTCGTGGCTCACGTAAATATTCGCCGAATCAAGTCGTGACTGCAGTTCACGCGATCCACTCACGAGGTCCGCGTGAATGTGCGTTTCGAAAATGTGCGTGATCGCCACTTTCGCTTCGCGCGCCATGTCGATGTAAATATCGACGTCCGGTCGCGGATCGAACACGGCTGCGACGCCCTCGTCGTCGTCGCCCAAAAGGTAAGAAAGCTCGGCGATGCCTTCGGTCTGAATCGTTTTGAAAACGAGCGACACCGTCTTTACTCCAACGGAAACTCGATGCGTTCGTCTTCACGTGGCACGAGTTTGTTTCGTTCGATGATGCGCGCGCAAGTATTCCAGCGCAGCAGCGCCTCGTCGTTACCCGGCGGACGAATCGCTTCCGCTTTTTCGAACCAGCTCATCGCTTCGCGAAATGCATCGTGCGCATGAAACGCGCAGCCCGGTGTGCCTTGCGCGAGATGCGCCTTGGCGCGCCGCTCCGCCACAATACCGGAATAATAGGCGGGCTCGTAATCCCCTTTAATTCGCGAAAGCAATTCCTTCGCTTGCGTGTTGCTTACGCTGTAACCTTTTGTGAAGCGATCGGTGACCGCGAGCAACAACGTGATGATCGCGCCCTGATTTTCCGGATCGGTGTGCAGCACATCGAGACAAATACTCTCCGCCTCGGCCGGTTCGTTCAGCAAACGATAGCGCTCCGCCTTCTCCAGCGCGGCTGGAATTGCTTCCGGCGATAAATGTTTGAGCTCAGACATGTCGATCTAAAATTTTCTTCAAACCTCTCCAAATCCAGCCGAGCGGATCATAAAAATTGTCCACCACCCGTTCTTTCAAAGGAATAATCGCATTGTCGGTGATCTGAATATTTTCCGGACAAACCTTTGTGCAACATTTAGTAATGTTGCAATAACCGACGCCGTGCGCGTTACGCAATTCTTCAATGCGATTTTCGGTGTCGAGCGGATGCATTTCGAGCGCGGCCACGTAGATGAGAAAGCGTGGCCCGATAAATTTCTCGTGCATCTGATGATCGCGCAGCACGTGACAAACATCCTGGCAAAGAAAACACTCGATGCATTTACGAAATTCCTGGACGCGATCGATGTCCTGCTGCTGCATGCGCCATGTGCCGTCCGGCGCATCCGGCGGGCGTGGCCGGAACTTCTTGATCTTTTTCTTCACGCGAAAGTTCCATGAAACATCGGTAATCAAATCTTTCACGAGCGGAAACGCCTTCATCGGTTCGATTGTGATCGGTCGATCTAAATTCAGATCGCTCATACGGGTCATGCACATGAGCTTCGGCATGCCGTTCACTTCGGCCGAGCACGAACCGCATTTGCCGGCTTTGCAATTCCATCGGCAGGCGAGATCGCCGGCCTGGGTGCGCTGAATATCGTGCACAGCGTCGAGCACGACCATTCCTTCGGAAACTTCGGTCGCATAATCGCGGAACTCGCCACCTTGTGCATCGCCGCGCCAAATTTTGAAAGTGGCGGCGCTCATTTCATTTCCTCGATCACGGCGCGCAAGCTTTCGGGCATTTCCGGGATTGGATCGAGACGAATTTGCATGGCGCCATCTTCACCTTGCCACACAATCGTGTTCACTTTCGCGAACGCATCGGATTTCTCGGGATAGTCTTCGCGAAATTGTGCGCCGCGACTTTCTTTGCGCTCGAGCGCGGCACGCGTGACCGCTTCCGAAACAGTGAGCAGATTTTTCAGATCGAGCGCCGTGTGCCAGCCAGGATTAAATTCGCGATGACCAGTCACGCCCGCGCGGCCGGCGCGCTCTTGAAAATTCTTCAATTGTTCGAGCGCGGATTTCATTTCCGATTCGGTGCGCACAATGCCGACATTGTCCTGCATCGTTTCCTGCAAATCTTTTTGCACCTCATAAGGATTCTCCCCGGCGCTTTGTTCGAACGGCCGCAAAGCTTCGCCCGCGTTTATGTCGATCTTGTTATTGTCGATCTTGCCGTGCTGATTCTCCTTCGCGAACTTTGCCGCGAATTCGCCGGCGCGTTTTCCGAAAACCAACAGGTCGGAGAGCGAATTCCCGCCAAGCCGGTTTGCGCCGTTAATTCCGGCCGCGCACTCGCCGGCCGCGAACAAACCGGGCACGCGCGACATTTGCGTATCGGAATTTACGCGAATGCCGCCCATCACGTAATGCGTCGTCGGTCCGACCTCCATCGCTTCTTTTGTAATATCGATATCGGCCAGTTGTTTGAATTGGTGATACATGCTCGGCAGCTTGCGCTTGATGTATTCCTCGCCGTTCGAAAGTTTTTTCTTGATCCAGGCGATGTCGAGGAAGACGCCGCCATGCGGACTCCCCCGCCCGGCTTTGATTTCGCGCACAATGCAGCGCGCGACGTGATCGCGTGTCAAAAGTTCCGGCGGCCGCCGCGCATTTTTATCGCCCTGACAATACCGCCAGCCTTCCTCTTCGTTGTCGGCGGTCTGTGCTTTGTAGTTATCGGGAATGTCATCAAACATGAAACGTTTTCCGTCCTTGTTTGTGAGAATGCCGCCTTCACCCCGCACACCTTCGGTGACCAGAATGCCGCACACACTCGGCGGCCAAACCATTCCGGTGGGATGAAATTGCACAAACTCCATGTCGATCAATTCCGCGCCGGCATGATATGCGAGTGAATGCCCGTCGCCGGTGTACTCCCAACTGTTGCTCGTGATTTTGTAAGCGCGACCAATCCCGCCGGTGGCGAGCACGACCGCTTTGGCGCGGAAAATTTTGAAGCGACCGCGCTCGCGATCGTAACCGAAAGCGCCGACGGCGCGCTCGCCATCTTTCAAGATCGACAAGATTGTGTGCTCCATGTGCACGTCGATTCCCTGGTGCACGCCGTGATCTTGCAGCGTACGAATCATTTCCAAACCGGTGCGATCGCCGACGTGCGCGAGCCGCGGATATTTGTGGCCGCCGAAATTTCGCTGCAGAATCTTTCCGTCTTTCGTGCGATCGAAAACCGCGCCCCAAGCTTCCAATTCGCGCACGCGATCGGGTGCTTCCTTCGCATGCAGCTCGGCCATTCGCCAATTGTTCACGTATTGGCCGCCGCGCATTGTGTCAGCGAAATGCACTTTCCAGTTGTCGCGATCGTCGACATTAGCGAGCGCGGCCGCGATGCCGCCTTCTGCCATGACGGTGTGCGCTTTGCCTAGAAGCGATTTGCAGATTAGTCCGACACGAACTCCCGCCGCCGACGCTTCAATCGCGGCGCGCAATCCGGCGCCGCCCGCGCCGATGACGAGAACGTCGTGCTCGAACGTTTCGTAATCGGCCATGGGCTAGAGAATTCGCAGATCGTGCCAAATGCCCATGGAACAAAGGCGCACATAAAGATCGGAGAAACCGACCCAGAACAGACTCATCCAGGCCCACATCATGTGGCGACGATTGAAACAACTCACACAGCCGTAGGCGCGAGAGCAAGTTGTCGATCTTGAAAACTGATCGAGGAATCCGCCAGCCAGATGTCGCAGTGAATGACAACCGAAAGTGTAGCCACTCAGCAAGATCACATTGATCGCGAGAACGATCGTGCCGACGCCAACGCCAAGTCGATTGTCGAACCAGAGCGCTTTCCAGACGTCGTAAGCCAGAATCAAAATGAAAATGAGCGCGAGATACAAGAAGTAGCGATGCACATTTTGCATGATGAGCGGGAACGAACGCTCGCCCAGATAAGTTTTGCGCGGTTCTCCGACAGTGCATGCAGGCGGGTCGGCCCAGAATGATTTGTAATATGCGCCGCGATAATAATAACAGGTGAGCCGAAATCCGCCCGGCGCCCAAAGAATCAAAAGCGCGGGTGAAAAGAACAACCATGTCGGCCACCAACTGGGTTTTGGTCCGAGCAAACGGTGCGGCGAGCTCCCGAAAAGTTCCGGCGAATAAAATGGCGAGATGTAATTGCCGAAAAAATAATGCGAGCCCTGAAATGCGGCCCATGTCGAATAAACAAGAAAGATCGACAATCCGAGAAAGACGAGCAGCGGTTGCGTCCACCAAACGTCCGGCCGCATGGTTTGACCAAACGATCGCTGCGGCAAAGTGGTCGTCGCTTCAGTCATTCGGACCCAGACTTGTTCGCTCGGAAGTCGTTTCAATTTCCCGCGCGAGCGCGGAAACATTTGCGGTGGCCGATTCGTGTTTCATAAAGTCGTCCAGATCACGCCTGGCTTGCTCGACGCGGGGATCGTGCAGCCTCTCATAACAATCTTTGCGCGCCTCGAGAAAGTTGCGCTCAAAGGGGAAATTTGGCTCGAGAGCCTCAAGCGCGGGCAATGTGTAGGCTCCAGCTTTGTTCCCATCGAGATAAAAACCGATCGTGAGTAAAGTGCCGATGCGATCGGTGTCATTATTATAAAGACATAGCGGCGCTCGCAGTGCGTTGTAAAGCAGAAGGGTTCCTTCGTGCGATAGATTGGAACGCGCGATCGCTTCAGCGCGCAAAATGGAACGCCGGATGAGCTCATCGGCCGGCCACGGGTCCTCGTGCAAGGCACGAAAAAATTTCAAATAACTATCGATAGCCTCGACCGGTTTTTGTTCCTTCCATGCGAGATGTGCCCGGATCGCTTCCGCGTCGGATGGAAGTAATTGCGAGAGCTTGTCGATGTACGGAGTCGCCGCAGGGTCGCCCGCGTCGGCCAGACACTCTGCAACCATCAATAATTCAGTTAAATTTTTCGGCTCCTCCAGTTGCGCGCGCCAGTGGCGTAACGCGCCCGGTAAATCGTTCGCCAAAAAGCTCGCATAAGCGTCGACGCGATTCCGCTGATCTTCCGTCAAACCCAGTTGAATTTTTTCTGCTGAATTTCGGAACCCGTAGAGTAAAGAGCGCGCTTCCTCCACCGCGCTCCAATCGATCGCACCATTCTGAATGCGTGGCCGATCGGCATGCGCCGCGTGCGCGCTCAATCGCAGATCGTCGATGCGAAAGCCATTATGCGAAAGATTTACGCTTCGCGCCAAAGCGAACTCGATCACGGTGCGATCGTCGGTATTGATCGGGCCGGGCTGAAATTGTTGCAGCGTGCGCGTCACATTTTGGTTACCGACATAATGACCGAGAAAGTCTTCGAGCCCTTCGGCGCGCCACCCGGCAAGCAGTCCACTTTTGAAAGGTTCCTCGGCCAGACGCGCACGCAACATGTCCGCGTCGTAGCGATTTGGTTCGTGCGAAGCGATCAGCAACAGATCGCCCGCCTCCGTTTCCCAACATTCGATGTTGGCAAAGACTGATCCAAGCGTGCGGCAAAAAACTTCAATCGTGCTCTCATCCACTTCGTAGGCCTGCATCCATTGCAAAAACAATCCGCCGGGCGCCAAACACCGGTCGACCGAGTGGTAATACTCTCTCGTAAAAAGCCCGGCAACGCCGGCTCGATACGGATTCGATGGTTCAGAAACGATCAGGTCGTATTTCTCGCGCGTGGTGAGAAGAAATTCTCGCGCGTCACCAATTGTGACGTGCAGTTTTGGATTGGAAAGCGCGTTATGATTCACGGGCGCGCAATCTTTGGCGACCCGCAGGATCACCGGCTCGAGTTCGGCCACGTCGACTTTTTCGATACTCGGGATGGCCGCAAGCCAACCGGCCGAACTCCCGGTGCCCAAACCGATGACCATTGCTTTCCTAAGATGTGGATGGAGTGCGGCGCCGATGAGGCCACAAGTGACCTGCGTGCCCGCGTCGATTTTCGCGCTCCCATCGCTGCGACCATTCACAATGAAGGAGAATCCGTTCTTGGTCAGCGCGACGCTGCTTTCGATCCCATCCGCTTCCCATAAATTGCGATTGCGAAGTCGGTTGATGAGGTCGCGCAACTCATTGGGCGGCGCATCTGTTTGATGAACTCGACCGACGCCGATTTCGCTGTGACGCCAGAAAGCCGTCGGGCCGGACGCGGCCAACATGCAAAGTGCGACCGCGACGGTGGCGAGCGCGATCGACATTCGAAGCCACCGCCACTGTTCACGCAACGCCAGAACGGCAGCGACAATGGCGAGCAGCGCGAGAACGATCACGACCAATTTCCACACGACCGGCGCCGAAAATAACGGGATGAATCCGAAACCGCCGGCAAGCGAACCGGCCAGAGCACCCGCGGTGTTCCAAGCGTAAGCCGCGCCGGTTTGCGAACCGACGAGGGTTCTACCTTTGCCGAGCAACGCGATAAGCAGCGGAAATTGTAATCCGGAAACGAACGCGGCTGGGAACACTACGATCAGGCATAGTGACGTCCAGGCGATCACGTGCCCGTGGAAACCGAGCGTCCCCATTGGTCGCAGCAGCATGGCGGCCAGCGCAATTCTGTCACCGAGCGCGTAAGGCAACGCGACGAAAAAAGCTTCCGCTCCGCAAGTCAGCGCGAAAAATTGCAGCGACGCAGAACGCTTCAGACCAAAGACCGCATAGGCAGCGCCGCCCAGTCCGATGCCAAACAATGCGACGGCCAGAATTAATCCGAACGAATATGTCGATCCACCGAGAAGCGGCGCGAGCATTCGATACCAAACAATTTCCATCAACAAAAACGCGAAGCCGACTAGCGCCGCCGAGCTCAGCACGAAGATTGGAGACACGGCGACGTGCGATCCGTCCTCATCGGGCTTGCGAGAACGCTCGTCATCTCGCGTCGATTCAGTCATCGAATTTCCGATGCGCAAGGCGACGAGTGCTACCAGCACATTCAAAATCGCCGCGAGCAAAAGCGTGGTGCGATTTCCAAGATGTTCGAAGCAATAAAAAGTTCCCGCAAGCGCGCCGCTTACCGCGCCAAGTGTGTTGACGCCGTACAAAATGCCGACCGACCGTCGCGCAACATCGTCCCGCCCGACAAACGCGCGCACAGCTGCCGGTAGCGTTCCGCCCATTAAAAAAGTCGGTGTGCCCAGAATGATCGCGGCCAGAACCAGCCGCACGATCGTCCCGCCAAGCATTCCCATTGTCGATGTACCGCCCAACGCGATGTAAAAAGAACGCGCCACCACGATGAGCAGGAGCGACATGACCGCGCTCGCTGCGATGAAAAGTTCGAGGCGACCGTAGAATGCGAGCGGCCTCGCTTTGGTTTCACAGCGCCGGCCGAGCACAATTCCGCCGACCCCGAGGCCCGACATGAAAATACCAAGCACGGCCGCGGTCGCCGCAGTCGACCCGCCAAAGATGAGCCGAAATTCGCGCAGCCACGTCGTTTGATAAACCAGCGCGCAAAAACCGGAGCCGAAAAGAAGCAGCGGCACAATGCGGCGCGACGCGGAAGAAATCGGAACCGTTGTTTCTCGCTTCGCCATTTAGTTCGTTCGCGCCGTAGAAATGCCCCGCTTTGATTAATGGCACGCGAATGCCGTTTCAAGAAAATCTCAGCGCAAAGAAGTGCATCTAGAGATTGAGCGGCTCCTCGCCGCAAACAATTTCGCGCCCGTTAATTGTCGATCTTGTCGCTCAGCGATATGGCGCGGCGCGGTCGGGTTTGCCCCAAGCTTCGTACAATTTCAAGAGACGCTGCCGCGCTTCCACCGTCCGTTTTTCCTGATCGCCGAGCTTTAATTTTAGTTCGTTGAAGCTATCAAGAAGCAACGCCTCGGCTTCCGCATAGCGTTTCTGCGCGGTCAAGCATTCACCAAGGCCGCCTAGGGAAGGGAGTATCTTGACGTCACCTGATGGCAGGATTTTCTTCCGAAGCGCGATTGCTTCCCGCAAGTAAGGCTCGCCTTCCGTGGCCTTTCCCTCTCGCGTCAAAGTCAATCCCAGGGTAGTAGCGGTGCTAGCTAAGGTCTGTTCAGGGCCTAGATATTTGCGAACTAAATCGAGAGCTTTCCTATCTTCTTCCTCCGCTTTTGCGTAGTCGCCTTTGAGGAAGTAAAGCCATCCCAAGTTCGCCTTAACAACCCCGACACTGTAATTCGTATCGCCTCCGTTCACATCGCGGTAAATAGTTTCGCTCTGCCGGAGCAGAGTCTCCGCCTCGGGATAAGCTGCTTTGTTTATGAGTAAAATTCCCAAGTACAACTGCGCCTGCGCAAGAAATATCCGGAAACGCGGTTCTACTCGGCTACCCACGTCGATCGCCTGGCGATATAGCGGCTCGGCTACGTCCACCTCGCCAGCTTTTTCATGTGCCATCGCCAGCATGACGAGCGATGTCATGTAATAACCGTGCGTTTCGCCGAGGTGCTTCTTGATAAGCCCCGAGGCTTCTTTTAGAAACGGTTGCGCTGCTTTCGGTTCATTTTTGAAGATTAAATTTAACCCTAGAGCGTACAAGGCGACGCCGAGGTCCTCGTGTCCTTCGGGATGGAGCTTGCGTTGAAGTTCCACGGCTTTGCGCGAAATCGGTTCGCCTTCACCTGTTTTGTTGCGATTAGCCAAAGCTAATCCGAGCCAACCCATGCTCGTCGCGGTCGTGGGATGTAGTTCACCGTTCGCCTGCAAACTCGCGTCCACGGCTGCTCGCAAATCAGCTACGGCAGGTTCGTATAGGCCGAGTGAGAGGTACGTTCTTCCAAGGGTCATCAACACATCGGCCATGACGTCAGGTTGCGACATCGCTTCAGCTCTGGCTCGGCGTGACGCTTCGGCTAAAAGATCGACAACTTTTACGTCAACGCCTTTCACTTCTGGCGCTGCCGCGCCGAGCATCTCCTGCAGAAATGTGCTGATGCGTTCCGCTTTTAATCTTTCCCGCTGCGCGGCGTCGCGCTGGCGTCGCGCGCTTTCGGCTTCCGCCAACGAGATGATCAACGCCGAGATAATCGCGAGCAAAATCAAAGCCGCGGCAGCGACGACGACTTTGTTGCGCGCGACAAATTTCGAAGCGCGATAACCTACCGTGTCTTTGCGCGCGATGACCGGAAGTCCTTCGAGATGACGCCGAATATCTTCCGAGAATTGTCCGACGGATGCGTAACGACGCTCCGGCTCCTTGCGCATGGCTTTCATGACGATGTTGTCGAGATCGCCGCGGAGGGATTGCCGAGAGGAAGATGTCGATCCTGTAATCGCTGCGCTCGGACGCGTCGGCTCCTGTTCGATGATCGCGCGCGCGACGTTAGTCGGGGCGCGATTGTCGATCTTGTACGGCTTTTGTTCGGTGAGAAGCTCGTACAGTATGACGCCGAGACTATAAACGTCGCTTGCGGTCGTGATGTTTTCGCCGCGCACCTGTTCGGGACTGGCGTACTCCGGTGTCATGACTGACGCGAACGTCATTGTGTGCTCGATCGTTGACTCGGGATCGAGAAGTTTAGCGATGCCGAAATCGAGCAGCTTCGGTTCGCCTTCGGGCGTGACACGAATGTTGGCGGGCTTGAGATCGCGATGAATGACGAGACGCTGATGAGCATACGAAACCGCAGAACAAATTTTTCGAAAAAGGCCGAGCCGCTCGAAGATCGACAATTGGTTGTCGCGGCAAAAGTCGTCGAGCCGTGCGCCATTGACGTACTCCATCACAAAATAGGGCAAACCCTGTGGCGTGACCGCGCCGCCGTAAAGCTGCGCGATGTTTGGATGCGTCAACCCAGCGAGAATTCGCTCCTCGCGGTGAAAACGCCGAACGATATCGCTCGTACCCAAACCGAATTTGAGAAGTTTGATCGCGACCCTTCGGCCTAAAGAAGTGTCCTCCGCGAGATAGACCTCGCCCATTCCACCTTCACCAATAAGCGAAATGATTTTGTATTCGCCGAGCATTTCGCCGGCTTGCAAGGCGGCCTCTCCACCCGCGAAAATTTCGGCGAGTCTTTCGACTGCCGGCGCCTCGATAAAGTTGCTCGCCTTGTCCTGAAATTGCAAGAGCGACTCGACTTCCCGGCGAAGATCGACATCTTCTCCGCAAAGATCGACAAGTAACGCTTCGCGCTGTGCAATCTCGACTTCCAGCGCGCGGTCGATTATCTCGGCGACGCGCTCCGCGCGATCAGGCTGCATGTTGGTTTAATTCCCGACAGAGCCAGAGCTTGGCAAAATTCCAATCACGCAGAACGGTTTTTTCCGAGACCCGCAGAACCTCTGAGATTTCTTTTGTGTCGAGGCCGCCGAAGAACTTGAGTTCGACCACTTCACTCTTCCTCGGATAAGTTTGCGCAAGATTTTCGAGTGCACCATCGAGCGCGATTAATTCGACAGCGTTTTCTGTCGGCAATTCGCGGGCTTCATCGAGAGAAAGTTTTTGCTCGAGGCCGCCGCGTTTGGCTGCATTGTGCGCGCGCGCGTGATCGACGAGAATGCGCCGCATTAAGCGCGCGGCGATTCCGTAAAAGTGGGCGCGATTTTCCCAACTGACAGAGTTTTCATCTACCAGACGCAGATATGCTTCGTGAACCAAAGCCGTAGCCTGCAACGTATGATCGGCGCGTTCTCGCGCTAGATAGTTGCGCGCCAAGCGGCGCAATTCTTCGTAAACAAGCGGCATCAATTTCTCCGGGGCAGCGCTATCGCCACCGCTCCAGTCTTTCAGGATCTGGGTAACGTCTGCTGACGGCTCAGAGCGCACAGCTGGATTTTCCACCGGTCAATTTACCCACCGCTGAGAGCCCGGCGAAACTATTTTCGCAGGAAATGTCCGTTTTGGGTGGGGCCTTTTCGCATTGCTCTTTAAAGGCCAAATATGAAGACATATCAGCTCCCCAAGTTCGCAATCGCCACATTCGCGTTATTCGAGATGGCAATCGCCGCATCTTCTTACGCGATTGTGCCGGTATCGTGGAACGCGAGCGTAAGTAACGCGTGGGAAAATGCCAACAACTGGACGCCGGCCCTCGAACCGACCAACAACACGTTTGACGTTACGATCCCGATCGCGGCGGCCTGCAATTTCTCGAGCGATTTTCAGATCGGCGCGCTCAATCTTTCCGTCGCAGCGGCGAATCTCAATCTTGCGGCCGGCAGCAGGCTGGTGATCGATAGTGCGACGGGGTTGAACAACAGCGGCACGATTGTCGTAAACACGACGGGTGCCAATACCGCGACCAATCTACGATTCGACATCGATTGCCCGATAACGGGAACGGGCAGCATTCAGCTCAAGGTCGTTGGGAGCGTTTACAACGCCGCCAATTTCGATCTCAACGGCCATACGGTCACGATCGGCACAGGCCAGACTTTGCACGGAGACGGAACTGTCTTCTCGAATAGCGGACTCCTGATCAATAACGGTACGATCAACGGCGATGATCCAAGCGGAACCATGCAACTCGATTTCACTTTCAACGATGGCGTGCTGCACAAGAACAATGGCACGATCAAGGCGACGAACGGTGGCTTGCTTGGTTTATATTCCGGTTTTGTCGACCAGACCGGCGGCGGATCTTTCCTTGCCGACGGAGGCATCATAGAACTCGGCAGCGCCGGTGCCGGCAATGTTGCAGTTCCAAAAATCATCGGCGGGACGCTGAACACGGCGAATAACGGCATTATCCGAATGACTTTAGCCCAGGGAGGCGCGGTCCTGACCGGGAGCACCAACAATGGGACCATTCAGATCCCCGGCGCCAACAACCCGCTCTTTGTGAACGGGGCTGGTCTTACGAACAACGGCACCATTCTCGTAAACTCGACCGATCCTGTAAACGGCACCGGTGTTCTCCAGTTCGAGCAAAGCGGCACGCTGGGCGGCACCGGCACCGTGACGCTCCATGGCATTGGTTTTAACAGAGCGAATCTAACGAGTTTTAACGGCAGTACGATCACGATCGGAGCCAATCAGACGGTGCGCGGATATGGGACAATTCTTGGCGATGGCCTGTTATTTAACAACGGCACGATCATCGGAGATGATCCGTCCGGAAATAGCATGCAGCTAGACCTAGTTAACAACAGCAGCTTCATTAACAAGAACAACAGCACGATCAAGGCAATCAACGGCGGAGTGCTTGGCTTGTATTCAGGTGTGATGGATCAAACCAGCGGCGGCACTTTCTTGGCCGATGGGACTGGCAGCGTGGTGCAACTCGGCGGCGGCGGCGTAGCCAATGTCATAAGCGGAACGCTGAACACGGCCAACGGCGGGATTATTCAAATAAACGGAGCGGGCGCGCTTCTCACTTCGAGCACTAACAATGGCACCATTCAAATTCCAGCCGGCAATAACCCGCTCTTCGTCAGCGGGAGTGGCCTTACTAACAATGGGACGATCCTGATAAATACTACTGCTGCAAACACCACTACGGTAATGCAGTTCACCGCGGACGGCGCGCTCGGTGGCAACGGCAGCGTCAGCCTGAATGGCATTCAAGGTACCTCCAACATAGCAGACTTAGATTGTAACGGACACAGCGTCACCAACGGCGCCAATCACACCATTAAGGGCAATGGCGACATCTTCATGAACGGCGGTACTTTGACTAACAACGGCACGATCGCGCCCGGGCTTTCGCCTGGACAACTCAACTTCTCCGGTACCCTTCAGTTGGGCACAACCAGCAATCTTTCTTTCGAAATCGGCGGCACCACTCGGGTCACACAGTACGATTTGCTCAACAAAACCGACAGTGGCGTCCTAACGCTCAACGGAAATCTTACCGTGAGATTGATCAATGGGTTTCTCCCCGCCAGCAGCGATACTTTCACCATTCTGACAACGCAAAACATTCTCGCAGGCGCATTCAGTAACGTCGCAAACGGTGCACGTCTCAACACAGCCGACGGCGCGGGCTCCTTTATCGTGACTTACTCAGTAGTTAACGATGCCCTCGCCTCCCACAATGTCGTCCTCTCAAGTTTCCAGGCAACCGCAACTCCGACGCCCACTCCAACCCCGACCCCAACTCCAACTCCAACTCCGACGCCAACTCCGACGCCCACTCCAACTCCGACGCCAACTCCTACTCCTACTCCTACTCCTACTCCTACCCCAACTCCAACGCCAAGTGGTGGGCATCATCAACCGACACCTACACCTCGGCCGACATCTACTCCAACCCCAACACCAACTCCGACGCCATCTCCAAAGCCAACCCCAACACCGACGCCAACTCCCACTCCGGCACATATCCCAAGGTGAAACAGGCGCGGGAAAATTCGTGCCTTCCAAACACTCAGTGGTAACACCGAAGGGGAGCAAGCCTTAGGGATTCGGAACCGAAAATCTGGAGCCGAGGGGGATCGAACCCCTGACCTCCTCAATGCCATTGAGGCGCTCTACCAACTGAGCTACGACCCCGTGAGAATTTCAGATTGTAGATTTGCGATTGCCGATTGCAACTAGCGAGCCACAATCGAGATTTTCGACCGCGCCGCAAGATCGACAATTTGTTCGCGCTCGAGCAGCAAGGTCTTTCCCGCTTCCACTGCAATCACGCGAATCTTTGCTTCAATTGCCACGCGCAAAGTTTCTACGCCGATCACCGGCACATCGAAACGCATGTCCTGCTTCGGTTTCGCGAGTTTGATCATGACTGCGTCTTTTTTGCCGAGCGCGCCGCCGCGTCGGATCGTTTCATTCGTGCCGTCGAAACCTTCCACCGCGAGCACGGTGCCGTTTTTCACAATTACGGTTTGGCCAATGTCGAGCCGCGCAATTTCTTTCGCGATCTTCCAGCCAAGATCGACATCTTTTTCTTCGTCGCTGGAAAGTTTCGCTCCCGCGTTCAAACCGGCGGGCGCGAGATATTCTTCCAGGAAAGTCGTCGCGGGCATAAGATCGACATCTACTTTTGCCAACTCATCCGCGATCGCCGCGAAAATCGATTCCGCATTTCGTTGCTTCAATTTCGCGAGCAGAAGCAGCGCTTTCGTGTCCGGTCGCAGATCGAAAAGATTCTTCGGCGCAATTTGCCCGGCCATGACGGCGTGATGAATTTCGTGCGCGCGAAAACATCTCAAGAGCCGGCCAAGTTGTCCGACGCGCAACCACTCGACAAGATCGACATGTTTTTCGAGCGCGGGCTCGGTCTCGCCGGAAAATGCCGCCGCTACGATCCTTTTTACACCGGCTTTGCGGGCTGAATCGGCCAGCAGTCGCGGATAGACGCCGTTTCCCGCGATGATCCCGAGAACTTCCGGCGTTTTCGTTTGCAAAATCGACTATGAATGACGCCGCCGCTTGACGTGCATTTGCGCGAGTGCCTTTTGCAGAGACGCCTGGATCGAGGCGACTTCTTCCGCGCCATGATCTTCTTTCATAGCGGCTTTCGCGCGCTCGACCGCCGCTTCCGCTGCGCCGAGATCAATTTGCTCGGACGACAAAGCCATGTCGGTCAAAACAGAAACCGCGTCGCCTTTGATCTCGGCGAAACCTTCGCCGACGGCCAGCGCGGTTTCTTTTCCATCTTTTAAAACGCGCAGCTCGCCCGGTTTAATTGCGGTCAAAACCGGAACGTGCCGCGGAAATACACCCAGCTCGCCTTCCGATCCGGGCAGAACAACAAAATCGACATCTTCCGAATACGCGATCGATTCGGGCGTGACAATTTCGAGTTTAAGAGTCGCCATCGCTATTCCTTGATCATGTCGATGTTGCCTTTCATGTAGAAGTTTGTTTCGGGAACTTCGTCATGTTTGCCATCGAGAATTTCTTTGAACCCTTTCACCGTTTCCTGGATCGAGACGTACTGTCCTTTGGTTCCTGTGAAAACTTCCGCCACGTGGAACGGTTGGCTCAAAAATCTTTGGATCTTGCGTGCGCGATAGACTGTCAGCTTGTCGTCGGGACTTAGTTCGTCCATTCCGAGAATGGCGATGATGTCCTGCAAATCCTTGTAGCGTTGCAAGACTTTCTGCACGCCCCGCGCAACGCCATAATGCTCTTCACCGATAATTTCCGGTGCGAGCGACTTCGATGTCGAAGACAGCGGATCGACCGCAGGATAAATTCCAAGCTCAGCGATCGAACGCTCGAGCACGATGGTCGAGTCCAAGTGCGCGAATGTGTTCGCCGGCGCAGGATCGGTCAGATCGTCCGCCGGAACGTAAACCGCCTGGAAGGAAGTGATCGAGCCTTTCTTGGTCGAAGTGATCCGCTCCTGTAAGTCGCCCATCTCCGCCGAAAGCGTCGGCTGATAACCGACCGCGCTCGGCGTCCGGCCTAACAAAGCCGAAACTTCCGAGCCCGCTTGCGAGAACCGAAAGATGTTGTCGATGAAAAGAAGCACGTCCTGATTGCGCTCGTCCCGGAAAAATTCCGTCATCGCGAGCGCGGAAAGTGCGACCCGCAGACGCGCGCCGGGCGGCTCGTTCATCTGACCGAAGACCATTCCCACTTTCGACTTCGACAAATCTTTTTGGTCGATCACGCCCGCCTCGCTCATTTCCTTGTAAAGATCGTTGCCTTCGCGGGTGCGCTCGCCCACTCCGGCGAACATCGAAACACCGCCGTGGCCTTTGGCGATGTTGTTGATCAGCTCCATGATGACAACCGTTTTGCCAACGCCGGCGCCGCCGAACGCACCAACCTTGCCGCCTTTTGAAAACGGACAAATCAAATCGATGACTTTGATTCCGGTTTCGAGGATCTGGACTTTTGTGTCCTGATCGGTCAATTGCGGCGCCGGCCGATGAATCGGATAGCGCTTGGTGAATTTCACCGGGCCGCGATTATCAACCGCTTCACCGGTGACATTGAACAAACGGCCGAGTACGCCTTCGCCGACCGGGACGCTGATTGGTGCGCCAGTATCGTTCACGCTCATCCC
>JBEEGW010000006.1:0-169391 GCA_041167045.1 Verrucomicrobiota bacterium
GTCTGACGAACCGCTGGTGTTCCAGTTGTCGTGTCAACGGCAGTGCTGGGTAGCTATGTTCGGAAAGGATAAGCGCTGAAAGCATCTAAGCGCCAAGCCTATCCCAAGATGAGTTCTCCCTGAAGGGTCGTGGTAGACCACCACGTTGATAGGTTACTGGTGTAAGCGTAGTAATACGTTCAGCTAAGTAATACTAATAACCCGTTTGGCTTGATCTTTTTCTTTTCTGTTAACCCATCCCGCGCAAGCGGGATGGCAAACAGCGAAGACAAAGGATCTCAAAAAATAAAACGAAGCTTGAAGAAGTTAGACCTACACTTCCTGTATGTAGATTTCAGAGAACCAGCAGTTCTTTTTGAATCGAATCGTCGATCGCAAGATCGACATATCACCAGAGATGCCGCGTCGGTGCCAAGCACCTACTGCCAGTCCGGCTCGGACCTCTGGCGATCCTAGCGCAGTGGCCCCACCCGTTCCCATTCCGAACACGGCAGTGAAACGCTGCAGCCCCGATGGTAGTGCGACGATAGGTTGTGCGAGAGTAGGACGTCGCCAGAACTGAAAACCCGGCATGTGAAAGCATGTCGGGTTTTTTGTTTCTGGACGTCGCCCACTCGAGCAGAGAATGGAGCGAGCTGGGAAGCCGCGACATGGACGGTCAAGCCCGCGAGGGCAGCGGGTGAGTGAGCGGGAGCGAACGATCAATAGGACGTCGCCAGAACTAAACACCCGCTATTTGGAAACAACTAGCGGGTGTTTTGCTTTTTCCTCAAACGAGGGAAACGATCAAACCGCTCAGCGCTTGCGCCACGCGCCGAGAACCAAGCCGCTAATGGCAAAGGCGATGAAGGGCCGGCCCATATTTATACAAACAAGCGGCCACGGATTTGTCTCGAAGGCTGAGAACGCCGAGATCGTCGAGTATTCGACAAACAAAAATGCGAACCAACAGACGAGCGCGATTTTCAATCCGGCTACCGCACTCGCGGTGTTGAGCCGACCGATGAACCAGGCCAAGGCGTAGTTCACGAAGATCGACGCGATAATCGCGATCACGTATGGCACGGGACTGTGAGTGCGTTCGATGTCGGTCATCGTCTTAGCGTTCAAGTTCAGCCAGGTTTCGCCGAAAGCAGAGTACCATCCGAAACCGACGAGCTGATGGACGATAACAAGAATCCAAACCGCCAGATGATTGACCTTCGTGTTCATAAAAAAGTTTTCGTGATTATCCCGAGTATAACCTCGCGCTGGCAAGCCATTTCAAGAAATTGTCGATCTTGTCGGCCGCCACTTTGATGGAGAGGGCTTGCGATGAGGAGTCGTTCCGAGGTTTAATGAAGCGTGGACGAAGAAGCGGAATTGTTCCGTCGCCAGCTCGATGAAGAGATGGCGAAGGTGCCGCTCAAGTTGCTCGGCATTCGCGGCTGGACGGAAGCCGATCAAAGCAACGATCTCGGCGTTTACGATGATCTCATCGTGAGCTTCGTCGACGATAAGGTGACGAAGTTTACCGCCAGCGTCGATCCAGGCTGGCATTGGATTAAAAATCCGATGAAGGAATATTGCGCGCAGTTAGTGGAAGGGGTTCACAAATTCACGCTCGGCGTGCACCAGGGCAATCCGGCGCTCGTGCAAGCGGAGAATTTCCATGTCCATCGGCTCGATAAAGAAGGAAAGGTCGTCAAGGAAGAGTGCGGAATGTTCGAACTCAATCTGCACTCCGGCGGGCCGGGCGTTGAGGTCGGCTGTTACTCAGCCGGCTGTCAGGTGATCGCATGCCCCGAAGGCTATTTCGGAAAGACGTGGCGCGATTTTTTTGATCCGATAGAGGACGCGATGTATCGCTACGATCAGGACATGGTTCCGTATAAATTAGTGCGCCGCGCCGACATGGTGCCCTAAATTTCAGCGCGCGCGCGCGCCAAGATCGACAATTACTCCGCGGCGACCGCTTCGATTTCGCTCAAACTTGGATCGGGCGACGTCGTATCTGGCGGCGCAGCTTCGATGGAGATAATGGCGAACTTCGCTTGTCCGCGGTCGGTCTGCAGGCTCACAACTTCGCCGAGCTTGTGGCCGAGCAACGCCTGGCCAATCGCGGTCTTGTAAGAAATAATTCCGCGCTCTGGATCGCCGTCCCACGCTCCGAGCACGGTGTAAGTCTCTTCTTTTTTTCCGCCAGCTTCGCGCAAGGTTACCACGGTTCCGATTGAGACCTGCGAAGTGTCCGGGCTGGCGAAAGCGGTGCCGCGCGCATTGTGCAGCGCGTTTTCTAATTCCGATTTGCGACGCATGAGCACGGCCTGCATTTCTTTGGCGGCTTTAAATTCAAAATTCTCGCGCAGATCGCCGTACGATCGCGCGACGCCGATTTCCTTGCTGTTCTCCGGGATTTTCTTGTTAACCAGTTCCTCGTACTCGGCCTTGCGTTTTTCGAGGCTGCTCCAGGAAACGACCAGCGCCTCGCTTTTTTCTTCCTTCTGCGCGCCGGTCAACACGCTCTGCAAATCGGGATACAATTTAATAATGCGCGCGAGCAGTGAGCGTTTCGTCAGCTCGTCGAAGACCGGCGTGAGCATGAGGCGCCGCATCGAATCGCGCGCCACACTTTGTTCGACGCCGGCAAACATGTCCGGAATCAATTCGCGATCGTCGAGCAGCAAATCGCGCAATTTATTGCCGCGATTTTTTTCATTGTGCTGATCGCGCTCCAGCGCAGACAAAATTGCGCCGAGCAGCTCCGGCGAAATCAATTCGCGCCATTCGCCGTCGCGTTCTTTGCAAAGCCAGAGCAGCATTTCGCTCGTGGCCGAATGTTCGCGAATGCTTCGCTCGAGCGCGACACGAAGTTCCGCTTGCTGTCCGCTTTCCACAAACACTTTCGGGATTTGCGAAACGAGCCGCGCGTGATTTGCCTGGATCAAAAGCAGAGCGCGCGCGCTCCAGCGCGGCCCGAGCGCGGATGGGAGCGCTTGCAAAACACGGCGTTCTTTTGCCGAAGGCAACTTCGGCAAGATCGACATAAGACGCGGTTCTTCTTCCGCGATCAAACGGGCCAGCGTGAGACTTGGATTTGCGCTCTTCAGCACCGGCACACGCGCCAGCAAATCGTCGCGCGCCATGATCAATTCAAAAGCGAGCGCGGAATGGAGTCGCTGATTCTGCGCGGCCGTTTTTTCGATCGCGTCGAGAATGGGTTGCAGTTGCTTGGCCGGTTCCTTGAATTCGTGATGGAATTTGATGATCTGATCGAGCGCAGCCGCCTGCTCTTTCGGTTGCCGCGCCTGATTGAAAAAGGTGATCAGCTCATCGGCGCGCGAAACCTTTTGCGAGCGCAACTCGATCGGCTCGTTCTTTTTCGCCGGGATGAGGAAGTGCCCTTCCTTTTTTAAAAGCCGCTTGGTCGCGTCCCACCAGCGTTTCCATTCCGGCTCATTAAAGATATCGCCAAGCAGCAGCTCGCTGATTTGAAGTTGGGTCGCGGCGCCGCCCAAGCTTTCCAAAATATTGCGCATAAGCTCGGCTGGGTTTTCTTTCACAAGATTTTTGATGCCGTTCAGATCGGTTGCTTTGCGCGCGAGAAAATGTTGCGGTGGAATCACCTCCAGATTCTCCGCGGCATACTGGAGCTGCATCGGGTGTTTCTTTTTTCCCTGAAAATCGATCACGATTTGATTGAGCAGCAGGTTCCACTCGACCACGCGGCCGAAGCCCCAACTTTTGTGCAAACAAAAGGTGCCCGGTTTGAGTTGATCGAGCTGATCCGCGGCTTTTGCCGTGAGCTTTCCGGATTCGACTAATTTTTCGAGTTCCGCATCCATGCGAGGTCGCACAAACTACGACGAACCATTTCTTTGGCGAGAAAAAAGTCCGCACAGGCGGCGACTGATTGAGATTGCGGCAGAAAGCGTCGCATGGAACTCTACGCGACCGTGAAGACGAGCATTTGGTTTTGGGTCGCCTTTCATGCGGGTGTGTTGCTCGCCTTGTTTATCGATCTTGCGCAGTTCAAGCATCGCGACCGCGCGCTGAGCATGCGCGCCGCTATTCATCGCGTCGCCATTTGGGTCGTGCTCTCGCTCCTGTTCAATGTCGTCGTCTGGCAATGGCAGGGACCGGAACGCGGCCTCGATTTTTTCACCGGCTACCTCATCGAGTACTCGCTCAGCGTCGATAACATTTTCCTATTCGTTTTGATCTTCACTTATTTCCGCGTGCCGCCCATGGCACAGCATCGCGTCCTGGTGTGGGGAATTCTCGGCGCGCTCGTTATGCGCGGTGGCATGATCTGGCTCGGCGTCGCGCTTGTGCAACGCTTTCATTTTATTCTCTATCTCTTCGGCGTCTTTTTGCTCGTGACTGGATTGCGAATGTTTTTCGGCAAGTACGGGCAGCGCGATTTTGAAGACAGCCTCATCATGCGCGGCTGCCGCGCCGCTCTGCCGGTGACGAAGGAATTTGATGAGCAAAATTTTACGACCCGAATCAATGGCCGCTTGATGCTCACGCCGCTTGCGCTTGTCCTGATCGCGATCGACGTGATGGATCTCATTTTCGCCGTCGATTCGATTCCCGCCGTCTTCGCCATCACGCGCGACGTCTTCATTGTTTACACGTCAAACATCTGCGCCATCCTCGGCCTGCGTTCGCTCTACTTTCTGCTCGCGCACATGGTCGAGCGTTTCATTTATCTGAAAATCGGGCTCGCCTTCATCCTGACTTTCATCGGCCTCAAAATGATCGTGGTCGATTATTTTCCCGTTCCGAATGCGGTTTCGCTCGCGATTATCATCACGATTCTTGCCGTCACCATCACCATGTCGATGATCGTGACGAAGAATCAGGCGGCGCGCGCAAATCAAAAATGAAATGTTGCGTTCGCGTTTCAAAACGCGTTAGCTAAATGTTGCGTCGTATGAAATCACTTTTCGTAGCCGCAATTTTTCTGGTCCTCGCCGCGGCCACGCGTGCCGACATTCAGGACCCGCCAGCGAATGCTTATGGACCAACGCGCAAGCTCGGGCGCGGTATTTCAAACTTCTTCCTCGCGCCTGCGGAAATTCCGGTGACCGTCGCCCGGATCAATACGACGGAAGGCAATTCAGCCGCCGCGGGCTACGGTGTCTTGCTCGGAGTCGGCCGCAGTTTTGTGCGCGGCGGCGCCGGTTTCATCGAAATGTTGACGTGGCCGTTTCCAATTGTGCATGGCACTTACGATCCGCTGCTCCCGGGAACTACTCATCGAGTGCACGGCGCGTATTCGGAATTTCCGCCGGAGTTGGGCAACGAATCAAAATATCCCTACGTCCGGGATTATTGATTCATCACGCACGTTCGCTTCACCGCGGGAATGTCGATCTTAGCAGGTCGCGGTTGACGCCGCTCCCTCGCGACGTAGAAGTAAATCCGTTCGGCCAAGTTTTAGTCGATGGATTTTCGACGTTTTCGCACGCTTCCGACGCTCTGCGTTCTCACGCTGATTTACTTCGCCGCGGGCAAGTTCGGTTTGCGGCTCGCCTTTGTTCATGCGAGCGCGTCACCGGTTTGGCCGCCCGCGGGAATTGCGCTGGCCGCTTTGTTGCTTCTCGGTTATCGCACCTGGCCCGCGATTTTCGTCGGCGCGTTTCTGGTCAATCTCACCACCGCCGGAAACGTCGCGACCTCAGTCTGCATCGCAGCCGGCAACACGCTGGAAGCATTTTGCTGCGCTTGGCTCGTGAATCATTTCGCGGACGGCAGCCGCGTTTTCGAGCGGGCGCAAAACGTTTTTAAATTCGCTCTCGCCGCGATGTTGAGCACGATCATCGCGCCGACCTTCGGCGTGACTAGCCTTGCCTTTGGCGGTTTCGCGAACTGGGCCGATTACAGCGCCATCTGGATGACTTGGTGGATGGGCGACCTGACCGGCGACCTGCTCATCGCTCCGCTTATTATTCTTTGGGCAATTGCGCCGACGCGCCGCTGGACTCGCGGAGAAATTATCGAGGTCAGTTGTCTGTTGCTCCTGCTCTTCATCCTCGGCGAAATTGTTTTTGGCGGATGGTTTCCAATTTCGGCCAAAAATTATCCGATCTCATTCATCTGCGGACCGATCGTGGTCTGGACGGCTTTCCGTTTCACGCAGCGCGAAACGGCCACCGGTATCTTCGTTCTCTCAGCGCTTGCGATTTGGGGAACTCTGCACAACTCCGGGCCCTTCGTGATGGAGACCGAAAATCATTCCCTGCTCATTTTGCAAACCGCCACCGCTGTGCTGATCGTGACCGCGCTCGCACTTTCTTCTGGAATGGCAGAACGCCGGCGCGCCGAAATCGCGATCGAGCAACAGAAGGATGCGGTCGAAGCGGCCAACCGCACGAAAGACAATTTTCTCGCGATGCTTTCACATGAGCTGCGCACGCCTCTTACTCCGGTGCTGGCGGCGCTCGATGTGCTCAAGACCGATCCGCGCCAATCGGACGACGCGAAATCTGCGTTCGAGATGATCCGTCGCAACGTAGAACTGGAAAGTCGCCTGATCGACGATCTTCTCGACCTCACACGGATCGCGCGCAACAAATTGCAATTAAAAATCGATTTGCTCGACGCGCACCAGGCCTTGCTCGATGTCGTAGAAATGTTCCGCGCCGAAGTAAACGCGCGTCGATTACATTTGCATGTCGATCTTCGCGCCGGCGCACATCACGTCATGGCGGACCCGGCGAAGTTTCAGCAGATCATTTGGAACTTGTTCAAGAACGCGATCAAGTTCACCGCCGAGAACGGCGAGATCGCGATCTCTTCCTCGAACACTTCGCCGCAGGTCCTCGAGATCAGCGTGCGCGATACCGGCATCGGCATGGAACCTGAAATCATGAAACGGATTTTCAGCCCGTTCGAACAAGGCGATCAATCGTTTCAACATCGCTTCGGCGGTCTCGGTTTGGGCCTGGCCATTTCCAAGTCTCTCGCGCACGCGCACGGCGGCGCGTTGATTGCAAAAAGCGAGGGACGCGATCGTGGATCGACATTCCTGCTCACGATGCAAACAGTTTCGCCGCGGCAACGACCGATTTCGCCGGCGGAGAGTGCGCCGGAAAGTGCGCACAGCGCGCTACGCATTCTGTTGGTCGACGATCATCAGGACACGTGCGCGGCGCTGGAAAGATTGCTCGCGCGCCGCGGCCATCTCGTCGCCACGGCTCACACGCTGCGCGCGGCCATGGAAACCGCCGGCCGAAATCAATTCGATCTTCTCATCAGCGACATCGCGCTGCCCGATGGCACGGGCATCGAGCTCATGTCTTATCTGCGCGCGCTTTCCGGAATGCGAGGCGTGGCCATCAGCGGTTTTGGGATGAACGGTGACATCGAGAAAAGTTTGCAGGCCGGCTTTTCCGCGCATCTGGTCAAGCCGGTTAATCTCGAGAAGCTCGAGGCCGCCATCGAGCGCGCTCTTGGCGCAAACGGAAACCCGTAGCAGCGCTGCGACCAGTTCGCGAATTGCGTCGCCCTGAGCCCGAAAGCTACATTGATGCCTTGTGCGTACTGTCGATCTAACAATCGAAGACGTTGCTTTCGGCGGCAAAGGTGTCGGGCGCGAAAACGGCAAAGCCGTTTTTGTCCCCTACACCATCGACGGCGAACGCGTGGCCGCACGCATCGTTCGTGAGAAAAAACATTTCGCCGAAGCTGAGCTCGACGACTTGATCGCGAAATCGCCCCAACGCGTTGCGCCGCCCTGCCCGTACTTCGGCCGCTGCGGCGGCTGCACTTATCAACACATCGATTACGCGCATCAGCTCGAATTAAAAACGCGACAGGTGCGCGAAATACTTCGCCGCGTCGGCCGCATCAACGAACCGCCGATGCGCCCGATCATCCCCTCGCCGCTTCTGTACGCTTATCGAAATCGGATCACCGTCCACGCGCTCGATGGCGTCATCGGATTCTTTCACCGCGACTCGCACCGCTTGATCGACATAGAGGGTTGCCCAATCGCCGAAGCCGAAGTGAACGAGGAGCTGAGCAATCTTCGTAGCGAACATGTGCGCGACGGGCATTACACTTTGCGCACGGAATCCGGTGCGCGCATTTTTTCTCAGGCGAATGATGCGGTCGCCGAGCTTTTGCGCGAACATATTGTCGATCTTGTTCCCCAAAATCACGAGTTGTTGATCGATGCGTTTTGCGGGAGCGGATTCTTTGCGAAACGGTTGCGCGAAAAGTTTGCGCGCGTCATCGGAATCGATTGGGATCGTTTCGCGATCGATGCGGCGCGTGCCGACGCCACCGCAAAAGAAAATTATATCGCCGGCGATCTGGACGAACATTTGCGCGCGTCCTTGGAATCGGCTAATCGCGATCTCACAACGTTAATTGTCGATCCTCCCGCCGCTGGACTGAGCGCACAGACGCGCCGGACGATTGTCGATCTTGTACCAGCCACATTCATTTACGTTTCCTGCAATCCGGCGACGCTGGCGCGCGATCTGTCCGAATTGCGGGAGAAATTCATCATCGAATCGGTCACGCCATTCGACATGTTTCCGCAGACGGCCGAGATCGAGGTAGCGGTGCATTTGCAAGCGGCATCTTCGCCGGTTTCGCAATAAAGAACTTGCAAGCGGTTGCGCGCACAACGGAAAGTCCGTCGCGATGGCTGATTTAATTGTAGCCGAGACGGGTGGGGTCCATCGCCCGCGCAATGTCGATTGGAAACGCGCCTCCGCGCTGCTCTACGGCGACTGGGGAACGAGCAAAGCCTACGTCATCGGCCTCGCATTTGTCGCGGCCGGTTTCGCGTCTCTGCCGATCATCATTGCCGTTTGTGTACTCACGGCTTTGGTTGCTTACAATTACATCATCGTCTGCCGGCATTTCCCGGATGGCGGGGGCGTCTACTCAGCGGCGCGACAACAGAGCCGCTTTCTTGCATCGGTGGGTGCGCTATTGCTGGTCGCCAATTTCATCGTCACCGCCGCTCTCAGCGGATGGGCAGCGGTGAGTTATCTCGGCGTGCCAGACCAATACGCACGCGTCGCAACCATTGCTTTAATTTTGATGGTGGGCATCATCAATTACTTCGGACCAAGACACAGCGGGAGCGTGTCGATCTGGTTGGCTTTGCCAACGGTGCTTGTGGTCATCGCGATCATTGCGCTCAGCGCCGGTTATCTAAACACCGCTCATCTCGAACCAAGACATGCCAACCTCGGCCATACCTGGGTGGCATTCGTCGGCGTAATTCTCGCGCTGAGCGGCGTGGAAGCCGTCGCAAATCTCACCGGTGTAATGAAACTCGATCCCGACTCGTCGCCGTCGAATCCGAAGGTCACCGGCACGGCGACCAAAGCAATTTTGCCGGTCGCCATTGAGGTCGTGTTCGGCACGGCGCTGCTCGGCTGGGCTATGCTCTCCTTATCCAAAGGTTTTTCCGGAGACCTGATGGCGCACAAGGAGGATATGCTGCGCTTCTTGGGCGAACATTATGCCGGCCTCTCCTTCGGTCCCAGCGTCGGCCATATTTTTGGGATAATCGTGGGCGGCGTGTTTGGTTTATTGCTGTTCAGCGCTGTCAACACCGCAATCGTAGCTCTGATTGGGGTTGTCTATATGATGGCGCAGGACGGCGAAATGCCGCGCGAGCTCGCCCGTTTGAATCGCCACGGTGTGCCGAAATTTTTGCTGGTCGCAGCAGTCGCGGTTCCGATCGTGGTGCTGATCGCGACTAAGGATTTTGAAGGTTTGGCGGGACTTTACGCAATCGGCGTAGTGGGCGCGATCGCGGTCAATCTCGGGTCGTGCACATTCAACAAGAGTCTTGGTCTTCCGTGGTACCAACGCCTGAGCATGGGCTTCACTTTCGTCGTTCTGTGTGGCGTCGAAGTCACAGTAGCAAAAACGAAACCGGAGGCACTTTTCTTCGCCGTGTGTGTGCTCGGAGTGGGTCTCGGTTTGCGCGCATACTCGCACAAACGTTCCGGCCTTACGACCATGACCGTCACGCGCAGAGTCGCCGAAATGGTTTCGCCCGATCTCGTCGCGACCATGCAGCCGCGTTTCGAAGAAGGCCAAAAGATTATGGTCGCCGCGCGCGGCATCACACCGGTTTTGAGTTTCGCCCTCGACGAAGCGCAACTGCGCAAGGCAACCCTTTGTGTTCTCTACGTGAAAGAGATCGCCGTCTATTTTTCCGGTGCGCCCGCGACTGTTGGTCGTGCACGATGGCAGGACGATCCAGAGGCGCAGGCGATCATGTCCACAACAATGCGGCTCGGTGAAGAGCGTGGCGTTTGCGTCTTGCCGGTCTACGCGGTGAGCGAAGATGCTACTTCCACGATTCTCGATCTCTCAGCGACGATGGGGGTAGATTATCTCATCATTGGCGCATCCCAGCGTAACGCACTGGCGAAGCTTCTGCGCAGCAGCGTGGCGACCGAGGTCGCACAACAATTGCCCGATTCGATTCGTCTGGTCATCTTCGGTTAAATCTAAAGCTAATGGCTGAACTTATCCTCGAGAGCGGTGTTCATCGTCCGCGTAACGTAGATTGGAAACGCGCCGCGGCGTTGCTTTACGGAGATTGGGGAACAAGCAAAGCCTATGTCGTGGGCCTGGCTTTTCTGGCCGCGGGCTTTTCGTCGTTGCCAATCATTCTCGCCGTCTGCGCGCTGACCGGATTGGTCGGAATTAATTACGCCGTCATCTGCCGATATTTTCCAGATGGCGGCGGCGTTTATTCCGCGGCGCGTTCGCAGGCGCGTTTGCTCGCCGTGGTCGGGGCCTTGCTGCTCGTCGCCGATCTGACCGTAACCGCGGCGTTGAGCGGGTGGGCTGCCTTAAGTTATTTCAGCGTCCCACTGCTCAAGGAGCACATCGTCCTGGCGACTGTGATGGTGCTGGTGGTGATGGGGTCCATTAATTATTTCGGACCGAAACACAGCGGTACTTTCGCCGTCGCTCTTGCTCTTCCGACAGCCATCGTCGTGATCTTGCTCATCGGGTTTAGCGTTCCTCATCTTACATTTCGTTACCTGGAGCCCACGCACGAAAGCTATAAACAGTTGTGGGTGCAATTCGTGGGCGTGATCCTGGCGCTGAGCGGAGTGGAAGCAATCGCCAACCTCACCGGTGTGATGAAATTGGATCCAGGTTCCACGCCGGAACGTCCAAAGGTCGCGCGCGAATCTGCTAAAGCGATTTGGCCGGTCGCGATCGAAGTGGTCCTCGGTACGGCGCTGCTCGGCTGGGCCATGCTCTCGATGAATCCGAATGAAACGGTGCATGGCGCAAACGGAACTCACACCATCCGTCAGGTGCTGGCGTTGCGCAGCGAAGATACGCTTAGATTTTTGGGTGAGCATTTTGGGAGCTTGGCCGGCGGCAGTTTCGTTGGGCTGTCCCTCGGCTGGGTAGTCGGGATTGTGTTTTTCCTGCTTCTGCTCAGTGCGGCAAATACTGCCATCGTCGCGATGATCGGCCTTCTCTATATGATGGCGCGCGACCAGGAAATGCCTCTTCAGTTCATGGCGTTGAATCGGCACGGCGTGCCGCGCATTCCGCTGCTGATTTCTGTCACTTTGCCCGTCGCGGTGATCATCGCGACGGCAAACTTTACCGCGTTGGCCGGTCTTTATGCAATTGGTGTCGTGGGCGCGATCACGGTCAACCTCGGCTCATGCTGCTTCAATCGATCGTTGCCAGTGCGATGGTATGATCGCTCTCTTTTTGGCCTCACCTTTGCCATTCTCTTTGTTGTTGAGCTGACATTGGCGCGCACTAAACCAGACGCGCTCTTCTTCGTGGTTTGCGTTCTCCTGGTTGGTCTGGGAGTCCGCTCTCTGACGCAACACCGCGCCGGCTTTAAAACCATGGTCGTATCGAAACAGGTCGCGCAGATGGTTTCACCGGACATGGTGTCCATGCTGAAACCTCATCTTGAGGAAGGGCAAAAAATCATGGTGGCGGCGCGCGGCGTCACTCCAGTTCTTACCTTCGCGCTCGAAGAGGCCCAGCTTCGCCGCGCCGTTCTTTGTGTACTTTACGTCAAGGAAATCTCGGTGTTCCACGGCGGCGCAACGCTCGGGCGCTCACGTTGGGAAGATGACCCCGAGGCAAGCGCTGTGATGGCTTTGATGAATCAACTTGGCGCGCAGCGCGATGTTTCTGTGGTGCCGGTTTATGCGGTGAGCGAAGACCCCGCGGCCACTATTCTTGATTTGTCCGCAACACTCGGCGTCGACCACTTGATCATCGGCGCAAGCCAGCGCCATGCTCTCGCAAACCTGCTTCGCGGAAACGTGGCGACGGAAGTGGCCGCGCAGCTTCCCGAGTCCATCCGATTAATGATTTTCGGGTAAATCTCTCCGCTTTTGGCGTTGAATGCTGAGTATTGAGCACTAAACGTTTGCTTTCCCGCATGACGCCAAAAATTCTGATCGCGGATCCAATCTCATCGCGTGGTGTGGAAGAACTTTCCCGTGATGACGTGCTCAACGTTCTCGTCAGGACCGGTCTGAGCGAACGAGAAATTGTCGATCTTATTCCTGAGTTCAGTGCGATTGTGGTCCGCAGTCAGACAAAAGTCACCGCGCCCATTCTGAATGCCGCCGCGAAATTGCGCGTCGTCGGTCGCGCGGGCGTCGGCGTGGATAATGTCGATGTTGAAACGGCCACGCGGCGTGGCGTCATCGTGATGAATGCGCCCGGCGGCAATACCATCTCGACGGCCGAGCATGCGTTTTCGCTTCTCTTGAGCGTGGCGCGAAAAATTCCGCAAGCAGATGCGCTTGTCCGCGGCGGAAATTGGGACCGGAAGAATTTGGAGGGGGTCGAGCTTTATGACAAAACGCTCGGCATTATCGGCGTGGGCCGCATCGGCAGCGAGCTAAGCCGGCGCGCGATTGCCTTCGGCATGCGCGTGATCGCGTACGATCCATATCTTTCCGCGACGCGCGCGCGCGCTTTGCAAGTGGAGCTCATCGAAGAGCTCGACGATCTGCTCGCGCGCGCCGATTTCATTTCGCTGCACACGCCACTCACACCCGAGACGCATCACATTGTCGATCTTGCGCGCTTGCAAAAAATGAAACGCGGCGTGCGCATCATCAATTGCGCGCGCGGTGGTTTGATCGACGAAAAGGCGCTCGCGACCGCGCTACAAGATCGACATGTCGCTGCCGCGGCGCTTGATGTTTTCGAAATCGAGCCCTTGCCTAACGATTCGCCACTTCGTTCCGCGCCCAATCTTGTCCTCACCCCGCATCTCGGGGCGTCCACGATTGAAGCACAGGAGAGTGTCGGCATCGAAATCGCGCAATCGATTCGCGCCGCGCTGCTCGACGGCACTATTCGCAACGCGGTCAATCTTCCGAATCTCGACGCGAAAACGCTCGCCGTGATCGGACCGCATTTAAGCTTCGGCGAGAAGCTGGGAAAATTTCTTTCGCAAGTCGCACCGCGTCGCGCAGAACATCTCAACATCAATTACAGCGGCAAAGTGAATGAGGTCGACACGACTGCGATCACGCGTTCGGTTTTGAAAGGCTTTTTGCAAAATGCCGGCGGCACCGAAATCAACGAAGTGAACGCGCCCGCCTTCGCCGAGAGTCTTGGATTGAAGGTCACCGAGACGCGGTTGAGCGCTCCGGGCGATTACACCGACCTTCTCGAGCTTTCCGCTACGGCGGAAGGCAAAACTGTTTCGGTCGGCGGCGCATTTTTTGGCGCGACGCCGCGCATCGTGGCCGTGAACAGCCGACCAGTCGAAGCGCGGCCGCACGGTGTCATTCTGATTTTAGAAAATACCGATCGTCCCGGAATCGTCGGCCGCATTGGAACGCTGCTCGGCAATCACGGAGTCAACATCGCCACCATGTCGCTCAGTCGGAATCAAGCCGGCGGCACAGCGCTTACCGTTTTAAATCTCGATTCAACGCCCGATGCCGATCTGCTCGCAAAAATTCGCAGCAGCGAGGACATCAAGTCTGCGCAGGTGGTGGAATTGTAAGATCGACAGTCGAAAAGTAGAAAGGAGAAATTAGAAAGTAGAAGCGAAAAACGCCGAGTTGAGGAAGAGTCGAATCATGGCGGCGCCCAAAAGAATTTCGATCATTCTCGCGTTCGCGGGCATCTATGTGATTTGGGGATCGACTTACCTCGGAATTCTTTTCGCGATTCGATCGATTCCGCCGCTGCTCATGGCCGGCGCCCGTTTTCTTTTTGCCGGAATCATTTTGTATTTGGGTGCGCGAATCGCCGGCGCGCCCCGTTCGCGAGCGGTGGATTGGCGAACGGCCTTGATTGTCGGCGCGTGTTTGTTGCTCGGTGGAAATGGCGGTGTCACTCTTTCGGAGCAATACGTTCCCTCCGGTTTGGCCGCGTTACTCGTCGCCACGGTCCCGATTTACATCGCGCTCTTGAGCTGGATTTTCGGAATGGCGGAACGGCCGAATGCGATCACGATGCTGGGATTGGCGGGCGGATTCGCCGGCGTGGCATTCTTGATCGCACCGGCCGCGCATTTTTCGAGCAGCGGCGAATCACCGCGCGCCTGGATCGGTATGTCGATCTTGCTCTGCTCGTCGCTCATCTGGTCGGCTGGCTCGCTTTATTCGAGAAATGTTCATAACGCGTCCTCGCCCTTTCTCGCCGCTGGCCAGCAAATGCTTTGTGGCGGAACGTTGCTCATCATCGGCGGACTCATCATGGGCGAATGGCAGCGCTTCGATCCGCGGCAGATCACGACCGTGTCGATGATGGCTTTCATTTATCTGGTGTTGATCGGAGGGATCGTGGGCTACGTCTCTTACACGTGGTTGTTGCGCTATTGCGAGCCGGCCAAAGTCGCAACTTACGCGTACGTGAATCCGATCGTGGCGATGCTGCTCGGCGTTTTCTTTGCCGGTGAAACATTAAGTTTGCGTACAATCTTGGCGGCGGGTTTGATCATCGGGTCGGTCGCGGTTGTGATCACGGCGCAGCAATTTAAATCCAAAGGCACGTCGCCAATCGCAACTGCGATTAAGCCGATCGAATGTTCGCGATGAGCAACGACGCACCACAAGGTCGACACGAAACGGTCGAAGTCGTTCGGCGCAATTGGCGCGCGGAAATGGAATCGGCGGAAGTTTATCGCGATCTGGCCGGGCGCGAGCTGGACGAGAAGCGCAAAGGGATTTTGTTGCGCATGGCCGAAGCGGAAGAACGGCACGCGCAACGTTGGGAAAAGAAACTAAGAGATCTCGGCGCTGAGCCGCCGGTTCTGCACGACACGATCGGCCGCCGATTGAATCGCTGGTGGAACAAAATGGCCGGGACCGATATTGCGATTCGGCGGATGGAAGCGGCGGAAGAGAAACACGAAGCGGCATTTCGCGAGCAACGCGACAAGGCGCTCGCCAGCGAAGAGGACGTGCAGGAATTTTTGCGCAAGACAGCAGTGGAAGAAAAAGCGCATGCGCGCGTTTTGAACACGATGGCGCCGCAGCTCGGCGTAAAAAATGTGCTCGATGCAATTTTGAAACGCGAACGCTGGCACGGTCGCGGTGGCAGCTGGGTGGCAGATGCCATTTACGGTGTGAACGACGGACTCGGCGCGGTGTTTGGAATCGTCTCGGGCGTGGCCGGCGCGACGAACAATCAGCAACATTACGTCTTGATTTCCGGTCTCGCCGGAATGCTCGCCTCATCGTTGTCGATGGGCGCTGGCGCTTATCTCGCCGTGAAAAGCGAAGGCGAAGTTTACGAAGCGGAAATGGCGCGGGAGAAAGCGGAGGTCGAAGAAAATCCGGAAGAAGAAATCGAGGAGATGGCGCTCTTCTATCAATTGCAAGGATTCGGCCCGGACGAATCGCAGCGCATGGCGGAACGTCTGGCCGAACAGCCAGAGCAATTCGTTCAAGCGATGGCGCAGAGCGAGCTCGGACTTTCCGAGCATCGCTTTCCGAACCCGTGGAAGTCGGCTACGTCGGCGGCGATTTCCACCGCGGTCGGCGCGTTTATTCCGATCATTCCATTTTTTTTCATGAATGGAATCGACGCGGTGATCGCGTCATTTGCGATCAGCATTGTTGCGCACTTCGCGGTCGGCGCGGTGAAATCGTTGATCACGATTCGTTCGTGGTGGGCGTCGGGATTGGAAATGACGATCGTGGGCGTGGTGGAAGCGGCCGTCACATACAGTCTCGGCCTCGCCTTCGGCGCGCTTACGTAAAGTTGCCGCGCGAAACGCGCCGGCAAGATCGACATAAAGATTCGATTCTTGAATCGACTACGGATTAAAAGGCTCCCAGAAGTCGTCGTTGGCAACGCCACCTAATTCGTAATAGCTCTCGATCGGAACGAACGGCAATTCGTCAACCGTTTGTGCGCCGTACTCGTTTCCCAGAATGTCTTCACCGGTCAGATACAAGCGCGTGTCGCGCTTCAAATAGCTGGTCCAATCTACCACGGAAACAGGGTCCCCTGATTTTTTATGGTTCTCGATCGCATATTGATCCACGGCCGATTCGATCAGGCGCAGGTCGTTGCGAATTTCGGTAGCTTGAGCGCGTTGGCGGGCGCGGAGAAAACCAGGGACCGCAATTGCGGCCATCAGCGCAATGATCGCGACGACAATCATAATTTCGACAAGTGTGAATGCTTGTGGGCGACGATTCGAAGCGATCAGCATGAGAGATTTTTCCTACGGATAAGGAGACCGCTGTTGCAGCAACTTTAATGCTCGCGCAGCGACATTCCGCTTCGTCTTCACGCCGATTATGGCGTTGAATGCTGAGCCCAAATATCTTGCAAGATCGACATAAATTTTATGTCGATCTTACGGACGGGACGCTATTTCTTTTCTTGCGCGGCGGCGATGGGATGAATGCGCGCGACCTGGCTCATGTCGGTGGCAAAAGTGCCGGTGTGATAATTGTGACAGCGAAGACAACTGTCTCCGGCAATACGCGGAGTGTGACAACTGCCGCACTGCATTTTCGGCAGCGGAGCGAAGTTGCTTTCGAAATGCGTGGGATCATGATTCACAGTCGTCGGATCGGTCGCGTCGGTCGGTTGAAAAAAGGTGGCGAACTTCGAGGAAGGATTGAGCACGTGACAGGTCTGACAGCCTTTTTCGGTCATGAGGCTGAGGTGCGTGGTGTGACTGAATTTCGTAAAAGGATGTGCGTTCGCTTCCGGCCGTGAGGCAGTCCAGTTCACGCGCATGCCGGCATTGGGAACTTGATCGACGGTGTGGCACTTCGCGCACGATCCGGGGCCAGATGGGGCGGCGAGAGTTTGCATAATTCCCGATCCCGAAGAACGCACAACGCCGGCGGCATTGAACCATGCCGCGAGAAAAGGATCGCCATGCCCGGACGGACGATAGGACAAGGTGAAGCCGTCTTTCGCGCGGAACCAACCGGTCGCCATCCAGGTTGTTTCGTCGGTGGCTTCGGGAGTGGGCTTCGCGGGCTCTCCAGATTTGGGAGCGGCTTCGGGCGCCGGTCCTCGGTTTTTGTCTTTTCGCCGTGAACCGCGAGTCGGCGGAGGCGGAGCGGGATTGGGCGGAGGTGGCGCGGCTGCTTTAGCGGGTTCGGCTGCGCCGCCGCCGAGAATATCATCCGTGGGCGGCGGGGCTCCGGGCTTCGGAGGTGGCGCGGCTGTCTTGGCGGGTTCGGCTCCGCCTCCGCCGAGAATATCATCCGTAGGCGGCGGGGCTCCGGGTTTCGGTGGCGGTGATGACTCCTTGGATGATTCTGCACCGCCTAAAATGTCCGCGTCGGAAGGCGGCGGTTTCGGTTTCTCGGCAGGTGACGGAGTCGGCGCTGGTTTCGGAGGAGCTTTCGGGACCGGCGGCACTGGCGGCAAAACTCCGCGGCGATAATCGGAAACTTCGCGCATCAGATCTGGCATCCATTCTTTTCGAGCAGCGATAAAGCCGGCGCGCGGAATTCCTCCGGTCAACGCGGTGAGCTGGCTCCCGGATTGCCCGGGAGGAAGTCCTTCCTGAAGTCGTTTGATGAGGAACGGTTGGCCTTCCACTTCGAAGTCGTAAAGAAATTCCTTCACCGCCCAGGCGAGGCGGCTGGCGGCAGCGAGTTGTTCCGGATCGGCGGAGCGCAGATCACCCAATTCTTTTCCCTTCAGAACGGCGAGCACTTTGCCTCCGGAAATATCGGTGCCGAGAAGCAACTCCATAAATGGCGTGAGCTTGTCATCCGCTTCCTTCGGCCACTGGCCGATGCTGATGCCGGCTCGCGCGAGCGATACGACGTCGATGCCCGGGATACGGAAAAAAGCTACGGGAGTCGAGCTACTGATGTTGTCGGTGTGACAAACGGCGCACGCTTGTTCGAAACTGTTGACGATCATCTTGCCGCCGGAAACGGCGGGAACGTGGCAAGCCTGGCAGGAGGTGGGCTGCTTATCTTTAGCGGCGGGAAAATGATCCTGAATGTGAGTGGCGTGATCGAAATAAATGCGCGTCCGACGCAAGTACGGATAATTCGCGAATTCCGGGTGCCCTTTGGCGAGACTGGCGAACTGGACGCGATGACAAACCTGACATTGCGTTTCGGAGAGATGAGCAATGTTAAAATCCTTCCCGTGATGTTCCTGATGACAGGTCGAGCAGGCGAGTTCGCCTGACTTCATTCGACTGACGCTGGCGGCAGCGGTACCGGCGCGGAGCAGAAGTGGTGGTTGCGATTTTTCCGTAGCGGCGTGTTTGGTAAATGCGGCAAGGGCCGGGGCGGCCGCGCCGTGCGGCGAAAACGGTTGCTGACCAAGTGAGTGGCATTTCAAACACAGATGGCTGTCTTCGTCCGCTCGTTTTTTAATCACGGCGAGATGCGTGAAGGAACTTGGCTTCGATTTTTCCGGTGTGTGGCAATCCTCGCATTCCTTTGCGGAGGTGGCATGATGGACACTGAGCTCGCCGGGACTAATCCATGTTCGGCGGCTCATTCCGGCGAGAGTGAGCAGTAAAATGCTGAGCGTGAGCGCCACGACCAGCCACGTCATTTTTCCGCGTGTTCGGCGCAATGCCGGTTTCGGCTGGCATGGCGGAATGGGATGAGAGCAAGCGCCGCTGGGCAGCGGACCTTCCGTGCATTTGCCGCCGTCCGCTTCGCGCCGCGTGCAAAGCCAGCGATCGCCGCTTCTTGCCGGAAAACATTCACCGGAATGACGGCAACCGCCCCGCGCGTCGGGACCCAGCGGACAGGGCCGGCCTTCGTAGGTGTGACCGCATATCCATTCCTGCGTGGGACGCGCGTAGCGATTTTTTTTGAAACTGAGGTGATCGAGCAATCGCCTCATGACTTAAACTTTCCCCGCGTAAATGAGGGCCAGCGCCGCGTGCACCAACGCAATCAAAATCAGGCTGTAGGTAAAAGGAATGTGCACGAAAAGCCAGAGCTTGAGCAACCGTTGCGCGGCATATTGGTAATGAAGATTCTGCGTCGTTTGGATCCAATCACGCATTTCGGCCGCGATCGCTTTCTCCGCATCATTGAGGTAGCGATTAAGCGCCGTCAATTCCTTGAGCAACCGACCTGAGCGGCGGTCCATCCCACCGAGCGCTTCCAACGCACTGGGAAGGCGATGAAAAAAGGGGCGCAGCTGGCTGAGATAAAAATCAGCGAGCGTAGACGATTGCGTCTCGGTTTCGGCGCGACGAATAAGTGCTTCCACATTTTCCTGAATCTCGCGCCGATAAGCAGGAATGCGCTCGTAAATAAGCGGTTCGCCGGAAAGGGCCATGCGCGAAGGGAAAAATCGACTGATAAAAATGCCGAAGAACCCGCTCAGGATCACCACGCAAAAAACCAGCGCGAGCAAAGTCTCGAGCGGGCCATGTGGCGGAGAAAAACGGACGTGAAGAAGAAAAATGAACGCGCAGAAAAATCCTGCGTAAATATGAATTTGCAGCCAGGTAGAGGCGCGCGCGAGCGGAAGAAACGGCAATTTCTTGCGTGAGTTGAACAGCGTTAGGCCGAGCACCAAGGTGAGAAGCAGAAAGCCCGAATAGATTGCCGCCTGGCGTAAAGAAACGCTTAGAACAATATCAATCCCCCACGCAATCGCGGAAGCAGCGATCAACCCGGCAATGAAGCCGACCCGTCGCAAGTGGAGCGGGTTCACTTCAGCGGTTGATGAAAGTTGCAAGCCGGTCCACATCGCGCATGTCGATCCGGATGAGCGCATCGTGCGGACAAGCGCGCGCACAGGCCGGGCCGCCAAGTTGATCGATGCAGAGGTCGCATTTGGTCGCTTTCATAATGGGGGTGCGGGCCACTTCATCGAGAATAAAAAAGCCGGAACGATCGCGCGTATCCACCATTTGGATGTTGTCGTACGGACAACTATTCGCACAAGTCGCGCATCCAATGCAGGTGTCGTCGTTGATCACGACCTGGCCTTGAAACGATTCACGGTGGATCGCGCCGGTGGGACAACCAATCATACAAACCGGATCGACGCAGTGCATGCACGCGTTTGTCACCATGATGGCGTTCATCTCGCGCCCATGCCGGATGAAGCGCGGATTGTTGTTGTGCGTGCTCGCACACGCGCGTACGCAATCGTCGCAACGTGTGCAACGGTCCAAATCGATCAGCATCGTGGCCGTGCCATTAATGGTGCGATTGTCCACGAGAAACTCCAGCATGTCGGGACCGAGTTTCCTGGTGATTTCTTGCTCGAGATCCAGCGCCGGTTCTTCGCTCGGCTGGATTTGAAGGTGCTGGATTTCAGCGGCACTAAATTGCGGCAAGATGTGTTCTTGCACGATCGCGGTCGGAATGACCAGAAGATCGACATATCCGATCGCGCGCAACGTGTTTTGAAGCGGTACCACCTCGTCGCTTTTCCAACTGGAGGCGATTTCCTCCAAACCGATAAATTGACCTCGACCAAGATAACGAAGTGTTCGTTCGCCGTGATTGTATTTGCGACTGACGCGCGCGAATCCGCTTCGGATCAAAACAATCCCGTCCGGATAATCGCCTTCGCGAAAAATGAGCGGCTCTTTCGCCAGGCGGCCCTGAGGCGCATCGTCCCCACCGCTGTGGTACGTGCTTTGCCACTCGAAGTCGCCGTAGGTTTCGAAACGCGTGTTATCGAAAACTTGTTTGAAAGCTTCCGGTGCAAGCTTATTCAAAAATTCTGTCGCGCGCAGATGCTTGTCCAAACTTCGCTCGCGATACAATTGATCGAGACGCGCTTTCCATTCGGGAGCGTAGCGCCGGATTTCGCGCAACCCTTGCCAGCGAATCTCGAGTAATTGCGTGCGGCCGTCGGCAATGACAGTCGCAGTGCGCGGGGAACGTCCCAGCGCCGCAATCTCCCCAAACATCTCGCCTTCTTCCAGCCTGGCCGTGTGATTTTCGCTCAGGATGCGCGGAACATCCTGGAGAAAAATGCTGACCTCGTTTGTCTTCCTTCCGCTGGTTCGCACCTCGACGTCAGCGGTGGCGGTGGCACCGCTGGTTCGCGCGTTTACTTCAGCGGTGGCAGTGCCGGCGGCTTTGCGTTGCACGTAGTCGCGCACCTCCGGATGGGGTGGCCGTTGCCAGAGTTGTGCCAGGGATTGAAAGAAATTCTTTTTCTGTGATTCGCGACGACCGAGCATGCGCGGCGGCAGAGAATCGAGAATTACCTGCACCGCGCCATTGATGATGAAGAAGGCTGAGTTCCCGTAATCGCCTTCGCGCACGATGATGTCGCCATTTTCAAAGCGACGAATCTGCGCGTCATTTAAGAGAATGCCCCACAGCGGAGCGGAGGCGGGAAATTTGCTCGCGTCGATCGTGTTGAAAGGAGCCTGCTGCATGAGCATCTCGACATCGGCTTCCGTCATGTCCTTGCCAAAAGGAATGTCCCACCGTTTTGGTTTGGAAATTCTGACCGGTTCTTCAGCCATGAGATCTAGCCTTTAAGTGAATCACCATTTGCCAAAGCCCAGCTTGCCTGCGCCATTGCGCTTCTAGAAGGCGTAAGTCTCCCGTCCTTCAGCAATGCAATCTTGGCGGTCCCGTTGCGCGGAAGTGTTCCGCCCGCGCCGCCAACCATAATTTTAGGGATTGGCGACCGGGCCTTTGTATTCCGATGGAGGCGGAATTTGCGGATCGACTGCCGCCAGGTCGCTTCCTTTATAGGTGGACGCGATTTTCTTGGCCGACTCTGAAATCTTGTTGGCCGCTTCGGTGATGGCCGCTTCGTTGTTCAATTTCAACGAGACGCCATCGGCCGTAGCCACAATATCTTTCAATTCATCTTTTGGCACCACGGCGAGGATCGCTTTCACTTTTTCTTTGGCAGCGACGACGCGCTTGGCCATGTTCACAGCGTAGACTGCTTTCTCGGTGGATTTGGCGACGCCGCGCAAGCTGTACTCAAGATCGACAATTCGTCCGACGACATAAAGAATGCGCAAGCGGTCGGGCGAATTCGGCTGGTTTTTGGCTCCGCTCAGGAAATGATGGCGCACTTCTCCTTGCGACCAGGAAACGAGCTCGATGGGACTACCGGCGGCATGTCCACTGGTGTTCACGAGTTTCTCATTCGGGATGGTGTGACATTGAAAGCAATTGGTCGCGAGCGCATAGACGTCGTCCGGGGCGATCCAGCCTTTTTCTTTCGCTTTGGCCTGCTGCGATTTCACATTGTGTAATGCCACCCACTCTTTCGAAGCACCGTGGCAAAGCTCGCACGAAACGCCGGCGATCGGTTTCAACTCAGCGCCGGCGGCCTGGCTGGTGTAGTGGCACTGCACGCAAGCCCCCTCACTCTTGATGCGCTGTACGCCCATTTTATCGGCGATGACTTTTGCCGAGGGCCGGCGATGCAAATCTTCAAAGGTCTTAAAATGATGGGTCTTCTGCCACGCGCTAAATTCTTGTTTGTGACAGTTTCCGCATGATTCGGGGCCGACAATTTTTGCCGGATCGGCCGCGCCCCTAACTTGCGCAAGAATCCCAATCGAACAGAGCAACCCGAGAGTAATTTTTCGAGCAAACATAAATTGCATAAGATTGTTCCGCGTTATGTGAGGTGAATGGAAGAAAGACCTACGGCGCTATCCTTTTTTTTACCCGCGCCGAATGCAAGGTTTTTTTTCGGAAAATTGCGGAGTTTTGTCTTGCATTTACCAATCCCAAACTTCAAAACGCCTGTCGCACCCCGCCGTGGGCGCATATAATTTTTGGAAAGGTGAAGAGCTAGCGACCGAAAAACTTTCGCTCCATGAGTATCAATCGCCAGCTTTTTTATTTTCGCAGCGCACTCGCGTCGCTCGCTTTATTGGCCGCGGGATTTGCCGTCAATGTCGATGCGCAACCCAAACCCACTCCTTCTCCCACCGCGACTGCTGCGCCGGCAAAGGCGGGCGCTGCGAAGTCAACTGCACCCGCAACCGCGGCAAAGCCTGGCGCGGCAAAGTCCGATGATGATCTTTTAACTGAATCGCCCAAGGCAGCTGCACCCGCGGCAGCGGCGAAGCCAGGCGCAGTAAAGTCCGATGATGATCTTCTAACTGAATCGCCGAAGGCAGCTGCGCCCGCGCGTGGCGCGAAGCCCGCAGCGGCGAAGTCCGACGACGATCTTTTAACAAGCGAGCCGTCGAAAACGGACGACGACATTTTGCTGCCGGCAAATCCTGGCGCAGATCCACTTGCCTTGCCGAATCTGGTGCCCAATGGACCGATCAACCCACCAGAAGAATTGCCGCCGTTAAGAAAGCAGTTGCCGAATCCGGTCGATCCGCACGCAGATGTGTTTGCCAAGAGCCACTACCCGAGTGCGTCGGAATGCGCCACTTGCCATCAGCAAATCTATAATGAATGGCGCTCGTCCAACCACGCCTACGCTTCTATTTCGCCGGTCTTTCACAAGTTCGAGCAGAAAATTAACGATCTCGCGCAGGGAACGATTGGTTATTTTTGCATGCGTTGTCACGCGGGCGTGGGCACGACCATGAACGAGCCGCGCTACATGCCGTTGTGGCAGAAAACGGAAGTGTCGCGCGAAGGCGTGACCTGCATCGCATGTCACCGCGTTAATGAGCAATACACAAAAGTGAATGGCGAGCGCCGCATTCTGGCCGGCGATATTTTTCAACCGATGTACGGCAGCCGCAGTGGCGCGGGCGTGCAGGAAGTCGTCTCCAATCCCGACGTCTATCATATTAAAACAAGTGCGGATCAGCCGGGGCCGGGCATGAACATCCATCGCAAAGGAATTAAGTTCGACCCGATCTCGACATCGGAGTTCTGCGTCTCCTGCCATCAGGTGGCCGTCCATCCAGGCATCAAGCTCGAAGTCGTGTGGGATCAATTTCGATCTTCACCCGCTCTATTAAAAGGAACGACGTGCCAGGATTGTCACATGGGCAAAGTACCGGGCGTAGCGCGAGGTTACGAAATGGCGGCGTCCGCCGTGGTCGGCGGCATTCCGATCAATCCCGGACATAAACATGCCAATCACGCTTTCTACGGGCCCGGTTATCCAATCGCGCATCCGGGAATTTTCCCGCACAACCCAAAAGCGGCCGCGTTTTCCATCACCACGTGGTTGAAGTTCGATTATCGCGCTGGATGGGGCACCGAAGCTTTTGAAAAGAATGCTAAAGGCACAAAGTTTCCGGAAGAATGGGAAAGCCCCGACGATCGCTTTTCGGCGCGCGAGATCATCAAAGAAAATCTCGCCATGCTCGAACAGAAGCGCAGCTTGCGACAACAAGTGATGGAGAACGGGTCGCACATCGACGGGCCATTTTTCAAAGGCGATTTGCAAGTCGGCAAGTCGCTCGCCTTTATTTACAAGATCAAGAATGTGAACCCGGGTCACAACATGCCCTCGGGTTCGCTCGGCGCGCAGCCCGAAATCTGGGTGAACGTCGCGCTCTTTAATCCGCTGGGACAAAGAGTTTGGGAATCCGGTTACACCGATAGCCACGGCGATATGTGCGACCTGCATTCGCGCGATGTGCGCACCGGAAAAATTCCGGACGACCATCAGCTCGTGAATCTGCAGACGAAATTTCTCACCACCAACATCAAGGGCACCGATCGCGAAATGTATCTGCCGATCAATCTTGATTTCGATCAGCTGCCGTTCATTCGCCCGGCCGGCGTGCCGACGAGTGTCATGAACCATCCGCCGTTTGTGCGAATGGAAGGTCGCAGCATTCCGCCGCTGGCCACGCGCGTCGCGTCTTACAAAGCTCCGGCTTCCGCGATCTCGATGCCGGGAAAATATAAATTGCAGATCCGCCTGCGCAGCCGGGCCGAACCGATTTATTTCATGGATTTCGTCGAGGCGACGAAGGAAATGGACTTCGCCATGAATGAATGGATGATCGACATCCATCGTTACACCGTGGAGTTCGACGTCCCGAACTAACCCGTCGCATTATTGGCCGAACTTTTACAATCCTTCGCCGTGTCTTCTTCACTCAATTTCAAAAAGCTGCTCGCGCGCTTCGTTTGCGTGACGACGTGCAGTTTGATTTGCGCCGGGTGCATCAAATCGGTCACGGATAATTCCAGCACGCAACCAGTCGCCGAAGAAACCGCTACGAGTTTGGCGTCGCCACCGACCGACGAGCCAGTGGTACAAACTGCGCGCGAATCTACAGCCATCGAAGTCCCGTGGTGGATGGATGCGGAAATGGCTGCCGTCGTTCTCGCTAAGATCGACATAAACGAACCGGCTGCTTCAACGGACACCGAAATTGTCGCGATTCCCGAAAATAAAAACGCTGCCGAAGAAACTCCCTCGCCGCCCGCCCAAGAGAATCAGCCCGTTGTAGAAACTGGGCGCAAAGCGCGCACTCAAATTCCGGCGTGGGTGCGCCATGGTCGAACTGATTCCGCTGAAATCGTTTCGATGCCGCGAGTTCAACGCGCCGCCGATGGAAGCGTCATGCCGCAAAACAGCGACTCCGATGGTCGCATCCTCGGCCCGGTTACGTGGAAGAGACCTTTCTCCTCTTTCGGCATTTTGATGCATCGACTCGCCGTCCTCTTGCTCGAGATGGATCCGCGCGCTCATCTCGTGCCTAACAATCAGCGGCTGCCATTTGCGCCCGACCCGCAGTACCACGCGCCCTACGATGTCCAGGCCCAACTAGCCATTTACGGCGCAAAGCATCCTAATCCGACTGCGCGCCCTCTTATTACCGCCGGCCGCGAATTATACGGACCGGGCGAATTTCAACCCGGCATCAACCTTCTCGGCGAAAAGAATTTGGTTTTCCCGCAGCTGCTCGTTTACGGCGATGAGCGCACCGCCATTGCCTACAATGACAACGGCGCAATCGAGAAAGGGATCGGGGCAACTCGGCTAAATCTCGACATCGATTTCAAAATCACCGGTACCGAGCGCATCCATCTTTTCATTACGCCGACCAATCGCGCCGCGCTTTTCACGCGTGTCGAATTTGCGGGCGACAAACAACATTCCGGCGTAGAGCTTGATTTCGAGCCGCAAGCGCTATTCTTCGAAGGCGATTTGGCGCGGCTCTTCTCCGGATTCAGCAACCAAGACAATCATCTCGATCTTCCGTTTACGTTCGGCCTGATCCCGCTCCTCTTTCAAAACGGCGTCTGGCTGCAAGACGCTTTTACTGGTTTCGCCATCACCATTCCGGCGCGCAACAGCCCTCATCTCGACATTTCAAATGCCGACATCACTTTCTTCGCAGGATTTGATCAGGTCACGACCGGCGCGATCCCGAACGATCACAGCGCCGACGTTTTCGGCATCGCCACATTCCTCGAGGTGCTTGGAGGTTATTACGAATTTGATTACGGCTTCACGCTTGGCCGGAAAGATTTCGACGACCTGAGCTATCACAATTTGAGCGCGGCCTACACTCGACGCTATTTTGACACCGTCTCAAACAGCGTCCGGGTCATTTATAATTTCGGCCAGGACCCGGAGAACGATCATCGCCGGACCGCGGACGGCGTCCTCATTCTGATCGAGAACTCATTGATTACGCCGCTCCCGCTCACGCTCGTCCCGTACTTCAATCTTTTTGCCGGCTTTAACAAACCCCAATCGCTGGCGCGCGCCGGGGCAGCGGGCGGCGTGCTCTTGAACACGGGCATTCTTTTTGAAACCGACAACCTGACTGGTTTTCCAAAAATGGACGATACCGGTCACAACACGTGGGGAGGCTCGCTCGGGATCGAATATCTTTTCAATTTACATCAACAGATCGTTTTCGAGGTCTCAGGTCTCGATGTTTTTGGCGATGCCAAGGACCGCACAGCTAAAGGATCGCAAGTGGGCTTCGGCATTCGTTATCAGTTGCCACTCAATAACGCCTGGCTCATCCGCGCCGATGCGATCGTGGCTTCGCGCGATAACGACCAGGATCTTTTCGGCATCCGGGGAGAGCTCCGGCGCAAATTTTAGTTCATTAAGTAATGATGCTCGTAGTTCTCGAGACGTTGGGAGCCATTTTGCTCGCGCTCGTGGTAGGGCAAACCGTCCTTTTTTTCGCGACTTCGTTTCGGCGCCTCATCCATCAACGCGCGGTTGATAAACTTTCTTACGATCTTTTACAGGAACAGCTCCAGACCGCGCGTGGCCTGCGCAAGAAAACCGAAGAGAACGCTGCGCCTTGGAATGGCATCCGCAAGTTTTCCATTCAGAAAAAGGTGATGGAGACAGAAGACATTTGCTCCTTCTACCTGGAGCCGCATGACCGCAAGCCGCTTCCTTCTTTTTTACCCGGACAATATTTGACGTTCGAGCTGCGCATTCCTGGCCAGAAAAATAAGACGGTCCGCTGCTATTCACTTTCGGACGGGCCGCGCCAGGATTTCTATCGCGTCTCGATCAAGCGCCAGGGTCCGGCAAAAGAAGGCGCGCCGGTCGGACTCGTTTCAAATTACTTTCACGCAAATCTAAAAGAGGGAGATATTGTCGATGTTAAGGCGCCGGGCGGGCATTTTTATCTCGATCCCACCGAAACGGGCGGCGTAGTTCTCATCGGCGGCGGCATTGGCGTGACGCCGATGCTTTCGATGCTCAACACCCTCGTCGCGATGCGTTCCACGCGTGAGATCCACTTTTTCTACGGCGTGCGCAACCGCGCGGAACACGCAATGAAAGATCACTTGGAAAAAGTCGCAGCCGCAATTCCAAACGTGCATTTGCATGTCTGCTACAGCAAACCGGACGAAGGCCAGAAGCCCGGGCAGGATTTTCAGCATTCGAGCCGCATCTCCGTCGATCTCTTCAAGCAGGTTCTGCCATCGAACAATTACGATTTCTACATCTGCGGTCCGGGCCCGTTGATGGAAAGTCTCACCACCGGCTTGAGCGAATGGGGAGTCCCGGATAAAAACGTGCACTTCGAAACGTTTGGCCCGTCGAGCGTAAAAAAAGTGGCCGCGTTGCCGCTGGCCGCACAGGTTCCTGGTCAGACTTTTGCGATCGAGTTCAAAAAATCTGGAAAGAGACTGACTTGGGACAGCGGTTGCACAAACATTCTTCAGCTCGCCATGGATAACGACATCAACATCCCCAGCGGATGTCGGGCCGGCAGTTGCGGGACGTGCCAGGTCGCTGTGTTTTCTGGCGAGGTCGCCTACGTCACTCCATCAGATTTCGCTACCGAGCGCGGCACGCGATTAACTTGCATCGGCGCGCCGAAAGGCGACGTGGTGCTCGACGCGTGATAGATGAGGTTCGTGGGTCCATCAGGGGCGACATTTACTGCTGCGCTCGCGCTCTTCGTATTTTCGAGTTGTAACGACTCGAAGATCGAAGTTTACCGCGTCGAAAAAGAACGCGAGCCGCAAACTTCGCAGCCATCGAGCGTTTCCGGCGAATCGAATGGAAGTGGTGAGGTCACGTGGCAAGCGCCGGCCGATTGGGAAGAACAACCGGCCACAGGGCCGCGAAAGGGCACCTTCAAGATTCATGGCCCAGATGGCAGCGAAGCCGAACTTTCGATCACTTCTTTTCCTGGCGACGTGGGTGGATTGCTCGCAAACGTAAATCGGTGGCGCGGACAAATTCAACTCCCGCCAATCGCCGAGACGGACCTCGCGCAGGCGGTCACGCCTGTTTCCGCCTCGGGCCGCACCATCTCACTTGTCGATCTTGTCAGCGCTGGGCCGGTAAAGGACGGAAAAAAATCGCGGGTTCTTGGGGGAGCGCTCGCGCTGGATAACGAAACGTGGTTCTTCAAGCTGAGCGGCCCGGATGAATTGGTCACGGCAAAAAAAGATGAGTTCAGAAAATTTCTCCAGACAATAAAAGTCGAGACGGCGCCAATGCTTGCGTCGGCGGCCGGGAACACCGGCTCGAACACAAACGCGCCCACGCCGCCGCCTTTGTCTGCCGCAGCGCCGCCGCTCGAATACAAGGCGCCGGCGGGTTGGGTCGCTCAGCCGCTCACGCCCATGCGCCTCGCCAGTTTCAAAGTCATGGGCGCGAACGGGGCCGAGGCGGACGTTTCAGTGGTGTCGCTCGCTGGAATGGCGGGAGGCGATCTGGCCAACATCAATCGCTGGCGCGAACAGCTCAAACTTCCACCGGTGGGCGAGAGTGAGCTCAGCGCGATCAGCTCGCATGTGAATGCGAACGGGCACGATTTTTTGATTACCGATCTGGTCAGCACCGAAGCCTTGCCGCCTGCAAATCGTAAAATGCGCATCCTTGCGGCCGCTTCGCAGCAAGGCGAACAAACCTGGTTTGTGAAAATGACGGGAGATGTCGATCTTGTCGGAACGCAGAAAAAACATTTCCTCGATTTTCTACAGAAGCTTTCGATTTCAAGTGCGACGCGCTCGGACGATTCGTCGGTGCAATAATTAATAATGATTCGTTTTCTGAAAGCCTGCGGGCGATCACTCTCCTCTTTACGGCTGACCGTCGTGCTTTTGAGCATGGGCATGGTGCTGATTTTTTTCGGCACGCTCGATCAAGTGCATCTCGGCATCCACGCGGCGCAGGCAAAATATTTTCGCAGCCTTGTCGTTCTTTGGCAGCCGGCCGGCTCGGCTTGGCGCGTCCCGATTTTTCCCGGCGGCTATTTAATCGGCACGCTGCTCTTTCTGAATCTCATGGCAGCGCACGGCACTCGCTTTCAATTGGTGCGAAAAAAAATCGGAATCTTTATTATCCACGCAGGCGTAGTCGTCCTGCTGTTGGGCGAACTTTTCACCGGGCTGTTCGCGAAGGAGAGCATGATGCGAATGGACATCGGCGCCGCCCAAACTTTTTCCGAAGCGCCGCGTGAAACTGAGTTGGCCGTAATCGACACCACTTCGAAAGATGACGACTTGGTCGTGGCGCTCCCCGAGTCTCTGCTCGCTCGCGGCGGTGTGATTCAACCTCCTGCGCTTCCGTTCACCTTGCGAATCGCGAAGTTCATGGCGAACACTTCGCTCTCCATGCGCTCGCCGTCGTCGAATGCGCCGCGCTCGCTCGCCACCATCGGCATTGGTCCCAATGTGGTCGCGACCGAAATCCCGCGCACCGTCAAACAGGATGAGCGCGACCTAACAACGGTCTTCGTCAAGATCGACATACCCAAGGGAACGCTCGGCACCTGGATGGTGTCGAATGCGCTCGGCGCTCCCCAATCGTTCCAATACGAGGGGCACACTTATGAATTGCGCATGCGGCAGAAGCGTTACTACAAGCCGTTCACGATCAAGTTGCTCGATTTCCGCCACGATGTTTATCCCGGCACGGATATTCCGAAAAATTTCTCCAGCCGCGTTCGCTTGATTGATTCGCGGCAAAAAGAAGACCGCGACGTGCTCATTTATATGAACAGTCCATTGCGATACAGCGGATACACCTTTTATCAGGCCGGGTTCGACAATAACGACAAGACCAGCATTCTCCAGGTCGTAAAGAATCCGACGTTTGTGCTTCCGTACATCGCGTGCGGCCTGGTCGGCGCCGGTTTGCTTAGTCAGTTCTCGATGCACCTGTTCGGATTTCTTCGACGGAGGCGCGCATGAAGTTTTGGAAAACTTTAATGCCGTGGCTCGTCGCCGCGTTCTGTCTTTATTTTCTGGTCGCGTTTCTTTTCGAAGGCGAACCGAAACCGGAATACGCCTTGCGCGCGTTCGGACGTTTCCCCGTCCTGCTCAATGGACGCATCAAGCCATTGGACACGGTCGCCCGCACCTCGCTGCTGATTCTTTATGGCAAGCAAACGCTCCATCTCCAAAACGGCGGCACCCTTTCAGCGATCGAATGGTTGACCGAGCTGATGAGTCAGCCGGAGGCCGCCGATGAGCGCAAAATTTTCAAGATAACAAACTCCGACACGCTCGGAGCTTTTGGTTTGCCGCCCGAAGATCACAAAGCCTATTCCTTTTCCCAACTGGTTCTGCGCGCAAAAGAAATTGAGGAGCAGGCCGAGCTGGCCAACAACGTCGAAGACCAGTTGCGCACCCCTTTTCAGCGCGACGTGGTCAAGCTTTATGAGCGCGTCACGCTCTATTTCCGTTTGAAAAACAGTTTACAAGTCGCCGATAGCGACGACTTCGAAGCCGAGGTGGAAGCCTATGCGAAATCGATCGCGTCCGGTTCCCCGATTGCCAAAAGCACAGCGACCGCCGCGGGAGCCGAGAATGCAGCAGATCCAGCGCAGCGTTTTTCTTTTCTCGCGCAAAACGCTTATTTTTTTCCGATCCCCCCGGCAACGCCCAACGGCAAGCCGGAAGAATGGAAAAAAATAGGTGACAGCCTGCTCGCTGCCACAAAAACAACCGGCGTCGCGGTGCCCGCGCGAGCTTATGCAAAGATCGTAACCGCTTATCGAAAAGAAGACCCCGCTGCTTTTAATTCTACGGTGAACGAATATCGCGCCTGGCTGCAAAATCATGTCGGCAAAACCGCGCGCACCGCCACACTCGAGGTTTTCTTCAACAGCTTTGAGCCCTTCTACAAAAGCATGACGCTTTACGTACTCGTTTTTATTCTGGCCTGTCTCTCGTGGCTCGTCTGGCCACAAACACTAGGGCGCTACGCGTTTTATTTGCTCATCTTCAGCTTCGCCATTCACACCTCCGGTTTGCTTTTCCGCATTTATCTGGAAGGCCGACCGCCGGTGACGAATCTTTATTCCTCGGCCGTTTTCATCGGTTGGGGCGCCGTGTTTCTCGGAATTTTGCTGGAACATTTTTATCGCAACGGCATCGGCAGCGCGACCGCATCGATGCTCGGTTTTCTGACGTTGCTCATCGCCCACCACCTCTCACTCGATGGCGACACCATGGAAATGATGCGCGCAGTTCTCGACACGAATGGCTGGCTCGCCACGCACGTCGTTTGCATTACGCTCGGTTACGCCTCTACGTATTTGGCCGGCTTTCTCGCGCTCATGTACATTGTGCGCAGCGCATTCACCTCGTCGCTCGACCAGGAGACCGCCTCTTCACTTTCGCGAATGGTTTACGGCATCGTTTGTTTCGCGACTCTATTCAGTTTTGTCGGCACCATCCTCGGTGGAATCTGGGCCGACCAATCGTGGGGCCGTTTCTGGGGATGGGACCCGAAAGAAAATGGAGCGCTTCTCATTGTTCTTTGGAATGCGATCATCCTGCACGCGCGCTGGGGTGGACTCGTTAGGCAACGCGGCCTCATGGTCATGGCTGTTTTTGGCAACATCGTCACCAGTTGGTCGTGGTTCGGCGTCAACATGCTCGGGATCGGATTGCACTCCTACGGCTTCATGGACAAAGCCTTTCCGTGGCTCATCGCCTTCATGATTACGCAGCTCTTTATGATGGCCCTGGCAGCGTTGCCCGACTTGCGTCGCAAGAAAAACAATCCTGGATGAAAAATCTGCCGCGCGTGATAATTTCGGCTCTTCGGAGGGGGTATAGCTCAGTTGGTAGAGCGTCTCGTTCGCAATGAGAAGGTCAGGGGTTCGACTCCCCTTACCTCCACTTCTCATCATTAATCTCTGAACAAAATCTTCCGTCGTGTCGTCAATCAATTCAGGTCAATGACGACCTCGAACCAGAAACTAATAAACAAACAACTATGAAAAATAAATTACATATCATCAGCGTCGTGGGCATCGCAGCGCTCGCGCTGGCCACACCATTCACTTCTTTTGCAGCCGAAAAGAAGTCGGCCGCGGCTTCGCCTTCGCCATCGGCATCTGCGGCTGCTTCCACCGCGAAATCTGAGCGTCCTCTCCCATATCACGGAATGATTTCCTCCGTCGATCAGAGCGCGAAAACGTTTACGATCGCGAGCAAGGAATCGTCCCGCGTTTTTAAAATCACGGACAAAACCTTGATCAGCAAAGGCGGAAGTCCCGCCACCATGGCAGACGTGGTGGAAAAAGAGGAAGTCCGCGGCTCGTACTGGAAAAATGCGGACGGCACTTGCGAAGCCAAGGCCGTGAAGCTCGGCCCGAAAGCGTCAGCCGAGTCGAAGAAAGCCAAGGCCAGCAGCAGCGCCGCCGCTTCCGCTTCTCCTTCTGCTTCGGCCAAGCCCTGATCCGCAGTTAGATCGACATAAACCTGCCCCGAAGATTTTCGGGGCAGGTTTTATTTTTCGGCGGCCGCTTTCAGCGCCACCCGCAAGTCCGCCACGAAATGCGCGTACTCTCGTTCGCGTGATTCTTCGTCCGGCTGGCGCAGCAACGATGAGGGATGCACCGTCGCCACGACCTTCCGCGCAAAGCTCGAAGACAAAACTTTCCCTCGCTCACGCGTGACCCGAAAAGCCGGACCGAAAATCGCTTGCGCGGCGGTCGCGCCGAGACAGACGAGCAGCTTTGGCTGCACTAACCGTAACTCCGCTTCCAGCCACGGCCGGCACGCCGCGATCTCGCGCGCGTTCGGTTTTTTATGAATCCGGCGCTTGCCGCGCGGCTCCCATTTGAAATGTTTGACCGTGTTCGTCACATAAACTTTCGCGCGATCGATGCCCGCTTCCTCCAGCGCGCGGTCCATGATCTTTCCAGCCGGGCCGACAAAAGGTTTTCCAGCAAGATCTTCAGAGTCTCCCGGTTGTTCGCCGAGCAGCATGAGCGGCGCGTGCTTCGCGCCTTCGCCGAAAACTGTTTGCGTGGCCTGTTTGTAAAGAGGGCAGGCCGTGCAACCGCGCGCCGCCTCGCGCAATTTTGACAAGCTCGACGTTTCCGGAACAGGCGCGGGCCGCCAATCTTCTTGGTTTTTCACGCTATGTCGATCTTGTCGCGCGCGGCATTTCAGCCGGCGCCGCGTGGCGGCGAATGAATTCGCTCGCCAGCATTCGATAAGCACGTGCGCCCGTGCCATTCGGATCGTATTCCAAAATCGATTTGCCGAAGCTGGGCGCTTCACTCAAGCGCACCGTGCGCGGAATGATGGTTTCGTACACGCGCGAAGAAAAATGTTCGCGCACATCGGCCACCACTTGCGCGCTTAAATTCGTTCTGCTGTCGAACATCGTCATAATAATTCCCCCTATCTCGATGTTCGGGTTCGCGCCGGAATCGCGGATCTGTTCGACCACGCGCACGATTTTGACCAACCCTTCCAGCGCGAAATATTCGCATTGAATCGGCGTCAGCAATTCGTCGGCCGCGGCCAGCGCGTTCGTCATTAAAATGCCTAACGAGGGCGGGCAATCGAGAAGCACAAAATCAAAAGTGTCGTCCGCGCGCAGCGGTGCGAGCGTGCGCGTGAGGCGCGTCAGGTGATCTTCCATGCGCGCGATCTCCACTTCTGCGCCGGCCAGATCGAGATCGGCCGGAATAATAAAAACGCGTTCGAGCCGTGTCGGGAGAATCTTCTGCGTCACATCCGCGTCACCGATGAGCGGTTCGTAAAGACTTTCACCCTCCAGTCCTTGCAATCCGAGCGCGCTCGTGGCGTTGGCTTGTGGATCGAGGTCGATCAACAGAATGCGCAAGCCGCTTTCAGCCAGCGCACATCCGAGATTGACGGCTGTGGTTGTTTTCCCCACTCCACCTTTTTGGTTCGCGATCGCGATGATTTTCATTCGTGCGGCACAATCAATGTGCGCAGCTCAAACGTCCGCCGTCCATCCGCTTCGCGCCAAGGTAAATCGTCCGGCGCAGGCAACATTTCCGTCACTTCCAGTTCGCCAGCTTTCGTCAGCCAACGATAAAAAATTTCGAGAAATAAATAACTCTCCAGATCGATGAAGACGGGCTTCGTATCTTTATCGCGCCCCTCCGCGCCGCTGCGACGAAGCGCGGCTTCGGTCGGCCGAATGTAAACGAAGCGCGGCCAATCTTTTTGCGCGCGCAATCGTTCCATTGCGACGACAAGGTCGCGCGAAACACCTGTGAAATCGCCGGCTGCCAGTTCAGAGCGCGCGACAGTCCAGGCGCGGCGCTGCACCACCACTTTCCCGCAGCGGAGACGCGGCGTGTGCGCGCCGAGAGAGAAATTAAACGGATGAAAACCGAGCGGAATAATCCAGGCCCGCGCAAACGAGCCGAGATATTCACGCGTACCCGCTTTGCGCAGGCAAACATCGCCGCTCACAAGATCGACATAAACTTCCGCGTCGGCCGGCCGGATCGTGCGCCAGTCTGGATTGCCACAGTGCGGCGCGACGAAATTTGCGAATTGCGGGAGCGCATCGAACAAACGCACGGCCGTGTGCGCAGTAAAATCCGCCGCGAAAAAACCGAAATGAAAACTCGGCTTGCCCGCGACGACGCGCACGAATGCCGCGTTGAGAGCCGCCTTGTCCGGACAAGCCCAATACATGCAATGGTGCAAAAGCGCAGCGGGCGGATGCAGCTCGCCGAGAATCCATTTGTAATCGCCACTTGCGATTGCGTCGGTTGACGCGGCCGCAATTTGCAAATCGGCGGAGGGATAAGTGTACTCGTCGAACTTTGCGTACTGAAAATGTGCGCGCAAAAAATGGCAATCTTCGGCGCGCAGTTCGTAGTCTGCTTTGTTTTCGTGACCTTTCAGTTGCTCGCGGAATGCGGCTTTCACTTCTTGAAACGCCATCACCGCGAGCCCGACAAGCCCCGGCCCCGTGAGCGGCAATTTCGCCATTTCGCAAGCGCGCAGAAAAGCCGGCAGCGGCAGCGCGTCGTTTTTGCCGGCCGCTTTTTCAAAAATCTGACGCAGACCCGCCGCGACGCGGCCCGCGACAAAGGCAAACGAATCGCGCCACAAATCAATCCAGGGCGCGGCTTCGATCGCAACTTCGTTGATCAATTCTTCGTTAATGGCGAAACCGCATTCGCGAAAACATTCTTCGCCGATCGGATTGGTCGCGGAATACAAGAAACGCTTCCCCGGTTCGCGAGTGGCGCCTAACGAGCGCAACTGCTCGCGAGCTTGTTGAAGAATTTTATGTCGATCTTGCGGTTCGGTAACGTTTGCAAATTTCTGCGCCAGATTGGCCAGCGGTTGCAAGATCGACAACCACTTGTCACGTGAAGGACCAGTTCGCCATTTTTTTACGTCGTTCAGAATAAGGTCAAACGCGTGCGGCTCGAGCGCGGGCACTTCCACGGCGCAACGAAGAATTTTCTTTTCGGCGAGCGCGCGCACGATCTCGGTCGCATTCGGAATTGCGTGCACCGGAGTTTTGCCGTCGCAATGTTGCACCGCGGCCAATTCTTCTCGAGCGAGCGAAATCGTTTCGCCGTTTTCGAGCGAAACAAATGTTTGATCTTTGAGCGCGCCGTTTGGATTCAAGCGCGGCGAAAGTTCGGCAAAGATTTCAGGATCCGCGTTCATGGCAGCGGCGACCGCGTGCGCGGTCCAGCGTTCCAAAAATGTTTCGCGCGCGGCGATGCCCGTCTGCACGTCGATTTTTATTCCGCGCACCTGATTGTCGATCTTGCCCCAGCCGCCGGGCCCGAACCGACTGAAGGTGTCGTTCTTCGCGGCGACGCGTTGAAGATAAAGCAAGAGGGGGCGCTCGCGCTGAAATGCTTTGCTGTTGCGCGGCGCAAGCGGTTCCCGCGGATGCGAAAGCAAGGAAGAAAGAAGCAGCGCCACATCACCCGAACCAAAAACCAGATAGTGCGGAAGGATATCGGAAGCAGTTTCGTACAAGGCAACGCGCGCCGCGGCCAAATCGCGGTCGAGAGAAGCACTCAACTTTTCGAATTCTGCTGCAGACGGCGTGAGTTGATCCGGGCTCGCGATCAATTCGCGTGCGAGCTGCGCGGTCGAGCGAGTAGCGAATCGCTCAAGCACATCGAAGGGCACCCCGGCCATTCGAATAAGAAAAAGTGGAGCGACGCGATAGGCCGACGGCATGCGCTCAACAAACCGAATGGCGCGCAGACTGACAAGCGAAACCGAAGGCGGCGAACGCGCGCCTCAGTTATTCGACAGAGGAAGTCGAATGGTAAACGTGGTGCCGACTTGCGGCGTGCTGTCGACTTTGATGGAGCCGTTATGATCTTCGACGACTTTCTTCGTGATGTATAACCCGAGGCCAGTGCCGCTCTTGCCCTGCTTGGTCGTGAAATAAGGATCGAATATCTTCGACATTTGCTCGGGAGTGATTCCGTAACCGGCATCCTCGACGCGTACATCGACATAAAAATCTTTGCGCGTGCAGCTGACATTGATCGGTTTCTTTTTCTCGGCCGAAGCTTGGAGCGCGTTGATCATGACGTTTTGAATGGCGCGCGTGATTTGCACGGAATCTCCGGTGAGCGTGCATGGATCTTCGCAAATGTCGCAATTAAATTCGACGCCGTTTTGCACGGCCATCGGGCCGATGCCTTTGACGACTTCGCGGACGATCGCCGAAACCGATAGTGCTTTGTGCGGCGAAGCTTCGACGCTGCCGTAGCTCTGCCACATGGTGAGCAGCTCGCGGCAAAGGCGCACGTTTTGTTCGATGATATTGAGCTCTTTCGCGGAGCTGGCGTTGTTGTCTGATCCGCCCTTTTCCTGCTGCTCGAGCTTTTTTGCGAGCAATTGCACATAGCCCCAAACGATCGTGAGCGGGTTCCCCAAATCGTGCACAAATTCCGCGGAAGCCTGACCGAGAGATGCAAGCCGCTCTTTTTGCGCAAGTTCTTTGAGGAGACGATTGTTTAATTCCTTGATCTCGGCGGCGGCGTGCTCACTCGTCCGCTGGACGCGGGTGCGTTCCACATTGCGATCGACCACTTCGCGCATTTCACGTGCATCGAATGGTTTGTTGATGTAGTCATTAGCGCCGAGTCGTAACGCTTCCTGAGCGGTTTCGAGCGCGCCGAATCCAGTGAGCATAATCACCGAGAGATGAGGGTCGATTTCACGGATGCGCCGCAATCCCTCGATGCCAGTGGCGCCCGGCATGCGGATGTCCATCACGATCGTGTCGGGTTGCTTCTCGCGCAGCATGCGAATCCCGGCTTCGACGCAATCGGCGGTGTGCACTTGATAGCTTGGCTTCAAGAGCATGCGCAAACTTTCGCGCGGCCCCATTTCGTCGTCGATGACGAGGACTTGGGGGAGGTCGGAGGCAGCAGTCATGAGATACGTTTGGCAAAGGAGAAGCTAAGGGCGTGCCGCGAGGGGCGAGAAACTTCGCTTCTTTCCATAAACATCAGTGAACGGGGCCGCGATGACCTTGAAATAAAATGGGCGGTACGCAAGATGCAACTTGTGAATAACTTGAAAATTTGGTGAATAAGTCGCGAAGTAGCGGCGAAAAAATGTAATGACTCCATTTTATGTAGCGTTTAGAATCGGCTTGCCCGTGTATCTGACGGTTCTACTGCCATGATGAGAAAACGCAATCGGGTCGTCGTGACGGGAATCGGAGTGTTGGCGCCGAATGGAACCGGGCTGGAAGCATTTTGGTCCACGCTTTTAGCCGGCAAAAGCGGCATCGGAGGAATTACACTTTTCGACGCGACAAAATTTAAAAGCCGCATCGCGGGTGAGGTGAAAAATTTCCAACCACTCGATTACATCGACATAGAGCAAAAACCAAAGCGCATGGCACGGCATACGCAGCTTGCCTATGCCGCAACTATGATGGCGTTAAAAGATGCTGGGATGGATATCGATCGGCTCGACTTGCCAAGTCCAACGCCGGTTGTGATTGGAGTGAGCACGAGTGCACTGGATGTAATCGAGCGCGTGTTCCATGAAGTGACGGGGCCGGGGCCGGATCGAGTGCTGCCCACCGCGCTCGCGGCTTCCAAACCTCAGGCGGCCGCGAATGTGATTGCGGACCGGATCGGCGCGTGCGCGAATGCGGCGACAATTTCCTCAGCGTGTCCATCGGGCCTGGATGCGATCGCAAATGCAGCGGCGATCATTCGTTCGGGCGAATGCGAAGTCGCGATCGCGGGAGGCGCAGATGCGCCCATCACGCCGTTAGCGGTGGCGAGTTTTATTGCCAGCGGCCTGAGCGTACCGGGTAACGGCGATCCGACGAAAGCGAGTCGACCGTTTGATTCCACGCGGGAGTCCGGGGTGCTTTCGGAAGGAGCGTGCGTTCTTATTTTGGAAAACCTGGAGCGCGCGGAAGCCCGCGGCGCGACCATTTATCTGGAGATCAGCGGGTATGGAACGCAACGCGATGTCGATCCAGAAAGACCCGGCTCAGGATTGATCGAAGCGATGAAGACCGCGCTGGCGAACGCGGGACGCACCGTGGAAGATGTCGATCTTGTCTCCGCCTATGGACCCGGCGATCGAGTTCTCGACACAGCCGAAGTGGGATTCATCAAAGAGGTGTTTGGTGATCGCGCTTATCGAATACCGGTGACGTCGATCAAGGGTGTGACGGGAAATCCATTAGCGGCCGGCGGCCCGCTTCAGGTGGCGGCGTGCGCGCTCAGCATTCGCGATCATTTAATCGCGCCCACCGCCAACTACGAAACGCCCGATCCGAATTGTGATCTCGATTTCGTTCCGTTTCGCGCGCGCAAAGCAAATGTTAACTGCGCGCTCGTGAATGTTCGCGGCCTCGGCGGCAGCGCCAGCACTCTTGTCCTCAATCGCGTCGCAGCGTAATGAACAGTTCGGCAATTCCGTTTGTTTTGGCGATTGCGACCCAATCCGCTTTGGGTCTGGCCGTTTTTCAGGCGAATCCAAGAAAGATATCCAATCAATGCTTCCTTCTTTTGACCGGGGTAATCGCCGGCTGGCTGGCCAGTTTGCACTACGGTCTGAATACAAACAATGCTGGCGTGGCGGAATTTTGCATGCGCGCAGCGTCTGCGGCAGGCATTTTGTTCTTAACAAGTTTAAACCTGTTACGCCTTTCGATTCGGCAAAGGCAGAAGGGCTGGCCGGCGTTGCTTCGTCGCTCTCGCCTATGGTTGCTGGGTGCGGCCGCGGTGATTGGTTTTTGCCTAACGACCTGGTTTTTGAAAGGAGTGCAACTCTCGGACGTCGACGGAATCGCGGTGCCGAGTCCAATTTATTATCGCCCCGGGGTATACCTTTACGGATCAGTTTTTAGCGGCGCGATTATCGCCCTGGCCGTAAGCGGATGGCGCGACCTGCGAGAAACGGTGGGAGGCGAACGCGCGGAGCTGGCGTTTGTTTTGATCGGCGGCCTATCCATGCTGGCGCTCTCGCTCTTGCTGACGTTTGGGTTGCGCTTTTTCGTCAATCCATCGCTCTGGCGCATCTTCGCTCCGTTTCGCGTCGTGTTGTTCAGTCTGGTCGTCGCTTACGGCATTGCGACACGGAAAATCATGGACGTGGGTTCGTTCCTGCGCCGTGCGATGTCTTATGCTGTCCTCGCGGTGTATCTCCTCGCTTTGTACGGATTGGTGTGGTGGTTGGTCGATGCAGTTCTCAACGAAGTGCTCGCACAGCAAGCGCAAACGTTTGCTCACGTGACGGCCGCGATCGCCGTGGCTTTTGCGATGGCGCCGGCGCGCGGCTTGTCGCAGCGATTGGCCGATCGGCTGTTTATCAGCTCACGCGGTTTGGATTTTCGCACGACCATGAACCAGGCGGCGGCGATCTTAAATTCCGTGACGACGCTGGGCGATTTGCTCGAGCGATTTGCGAAGACGATCGGCCAGGCCGCGAACACGGAGCGCGTGATCATTCTCCTGGCCCAAAAAGACGTTTACGGACAGCATTATCCTCCGCCGACGCGGGAAAATCGGATCGAGCTACCGAATGATCACCCGCTTCTTGCCTATCTGAAGAGCGCCGGGCAACCGATCGTTCTCGATGAATTGCATCGCGTTCGCCCCACGCCCGAAGTGCATCGCATCATCAATCAAATGCAGCATCTCGATCTTGCCGTGGTGATGGGGATTTTCGCGCGCGATCAACTCGAAGGAGTGATGTTGCTTGGCCCACGCCGTTCGGGACGCATTTACGGAAGCGTCGAACAGAACGCGCTTCAGGTTTTATGCGGCCAACTCGCTGTCGCCATCGAGAATGCGGAACTGTTCACCGAAGTTCAAAACGCGAAACTCTATAACGAGACGCTTCTCGAAAATCTCACCACCGGCGTGATCGCGGTGAGCGCCAACGGAAAAATCACCGTGTTCAATAATGAAGCTGGGCAAATCACCGAGCTAAATCCACGCGAGATAATCGATCAATCGCTGGAGAACCTCCCCGAGGAAATTCGCGAGTTATTGCGCGAAACACTTCGTTCCCGTCGCGGCCAGGAAAATAACGAACTCACGTTTGCTTCCGGCGAGCGCGCCGTGTCTGTGCGCGCGAGCAGCTCGATCTTTCACGATCAGGAAGGAAGAATTTTAGGCGCGCTGATGGTGCTGACCGACATCACGGCGCTGAAACGTCTCGAGCAACAAATTCGCCGGAGCGACCGACTGGCCAGCCTCGGAACGCTCTCTGCCGGCATGGCGCATGAAATCAAGAATCCGCTCGTTTCCATCAAGACGTTCGCGCAGTTGCTGCCGGAACGTTATCTCGATTCGGATTTTCGAGAAACTTTCTCGAACTTGATCGGCCACGAGATCGATCGGATCGACACGCTCGTTAATCAACTGCTGCGCTTTGCCCGCCCAGCCAAGCCGCACCTCAAGCCGCTGCATGTGCACGATCTGCTTGAGAAATCGCTCATGCTGGTCGGGCACCGTCTGTATCAAAAGGAAATCAAATTGACTCGTTCCTGGGATGCAAATGTTGATACAATCCGGGCCGATGCCGACCAGATCGAACAGGTTTTTCTTAACTTCTTTCTTAACGCAATCGAAGCGATGAAAGGCGGCGGTGAGTTAACCGTGGCCACAGAAATTGGTTCGGCGAACGAGTGGACGATTTCCGGTTCAAACGGGGACGGCCAGGAGATATTACGCGTAACCATTCGCGATAACGGCGAGGGAATTCGTCGTGAAGATATTCCGCATGTGTTCGATCCATTTTTTACAACAAAGGATTACGGCACCGGGCTCGGACTTTCCGTCGTGCATGGCATCATTCAGGAACACGGCGGGCAAATTGAAGTCGAGAGCGACGTTTCCAAAGGCACCGCCTTTCATATTCTGCTTCCTCTCGTTCGTTTTAATCAGGAGGTGGCAGCCGCGTGAGTCCTTCGCCGGTCTGCATCCTTTATTCCCAGGACGTCGAACTCGTTCGGCGGGTAAAGGCTTTCCTGCGCAGCATCGCGCAGCTGCGCCATGTCGCCGGGGCGGATCGCTTGGAAGCGGTCGTGCGGCAAACAAATCCCGCGCTTCTACTGCTCGACCTCCGGGCGAAAGAAGGCCGGGAGCTGCTCGAGCAAATTCAAAACGACTGGTCCGATGTGCTCATCATCGCGCTCGGGGCCGCGCGTTCCGAACCACTACGCGATGCCGAGGAGTCCGGCATATATGCAGCCGAGGACATCGAGTTAGATCGACATAGATTCCAGGCACTGGTTGCCCGTGCGCTCGAACATTTGCGGATCGTCCAGGAAAATAAAGATTTGCGCGAACAATCGCTCGCCTTGCCGATCGGCGAATCGATTGAGCCGCGCGAGTCCTTTCGCGAAAGAAATGTTCTCGCAACGCCTTTGCTGCGCTTCCCGCGCATCTTTCGGCGTTTTGATAATGTGGAAGCGCTTCTTGAAACCGTGGTCGAAGGAGTAGCTGACACCACCGGGGTTGCACGGGTCGGGATTTTTGCGAAGACAAAACAGAGCGATCGCTACCGGCTGCGCGCGGGCCTGCGTTGCCTTGCTGAAACCTCCGAATTGGAATTTGGCGAGCGCGATTCATTAGTCCGCTGGTTTGAATTGCACGCGCATTTAATTTCGCGCGATAACCTTCCCAAGACCACTGACCCGACGCAGCGCAACCTCATGCGGCGCGCGCTCGACAGCTTCGGAGCCGAAATCATCGTCCCACTGCACGCGCGCGGCCGCGTGATCGGCTGGATCTTTTTCGGCCATCGCCTCACCGGCCAGCGCTTCGAGTATGTCGATCTTGAAAACTTAACCATGCTCGCCGAACACATCTCCACTGTGCTCGAAAACGCACTGCTCTACGAAGAAGCAACGCTGCAAAAAACGCTGGCCGAGACTTTGCTAAAATCCATTCCGCCGGGAATCGTCGCGACGGACGAGGATGCGATCATTCGATGGTTTAATCCCACCGCCGAAGAAATTCTCGGGGTCGCGGCGGCGGAAGTTTTGAATCAACCGGTGGAAGCGGCTGGCAATCGGCTCGCCACATTTATGCGCGAAACGCTGGAAGCGAAAACGAATCTGTCCTCCCAACAGTGGATCGACAATCGCACACGCCGTTCGCTTTCCGTGGAAACGCGGCGGCTTCTCAATCACAAGGAACCGCTCGGCGCCGTCGCTGTCATTCACGATCTGACCGCGGAACAATCGTTGCGACAAAAACAAGACTTGGTCGATCGCGCTGCCTTTTGGACCGATCTCGCGGCGAGTATGTCACACGAAATTCGCAATCCGCTCGTGGCCATCAAAACTTTTGCCCAGCTACTCCCCGAACGATTCGATGACGCGGATTTCCGCAAAGACTTCAACCAGATCGTGGTTCAGGAAATTGATCGGCTCGATCGCATCATTACGCAGATTAATAATTTCGCGCATCCGCCGGAACTGATCATGAAGCCGATCGACGTGCGTGCCTCAGTTCGCAAAGCCATCGAAATCGCAAAGACGCGGGTGACGAAAAACGGCATGTCGATCGAGACGACTTTGCCTAACGATCTTCCCAAAGTGCTCGGCGATGAGAGCGCGCTCACTGAAGCCTTCGCCCATTTGGTGGCGAACGCAGCGGAAGCGGCCGCCGGCCAGGCGAGGCCGAGAATTGTGCTCGCGGCAAAACCAATTCACGAAGGCCGAAAGACCAGCGGCGTGGTCGTAACGGTGCAGGATAACGGAAAAGGAATTGCTCCAGCGATGAAGGACAAGGTGTTCTCACCGTTCTGCACGACGAAGGCGCGCGGCATGGGGCTGGGCCTTCCCATCGTGAAACGAACCATCTTCGACCACAATGGGCGCGTCGATATCGATTCGAGCTCGCGCGGCACTTCCGTCAGCGTCATGTTGCCGGCCACGCCGAACGGCACCTGAGAATTTCGGATTTCGATTTCTGAATTTCCGATTAAGCTTTGCCCAGGCTCGGGCATTTCGCCTAGGCTGATTTTATCCCATGATCGTTACCACTGCTCAGCTTTACCAGGTCGCTTACGGCAAATATGCGGTAGGCGCTTACAACATTAATAACATGGAACAACTCCTCGGATTGTTCCGCGGTTGCGTGCAAAGCAAGGCGCCTTTCATCATTCAACTGTCCAAAGGCGCACGAAAATACGCAGACAAACGAATGCTCGAGTCCATGATCCGCACCGCCAAGGAAATGTTCCCCGAAGCGATCTTCGCCGTACATCTTGATCATGGCGACGAGGAAACCTGTTACGACTGCATCGCCTCGGGCTTCTACAGTTCAGTCATGATCGACGCGAGCCATGAGTCATTCGAAAAAAATATCGAGATCACGAAACGCGTCGTCGATAAAGCACACGCCAAAGGAATCAGCGTCGAGGCCGAGCTCGGACAACTCGGCGGCGTGGAGGAAGACATCAAAGTAGATGAAGGTCACGCGTCGCTCACCAATCCGAAAGAGGCGGTCGAATTTGTGAAACGGACCGGCTGCGATTCACTGGCAGCTGCCATCGGCACCAGTCACGGCGCTTACAAATTCAAAGGTCAGCAAAGTCTGCACTTCGAGGTCATTGAAGAAATCAAAAAATTAATTCCCGGCATGCCCATCGTGATGCACGGCAGCTCGAGCGTGCCGGTTGAAGAAGTGCAGCGGATCAACGCCGCCGGCGGCAAACTCGATCCTTCCGCGCGCGGCGTGAACGAAGAGGAATATCTGCCCGCCGCCAAACTGGGCGTAACCAAAGTCAACATCGACACGGACGGCCGTCTCGTCTGGACGCGCGTGCACCGCGAATTTTTCCGCGACCACCCCGAGCAATTCGATTTTCGGCCGCCTGGCAAAATTTTCGTCGACGAATATGCAAACTTCATCGCGCACAAAAACGAAAAACTCGGCTCAGCCGGGCAACTCGACGCCGTCCGCGCGAGCTTGAAAAAGTAAGCGTCACCACCGTTGACTTTCACGCTTCAAGCGCTCGCGGTCATGTCTGGGGGCGAAGTCGTCGGCGACCCGGCACTCGCAATCACCGGCGCTGCTTCCCTCGCGGAAGCGAATGAGGGCGAGATCAGTTTCTTCGCGAACCGCAAATACATTGCTTTGCTTCGCAAAACGCGCGCCTCTGCTCTTTTTGTGCCGGCAGATTTTTCGGAGCCGATCTCGGCGGCCCAGATCCGCGTGGCTGACCCAATGAAAGCTTTCGAACAAGTGGTGATGAAGCTGGCACCGCCGCCAATCGAGTTTCCGCCCGGAATTCATCCCACGGCGATTGTCGATCCTAGCGTCAAACTCGGAAACGCCGTTTCGATTCAGCCGTACGCTGTCATCGAAGCCGGCGCTGCGATTGGCGACCACACAATCATCGGTGCGCAAAGTTACGTCGGTCACGAGTCGAGCATCGGCAGCGGTTGCAAAATTTATCCGCGGGTGACTATTCGCGAACGAACACGCATCGGTTCTCGCGTCATCATTCACAGCGGCGCCGTTATCGGCGCGGACGGTTTTGGTTTCCAAGCAATTGACGGTCGCAACGAAAAAATTCGGCAGATCGGAATCGTGCAGATCGACGATGACGTGGAGATCGGCGCGAACACGACGGTGGATCGCGCGCGTTTCGGACGGACGTGGATCCAGGAGGGCGTCAAGATCGACAATCTTGTTCAGATCGCGCACAACGTCGTGATTGGGAAGCATTCGATCGTCGCTGCCCAAACGGGCATCGCCGGCAGCGCGCGCCTTGGTCAACGCGTCATCTTGGCAGGCCAGGTGGGAGTCGCCGGGCATCTTGAAATCGGCGATGGAACGGTAGTCGCCGCACAAAGCGGAATCGCCAAAAGTATTGCCGGCGGCACTTGGTTTGGCTATCCCGCGGTGCCTTTCGAGGAGGCAAAACTTCAGATCGCCTGGGTCCACCGCTTGGGCAAGCTTTTCGCGCGCGTGAAAAAGATCGAGCAAAAACTCGGGTCATAGTCGGCCACTCAGGCCCGAGCGAACGGAGCAAACTAGCTTTTTGCCGAGGCCGGGAAGTTGGCAAGCTTACTGCTTTAGCTGTTATGGAAATTATAAAGCACTGCCAAATGAAAATCTTGTCCCGTAATTGCATCGAGTTCCTCATCATTGATGATGACCCCGCGATTACGAAATTTCTCGTCACCTATCTCAAACAAAAAGGTCATTCCTGCGAGTTTTTGACCGAGGGTTTCCAAACCGCCTCCTGGCTCGAATTGCAGGATTGCGAAGTCATTGTCGTCGATCTGAACATGCCGAAAGTGGACGGCATTTCGCTCATAAATTTCATTCGTGAAATTCGCCCCACCCTGCCCGTTATCGTTTTCACTGGGGCCGGATACGACGAGGAGCGGATGCACGCTGCGCTTCGCGCCGGCGCCAACGGTTACGTGAGCAAGAATTTGCCAATCGAACAACTCTACTGCGTTCTCTCACGCGTGCTCGCGACTTGCCGTCAGCGCGCTCATCGCGAAAGCGTGCCAGCCGAGCGACCAGCGCTGGCGGGAGCGGCTTGATCTTACCGCGCACGCGCTTCAGCCAAGAGGCCGCGTAACGCATTTACTGAAATCGGTTCTGCGCCGCACGCGCTGACGGTTTCTTGTTCCAGATAATCATCGGTCGCGACAAGCAATCGAAATCGCGGCGCATATTTGCTCGCTAATCTTTCGATAATTGAATCCGCGCTCTGCTTGGCGCTGGAATAAAATATTTGGATCCCCTCCGGATCCGAGCTGGCGTTTGCTTTCGCGCCCTTTCCGTCGAACACCACAATCGAGCGGACGCCGGTCCAATCCTGGTAGTCGCGCAGTTTTTTCACGAGCGCATCGCGCGCCAAAGCGCTGCGACGATCGTGCAGCCGTCGCAATTCCGGCCACGCGAAAATCACGCTGTGACCATCCACGATTAAATACTGCGAGCGCACTGCTCAGTATAAATTCGCTCAAGGGCGAGTGCGACCCGCGCGTTATTGTCGATCTTGGTTATTCCGCGGGCGCGGCCGGTTTCTTAGATCTCGGTTTGGGCGGCTCCCGGCGCACCGCTTTCGATGCAGCCCTTTTTCGAACCAGATAAGCGCGGCGTCTTCGTCGTTTTACTCTGACTCGATGTTGTTGGCCCATGGACGCATCCTATAGGTTCGAAGTGGCATCGGTGCAATCCGAAAGAAGAGCGGTGCTTCAAAACAACGTCGCCCGCGCGCAATTCCAGGATTGCAACCGGCTTCTCTTCTTGGCTAAAATGATGTCGCGTCTGGCTGCAGCGTCGCCACTTTCCCATGTCCAAAAAAATAATCGGCCTGTCGATCTTGCTGCTCGCCCTCTCTGCTGTTTTTGGCGTTCTAAACCTTCACAAATCTCGGAGTCTGCGCGCCGAGATCACGGAAAAGGAAACGGCACGCCAAATTGCCGAAGACCGCCGCCTCTCGCAGGAAAAAGATTTGAAAGCGCGCGAATCAAAAGTCTCGGAAGCGACGACGAATCTTTCCGAAACGCAGAATAAAATCGCCGCGGCGCAAGCTGAGCTAACGAACGCGAAAACGGAAAAGGTGGAGTTGCAGGCGAAAATCCAGGCTGGCGAAACGCAGATCGCGCAACTGCAAAAGCGGATCGAAGAAAACGCAGCCAAACCCGCGGCGGAACCGGCCGCCACTGGCGCTTCCACGGCAGAACTGCAAGCGCAACTGGATGACGCTCGCAAACAACTCGAAGGTGCCGAAGCCGAAAAGGCGCTTTTAGCTGATAAGATTCGCGCCGCTCGTGAGCGTGGTGCGCAATTGGAAGCGGAAAAGAGCCGGCGCGTCGTCGCGGGCAGCAATCCCGGTGTCCGCGGAACTATTCTCGCTGTAAACCAAGCCTACAATTTCGTCGTCTTGAATCTCGGCGGCCGGCAGGGCGTCGAAGCAAATTCCGAAATGCTCGTCCTGCGCGGCGGCACGCTCATTGGAAAAATCCGCGTTTCCTCAGTTGAACCGGCCACCGCTATCGGCGATATAATCAGCAGCAGCCTGGCGCGCGGCGTTCAGGTGCAACCTGGAGACACGGTCATTTATGCTGGATCAAGTTCGTAATCTAAAAACAGGAGTCGCCACTTTTCTTTTCATCGCGGGTGCGATCACGCTCGTGTCCTGCGCTTCGCAAAAAGAACAAGTCCAGCTCGTCAATGATCCGGATGCGAGGCACGAGTCCCAGCTTCCTTGGAATAAGCAGGAAAAATGGGAAAGCGGCGGCGCACTTGCCGGCATGACCGATCGCCGCTGAGGCGCGCGAATCTTTCGCCTGTCGCTAAGATCGACATAGAGCGGGCGCGCTCAATCAGATCCAGAAGCCGGCCGGAATAACGGCGTTCTTCGGCACGATCACGATTCCGTCCCGGATAAAATAATTTTCCGCGTCGAAGTTTGCCGGTTTGCCTTCCGGCGTAATCACCACTCCATCGGCAATGCGCGCATTTTTGTCGATGATCGCCCGATCGATCACGCAATTGCGGCCGATGCCCATGCGCGGATGACCCGGCGGAACGTTTTCCGGTTCCGTTTCAAAATAATCTGCGCCCATCACGATGCTGTTGCGGATGGTCGCGCCGCTTTGAATGATGCTGCGTACTCCGATCACGCTGCGCTCGATATGCGCATCGGAAATAATGCAGCCGTCCGAAACGATCGCATGCCGAAGCGTGGCGCCGTTGATCTTGCTGCCCGGCAAAAAACGCGGATGCGTATAGATCGGCGCCGTCGCTTCAAAAAAACTGTACTCCGGCACGATGTCGGTAAGATCGAGATTCGCATCGTAAAAAGCGCGCACCGTCCCGATGTCCTCCCAATAGCCCTTGAAGATGAACGCATTCACGCGGCGTTCCTGAATCGATTGCGGAATGACGTGTTTCCCGAAATCCGCCAGCTCATTGTCGAGGCACTCCATTAAGACATCGCGATTAAAAAGGTAAATGCCCATCGAAGCTTGAAACAGCTCTTCCTCTTCGTCGGAACCACTTACCGCCAGCAATTCCCGGCTCATTTTTAATTCATCGAGCACCGCAGCATCGGTCGGTTTTTCGACGAACCGCACGATCCGCTTGTCAGCATCGCTTTGCATGATGCCGAATTCGCCGGCCTGCGCGCGCTGCACCGGTTTGGTCGCGAGCGTGACTTCAGCGCCGGATCGAATGTGTTGATGGAGCAGCGCGCGAAAATCCATCCGGTAAAGTTGATCGCCGCTTAGGATCAAATAATAATCGAACGTTCCCTCGAGGAAGTAGCGCATGTTTTGCCGCACCGCGTCAGCCGTGCCTTGATACCATTGCGAACCTTCTGGAGTTTGTTGCGCGGCCAGAATGTCGACGAAGCTGCGCGAAAAATTGTCGAACTTATAGCTCGCCTGGATATGTCGATGTAACGACGTGCTGTTGAATTGCGTCAGCACATAAATCGAGCGCAGGCCCGAGTTCAGGCAATTGCTGATCGGAACATCGACAATTCGATATTTTCCCCCGAGCGGTACTGCCGGCTTGGAGCGATCTTTGGTTAACGGAAACAACCGCGTGCCCGCGCCGCCGCCCATGATGATCGCGAGTGTGCGTTGCGTCGTCCCCGGCGGAAGCGAAGGCGTGGATAATGTCGATGTTGCGCTCGCCGCGAGTGATTCGCGTCCCGCTCGAATAGATGAAGCCACATAAACATTAACTCAGCGTCCGGGCTTCCCGGCAACCTTTTTGCTTCTTTGGGCGTTGCTTGCGCGGACTCGGCGTTGATGTCACGCTCACAGCATCTTTTTATGTGCGGAATTGTCGGATACGTTGGGCGGTCAGAAGCGGCGCCCATTTTGCTCGAAGGCTTGCGCCGGCTTGAATATCGCGGCTACGACTCCGCCGGCATCTCCATCGCGCAGAATCATCGGCTCGAAACGCGCAAATGCGCCGGCCGCATCGCCGCGCTCGGAAAATTGATCGCGGAAAAACCGCCGAGCGGAACGTACGGCATCAGTCACACGCGCTGGGCCACTCACGGCAAAGTGACCGATGAGAACGCGCATCCGCATTTCGACGCCACCGGCAAACTGGCGCTCGTGCACAATGGCGTCATTGAAAATTATCACGCGCTCAAAGAAAATCTTGTCCGCAATGGCGACCACAAATTTCTCTCCGAGACCGACACCGAGGTTCTTGCGCATCTCATCGGAAAACTTTATCTCGATTCATGTGCGAGCACGGTCGATGTCGATCAAAAAAAAGTGCGCCTCGTCCAGGCGGTGCGCACCGCTCTTCAACAAGTCATCGGCACCTACGGCATCGCGCTTGTTCATAGCGACATTCCCGACTTCATCATCGGCGCGCGTCGCGGCAGCCCGCTTGTCCTCGGGATCGGTAAAGAGGAAAACTTTTTGGCGAGTGACGTCAGCGCGATCGTCGCCTACACGCGCGACGCCGTTTATCTGAATGATTTCGATGTCGTTGCCATCGAGCGCGACAAATTCGAGATCAGCTCACTCGCCGGTGAAATCGGCGACCGCGAGATCAGCAAAGTCGAGTTCACCGCGGAAGACATCACCAAAGGCGATTATCCGCACTACATGCTCAAAGAGATTTTTGAGCAGCCCGACTCCGTGCGCGACGCGATGCGGGGCCGGCTTAGCATGCAGGATTACAGCGCTAAACTCGGCGGATTGAACATGACCACCGAACAGCTGCGCGACGTCAGCCGAATTGTTCTGACGGGGTGCGGCACCGCGCTTCACGCCGGGATGGTTGGTGAGTATTTGATCGAGCATCTGGCGAACATTCCCGTCGAAGTGGAATTCGCGAGCGAGTTTCGCCATCGCAACACGCCGATGACGCGCGACACGCTTGTCTTCGCCATTAGCCAAAGCGGCGAAACGGCTGACACGCTCGGCGCATTGCGCGAAAGTCGGCGCAAAGGCCATCGTACCCTCGGCATTTGCAACAACGTCGCCAGCACGATCGCGCGTGAAAGTGACGGCGGCGTTTACATGCACGCCGGCCCGGAGATCGGCGTGGCCGCGACGAAATCGTTCACGTCGCAAATCACGATTCTCACACTGATCGGGTTGCTGCTTGGGCGCATGCGCAATCTTTCCACCGCGGAAGGGACAAACATCATCGAGGTCCTCGAGGCATTGCCCGATCAAATCGAGCAAGTTTTGAAATTGAGCGACCAGATCAAAGCGATCGCGAAAAAATATGTCGATGTTAGCGGCATGCTTTTTTTCGGGCGGCAATTCAACTTCCCGATCGCGCTGGAAGGCGCGCTCAAAATGAAAGAGATCACTTATCTTTATGCCGAAGGTCACCCGAGCGCCGAATTGAAACACGGCATTATTGCACTCGTTAGGCCGGAGCTTCCTTCCATTTTCATCGCGCCCGACGACGCCGTTTTTTCGAAAAACTTAAACAACATCGAGCAAGTCAAAGCGCGCAAAGGTCCGATCATCGCCATCACCAGCGGCAATTGCGCAAAACAACTCAAGGGCATTGCCAACGACATCATCGAAATCCCGCGCGTGCCTGATTTCGTCAGCCCAATCCTCACCGTCATTCCGCTGCAACTTCTCGCCTATCATCTGGCGGTCGCGCTCGGCCGCGACGTCGATAAACCGCGCAATCTCGCCAAAAGCGTCACGGTAGAGTAGAATTTCCGTTCGGATATTCTGCTCGTGCAACCGAACGAAAATTACGTGCTCGATCTCCTGCAGGACGCAGGACTCGTGACCCGTCCGCAAATCGAGAGCGCGCGCGCAAAACTCAACGGCGCGAACAACATTGTCGATCTTTTGGTCAAGGACGGCATCGTCTCCGATGCCGACGTTTCGCGCACGCTCGCGGCGCAAGCGCACATGGATTGGATCGACATTTCGGCGCGAATCATTCCGCCGGAAGTCATCAAACAAATCCGCGGCGAAGATGCGCGCCGCTTCAAAGTAGTTCCAGTCGCCTTCGGCGAGAGCGGTCTCGTCGTCGCAATCGGTGATCCGCTCGATATCGATACGATCGATAGCCTCAGCTTTTTGCTTCAGCGCGAGATCGAGCTTGTCTGCACGAGCCCGGAGAAAATTCGCGAAGCGCTCATAAAATACTACGGCACAGCCGATGAAGCGTCCGACATCATTCAAGAAAAGCTCGGAGAAGATGTCGATCTTGGCCTCGAAATCGCGGAAGGCGGTGCAGCCGAAGGCGACGAGGCGGACGCGCCGATCATTCGCATGGTCTCGATGTTGTTGATCGAAGCGCATCGTCTCGGCGCAAGCGATATTCATCTCGAGCCGCTCGATAAAAAATTTCGCGTCCGTTTTCGCATCGACGGCGTGCTCCAGGAAATGCAGGCGCCGCCCAAGCGTTTGCAGTCCGCCATCGTCAGCCGTCTCAAGATCATGACCGGCTCCATGAGCATCGCGGAAAAGCGATTGCCGCAGGACGGCCGCATCCAGGTGAAAATAAAAAAGAAACCGCTCGACCTGCGCGTTTCCACCATCCCAACAAATCACGGCGAGAGCATCGTGATGCGCTTGCTCGACAAATCGAGTCTGATGATGGGCCTCCCCGAGCTGGGATTTTTGAGCGACGATCAGGCGACATTCGAGCGGCTGTTGCGTTTGCCTGACGGCATTCTGCTTGTGACCGGACCGACCGGCTCCGGAAAAACGAGCACGCTTTACGCCTGCCTCAATTACATCAACAAGCCCGACCGCAAGATCATCACGGTGGAAGAACCGATCGAATATCAAATGAGCGGTATCAACCAGGTGCAGGTGAACACCGAAATCGGGATGACGTTTCCGGCTGCGCTCCGCTCGATCCTGCGTCAGGCGCCGAATATTATTATGATCGGCGAGATTCGCGATCTCGAGACGGCGTCGATCGCCACGAACGCGAGTCTTACCGGCCATCTTGTTTTCAGCACGCTGCACACAAACGACGCGCCATCCGCGGTCGCGCGTTTGATCGACATTGGCGTGCAACCATTCTTGGTCGCGTCCTCAGTGCGCGCAATCATGGCGCAGCGACTCGTTAGGCGGCTCTGTCCCGATTGCAAACAACCGGGCGAGCTCAGCGAAACGGAATTGCGCGCGCTTCAGCTCGATGCTTCGCAATTGCGCGATGCGCAGGTCATGAAACCGGTTGGCTGCGATCAATGTCGCAGGACGGGTTACAAAGGTCGGATGGGCATTTTCGAAATCTTTGTCATCGACGACGAGGTTCGCCACATGATCAACACGCGTCGCGCGACTTTGCTTTTGCGGCAGCGCGCGCGCGAGCTCGGCATGCGCACCTTGCGCGAAGATGGCGTGCGCAAAGTTCTGGGCGGCCTCACTTCCGCCGAAGAAGTCATTTCGATCACGCTCGGAGATGTGAACTGATGAACAACAAACAGGTCGCCGATCTTTTTATCGAGCAGCACGTTCTACAATCTTCGCAGGCTGAAGATGTGCTGGCGGAAGCGAACGAGAACGGAAAGACGATGGCGCAAGCGATGGTCGACAGCGGTTTTGTCGACGAGCGCGGTTTTTACCAAACAATCGCCGATGCGCTCGGCACGGAGTATGTCGATCTTGGGGAAAAAGAAATCGCGCCGGAGATTTTGAAACTGATCCCGAGCGGTCTTGCCCGTTTGCACCGCGCACTTCCGATCGCGATGAGCGGGAACACGCTGCGCGTCGCCTTTGTCGATCCGCTCGATCCGCGCGCGGCGGAAGATTTGCGTTTCGCTCTGGGCAAGGATGTCGATCCGATCGTCGCGCCAACCGAGCAAATCGAGAATCGGATCAAACAATATTACGGCACCGACACCTCCAGCATGGAGGACATCCTCAAGCAACTCGGCGAAACGGGCGAGCTGCTCACGCAACGCGGCGGCGATGCCGCCATCAATGTCGAAGCCGAAGCGAATGCCACGCCGATCATTCGATTTGTCGATCTTATTCTGTTTCAAGCGATCCAGGACCGCGCGAGCGACATTCATTTCGAGCCGTTCGAAAACGAATTCAAAATCCGTTATCGCGTGGACGGCGCGCTCTACGAAATGGCGCCGCCGCCGCGACATCTCGCGCTCCCAGTGATTTCACGCGTGAAAGTAATGGCGAACATGAACATCGCCGAGCGCCGGTTGCCGCAGGACGGGCGCATTCAAAAAAATATCGCCGGCCGACCTGTCGATCTTCGTGTCTCAACGTTGCCGACGCAATTCGGCGAGAGCGTCGTGCTGCGCGTGCTCGATCGCTCGACCGTAAATCTCGATCTCGAGATGCTCGGCATGCCCGATTATATCCGTGATTACATTATCGAAGTCATCAATCGGCCGAACGGAATTTTCATCACGACCGGGCCGACGGGATCCGGAAAAACGACGACGCTTTATTCGTGTCTCCGCAAGATCAACACGATTGATTCGAAATTGCTCACTGCGGAAGAGCCAGTCGAGTACGATCTCGAAGGCATTGTGCAGGTGCCGGTGAACGAAGCGATCGGTCTCACTTTTGGTCGCGTGCTGCGCGCGTTCCTTCGACAGGATCCCGATCGCATCATGGTCGGCGAAACACGCGACTTGGAGACGGCGCAAATCTCGATTCAGGCATCGCTTACCGGGCATCTTGTTTTCACGACCCTGCACACGAACGACGCGCCCGGCGCGGTCACGCGCTTGATCGACATGGGCGTGGAACCGTTTCTTATTTCATCGACGCTCGAAGCGGTGCTCGGTCAGCGTTTGCTGCGCACGATTTGTCCGAATTGTCGCACGACCTTTCAGCCAAATGACGCGCTTCTCGCCCAGTTGGAAATTTCCAAGCGCGATATCGGCAAAAAAAGTTTCTACTACGGCAAAGGTTGCGACACATGCAACAACACCGGTTACAAAGGTCGCAAAGGAATTTACGAACTCATGAAGATCACCGATCCGATTCGCGAATTGATCAACGAACGCGCGCCGACCGTCGTCTTGAAACAAAAAGCGATCGAGCTCGGGATGGTGACGCTGCGGCAAGATGGTTTGCGCAGCATCTTCGAGGGCGACACGACGATCGAAGAGGTTTTGAAATACACATAGCCTCGACACTTTCTGCGCCGCCATTTAAAATTGCCGATCTTATGCCCCGCTTCACTTATGTCGCACTCGATGCCCGCGGTCAGGAATCGACCGGGCTAATCGAGGCGGGCTCGAGCAACGAAGCGATCGGCCAATTGCGCCAGGCGGGATATTTCCCGACCAACGTCGTTGAAGAAGGAAAAGGCGGACCGGACGGGAAAACAGCGCGCCGCTCCGCAGTGGCCGCGGCCAAAGTTCCGGGCGAAGCAAAGGCCGGCCTCAAAAAAAACATCGTCCTTTTCCAGCGCAAAAAAATAAAACCGAAGACGCTCATGATTTTTACGCGCCAGCTCGCGACACTGATCGACGCCGGTTTGCCGCTCTTGCGCGGGCTTAACGTGCTCTCCAAACAGGAACGCGATCCCGTTTTAAAAAAGACGATCAGTAATCTTTCCGATGCCGTGCAGGGCGGCAACACATTCTCAGAAGGCCTCGCGCAGCATCCGCGAATCTTCAACGATCTTTACGTGAACATGGTGAAAGCTGGAGAGCTCGGCGGTGTTCTCGAGCTCGTGCTCAGCCGGCTCGCCGAATTTCAAGAGAAGGCGCAGAAGACCAAGAACAAAGTCGTCGCGGCGATGGTCTATCCGATCATCGTGCTCGTGCTCGCCGTCACGATCATGTCGTTCCTGCTCATCTTCATCGTGCCGAAGTTCGAACAAATTTTTCACGACATGCTCGGCGATAAGCCGCTGCCGACCGTTACGCTTTTCGTCATCAGCGTGAGCAACTTTATGAAAAATCACGGGCTGATTCTGCTCGGCGCCGTCGTTTTTATAATCGCCGCTTACAAATTTTTTGCGCGGACGAAAGCGGGACGGTTCGCGATCGATCGCTTCAAGCTGCGCGTGCCGCTCTTCGGCGATTTGATTCGCAAGACGGCGATCTCGCGCTTCTCGCGTACGCTCGGCACGCTTGTCACCAGCGGCGTTCCCATTCTGCAAGCGCTCAACATTACGCGTGAAACCGCCGGCAACACCGTCATCGCCGGCGCGATTAATCAAGTGCACGACGCGGTGAAAGAAGGCGAATCGATTGTGCAGCCGCTCGAAGCCAGCGGCGCGTTTCCGCCCATGGTCATCAGCATGATCGACGTGGGCGAAGAAACCGGTCAGTTGCCCGACATGCTTTTGAAGATCGCCGAAGTTTATGACGACGAAGTCGATAATTCCGTGGCCGGTCTCACCGCCATGCTCGAACCGATCATGATTGTTTTTCTCGCGCTCGTCGTCGGCACAATTGTCATTGCGCTCTTCATGCCGCTCATCAGCATCATCAGCGGCTTGCAGCAGCAAGGCTGAGCGTGCGCGTGCAAACGAATATGTCGATCTTGCGCGCGCGCCGCAGCGTATGTCGATCTTGCGCCGCGTTTACAATTCTCGAGCTGCTCATCGTCATCACGATCATCATCGTGCTGGCTGGATTGATTCTCGCCACCGTCGGATACGTGCAAAAAAAAGGCGCCCGTTCCCGCGCCGAAGCCGAGATCGCCGCCATGTCCGCCGCGCTCGAAAATTACAAGGCGGATAATGGAGTTTATCCGACTGGCAGCGCAACCGAAGGATACGGACCGCAAGCCGCGATTGATTTTTCCAAGTACAATCCGGCCTCAAAATATCTTTATGGAGAATTGACCGGTGATAACGAAGATTTTAACGGCGCCAATGACACGGCGAACGAACAGAAAAATAAAAGTTATTTTTCTTTTAAACCGCAATTGCTCGGGAGGACCGACATGTCACAACCTCCGTCCAGCTCAAATCCAGTTTCCTTTTTACGCGATCCATTCGGAAATAGTTACGGTTACTCAACCGTTCAAGCCAAGACCGGCAGCGGCGGCTACAATCCGACATTCGATCTTTGGAGCACCGGTGGAGTTGTCAGCGCAACAAATCCACCGGACCAAACCCAGTGGATCAAAAACTGGTAGGGCGCGACGCCCGTCGCGCCGACAACATCGAGATTAGTTCCCGCCGCTCGTGCGCACGACAATCACGACGCGGCGATTCGGTTGCTGACGCGCGATCTCGTTATCAAGCTCGGCCTGCGACGTGTTTGAAATCGCATTCGGTTGCACCAAAAATTTGGTCGATCCGTAACCGTGCGTCTCAATTTGCGCCGGATTAATTCCCATCACTTCGACCAAATATTGTTTCACGCTGTCCGCGCGGCGCTGGCTGAGATCGAGATTGTATTCCGGCGTGCCGATCGAATCGGTGTAGCCTTCCACGCTGAAGGTCGCTTTCGAATTGCGTTTGATCAGCTCGGCCAGCTTTTGCAATTGCGTGGCCGCGCCCGGTTGCAAATTTGCGCTGTCGAATTGAAAAATCTGATCGTCCGGCATTCGCATTTTCGTCCCGGAACCGAGTGGGCCCTGTTGCGCGAGTAATTGATCGAGATCGCTAAAGCCGGGATTGCGTCCCTTGCTCGGGCCGGCGCTGTCGCCCGGAAGCTTGCTCGTGAAATTATTTGGGCGTTTGATGATCGTGCTCGTCGCAAGTTGATCGCCGGTCAACGCCGGTTGCGGCCGTCCCGAATTGGCGGCGTCGTTTAGGGCCGATTGCTCGCGCGTCGCGTTCGGACTGTTCGTGAGCGTCTGCGCGGTTGAGCGCTCAATTTCGCTCAGCACAGAGGTCGCGTCCGGTTGATCGACTTGCGGTTTGTCCGGCAAAACATCGCGCGTGTCATCGGGCATCGCGGCGCTGGCGTGAACTTCTTCGAGAAGCTTATCGAACGACTTTTTTTCATCCGGCAATTGCTGATCGGTCTTGTCCGGATTTGGTTTCGCGGCCGGAGCGGTCTGATCGGCCGCGTTTTTTTCCAGCGATGGCAGATCGACACTGCGCACGTTGAAAGTGGGCGTCTGCTGATGTTCCGTGTAAACAATGTCGGCCGGTTGAAAACGCGTCTCGTAAAAATAAACGCAAAGCGCCAAGTGCAACGCGAGCGAGACAAGCAGACCGACGAACAGCCAGTTGCGCTCTTTTTTGCCCGACAGCAGCGCTCTTTCGAAATCGTCAAGATCGGACGCTCTCATTCTTCAACTCAAACAAACCGGCACGGCGCTCCGCTTGTCAAACCGCGCGCTCGTTTATGTCGATCTTGTGCGCGCGATGAATGCGCGCGTCGCTTTCCGGATTTCTTCAGCCACATGCGCTTCGGGCGAAACAAACTTCGGCGTGAACCACGGAAACAAACCGATCAGGTCGTGCGTCACCAGGATTTGCCCATCGCAATGTTCGCCCGACCCGATGCCGATCGTCGGAATTTCGATGGCGTCTGTGATTTGCCGCGCTGTTTCGGCCGCGACGATTTCGATCACGACACCAAACGCACCCGCCGCTTCCACCGCGCGCGCGTCGGCCAACAATTGCTCCGCTTCGGGTCGGGTGCGCCCTTTGATTTTGTAACCGCCTTCTTCGCGCACGCTTTGCGGCAGCATGCCGATGTGCGCGAGGAATGGAATCCCCGCTTCGACGATCGCCGCGATTTGCGCGACGTGACTTGCGCCGCCTTCCAGCTTCACAGCCTGCGCGCCAACATCGACAAGTTTTTTCGCGGTCGCGACCGCTTGATCCGGAGTGTCGAACGTGTGAATCGGCATGTCTGCGACGAGCGTTGACTGTTTCACACCGCGTGCGACGGCGCGAGTGTGATGCAACATTTCATCGAGCGTAACGGACGTAGTATCTTCATAGCCGAGCACGACCATGCCTAACGAGTCGCCCACAAGGATCATGTCGATTCCGCTCTCATCGAGCAGGCGCGCCGTCGGGTAATCGTAGGCCGTGAGCGCGGTGATTTTTTCGCCGCGTCGTTTCATTTCGCGAAAATCTTTCATTGCGATTCCCAGTCTGAGGCTGAGCGAACCACTCTAGCCGAATCATGCAGCGACGCGAGCAGTTCGCGCACGGTTTTCTTTTGATTGGGTAAAATCAATTTCGGCCGAATGTCCGTGAGCGGTGCGAGCACAAATTTTCTGAAATGCACACGCGGATGTGGCAACTGAAGATCGTCGTTGTCGATCTTAGTGTCGCCGAAATACAAGAGATCGAGATCAATCGTGCGCGATTGGTTGCGTTCGTGCTGTGGCTCGCGTCCCAAGGAAGCCTCGATCGCGCGCAGCTCGGCAAATAATTCTGCCGGCTCACCGCGATAATCAAATTCCATCACGGCGTTTAAAAACTTTTCCGCCCCCGCTTCGCAATTTACGGGATCGGTCTCATAAATCCCGGACAACAAAATTGGCTGACTTACGCCGCTAAGATCGACAATTTTTTTTCGCGCTGCGCGCAAATTTGTCAGGCGATCTCCGAGATTGGAACCGAGAGCGACGGATGATCTCATGTTTTGGTTAAGCCGAGCACCTCTTGCATCGAGTAAAGCTGAGGCGGTTTCCCGACAATCCATTGCGCGGCATGCAGCGCACCGCGCGCAAAGATTTCGCGGCCCCCCGCGCGATGCACCAGCTCCAATCGCTCGTTCGGCCCTGAAAAAATAATGGTGTGCTCACCCACGACCTCGCCTTCGCGAATTGATTGAATCGGAATTTCATTGTCGATCTTACGCGCGGTTTTCAGAATTTGCGCGAGCGTCTTCGCCGTTCCGCTCGGCGCATCCTTCTTCGAATGATGATGCGCTTCGACGATTTCGAGATTGAAATCCGGCCCCAGAATTTCGGCGGCATGGCGAGTGAGCGCGAAAAGTGCGTTCACGCCGATGCTAAAGTTCGATGCGAAAACGATCGGCAACTTCTTTGCCGCGGCTTCGATCGTCTGTCGTTGTTCGTCCGAGTGTCCGGTCGTGCCGATCACAAGCGCGCACTTATTTTGCAAAGCAGCGTCGCAAATTTCGTGAGTCACCGTCGGTTGACTGAAATCGATCGCCACGTCGCAATCTTTGAGCGCGTCTGCAATCGCGCCACCCATGTCGCATTGCGCTACGATGTCGATCTTTGGATCGCGCGCGGCGAGATCGACAATCGTTTTTCCCATCCGCCCCGCCGAGCCGATCAGCGCGACGCGCAGCGGTTTCATTTCTTTTCTTCGAATGCCGCGATCGTTTTGCGCAGGCGCGCTTGATTCGCTTCGGTCATCTCGCAAAGCGGCAACCGCACTTCGCTCGACATAACGCCGCGCCAACCGAGCACGGTTTTTACCGGCACCGGATTTGGCTCGATAAACAAATCTTTGAAGATCGCGAACATTTTGCGATGCACTTCTCTCGCGCGCTTCACGTCGCCCGAGGCAAAAGCGTTCACCAGCGCGCTGACTTCGGCGGGAAATGCATTCGAGGCGACACTGACGACGCCGACAGCGCCGACCGACATAAACGGCAGCGTGAGCGAATCGTCGCCGCTCAGAATTGTGAACTCGTTAGGCAAGCGCGCACGCAACTCGCTCACGCGCTCGACACTGCCGCTCGCTTCCTTGATCGAGACGATGTTGCGGCATTCGTTCGCCAGACGCACCACCGTCTCCGGCAAAATATCCACGCCGCAGCGGCCGGGGATATTGTAGAGCACGATTGGTAATTTTGTTTCGCGCGCGATGGCGGCGAAATGACGGAACAAACCTTCCTGGCTCGGCTTGTTGTAATATGGCGCGACGAGCAGCGCGCCGTCCGCGCCGAGCTTCTCCGCGCTTTTTGTCCAATCAATCGCGTGCTGCGTTGAGTTCGAGCCGGTGCCGGCGAGGACCTGGCAACGTTTGTTCGCAACCGTGATAGCGATGCGAATAAGTTGCTCGCGTTCGTCCTCTGATAGCGTGGGCGATTCGCCGGTCGTGCCAACGGGAATCATGCCGGTGACGCCGCCGGCGATTTGCGCTTCGATTAATTTTTCGAACGCGGGTATGTCGATCTTGCCGTCGCGAAACGGAGTAACCAACGCCGTGAAAGTGCCGCGAAACATTTTAGATTTCGATCGCTCCCTCGAAAACAAAATCAGCCGGGCCGGTGAGGGTGACGTTTTTGAACTGTGCGCCGCTTTTTTCGAAGCCAACTTGTAGCTCCTCGCCACCCCGAACGCGCACACTGATTGGTGCGGCAACATTTTCGGTCGCAGCAAAAATCAATGCGCTCGCTACCACGCCCGTGCCGCAGGCAAGCGTTTCCTCTTCGACACCGCGCTCATAAGTCCGGATCGCAATTTCTTTCGGACCGCGCTTCTCGATGAAGTTCGCGTTCGCGCCCGCAGGCGCAAAAAGTTCGTGCCGCCGAATCGCCGCACCCACTTTTGCAACATCGATATTGTCGATCTTATCGACCGGCACGACGACGTGCGGCACGCCGCTGTTTATAAAATGCACGCAAAAGTTTTTCCCGGCCGCGACAAGATCGACATTAAGTTTTAGATTGCGCGGCTCGCCCATCTGCAAACAAACGAGCTCGCCTTCAATGCTCGCTCCGATCACACCGGCCGGCGTTTCGAACGAAAGTTTTTTGAGCGGACCGGCAATCTGATCCGCAAATCGCGCGAAACAGCGCGCCCCGTTTCCGCACATCTCCGCCTCGCCACCATCGCGATTGTAATAGCGCATCCGGAAATCTGCGCCGTTCGAAGATTCCTCGAGCAACAAAATGCCATCGGCGCCGACGCCGCGATGCCGATCGCAAATACGAGCGATCTGTTCGGGCGCGAGCCGCAAATCCCCGGCGCGATTATCGAGCAGGACGAAATCGTTGCCGGCGCCGTTCATTTTGGTGAAGCGAAGCATAACCAGTGGTCGTCTAACATAATCTGGGGCCAAATCCAGTTCACGCACGGACATTTCACCGGCCGACAATTGGGCTGGCACAATGGCCGCGAGTTCGTTAGGACATTGGCCGTGGAGGTCCTCCGTCACCGGGTGCTCCAGGGTGTCATCGCTGAGCGCGAGCTAAAATCGTGAGAGCGCGCCTAACAATCAGCGCCGAACGGAAACTCGAGCAGGCGGCGCGCGCCGCGATTAGAAAATATCTGCATAAGATCCATCCGAGGCCACACCACGCCTGGCGAATCATTTCGCCGCATCCAGCTCACAACGTGGTCGGGGTGGCTGTCGGGCGAAAGCGAATCAAAAACAGGAACACGAGCACACCTTGCGTTCGCATTTATGTGCGACACAAATTTCGTCTCCCGCGCGGATCGAAATTCGCCTTGCCGAAAAAAATCGCAGGCGTTCCGACCGATATCATCGCCGTCGGCACGCCGCGGCACATCGCGAACGGCGACACGCTCGATCTCAAGCGCGAGCGCCCGGCCTATCCCGGCTGCTGGATCACGGCCGAACCGCCGACCGAACTTTCGTATCCGATGCCAGGAACATTTGGCGCTCTCCTAATCGACGACGACGGCGCGCTCTATATTTTGAGCAACAATCATGTGCTCGCGAATGAGGACCAGAATTCAAAAGGCGACCTGGTTTATCAACCAATCAATGATGCGCCGAACAAGATCGCGAAATTAGCTGCGGTCATCCCGCTCGATCGCGCCGGGCCGAACAAGGTCGATTGCGCCCTGGCGAAAGTGCTTCAATCGAAAAGCGTGAGTGGAGTGCCGCCGAATCCGATTGGCGCATTGCAAAGCGCAGTGCCGCTTGATCCGCAACCTGGAATGAAAGTGGAAAAGTTCGGCGCAGCCACCGGGCACACCATCGGCACGGTCGCGAGCACGAGCGCCACTTTCAAAGTCGATTACATGACCGCGCCCGGATTATTGCTCGAAGAGCAAATCCAAATTGAAAACGGCGATGAAGATTTCTGCGCGCACGGCGATTCCGGTTCGCTCATTGTCGATGTTGAAAGCAAGCAAGCGGTCGGCCTTTTGACCGTAAACATGGACGGCTTCGCGCTGGCCAATCGTCTGAGCAATGTCGTAACGGCATTGAGCGCGAAGTTAGGATCGCCGCTCCAATTAAAAATTTCTTAAACCCCAACCCAACAAAAATGAAAACCTACATCTCACGTTTTGCATTCGTCAGCGTGCTTCTGCTAGCGCTGAGCAGTTGCTCCACCAACAAACCAACCACCACTACACCCACAACCGACAGTTCCTGCAGCCGCACGGTCCACGGCAGCCAGGCCCCAATCGAAATGTGCGCCGCGCAAAATTTTCCGGCGAAAAACATCAATGCCTATTTGCCGGTGAAAACGTTAATGAAAAAAGAAGGCCCGGTGGCCGTTTTTTCATTGCCGGCGAAATGGCCGAACGGCTCCGCTCTTAAAGTTGGATTCATCGACGATGATTACGGTTTGAAAAGCCAGGTGATGGAGAAAGCGCGGCAATGGAGCAACTACGCGAACATCACTTTCTCGGAAAGCAGCGCGGCCGATGCCGACATTCGGATTTCTTTTCGCGGCAGCGGATATTGGTCGGTCATCGGGACATCTGCGAAGAAAGTGCCGAAAAACGAGCAGACCATGAACCTGCAATTTTGGAATGGCGTGCCGGACAGCGAAGTGCAGCGTGTCGTTCTGCATGAATTCGGGCACGCGCTCGGCCTGCTGCACGAGCACGAATCGCCGCTTGCCCAAATTCCTTGGGACAAAAACGCGGTCTACAAATATTACACCGGCCCGCCCAATTGCTGGAGCCACAGCGAAGTGGACGCCCAGGTTTTGCAAAGAGAAAAGGCCGGGCCCGATCTCGCGATGACGACTTTCGATAAGGATTCGATCATGTGTTATCCCGTTTCAGATGCGTTGACGGTGGGTCATTACGAAATCGGCTGGAACAAAGAATTATCGGAAACGGACAAGACTTTCATCGCAAAGGTTTATCCTAAATAACGGAAGAAACGCTTTTCACTTCCGCAATCAGCGGCGCGACAAGATCGACAATCAGCCGGGGGAGCTCGGGATTCTGCGCGTGCTCCGCGATTTCGCGCACGATCGCGCTGCCGATCACGACGGCATCAGCAAGCCGCGCGACTTCGCGCGCTTGATCGACATTCGAAATCCCGAAGCCAACCGCGATTGGCAGCGATGTTGCGCCGCGAATTTGAGCGAGGCGATCAGCGAGCGACGAAGCAATGTCGCTCCGTGCGCCGGTCACACCTTCACGCGAAACGTAGTAAATAAATCCCCTCGCCTGCGCGCAGATGTTTTTTAGCCGATTATTCGGCGTGGTGGGCGCGACGAGCCGGATGTGATAAAGCGTTTCATTTTCGCGTTTCATTTCTTCGTCAGGCGGAAGATCGAGAATGAGCAATGCATCCACACCGGCGGCTTCGGCTTCGCGATGGAATTTATCGAAGCCGAATTGATAAATCGGATTCATGTAGGTGTAGAGCACGATCGAAATTTGCGAGCGACGACGAATCTCGCGGACGCACTCGAGCACGCCTTGCACGGTCGCGCCCGCTTCGAGCGCGCGTTGCGCCGCGAGCTGGTTCACGATGCCGTCGGCCAGCGGATCGGAAAAGGGAACGCCGAGCTCGATCAGATCGGCCCCGGCCTTTTCCAGTGCGAGTGCAAGCCCGACAGTTTTCTCGAAACTCGGATCGCCGGCGCAGATGTACGGAATGAACGCTTTCTTTTTTTCCGCGCGTAATGTTGCAAAACAGTTGTCGATCCGGTTGTGCATCCAAGCGGATGATCTGATAGATTTGGCGCGGAGTCGAATGAGCGAACCAACGCTGACGATCAACGAGATTTATCACTCGATCCAAGGCGAAAGCAGCTGGGCCGGGCGTCCGTGCGTTTTTGTGCGGCTGACTTTTTGCGATTTGCGCTGCTCGTACTGCGACACCGAATACGCGTTTTACGAGGGGAAAAAACAGACGCTGCCGGAGATTGTCGATCTTGTCGCGGCTTACCGCTGCCCGCTCATCGAGATCACGGGTGGCGAGCCGTTGCTGCAAAAAAATGTGCTCCCGCTTATGTCGATCTTATGCGATGCGGGCCATACCGTGCTGCTGGAAACAAGCGGCGCGCACGATATTTCCCAAGTGGACCAGCGCGTGCATCGGATCATGGATTTGAAAACGCCGGGCAGCGGCGAAGCAGACCGCAACCTTTTTTCGAACATCGAGCATCTGACGATGCGCGACGAAGTGAAGTTCGTGATCGGTTCGCGCGAAGATTACGAATGGTGCCGCGAACAGATCGCGCGTTTCGATTTATCGAAACGCTGCGGCGCCGTTCTGCTCTCGCCCATCTTCGGCCGGATCGATCCGCGCGAAATCGTGGAATGGATGCTGGCCGACAAAGTCGATGCGCGCTTCCAACTTCAAATGCACAAATTCATCTGGACGCCGACGCAGCGCGGTGTGTGAGCGAGCGCGCGCTTAAAGGCTCGAATGGCGCGCGTGAGTCGTGATACGTTTATGTCGATCTTGCAAACATGAACCGCGTGGACAATTCGGGCGCCAAACTTTGGATCGCGATGACGCGACCGATTCGTCTGCCGATCGCCCTAGCCGCGGCGCAAACTTTGCACGCACGTTTTCCGGGCGGAATTCATCTGCTACGCGAACACTCGAATTGGTGGGAGCATGGGAACTGGAAACCGTTCGCGTCGGAATTTCGATCGCGCCACGTTTTCGAGCGGGTCACCACGTGTCGCGGCTTGCGCGATCTGCCGCGTCTTTACCGGGAGAGCAAAGAGCGACAACAAGCGCTCGGTGCGCTCCCGGTCAATCCCCAGACCGATGTGATCCTTTGTTTCGGTGGTACGGTGACTTTGGCAAACGCGCTTGTCTCCGCGCATCCTGACGTGTTCAAAATCCTCTGCGTCTCATCGAAAGCTTACCAGGACCTGACGGCGGCGGGAGACGCGTGGCATTTTCGTTTTACGACATCGGGATGGCTGCAAAACCGAATCATCGAGCCACGCGTGGGTTTGGAGCGCACACTCGATTTCAAGCCGTGGATAAATCCGGGCGGCGACGGCGTGCGCCTGGTGCGGCTGGAAAGAACTCCCGCCGAAATTTACGACGCGGTCATTGTGCTGAGCAATAGCGGGCACGAGCTACGCGAAAATGCGCCGGCCAACGTGATCGCGGCAAAGTTTCCGAGCATCGGAGATTTGCGCGCAAGCTCGGAAAAGATGGCGAGCGAAAAAGATCGAAGGCGACGCGTCATCTTTTTCGGGACGCCGTTTCTGCTCATTCATAATCTGCCGCCAGAGATCTACATCAAGCATCTCGATCTTTGCCTCGATTTTATCCGACGCCATTACGGCGAAAATCGGGATCTCATTTATCGTCCGCATCCCGCGGAAAGGAACGAAGCCGCACGATTGCATCTCGACGGTTTTGACATCGAAGACGATCGCGAAGTGGCCGAGCTATATTTTTTGCGTCACTTCGAATCGATCGACGCCGTCTTTTCGGTTTCCTCGACGGTCTCGCGCACGGCGTTGAACAATGGTTTCAACGCGTATTGTTTTTGGCGCTGTTTTCCATTTCCGCAAAGCTCCGCTTCGTTTTTCGAGAAAGTGATGGGCGAAGTGCCGCCCGAATTCGACATTCGCGATCTGTCCCGCCCGCCAATTCCCTACGCGGACCGCGCGACAGCGCACGATGATGCGCTCAGTTTTTCCGGAGCGCTGGACTCTGCACTCGAGAAGCGATTTGCTGCTGCAAGATCGACATTGTAATCGCGATTAATGTTTGGGCGCGCGGACCGTGCCGGTCTCGATCGCGATTTTGCGTTCGGTCACGATGCGATTGGCAATCTCCTCCACCATTTGCTCGAGCAGCATGCGCAGATGCGTGTTCGGCCGATAATCCGAAGGCGCGATGTGTTTGACGCGATCGGCGTGCGTGGAGAGCTGGTAACACTTCCGGAATCCGGCGCGCGCGGGATCGTCGGGATTATAAACCGCGATCGCTTGCCCGCCGTTTTTCTTCATAACGGTGAAGCAGGGCACATCGGTTGGGCCGTCGCCGACGTAAATCATATTTGAAAACGGGACCGGTCGAATATCGGCGTCCATGTGGTCGTTCACATCCTGCGCCATATCGAGCAGGCCTTTGTTAATGCGAAAAAGAAACTGCGTCTTCTGCGTGTGACTGATGACGCGCTTGGGGAATGTGATCCGCCCGTTTTCATCTTCGGCAAATTCACAACCGAAAACGGCCCGCACGTAAGGTTGTAGCCGGCTGCCGTCGATCAAAACTTTCAGGCCGGAGGAAATAATGTAGTGCTCGACGTTAATTCCGTGCGCGATTTGTTCTTCGGTAAGAAGTCCGTCGCGAAATTGGTCGAACATCTCAGGAAGGCCTTTGTAAAAGTTTAGTTTTTTACCAAGCTTCTTTAGCTCGGTATTCGTAGGGCGATCCATGCCGAGCGTGTCTAGCAATACTTTCATGTAAGCGAGCTCGTTATCGTAACCATTCTCGCGCACCAGATCGGTGCAGCGTCGCCAAAAATTTTCGCCGTTGATCCCGAATGCCGGAAAAACGACCTCATCCTGCATGTAGCTGGGACTGAGCGTCTGGTCGTAATCGTAAACGATCGCGATGGTGTTTTGCGGCGTGGACATGTCGATCTTAGCGGTGGTTCATCTGCGAGAAAAAATCAGCGAAGAGCTCGTCATAAATCTGGCCGCGTTCCGGATGATATTGCACAGCCAGGGCAAAAGGATAGTCGCGCAAGCGGATTTGCTCGATGATGTCGTCGGTCGCGCACCAGGATTCGATTTGGCAACCGTCGGCCATTTGTTCGATCGCTTGATGATGTGAGCTGTTTACTTTCTCAAAACGATGCGAAGCAGCGCGATCGTTGCGCAGACTTTGAATATCGGCATTTTTTTGCTCAGGGAGATCATGCCCTTTGATGTCGAGCTTGAGCGTGCCACCGAGCGCGACATTAAGAATTTGCAGGCCTTTGCAAATGGCGAAGATGGGCAGACCGCGTGCGATCGCGTCTTTGATCGCAGCCAATTCCCATTGATCGCGCGCAGGATCGACATCTTTGTCGAGCACGGAAGGGTCGGGCACCGGCTGACGCAGAAATTCCGCCGCGACATCAGGGCCGCCGGTAAGAAGTAAGCCGCTCATCTTTTCCATGGGAACAGTCTGCGTGCGTGCGTTCCAAACGCGAACAGCCGGATGCTTGGCAAAAGCTGGCCGAAACCATTTGGCATCCTTGGCGCGCATCCAGGTGGCGACGTTAGGCATAACAAGATGTCGATCTTAGCACAATTGTAGGGCGTCTGTGTCAGACGCCAACATTGAGATGGCGTTTCGCAGAAACGCCCTACAATTTCACAATCCCATCAATTCGCGCACGTACTTCACGGGCGGACTTCCAAAGGAAATCACTTCGTCGTTGTATTTCTTAACGTCGAAGGACGCGCCCGCCTTGGCTTTGGCTCGCTCGCGAAGATCGAGATGTTCGCTCACACCGACGAAATATGTCGAGAGCTGCGCAGAGCTGAGACGCGCGCGTTTCCATTTCGCAACCGCTTCACCTTCCTGCTGGTAACCTTGTTTCATCATCAGATCGAGCGCCTGTTGTTCGCTCATGTTCCCGGCATGAATGCTTTGATCGAGAATCGCGTTGCAGATGACGCGCAGCCGCATTTTCAACTGCTGCATTTTGACTTCGGGCCCGCCGTAACCTTGTTCGGCCATCATTTGCTCGCAATAAACGGCCCAGCCTTCGACAAACGTGCCACTTTGAAAAATCGCGCGCACAAGCGTGGGCGCGTGGAATTCATTGGCGTGGGCCAATTGTAAAAAATGCCCGGGCATCGCTTCGTGTACGGTCAGATCGCGCACCATCTGGTTATTGTATTCGCGGAAGAACGATTCCTTGCGCTCTTTCGACCAGTCGTTAGGCGTAGGCGCAACCGCGAAAAATGTTTTGCCATTTTTTTCAAGCGGCCCGGCCGCATCGCAATAAGCAATCGCCTGCCCGCGCTTGAATTCCGGCATCACGATTACATCGAGAGGTGTTTGCGGAACGGTAACGAGATTGTGTTGCTTCACGAAGTCGGTCGCTTCGCCCACGATTTTCTGCGCGTAACCGACGATGGTATCGTCGTCGGGACGTTGTTCGGCCAACTTGTCGAGCACCGCCGCGGTCACTTTCTTTTTGTCAGCCAGCGTGGCCTCGTCCGCCGTCGGGAAATATTTTTTGTAAAGCGGCAACGCTGTTTCGTAGATCGCGGCCTGAGTTTGCGCGAGGTCGGTCTGCGCGCGCTTCATGATTTCTTCCATCGACAAATCGGAAGCGAGGGCGAAGCGGAGTTTCTTGCGAAACTTATCCGCGCCGATGCGGAAATCCCCGTCCGATCGCGGAAGCAGATCGTCTTGCAGCCATTTCTTATAATCTTCGAGTGCTTGCGCCGCCGCTTCCTGTAAAGGCGCTACATCTTTTTTCATTGGCGGCGCGCGCTCGAGCAATGGGTTGAGCCCTTCGCGCACGAGCGAAATTGCGCCCTGGATTTGCTCGATTGCCGTCTCGGTGTAAACGCGCGGCGAATGTTTCAAGTTCGCCTTTGCCTGATTGATGACGAAGGGAATTCCTTTCAATCGCTGACCCAGATTCGGAATGCGTTTTTCAGGCGAATCAAAATCGCGCGCCACTAAAAGATAAAGACTGTTGGCGAGACTCTGATTATAAACGAGCGGATTCCAGTCGGCTTCTTTCAGTTCTTCGAGCTCGAATATTTCATTGTCGATATTGTCCTTGAGGAGCCGGACATCAACACGATTCGCGCCGCTCAGCTGCGAGACATCTTTAAACTTTTCGAGTTGCTCGCGCACCTGTTTGGCGCGGCGCAATTCGCGAAAGCGGCCGTCCTCGGAATAATTGGTGAGCACATCGTCGAAGCGATGGTCGCCCAACTCGGTGGCGTATTCTGGGTGGCTCTGCAAAAATCCTTCCACATAATCCTTCGCGATTTTTTGAAAAGCGTCGTCCTCCGCGCTGGCGCGAGCGTGGAGAAACGGAAGCGCAAGAGACAATGCGAGCGTGGTGATGATTGTTTTTTTCATGTCGATCTAAGTGGGAGTGCCGCCGGAAAGAATCGGCTCGGTCGCAATCTCATCGAGCGTGGGCTGCTGCGATTGGAGATAAGTGCGCCCCTTGTAGAAATTGGCCACGATGACGAACAAGATCGACACGCTGAACATGAGGATGGTGAAGAACGTGAAGTATTGGTAATCGGTAAACTTCTTTGTTCCGTCCGCATTCAAAACAAAGGCATTAACCTTGGCGTCGAAAAATTCTCCAGCGGCGATGAACAAAAGCCATAAGGCCATGACCGAACTCTTCATCGAGTTCGGCGCCTGCGTGTAGGAGAATTCCAGTCCGGTGATCGACACCATCGCTTCGCCAAGTGTGAGAATGATGTAGGCGAAGAACTGCCAATTTACGCTGGGCTTGAAGCCGGCGTCGATCTGTCCCTGGATCCAAACAATCACCACAAACGACAAGGCGGTGAGGAAAAGTCCGATGCCGATTTTGCGAAGCGGGGTGAGCGGAAAGACCCGGCTGATCGCTGGATAAATGACGTAGTTGACCAGCGGAATAAAAATCAAAATCAGGATCGGATTCGCGGTCTGGACTTGCGCAGCGATGAGATTCATTCCCAGCCAGTGCAGGTCCATTTTCTCCGCCTGCAAAGTCCATTCGATGCCGTTGCTCATTCCCCAGAGCGCCCAGAAAAACAGAATGAAAACATAAACCATGGCGATGCGCAGCAGAGTGCTGAGGCCGTTGCGACTGAATGTTTCGCGCAAATAACCGAGACCCGCCGCCGGCACGTGCACCATTTTTTTGCGACCGGCCCAGAAAAATATCGTCGCGATAAACATGGCGACGCCAGGAATGCCGAACGCCCAGCGCGGACCATAGTTCGGATTCGCCAGCAACCACGGGCAAAGCAGCGTGGAAATAAAAGAGCCGGCGTTAATCGAAAAATAAAACCAGCCAAACATTTTCGAAAGCAAATGCCTGTTCGATTCGCCGAATTGATCGCCCACGTTCGCGGAAACGCAGGGCTTGATGCCCCCTGCGCCCAAACAGATGAGCCCCAGTCCCAGGCCGAGCATGGTGCGCTGGCCGAGAGCGATCGCCCAGGAGCTGTCCATAAACGCGAGCGTGAGATGGCCGAAGCAATAAACAATCGACAAGGACAGAATCGTCCAATATTTCCCGAGAAATCCGTCGGCGATAATTGCGCCGAAAATCGGAAGAAAATAAACGCCTGAGACAAAGTAGTGGCTGTACTTGTAGGCTTCATTAGGCTCCATTGGCGCGAGCACGCCGGACTTGTTCAAAATGTAATGCGCCATGAAGACCGTCAGGATCGACTTCATGCCGTAGTACGAGAAACGCTCGGCGGCCTCGTTGCCGATGATGTAAGGCACGCCCGGCGGCATTCCGGTTAGGTTCGGCGGCGAGGTCGCGTATTTATATTTGGCCATGTCGATCTTACGGTTTGTTTCCGGGGAAAAATTCCGCCGGCGTCGGCGTGGCAGATGCCGCTGCCTTTTCGCCAGGCGCGCTCGCTTCAGTTTCGTGCGCGGCCGATTTTGCCGTGTCATCCCCCAGCTCACCCGGCTGATGCTTTTCGCACGAACAGCAAAGCGCGACCACGATGATACTGGCAAAGGCGATCCAATTTTTGCAGTGACGAAATCGCATTGGGCCCTCGCAGACTATTAGTTAATCCTCGACCCGCGCAAGGCGAAAGCAGCCAGCGCCACATTGAAATTGAAAGGCGCGCCCGCCGCATTACTGTGGTGCGCGGTGGCTCGCTCTGTCAAAAATAACGCTTGGAACGAAGTCTTCGCGCTCATCCTGCTCGGCTTCGGTACGCTGCTTTTTCTCGCGCTGATCTCTTACACGCCGAAAGATTTGCCCTCGTGGGTCCCGTTCAGTCACGTTTCGCCGCCGAATCGGCCCGCGCAAAATTTCATCGGCCCGCTCGGCGCGATCGTCGCCGGTTTTTGTTACTTAATGATCGGCGCCGCTTCTTATTTGCTCGCCGCGGTGCTGCTCGGTTTCGGCGGCGCGAAATTATTTCACGCTAATCTGCGCGTTATTCCGCGCGCGATCTGGATCGTTCTTTTCATCGCCTCCGGTGCGTGTCTGCTACATCTGCAACCGTATTTTCTGCGCAGTTGGCACACGGCATTTAATATTCAAGGGCCGGGCGGATGGGTCGGGTATTATTTTGGCCGGCATTTGCTTCAACGCACCATGGGCACGGTCGGGTCGGTCATTTTGCTGGCCGGAATTTACGTCACGAGTCTGATTCTCATGACTGGCTTGCGTCCGATTTTCATTGTTAGGCAAACGGTCGCCAGCACGCGCCAGAGCATTGCGCGGCTGAACGAATGGAAATTGAACCGCCAATTGCGCCGCTCGGATTTGAAAGGCCAGCTCGAAATCAGCCAGAAAGAATTGACCAAACAACAGCGCTCGATCGAGAAGCAGCTCAAGAAAAAAGGCGCACCTGTTCCCGAGCCGGCGGCCGCCGCGTTTATCTCGCCCGAGGAATTGGCCGGTCGGCCCCAGCCGAAAGTCGTCGACACGACGGCGCTGCCAAGCGAGCCCGCGCCCGTTCGCAAAAAACCCACGCTCGCAGAGCTGCGACCCGGCGGCGAAAAATCGACATCTACGCGCAGCGGCCTAACGAGTCGAACTTGGGATGCGCAAAATTATACGCTGCCCGGATTGGATTTGCTCGACGAGCACGATGCCGAGGGCAGGACCGCAGTCGATCCGGCCGAGCTGCAACGCATTCAACAGACGCTCATCGAAACGCTCGGCCAATTCGGGATCGCGGTCGCGGCCGGCGATATCACGAAGGGTCCCACCATCACACGCTACGAAGTTTATCCAGCCAAAGGCGTACGCGTGGACAAGATCGTGAGCCTCGAGCGCGATCTCGCGCGCGCCACACGCGCCGAGCGCATCAACATTCTCGCGCCGATTCCGGGGAAGGACACGGTCGGCATCGAGCTGGCAAACACGCGCAAAGTAAAAGTGACGCTGCGCGAGCTTTTGCAATCAGCGGATTGGGAAGAAGCGAAGACGCGCGTCAAACTTCCGCTCGCGCTCGGCAAAGACGTGTACGGCAAAACCATCATTGCCGATCTCGCGCAGATGCCGCACCTGCTCGTCGCCGGCACCACCGGCAGCGGCAAGAGCGTCTGCATCAACGCGCTCATCGCGAGCATGCTCTTCCGTTTCACGCCGGAAGAACTGCGCTTCATCATGATCGATCCGAAAGTGGTCGAGATGCAGATGTACAACACGCTGCCGCATCTCGTATTTCCGGTCGTGACCGATCCGAAAAAAGTTCTGCTCGCACTACGCTGGTTGATCGATGAAATGGAAAAGCGCTACAAGATTTTTGCGCACGCCGGCGTGCGCAACATTACCAGCTTCAACGGACGTCCTGCCCCAAAAAAAGATGTCGATCTTGAAAAGGAATCGCCCGCCGCCGAGGACAAGATCGACATAAAAGTTCCGCGCGACGACGAACTCGTTATTCCCGACCGCATTCCTTACATCGTCATGATTATCGACGAGCTGGCCGACCTCATGCAGACCGCGCCGGCCGACGTGGAGAATGCGATCGCGCGCATCACACAAATGGCGCGCGCCGCCGGAATTCACATTGTGGTCGCGACCCAGACGCCGCGCGCCGACGTCATCACCGGCGTGATCAAGGCGAACATTCCCAGCCGGATCGCGTTTCAAGTGGCAAGCAAGATCGACAGTCGCGTGATTCTCGATGAAAACGGCGCCGATCGATTGCTCGGGCAAGGCGACATGCTTTATCTGCCACCGAGCACTTCGCGATTAATTCGCGCACAAGGCGTACTCGTGACCGATGACGAAATTCATCGAGTCGTGCAATTTGTTTCCGCACAATGTCCGCCCACGTTCGACACCGCGATGCATGAGAAATTGCAGGCGACCTCGGCGCCCGAAGAAGATGTGACCGACGAGGACGAGGAGCTGGTCGAGAAATGTCTCGAGATCATTCGGCAGGAAAAGCGCGCGTCCACTTCGCTTTTGCAAAGGCGCTTGCGGCTGGGCTACACGCGCGCTGCGCGCATCGTTGATATTCTCGAGCAGCGCGGTATTTTGGGGCCCGGCGAAGGCGCGAAGCCGCGCGAGATTCTGGTCGATCTCGACGCCGCCGTTTAGATCGACATAAACTTTTCCATGGAAGGTCTGGGCAAAAAATTGCAGGACGCACGCATCGAGCGAAATCTCACGCTCGATGAAGCGGCGCGCATGACCAAGATCCGCCCGTCCCATCTGGCCGAGCTGGAAGCGGAAGACTTTTCGCATTTTGCCAGCCTCGCCTACGCGAAAGGTTTTCTTCAGATCTATGGAAAGTTTCTGAACATCGATGTGAGTTCGTATCTGGAAATGTTTGAAACTTCTGAGCAGATGACGGTGGACGGTTATTCTTATTTGCAGGATCATCCCGCGCCGAAGCCGCGCCGCACAATCGTAGAGCGCCGTCCACGCGCGCGCGCGGCGGCCCATTTTGATTCAGGCCAGCGCACGCGCGTCTGGCCGATTGTCGTCGGCCTCCTCGCTGTGATCGTCGGGTTTTTCCTGATGAAGTTGATTCTCGATGTTCGCCGACTCGCGCCGCAAGCGCAGACCGCGCGTGCCGAAACTGTGCCGACTCCAGGAAACATCGTCGCGCCTCGCGCAGTGGCGGTGGACAAACCCCCGGGGCAAGTCACCGTCACGACCGTTCCTTCCGCCACGCCGCAGCCCTCCAAACCAGCGGTCGCGGCGGCTTCGGCCCAGCCGGAAGTGCGTCGCGCCGAGCCGGTGCATCCGGAAGATCTCGCGCAAGCTGCAACCTCACCCGCCGCCAATGCGGAAGGACCAAATAAAGTCGACATTCGTCCGCTCAAGAAAACCTACATCAAAGTGGTCGTGAACAATGACGATCAGAATCCGGTTTTGGAACAATGGGTTTCGCCTTCGGAAGGCGCGCTTCATTTCGAAGGAGAACGCATCGCCATTCGCGTTCTCGATCGCGAAGCCGTGCAAATCAAAAAGAACGGCAAGATCGTTTCGAATAGCGATGCCGATCTTAAGATCGAATAAGGCGATTGTGAAAAACGGCAGCGCGCCGAAAAAAGTCGGCATGATCAGCCTCGGCTGCGCGAAAAATCTTGTCGATGCCGAGATCATGCTCGGGAGCGTGCTTGCGCACGGAATGGAAATCACTTCGCGCGCGGAAGACGCCGATGTGCTCGTGGTCAACACGTGCGCGTTTATTGATTCGGCAAAGGAAGAATCGATCGACGCTATTCTGGAAGCGCATCAACAGCGCGGCTTAAACAGAAAGGCCGGACAAAAATTGATCGTGAGCGGCTGCATGGCGCAACGTTTCGCGCGCGAGCTGCGCGCAGAATTGCCGGAAGTGGATGCGTTCATCGGGCTCGATCAAGTCGCGCAGCTTGGAAATATTATTGTCGATCTTGTGCGCGAAGATTTTTCCGAAAAAAACTTCGTCACTTCACGCCCGACTTACATTCCTGATTACGACACGCCGCGCTTCCGTTTAACTCCGGCGCACTCGGTCTATCTAAAAATCGCGGAAGGCTGCAATCATCCGTGCAGTTTTTGCGTCATCCCGCAAATGCGCGGGAAGCATCGCAGCCGGCCACCCTCGTCCGTCCTCGCGGAAATTCGCGCGCTGGTCGCAGAAGGGGTGAAGGAAATAAATCTGATCAGCCAGGATACGACCTATTACGGAATGGATTTGTGGCCGGAGAAAGCGGGGCCGCGCCAACCGGTCGATTCGGCACGCGGGCCGACGTTATCTTCGTTGCTGCGCGAAATCGAAAAGATCGACGGTGAGTTTTGGGTGCGTTTGCTTTACACGCATCCGGCGCATTGGAGCGATGAGCTTATTCAAACGATCGCGCAATGCGATAAAGTCGCCCGCTACATCGACATGCCGCTCCAGCACATTGATGAAACGATGCTTGGGCGCATGCGCCGCGAAACTTCGCGCGAACATATCGAGCGCTTGATCGACAAGCTGCGCGAGGGAATTCCAGGCGTCGCCTTGCGCACGACATTCATCGTCGGATTTCCGGGCGAAACGGAGGCTGAATTCGAATCGCTGCTCGAATTTATCGAGCGCACGCGTTTCGATCGGCTCGGAGTTTTCAAATATTCGCAGGAAGAGGGTTCGCGGGCGGCCAAAATGCCGGAACAAGTTCCCACGAAAGTAAAAAACGCGCGGCATCGGCGCGCCATGCTCGCGCAGCAAAGAATCGCGCGCGAAATGGCGGCTGAGAAAATTGGGCGCGAACTGAAATTGCTGGTCGATCAGCCGCTGGTTGCGCGGACGGAAGCGGACGCGCCCGATGTCGATGCGCGCGTTATTCTTTCGGAGCCCGCGCCGGTGGGCGAATTTGTTTGTCGCCGCGTCACAGGCGCGCGGGGCTACGATTTATTGGCTTAGTTGTAGCCGCGCAGGCGCGCACACGGCTCGTAGAACCGCGGCTACAGTACAAGATCGACATAAATTTTTGGTCGATCAAAAGGCATTCGGTGTTTGACATTCGGCCCGCAAATTAACGAAGCTATTGTTGCGCCGGGCAAAGAAAGTGGCCTCCGCTTATTCCGTTGAACGAACCAAAAAAAGAAACCGTTCGCATCACGCTGCCGCCGCGCCCGGTGGATGATCCGCCCGGCAGTGAGACTGCTCGGATTAAGTTGCCGGCGCGACCGCCGGCCAATGGTTCGCCGGCGATCAACGCGCCGCTTGCGTCGGCCGCTTCCGCCGCGCCGAGCAGTTATCCCGGTTCTGCGCCAGTGCGCGCCGAACCGAAAAAAGAGACCGCGCGCATCAGCGTGCTGCCCGATCCGCCTGCGCCGCCGCGACGCCCGAAGACGGTGAAGATGACGAAGACGCAACCGTTGATCACGGCTCCGGAAATGGCCGCGCCAGCCGTCCCGATCAGGGTGGCAAGATCGACATCTAGCGCGTCAGACGTAATGCAAGCGCTCACGTCAGTGCCGCTGCCATTTTGCTGGGCCTTGCTCGGAATCTCGGCGCTCCTTTTCATTCTGCAGATTTGGATTTATCTTTCCTGATGGATAACGCCAATTCTGCCACGCTCGCCATCGACGAATCGAATTTTGAACGTGAAGTGACCCAGAGCGATCAGCCGGTGCTGGTCGATTTCTGGGCGGAATGGTGCGGGCCGTGCAAAATGATCGCGCCGATTCTCGACGAGATCGCAAAGGAAAAAGCGGGCACGGTGAAAGTGGCGAAGGTGAACGTGGATGAAAACCAAAGCCTTTCTTTCAAGTTCAACATTCGCGCCATTCCCACCATGCTCTTTTTCAAGAACGGCCAGGTGCGCGATCAGGTCACCGGCATGACGAGCAAGAAAGATTTGATCGGCCGGCTGGAAGCGTTGGCCTGATTCGCAAAGGATTGCGCCCGGCGCGGCTCGAACGCGCAACCTTCAGCTTCGGAGGCTGACGCTCTATCCAATTGAGCTACGGGCGCGAAGTTCTCGACTATACGGGAGAGCGCGAGCGACTCAACCGCCGCGTAATTGGGACCGGAATTAAAAGTTTACGCGTAGCCCGGCGCTGACGCTGTCGTTTTCGTAATTTTCGCGGCCGTACTCCGAGTCGATGTAAATGTAGGTCGAGACGCGATCATTCCAGACAAGCGAAATGGCAGTGCTGACAAGTGCGCTGTCGCGGCCGATGTTCGGCCCGAAAACAGTCAGGCTGCCTGCGCCCAGTGCGCTCAAGGCAAAGCTGGAAGTGATTGGGTAAGCCGTGTCATTGAATTCATGCTTCCAAGCTGCGCGCGATTCCGTGCGCAAAATCATCCCGCCGCCACCAATTTTCCAATCATGCGCCAGACGCAAGCCCAGCGTGCTGCGTAACGAATCTTCGCTTTGATCGGGAAACTCAAGTGCGAGAAGAGCCGCGCGATCTTCGGTGAATCCGTTTATGTCGATATTCGTGTACTGCAATGAAGCGGTCGGGCCGAAAGCCCAACAGCCCCAGTGCCAGTCGTAACCGATTGCGCCGAAGGTGCTGAACTCCGCGCCATCAGTCGAGCCGCGGATCAGGCCAAAAATATCGGCGCGGTGCGTATCGTAACTATTGTAACCGCCGCCGACTGCGCCATCGATGTAGAAACCTCCGCTAAACCATGTCGCGTACAGACCGATCTTACCGCCATCGATTGTGAGATCGCCACCATTGAGAAAGCCGAGCTGATTATCAAAGTCGGTATTACTATGCGCGTATCCACCGTAAATGCCGACCGCGAAGTTTTCATTCACGCGATAATCAATTCCGAGCGTGAATCCGCCCGTCGTGATGTCGAAGCCCGGGCGATCGACACCACTATCATCAACATCGATGAACTGACCGCTGCCGGTAATGAAGATGCCCCATTTGTTTTCCGGCGCTGGACTCATGACGGATGACGCTTCCGTGTTAGTCGGCAGAACTTCTTTACCGCCGCTGGTCGCGCCTTTGCCGCCGCTGAAATCTTTGCCGCTGCTGTTTGTCGTCATCTGCAAACCATCCGCGCAAAAACCTCGCGAACCGGCGCGAATGTCATCCATGCGCCGTTGCAGATTAAGCGCGCCGACGGTGGCCTGCGAAAAGCCGGCCTCATAAATCGCGGCGAACTCTTCTGGATCGTTTGTGAACAGAAACGCGAGAGCGTCCATACCATTTAACGTTATGCCCAAGTCCGTCACGACGCCGGTGACCGTGTTGATGATGACGAGGTGCGCCGGGGCGCCGGGGCCGAAGTCGCCACCGTTAATGCCATACAAGGTATCCTTGCTGTCGAAAGCCAAAGCGTTCACCGCGGCATTTGGGAGCGGCGCTCCGGACAGTGTCGCCACGACCGTAGTTAGCCCAGTATTCTTATCCACGACTCGGAGCGCCCCACGGGCGCCGTTACCAGTGAGAAAAATAGTGTCCTGAGAGTTCGCGCCCAGACCGGAACCGAACGTGCCCAGCCCGGAATTACCGACCGACGTCGCTGCCCCCGTCGCCTTGTTAATGGTGTGAAGATCATCCCTGCTCGGCTCAGCCCACCCAAATAATGTTCCATTTCGCAGGAACGTAATGTCCGCCATGGTGTGATTGGGGACTCCGAAGCTGCCCACCAGCGTTCCGGTTCCAGTAATTGGATTGAGTGTGATCAAACTGCCACTCGACACCAAGTCCCGCGCGGTTGAGCCGTAGAGGATGCCGGTCGTTGGATCAAAGGCCAGCCCACTGATGGAAAAACCGGTGGGGCCGAGAGTCGTCACCACTGAACCGTTGGCCGGATTTAAAATAAACAGGTCGCTCAATATGCCGCCGCCGATCGCGCCATATAAAATATCGCGAGCGCGCAGCTCTTGGATCGACAAGACACAGAAAGAGAACGCCACAAAAAGGGCGACGGCATGGCGGAATGGTTTCATGACGATGACTGGCCTATCAATTGGGGCGCTCTCTGTCAATCAATCCCTAGGCGGCCGGCAGATCGACATCTTCCAGTTGCATTTGGGCGGTGTCCGATTGAAGATGTTCGCCCGCCTCCGCCAAGGCTACGGCGTGGCAGGCCTCTACTTTTGAATTTTTATGAACCGCATCATCGACGCAATTGAGAAGGAACAACAGAAGACCGATGTGACGCCGTTTCGCGTGGGCGACGGCGTGCGCGTGCACACCCGCGTGGTGGAAGGCGACAAGGAACGCATCCAGATTTTTGCCGGCATCGTGATCGGACGAAAAGGCCGCGGCTTGAATGAGACTTTCACCGTGCGCCGCATTTCTTACGGCGAAGGCGTGGAGCGCGTTTTTCCATTGCACTCGCCGCGCATCGCGAAAGTGGAAGTGGAAAAAGAAGGCAAAGCTCGCCGCGCAAAACTGAACTATCTCCGCACGCGAAAAGGCAAAGAAGCGACCGCGGTTCGCGAAGAGTAAAATGTAGCCACTGTCGCTGTGCGACGTCCGAAACCGGCCACAGGCCGGTTGCTACAACCGCAAAAATCTGTGTAATCTTACCGCGGATGTATCGGCGCTGCGGTTTTCGTCACGAAAGAAAATTGCGCGCCATCGGCATCGCGCGCATCGCGGGGATTGATGAAGCCGGTCGCGGCGCACTCGCCGGCCCGGTCGTGGCCGCGGCCGTCGTTTTGCCGGAAAAGTTTCGGCATCGCCGGCTGAACGATTCGAAACAGCTCGCGCCGGAACTGCGCGAAGAAATTTATGTCGATCTTACGAACAACATCGAGATCGTCTGGGCCATCGGCGTGGTCGATCACCTCGAGATCGATCGCATCAATATTCTGCGCGCCAGTCATCAGGCTATGCGCATCGCCATCGCCGCGCTGACGGCGGCGCCGGAGCACGCGCTCATCGACGGCCTGCCGGTTTATCCATTTCCGCTGCCGCAAACCGCAATCATCGATGGCGATTGCTACAGCCTGAGCATCGCGGCCGCGAGCGTGATCGCGAAAGTGACACGCGACAATTTGATGCGTGAATTCTGCGCGCAATTTCCGCAATATTGTTTCAGCCAGCACAAGGGTTACAGCACCGAGCTGCACCTCGCCAAACTCCATGAATTCGGGCCTTGTCCAATCCATCGTCGATCTTTCGAACCGGTGGCGCAGCCGCTTCTCGCGCTCCAGGAAATCGCCTGAGCATCTCAAGCGCGGGCGGCGTGGCGAAAGATTGGCCGAGAAATTTTTGCGGGAACGCGGTTACAAGATTCTTTACCGCAATTTTCGCGGGCGCAGCGGCGGCGAGATCGATCTGGTTTGCCGCGATGACGACACGCTCGTTTTTGTTGAAGTAAAAACGCGCACGCGGGAAGATTTCGGCCGCCCGTTTGACGCGGTGGATCGAGATAAACAAAATCGAATCTCGCGCGGCGGTCTCGCCTGGCTGCGATTGCTCGACAATCCGGAAATCCTTTTCCGGTTCGACGTCGTGGAAGTCATCATCGCCGAGGAAAGCGCAAAGCCGCGGTTAGAATTAATCAAGAACGCCTTCGCGCTTTCGAAGCCGTACATTTATTGATGTCACGCGGAAACAAAAACGCCTCTCCGATTTCTCAGAGAGGCGCTTTGAAAAAGAAGATGTCGATCTTTTGATTTAGATCGTTCGGCGTCGGCGCCAGCGTTGCACGCCGAGCAGCAGGGCCGCGCCCATCACGAGCATTGTCCAAGTGGAATGTTCGGGAACGGCGACGATCGCCGTCACGAGCAGAAGCCCAGTGCCGCTAAACTCTCCATTCGGATTAGTCGCGCTCGCTCCGTAAAGTCCGAGCGGTTGGGAAACGCCGTTCACAATCAACGCCCCGATTGTATCCACGCCGACGAAATTTAGATTCACCGTGTCGTTGGTAACGATGCTAAGATTGCCCGAATCAGCGATGTAGTTTTGGGTCACACCATTCTGCAATGTCAGCGTAATCAAGCCCGCCGTTAGACTCACGTTGCCGAGGCCGAGCGCACCATCCGCGTTCGCGTTGATCGCGGCGCCTGAAGCGGTGGCGGAAAATCCGCCCGAAAAGGTGTTCGAGTTGTTCAGCGTCAATGTGCTGGTCCCGGAATATTTCAGGAACGCGGCCGCGCTGTCGCCATTCGATATAACGCCGTTGAATGTGACCGGCGAATTACCGTTAATGATGAGCCCGCGGCCCGCCGACGCGCCGACCTCTTCAAGCGCAACGCTGCCGTTAAATGTTACGCCACCGGTGTTCGTCACCGTGAGCGTGCGGCTGTTTGAATTTTGAGCCGCAACCGGTCCGGTGAAAGTGAAGGCATTCGTGCCGCTAATGGTCGTGTTGCCATTAAAGAAAATCGGATTCGCAATCGACCGCGGGCCACCGCTCGCTTGAAGCGTCGATGTGTTATTTATGACAAAAGATCCGACGCCCAACGCGCTATCGTTTCCGAGAATGACCGTCTCGTTAGCGGTATCGATCGACGCAGTCGTGAATGAATTAGCTCCATTGAGCTGAATCGTTCCGCCGCCACGAAGACTCAGATTTATTCCCAGGGCGCTTGAGATCGCGCCGTTCACTATCAGCGTGCCGCCCGGCGATTGAACGAAACTCGATTGAACACCGCTCGCTGGCGACAAGAATATCGGCGCATCGATTGTGTTGCTGCCGCTTACGTTAGTCGCACCGATCGCAGCAGCGTTTGAATTGCTCGCTTCCGCGCCGCCCGCGCTGGTCGCAACGCCCGTCAGCGTAAGAGTAGCTCCTGCCGAAGCCGAAAGGTCATAGCCCGAGATGGCGGAAAAAAAGAGGCCAGCATTTGAAAGCGAACTGGTCAGGACCGGTTGCATCGTCGGCGCAGTATTAAAAGCGCCCACATCTCCTGCGGCGGGCGCGGTCGCCGCCCAACTGCCGTTCGCATTGTAATCGCTGGCCGTGTTTGCCCACACGTGTTGCGTGTCCGAATGATTTCCATCGCCGCCTCCGCTAATCGGTGGATTCGGTTGAATTTCAAAACCGTCGTGATCCGGACTCACCGGCGATAATCCGGCGAACGTCGCGCCGCTAAAAAACAAAAGCGTGGCGACGGCTGAAAACGTGAAAGAAAATTTTAAGGCCCGTGAGATCATCCCGATTTTCATAGTTTTATAAGCAGCGAGTTGGAGGGTTGTCGATCTTGCCGGAACGCAAAATTGGTGTCAATCCCGTTTGTATGACTTTTACGCACAATCGTTACCTGTCGGACGCATACAATTCCGCCCCGTGTAGCCACGTCCTCAATCAACGGCCCGCAGGGCCGTTGCTACACCAAACCAAAAACGCCCCTCCGATTTCTCGAAGAGGCGTTTAAAAGTTTATGTCGATCTTTGCTTTAGCTCGTCCGGCGCCGGCGCCAACGTTGCACACCGAGCAACAATGCCGCGCCCATCACGAGCATCGTCCAGGTAGAACGCTCGGGAACCGCGACCACGGCCGTGACAAGAAGAAACCCTGATCCATTAAAGTCTCCGTCCGGATTGGTGGCACCGGCCCCATAAGTTCCCAGCGGCTGGGAAACGCCATCGACAATCAAGGCTCCGATCGTATCAGTCCCGCTAAAATTAAGGTTAATGGTTTGGCCGGCGAGGATGCTGAGATTCGCTGTGTCCCCGATATAATTCGTCGATGCGCCCTGTAGAGTAAGCGTTACCGGCGATGCGGTTAAACTAACATTGCCAGTGCCAAGCGCGCCCGTAGCAGTCGCTACCAAGGTGCCACCACTCACGATAGTGCCGCCGCTGTAAGTGTTCGTATTAGAAAGCGTGAGGCTACCCGAGCCGCTGTAAGTTAGTCCCGCCGCGACAGTATTTCCGAAGTTATTATTCGCAATCACGCCGCTGATTACCGTATTCCCACTACCATTAATCGTAAGACGGCGAGTGGTAGTAGTGTTGTTATCTGAAAGGAACACGTTGCCAGCGAGCGTAAGGGTTACGCCCGAGGTCATGTTATTTGTTAATGTTCTGCTTGCAGTGTCCGTCCAAGTGCCGGTGAATGTTAAGTTCTGCGATCCGGAAACCGTAGCGCCAGTTGAGGCTGTATACGTCACGTTATTCGCCAGCGAACGAGATGCACCTACCGCCTGCAAGGTCGTATTGCCAAGGGTAACGCCGCTTGTACCGAACGCGCTGTTGTTACCGATAGCAACGGTACCGCTGCTAAGAGTGGTTGTTCCTGTGTAAGTATTTAAACCATTTAGGGTCAGAATACCTGTGCCCGTGTAAGTCAAATTACCGGTGCTGCTAGCAAATGAATTCTGAATGACCCCATCGAACGTCGTATTACCAGAGCCCGTTACCGTCAAAGTGCGCCCTGTAGCCGCAGTCGCATTTAAATCTACGGTGCCCGTGAAATCTAAAAGGCCGCCATTGTTAGTCCACGTCTGACTGGCACTAATTCTGAGAGTGTTGGAGAATGTTTCGGTATTAGCAGCCGAATCCGAAATGCCGCCGTTACCAATAGTGAGAGTGGACCCGCTGATGGTGTAAGAAAATGCGCCTGACAAAAAAGAAACGCCGTTCACGCTCCGCGCCGCGCCCAAGACTGGATTTACCGGCGAGCCATTTTGTATTCCAAATGATGCAATATCAGTAGACGTGCTATCAGCTGGCGCTGTTCCGCCCACCCAGTTGCTGCCAGTTGCCCAATCGGTGCCGACATTCGCCCACTCAATTATCGCATCGGTATGATTTCCACCACCGCCGCCGCTGATCGGCCCAGCCGGTAAAGTCACGAAGCCGCTTCCAGTCGAACTCGCTTTGTGCTGACCAAAAACTGCGCCGCTTGAAATCAGAAATGCGGCTGCGATTGCGATTGAAACGGAGGATTTTGACGCCCGACTGAATGTCCCATTTTTCATAGAATTGATACGAAGCTAATTTACCGGAATGGCCAGAGTGACGATTTGACGGGTCGATGTCAACACTTTTTGCGCATTTTTTCGCTACTTTTTTTAAGGAAAAACAGGCCGCCCGCGCGGCCAGCTACGCCAGCAATTCGTACGACAAAACGCTCAGGCAATAAATCGCCGCCGTCTCCACGCGCAAAATGATGGGCCCGAGCGTGATCGGGCGGCAGCCGTGACTGCGCGCCAGCGCCAATTCCGCCGGCGTAAAATCCCCTTCCGGCCCGACGAGAACCAACACGCTGGCCGGTCGCTCGCCGTGTTGTTCGCGATATTCGGTGAGAATCTTTTTCAAATGTTGCGCGTCCGATTGCAGCGAGCCAATCAAACGAAGCTGTTGTAGCAGCCCTCTATGAGCGTCGGAACTTTCTTTATTTCGGCGGTCATAGACCGCCGCTACAGAATTTAGATCGGAAAAAAACTTGTCGATCTTGCGCGGTGCGTGGATCTGCGGGAGCCAGTTCTGTCCGCATTGTTTGGCCGCTTCCAGCGCGATCGTTTGCCATTTCGTTTGTTTCTGCGCCGCTTCTTTTTCATCAAGATCGACAATCGTGCGCTGCGAAATCAACGGCGCGATTTCGGCCGCGCCGATCTCGACCGCTTTCTGCACGATCAGGTCCATGTTTTTTCCTTTCGGAACGGCCTGGCCGAGCGTGATGCGACAAGGCAACGGCGGCGTCTGCGCTTCGTGCAATTTGCGCAAGCGAATTTCGTCACGGCTAAGATCGACAATCTCCGCGGTAATCTCGCGACCCTGCCCGTTAAAAACGACCACCTTATCGCCGCCCTTTAAGCGCAGCACATCGCGGGCATGATGCGCTTCCGCTTCGCGCAACACGAGCGCGTCGGGGTTCCACTCGTTAGGCGAAATATAAAATCGATGCATCGACACTGCAGATTGAAGATTTCAAGTTTCAAATTGGCAGAAGCCGGCGGCGCTACAAACCAATTTGCAATCTGCAATTTTAAATCTGCAATTACTCGATCTTCGGCGTGTCGATGCCGAGCGCGTCGGCCAAATCCTGGAGATGTTCCTGTTCCTGCGCGATGATTTCGCGCAAGACTTCGCCGAGCGCGAATTCGCCCATGGCATCGGCCTGCCGAATGCGCTGCCGATAATTCATGATCGTCTGCCGCTCGTTCTCGAGATCGAACCGCAGCATCTCTTTCGGTTTGTCAGAAACTTTCACTTCTTTCGGCTTACTCGCCGGCTCGCCGTTGAAGTAATCGATCTGTTTCGCGATTTGAATGGCGTGCTGCAGCTCTTCGCCGGCATGCGTTTCCAATTCCTGCGCGATGTGATTGTATTCGGCGCCCTTCAACATCTGGCTGTAAATGACGTAGGCAATGATCGCCTGATATTCGCGGGCCAGATCTTCGTTGAGCAATTCGACCATCCGTTCGCGACTGATTTTCGTTTCGTCTTTCATACGAACAAGATTCGCACGAGACGCGCGCCGCGCACGTCTTGAAGTTTTATGTCGATCTTGTCGACGGCGGTTAATGAAAGAATTCTTTCGCGCGCTCGAAAAAACTTTTGCGCATCGGCGTATTTTCTTCGCGCGTGAGACTGGCGAACTCGCTGAGCTTTTGCCGTTGCTCGGCGTTCAGGCGCGTGGGGACTTCCACGATCAAGCGCGCAAAAAGATCGCCCCGCTCGCGGCCGTTGACATTGCGCACGCCTTTGCCCCGCAGCTTGAACATCTGTCCGCTTTGCGTGCCGGCCGGGACTTTCACGTTTGCTTTGCCCTCGAGCGTGGGCACGGCCACTTCGCCGCCGAGCGCCGCGACCGTGAAGACGATCGGCACATCGCAATAAAGATTGTCTTCCTCGCGCTGAAAAATTTCGTGCTCCTTAATGTGGATGACGACGTAGAGATCGCCTTGCGCGCCGCCGCGAATGCCGGCCTCGCCGTTGCCTGATGAACGCAGGCGCGACCCATCCGGAATACCGGCCGGAATTTTTAATTTAATGCGGCTCGGTTTTTCGACGCGGCCTTCGCCTTCGCATTGGCGGCAAGGTTTCTCGATGATCTGGCCGACGCCGCGGCAACGCGGACAAGTTTGCGAGACCTGAAAAAATCCGCGCGAGCTAACGACCTGGCCGCGGCCGCCGCAGGCCGGACAATTGATCGTGCGCGAGCCGGGCTCGGCGCCTTTGCCTGCGCATTTGTCGCAAGTGTCGAGCTTGCGCACTTCGATTTCTTTCTCCGCGCCAAAGGCTGCTTCTTCGAGCGTGATTTGCATGTCGTAACGCAAATCGGAACCGCGTTGTCGATCTTCACCGCGCGTTCCGCCGCCGCCGCCACCGAAAAATGTTTCAAAGATTCCGCCGCCGCCCCCGCCGCCGAAAACTTCGCGGAAAATGTCGAACGGATCGTGGAATCCGCCGCGCCCAAAACCGCCGCCCTGCGCAAAAGCGGCATGCCCGAACCGATCGTAGGCGGCGCGTTTGTCCGCATCCATGAGTACGTCGTACGCTTCGCCGAGTTCTTTGAATTTTTCTTCGGCGTGCGGATCGTCCGGATTTTTGTCCGGATGAAATTTCACCGCGAGCTTGCGGTACGCGCGCTTCACTTCGTCGCCCGACGCATTGCGAGCGACACCCAGAACTTCGTAATAATCGCGCTTCGTCGTCGGCATTTCTTCAACTCTTACTCAGGCAAACGAGCAATTACTTTGCCGGTCCGCTCGAAACAACGACCGCGGAAGGCCGCAGCAAACGATCTTTGTATCGATAACCGCGGCGCGTTTGGCGAATCACGGTTTCTTCCGGCACTTCATCGCTGGGCTCGTGCGCGATTGCTTCATGCAAGTTCGGGTCGAATTTTTTTCCTTCGGCATCGATCGGTTGAAGTCCGTTCTCGGCCAGAAAATCCTGGAGCTGTTTCAGAACCATGCTCATGCCGGAATAAATGGGTGATTTTTCGCTCGCTTCGCGCGCCGCCGAAAGTCCCAGCTCGAAATTATCGACGATCGCGATGAGCCGCTCGAGCAATGAGCTGTTCGCGTACTTGATGGCGTCTTCTTTTTCGCGCGCGCATCGCTTTTTGTAATTTTCGAAATCAGCCTGGCTGCGCAAAGCGAGATCGCGAAAGCGATCGAGATCAGCTTGCAGTCCGGCCATCGGATCGTCGCCTTCGTTCTGCTCGGCGGCCGACTCGGGAGATGTCGATCTTGTCGCCGCGTCGCTGGTTTGTTCCGCGTCTTTTTCGTCCGTTACTGGAATTTTTTTCATGTTTTGCGAATCACGATCAAAGTTATGTCGTCATTTTGCGGCTGGGCGCCGGTGAACTTGCGCAAGTCCTCAATGATCCGGTTGATCACTGCCGCCGCGCCCTCCATTGCGCTTTCGCGCACCGATTGAATCATGCGCTCGGGTCCGTATTCATCGCCGTTCGCGTCGAGCGCTTCAGTCACTCCGTCGGTGTAAAGAACGAGGCAATCATCCTTCTCGAGCGCGACCGCGAAATCGCCGGTGACCCTATCGAACACGTTCCCACTGTCAATTCCCACGACCATTCCCGGCGGCTTCAAACGCGTGATGGTTTGTCCATTTTGTTTCACGAGCAACGGCGCGTCGTGCCCGGCACGCGCCATGGTGACGCCGCCGTGCGCATGATCGACAACGATGTAGGCCATGCTGATGAACATGTCTTCCTTGATGTCGGGATAAAGCTGGCGGTTCACTTTCGACAAGACATCGGCCGGCGAAGGATTCCCCGCTGCCTGGCTGCGCAACGTGCTGCGGCAGATCGCCATGATGAGCGATGCGGGAACGCCTTTGCCCGAAACATCGGCAATGGCCACGCCGAGGCGTTTGTCGTCCACTTTGATGTAGTCAAAGTAATCGCCGCTCACTTGGCTGGCGGCAATGTTGAGGCCGCTGATCTCGAAACCGTTGATGGACGGCGGCTCCGCCGGCAGGAGCACGCGTTGAATATCGCGCGCGATTTGCAGATCGTGATCGAGCCGCTTCTTTTCGTTCGCTTGCGAATAAATGATCGCGTTGTAAAGCGCGAAGGCCGATTGCTCGGAGATCGATTTGAAGACAACAAAATCGCTCTGCGTGAAATCCGCGCTCTTCGGCCCGTTGCCGACGGCGAGCACGCCCATTTTTTGTTGACCGTAAAGCAGCGGCGCGATCATGACCGATGTCGTGCCAAATGAAGTGTCGCGCAATTTTACCAGCTCCGGCGCATCGGCCAAATCGGCTATCACTAGCGGTTGCCCGTTTTGCCAAACGCGCCCGATTAATCCTTCGCCGGAGGCGATCGTGCGTGTGCGAAGATATTCCTCCAGCGCGACCGGCGTGGAAGCGGCCTGCTGCAGAATATTCGCCGGGACATCGAAAAGTGGCGGGCAACCTTTCGAGACAAAAACGGGCGCGAGTTTTCCGGTGGCACGTTCCACCATGTAGAGCGCGCCGCCGTGCGCATCGAGAATGCGCGTCGCGCCTTCCACGATGAGCCGGTGCAGATCGGCTGGCCGAATGGTTTCGCGAAACGCTTCCCCTAAACCATGGAGGAAATCGAAGACAAGGGTCTCTTCAACCTGGATTTCTTCGTTCGCCCGCTCGAGTTGCCGGTTTTTCCGAAAAAGAATTAGCGCGGTAAAAACCCAACCGGCCAGCGACGCGAATAAAAGCGCGAGAAGAAAAGTTGGCCGCATGAAGAAAGGGCCAGCTTAATTCGAGGCTTTCTCGTGATGGAGGTCTTGCTTGAGGTAATCGAGGACGTCTTTGAACCGAGAAAGATTTTGCGGGGCGGCCTCACAGAGCGCCTCGTGCGCATCGAGCATTTCCTTTTTAGTCTCCAGCTTATTCGGGCCGGCGGAAGCGGCGGCCGCTTCGCGCTTGAGCGCCGCACAGTCCGGAGCAGCCGAGCCGTTGGCGTGAATGCTGAAGATCTGATCGAGCCCGAGCCCGGTCAGCAATTCGCGGCTACGCTCTCCGCAATGCACCACATGCAGATGTCCGTGCCCGATTTCTTTCAAGCGCAACGCCACGCCGGCCATCGTGCCCATGAAAGTGGAATCCATCGACTGGCAATTGGACAGATCGATCACGAAGTCGCGGAATCCGCGATCCACCATTTCACGGGCAAACTCTTTGAAACTGCCGCTGTTAAGAAAGCTGCCCTTGCCTTCTACTCGCACCCACACGGCCGGCCCATTTACCCCAACTTGAATAGACGACTGCACGACTGAGATGAGAAGTATAAGATCGCGCGGGAGAGTGTCAAACCAGCCCGCCGACGCCAGCGCATTATTCCCAGAGATACGAACGCTTCATCGCCACGATCCTGCCGTCTTCGATTAACAAACAACGCCACGCCATCACCGCGCCGTCATCGAAATAATCGTCGCCGATCACGGTGAACTCGGACTTCATATTGCCTTTCGCATTTGGATAATAAAGCTCCTTCGCCTGCACGAGTGAGTGCAATTTCTCCTGTCGATACTCCAGCCGCACCGTCAGGTTTGCCGGCCGTTTCGTTCGCCAGAAAAAGTCGAAATAATTTCCGACCCGCTGCCGTTGATCGAGCAACGTGACTGCGCCGAAGAGGCGATACTTGCGCTCAAACTGGATCGACGCGTCCTGGCCTTTGGCGTATTTCGATTTGCTCGTCTTCTCGCCGGCGCCGGCCGTGCCGCCTTTTGCTCCTGGAGTTGCGCCGGATTTTTTTGTTCGGCTGAGCGCTTTCTCATCCAGGAAAAAAAGCTTCACTTTGCGAAACTGAAAATCATCGCTCAACGCCACCGGCAACGGAGTCACTTTCGGCAGAAGCTTCGCCTGGTCGGCTGCGCGCACCGCCGCGCTCGACAACAAGATCGACATAAAAATTGCGGCCAGCCGTTTCATTCGCGCGCTTATGAAATCGCGTTCGCCCTGCCCTGTCAATGCGCGCCGCCCATCAAAGCGCCTCGAAAAGTTCATGCTAAGATTTCCGCGTGATCGCGGTGCAATACGAGCGCGGCATTTATTTGCCGAAAGAAAATGTCTGGCTCGATCCGTGGGACGCGAAACCGTTCGCCTTCGTTTCGCATGCGCACAGCGATCACATCGCCGCGCACAACGAGATCATCGTCTCCGAACGGACATCGCGGCTGATGCAGGCGCGCATGCCCGGCACGCGCAAGGAACATGTCCTCGCCTTTGGCCAACGAAGCAAAGTGCACGGTCTCGATGTCACGCTGCTTCCCGCCGGCCACATTTTCGGCTCCGCCCAATTTTTTCTCGAAACCGACGACGGCTCGATCCTTTACACGGGAGATTTCAAATTGCGCCACGGCCAATCAGCGGAGCCGGCCGAATGGACGCATGCCGAAACGCTCGTCATGGAGACAACCTACGGCCTGCCGCGATATCGATTGCCGCCGACCGACGAAGTCATTGCGCAAATCGTCGCGTTTTGTCGCGACGCCATCGATGAAGGCGAAGTGCCAGTGCTCCTCGGGTACTCGTTAGGCAAAGCGCAGGAAATTCTTTGCGCGCTCGGCGATGCCGGTCTCACCCCGATGTTGCACGGCTCCGTTTTTCGAATGACGCGAATCTACGAACAGTTCGGCCAATCGTTTTGCAAATACGAGCGCTACAACGCGAACGCTGTTGCCGGAAAAGTTCTCATTTGCCCGCCGAGCGCGAACCGTTCGCGCATGCTCGAGAAAATTCCGCGCAAACGCGTCGCCATGATCAGCGGCTGGGCGGTCGAGCCGAACGCGATTTATCGCTATCAAGTGGACGCGGCGTTCCCACTTTCCGATCACGCCGATTACGACGATCTCCTGCGTTATGTCGATCTTGTAAAACCGCAACGCGTGCTCACGTTGCACGGATTCGCCGCGCAATTCGCGCGCGATCTGCGCGATCGCGGCGTGGAAGCGTGGGCGTTGAGCGAAGAAAATCAGATGGAGCTAACTTTGGGAACTTTCCGCGCGGTCGCGATCGCGCCGCAAGATCGACAATCAACTCCTGAAGTTGATTCCGAATTCTGCGCATTTGCGAAAGTCGGCGAACAAATTGCGGCGACTCCGGCGAAACTGGAGAAGGTGCGCCTGCTCGCAGATTATTTGCGCGCGCTCGATCCGGCGCAGCTTCCCATCGCGACGATTTATTTGACCGGGCGCGCATTTCCGCAAAGCGATTTGCGCACGTTGCAAGTTGGCTGGGCCGTAATTCATCGCGCGCTCAACGGCGCGAGTAAATTGAGCGACGCGGAATTTCGTCGCATCGCGTCGAGCCACGGCGACGCCGGCAAAACTGCTTTTGAAACTCTCGATGGCCGCACTTCACCCGAACCATTTTCAATTCTCGATTCGCGAAACCTTTTCGAAGAGCTGCAACGAGCGCGCGGTCCGCTTGCTAAGACCGAGCTGCTGCAAAAACGATTGTCGATCTTGTCCGCGCGTGAAGGCCAATACGTCGTCAAAATTTTGACCGGCGATCTTCGGATCGGTTTGCGTGAAGGCCTTGTCGAAGAAGCGATCGCCAAAGCTTTCGATGCGCCGCTCGATGACGTGAAGGAAGCGAACATGCTTCTCGGCGATATCGGCGCGACGGCTTCGCTCGCTTCGCGTAATGAATTACATCGCGCCGAATTGTCGATCTTTCGCCCGATCAAATGCATGCTGGCAAGTCCCGAGCCGACGGCGGACGCAATTTGGTTGCGATTTGAAAACGCGAAAACTGCTTTCGTCGAAGACAAGTTCGATGGGATTCGCGCGCAACTGCATCGCGGCGCTGATCGCGTCGAGATTTTTTCGCGCGATTTGCGCCGCATGACCGATCAATTTGTCGAGCTCACCGAGCAAGCGCGAAAGTTTCATGTCGATCTTATCCTCGATGGCGAGATCATCGCGTTCGAGCACGGAAAAAAACTGACGTTCTTCGATCTGCAAAAGCGGCTCGGCCGAAAAAGCGAAGGCGCAGATTTATTCGCCACTGCTTCCGCCGAAGTGCCGGTGGTTTTTGTCGCGTTCGATTTGCTCTGGCTGGATGGCCGCTCCCTTTTGAAAACGCCGTTGCGCGAGCGGCGCGATTTGCTGCGCAAGATCGACATGCCGCCACAATTTCAGATCGCAGAAACTTTCCCGGCGCATTCCGCCGCGGAGATTGAAAATATTTTTCAGCAAGCGCGCCGCCGTTTGAATGAAGGACTGATGGTGAAGGATCCGGAAAGTTTCTATTCGCCGGGCCGGCGCGGAATGTTTTGGTTCAAATTAAAAAAAGAGCTGGCGACTCTCGACGTGGTGGTGGTCGCGGCCGAGCTCGGGCACGGCAAACGCAATCACGTGCTGAGCGATTACACTTTCGCGGTGCGCGATGGAACCAGCGGTGAGCTCTTGCCGATCGGCAAAGCTTACAGCGGATTGACCGATCTCGAGATCGCGGAGCTGACCGAACATTTCACGCAGAACACGATTGTGAATCGCGGGCGTTATCGTGAAGTGAAACCGGACGTCGTGCTCGAAGTCGCGTTCGATTCGATCCAGCCGAGCGCGCGGCACGCGAGCGGACTGGCGCTGCGTTTTCCGCGGATCAAAGCGATCCGGCGCGACAAAACTGTCGACGCAATCGACACGCTCGAATACGCGCGCAGTTTAGCTGCCAGCAACGCAGAGCGCGTTAGATCGACATAAACTTCTTATGGCGTCGGTGACGGAGTTGGAGTGGGGCTTGAGTCTGCCGCGCCAAATTTTCCACGCTCGTGCTTTTGCTTTTGGAATTTCTTTTCGTTCTCGGCTGCTGGCAAGGAAGCGCTCGTTGTGGACGATGTCGCCGCGCTCACGCTGGCCGATGGTGATGGTGTAACGCTAGCTGCTTCTTCGGCAGGAGCGGCGCGTTCCGGTTTGTTTTGCTTTTTGTTTTTTCCGGTTGGAGCAAAGGGAGCAGCCGCCGACTCATTCATCGTGCTACTCGGAGTGTTCGTGGCCGAGGGCGTGGCAGTTGGAGCAAGCGAACTTGCCGGTGTCGTCGCAGGCGGCGGCGTTTCAAATTGCGATCCGCCGGTTTTGCGCTCGTTCTGCATGCGCGGCTGCGCCGAGAGTTTTTCTTCGTGTCTGCGCTGCTGCTCTTGCGCTTTTAGCCGCTGCTCCATTTGACGATTTTGCATGGTGCGATCAGGCGTAATCGCTGGGGTTGCGCTGGCGGCGGAACTGGTTGTCGATCTTGCAGTCGGAGATTCGGTGTAACTCGGAGTTGAGGTTGGAATCGGCGTGGTCGAAGCGCGCGGCCGAGGCGTCGGTGTTGCGGTAGCCGTCGCCGTCGGTGTTGCGGTGATCGCTACCGTGGGATTCGCGCTCGCCACCGGCGCCACGCTGGCGCGACTGCGTGTCGGTGGGGTTGACGAAACTGTGGCCGAGGTTTCGGCTGTCGATGTTGTGGTCGATGTGGAAGCGCTTGCTGCAGCGGTGGGAGCAGCTTGCGCGTTGGCAGTCGTCTCCGGCTTCACAAATGTTTTCGGCGGCGCATCGGCCGGCGGGGCCGCTTCCGCTTTCATTTTGGCACGGGCTTGCTGTGCGGCCGGTTGATTACCGCCGGCCCAATCACGCTCCACCGATACCTGCAAGATGGGCGCTTTCGTCGTGCGCGGCCGTTGCGTGATTTGCGCGGTGATCGTCGGCGCAGAGATTTCTAAAACTTCGCCGCGCACCACCGCGCGTTCTGATTGATCATTTACGTCGCTGCGCCGCTCGAGTCGATAACGCTGGATCGGTTCGCGGCTGTGCGCACGCATTTCGTCGTAGCTCGGCCCTTGATTAATAACGGTCGTGTTGCTGTAAGTGATGTTGGTGACGTTAGTCGTTTGGTTAACGATGGTGACGTTGCGTTCCACCGCAACGACGGCGCGCTCGACTCGTTGCGAGCCGAATTCATTTTGCGCGACGAAACAATATTGATCGGGGCCGATGTCGTAATAATTGTCGGCCCATTTGTGGATGCCGGTGCGTCGATCGAAGCGCGCTTCGGGAGGGAGCGGGGCCCAGCCGACGTATTCGTTGCTGGTTCTCCAGGAAACCCAGGCCGGCGCCCATTCATCGCCCGGAACCCAAATCCAACCGATATTGCGCAGCCGCACCCAACGACCGTAATGATAAGCGGCCCATCCGAACGGCTCTTCCGAGACCCAGGTCCAACCGGCATCGCTGTAAACCCAGTGGCCATTTGTGTAAGGCCGCCAGGTGCGCGATTGCGCTTCGCGCGGTTGCCAGACGTAGCCGTAATCGGACGTCTCGCGCCAATCGCCGTAACGCTCAAGCCTGGTGTAAAACATGTCGTAAGATTTCGAGCCGCGGCTCTCCGGCATTTCGCGCGTGACGCGTTCCGTTCGCTCGGTGCGGGACCGCGATTCCTCAACCGGAGAGCTTTCTTTTTCAGCCAAAGCCTTTTCGCGCGCATCGAGATCCGCTTTTTCTTGGGCAAGTTTTTGCTGATCTTCAACCTGATGTTGGGCGTCGAGTTTTTGTTGCACTTCGCGATCGATCTCAGCTCTGCTCTCCTCTTCGGTCTGCTGTTTTCCGCAGGAAACTAAAAGCGTGAGCGCTACCAACATGGGAATAATGCAAAACTTTTTCATCGTGAGTTAGACCGCGGTTATCTTTCGTTATTCGAAATCAATTAAGGCGTTGGAGAAGCAGAGGGCGATGGGGCGGAACCCGGGGTGAATGTCACTATGTCGATCTTGTCGCGGCGAACTCTCTGCACATTTGCGTAAAGCGCGAGTAGTGCGAGCGCGATAACCACTACCATCATTAATATAAGACCACGCCGCGGCGCTGGAGAATCCACAGCCGGAAATATCGAAGCGCGAACGATCACGCGCAACCGCCGGCCTTATTCAAACTGGATCACCGCGATCGCGTCCATGACGCGCTGACTCAACCGCAAATAAAGATCTTTCGTGCGCGGTTCGAGATCGGCCGGCGTGAAAATAATCGGCTCGCCCACCACGATGGTGATCGGGTGAAAACTAAATCCGCCGCCGCGCGGCAGCGCTTCGTGCGCACCGAAAATGCGCATCGGGACGACCGGCGCGAGCGTTTTGGCAATGACGAACCCGACACCAGGCAGGGCCGGTTGCAAATTTCCATCGAGTGTGCGCGCGCCTTCGGGAAAAACCAAAACGCATTCCCCTTTATTGACGATGCGAATGATATTTTTGAGCGCGGTCCGATCGGGCGCTTCCTGATCGACCGGAATGACATTCAGCTTCTTCAAAAGCCAGCCGAGCCACCAGACGTGCATCAAAGATTTTTTCGCCAAAAAATAAATGGGTCGGTCGCATGCGTTACCGGCCAAAGGTGGATCGAGATAACTTTCGTGATTTGTCGCCAGAATGACCGGCCCGGTCTGAATCATTCGTTCGCGATGGATGATGCGAAAACGGAAAAAGATTCGGCCGATCAGCCGCGCAAGATGGTAAACGAACCAGTAATAGGGATTCATTTATCACCGGCGAGTTGATTGAGCCCTTTCTCTTTCAAGAGCCGGAGCATCTCGGCGACCACGCCTTCAATCGTCAAATGCGAGCTATCGATCACGACAGCGTCTTCCGCGATAATCAGTGGCGACGCGCGACGCGATGAATCGGCCCGATCGCGCGCGGCGATTTCATCGCGCAAACCTTCGGCAGCGCGGCGTTGCAAACGGACCTCAGGCGAAGCGTCGATGTAAAATTTGAAAGGCGTGTTTGGAAAAACGACCGAGCCGATGTCGCGACCTTCCATGACGAGATCGTGCTCATTCGCATAGCAGCGCATTTTTTCGACGAGCACTTCGCGCACACGCGACACGCTGCTCACCAGCGAAACGCCTTTATTCACGCGGTCGTCGCGCAAAAAATCGGCCGGATTTTCGCCGTCGATCAAAATGCGCGCTTCATTTCCGGCGAGATCACAAACGATACGCGCCGAGTCGATGAGCTGCGCAATCCGCGCCGCGTCGCTAAGATCGACATGTTCCCGCAGAACGTGCCAGGTAAAGGCGCGATACATGGCGCCGGAGTTGACATAAACGAAACCAAGTTGTCGCGCCAGCTCACGCGCGACGCTGCTTTTTCCCGATGCGGCCGGCCCGTCAATCGCGATAACCTGGTGCGAGATCACGATAAAAATCGCGCCAAATTAAAAAGCGCGGAAGTTATTCTCCCTCGGCACGCGCGGGGACGAGCGAGCTGATCACCGGCGTGCTCACCGTGCGTTTTGGATTCATGAATTCCTCGAGCGCCTTCTCAAATCCGGGGTAGGAATCGCGAACGCAGTCGGCTTCCTGCACGATCGTTTCGCCATCGGCAAAAAGTCCGGCGACAGCAAAGGCCATGGCGATGCGATGATCGCCGAAGCTGGCGACGCGCGCGCCGCGCAACGGCGCCCGGCCATGAATCTCGAGCCCATCGGCCAGCTCATTCACGTGCACGCCCATGGTGCGCAAATTGTGCGCAATCCCCGCGATGCGATCGGTTTCTTTAACGCGCAATTCCTGCGCCTGGCGAATAATCGTCGTACCTTCGGCGAGCGCGCCCGCCACGGCGAGAATCGGCAATTCATCGATCAGCTGCGGAATTTCTTTTCCTTGAATGACGGTGCCCTTGAGCGGCGCGCCTGTAACTTCCACCGTACCGCGCGGTTCAAGTTGTTCGACATCTTCAACCGCTTCGCGCACTTGCGCGCCCATGCGAATCATCACGCCCAGCAACGCCGTGCGCGTGTCGTTTAATCCGATGTCGCGCACGAGCAAATGGCCACCGGGTTGCGCAGCAGCCGCGACCAGCCAGAATGCGGCCGAAGAAATGTCGCCGGGAATAGCGAAATCGCGTGACTCGGGAACTTGATCACCAAAAACGGCAATGCTGCCGTCTTCGTCTTTCAGAGTGCGAATAAGAAAATAATTAAACATCAGCTCGGTGTGATTACGGCTGATGGAAGGTTCGTCCACGGAAGTTTTTCCCTTCGCAAAAAGACCGGCCAACAAGACGGCGCTCTTCACTTGCGCGCTCGCAATCGGCGAGCGGTAGGCGATTCCCTTGAGCGAGCCGCCCCGGATGCGCAGCGGCGGCGTATCGTTTGGGCCTTCGGCGATAATATCGGCGCCCATTTGTCTAAGGGGGGTGATCACGCGATCCATCGGGCGGCGCGACAATGATGCGTCGCCCACGAGCCGGCTCTCGAATTTTTGACCGGCGAGCAGACCGGCGAGAAGACGCATGGTCGTGCCGGAGTTTCCGCAATTGATATCGCCGGCCGGCGGCGTGAGCAGACGTTTTTTCCCGTGCACGACGAGAAGAGCCGGCTCGGGCTGCTCGATCTTGATGCCGAGAGCGCGCAGTGCGTTGACAGTGTGCATGCAATCGTCGCTCGGCAAAAATCCTTTTAAAACGCAAACGCCATTGGAGAGCGCGGCGATGATTGCGGCGCGATGCGAAATGCTTTTATCGCCCGGTACTCTGATCTCGGCCTCAATCCGAGGCGCACGTTTTACCCGTAGTTCCATTACGCTATGTCGATCTTGTTTTGGCGAAGGCCTGCGCGCTGATCCTTCGCTAATTTTGCGTCAGGGAACGAGGAAAATTTTTCCGGTGTAAGGGTCTTTCACTTCGGTACCGGGCGGAAAGCCGCGTACATCGACATACCCCTGGTTCGGTGCGTAGGGACTGGTGACGAAGCCGGCCTTGTTCGGAACCGGAACGCCGTAAGGAACGTCGCCCTTGGTGGGCTTGGCTGGTGCGGCCGCAGTGGCCGTGGTGGGCGGCGAACTTTCGGCCGCATTTTCGGGCGGAGGCGCACCGTTTGGATTAAACGGCTGCTGCTCCGGTTGATTCGGGTGTTGTTCGTCTGCCGACGGATAAGTTCTAACCGAACGCCGCGCATGCGAAGGCGGCTGATCCAGATCGGTGCACGACGTGATGATCAGGGCGGCCAAAAGCGCAAAAGACAGCGAAAGTTTCATAAGAAATGGATCAGACGAGTGTCCGCTGGTTCTAATTCATTGTCCAATCGGTGACAATATTAATCAGCCCGTGAAAAAGGAACGCACCGCTCGTGAATAAATACAATGAGGCGGCGGTCTATTTCCGATTCATAAATGGGAGCGCGCATGAAACCGTCGGAACAAATTCTGGTGGTGGACGATGATCCGGCGAGCCGCAAACTTCTTTTGCGCACGCTTTCGCGCGCTGGTTACACGCCGCGTGAGTGCGCCGGCGGTGTCGAAGCGCTCGCGCTCGTGCGCGCCGAGCCGCCCTCGCTCTTGTTGCTCGACTTCGATATGCCAGAGCTGGATGGCGAAGGAGTTTTAAAACAATTGCGGGCCGACAAAAACCCCGCGGTGGCGCAAATTCCCACGATCATGTTGACCGGCCACAGCGGCACGGAAAGCGAAGTGCTCTGCCTGGAAGCGGGCGCGGATGATTTTGTGACCAAACCGATTAACGCCGCCGTTTTGCGCGCGCGGATCGAGACGCAATTGCGGTTGCGATCGATGCGGCGGCAATTGCAACGCCAGAACGATGAGCTGGAAGCGTGGCGCCGCAATCTGGAGCGCGATCTGGCCGCGGCGCGTCTCACCCAGCAGTCGCTCATTCCACAAAAGCCGCCAGACATCCAAGGTTGGGAAGTGGCCGCTTGTTATCGGCCGGTCATTCAAGTGGGCGGCGATATTTATGGGTGGATGCGCATGCGGGACGAGCGGACTCTTTTTTGGATCGCTGATGCAACCGGTCACGGCGCATCAGCGGCGTTACTCACCACCTTGGCGAAACTGCTTTTCCAGCATGGAAGCGCCGAAGAAACTTCGCCTTCGGCGATCATGACGGCGGTGAACGAGGATTTTCGCAGCATTTTTGGCGCGCGCTCTTTCATGACTGCGATGTGCGTGGCTCTCGCTCCCGGCACCGGAGAGATCACGGTGGTGGGCGCGGGACATCCTCCGCTCCTCATCGCGCGCGAAGGCGGCGCAACCAAATCGGTGGCTTCATCGGCGCCGCCGCTCGGGCTGATCGAGCAGCCGCAATTTGCCGAAATCAAGGCGAGCCTCGCGCCAAAAGATGCGTTCCTTCTATATACCGATGGACTCTACGGCAGCACCACCGCGGAGCAGCGGCGTTTTGCGCCCGAGCGGCTGGCGGATTTGATGCGGGCGAAGAGCGCAAGCGCGCAGGCTTTGCTCGAACACATCATCGAGAAAGTGACCGAGGTAAATGGCGATATCCCATTGGGCGATGATGTGGCGGCGTTGGTTGTCCGCCGGCAGTAGGCAAAGATTAATTTGTCGATTCAAAAAAATAGTATTGCCCTCTAACGAGTGAACGATTAATCAGCCTCTATGCCGAAATCCACAGCCAAAAAGACTCCTTCGAAACGTAAACCAAACGCCGCCTTCATGAGACCAGTCCAGCCGGACGAAAAACTTTCCGCGATTGTCGGCTCCAAGCCGATTCCGCGCTCCGAGCTTACAAAAAAACTCTGGGACTACATCAAGAAGAACGGTTGCCAGGACAGGAAAAAAAGAACCATGATCAATGCGGACGACGCGCTCCGGCCGGTGTTTAACGGCAAGAGCCAGGTCAGCATGTTCGAGATGACGAAGCTCGTCTCGGGTCACATCCGCTAGATCGTTCTTCTCGCCCCGGCTGAATTACGCCGGGCCCAAATCGACGGCCGCGACGCCAGCGGAAGACATCCCGCTAGGCGCCGGCGTTCGACTTGCTTGCAGCACGCCGCGAAGTAGGGAAACTTCTACGCGTGAAGAAAATCTTTCGGCTGGCGATGCTGGCCGCGATCCTAACCATCGGCTGCGAACGACCCACCAACGCCACGCCACCGTCGCAAGCGACGTCGAGCTGGCTGACCGATTTCAAGCAGGCCCAGCGGCAAGCAAAAGCCAATAAGAAGCTGCTCCTTCTTAATTTTACCGGCTCGGACTGGTGCGGCTATTGCATCGTGTTAGACCGCCAGGTCTTTTCGCAGCAGCAATTCAAAGAGTACGCGAACAAGAACCTCGTGCTGATGGAGGTGGATTTTCCGCGAAGAAAGGCTCAGCCCACACCGGTTAAAATACAGAACGAAGAGCTTGCGCAAAAATATGGGGTGGAAGGCTACCCAACCATTATCGTTTTGAATAGCGACGGAAAAGCACTCGGCGCACTTGGATATACGCCGGGCTTAAGAGCGGAATCTTTCATCGCCGCGCTCGAAAAACTGCGCAAAAGCTAAGATCGACAATCGCGCGGGCGCGCTAATTTACCTTGCCCGCTTCGAAAGCTTTCTGCAAAGCATCCGCCAGTTCCCGGCGCGTAAACGGCTTGGGCAGCGCGCTTCGGAAACCGTAGGCGAGAAATTCCGAAAGCGCCGCTTCATCTGAATAACCGCTGCAAATGATCGCGTTCACCTGCGGATCGAGCGATCGCAAGCGTTCCATCGTCGCCACTCCGCCCATGCCGCCGCGAATGGTCGCATCCAGAATCACCGCCTTGAAATTTTCGCCGCGACGCAAAGCGCGTCCGTAAAGATCCACCGCCTGCGCTCCGTCCGGCACCACCGTCACCTCATAGCCAAGCGTGCTGAGCAGCTGCGAAGTAAGATCGCGAATGGCTGCCTCGTCATCCATCACCAAGACACGTTGATGATTGAAATGAAACTTCCGCTCGGTGATCCGCTGATCGGGCACGATCGCTTTCTGCTCTGAGGCGGGAAGATAAAAGGCAAATGTCGATCCTTCCGTCGAAGTCGATTCGAGATGGAGAAGGCCGCCATGTTTTTTTACAATCGAATAGCTGATCGAAAGTCCCAGACCGCTCGCGCTCGGCTTGGTTGTAAAATATGGATCGAAAATTTTCGTCGCCAGATCGTCGAGCACGCCGGAACCGTGATCGGAAATCGCGATTTTTAAATATCGCCCGGCAGGAAGAAGCGCGTCTTCCGCTTCTTTTATGTCGATGTTGTCGGCGCGCACCTCAATGGTCCCGCCCTGTGGCATGGCTTCACGCGCATTGAGCAAAAGCGCGTTAATCACCTGCTCGATCTGTTTGGGATCGACTTCCGCTTTCCACAAATCTGCCGCGACGATCATTTCCGCGCGCAGGTTCGAACCGTAAAGGGAAAATTCCGCCGCCTGCGCGAGCAGCTCGGAAATTGAAACGATTTTCTTAAGAGGCGAGCCCCCTTTCGAGAACGTGAGCAGCTGATTGGAGAGATGCGCCGCGTGCTGCGCGGCTTGGCCCGCCTTCGCGAGAAAAGAAAGCAAGTTGCCCGCCTCGGAAGGCGCTTCGATCTGGGCCAAGCCGATGTTACCCGAGATCACGGTCAAAATGTTGTTCAGATCGTGCGCGATGCCGCCGGCCAATGTTCCGAGCGATTCGAGTTTGCTCGTCGTCAGCCGTTCGTCCTCCATCCGTTTGCGCTCGGTGATGTCGCGAAAGAAAACCGACGCGCCGCCGCCGCTCGGGTAAGCATGCATCTCAAACCACGTTTGGCCGGTGGGATCGCTCGCTTCAAACTCGAGCGACACTTGTTCGGCCACCACTTTGCGAAAATTGACCTCGAAATCGGAGCCGACCAGCGCGGGAAATATTTCCCAAATTTTTTCGCCCAACAAATCGTCGCGCGTACGACCCAGGAGCAGCTCGGCCTCGGGATTGAGATAAGTAAATTTCCATTCGTAATCGACCGCAAAAAATCCGTCGGTCGTGTTTTCGAGAATGTTCTTCATCGTGCGCGCCGATTCCACGAGCGCGGCCCGCGCCTGGTTGCGCTCGCTCAGTTCGCCAATTTGCCGCTCCGCCACGGAAAGCCGCACGTTCAGCAGCCCGATATCGATTGGCTTGGTGAGATAATCATTCGCGCCGGCTTCCAGCGCGCGATTCAGGTCCGTGTTCTCAGCACGCGCCGTCACTAGAAGAATGAAAAATTCATCGCCGTTCGGCTGTGTGCGCAATTGCCGGCAAAGGTCGATGCCGCTTTTTCCAGGCAACATCCAATCGAGAATGAGAAATGGAAACGCCTCCTTGGCCAAAATGGCCTCCGCTTCTTCCGCGCTCCCCACAGCGACAACCGCGTGGCCGCGCTGCTCGATCAGCCGGCGCAAATTTCGGCGGCTGGCCTGATGATCTTCAACCAGGAGAATTTTCATGCTAAAGACGAATTGCGGACAGCCGGTTGCAGTCGAGCGCACGCTTTCGGCGCCATGCGCGGCAACACCACGGTCGTCAACGCCTACATAGCAGGTTGACTGCCAGAATTGGCCCCGATATCGCCAAAAAGCGCTTCGAACGCTGCCGGGCGCAAGATCGACATACTGAAGCGAGTGCGTCTCTTGCGTTGCTCGCGCCCTCTGCTAGTACAGCTTTTTCGTTTCTCGATTCCAATCATGCGCGCCTTCCGACTGCTCGTTTTTCTCGCTTTAATTTCTGTCCAAGGCGCGACCGGCCAGTCCAACCGAACAGCGCCGGATTCCCAGAAAACGAAGCCCGATGTAGCACCGGCGGCGACGCCCGCCGAACCCCCAATCACATTCAACTGGGTGCACGTGGATGGTCCCTACATCGCACTCACATTTGATGACGGGCCAAACGATCAGCTCACCCCGAAGCTTCTCGATCTTCTCGCGGCGCATCATATTAAAGCCACGTTTTTCGTGCTCGGCGAGCTGGTGAACACCTATCCCGAGATCGTGCAACGGGCCGCGCGCGAAGGCCATGAGATCGGGAACCATTCGTGGTCTCACCCCAACCTCGCGAAACTTTCGGATGAAGGTGTGCGGCAACAATTGCAGAAGACCGACGATGCAATCAAAAGCGCAACCGGCAGCCGGCCGACTTTGATGCGACCGCCGTACGGCAATTTAAGCGACCGACAAAAGCGATGGGTGCATAAAGATTTCGGCTATAAAATTATTCTTTGGGACGTCGATCCGCTCGATTGGAAACGGCCGGGGCCGAAAGTAGTCTGCGCTCGGATCGTGAAGGAAACGCGCGCCGGCTCGATCGTGCTTTCACACGACATTCATCCCGGCACGATTGAGGCGATGCCCGCCACCCTCGAGGAATTGGAAGCGAAGGGTTTCAAGTTCGTCACCGTGTCCGAGCTAATCGCCATGGCCACGCCCGTGCCGCCGAAACCTCCCGCTCCGAAACCGGCAAGATCGACATCGTCACCGGTCGCTACGCCGGGCCAATGATCGCGCGAGCATGATCGCCGATCATTATTTGCAGCTTCGCAGCGAGCTCGAAACGGCGCTCGCAAATTTGCTGCGCATTGGTTCGGAACTGCATCGCGATTCAGCGACGCTCGATACGCTGCAGAGCTTGCTCACTGATATTCGCGAGCCGCTTCTTTTCGTTGTCGTCGGCGAAGTGAAATCTGGAAAATCATCGCTGCTCAACGCGTTGTTCGGCCAGGAGTTTGCGAAGGTGGATGTGCTTCCGGCGACCGATCGCGTTTGCATTTTTCGCTACGGCGCAGAAGCAAAAACGGTCGAAGTCTCGCCGCAGCTGACCGAGCGTTACGAGCCGATCGATTTTCTGCGTGATTTCAACGTAGTCGATACGCCCGGCACAAACACGATGGTCGCCGAACATCAAACCATCACCGAAAGTTTTGTCCCGCGCGCCGACGTCGTGCTCTTTGTTTTTTCCGTGACCAATCCCTGGACGCAATCGGCCTGGGATTTTCTTCAATTCGTGCAGAAGAAATGGCTCAAGAATGTCGTCTTTGTTTTGCAACAAGCCGACCTGCGCGCGCCGGGAGAAATCGAGGTGATCCGACATCATTTGCAGGACACGGCCAAGCAGAAGCTCGGTTTCGCTCCACCAATTTTCGTAGTCTCGGCGCGCAAAGCACTGCTCGCCCGGACCCAAGATCGACATGAAGAAATCGATGCCGAGTTCCGCGGCTTGGAGGAGCAGATCGATGTCATCGTCACGGAAGCGGGCGCGCGAATGTTGAAATTAAAATCGGCCGGCAAAACCGGGCGCGTGATTCTGGGCGAAGCTGCGGCCGAAATCCGAGGCAGTTTTGAAACGATCGTGCAGGATGAAGATCGTCTCGCGCGTGTGGCCGGTTTTTTGCAGGCGCGCAAGGACCAAACGCTTCGTCAGGTCGGCGGATTTTTGCGCGGCGTTGAGAACGCCTGCCGCGAATGCGTTGTGCAGAGCACAAAACTTCTCGAAGAAAAACTTACCTTCTGGCGTACCTGGACACTGATTGTGCGGGGAGCGCGTTGGCAGGAAGATTTTCAACGCGAAGTGGAAAACAAATTGCGGCAGAGCGTGCAGCCGCAAATCGAGAACGCGGTGCAATTGCTCGAGAACGATCTGCGCTCGCTCTGGCCGCAGCTCCAGGACACCATCGAGATGCAATTCGCGTCCGAGCTGCGCGCGCAATTTACAAAATCGACGCCCGACTTTGCCAACCAGCGGCGCGAGCTTCTGCAAGCGATCCATCTCACGCTGCTCGAACGCGTTTCCGGCCAGGGTTTGGAAGAACAATTGGCGAAAATGTTTCAGCAAACATCGACATGGCTGCGCTTGCCCGCGGGAGTGGCAGCCGCGGGCGGAATCGTGGCGCTAGTCGCGGCCATGAGCAGCGCCGCCATCGCCGACATCACGGGCGGCGTTGCTCTTTCCGCAGCGATTATTGGAGCCGTGGTCGCGCTCAGCCAGCGCAAAAGAATTCTGAACGCCTACGAAAAAGAGATGGAACGCAAACGTGCCGAGCTGATGCGCGCGATCGAGCAGCGCATGGAACACGCGATCGATGTGTTCTATCGCGAAATCATTCGTGCTTTCGAACCGCTGGCCGCTTTTTGCCTGGCCGAACGCAGACGCTTTGAGCCTTTACTTAAACGCATCGACGAATTGGAAAAGGCTTTTACCAGCCTAACGAGTCGGCTCGGGCAAGCAGGCTAGCGCTTCGCGCTACTTCTTCGTCTTCTCAGCTGCCTGCTTGGCCAGGCGCTGCTCGGTTTGTCGCCGCGCGATGACGAAATGATTGTTATCGCCGTAATTCCGCCACGGCCCCTGCGGCACGTCGCGTACTTCGACAAATTGCCAGTCAGTCACATCCGTCGCCTGTAGTCCGAGATAATCGCGCACCGCCGGTGAAACATCGAGGCCCGCGCCACGATTCAAATTCGGCTTCGGCCGTTCGCTTTGGAAAACGTATTGAAAATGGTCCGTGCGAAATGGTCCGCAATCTTCCCATTGCGCATAACACGTCCGATTGCCTTTGCGGATGGCGATCCAGCGATCTTTGCAGACCGATTGGCCCTGGCCGATGTAAGCCTGCTTAAACCACGGAATCACGAGGGCCGCTTCGGGCTTGAACTGGCCGTGCGTCACGTCGTTGTAAGGCAACGCGCAATAAAATGGATTCTGTTTCGGCACGAACGCGACCGGGATGTAGTTTTTGCGCGAAGATGAGTCCGGCGAGTCGGTTCCTCCATAGTTGTGCGTCCAATCCGCGTCCCAGGAACTTTTGATATTCGGCACCGGATTATTCGCCCCGGCTTGCTCGCCGATCCAGAAAACGGTCGTCACAATGTTCGTCTTCCATTGGTACCGATTGGTCGTGATATGCGAAGTCGTCGGCACAAAAACCTGCGGCTCGACCTTGAGCATCGCTTGTTCGCGCAGCTTCATCGCGTACTTGGCAAAGTCTGCGCTACTTTCGTAAGGAGACTGGGCTCGGGCGCAGATCGCAGTTGCGGAGAGCAGCGTAAAAAATACCAGAATCTTTCTCATCCCGCCAAACTGTCGGAATCCTTTGTATCCGAAAATGTTGCCTTAGGCAAGGCCATTCCCCAGTCGGTGCGAGGGGGCCCCGCATTCGCCCTCTCTAGAGAGCACTAACCATTCCACCGTCAATGCCGGGTCAGAAGCGTGTCCTTCCCCACCTGGCGCTGGTCGGTCTTCGGGTAATCGAGCGTAAAGTGCAGGCCGCGGCTCTCTTTGCGGCTGAGTGCAGAATCGACGATTAACGCCGCCACCGTGGCCAGGTTTCGCAGCTCGAGAAGATCGGCAGTGACCTTAAAATTCCAATAGAACTCATGGATCTCATGCTGCAGATTGCGTAACCGCGCACTCGCCCGCTGCAAGCGCCGGTCGGTGCGCACGATGCCGACGTAATCCCACATCAAGCGCCGGATCTCATCCCAGTTGTGATAAATCACTACCAGTTCATCGACGTTTTGCACGTTACCCGATTGCCATTCCGGCAGCGGAATCGCGCGCGCGGCATGCGAAGGCGGTTGCTCGCGCACGAGCGCCGCACAAGCGCGGTATCCAACCACTAAACCTTCCAGCAATGAATTGCTCGCCAGGCGATTCGCCCCATGCAAACCGGTACAGGCCACTTCGCCGATTGCGTACAAACCGGGCAACGAGGTCGCGCCGTTCACATCCGTCTTGATGCCGCCGCATTGGTAATGCGCCGCCGGAACGACCGGGATCGGTTGCTTCGTCATGTCGATCCCGAAACGCAAACACGTTTCGTAAATGTGCGGGAACCGTTCGCGCAAAAACTCGGGCGGCCGGTCGGTGATATCGAGAAAAACGCATTCCGCGCCCGAACGCTTGATCTCTGAATCGATCGCCCGGGCCACGATGTCGCGCGCCGCCAGCGATCCGCGCGGATCATATCGTTTCATAAAATCCTCGCCCCGCCGGTTGCGCAGGATTCCGCCTTCGCCGCGCACCGCTTCCGAAACCAAAAACGATTTCGCTTTCGGATGAAACAAACAGGTCGGATGAAATTGAATGAACTCCATGTTTGCGATGACGGCGCCCGCGCGCCATGCCATTGCCACGCCGTCGCCCGTCGCGATGTCCGGATTGGTTGTGTAAAGATAAACTTTGCCGCAACCACCGGTCGCGAGAACGATCCGGTTCGAGCGAATCGTTTCCACTTCGCCGGTCTTTTCATCGAGCACGTAAACGCCGAGGCAACGATCTTCCGCCGCGAAACCAAGTTTGCCGGCGGTAATCAAATCCACCGCTATGTGATTCTCCAGAAGATCGACATGGGACTTTCGATCCAGTTCGCGCAATAGCGTCTGCTCGATTTCTTTTCCAGTCACGTCGTGCACATGCAGCACGCGACGCTTGGAATGCCCGCCCTCTTTGCCCAGATCGAGCTCGCGATGGCCGGAAACTTCGCGCTCGTCAAAATGCAATCCGAGCTGCATCAACTCAGCAATTCGCGCCGGCCCTTCCGTCACGACTGTACGCACGACCGCTTCATCGCAAAGTCCGGCACCGGCTTCGATCGTGTCGCGCACATGCAGCTCGAACGAATCTTCATCGCTCGTCACGCAAGCCACGCCGCCCTGCGCCCACGCCGTGTTCGAGTCCGCGCCTTTGCGTTTCGTCACTACCGCGACCGATCCGTGCGCCGCCGCTTGCAAAGCGAAACTCAACCCCGCGATGCCGCTCCCGATTACGACGAAATCGTATTCCTTCATGGCAATCGGATATTGTCGATCAAACGAGTTTTGCCGAAGAAAACCGCCAGCGCGAGTAAGGAATTTGGCCTAACGACTTCAATCCGCTGCAGGTTTTCCGCGTCGACAAGATCGACATAATCAATCCGCGTGAGCGGCGCTTCACTAATAATTTCGCGCACAAGATCGACAATTTCTTTCGCCGAGTTTTTCTTTCCGTCTTTTGCTGCCAGCAAAGCTTTGCGCAAAACGGGCGCTTGTTTTCGTTCCTCAGGATTCAAGTAGCGGTTGCGCGAGCTGCAAGCCAACCCATCGGCTTCGCGCACCGTCGGCACGCCGATAATGTCGATCTTGTAATCCAGCTCGCGCACCATCCGACGAATAATGGCGAGCTGTTGAAAATCCTTTTCGCCGAAAACCGCCGCATCTGGCGAAAGGATGTTGAACAACTTCGTCACCACCGTGCAGACGCCGCGAAAATGTCCGGGCCGGGATTTCCCTTCCAGCGTTGTCGAAAGCGCAGTTTCATCAACGAATACCGAACGGTCGTCCGCGTACATCTCTTCAGCCGTCGGCCGAAAGACAAGATCGACATTTTCCTCGCGGCAAATCTCCTCGTCATCCTTTTCCGGCCTCGGATAACGCTCGTAATCCGCGCCTGGTTCAAATTGCAAAGGGTTCACGAAAATGCTCACCGCCACTTCGCCGTCACGTCCCGCATTTTCGCGCGCGAGCCGAATCAGCTCACGATGGCCACGATGCAGCGCACCCATCGTCGGGACGAGCACGCGCGGCTTTGCGCACGACTGCGCGCGGACGTTCGCGATGCTCGTAACAATTTTCATGTCGATCTAACTTTATGCGTCGGCTAGCTCGATCCAAATCCCCTGCCAGGCGAGGCTGAACCGGCGATGGCCGAAATTTTTCCAGCCGGCGCGTTTGGCGAGGTCGTGCATTTCGGAAAACGAAAATGCGCGCGCCGCGGACAGCCGGCCGTCGATGCGCGTCATGGGTTCTCGAAAAATTGTGGCGGTCACAAAATAGACGCCGGCCGTTGTCATCCAACTGCGACGCAAATCGGTCACGAGCACAAACTGCTTCGATAATTCGCGGCAGCGTTGCAGGACACGAAGCGCATCATCGTCGCCAAAATGATGCAAAGCGAGGGAGCACAGCACCAGATCGTAGGGCTCCGCCGCACCAAAATTAAGAATATCCGCGCATTCAAAATCGATCTCCGGATATTGCGCGCTGAGATTGCGCGCGATCTCGACCGTGGATGATTGTCGATCCACGGCGCGAATTGAAACGGTCGCTCCGATCTTGCGCGCGTGATCGACAATGAGTCGCGGAATGTCCCCCGACCCGGTGGCAAGATCGACAATGCGCATGTTGTTGCCGCGCCGGATCCAGCGGCGCAGAAATTTTTCGATCAACGCATAACTGCCGAACCAGCGATTGAGCGCGCGCAGATTTCGCAGGTCGCTTTCCAACTCGCGCGTGACCGGCTGCGGACGATCCATCAGTTCCGGCTCCGCCGGATTGAATTGCCGCTTCATGGCGCAACGCCCTTACTTCGACAAAAACTTTTGCCAGGCTTCGGGTAGCCCCGACGCTTCGATCTCGCTGGCGATACGACCTTCAAATTCCGCATGGAAAGAAGTGCTGGTGCCGTAAACCATGATCACATCTTCGGAACCTTCCACGCGAATGGCGTGGGCAACGCCGGGCGGCACGACCACTCCGACATTGTTCGCGCTGCGATGATTATCGCCATCGACAAAAAAACGCATGGTGCGCGCGGGCATTCCGGCGCGCACATCGCGCAGAATCATCTCCGCCGTGCCTTGCACAAAAAACATCACGTCCCACTGCTCGTGATCGTAACGGCGCAACAAATAGTTCTTCGGCTCGTCGATAAAAATGCGGCGCATCCAATCTGCCGGTGCCTCATCTTCCGGCACGCTCGGCGGATGCACGTGAAAACCTTTGGCGGTTTGCGCGAACATGCGCGCGGCCGACCATTGCCGCGGCCAAAAATCGATCTGCGCGAGAACGCCTTCATCGCGCCGCACAAATTCACCGAAAGAGCCGCGATGACGTTGCGGATGGATCTTACGCGAAAAGATTTCCACGCCCGGGATCCACGCATCGCGCACTTCGTTCTTGCTCCGATCAGCCGCCGCGAGCAGACCGGCGTCGATCCCCGTTTCGGCGACTTGTTGGGCAAAACTCGGCGCGCTGTAATCGCGCGTGACGAGCGAGCCACGCGCTGCATCACTTAATCCTTCCCAAAGTTTTTTGTCTTTCGTGCTCATGTCGATCTAACGAGGGGCCGTTTTGCCTAACGAGCAATCAGCATGCTTGCCAGGTCTTGTGGCCGACGGACTGTAAGCCATCCCATGCTCGATTTCAGCATTTACCTTCTTTACCGCGCCGGCGTAGCGCTGGTGAGCGTGCTTCCGCTGCGCGGGCTTTTTATTTTTGGTGAAGGCCTCGGTGTCTGCGCCTGGATGCTGCTTGGAAAATATCGGCGGCTTGCGCTGCGAAATCTGGGGATCGCGTTCGGCCGCGACAAATCGAAGCGCGAGCTGCGGCGGATCGCGCGCAAACATTTTCGACGGCTCGGCTCGAATTTACTTTGCAGCGTCAAGCTTGGCCTCATGCCGCTCGACCAAATCGCGCGATATGTCGATGTTGAAAATGTCGATGCGGTGCATGGCGAGCTGCGCGCCGGACGGCCCGTCGTTCTGGTGCTGAGCCATCTTGGAAACTGGGAATTGGTCGCGCAATTTCTTCCCAGCCTCATCGGCTACGTTCGCAACGGCACCGTTTTTCAAAAGCTCGGGAACCGTTTCATCGACCAACATGTCCAAAAATTGCGCAGCCGCGCCGGCGTGGAATTGTTCGACCGGCGCGAAGGGTTTCAGAAAGCCTTTGATCTGTTGCGCGGCGGCGGCGCGATCGGAATCCTGAGCGACCAGCATGCGGGCGATCAGGGAATTTGGACGCCATTTTTTGGCCGGCTCGCATCGACTTCTCCGCTCCCAGGTTTGCTCGCCAAACGAACAAGCGCGGCCCTCATCGGGACCGCTGTTTACACCGCCGGACGCGCGCGCTGGCGAATAGTTTTCACGCCGCCCTTCGATGCGCCGGAAGATTCCGCGCCGGCGTTGACCGCAAAAGTGAATGCAATCGTGGCGGAACAAATTCGGCGCGCGCCGGAAGATTGGTTCTGGGTGCACAATCGCTGGAAAACTCCGCGCCCAAAATTTTTGCTCTCGCGCTACAAACGGGGCGTCTTTTTACCGCCGGAAATTTCGCCGCAAGATTTGCAACGCTTTCGAATTTTAATTCGCGCGCCGAATTGGCTGGGCGACAGCGTCATCACCATTCCGGCGGTGCGCGCAATTAAAAATGGCCGGCCTGACGCGCACATCACCATTGCCGCTCCGGAAAAAAACGCGGCCGTGTGGAAGCTCGTGCCGGAAGTTGATGAAGTTCTTAGCATTCCGAATCGCTCGTTGCTCGGAACGGTCGCTGCAATTCGCAGACAGACCCGCTTCGACGCCGCGGTGTTATTTCCAAATTCGTTGCGCGCCGCGCTGGAAGTGTGGCTGGCCGGTGTGCCGCGGCGTGCCGGTTACCGCGGGCATCGGCGAAGTCGGCTTTTGAATCAAATTGTGCCGGAACGGAAAAAAATCGGTCCCCTCGAACATCAGGCCGATCGCTATTTGGATTTGGCGCGCGAGTTTGGCGCATCCACTGGCGACGTCGCTAAGATCGACATAACGCTTCGCAGCGAACCGGCGAGCGATCACAAAATGAAACTCGGCCTTTGCCCAGGCGCGGAATACGGGCCGGCTAAACGATGGCTGCCCGATCGTTTCGCAGAAGTTGCATCGACGATCGCGGTGCAAATGCCCGCTCAGTGGTTTTTGTATGGCACGTCGACCGATTCCGAAATCGGCCGCGCGATTGAAGCCGGGCTCGGCGACAAATGCGTGAACCGAATCGGCCAGACCACGCTCGATGAACTTATTTCCGAGCTGCGCGATTGCCGCCTACTTCTCACCAACGACACCGGCACGATGCATCTGGCGACGTTGCTCGGCGTCCCGGTCGTCGCAATTTTTGGATCGACCGAGCCGCGACTGACTGGTCCGCTCGGTCAGCGCGATCGCGTTATTCGGCATCAAGTCGAGTGCAGCCCGTGCTTTCTGCGCAAATGTCCGATCGATTTTCGCTGCATGAAAGCGGTCGCCGTAGATGAAGTCGTCACCGCGGTTATGTCGATCTTGCAGACAAACAGCACGAAGGACGCGAAGATCACGAAGATGATTTGAGTTTGGCAGGCTTCGTGTCCTTCGTGGTAATTTCGAAACAATGAGTGATGACACGCCGCGCATTCGCACTGAAGTGCAGGTGATGTTTTTCGACACGGACTGCGGCGGTGTCGTGCATAACATTGCCTACCTGCGTTTCATCGAGATCGCGCGCACGCTTCTCGCGGAAAAGTTGGGGCTTTCTCTCGCCGAAATGGCCGAGACAAAAAAATATCCCGTCGTCGTCCGCACCGAGATCGATTATCGGCGCGCCGCAAAGTTAGGTGATAGGTTGGTGGTGGAAGGATGGCTCGATCAACTCGATCGCGCGCGGTTCTGGTGTGCATTTCGAATTGTGCGCCCGGCGGACGAAACATTGATCGCCGAATCGCGCCAGATGCTCGCGCTCATCGAGATGCCCGCGGCGAAACTGCTGCGATTGCCGGAAGCCTGGGAAAAATTTCGACAAAGCAAAGCGAAGACTGATTCGAAATAAAATGGTCGCAGGCATTCGCGCTTTTCGAATCGAAGACACGTTCATCGAGCCGGCCGTGCTCGACCCGCCGCCCACTCGGCACGCGCTTTTCATTTTCCTGCTCGCGCTGGCGGCGCTGTTGCATTTCGCGACGATCGGCTGGGGCGATCTTTACAGCGAAACGGAAGGACAATATGCCGGCGCCGCGCGCGAGATGTTGCACGCGCATCAATGGCTTCTTCCGACCAACGACGGCATCCCGCGTTTGCAAAAACCGCCGCTGCTTTATTGGATGATCATCGCGTCATTCAAACTTTTCGGAATCCACGCCGCCGCCGCGCGGCTTCCCATCGCCGCTGCGATCGTCGCGACGGTCGCCCTCACATTTTTAATCGGCGAACGCCTGACCGATTACTGGCGCGGGTTTTTGGCTGGACTGATTTACCTCTGTTCTTGCGGCACGTTTTTGCTCGGGCGAATCATCATGCCCGAGCCGGTGTTTGCGGCCTTCATCGCGGGCGCGATTTTCTGCGGCATCTGCGGTTATCAACGCCGACAATCTCGCGCAGCATGGTTCGCCGGATTTTGGATTTGCGCAGCGCTCGCCTGCTTGACGAAAGGTCTGCACGGTCTCATTTATCCGGCCGCAATTTTTTCTCTGCTCGCCTTGCTTGATCGCACAGCGCGTCTGCGTTTTCGCGCGCTGCTGTATTGGCCTTATCTCTTGATCTTCCTCGTGATCGTCGCGCCGTGGTACATTTGGGCGCACTGGCATGTTCCTGGATTTTTCCATCGCCTCGCGGGCGCGGAATGGCTGGGACATTTGCTCGGCCGTTCTGATTCGACCCACGATTTCAGGGGCGTGCCGCGACTTCAATTCATCGCGATGCATCTGGCCTGGTGGTTTCCCTGGTCGATTGCAATACTGCCGGGCCTAATTTTTTCGTGGCGCAGATTGGTCCGGCCGCACGAGATCGAATTTTCCGATGCCTTGCCGCTTTGCTGGATGGCAATCGTGTTTGTGCCGCTCCTGCTTCTCGGACAACGGCAGGATTATTATTCGATGACAATGTGGAGCGCGCTCGCGCTCTGGCTCGCCACCGCCTGGAACCGCGCGCCGACAAGATCGACAATCGCCGGCGCGATCGCGCTCGCCATCAGTGGCGCAGCCATCGGAATGTTCGCATTGTTCGCGCCCAGTTTGCTCCACCAAATGGATGGACGCTGGGGAAAAATGGATGGGCGCTGGACGGCGTGGGCGGCCGTGCAGGACATTCCCATCGCAACCTGGCTTGGATTTCGTCCGCTCATCGGCACAGTCGGCGTGGCGCTTTTCATTTGCGCGATCGTCGCCCTGATTTTCGTCGTCAAACAAAGACCAAAACTTGCTCTCGTCGCGCTCGCCACAGCCATGATTCCGATCGGTTTGGGCATGATCGATGGCACCGCGCGCGCCGCGCCGTACTTCTCACTCGCGCCGGCCGCGCGCTATTTAAATGGGCGACTCGGCCCACGCGACGCCGTCATTTACGAAGGCCTGCTCGAAGATGGCAGCAGCCTTGTTTTTTATCTCAACCGCAAGTTTTTTCTGGTCAATCAATTGCCCGAAGCGCAGACGCCGATCGGTTCGGCGCCAAGCGATGTTTTCCTGGACGAAGACGACTTGCTCGAAATGTGGGGCGACGCGGATGCGATTTATCTCATCGTCGAACAGGATCGCATCCCGCACTGGGAAAAATTGTTGACCGATCGTTTTCACATCTACCATCAGGTCACAAGCTGCGGAACTTATGTCGTTCTGAGCAATCAACTCTGAAACGCGGCGCACTGCGCGCGCGCTTCATCTTTCAGGAGCCTTCCCCAAAACGGACTGTACGGATGCACGCGCGTGACCGACGCGTCGTCATCGCGCACGAGCGGTCGATGTTCGTTTGCCCATTGAAAAATTGCGCCCTCCAAAACTTGCACGTGAGTGAAACCGGCCGCGCGTAATTTCGTCGCCAGCTCCGCTGATCGATAACCAACCGCACAATAAGTCACGACTGCTTCGTCTTTTGAGATTCCGGGCAACGCGGTTTCCGCGGACGCGCCGGGAAACACATGCCGCGCGCCGGGCAGATGACTCACTTCCCATTCCGCTTGCGTGCGTACATCGATAATCACCGGTCGTCGCCGATTTTTGTCCGCCAACCAATCCGCCAATTCACGTGTCGTGACCCATTCCAGCGACGGAAAATGACTGCGCAACGATCGTTGCAGCAGAAACCAATCGATGCTGCGCATGCTCAGCAACGCGAGCGCGACGACAATTAATCCCGTCATGAGCAACCCGAGCCGCGCATTCGGCACGCGCGACGCGGGCACATTAGGCCTCACGATATCCATTTGAAAAATTGCAACGGCAACGTAACCTTCCCGACTATTTTTTACGGGAGCAATTTATGTCGCAACATCGCAGTTTAAAAGGCGCCAGCACCATCGCGGCAAAGCGCAATGTTTTGAAACGCTTCGAGCGCGTCGAATTATTAAAGAAGCGCGGCCAATGGAAAGAAGGCGGCAAAGTCCTCGGCCTTCCCAAAACAAAGCCGGACGTGTAAGCGCGCCGGGCGTTAGATCGACATAAATTTTTTCGGGAGCGCGCGATGCGCTTGAACCGTTTTCTCGCCGCCGCAGGCGTTGGCTCGCGCCGCGCCTGCGATGAATTGATCGCCGCCGGTCGCGTCACGATTAACGGACGCACTTGTACCGATTTCAGCACGCAGCCGGCTGAAAGCGATCACGTAAAAGTCAACGGCAAGCCCGTTCGTCCGGCGCGATCGTTGCACATCGTTTTGCACAAACCCGCCGGCTTCGTTTCAACGAAAGCCGATTCTCATGCCCGCGATACGATCTTCGATCTTTTGCCACCGAAATTTCCGCGCCTCTTTCACGTCGGCCGGCTCGATGCGGAAAGCGAAGGGTTGCTCATCCTCACCAACGACGGCGATCTCGCGCAACATCTCACTCATCCGCGTTTCAAGATCGAGAAGGAATACGAAGTGACACTGGATCGACATTGGGACCCGGCGCTCGCGCCGAAATTATTGAAAGGCATTTATCTCGACGGCGAACGCGCACAGATCGCGCGATTGCATTCCATCGCGCCGACGCGATTGCGCGTCATCTTGCGCCAGGGAATTAATCGCCAGATTCGTCGCATGTTTTTCGAAGTCGGTTACGAAGTGAATCGGCTTGTGCGCACGCGCATCGGTCCGCTGCGTCTTGGGGATTTGCCGCGTGGTCATTGGCGGCCGCTCACTCAGCGAGAGTTACGTTTATTGAAACCCAAATGAAAATCGACGGGTGTAGCGCGCTCATCACCGGCGCGTCGGCTGGCATCGGGTGGGAATTTGCGCGACAACTGGCCGGCCGCGCCGCTGCGCTCGTGCTGGTAGCGCGACGCGGCGAACGGCTCGAGCAATTGCGCGATGAATTGATCCAGCGCGATCCAAATTTGAATGTGCACGTGCGTATTGTCGATCTTGCGGACAAGGTGCAGATCGATGCGCTCTGCGACTGGCTCGCGCAGGCAAAGATCGACATAAACTTTTTGGTCAACAACGCCGGCCTCGGCGACACGGGTCCGTTTGCCACGAGTGAGCCGCAACGCAACGCCGAAATGTTGTTCGTCAACATCGTCGCTTTGACGACGCTGACGCGGAACCTGTTGCCCGCGATGATCGCAAAAAAACAGGGCGCGATCTTGAACGTCAGCTCATCCGCTGGATTTCTTCCGGTCGCGGGCTTCGCCGTTTACGCGGCGACGAAAGCGTACGTGACAAGTTTTACAGAAGCGATTCGCGCGGAATTGCACGGTACGGGCGTGACGGTTTCCACGCTTTGTCCCGGTCCCGTCCACACTGAATTCGGAGATGTAGCCAAACGCTCCGGTGCCCAACCCGAGCGCGGTCCTGAATTCGTTTATGTTTCGGTCGAGAGCGTTGTGCGCGACGCGCTCGCCGCGGTGGAAGCGGACCGAGCGCTTGTCATTCCCGGTTTCATGATGAAGCTCGGAATGTTTTTCGTGCGCTTAACGCCTATGTCGATCTTGCGGTTGGCTGCGCGATTTTCCGCGAAGCGCAATTAGATCGACATAAACCTCATTTATATTTGACCGAGCAACCGTACGGGCGCGAGCTCGGCGTGCTGACGGGTTTGCCGGCGAGCGATTCGTCGAGCGCGACTTTCACGTAGTTGGTTGAAACCGGAATGTCGGCGGGATTGGGCGACGCCTTGCTGTCGATGGCGCCTTCGTAAACAATCTTGCCCTCCGGATTGATGACGATCATGTCCGGCGTGTTTTTGGCGCCATAAGCGCGGCCGGCTTTTCCTTCCGAATCAAGGAGCAACGCGGTTTGATGCGTTTTCCAATCGGCCATCACCTTGTTCGCCTGTTCCGCGGTCAGGCTGCCTTCAAGGCCCGGTGCGCTCGAATCGATCGTCAGCCAAACCACATTCTTGCTCGTGAAATCCTGCTGCAACTTTTGCATGTTGCCGCTGCCGTAATGTTTTTTCACAAACGGGCACTCGGGATTAAACCATTCGAGCACGACGTATTTGCCTTTGTATTGCGAAAGTGAATGCGTTTTGCCCTTGGAATCAGTGAGCGAAAAATCGGGCGCGGCGCTCCCGACCGGCGGCACGTCCGCGGCGTAGAGCGCGGTGGCAATGAATGAAACGAGGATGCTGAGAATGGTTTTCATATTTTCTTATTTGGTTCCCGCAGTCGCGGGAGCGGTTGTTTCAAGTTGGTTTAAGACCATGCTTCTAGTCAGCAATTCCGGAAACACAAATGGTTCGTGCGCGCGGTTTGCAAAATAGAGCACGTAAAGTGGGACACCGGGCCGGCCGAATTGTTTCAAAATTTTTGTGATAACCGGATCGCCGTTGGTCCAATCGGCTTTCATTTTTACAATGCCGCCGCGCTCGAATGCTTCGCGCACCTCGCTGCTCTCGAGCACGCTGGCTTCGTTAAATTTGCAAGTGAGACACCAGGCCGCCGTAAAATCGACGAAGACACTGCGGCCTTGCGCGAGCTCGGATTGCAAACGCTCCGGGGTGAAATGTTGCCAATCGCCAGCCGGTGGATTTTGCGCGGCTGCAACCTTTGCGACGCGAAATTTTTCGCCGATAAAATAAAAGCCGCCCGCGATGAGCAAGATCGACATAACGATGAGCGCGATACTTTTCGCCCGAAGCGTTGAAACCGGCGTGATGAACGCGCCCTTCATCCAGCAGGCGATCGCGATGATGAGCAAAAAACTGGAAGCCCACGCCACTGCGTCGAGACCGCGCTGCGCGCCGAGCACGTAAAGAAGAAAGACAAGCGTTGCGAGCAGAAAGAATCCCATCAACTGTTTCACGCGCTCCATCCACGCGCCCGGTTTCGGCAGAAATCGCAGCCACGCCGGTTGCGCCGAGAGAAGCAAATACGGCGCGCTCATTCCGGCGGCGATGGCGAGAAACATCGACATGATCACGACGGCTGATTGCGTGAAAGCGAAACCGAGCGCGGTACCTAGAAACGGCGCGGTGCATGGCGTGGCAAGGATCGTGGCAAACACGCCTTGGAAAAAACTGCCGGCGTTACCTTCGCGCGCCGTCCAACCAAGGACGCCGCGCGTGGCAGTTTGCGGCAGCGTGATTTCAAAAACGCCGAAAAGGTTCAGCGCGAAGATGAGCACGACTGCGCTCATCGCGAGAACGAAATACGCGTTCGTGAATTGAAATGCCCAGGTGATTTCGCGGCCGGCCGCTTTGAGCGCGATCAATAAAAGCGCGAGCGCGACAAACCACGCGAAGATTCCGACGACGAAAGCGAGGCCGCTCCGGAAAATTTTATGTCGATCTTGTCCGGCGAGCTGAATGAATCCAAAAATCTTGAGCGAAATCACCGGCAGCACGCACGGCATGAGATTGAGGATGAATCCGCCGAGAAATCCGAACAAAAGAAAGCGCAAGATGTCGGTGCACGTTGCGGCCGGGGTTTCTGTTTTGCCAAGATCGACATTCGGCGACGAAAGCGACCACGCATTTCGGTCAGCGCCGTTTTCACTTTTACCAAAGACAATGATGCCGCCGAGCGAGGAGACGTTCTTGTCGTCGGTCTCGATCGGAATGCGAAACGTGATCTTGTCGTCGGCGCGTTCGGTTTTTGGATGACCGACGACGACATTGCCAGGCGGCACGGGAAGAAATTCGACGATCGGATAACTGGCGAGCACTTTGCTCGCGACGATGAGTTGCAGCTCGGAGCCCACACGCGACCACTTCGTATTCGCGACGTTATCGCCCGGCCAGTTTTGCGGAAGCATGCGCCGATAACGCGCGAAAAGTTCTTCGTTGGCCGGAACGGTTTGCGCGCCGACGGCAAGATCGACATAAAGTTTTGCACTGCCCGGCACGCAGAGTTTTTCGCAAACGAGCCAATTCGCATCGGCGGATAATTTCACGGACGAACCGGTGATCGACGCAGGCGGCGTGATCTCCTGCATCAAGAAAACTTCGTCCTCGTAGCCGTAAGTTTGAATGTCGCCGGGATCATTCATCTTCGCGGGGATCGGCCATTGAATCGGACCAGCTCTCCAGCCTCTCGGCAAATTCCATTTCATTTCGGAAGGCAGACCCGCATCGCCCGAAAATTCCCAATAGGTATGCCAGTGCGGCACCATGCGCAGAAGCAAGCCAACGGTAAAAGGTTTGCCGGGAACGATCGTGGCGGTGTCGGCGAGGAGTTGCGGCTTAACAAGCTCGCGACCTTCGTAAATTTGCGCAGAAAGATTTGCCGCAAGCAAAAGGCAAAGTGCCCCGAGTGCGAGCGGAAGCTTAGGCAGCGCGGACATTCGCAAAATCTACATCGCCCCAACTTTGCGGCAATGCGCGCCCGCGCTTGGCTCGTCTCATGCTCATAAGATCGACATGAGAAAGTTCGCGCTTTTCCTGATCATCGGGGGGCTGGGCGCGCTTTATCTTCTGCAAAAGCAGCACGAACAAGATTCTCAGGCCGCGCGACCGCGCGCCGCGCAAGTAGCCACCGCGCCACGCGAGCCGAGCGAGCACAATTGGATGAAACGATCGCTCGATACGACCAGAAAAGTGACGGGCCAGGTGCGGCAGCAGCGAAAAGAAGACGGCGTTCGCGATTAAGTCTCGGATTTCGCGGTCATTCCGAGCGAAGTCGAGGAATCCCGTTGTGAAGCTTGCAGGTAACGCCGCGGGATCCTTCGACTTCGCTCAGGATGACCGCGTTTTTTCTATGTCGATCTTGCCGCGCTTATTGCTCGGCTTTCGGCTTCATCCGCGAACGGATCTCAGATTTGAATTGATCGGTCGAAAGCACTTGGCCGATAGAGATCGCTTCTTCGTCTTTCCCAAGTTGTGAGACGTTGGCGACGGGATGGCCTTCGCCGGTAACCACGACTTCGTTGCCGCTGGCCTCATCGTGTTGCAGGCGAAAGCGACCGTTCATGATTCCGACCAACGGCACAAACTGGCTGCCGTTATGTTCGACGAAAAGAATGTCGCGATCGCCGACTTGAAACTTCGGACAATCGGTCACTTCCATAGTTTCGCCGTCCACCGTGCCGCCGAGCATTTGCATTGTGTAAGAGCTGCCGGCTTCGCCTTTGAGCGTGTCTTCAATACGAAAGGTGACGTAACTGACGATGTGACGCTGCGCGCCTTCACCAACCCACTGCGAGCGCACACCGGTGACGCCGCCTTGGAATATGACTTCGGCTTGGTCGACTAATTGGTCGAATGATGGAGGGATGACGGTGGTGCCACGCGCGGCAGCAGCCGCGATAAGAGCGATTGAAAGTGTGATCAGGCGATTTTTCATATTTGGGAGTTCGTTAGTTAAGTTTCTAAATACTCAAATGGTCTAGTGCCCTCCCACCGGCGGAGGCGTCGGGGTCGCGGTCGGTACCGGTGTTGGCGTAGGAGTTGGCACTGGCGTTGGAATCGGCGTCGGCGTCGGAACAGGAGTTGGTGTGGGCGTTGACGTCGGAGTGACGTTCAATATGGAAATCGTCGCGGTGCGACTGGTGCCAAAGGTGTAGCCCGATCCAGCCTGGATCGTCATCGTAGCGCTCTCTGAGTTTTCCTGAAGGCTGTCGGTCAAAGCGTTCAAGGTCACGAGGACTTGAGTGGCGCCGGCGGGAATGGTCGCTTGTCCGGTCGCCCCGCTGAGAGTGTAATCCGTGCCGAGCAAAGCCGCGCCACTCATGGAGTAGTTAATTGTTCTCGACCGTGATGGGTCGGTGTTGGAGGCGGAAATCTTAAACGATGCGCTTCCGCCTTCATTCACTTTGCTGGAAAGAGCCGTCACGCTAATTTTTGGCGTCGCGACGGGAGCGGGCGTGGGTGTCGGAGTTGCAGTTGGAAGTGGTGTCGGCGTTGGAGTTGGTGTTGGTGTCGGCGTGGGGGTTGGTGTAGGCGTCGGTGTTGGTGCCGGAGTAGGCGTTGGAGTCGACGTTGGCGATGTCGGAACGCCGTACAAAGCTTGGCCGCCGGCGATGTCATCGGCGGAAAGTGTTTCACGGCTGCTAATGACCGAATTCATTATCGCAGAGACATTCTGGCCGGACTGATCAGGATGCCCGAGCCCGAGTGCGTGACCCATTTCATGTAAAAGCACTCGCCGAATATCTGCGATCGCGTATCCGTTCGACCCAAAACGCAAGGCGCCTCGGTATGAGTCGAAATTCTGCGCGCGATTGAAAAGGATGTCCGCCTCGTACATGCGCGAACCCGAATAGCTATAGTAAGTGACAGCAAGGGTATTGCTTCCAAACGACGAGCCGAAAACCGAATTGGCAAAAACAACCGAGTTCACGTTATCGCCCGAAGAGACAGGCGCGCTTGAACTCATCACCGGATTAATTTGCACGTTCTTAATTTGCTGATTCCACATGCCGAAGATCGGGACTGCCGCGGTGTCCCAGGACGTGTTTCCGTCGGAAAGCGCGAAGTTCGGGTTACCCAGTTGCATCTGAAACGCCGGGGTGCTCCCGCTTAACCAGCTCGGGCCTTCGAGGACATAGCCAAGCATCGTGTCGCTAAGGAAAAACGAGCACGCGGCCAAAGTTAAAAGGCAGCAAAAGGAAAATCGGCGGGCACGCGCGATGGAGAGAGTGGGATTGGAACGTGTCATAACAACCATAAAAGCAGGAATCATACGCAGATTGCGTTTTTGAAACATTTTCGGAAGATTTTTCCCTTCTGCGCGCGCTCGGAAGTTCGGCCTGCTTCCGCGGGCGAAAGACGCCAGATGTGCGCCCCCAACCTCTCCCTTTTTCTGCTTGCTTAGCTTGATTACGGAACAAGAAAAATCTTGTTCGCGTATGGGTCTTTGACTTTGGCGCCGGACGGGTAACCGCTAACATCGACATATCCCCCCTTCGAATCGAAGGGACTGAATACGTACCCGGGTTTTCCGGGCACCGCTTTGGCGGTTGGGAATTGTGCCGCCTGCTGCTGTTGTTGTTGCTGCTGGCTGGCAGTTTTATGCGGTGAAGGAGAAGGCGAAGCTTTCGGCTTCGCGCTGGCCGAATCACTGCGCGTGCTGCGCGAACTCGCGCTCGAACGGCTACTCGTCGCGACGTGCCGTTGCGAATTCGTCGCCGAAGAGCGCTCGACATTTACCGGATGACCGCCCGCGCTCGAGTCCGCCGATACCGTTGTCGTAGTTGTGGTGGTCGTTCGCGCCGGCTCGTCCGTATCAAGATGGTGCCGAATATAATTCGCGGGTGCATCGAGTACGCGAAAAGAACTCACCGCCACGTTGTGCATCGTGTCGCATCCGGCGAAGACGAGACCGCCGAGAAGGAGAAACCACCCGGCTCGTTTCATGGTTGCTCATATACCGATCTCTTCTCTTTGCGCAACTGAGCGCAGTCAAAGCGACGCGCGTACGTCCGCCACAAATTCGTCAATCTCATCTTCGCCGACCGACCACGCGCACATCACGCGATAAATGTCCGGCTCGATAAATTTGTAAAAATGCCAGCCCCGTTCGCGCAATTTTTGCACAATCTGATCGCGAAGTTGCAGGAAAACCGCGTTCGCTTCGCAGGGGAACGCGATGTTCAATCCCAGTGCGCGCAATTTTTCCGCGAGCGCGTGCGCGCGTTCGTTCGCATATTTTGCATTGCGCAACCAGGCGCCGCTGCTCAACAAACCGATCCATGGCGCCGCCAGGAAACGCATCTTCGAACCGAGCTGCCCCGCTTGTTTTGCGCGATACTCAAACTCGTGCGCCAGATCTTTTTTGAAAAAGACAACCAGATCGCCGGCGCCGGTCCCATTTTTCGTCCCGCCAAAACAAAGAACATCGACGCCGCTCTGCCAGCTGATCGCTTTTGGCGCGCAGTCAAGCGCGGCGACTGCATTCGCAAAACGCGCTCCGTCCATGTGCACGAGAAGCGAATGGTCGCGCGCGAAATCGGCTAGAGAAGTTAGTTCATGCGGCGTGTAAACCGTCCCTAGCTCCGTCGTTTGCGTCACGCTGATGGCGCGCGGCTTCGGCGCATGAAAATCGCGACAGCGCGCGAGCGCGGCTTTCGCTTCGTTTATGTCGATCTTGCCATTCGCGCCGCGCGTGAGCAGAAGCTTCGCGCCGCCGGAAAAAAATTCCGGCGCAGCGCATTCGTCCGTGATCAAATGCGCATACTCGTGACAAATGACCGCGTGATAAGATCGACATATCTGCGCCAAGGCCAGCGCGTTTGCGGCTGTACCATTGAAAACGAAAAACACTTCGCAGTCGGTCTCAAAAAGCTCGCGAACCAGCTCACAAGCGCGCTGCGTCCATTTATCTTCGCCGTAAGATGATGCCGAGCCGATGTTCGCTTCCTGAAGCGCGGCCCACGCTTCTGGACAAATCGGCGCCGTGTTATCGCTTGCGAATTCGTGGCGATCAGCCGGCGCGGCTCTCTTCATGTCGATCTTGCTAACCGACATCACGCTTGCGATCAAACCGGAAGCGCCGCGAGAAAAGGTAATTGCCTGGCGAAAAATCCCGAGCCCTGGGCCTCAGGCCTTCGCCAGGCATTTCACCTTGCTTCCCCTACCCTCTACGTGCAACCGCGCAGAAGAAAAAACAGAAACAGAACTGGAATCGGAATTCCCAAAAGCCAGAGCAAAATATATCCGGCCGCACCTTTTTCCTGAATGTTTTGCTGTAGTTTCATAGTTTATTTTTAATTCGTGCCGAAGAGTAATTTCGCGCGTATCTCCCGAAAATTGCCGAAGCGCGCGCCCGGCGCTATGATCGGGCATGAGTTCGTTGCAGGCTGAAATCGAGCGGCGCGGCGAGGAAATTTTCGCGCTGGTCGATCGGCATCCCGAATCCATTTTCAGCAAGGCCGGTTTCTATCAGCGCATGATGGCCTGGTCGATGCGTGACGAGCATTTCAAAGTACAAATGTTTCGCTTTGTCGATGTTCTGGCGTCCCTTCGACGCAGCGGCGACATCGTGCGGCATTTCGACGAGTACTTGAGCGATCTCAAAAATGGTTTCGCGCCGATGTTGAAGCCGGCGATTCGTCTCTCGCACATTTTCCCGTTCATCGCTGGCCCGTTCATGCGCTGGAATGTTTCCGGCATGGCGCGCCAATTCATCGCCGGGAAAAATCCGGACGACGTTATGAAAACTTTGCGCAAACGGCGCGCAGAACGGATCGGGTTTACTGTCGATCTTCTGGGCGAAGCGGTCGTGAGCGAAGAAGAAGCCAACGAATACACGGCGCGTTGTTTAGATTTGCTGGAGGGTCTCGCTGAAAATACGCGCGGCTGGACGGACCCGCTAGGCGCCAGCGCGGAACTTTTTCCGGTTGTAAACGTTTCCGTAAAAATTTCCGCGCTCTATTCGCAAATGAATCCGGCCGATCCGGCGGGAGCGATCGCGCATCTCGCGCCGAAACTGCGCCCGATCCTGCGCCGCGCGCGTGAACTTGGCGCATTCATCAACTTCGACATGGAAAGTTACGCGCACAAAAATACGACGCTCGCGCTTTTCAAAACGCTTTTCACCGAGAGCGAATTTCGCGACTGGCCACACGCCGGCATCGTGATCCAGGCGTATCTGCGCGATGCCGCGCACGATCTTGTCGATCTTATCGAGTGGGGCCGCGCGCGCGGCACGCGCTTCACCGTTCGTCTCGTCAAAGGCGCGTACTGGGATTACGAGAAGATAAAATCGCGCCAGAACGGCTGGAACATTCCGGTCTTCCTGCAAAAGCCGGAGAGCGACGCCAATTTCGAAGCGCTCAGCCGAATTTTGCTCGAGAAGGAATCGATCGTGACCGCGGCCTTCGGTTCGCACAATGTTCGCAGCATCGCGCACGCGCAGGCGCTCGCGGAAGAGCTCGGAGTCGATCGCAGTCGCTTCGAATTTCAATTGCTCTACGGCATGGCCGGCCCGATCAAGCGCGCGCTGGTCGAAATGGGTTATCGCGTGCGCGAATATTCGCCCGTCGGCGAACTGCTTCCCGGTATGTCGTATCTCGTGCGCCGTTTACTCGAAAACACTTCGAACGAAGGTTTCTTGCGCGCAAAATTTTCAGACAACGCTTCCGCCGCGCAATTGCTGCGCGATCCGAACGAACTCGTTAGGCAAAGCAGAAATGGCCAAACTGATTTCGATCCTGCGGTACAAGATCGACATAACGCAAACGGAGCTTCTCTCGACAAGCCGGCGGGCGATACTTACGAAAACGCGCCGCTTGTGAATTTCGTTTATCAACAAAGCCAGGAACAGATGCGCAACGCCTTGCGCGAAGTGCGCGCCACGCTCGGAAAGGAATATCCGATCGTTATCGACGGCAAAAAAGTTTGGACCGACAAAACAATCGCTTCAATCAATCCAAGTTCGCCGCACCAAATCGTCGGCGCAGTCGCCGAAGCGGGAATCCCCGAAGCGGAAGCCGCGTTGCAATCGTCGCGAAAAGCTCTCGAAAAATGGCGGCTCACCAGCGTGCGCGAACGCGCCGCGCTGCTCGAGCGCGTCGCCGCCATCATGGAGCGCAGGCGTTACGAGCTTTCCGCGCTCGAAGTTTTTGAAGTCGGCAAAGCGTGGGCCGAAGCCGATGGCGATATTCGTGAGGCGATGGATTTTCTACTTTTCTACGCGGCACAAATGCGGCTGCGCGGCCGCCCGCGCCTGACCCAACATGTGCCGGGGGAAGAAAGTTATCAGCATTACTGGCCGCGCGGCGTCGCGCTCGTGATTGCGCCCTGGAACTTTCCGATCGCCATCATGACCGGCATGGTTTCAGCCGCGATCGTCACTGGCAACGCGGTCATCATGAAACCGGCGGAGCAATCGGCCGTATGCGGCGCGATGCTGATGGAAATGTTTGAAGAAGCCGGCGTGCCGCCCGGCGTTCTCAATTTTCTTCCGGGCAAGGGCTCGGTCATCGGCGCGCACCTTGTCGATCATAAAGATGTCGATCTTATCGCCTTCACCGGCTCGCGCGAAGTTGGTTTGCGCATTTGGGAGAGCGCGGGGAAAACGCGAGAAGGCCAGCGCGAGCTGAAGCGTGTGGTTTGCGAAATGGGCGGCAAGAACGCCGTCATCGTCGATTCCGATGCCGATTTGGATGAAGCGATCGTCGATTCAATTTATTCCGCGTTCGGTTATCAGGGGCAAAAATGCTCCGCGCTCTCGCGCTTGATCGTGCTGGAGGAAAATTACGATCGCGTCATGGAACGATTGCTTTCCGCGGCGGGCAGTTTGCGCGTGGGAAATCCGGAAGATCCTGGCATCACGGTCGGGCCTGTGATCGACGAAACATCTTACAAACGCATCCAAAATTTCATCGCCATTGGAAAAACCGAAGCGACGCTCGCCTTTCAGGCGAAAGAAGTGCCGGCCGAAGGATTTTTCATTCCGCCGACGATTTTTACCGATGTGAAACCGAGCATGCGTCTCTCATGCGAAGAAATTTTCGGACCTGTGCTGAGCGTGCTCAAAGTGCGCGATCTCGATGAAGCGATCGCAGTCGCGAACGACACCGATTACGCGTTGACCGGCGGATTTTTTTCGCGCAGCCCGGCGAACATCGAGCGCGTGAAAGCGGAATTGGTCGCGGGTAATGTTTACATTAATCGCTCTTGCACTGGCGCAGTGGTCGGACGTCATCCATTTGGCGGATTTAAAATGAGCGGCGGCGGAACAAAAGCCGGCGGGGAAGATTATCTGCTCCAATTTTTGCTGCCGCGCGTCGTGACGGAAAACATTATGCGGCACGGCTTCGCGCCGGAAGAGACGCCGGAGTATCGCGAAGAGTTTTTATCGCCGCGCCGCTAAGCGTGGACAAGGCTCAAACTAAACCTGCTCGCCCTTTGCAGAGCAGTTTTACAACCGTTACCACCATGTAAATGACCGGCCACGCCGAAGCCAAAATCATGAGGACGAACACCGCCATCTCCGCGGCACGTTCGCGCGCTGAGACGGCGAAGTATTCGCGGCCCAGATTGTGAAAATTGCGAAAGCCGCCCTCTCCGTCGCCCGAAGGCCAATGGCTGTGCCACGAGTCGATGCCGGATCGGAAAAAACATTCGGTATGCGAAAAGCGGCGGCCTGTTTTCAAGCCACCGCTTTCATGCACCGGTTTCATCGCGCGCTTAAATAATTAAGCGCGTCGTCGCTATTTCTCCAGCGACAAAAAATTGTCGATCTTTACTGCCAATGGCCGGCGACCCAAACGTAGCCGCCGCCGCGTGTTGCCCAATGGCCTTCCACCCAAACCGCGGCAGGCCGCGGACGCGAAACCCAAGCGCCGGGCACCCAGACATAATTATTTCCCGTCCAGCGCCAATGGCCACGCGTCCAAATATACGTCGGCCCGGGCGAAACGGTTCGCGTTTCCACTCGCACCGCTGGTGGCGCCTGTGTCACGACCATGTCGGGCGCGACCACTTCAGTCGGGCCAGTTGTGGTGACTTCGCGCGTGACAGTGGTGGTGCTGGTCACCGGTGGCGGTGTCTCCGCGCAACCGGCCAGTGCCAACAAAGCCGGCGCCAATAAATAGATTCTTAATTTCATACACGTCTCCTGTTCATTGATTTAAATCGTTTCAAAACGACACGGCGGCTTTATGCGACGGGCTTTTTTTTCGCAGATGTGCAAAGGAAATGGCGCGAAACGGATTCCGACCCGATGATTGTCGATGCTCTACATCGTCGCGACGCCGATCGGAAATCTGGGCGACATCACGTTGCGCGCGCTCGAAGTATTGAAACATGTCGATCTTGTCGCGGCGGAAGACACGAGGCACTCGGGCATGTTGCTCAAGCATTTCGAAATCAAAAAACCGCTTATCAGTTATCACGAACACAACGAAGCGATGCGCACCGCTCAACTCATCGAACGCATCGCTGCGGGTGAAAATGTCGCGCTGATCACCGATGCGGGAATGCCCGGCCTGGCCGATCCCGGTGCGCGGCTCATTCGCGAATGCATCGCGCGCGATCTGCCGTTCACGATTGTTCCCGGCCCGTCGTCGATCCTTGCGGCGCTGGTCGGTTCCGGTTTTTCGATGGAGAAATTCTGTTTCCGCGGATTCTTGCCGAACAAAAGCGGCGGACGCGAACGCGAGTTGCGTGCGGCAGCGGAGCGCGCCGAAACCACTATCTTTTTCGAATCGCCCCATCGAATCACTAAAACTCTCAAGGCGTGCATCGACATTTTGCAAGATCGACAACTCTGCGTCGCGCGCGAGCTGACGAAGAAGTTTGAGGAGTTTCGGCGCGGTAAGGCTGCGGAACTGCTGGCCCACTATGAAGCACGTCCACCTAAGGGCGAGATTGTCGTTATAATTTCGGCATTGTAGCTTGCCAAGCGCTCCCATCTGTGTGAATTTGCGCGGCTTTTCCCCGAGCAAATTCTCTTCGGTATGACTTACGCAATTATCAAAACCGGCGGCCGCCAATATCGTGTGGCGGAAGGCGACACGATTGATGTCGATCTTCTCGACGTGGAAGCGGGCAAGACCGCCACATTTGGCGACGTCCTCATGTATGCCGACGGCGGCAAACTTACGCACGGCGATCCGATGATTTCGGGCGCGAAAGTGACGGGCGAAGTGGTCGAGCAACGCAAAGATAAAAAAGTCATCGCCTTCAAATTTCGGCGGCGTAAAGGTTACCACCGTACCGTTGGTCACCGCCGCAAACTGACTCGCGTAAAGATCAAAAGCATCAGCGTCGGCGCGAAAAAGACGGCCGCGAAGAAATCTGAATAGTCATGGCTCATAAAAAAGGACAAGGCAGCGTCAAGAATGGGCGCGACAGCGTCAGCAAAAGGCTGGGCGTGAAAAAATTTGGAAGCGAGCTGGTCGTGGCCGGCAACATCATCATTCGTCAGCGCGGCACGAAATTTCTCCCCGGCAAAAATGTCGGCCTCGGGCGCGATTACACGATTTTCGCGTTGGTGGATGGCAACGTGCGCTTCGATCGCTCAGGCCGGCGCGTTAATGTCGATCGTGTGGCGGCGGCGAAATAGTTTTTCTTTCCGGTATCCCGTTTGGCTTGGTTTGCGGTATAACCAATTTGCCGTCATGAAATATACGACGTTCATCCTTTTCGGGGCGCCCGGCAGCGGCAAGGGCACGCAAGGAAAAACGCTCGGGACAATTCCGCGCTTTTTCCATTGTCCATGCGGCGATGTCTTTCGCTCCATCGATACGCGCACAAAAGTGGGCAAAGCGTTTTTGGAATATTCGAGCAGAGGCCAGCTGGTGCCCGATGACATCACGGTCGAGCTTTGGAAAGCCGCCATCGACGCCGCGGTGGACGCGCACAAATTCAAGCCGGACATCGACACGCTGGTGCTCGATGGCATTCCACGAAATGTCGGGCAGGCCGGCATCATGGAAGAAATGATCGACGTGAAAAAAGTTTTCCATCTGTCCTGCCCCAATCGCGAGACGCTTTTTCATCGATTAAAAAAACGCGCGCTCAAAGACAATCGCCTCGATGACGCGAACGAATCGGTCATTCAGCGGCGCCTCGACATTTACGAAAGCGAATCGAAGCCGGTGCTCAGCCATTATGGAGAGGAAAAGATCACGACGGTTGACGCGACGCAGTCGCCGTCGAAAGTTTTGTTCGATATCCTCGCCAGCTTGAACGGCGTGGATGGCCACGATGAGCCAGCAGCAATTTGAAAATTTCACCGCCTCCAGCCTCTATTGCGAAAAATGCAAAGCCGCCATGCCGGTGCGCGAGCGGCTGCTCCTAGTCCTGCCCGACAAGGAAATTTTCGATTATCTTTGCACTGGCTGCGCATCATCGGTCGGTCAGCGCGAAGTGACCGCCGGCGATAAGTTGACGGCGCGAGCGTTGAACGCGCGGCGGCCGCGACGCGTGGCCGCGCAAACTTTGCTGCATTAGGGCGCGATGCGCGTCGTTTTTATCGGCACGGGCGAAATCGGAATTCCGGTTTTGCGCTTGTTGCTCGATTCGAAAGAGCACGAGCTCGTCGCCGTCGTGACGCAACCTGACAAACCAGCCGGCCGCGACCAGAAAATCACACCGCCCCCGATCAAAGCCGCGCTTACTGGAAAGAACATGTCGATCTTGCAACCGGCGCGCATCAAAGATCGAGATGCGGTCGAACAAATTCGCGCGCTTGCGCCGGATGTCATCGTCGTGATGGCTTACGGCCAAATCTTGCCGAAAGAAATTCTCGAGATTCCGAGAAATGCTTGTTTGAACTTGCACGCCTCGCTGCTCCCGCGTCATCGCGGTGCCGCGCCGATTCAAGCAGCGATCCTCGCCGGCGATCGCGAAACCGGAATCACTGTCATGTACATGGCTGAAGGACTCGACACCGGCGATATTCTCTTGCAGCACAAGATCGACATATCGCCGGACGAGACCGGCGGATCGTTGCATGATCGCCTCGCGCAAATTGCGCCGGATGCTTTGCGCGAATCGTTGCGGCTGCTCGCGACCGGAACCGCGCCGCGCATTCCGCAAGAGAACGCGCTCGCCACGTACTCGCCGAAGTTAAACCGCGAGGATGGAAAAATCGACTGGTCCGAAGTTGCTGATGTGATTGAGCGAAAAATTCGCGCGTTCAATCCGTGGCCGGGCGCGTTCATCAAGATCGACAATCGCAATTTGAAGATCTTTTCCGCATCGATTGTCGATCTTAGGGGAAAACCCGGCGAAATTTTGCGCAGCGACAATGAGCTCGTGGTCGCGGCGCGCGATCGCGCGCTCTCGTTGACGAGAGTCCAACGCGAGGGAAAACGTCCCATGAGCGCAGCAGAATTTTTGCGCGGTAATCCATTATCACGCTGAATGACTTTCATTTTGCTTTCAAAAGAGCGTCGCCTTCTGTTTCATCTCACTCGCCATGAAGACGGACGCTCCCGCCTACAAACGCATCGTTCTTAAATTGAGCGGCGAAGCGTTGCGTGAACGCGGCGGACGCGAAAATATTTCGCCGCCGGTCGTGCGCGAAATCGCCGAGCGCATCAAGGAAGCGCGCGATCTCGGCGTACAGGTTTCCGTCGTCATCGGCGGCGGAAACATTTGGCGCGGTTTGGCCGCGGCGGACCGCGGGATGGACCGCACGACCGCCGATTACATGGGCATGCTCGCGACCGTGATCAACGGCATGGCATTGCAAAGCGCGCTCGTGCAGCTCGGCGTGGAGACGCGCGTGCAAACCGCCATCGAGATGAAAAATGTGGCCGAGCCGTTCATTCTGGGCCGCGCCGTCCGGCATCTCGAGCTTGGGCGTGTCGTCATTTTCGTCGCCGGGACGGGCAATCCGTATTTTTCCACCGACACGACGGCAGCGTTGCGCGCGAGCGAAATTGGCGCGGACGTGATTTTAAAAGCGACAAAAGTGGACGGCATTTATGATCGCGACCCGAGTGTCGATCCAAAAGCGCAGCGTTTCGAGCAGATCACTTTCAGCGAAGCACTCACGAAACGATTGCAAGTAATGGACTCGACCGCATTCAGTCTGTGTATGGACAATAAAATCCCGATTGTGGTGTTCGACATGAACCATCCGAGCAACATCCGCGACATTCTGCTGGGGAAAAAAGTCGGCACGATGGTTTGCGATTGAGCTCGCTTCAATAAGATTTGTTTCAATGAGCAGCGACGACATTCTTCTCGAAGCCGAAGTGGCCATGGAAAAAAGCGTGGACTACATGGTGCACGAATTTTCGGCCGTGCGCACGGGCAAGGCGTCCCCGGCGCTGGTTGAGAATGTCGATGTCCAAGCTTACGGCTCGACCATGAAATTAAAACAGCTCGCACTCATCACCACGCCAGAGCCGCGGCTGCTCGTCGTGCAACCGTTCGACGCGGCGACCGTGCGCGATATCGAGAAAGCGCTAAGCGAATCAAAAATTGGAATCACGCCAGCGGTCGATGGAAAAATCATTCGGCTGCCGATTCCCGAGCTTTCGGAAGAGCGACGCAAAGATCTGGCGCGCTCGTTAGGCAAAATGGCGGAGGAAGCGCGGGTGCGCGTGCGCAATAACCGCCGCGCCGCCATGGACGAAGCGAAGAAGCTGCAAAAATCCGGCGGGCTAACTGAGGACGGCTTGCACGATCTGGAAGCGGACGTGCAAAAGTTAACCGATCGTTTTGTGAAATCGGTGGACGATCATCTTGGGCGCAAAGAAGCCGAGATCATGAAAGTGTGATCGGCCGTAAGATCGACAATTACAGCCTGACCAGATCGAGCAGGAACTGGCACCAGAGATAAACCATCCCGCGCCAGGAATATTTCACTTCGCCGGCGGGCGTTTGCATGAGCACGCCTTTCTCGATGTTGTGCGTGATCTGATCGCGTAAATCTTTTTCGATCTCGAGCTGAATCCGTTCTTCATCCATCGAATTGATGGCGCGCGTTTCCACTTGATGAAGACGCAGAAATTCCTTGTGGCTTTGGTAAAGCTGCCAGAACGATTCATCCGGCCGCTGTCGATTAATCCGGAACGCGGGAGTCAATTTCAAACCGTAGGAGAGCGGATAGTTCCACGTCGTCCAGATCGTGCCGTCCTGCGCGCGCGAGGAAATTCGCAGGTAATAAAATGAGAGATCGTTTTGCTCATTCAAACAAATGGTGGCTTGGGCGCGATCTTCTTCCTTGTAAAAAAGCCGGAAAAATTGGCGGTAATCTTCCCAATCCCAGCCCGCGTCGTTGATATGGACGAAGCCTTCGTTCTCGATCTCGCGCGTAATTTCGTTGAGCGTCGGAAAAATTTCTGAGGAGGGCGGGCTTTTCGGCCGCAACGTTTTTTCCCGTGGCAAACGTAGCGCGCGAATGCGCGTGAGAATTTCCAGCCAGGGCAAAAACAACCAGCTGAGCGCCGCGGCCAGACCGAGTATCCAGCTTCCGGTCGCGAAATAAATCGCGAGAAAAGATGAGATAAGAATGCCGACCGCGCCCGCTTTTTGCGCAAACGACGTTTGATAGCTGCGCAGGGCCACGCTGAGAACAGCGACCCCGAGGGTAAGAAAAAGTCCGAAGAGCATTACGGTTCGATCTGATGCTCGCGCAAAAATTTGTCGAGCTGATCGGTATCGAAATTCGCAAGCACTTCGTCCCCGGCCACGAGCGTCGGGACGTAAGTTTGGTCGGAGAGCTCCTTCATTTCCTCGTAGGCCTGTCGATCTTTCCCCACATCGATCAGATCGAAGCGGTAGCCCTTCTCGGTGAGATATTCCTTCGCGTCAATGCACCACGAACACCATTCGCGGCTGTAAAGCTTGAGATCGTTCGTCACCCCGAGAATTAAAACGCCGCTGTCCCGCCCGTCAACCGGCCGGCGTGATCAGTACGATTTCGCCCAAATCACGCGACGCGGGCTCGGTTCGTTTGTAAAAATACAGCGGCCCTTCTCCGCGGAATCATCGAGCGGAATGCAACGGATCGTCACTTTAAGATCGCGTTTGATTTGCTCTTCGACCTCGCGCGAGCCGTTCCAATGCGCCAGGGCGAAGCCGCCGTGAATTTCCGGCTTGGCCGAATTTTTCGGCGTAAAGAAATCGTAGAAATCTTTTTTATTGTCGATCTTGCGGGTGTTTTCATCGCGAAACTTGGTCGCGCGCTCGAAAAGATTCTCCTGAATCGAATCCAGAATCGCTTTGGCACGCCGGGCGAATTCCTGGATCGACATAAACTCTTTCGCTTTCACTGGTTGATCGCGCCGGCTGATCGCGACCGATTTGTTCTCCAGATCGCGCGGACCGATCTCGACACGCAACGGCACGCCTTTCTTGATCCATTCCCAATTTTTTGCTCCACCGCCCAAATCGCGCCGATCCACTTCAACGTCGAGCGGTAGATCGACATAACGAATGTCGCGCAATTCGTTCGCGAGCTTGTCGCACGTTTCCAAAACGGCGGCGCGCGTTTCTTCTTTCGGTGTGATCGGCAGAATCACGATGTGCGTCGGCGCGATCCGCGGCGGCAAGACGAGCCCATCGTCGTCGGCGTGCATCATGATGACGGTGCCGACGAGTCGCGTGCTCATTCCCCAACTGGTCGTCCAACCGAATTCCTGTTTGCCTTCGCGATTTTGAAATTGAATCCCGCTCGCGCGCGAAAAATTTTGCCCGAGAAAATGCGACGTGCCGGCCTGGATCGCTTTCCGGTCCTGCACCATCGCTTCAATCGACAATGTCTGCACCGCGCCCGGAAAACGTTCGCTCTCCGACTTTTCGCCGGCGTAAATCGGGATGGCTAGATGATCGCGCACGAACTTTTCGTAAACGTCGAGCATCTGCTTCGTCTCCGCGCGCGCTTCCGCTTCGGTTTCGTGCACGGTGTGACCTTCCTGCCAGAGAAATTCACTCGTGCGCAAAAATAAACGCGGCCGCATTTCCCAACGCACGACGTTTGCCCATTGATTGATGAGAATCGGCAGATCGCGGTACGATTGCACCCACTTGGCATAACTCGCGCCGATGATTGTTTCGCTCGTCGGCCTAACCACCAGCGGTTCGCTCAGCGGATTGGCCGGTTTCATTTTTCCGTCCGCATCGACTTCCAGCCGTGTGTGCGTGACGACCGCGCATTCCTTGGCGAAGCCTTCTACGTGTTCCGCTTCCTTCGCGAAATAACTCAGCGGAATGAAAAGCGGGAAATAAGCGTTGCGATGTCCAGTGGCGCGAAACATCACGTCGAGCTGGCGCTGCATATTTTCCCAAATGCCGAAACCCCACGGACGAATGACCATGCAACCGCGCACGTCCGAGGATTCAGCGAGTTCCGCGACGCGGATCACTTGCTGATACCATTCGGGGAAATCTTCCTCGCGCCGTGGCGTGATTGCGGTTTTGTTTTCGGCGGCGTTCGGCATCGCGCCAGAATTAAGCGCGCGAAAGCAAAATGACCAGCGGCCATTTCGCCGATTGACGCAACTTTATGCAAGGCAGAGGGTTCGTACATTCAACATGAAAATTAAATCACTGGTTACGATGTCGATCTTGTCGGCGGCAATTTCTCTGGCTCCGCTCACATTCGCCGAAGATGCAAATGATGCGCATGACGGCGGAAAAGGATGGCACAAACATCACGGCGAACGGTTCGCCAATCTTTCGCCGGAAGAGCGCGAAAAATTGAAGGCCGCGCATCAAAAAGCGATGCAGGATCCTGCTTTGCAAGCCGCGCATGTCAAAATGCGCCAGGCCCGCAAGGAATTTCGCGACGCCATGCATGCCGCCCTTCTTAAAGCTGATCCTTCCATCCAACCGGTCATCGACAAGATGAAAGCCGGCGAAAAGGACGAGCACGACGAAGACTGATCGCGACCGCGTCGCTACGTTCGCGCGCGCCTTAAAAGTTTCGCGCGAAAAGCGTCGCGGACGTTTGCCCGCGCTCGGCGTAGCCGCCGGCGAAGTCGATGCTGCACACGGTCTGATAAACCGCATGCGAACCGACCGCCGCGCCCGCTACCGCAAACGAAGGATTAAAAATATTCTTGCGATGTCCGCGGCCGCGCACGCCATCGTCGATGATTAGCGCGAGCACGATGTCGCGCGCGCTTTTCTGGCCGTAAGCAATATTTTCGCCCCAGCCGAGGCTCCATTGGCCGTAACGACTGATGCGTCCGCCCGGATTGCTCCAGTCGCTTCCGCTGTGTCCCATGCGACCGTTCGCTTGATCCGCGCAATGATCCGCTGCTGCGCGGCACATGCCTGCCGATAGATTCAGCGCCGGTTGGGGCCGAGCGCTACGCAAAAATTTCGTGGCTTCGTCGATGGCGCGGACGCCTTCTTTTGTGCGCAGCATCGTGTGGCCGGGAAGCGAGAGTGTGTTCCCGTTGTAGTAGGGACGCAATTCCTCGACGAAAGTGGCGTAGAGGGCCGGATTTTGACGCGCTAAATTCATTTCGCGAACGACGGCCGCACCAGTGGAATCGGCATTAGCTGAATGGTCAGCAGCGGCAGCAAATTGGAGGGAAAGGCCTAAAAGGAAGATCGAAGTAATTATACGCATTATAATTACTAGAAAGCAGCTTGGGTGCCATTTTCTTTATCTCGATCTTGTCGCCCCGAATGCGATTTCCCTTTTGATTGCGTTCGCGCTCAAAGGGCGCGAGCCGGTTGACATCGCCCCGGCTGTCCCGTAATTTCCGTGCCCTTTCCCGAGCCGAATGAAAACGTTTTCCGCCAAAGCCAGCGAAGTCCCGCGCAAGTGGTGGATCATCGACGCGAAAGATCAGTCGCTCGGCCAGGTCGCGGTGAAAGCAGCGAATCTCTTGCGCGGAAAAGAAAAGACGATTTTTACTCCACACGTTGATACGGGCGATTTCGTCGTCGTGATTAACGCGGAAAAGGTGCGGCTCTCCGGCAAAAAAGAAGAACAGAAGAGCTACATGAGTTTTTCCGGATTCGTGGGCGGCCATAAAACAGAAACCGCGCGCTCACGACGGGCGCGTCATCCCGAGCTCTTGGTGGAACGCGCTGTGCGAGGAATGATTCCGCACAATCGGCTCGGCCGCGCCATTTATCGGAAGCTAAAAGTTTATCGCGGCGATCTGCATCCGCACGCCGCGCAACAGCCGGCCAGTGTTTCGTTCGCTTAGCCTAACCATTCTTTTTTATGGCAGAGACATCGCAACAATTCATCGCCACTGGTCGCCGCAAAACTTCCGTCGCGCGCATTCGCATGATGGCAGGAAGCGGCAAGATCGACATAAACGGAAAGACGTTTGAAGAATATTTCCCGACTGTGCCGCTGCAAAACACCGTGCTGCAACCTTTGCAGGCGGTGAAGCTGACCAATGCTTACGATGTCTCGATCAACACCACTGGCGGTGGCGCTACTGGCCAGGCCGGTGCGGCGCGCCTCGCGATCTCGCGCGCGCTTTTGCAGGTGGATGCGAATTTGCGCGCCACTCTCAAGGCGGAGGGATTGCTTCGCCGCGATCCGCGCATGAAAGAGCGCAAGAAATCGGGGCAACCCGGCGCGCGCAAGCGCTTCCAATTCTCGAAGCGCTAAGGAATTCGGCGGCCCACACAGCCGTTTTGCAATTTTATTTCGGCTTCGCCGGACTCGGCGCTGGAGCCGGCACCGCTGTCGCAGGTGGCGACGCGGGCTGCACAGGACGGCCCGGAGCGCTTCCGCGCATCGTGCGCAATTCGCGCGCCGCTTCTCCCGCGATATAACTTTCGCGATATTGCGTCATGATCGTTTCGCAAACTTGCCGCGCTTCGCTCGTTTTATTTTTCGCTTTTAACAACGGCACTTCCGCAAACAAAGCGAGCGGCGCATTAAAACTGTCGCGATACTCGGTCGCGACGCGTTGATAAGCGGCGAGCGCTTCGTCCGGTTTGCGCAGCGATTCCAAATTCGCGGCCATCGCCATTCGCGCGGTTGTGACGAGCTGGTGCTTCGGATTTTTGTCGAGAAAAGCCTGCAAGGTGGCGTTCGCCTCGTTGAATTTTCCCTCGTTGCGCTGCGCCGCGGCCAGCAATAAATATCCGCCGGCCGACGCGGGAGCGTCCGGATATTTTGCGATCAATTGCTCATAATCGCGCGCCGTTTTCGCGCTCGTCATCATCTCGGCCGCAGCCGTATCGCGTTGCTCGATGTAAAATCGATATCCGCCGAAAGCGGCCAGCGCGATCACCATGACAGCGAGGCCGGCGGCGAGTTCTTTCTTTCGGCGCTCCCAGACAACGCGCGCTTCCAGCGCGGGATCGGTAGATGGCGAAGAAAGTGCAGGCATAACCAAGGTGGCGGATCGGCGGATGAAGCCTCGTCATATGCCACGCGAAACTTTTTCGCGCAAGTCCGGCGGCGGCAGCGGAAACGATTTCGTTGTGTGACTCCTGACGAACCGACGCCAGCCATGAAAAATCCGGAAAAGGATCCGGAGGAGTGGAGCACTGGCAAAGAACCGATGACCGGGCCGCAGCGTTCTTATCTTCAAACGCTTTGCCGCGAAGCCGGCAAAGAATTTAACGAGAAGCTAACTAAAGCGGAAGCGTCTAAAAAAATCGACGAACTTCAGGGCAAAACCGGCCGCGGCAAAAAGTAGATGTCGATCTTGCGCGCTCAGCGCGATTTCCGGGGACGGCGAAGCTTCATTTTGGCCGAAGCTCGCGTGTCTGCTTTCAGAAATTTGCGCATCAAAGTGAGTGCTTCGCTGTTCTGGCGCGAAGTGTTTGACGCCACGCAGTCGGCCGGAATCAAGAGTTCGTAGTCGCGCATGTAAGCGTCGTTCGCGGTGAAGAGCACGCAATAATTTCCGGCGATGCCGGTGAGAATGAGGCGCGAGACGGCCAGATAGCGCAGCAAAGTTTCGAGCGAGCTGGAAAAAAAGCCGGAATGTTTCGGCTTGAGCACAAAATAATCGTCATCCTCCGGGCGCAAAAGATCGACAATCGCGCGCCCCTCCCCTTTGCGACAATGTTCCACCGTTCGCCGCAAATCAGAACGCCACCGGCCGAAGTTATCATTCACGTAAACGACCGGGACGCCCGCTTTTTTCGCGCGCGTTTTTAATTTCGCAATCTTGCGCGCCATCGCCGGCGCATAACGCAGCAATTGCTTCGCCTCCGGAAAATTGAGATCGTTGATCACATCGATCAACAAAAGCGCCGTCTCGCATTTGTCCGGCGCGCTCCCGTGCAAATCTCGATTCTTCGCAGGCATAAAAAGGAAAGGCGGCTATGCGCCGTCCCCGGCTAAGATCGACATAAAACGATTAGCCGTTCTGTTTATTTCCGATCACCCTTGCGCCCGCCTTTGCGCGAACTTGCTTTGCTGCTTTTCTTGCCGCGACCGCTCCCGCTTTTCTTTCCACCTTTATCGGACTTGTTGACGGTCGCCCAAGCGCGCGCCTTCGCTGTTTTCTTGCTCACGCCGCGCTTTTCGTAGCCCTCCTCGATGTGGGTTGCTTTTCGTTTTTGCTTCTTCGTGTATTTCTTTTTGCTTCCTTTGGCCATTTTTCCTCCCCGATTTCGGTTTCCATTAACCATTACGAAACTGAAGCCGTGATTGGTTTTATCGCGCTGCAAACGTCGCGCACAATGGTTCCGAAAAATTTATGGTTTGATTCGCGTGTGCTGGCTGGCCCAGACCTGCCAGCGGCCATCGCGTTTGATATAGGTGTCGGTGAAAGCAAAATGCAATTCCACTTTCTCGCCCACTTCATCGCGCGCCCTGATGTGATTGACGCCGGTGACGATGCCGGCGTTGCCTTCCACCCTCACTTTCAGGTCGCTGATCTCGAGCGAGTCGTAGGTCGCCTTGTCGTTTTTTAGACTCTCGATGTTCTCCGCTTTCGTCAGGACCGTCCCGTCCTTGCTCATCACGTCGGTCATGTCGCCGGCAAGATTTTGCTCGAACCACGCTACGTTGCGCGTCTTGAGCGCTTCGTTCCAGGCGCGCTCCATTTGCAGCAGGATCTTGGCATCGGCCACTTCCTGCGGGCTTTTTGAAACGGTATCTACTGACTGCCCAAAAGCTCGCGCCGCCAAAAGCGCGATGAGCAGAGCGAGAATCCGTTTCATGATCGTAGCTATCGCATTTTTTTTAAACGCGAGCGCCGATTCTGCTGCATCCCTTTTCGATTCGCAATCTTTGAACCGCCTTTCCATCAACGCGTGCCCAAATCCATACGCGCATCGCGCACTCCTGCAGCGAAAACTCTTATATATGAACGCGCTTCACGATTTTTTCGTAACGTTCCTCGGCCCGGACGGTCAGGCCAAGGAGCTTACCTTGCTCCAGATTTGTCTGCGCGGTTGTATCATTTTCATCGCCGGACTCATCATGATTCGCGTCGGAGATCGACGCTCCCTTGCCGAAAAAACAGCGTTCGACGCGCTGTTCATTGTGTTACTCGGCTCGATGTTGTCCCGCGCCATCAATGGCACCGCGCCTTTTTTTACCACCATCGGCGCTGGATTCATTCTCATGTTGATTCATCGCGGTTTCGCGATGCTCGCCTATCAATTCCACTGGTTTGGAAAGCTGATCAAGGGACGGCAGGTCGTTATCGTGCGAGACGGCCAGATCGATTGGAAAGCGATGGGCCACTGCCTCGTTTCAAGACACGATCTCGAAGAAGACTTGCGGCTCGATGCGAAAACCGAAGATATAAACAAGATTAGCGTCGCGCGGATCGAGCGCAGCGGCGACATCAGCTTCATTAAGAAAGAGCAATCATAAGATCGACATATCGCCCACGGACTTCCTCATTGGACGCGGGCGGTTGAACGTTGAACGTTTGTTGCGGGATGCAGTCGCACGACAAACTTTTCACGCCCGGCCCAGTCGAGGTCTCTCCGAAAACGCTCGCCGCTTTTTCGCGCCCGATGATCGGACATCGCGGCGAAGATTTTAAAAATCTTTACCGCGACATTCATCCGAAACTGCAAACACTTTTCGGAACGAAGCAGCCGGTTTTTCTTTCCACGTCCTCCGCGTGGGGCGTGATGGAAGCGTCGATCCGCAATCTTGTCAGCAAACGCGTGCTCGTTTGCATGTGCGGCGCCTTCTCCGATAAATGGCTTGATGTCGCGCGGCGTTGCGGAAAAGAAGCCGAAGCGCTGCAAGTCGATTGGGGAAAACACATCGACCACAAAGATGTCGATCTTGCGCTCGCGTCGGGAAAGTTCGACGCCGTCACTTTGATTCACAACGAAACCTCAACCGGCGTCATGAATCCGTTGCCGGAAATTTGCTGCACGCTCGCGAAATATCCCGACGTATTGCTCATCGTCGATACCGTCTCATCTTTCTCTGCCGTCAAGATCGACATGGACGCGCTCGGCATCGACGTCATGCTCACCGGCGCGCAAAAAGCGCTCGCCCTTCCGCCCGGTTTTTCGCTCTTCTCCGTTTCCGAAAAAGCTTTCGCTCGCGCCGAAAAACAAAAAGATCGCGGCTACTACTTCGATTTTCTCGAATTCAAAAAACAGCAAGCCGAATGGATGACTCCGACCACGCCGAGCATCGGCCACATCTACGCGTTGCAATCCAAGCTCGACGAAATTTTCGATGAAGGAATTCCTGCGCGCTTAGATCGACCTACAAAAACCAACGCGCTCGTTCACGATTGGGTCCGTCGTACCGGTTTCGATTTCTTCGCCGAAGAAGGCTTCCGCTCAAAAACCCTCACCTGCGTAAAAAACAATCGTGGAATCGATGTCCTAAAACTCGCGCGCGATCTCCGCGAAAAACATCACCTCATCATCGATCCCGGCTACGGCAAACTCCGCGGCAAAACCTTCCGCCTCTCCAACATGGGCGACGAAACCGAAGAGACCGTTTCGCATTTGCTCGCCTGTCTCGACGACGTTCTTAAATAAAAAAGCGAAGGGCGCCTCCGTTTCCGAAAGCGCCCTTCATATTTGACGGCGTAAGCCGAATTCTGTCTCCCGAATTTCTTCGGGGCGATGATCATTTATCTCAATCCCGCTTTCGCGGAACCGCCCGACGAATTTCACTCGCCGTGATGCGACTAACCCGAGGATCTTTAACGGGCCGGCTGCCCTTCCTCTGTTTTGTCTTGCACCGCATGGGGTTTTTCCTGCCGCGCGAATTGCTTCGCGCGCGGTGAGCTCTTACCTCGCCTTTTCAACCTTACCTGCGCTTTGTTGCCAAAGAACCGGCGGTGTCTTTTCTGCGACACTTTCCGTCGCCGCAACTTTACAACTGCGACGCCCGCGCGTTCTGCGCGGCATGCTGCCGTATGGTGTTCGGACTTTCCTCCAGCAAATCTTGCGATTCACCAGCGATCATCTGCCATCGGCGCGCAGTTTAGCACATTGGGCGCAGAAGAATAGCGAGAGGTTTCTCGACTTCGGTCGAAATGACAGAGGAAATTTTTGACCGCGCACATGTCGATCTTATACTGACAGTTCCTCGTTTAACTCAACCCGGAGAACTCAATTATGTCACTCGCTGTTGGAACCAAAGCGCCAGATTTCACCTTATCGACCAAGACCGCCGACGGGCCGAAGCAAATCAAGTTGAGCGACAATTTCGGAAAGAAGAACACGCTGCTGCTCTTTTTCCCGATGGCCTTCACCGGTACGTGCACCACGGAAATGTGCGGCGTGAGCATGGACCTCTCCGCTTATGGAAGTTTGAACGCGACCGTTTACGGAATCAGCGGCGACAATCCATTCGCGCAAGAAGCCTGGGCGCAGAAGGAAAAAATCACCGTGCCGTTGCTGAGCGATTACGAGCACAAGGTCGCGAAAGCTTACGATGTCGCCTACGATTCGTTTCTGCCGCAAATGAATCTCGGCATGGGCGGCGTATCGAAGCGCGCCGTGTTCATCATCGATCGCGATGGCGTCATTCAATACGCCGAATGCGATGACGACGCGCGCGCGTTGCCTAACTTCGACAAGATCAAAGCGAAGTTGGCGGAAATGAAGTGACGGACGAATTTAAAACGCTGCAAAAATTCGACGCCGGCGAAGGCCGCGAAGGATTTTTGCATTCGTTACCGGCGCTCGAAGAAAAGGCCCCCGGAAAAATTTCGCGATTGCCGGTCAGTATTCGCATCGTACTCGAATCGGTGCTACGCAATTGCGACGGAAAAAAAGTCCGGCGCAAAGATGTCGAGACGCTCGCGAAGTGGAACGCGAAGAAACCCGCGAACGAAGAAATTCCATTCGTGGTCGCGCGCATCGTTCTGCAGGATTTCACCGGCGTTCCGCTGGTTGTCGATCTTGCCGCGATGCGCAGCGCGGTGAAGCGCCTCGGCGGCGATCCGAAAATCATCGAGCCGCTCGTGCCAGTCGATCTTGTCGTCGATCACTCAGTGCAGGTCGATTTCTTCGGATCAGCGCAGGCGTTGCGATTGAACCTGGAAATGGAATTCAAGCGCAACCGCGAGCGCTACCAATTTTTGAAATGGGGCCAGCAAGCATTCAAAACATTCGGACTCATCCCGCCCGGCATCGGAATCGTGCATCAAGTGAACCTCGAATATCTCGCAAAAGGAGTCCTCAGCGCGAAGATCGACAATCACGAAATTTTTTATCCCGACACGCTCGTCGGGACCGATTCGCACACGACGATGATCAATGGCCTCGGGGTAGTCGGCTGGGGCGTGGGCGGAATCGAAGCGGAAGCGGGCATGCTCGGTCAGCCCGTTTATTTTTTAACGCCGGAAGTTGTCGGCGTAAATCTGACCGGACAATTGCGCGAAGGCGTGACCGCGACCGATCTGGTGTTGCACATCACCGAAATGCTGCGTGCGCAAAAAGTCGTCGGAAAGTTTGTCGAGTTTTACGGCGAAGGCGCGGCTTCGCTGCCAGTGCCGGATCGCGCCACCATCGGAAACATGTCGCCCGAGTACGGTGCGACCATGGGATATTTTCCGCCGGACAAAGAATCGGTGAATTATTTGCGCGCCACCGGTCGCACTGACGAACAATGCGCCGCATTCGAGAATTATTTTCGCGCGCAGAAAATGTTCGGCATGCCGCGAAAAGGCGACATCGATTACAGTGTCGATCTGGAATTGAATCTCGGCGAAGTGCAGCCGGGCGTGGCTGGACCGAAGCGGCCGCAAGATCGGATCAATCTTCCCGCGCTCGGGGAAACGTTTCGCGCGCTCTTGCAAAAACCGGTGAAGGACGGCGGTTACGGAAAAGGAAATATCGATCTTGGCGCCAAACATCTTGTGCAGTTGAACGGCACACCGCCGCGCGACGAGGAGATGGCTTCGACCGACAAACAAGATCAAGGCATGGAGCCTGGCGACGAACGCAACAAGATCGAGATGACAGCGAATCGGCCGACGCCCGACACGGCGAAAGAATTAAAAGATTCGACGGCTGATCCGTTTCATCACGGTCAAAGCCAAATCGGGCACGGCAGCGTGTTGATCGCAGCTATCACGAGCTGCACGAACACAAGCAACCCGAGCGTGATGCTCGCCGCTGGCTTGCTCGCGAAAAAAGCGGTCGAGCGCGGACTACATGTCGATCCAGCGGTGAAGACTTCGCTCGCGCCAGGCTCGCGCGTTGTTTCCGATTATCTCAACAAGACCGGGCTGCAAAAATATCTCGATCAACTCGGGTTCAACATCGTCGGATACGGTTGCACGACTTGCATCGGAAATTCCGGGCCGTTGCATCCCAAGATCGAGAAGGCGATCAGCGAATTCGATTTGGTCGCAGCCTCAGTGCTTTCCGGAAATCGAAATTTCGAAGCGCGCGTGCATCAAAACATCAAAGCGAACTTTCTCATGTCGCCACCGCTGGTGGTCGCGTTTGCCTTGGCCGGCCGCGTCGATGTCGATCTTTCGCGCGAGCCGATCGGCAAAGATCGAGATGGAAAGGAAACTTTTCTGCGCGATCTCTGGCCGAGCTTGAATGAAATCCGCGACGCCATGCAATCGGCGCTGCGGCCGGAAATTTTCCGGAAACTTTATCGCGATTTCGCCGAGCAAAACCCGAAATGGAACGAGATCCCGTCGAGCACCGGGGAGATTTACGAGTGGGACGAGAAGAGCGATTACATTCACGAGCCGCCGTTCTTCCAGGATTTCTCTATGGCCGTCGGCAAGATCGACAACATCACTGGTGCGCGTGCACTCGGAATTTTCGGCGATTCAGTGACGACCGATCACATTTCGCCGGCTGGCGCGATCAAGGCTACTTCACCGGCGGGCGAGTATTTGGTTTCGCGCGGAATTCAGGCGCAAGATTTCAACAGCTACGGCAGCCGGCGCGGAAATGATCTTGTGATGACGCGCGGAACGTTCGCGAATGTGCGCATCAAAAATTTAATGGCGCCGGGAACGGAAGGCGGAGTCACGAAATATTTCGGAAACCGGAAACCGGAAACCGGAGAGATTATGTCGATCTTTGATGCGGCGATGAAATATCAAAGAGACAAAGTGCCGCTCGTCATTCTTGCTGGTCATGAGTACGGAACCGGTTCGTCACGCGATTGGGCGGCAAAAGGAACGCGATTGCTTGGCGTGAGAGGGGTCGTGGCCGCGAGTTATGAGCGCATTCATCGTTCGAATCTTGTCGGCATGGGCGTGTTGCCGTTACAATTCGTCGATGGAACTAACGCGCAAACACTCGGACTCGATGGCTCCGAAATTTTCTCGATCGGCGGTTTGTCCGAATCAATTGAGCCCGGACAAAACCTGACGCTCGAGATTGAAGGGCAAGATCGACATAAACGATCCGTGCCGGTGAAATTGCGAATCGATACGCCGATCGAAGTGGACTATTACCGGCACGGCGGAATCCTGCCGTTCGTGCTGCGGCAACTGCTCGCGAAAAATTAGATCTCTTCGATTGCTCGCCGGTAAACGGAAACGAACGAGCCGTCGGCAATGAAGGCCGACACTGGCGGCGCAGAAAGCGGCGCGACAAATTTTTCGCCGTAAAGCGTCTGCAAGTCTGCGCGAAGATTAAAAGCGGTCGCTTTCCAAATTTTCCAGCGAGGATGTTCGACTCGATACTCGCTCGTGCGCGAGCCGCGCGCAGTGTAGCCCCAATAATGCTCGGTGATGAATTCTTCGTGCGAAGCGGCGCGGACGATTTCCGGATCGCCGCTTGCGTTCATTGCGAGGGTTTCCCATTTCGCGCCGCGTCTCCAGGAATATTCCACCTTCAAATTAAGATCGACATGTTCGATGGCCGATTTCATCGGCAGCGCAAGATACGGTTCGCCGTAGAAAACTCGCGCAGTCACGGCAATGGCTGGGCGTGGAACGAACTCGCGCACAAAAACGACGCCGCGTCGCCAGGTGTCCGCCGATTTCTTGCGCACATAAAATCTCAGATTCACTTCTTCGAAATCGCGATGTCGCGGGATCGGTAATCCGAGCAGCATCGTATTCAGAAAAAGAAATCCGACGACGCTGATGTAAGTTTCGCCGTTGAAAAAATCGAGCTCGGTCCCGACCGGAACATGCGGCGCGAGCAATTGCGGATCGATTGCGAAATTGAGCATGGCGAGATAACGCCAGTTCGCGGTGAGGAATGGCTTGAGCACCGGTGAGGTCGGCGCAGCGAACTTACTGCAGAAGCTTTTCCAGCGTTGAATCGTGCTCAGCGCCGAGTTGGGTCGCTTTCGCGTAATGTTGCTTGGCCAAATCTTTAGAGGGAGGCTGCGAAGTCGCGTAAAGGACGGCGAGATTAAAATGCGCGTCGGCGTAATCGGGATTCACGTTGAGCGCTTCGAGCATTTCTTTTTCGGCCGCCTCCTGCCAGCCTTTCTGGCTCGCGGTGATGCCGAGATAATTATGCGCGGCGGCGCTCTTAGGATTTATGCCGAGCGCTTTGGTTAGTTCATTAAGCGCATCGTCGAATTTGCTTTGCCGATAATAAACAATGCCGAGGGTGGTGTGCGAAAATTCATCCTTGGGCGAAAGCGTGATCGCTTTCTTGAGTGTGACCTCGGCGGCTTTCCATTTGCCGGTGCGAAAATAAACGACGCCAAGATTTGAGAGCGAGTAAAGGTTGTTCGGACTCTTGGCCAGAATTTCCTGATATTGTTTTTCGGCGGCGTGATATTTTCCGCGATCGAAATTATCCTTCGCTTCGCGCGCGACCGGCACGAGCTCAGGCGGGACGCCGGGTTTAAAATCTGTTTGCACGGCAGGTCCATCGGCGGCGCCCGATGGCGGGGCCTCAGTTTTTTGCGCGGCCGGACTGGTTTCAGCGGAGTGATTGTCGATCTTAGCGTCGCTCGTTTGTTTGGGAGCAGTAAAGCTGGCCTTCAAGGTGGAAGGATTGTTGTCGGAAATGACGACCACAGGATGGCGAAGAAGTGCGAGCTCTTCGTTGCTCAATTTCGTGACCGGTTGCGCGAGTAGCTCGACCTGTTTGTTCAGCGTGTCCGATTTGATTTTGAGCTTGTCGAATTCGGCGACCATTAACTTTTTCGCCTGATCGCGTCGCGCTTCTTCCTCGCGCTCGCGCACCACGATGGCGCGCAACATTTCGTTTTCCTTGGTCAAACGCGCGGTCTCGTCGGCGTTCGCGCCGGTCAACTTCGCGGTATTGAGTTGCTGGCTGACTTCATCAAGTTGTGAGCGCAAGCCCGCGATGGTCGTTTCATATTCGCGATTCTGCTTCTGGCTGGCGGCCAATTGTTGCTGAAGGTCTGCAACCTGTTGTTTAACGGCGGCGACTTCGCGTTCTTTCTCCGGCTTGTTTTGCCCGATCTCGCGCACGGTTTTTTCGGCGTCGGCGAGTTTTTGTTTCAATTGCGTGTTCTCGGTGAGCAGCGTCTGCACGCGTTCCTGCGTCACCTTTGCGTTCTTCAGTTGAGCGAGAGCCGCGTCGCGCTCTTTTGAAATGCCGGCGATCTGAGTATTGGCCTCGGACAATTTTGTGCTGGCCGCGCTTTTCTCTTTCTCGGCTTCGGCGCGGCCTTGTTCGGCGGTGGCGAGCGCTTTCTTGAGCTGCGCAATTTCGGCGCGCAATGCGGCCTGCGCTTTTGCGTCTTTTTCGCCGCCCGCGCCTTCGATTTTGGTAAGCGATTGCTGGGCTTGCGAAAGCTGGCTGCGAACTTCTTTCTCAGCGGTTTTTGTTTTTTCCAAATCAGCCTGCGCTTTTTCCAATTTCGCGTTCGTCTGCTGCAAACGGCCGTTGAGCGCTTCTTTTTCTTTTTGCACTGCGCTGTATTGATTGCGGGATTTTTCCAGCTCGGCTTGCAAATCATCTACTTTTTCGTGCAAACGTTTGGTCGTTTCCTGAATAGCGGAATCGTTGGCCGCTTCGGCGCGCGAGGGCACAGCAGGCGGCGCCATAAGATCGACATTCGGTTCGGGCGGGCCGGCATTTTGCGGAAGCACCGGCGCCGCCGAACTGGGCGCAGGCGATTCCGTGGTCGCAGTCAGATCTTGTTGCGTGGAAAGTTTGTTCTGCACGCGCAAAATGCTTTCGCCGATCTTGCGGCTGCGATATTCGACGATGGCCGGCTGCCAATCGGTGTGCGATTTGCGCAATTCTTCGAGGAGACTTCCGGCAAAGCGAAATTTTGCGAGCGCGGCCTTGAATTGATTTTCGTGCTCGAGTTTCTCGCCTTGCTGCGAAGTCATGTAGGCTTTCAAAAAGACTTCGCTCGGATCATCGGACTGGGCGGAAAGCCGCACCGGCGCCATGAAAAGAGAAAAACCGGCGAGCAAAATCGGAACGATCCGCTTCATTGATTGGGCGAACCGGACGATAACAGAGCGAGAGTGAGTTGCAACGGCGGGGTGCGTCACGTGAGGAAAGATAGCGCCCGCCGTGCCAGCGAAGGACATGAGCGGGTTTCTCTTTGCAATCGAAAATGTAAAAACTAGATTCTCAATCCGCTGGTGGCCATAGCTCAATGGTAGAGCTCCAGATTGTGGTTCTGGCTGTTGCGGGTTCGAGTCCCGTTGGCCACCCCCATTTCATTTTGCATTTTGAATTGTTCTCGCGAACAAGATCGACATAAAAAATCGAGAATCGAAAATGTTCTGTGTCTGTAGCTCAACTGGATAGAGCAGCTGACTTCGGATCAGCAGGTTGGGGGTTCGAATCCCTCCAGGCACGCACTTTCGAAACTCCGGTTGTGTTTTGGCAAAAATCGGCGAGAGTAGGCGCTTATTGGATTAGTTCTGTTTTGTTCGTTGCGTGGTAGATCGTCGGCTGGAATTTCTTCAGCGGTGGTTTGAAACCCGATTCCCGGGAACGGCTTTGTAGCTGGCAGGTATTCTCCAAAATCAAATCACATGAAACTGTATGTAGGAAATCTCTCCTTCGAGAGCACCGAAAACGATCTGCAAGATCTTTTTGAACAACATGGCAAAGTCGCCGAAGTCGCACTGATGATGGATCGCATGACGGGCAAGTCCCGCGGATTCGCATTCGTGACGATGAACGACACGACCGAAGCCAACGCGGCGATGAGCGCCCTTAATGGCAAAGAAGTTGCCGGGCGCACCCTCACCGTGAACGAAGCACGCGCACGCGAAGAGCGTCCGCGTCAATTTGCCGGTGGCGATCGCCGGTAATCGATTCTGATCGAGCCGCCGGCGCTCGTTAAACCGCGCGCCGGCTTGCTCTTTAAATTTTCATGGACCCCAAAAAAGCAATCGAGCTCGAAGGAAAAATCGTTTCCGTCCTGGCCGGGACCATGTTTCGAGTGGAACTGGCAAACGATCATCAGGTCCTCGCGCATATTTCCGGCCGGATGCGCAAACGCTTCATCCGCCTCACCACGGGCGACCGTGTGAAGCTCGAAATGTCCCCCTACGACGTCGATAAAGCTCGCATCGTTTATCGGCTTGGATAAAAATCTATGCCAGCCACAACCCACAAAGAAATGAAAGGTCCACCTCCCGTGCTTAAACGTATTTTAGTAAGATGCCCTTCCACCGCCAAGCTGGCGCCGACCGGGCTCACCATCGCAGAGAGTTCATTCGAAACTGCGAGCTGGAAAAGCCCAAAGGTTTCCTGTCCATATTGCCAGCGCGTCCACGTCTGGACAAAAAAAGACGTGGTGCTCGCGCGTTAAGCGCCGCGGATAAACTCGGGCGCGTTTCTGCATCGCGCTTGCACAGAAATGCAGAGTTGCCGGCAGGCCGCGATCGATTTCAATATGTCGATCTTGTTGAGCATTGCCGGCCATGAAATCTTCCGCCACGCGTTCCGATCTCGATTCGACGGTTGTTGAGATTGAGCTCACCCTCACCAGCATCGTTCAGGGCGTCGCCCTATATTTCTTGATCGATAACGCGCGCGGCGTCATGTCGATCCAGCAACGCGCATTCTGGCCGTATGTCCTTTCGGGCCTACTCGTCATTCTCATCTTTTGGTCGCGCTCTGTCGTGCACACCCTCACGCTTATTCGCTGGCCGCTCGAATTCGGCCACAACTTTTTCTACATCGCCTGCGCTTTGGGCGAATCGCTTCTTTTCTCGCGACTAAATAATCCACGCGCCTGGTTCGCGCTCGGCGCAGGTTACGCCGTGATTGTCTGGCTTCTTTTTGTTTACGATCTGCGCATGATTCGCGCGCGCGAACGCGACAGCGCGGGCGAAGCGAGCAATCAGCTCTACGCCATTTTAAAACGCGACCAATGGATCAATATCGGAGCGCTTTTGCCAGGGCTCTTTAGTCTAAATGCGCTCTGCGCCATCTGCGTGCGCGCGCGGCCCGAATTTTTTCTCGCGCGTGGCGGTCACGTTTGGCTGGCGGAAATTCAATTAGCCTGCTTCGCCTTTTATCTGATCTACGTCCTGCGTTTCTTCCGAAAATTAACGGGCTTAATTCGAACGGCGCGAGAGGAATGGCACGACGACGCAAAAATTACGGAAAATTAATGCAGCCAGCGCGGGCGAGAGTTGCGATACTGGATACTCACCACGCATCTTTCTATGAAAAACGGAGCCATCTTTCAAAATTCTAAATTTTATGCCGCCCTTCTAGTCGTCGCGGCGTTACTGATTTCGAGCGGAGTGGCAATGGCTCAACACAGCGGATCCAACGTTTCTCCTCCTACCGGCGACGAAACCACTTTGCCTTTTCCCATCGATCAAAGCGGAGAGCACATTCAACCGGCTCCTACACCTGGCGAAATTGTACCGAACGCTGCCACAGTGATTGAATGGGCCAACGTCGGACCTGATTGGGACACCGCGGCTGATTGGGTTGGCGGCGTTGCGCCTACTAGCAGCACGACTGCAAACATCGCCGCGTTTGGATCGACGGGCGCTGCACCGGTCAATCCAGTGCTGGCCGCTGCGCGCAGTATCGCCGGCGTGAGTTTTCTAACCAACGCATATTCCTACACGGTCAGCGGCGCGGCGTTGACTGTCGGCCTTAACGGGATCAGCAATTCCGCGGTGTTGAGCACGGAAACATTTTCGAACGCGATTAACCCGAGCATCAATCAGGAGTGGTCCAATGCCGGTTCTTTGATCCTCAATGGAACTGTCGATCTTAATAGTTCCGCCGCGACGACGCGCACACTGACCGTAAGCGGCGCCGGCGCCACGATTTTTAACGGCGTGATTCAAAACTCGCGCGCCGGCAGCGCGGGAAACCTTACCTACACCGGCACGGGCAATGGCAGCCTCACGCTCGCGAACGCTAATACTTATAATGGAACAACGACGCTCTTCAGCGGTTCGGTCACCGCCACGCATGACGGCGCTTTTGGAACTAGCAACGTCAGTTTAACCGGCGGCGCCGTGACCTTGCGGCTGCAAGGTGGAATCACGAACGATTACATCGCTAACACCGCAACTCTCAGCATGGTCCCCGGCTCGACCATTACTCTTAACTTTGTCGGCACCGACATCGTCGGATCGTTCGTAATTGGGGGAGTCGTTCAACCGGCCGGCGTTTACACTGCGATCAACGAACCAGGCTTACTCTTCGGCACCGGAAGCTTCACCGTGCTGCCAGTGCCCGAACCTTCCACGTGGGTGTCACTGCTTTCGGGCGGTGCATTACTGATTGCGTGGCAGCGTCGGCGTTTTCGCCGCTGAACACATATTTACTACAGGCCATCGATCTCGCGACGCGGCTTTCGTTTTGCTTAACAAGCGCTGAGCATATACGCTCGGTGCTCTTTCGATGAAGGCACTCGTTTCTGCGCGATCCAGCGACTCGATCACAAGATCGACAATCGCTTTTCCGACCGTCGACCAAATCATGGTCGAGGAACGCGCCGCCGCATTCGCCAAACGCAGCATCAAAACTTCGGCCAAGCTCGCCGGGCTCAAGCTCGCCATCTCGATGATGGATCTGACGACGCTGGAAGGAAAAGATACGCCGGGCAAAGTCGCGTTCCTTTGCCGCAAAGCCATGCAGCCGGCCGATCCGCGTTATGGTGTGCCGCACTGCGCGGCAGTTTGCGTTTATTCAAATCTTGTTCGCGTCTCGAAAAAATTCCTCGGCACTTCCGGAGTGAAAGTCGCATCAGTCGCGACTGCATTTCCGACCGGTTTGATGCCGTTGAAACTCAAACTGCAGGAAGTGCGCAGCGCCGCGCGCGACGGCGCGGACGAGATCGACATGGTGATCAATCGCGGCGTGTTTTTGGCCGGCGACCACGATCGCATCTTTGACGAAATCGCCGCGACCAAGGAAGCATGCGGCGCAGCGCATCTAAAAGTGATTCTCGAAACGGGCGAACTGCAAACTTATGACAATGTGCGGATCGCCAGCGAAATCGCCATGCGTGCCGGCGCGGATTTTATCAAAACATCGACCGGAAAAATTTCACCGGCCGCGACGATGCCGGTCACGCTCGTCATGCTCGAAGCGATCCGCGATTATTTTTATGAAACCGGCATTCGCATCGGCATGAAGCCGGCCGGTGGAATTCGCAACGCCAAACAAGCGCTCGCTTATCTCGTGATGCTAAAAGAAACGCTCGGCGACGATTGGCTTACGCCCGATCTTTTTCGTTTCGGCGCGAGCACGCTCGTGAACGACGTGCTGATGCAATTGATCAAAACGGTCGATGGCAATTACCAGGGGCCGGATTACTTTTCGCTGCCGTGAAAGCGAAAGTTCCAAAGCGAAAAGTTGGGGCGCGCAAGAAATCGCAGCGAGCGCAGCTGGTAATTGTCGATCTTGACGGCGCGCGGGCCGAGCAGCGGATCGCTTTGCCGATGAACGAGCGTCGATTGAGTTTTGGCGAGAAATGGAGTTACGCGCCGGCGCCCGAGGCGAGCAATTACATTAAGATTCAGCCGCGCTATCAATTATTCATCAATGGCAAATTCGTAGCGCCGTGCTCGCGAAAATATTTCGCTTCCATCAATCCAGCGACGGAAGAAAAACTCGCCGAGATCGCTGAGGCAAACGCGAAAGATGTCGATCTTGCCGTCCGATCCGCGCGACGCGCTTACCGAAATGTCTGGGGCAAAATGCCGGGACGCGAGCGTGGAAAATATCTCTACCGCATCGCGCGACTCATCCAGGAAAAATCGCGAGAGCTGGCCGTGCTGGAAACAATGGACGGCGGAAAGACGATCAAGGAATCGCGCGATATCGATCTTCCGCTCGTCGCCGCGCATTTTTTTTATTACGCTGGATGGGCGGACAAATTGGAATACGCATTTCCAGGACGGACCGCACGCCCACTCGGTGTCGCTGGTCAAATTATCCCGTGGAATTTTCCGTTACTCATGGCGGCGTGGAAACTCGCGCCCGCACTTGCCTGCGGAAACACCTGTGTGCTCAAACCGGCCGAGACCACATCGATCAGCGCGATGCATCTGGCCGAAATTTTTCAGGAAGCAGAATTGCCGGATGGAGTCGTGAATATTGTCACCGGCGCGGGCAACACCGGCAAAGCCCTCGTCGATCACGACGACGTGAACAAAATCGCGTTCACAGGATCGACATCTGTCGGAAAATTACTCACTCAAGCCGTCGCCGGAACGAAGAAAAAATTAACGCTCGAGCTCGGCGGCAAAGCGGCCAACATCATTTTTGAAGACGCTGCAATCGATCAGGCCGTCGAGGGGATCATATCGGGAATTTATTTTAATCAAGGCCACGTCTGCTGCGCCGGTTCGCGTTTGCTCGTGCAGGAAGGCGTTTTCCCGCAGGTGATCCGCAAATTGCGCGATCGCATCTCGGTTTTGCGCGTGGGCAATCCCCTCGATAAAAACAGCGACATTGGTGCAATCAATTCGCGCATGCAGCTGGATAAAATTTGCGAGCTGGTGGACAGCGGACTCAAACAAGGCGCTGAGCTTGTCCAACCGCGTTTGCGTTTGCCGGAAAAAGGTTACTGGTATCCGCCAAGTTTTTTCACTGGCGTGACTGCGTCGCATCGCATCGCGCAGGAAGAAATTTTCGGCCCGGTCCTAAGCGTGATGACATTTCGCACGCCGGAAGAAGCGATCGAGCGCGCGAACAACACGCCATATGGTTTGAGCGCCGGCGTTTGGACGGACAAAGGCAGCAAGATTTTCAAAATCGTGAACAAGCTGCGCGCCGGCGTGGTTTGGGCGAACACCTACAACAAATTCGATCCGACGAGTCCCTTCGGTGGATACAAAGAAAGTGGTTTTGGTCGCGAAGGCGGACGTCACGGCCTGCTGCCTTATCTGACGCTAAACTAAATGCGGCAGGGCAAGATCGACATAAAATTGTGGCGACTTGGTCAGCGCCCAAATCGGGCACGCATCCGCTGCCAGAGAGAGAGCGCCCTTTTTCCGGCCGGCATCGACGCGGCAGCGCGGGTCAGGTCCGGCGCGAAAGCCGCGACCAATGTTTGAATCTCCGGGTGATCGACCAGCCGGCCTTCCGCACGAAGGCGCATCAAGATGCCGCGGATTTCGCGCTGATTAAACTTCGCGAAAACCTTGAAGCGGTCATCCTTCCAAGGACGATCGTCACCGATGTGAAATGTCATGTGGAGATCTTTGAAAGCGGCGTATCGGCGCGCGTGACATATTAAGTTTAGCTCAAGCGCCTTTCCGAACCAGTGAGCGCCGATGCAGGCGTGACCGAGATCGTAACGCGCGTACGCTTCGCGGTGGAAAACGAAGCAATCGTAACCCGGATGGGCTGCGCCGAGTTCGGCATACATTCGCGGAAGTTCTGCTGGGCTGGTGTAGGTCTTTGAAATCGTCCGCCGCGTGATCGTCAAAGCGTCATAACCCTCATCGAGAAGGGCCTCGACACTCGTATAAAAGTGCGGCATGAGCGCGATGTCGACGTTGCTGTAAATAAAATAGTCTGCTTCCGGCGCTGCTTCCGCGAGCCGAGCAAGAATATCCGAGATGAGCGGTAATTTTTTTTGGATTGCGAACTCGCCGACATCGAGCACCGAACGGTCGAGCGGGCGCGTTCGGTGAAATGTGTCCGGTACATAGTCCTGATCTTCCGAATAGGTGGCCGCGAAGAGCGTCACATCGACTTTTTCCTGCGCCCACTTTTGCGCGATGCGAATGCTTTCGAACGCAACCGGCTGCGCGATGAGCAGATCGGACGAAGGCTCAACCTTTACTGGGTTGATGACGTGAGCGAATCTTTTTCCGCCCATTGTCTAAAGCGAATATCCTAGGCGCAGAAGAGTCTTCGCATTGTCTCGAAGGTATCTCTCATTTAATTCACCGGTAAAATATTGCCGCCACTGCGCGGCCTTTCCCTTGCGGAAAAAAGTAACTTGATTGTCGATCTTCTCGCCGCCGAATTTTTTTTCAATGGCCTTGAGCTGATCAAACGAGCTTTTCGTAACCGCGGAGGCCAGACTTGCTTCATCGCAATTGATGCCCGCAAACGCCGCCGCCTTTGCCGCACATTCCGCAGGTTGCTCTAGCATTCGCTCGTATTGCAACAGAAGCACGCGCTCCGGGTGCGAGGACGCAAAATCCATCGCTCGATTTACGTGTTCTCGCCACGAACCGAACTTGGAAGCGAGTGATGAAAACAAAAAGTCGGCAAAGCTTCCGGCAAAAACTTTTTTTCCTGTGACGTAATGATAATACGAAATCACCGCATCGCGTCCGTCTCGATAGAGATAAATGAATTTCGGGTAGCGATCATAACAAGGATGATGTGACTTTATGTAACGACGGCCCGGCCAGGAGGCCAGGGCCGGCGTTGATTTGTGGATGTCAGGCACAAAGTTTTCGATATTCCTGAAAGTAATCATCTCTTGGGGAGCTAATAGGCTGGCCAGCAGAAATCTCATCCAAGTGTTGCCGGACCTAGGATATGAAACAATAAACAAGTCATCATCGCGCACCGCTATCGGCAACGCTGAGTCAGCAGAGGTTTTGGGCTTGTGTCCGCGGCTCATCTTCGAGTCTTAGGAATCGGTATTCCGTTGGTTTCGTATTCCGCGCTGGAATAGCCCAATGTGTCCAAGACCTCTTTAAACTTCCGGTTGAGCTCGCGAATAGTCTCCGGTCTCAGCTTTTTCTTGTAATCACCGGGAGTAACTTGACGTTTGTGAGACGAGATATCCTCTTCAGTAGGTTCAACGGCATGAGCCTGATGACTCGCAATTTCGTTGTAGGTCTCCTCGAGATTTTGTAATTCGAATACCGACAATATTTTTCTCAACCAAGTCGGGAAACTCAGCACCATCTCCTCATAGGAAACCAGAATCGTATTTGGTTTGGATAGAATCTCTGAAAGGTAGCGCGCATACCTTTCGTAAATATTCCCTGCATATTTTTTAAACTTCAAACCGGTGCCATAATCGCCAGCATAGGAATGGAAGTCATCGGTCACCATGTCCAAGACAAACCTATCGATACCCGCTCGCGCCACGTCCTTCCGGTAACCGGTGTTAGCTTCGACGTCGCCGGGATGCATGAAGCAATAGGAAAAAAACATCGAGATCAGTACATCTCTCGGATCGCGGAGATGAAGGATGATTCTGGCCTCCGGCAAAGCCTTGCTCGGAACAAAAAAACGAATCGGACCAAAGCAGCCGTTTCTTTCGGCAATGAAATCCGCCCCGTCTAGCATCCGATCAATCGGCAAAGACTCGCCGCCTTTGTTCAACGAATAATAATTGATCCCGTTGCGATCGCAGAGTTCCCTCAGCACGCGATGCAGCACCATCGATCCCGCCTTATGGACCGTGAAAGCGACCACCTTGCCGTTTACGCGACGAAAGAGTTTTTCGGAAGACATCTCAGTTCGCGTACAGAGCGATTCCAACTATTCCGATTTCTTCGCGTCGAAGTAAAGAAGGACAAAGCTAATCCCGAGCAGCGGACGAAGCAGCGCATTAACGAGACTGCTCATGGCGGAGCCCAAGATGGTGAGCGTATCGGGCGCGTGTGCACTGGTGAGGGTCTGCCACAATGCGCCGATGTCTTCGACATTAGTTATGTTTTGCAAGCGCATGAAGACAAACGGCATTTCCGCTCCGGAACTGACGGCCAGGAGAACAACCAACCAAAAGGAAACGAGAATTGCGCCGCGCATGAGCGGCCGCGAAAGCCACGGCTCGTTGTGCCGGCTGCGCGCGAGCGCTTTGCTTTCGCGTAATGCTTCGATGCCCGAGCGCTGCTCGAGCACGCTGGTTTGTTGCCAGAACATGAAGTTCACCCAGAGCCGCGCCGTCATGTAAACGGGCACGCACAGGATGAGCAGCACGAGTAAGATCGACATAAAAGAAATTTCGCCGCCACTGACCAGCGAAAGCATTGCCAGCAACGGAATCACCGTCCAAAAAAAGTAACTGCCGTAAACCACCAGCGAAAGTTTCGCAGTCGGCGCCCAAGCCTTGAATGCGCGGCGAAGTAGATCGCCCAACGTGATTTTTTTTCCCGCATCGAGATCGGCGGCCGCAATCTGAACCGCAGCGATGAACGCGATGCGGATGATCACGCCGACAACGAAAAGCAGCAGCGTGCAGATCGCCGCGGTGCGCGCTTGCGCGCTGGGCGCTCCGACCGTCTGCAGGTTTACGTAAGAGACGACCCATTGCAGGAAAAACCACGGCACCGAAACGAGAAGTGAGCAGACGAAAAACGGAATGAAGCCGCGTCGGTAAATGCGAAAGCTCTCCAAAATTATTTCGACAATCGTGCGTCGACGGAAATGAAGAGCGAGAGGATCCGAGGCTGGCTCCACGTCGGAAAAAAGCTCGACCAGTTGTTCAGCCGCCATCCAGCGCGCGTCACCCTGCCTGCGCACTTCGTTAGTCGGAATTAGACGGCCTTCGCGCTGCCACTCGCGCAATGCCTCCATGTCGACAGGCCCGTATTCTTTTCCCTGCACCCGGACCATCCATTCCTCAGCCATGCTTGATCATCGAGCATCGAGCATCCAGAATCCAGCATCCGCGTTTCGAAATGAAACTTCTTTTAATCGACGGCCATTACTACGTTTATCGTTCCTTTTTCGCGATCCAAAACCTTTCCAATTCACGCGGTGAGCCGACCAACGCGATTTTTGGGTTTACGAAAACGCTCCGCTTGATGATCAAACATTTGCAGCCGGAGCTCGGCGCGGTTTTTTGGGACGAGGGCCTCCCGCAGAAACGAATGGAGTTGCAACCGGCTTACAAGGAAACGCGCAAAGAAATGCCCCAGCCGATGGTACCGCAGCTCGATTTTATTCAGAAACTCACGCCGCTCCTCGGCTTCAAAAATATTTCGCTTCCGAACACCGAGGCGGATGACTTGATGGGCTGCTACGCGATCGCCGCCTGCAAACGCAAGATCGACATTGTCCTCGCGACCAACGACAAGGATTTGTATCAGCTCGTCGGCCCATGCGTGAAGGTTTACACGACGGCGAAAGCCGATCTCGTTTCGCCAAAAGATGCGTTCGCATTGCTAGGCGAAACCGAAGTCACAAAAAAATGGGACGTCCCCCCAAATCTAATCGGTGATGTGCTCGCCCTGGCGGGCGATTCTGTGGACAACATTCCGAGCGCCGGTTTTGGCCGCAAAACGGCGGCCGCGCTGGTCCGCGAGCATGGTAATCTGGACGCGCTGCTCGCTAACATCGACAAGGTGAAAAGCGCGCGCAGCCGCGAAAAACTGACCAGCGCACGGGAACAAATTCTGCAAAACCGCAAAATGGTCGAGCTCGATTGCACGACGCAGCTGCCGGTCGCGCTGGACGACCTGCGCATCAAGCCGGATTATCCGCGTTTGATTGCGGCCCTCGAGAAGTGCGAGTTCAAGTCGCTCCTGCAAGAATTGCGCGACGAAGCGGCGAAACTTCAGTCGACAAGCCAATCAGAATTGGCGTTGTAGCAAGATCGACATGGAAAATTCTGCGGTAAAAGGCTGAAAAAGTTCGAACGGGACGGGAAATGGGGTGTCGAAGTAGTTGGTTAAGGCGATTCGGGCGGCGGCACGTTTTTCGTATTTGTTGTTTCTCCTTGCGTGCGCTGCCCGAATCTTTTTTTTGAGCCCCTATTTCCCGTGTCTAAATCGAGGATTGCCAGGCTCCTGCGCATGTGGTGTTTTCAAAGGCGCACCACTCTATGGAACAGGAACTGTTTGCCATTCGCGGGTTCCTGATTGACGCGCCGGAGTTCGGATCGCTTCGAGCTCGGCGTGATGGCGGCATCGTTGTCGAGAATGGGAAGATCGCCGAAATCGGCGAATACGACGATCTGCGCCGCGCGCAACGGCTGAAAGGCGTCCGTTGGATCGAGCGCGAGCTGCTCTGCGTTTTTCCGGGTCTGATCGATTGCCACACCCATCTGCCGCAATATTCCGCTGTCGCTCGTGGCGAAAGCCAGTTGCTCCCGTGGTTGCGCGAAAATATTTTTCCGGTCGAGCGCGAATTTACCGGGCCGGTCGCGCGCGAAGAGGCGCCGCTTTTTTTCGATGCTCTCGCGAAAAATGGAACGACCACCGCCATGGTTTACGCGGCGATTTTCGAAGATAGCTGCGAAGTCGGCTTCGAAGCGGCGGAGCGAAGCGGCCTGCGCGTCATCCTCGGCAAGATGATGATGGATCTCGGCTCCTACGGGCAATTGCAGCCGAAGAAAGTACTTTCCGTTTCGCTCGTGGAAAGCGAGCGCCTTTGTCGAAAATGGCATGGCGCAGCCGATGGCCGTCTTGAGTACGCGTTCAGCCCGCGCTTTGCCGTCACTTGCTCGGAAAAAATGATGCGCAGCGCCGCCGAGCTGGCCACGCGCTTCGGCGCTTACATTCAGACACATCTCGCCGAAAACCGCGAGGAGATCGAAAAGGTCCATCATTTATATATGTCGGCTCACGATTACACTCATGTTTACGAGAAGTGCGGCCTGCTCACGCCGAAGACGGTCCTCGGACATTGCATTCACCTTAACGCGCGCGAAATCGACGCGATCGCTGCGGCGCAATCGAGCGTTGCGCATTGCCCCACCTCGAATCTTTTTCTCGGCAGCGGCCTCTTCAAGCTCGATCAACTTTTGAAAGCGGGCCTGGCCATCGGTCTCGGCTCGGACGTTGCCGCCGGGCCAGAGCTAAACATGTGGCAGGTCATGCGCGCGGCGGTTGAAGTGCAAAAAGTACGGGCCATGTCCGAATCAAATCTTCAACGCCTCCGCCCGAGCGAAGCTTTTTATCTCGCCACTACGGGCGGCGCGCGCGCGCTCGGGAAAACGGCCACCATTGGCACACTCGACACCGGAAAAGAAGCCGATCTTCTGATTGTCGATCTTGCCGCGCTGCTTCCGTACGGAAAAAAACGGAAGAAGCTCGATGATTTGTCGAATGAGGATGTTCTCGCGCTTTGCGTTTATCGCGGCGGACCGCATGCCACTCTCGAAACTTACGTGCGCGGCCGCTCTGTTTATCGTGCAACCGAAAACACGTTCGTCTGATGAACGACCAAGGGTTCGATCCGATCGCAATCTCTTTGCGGGAAGACATCGGCCGCGGCGATGTCACATCCGAATTTTTTGTGCCGCAAGATCGACAGGCCGGGGCGCGCATTGTCGCACGCGAGCCTGCCGTTCTCGCCGGTGTCGAGACAGCAGCGGAAGTTTTTCGTCGTGTCGATCCGACCTTGCGCATCGACGTTCTCAAACAAGATGGTGCCGAGATCAAAACGGGCGAAACGGTTCTCCAAGTGCGCGGACCGGCGCGCTCCATTCTCACGGCCGAGCGTGTGGCGTTAAATTTTATTCAGCGACTTAGCGGAATCGCCACGTTCACCCGGCAATTCGTCAGTGCCGTGGGCGAACATCGCGCCAGGATTTTGGACACGCGTAAAACCACGCCGGGCCTTCGCGCGCTCGAAAAAGCGGCCGTCATCGCCGGCGGCGGCATGAATCATCGCTTCGCTTTGCACGACATGGCGCTGATCAAAGACAATCATTTGAGCGCCGGAGAACATGTCGATCTTGCCAGCGCGGTTCAGCGTCTTCGCAAAACGCGCCCTGACATTCGCATCGAAATTGAAGCCGACCGCCTCGATCAAGTCCGCGAGTTTCTCCAGATCGACGGAGTGGATGTGATCCTGCTCGACAACATGACCCCCGATCAAATGCGCGAAGCCGTCGCGCTCGGAAATGGAAAGGTGAAGTTTGAGGCAAGCGGTCGCGTTACTTTGCAAAATGTTCGCGAGGTCGCCGCGACCGGCGTCGATTACATTTCCGTCGGCGCGCTCACGCATTCCGCGCGCGGAATCGATTTCTCGCTGGAACTCACGCATGACGCAGCTTGATGCCGAGCGCATCCGCACCGCGCTCGGCCAATGCGTGATCGGCCGCGAGATCGTGGTGCTCGAGCAAACCACGTCAACTAACGACGCCATTTTTCAAAAGACGACGCCTGATGTGCCGGAGGGCCTTGTCGTCTTCGCCGAACAACAGACCGCGGGCCGTGGTCAACGCGGCCACGATTGGGAATCGGTTGGCGGCCTCGGCTTGTGGTTGTCGATCTTGTTGCGCCCGAAAATTTCACTCGATCAATCGGCGCGCCTCACTGATTGGGCCGCGCGCGTCATTTCGAAAACGATTCTTGAAGAATTTGAAATCGCTCCGCACATCAAACCGCCGAACGACATTTATCTCGCCGATCGAAAAATCGCCGGTGTGCTCGTGGAGATGCGCGCGCAGAAAAACGGACCGCATGTTGCGATCGTCGGCATCGGAATCAATGTGAACCAAATGCCCGAAGACTTTTCGGAAGCGGTCCGTTCGCGCGCCGGTTCGCTCGCCATGGCGCTGGGCCGCCCGCAAGATCGATATACCCTCGCCGTTGCCCTTCTGCGCAATCTGGACCGCACTTATCCCGATCTGGCGGGCTGAAAATTTTGCAGCTCGCGCAATTTCGCGAGAGCGCGGCCGCTCTCGATCTGCTCACGTGCACGCGCGATTCCCTCATTCATGTCTTGCGCGAGATCGGCGACCACAAATCCGCCGGCCGCGTTCACAATCGCCAGATCGCGCCGCGCATCGGTGATTTCCCCGGACAGAATTCCCAAAAGCGTCGCGGCATTGGCCGCGGCATCGCCGCCCCGCATTGCAGCGATCGGTGCGCGCGGAATGCCCAGCCAGTTCGCATCGATCACACCGGAAATAATTTTGCCGCCGGCCAGCTCGGCCACAGTCGTCGGGCCACTCGTCGAAATATCATCCATGCCCGCGCCATCATCGACCAGGCCATGCACGATCCACGCGCGCTCCGCCCCAAGTCGCCGCAAAACTTCCGCGAAAACATTTGTCAGCCGCGGACCGTACACGCCGATCAATTGTCGAGGCGGCCGCACCGGATTGAGAAGCGGCCCGAGCAAATTAAAAATCGTGCGCGTTTTTTGGCGGGCCAAACGAATGCGCATTTCGGCGAGCGCGCGAAATGCCGGATGATATTTTCGCGCAAAAATAAATCCGAACCCCAGACGCTCGATGCATTCCTTCAAATCATTTGACTGAAGATCGATGCGTACACCGAGTGCTTCGAGCACGTCCGCACTGCCGCACAGCGATGTCACGCTGCGATTGCCATGTTTTGCGACTACCGCGCCGCCCGCCGCCAGAATAAACATGATGGTGGTCGAGACGTTGAAAAGATCGAGACCATCACCGCCGGTTCCACAAACGTCGAGCAATGGTCCGGGCAGATTCTTTTGATCGATTTGCGGATCGATTGCGCGATCGACTAATTGCCGCACAAACCCCGCGATCTCGTCCGCACTCTCGCCTTTGTGATGCAGCGCGGTCAGAAATTCCGCTTTCAAATCGTCGGACGCGGCGTTGGAAAGAAGAACAGCGACAGCGTAACTGATATCGCCGGGCGTGAGATCGTTGCCCGCTTTCAGTTTGTCGATAAGCGGCTGCATCACCATGATGTTCTCCGCGGTTGCGAAATTTTTAAGCGCGCTGCGCATCCATCGCGCGCAACCAATCGCGATAAACGAGCGGCGAAATTTCCGATGGCTTGATCTCGCTTCGGCCGCCCCAGAAAACATTTGTGTACGCGACCTGAATGCCGCTCGCGACAAGATGTCGATCTATCGCCTTTTTGTGCTCGAGGAGAAGCGCTTTGTCAGTGCCGTGCGCGACGGCCATGATGTTCACATTTTTGAATTCCGGCCCCGCTTCGCGCCAGTAGCAATGAGTGAGAATGTGATGACGTCCTACTTCGCCGCCTGCTTCGATTTCGCGGCCGGGCGGCACCGCCCAATGAAAGAGCGCGTTGAAACGCGTGACGCGCACGCCGCCGGCCGACGGTTTTACGTGTTCGAGAAATGTGGAAAAGCGCCCGACAATCTTGCGACCGTTCAATTCCTCCGCCACTTGGTAAAATTCATCGAGCGAAACACCCGCTTCTTTCGCGCGTGCCGCCCACGGCGTTTCACGAATTTCTTCCGGCGTAAATTCGCGCTTGAGCGCGAGCAACACTGTCCATTCCCGATCGCTAAGATCGACAACTCGCACCGGCGCCATCTTGGCCGGTTCGTTCGCTTTGCTTCCTGGCTCGATTGTTTTTCTGCGCACGTGACCGACGCCGAGCGTGAAAATTCCTTTCGCCGGCATGATGCGGAACTTTTCCGCGCCGACTTTGCTCGCGAGCAATTCGCAATGTTCGCGAAACGAAAAAGCGCGCGGCACTTTCACGGTCGTCCACAATTTGTATTCCGAGCCAGCCGTGACGGTATCGGTCGTGCGCAAAACGACGTGGCCCGAAAACGGGTCGCGTTGAAACATCCAGTCAAACGCGTTGTCGATCTTGTCCTCCGGCACTTTCCATGCGACGAGCGCGCCTTCCGCCAGATTCGTCGCGAGCAATGTTTGGCGAACGCGCCGAATCGTTCCTGCGCGCAGCATCGCGGCGATGCGCGCCATGACAAGATCGACATCAACTCCGGAGCGGCGCGCAATTTCTGCAAATGGCTCGCGCACGAAGCCCTCGATCTTGTCTTCGGAAATGGCGAGAATCTTTTCGTTAATTGGATCGTTATGTTCGACAGGCAGCATCACCGTTAATGTGACACAGCCATCCCGCGTGTGAACATATTTTCAAGATGATCAAAGCGATTTTCTTCGACGCGGTCGGCACACTTTTTTATTTGCCGAAAAGTGTGGGCTGGCATTATGCGCGCGTCGCGCACGATCTGCATCTAGATCTTGACGAACAAGCGCTGGATAAAGCTTTCGCCGCCGCGTGGAAAAAAATGCCGCGGCGCAGCGCAATCGACGGTCCGCGCGAAAATGACGACAAAGATTGGTGGCGCGAACTTGTCGATCTTATTCTCGAAGAGGTCGCGCCGTCGTTAAGCGAACTGGATCGTGATAATTTTTTCGAAGTAGCCTACGAACATTTTACCGAAGCCGGCGTTTGGGAACTTTATCCGGAGGTGATTGATGTGTTGGAGAAATTGTTGCTACGTTTTCAATTGGGAGTGATTTCGAACTTCGACGGCCGTTTGCGCATGATTCTCGAGCATCTCGGGATCTCGAAATATTTTTCGCACGTTTTTGTTTCAAGCGAGATCGGCGCGGACAAGCCTGATCCGCAAATTTTTCGACGCGCCTTGCAATTCATGAAGCTCAAACCCGACGAAGTCTTGCACGCTGGCGACGATCCGGAACGCGATTGGAAAGCGGCGCGCGCCGCAGGATTGTCGATCTTCGAGTTAGATCGACAAAAGAATTCGTTGCGTGATTTGTTGTCGATCTTGCGGCGAAGTTCGAACTAGATTACAGACTTTGCCGCGCGGGTCGGTAGCTCAATTGGTAGAGCAGCGCCCTTTTAAGGCGTTGGTTCCGGGTTCGAGTCCCGGCCGACCCATTCTTGTCTCGCACACACAGCTACAACAGCTGCTCGGCTGCGTAACTCAACTCGCCATTCACAATTTTCGCGGCTGATGTGTAGGGATGCGTCTCGGTGAATCACCTCGAGTACCGCGCGCTTTCAAAAAATCCGAAACAAGCGCGCGATGACAACGCCAGCAGACCGCCTCCGCGCACATGATAGCGACCGGACCGTTTCTTTCGGCAAGATCGACAAGGCGCGTGATGCCGTTGTGGAATTCTTCCGTCTCGATGTGATCGGCGTAGCCGCGGAACGATTCATTGCGCCAGGCGATGTTTTGTGAATCCGGTTTCGGTTTTCGGCGGCCGCCCAGCTCCGGAAAATGTTCGTACCGAATTCCCACGGTGCTTAACGAGTCGGCGAGCGCGTCTCGGTTGAATTGCGGATAACGTTTCGAGCCCGGCAACAGGCGCACGTCCGCCACGAGCTTGATTCCGTTTTCTTCGAGCAACGCAATAAATATGTCGATCTTGCGCGTGGAATGCCCGATCGTGAAGATTCTCATTTGAAATGAATACGCCCGTTGTGTTCTCCGAGGAATTCGCGATTTTTCCTCACTCAAAATTCGGGGAAAACCTTTATGAACATGAAACAAATCTTCTTGATGATCTTGTCAATTCTCGCGCCGAGCGCGGTCATGAATGCCGCTGATCAACCTGCTGCCGGAAAACCAGCGCCGGATTTCAGCCTAACGGCGGGCGACGGCTCGCAGGTCAGCTTAAAAAATTATCGCGGCAAATGGGTCGTCCTTTATTTTTATCCGAAAGACTTCACGAGCGGTTGCACAGTCGAAGCGCACAACTTCCAGCGCGACCTCGCGAAGTACGAGCAGGCCGGCGCGATCATTCTCGGCGTGAGCGTGGACAGCGCGCAATCGCACAAAGATTTTTGCGCGAAGGAAGGATTGAATTTTAAACTGCTGGCCGATCCGGACGCGAAAGTTTCGTCGCAGTACGGATCGACCATGGAATATCAGGGCGCGAAAATGGCGGCGCGAAACACATTCCTGATCAATCCGAAAGGCGAGATCGCAAAAGTTTACACCGGCGTGAAAGCGGCCGAGCACAGCGACCAGCTGCTGAAAGATTTGGCGGGAATGAAAAAGAGTTAGTTCCTCCCATCTATTGGGTCGATTGAACACATTACGGGAGCTCGATCCGAGATATCCATGGCAAAGCTTCGCTGTTTTGTCTGTCGTTGCGGCGCTGGCTACAATCTTATCGTTTCCATTTCCGCCTCCGCTCATCTATGCCATGACCGCCGCTGCAGCGATGGTCGCGATTGTCGGAATCGGTCTCTTGGCGGCGACTCGCGCTGAAATCTTGCGGGTCCAAAGTCTTGCTCCGTGGCGTAGTCGGCTGCGTACTTTGTCGATCGCATTCGTGGCCGGCGTTTTCCTCGGAGGCGCCCTGGTTGCGCTTCTTACAGTTTTATCGCGCGATCTCCCGCTGGCAACAGCGCGGCTCGAAGCCGAAGCCGGTTGGCCTTTGTGGCGACGAATGTTTCTCGCCGCCGAAGCGGCCACTACCGAGGAAATCGTGTTTCGTCTTTTCTTGTTGTCGATCCTGATTTGGATCGCGGTCTCAATTTCAAAAACGGCGCGCTCGTTCCGCGTAGTCACATTTGGGCTCGCGAATGTCGCAGTCGCTATCGGCTTCGGATTAGCGCATTTGCCGGCGTGGTCGCGAATCACGTCGCTCACGCCGAGCATTGTGCTCATGGTTTTGGCACTCAATGGCGTGACCGCGGTAATTCTTGGTTACGCATACTGGCGACACGGTCTCGTTGCGGCGATCACGCTGCATTTTGCTACCGACGTGATGGTGCATGGAGTCGGTCCGATCGTCATACAACACGCTTGATCGCATGCGCCGATTTCGAATCGCAAGTGAAAGACGGCTGATTTGGAATTGAGTTCCGACTGCGAAGAAGGTTAAGCTCAAAGCAAGTTCAGACGGAGGTTTATCATGCCCGCTTCATCAAACAGAAAATCGATCGATTGCCGGAATTATCCCAGCGAGAAACATTGTTCGCTAAAAAATTTCCGGCACGGAAGAAGAAGTGCTCGACGCCGCGGTCGAACACGCGGTCTCCGCGCACGGGCACAAAAATTCGCCCGAACTGCGCGAAGAGATTCGCTCGATTCTGAAAGACGAGAACGACTGACCCGGAAATGTTGAGAGATTCCTCGACTCCGCTCGGAATGACAATCAACAGTTAACCGATCTTTTTGCGAAACATCAGCGCGCAGACGCTGAACAATAAGATCGACATAACAAAGAGGATGGCGAGGTGCGGCCAGTACTCGAGGAAGTGTGCGCCGCGCAAAATGATGGCGCGCATGAGCGAGATGAAATAGGTCGTCGGCAACAGTGCGCCGATGGCGTAGAAGATCCACGGCATGGTTTCGCGCGGGAAAATGAAGCCGGAAAAGAAAACGCTCGGCATAATGAAGGTCATCGACATTTGCAGAGCTTGCATCTGGTTCTCGGCTTTCGTCGCAACGAGCAAACCGAGACTGAGCAGCGCGAAAACATAAACCAGAGTGGCCAGCATCATGGCGACGACGCTGCCCGCAATCGGGACTGCGAAAACAAATCGCATGATGGCGAAGAGCAAAATCGCCATGATCATTCCGATGCAAAGATACGGAACGAGTTTGCCGAGCATCAGAGCCCAGCGACTGAGTGGACTAACAAGCAACTGCTCGAGCGTGCCGCGTTCGCGCTCGCGCACGACAGCCATGGCGGTGGCGAATGTCGTCCCGATTTGCAACACAACTCCGATCACGCCCGGCACAAAGAAATTCGGGCTCCGCATCGTCGGGTTGTAAAGCATTTGCGGCCGGATTTCGATCGGCACAGTGTGCCGGCCGCTATCGCGCATCATCATTTCGACAGATTGAGTCAAGGCGACGCCGAGCGCGGTGTTGAGCGCTTGGAGTGCGGTGGTGGAATTCGAGCCGTCGATCAACATCTGGACCTGCGCAGGATGGCCAGCGCGCAAGTCGCGCGTGAAATGCGGCGGGATTTGCAGCCCGACATACGCGTGCCCTTTGCGAATCTCGCTCGCGAGTTGCTCGACGTTTTGCACTTCGCCGACAATGCGAAACGTCTCAGTGTTCACAAAGCGATCGAGCAACTGCCGGCTTTCAACGGTGCGATCTTCGTTCAAGATCGACATGGCCATGTGCCGCACGTCGTTATCGAGCGCGTAACCGAACGCGACCATCTCGATGAGCGGCGGAAAAAGCATGAAAAAAAGCGTCATCGGATCGCGCACGACGACGATGAATTCCTTGAAGAGGATCGCGCCGAGACCGCGGAAAGGTCGGCGTTTCATCACGCCGCTTTTTCCTGTTGCCGCGCCTGTTCGGCGGAGAGCGTCACGAACACATCTTCGAGTGACGGTCCGATCTCGTGGATTTCGGCGCTCGAAATCCCGACGGCGTGCAATTTTTCATCGATCACGTCACGCGTGATATTTTCATCGACGAGCAAGTGCATCGACTGGCCGAAGACCGTCGCGCTGCGCACGCCGGCAGCTTGTCGCATCGCCTGCAGCGCGCTCGTCACATGATCGCAGGTCACATCGAGCCGGCGCGTGCCGGGCGGATTTACTTCCGGCATGTGTTTCAATTCGTCCGGCTCGCCGCACACGATCAACTTCGACATATATATATACCCGACGTGATCGCAGCGTTCCGCCTCGTCCATGTAATGCGTGGTGACGAACAGCGTCATTCCCTGCCCGGCGAATTCGAAGAGCAAATCCCAAAGCTCGCGCCGCGCGACCGGATCGATCCCGGCAGTCGGCTCATCCAAGAACAACACCGTCGGTTTGTGCATGAGCGAACACGCCATCGCCAGCCGTTGTCGCCAACCGCCCGAAAGCAACGCCGCACGTCGATCGAGATACGGCTCGAGATGCGTGATGGCGATCAACTCATCGC
>JBEEGW010000007.1:0-348197 GCA_041167045.1 Verrucomicrobiota bacterium
CACTGGTTTGCCTGTTTCATGCCGCACCAATCGCGAGGAAATCTTCGGCCCGGTCGTTACCATCACACCGTTCGACAACGAAGAACAAGTGATCGGCTACGCCAACGACACCGACTATGGCCTGGCCTCGAGCGTCTGGACCCAAAATCTGAATCGCGCCCATCGCGTCGCGGAACGCATAAACACCGGCACCGTCTGGGTGAACTGCTGGCTAGTGCGCGATCTCCGCGTCCCGTTCGGCGGCATGAAGCAAAGCGGCGTCGGCCGCGAAGGCGGCGAAGAAGCGCTCCGCTTCTTCACCGAGCCGAAGAATGTCTGCATCGCCAAGTAGTTCCACAGCTATTGGGTACACTGTCCCTAATTCGCTGGATAAGCCGAAAATTTATCGATATAATCCACTGTCCTCTCACGAGGATTATACGTAAGATAAATGCCACCCGAGAAAATTCCCTCAAGGCGAAGCGAGCGCGAAAAAAGTGATAAGGCGCTACGTGACTCGGATCTGGCTTCTGAGCATCAAGCGGACGTAAACCGGGATGCTGAACGAGTTGAAGCGGATAAGGCCAAACTGCAAAGTCGAAGCGATTCAGACGCTTCGCGTGATCTAGGGAGAGCGGATGTGGGAAGAAGCGGTGCAAAGCGCCAGGCTGAAGGAGATGAAAGACTGCGCGTAGAACGACAAACGTCGGACCAGGCAATCAAAGGCGAACGACTCCGAACTGACGCTGCTACAGAAATGGGCCGGACCCATCATCAAGCATCCGCCAAGTCTTCCGCTGAATTATTGTCCCAGGAACAAGACAGGCACCAAGAAACCATGGCGGCTCTTACGACAAGGGAAGAATTCCTTGCCATCGTAAGCCATGATTTGAGAAACCCTCTCAATAACATATCAATGGCAGCGCACAATCTATTGGAGGGGCCTCCGGAGGATGTAAAGGAGCTCGCCTCATCGATAAATAGAAGCACTGGAGAAATGCTCCGCTTGATTGAGGATTTGTTAGACGTAGAAAGAATAGCCGTAGGCAAACTAACACTGCACATCGAGGAGCACGACGTTAGCGAAATAATCAAACAAGCCGTCGAGCAGCAACAAGGAGCAGCCGCCGCCAAAGGAATAACCTTGGAGGCAGATCCTCAAGACGTGTCTGGCTTCGTCCTGTGCGACCGAAACCGCGCCATGCAGGTGTTATCAAATCTGATTGGAAACGCGATTAAATTCACACCGGCTAAAGGTCAAATTTATGTGAGCTGCCAGAGAACCGGTGCTAAAGGCAGAGAAGTACAAATTTCAGTGAGCGATACCGGGGAGGGAATCGCTCCAGAGAAAATTAATACCATCTTCGAGCGTTTCTCACAGCTACATAACCACGATCGCCGCGGCATAGGACTTGGACTCTACATTGCAAAAATGATGATCGAGGAACATCCAGGAAGAATATGGGTCGAATCGAAGCTCGGAGAGGGCAGCACGTTTCATTTCACTCTTCCCCTTCGTCCTACTGAAGCCAACAATTAGCAGCGGCACTTGGGCTCCCGAAAACAAAACTGCGGCAGCGAAGCAATCCTTCAGCGACCGCACCAGTTTGTGACCGCGTTCGTTCGCCCCAGCGCGATGTCGAGTTTTGCTTTTATCGCCCAAAGTGGGCGATCATGCTCGTCAAGAGTCCCGAACAAATCCGTTTTCATCCGCGTAATCCGCGGTTACAGATTTAGACATGAGCGGAGTACGATTATTGGTCGGCACACGAAAAGGCGCGTTCGTTCTGACTTCGGATGCGAAGCGCAAAGACTGGAAGGTGGACGGGCCGCATTTTGCCGGCTGGGAAATTTATCATGTGAAAGGGTCGCCGGTTGATCCGAACCGGATTTACGCGTCGCAGACGAGCGCGTGGTTCGGGCAGATCATTCAGCGTAGCAGCGACGGCGGGAAAACATGGGAGACCCCCGGCACGAGCGAAGAAGAGTTAAAAGGTCCCGACGGCATGCCGAAAGGCGAGAGCAATATGTTCGTTTACGACGGCATTCCGGACACGCATCAATGGTACGACGGCACGCAGCATCCGTGGGAATTCAAACGCGTCTGGCATCTCGAGCCGGCACTCGATGATGTCGATCACGTTTACGCGGGCGTGGAAGACGCCGCGTTATTCGAATCGAAAGATGGCGGCAAATCGTGGAGCGAACTTTCCGGTCTGCGTCAACACGACACTGGTCCGCGATGGCAGCCGGGCGCGGGTGGAATGTGTCTGCACACGATCCTGATCGATCCAACAAATCCAAAGCGAATTTTCGTGGCGATCTCGGCCGCGGGCGCGTTTCGCACCGATGACGGCGGAAAAACGTGGAAACCAATCAACAAAGGTCTGGTTTCGAATTTCATGCCGAACCCAACAGCAGAAGTTGGTCACTGCGTGCATCGAATCGCGATGCATCCGTCAAAACCGAACACGCTTTTCATGCAGAAACATTGGGACGTGATGCGGAGCGATGATGGCGGCGATTCGTGGCGCGAAGTGAGCGATAATCTGCCGACCGATTTCGGTTTCCCGATCGACGTGCACGCGCACGAGCCGGAAACGATTTACGTGGTGCCGATCAAGAGCGACTCCGAACATTTTCCGCTCGAAGGCAAACTGCGCGTTTATCGGAGCCGCACCGGCGGCAACGAATGGGAAGAACTCACGAAAGGTCTGCCGCAAAAGGATTGTTACGTGAACGTGTTGCGCGACGCGATGAGCGTCGATGCGCTCGATCCGTGCGGAATTTATTTCGGCACGACCGGCGGGCAAGTTTACGGATCGAGCGACGCGGGGGATTCTTGGAACGCGATTGTGCGCGATCTGCCAGCGGTCTTGTCAGTGGAAGCGCAAACGCTGAAATGATTCGAATAATTCTGCCGCATCATCTGCGCACGCTCGCGAAAGTCGGCGACGAGATACATGTCGATCTTAACGGTTCGGCGACAGTCAAATCTCTGCTCGACGCGCTCGAGCAAAAATATCCGATGCTGCGCGGCACAATCCGCGAACACGAAACACTCAAGCGTCGGCCGCTCGTTCGCTTCTTCGCATGCGGCGAAGACATTTCACATGAACTAGCGGACGCTCCATTGCCGGAGGCGATCGTACAAGGCGCCGAACCGTTTTTCATCATGGGCGCGATCGCCGGCGGATAACCCTGCGAGAGGTCATTGATGCGGGCGAGCGCGATTATTTATTTCGCGGCGCTTTGCGCAGCAGCATCGTCGTCCGGTTTGCCCGGCAACGTGAAATGAAATTTGGAGCCGACATCTTCCTGGCTCTCAACGCCAACGCGTCCGCCATGAGCTTCGACAAACGTCTTCACGATGGCAAGGCCGAGGCCGAGGCCGCCAGCTTCCGGCGTGACGCCTTCCAGTTCATCGAAAACTTTTTCGAGCTGATCTGCCGGAATGCCGGCGCCGTTATCGCTTACCCAACATTCAACCACTCCATCGCTATCGCGCGCGCCGATAGTCACCTTGCCGCGGGGCGTGTATTTGATCGCATTCGCAATCAGATTTTGAAAAACGCGCCGCATGAGGCTGGCATCGGCGAAAATGACAAGATTATGCCGAACTTTGTTAATCAGCTGTGTGCTGCCGGTGCCGGCTACTGGCCGCAGATCGTGAATGAGCGCTTCCACCAGCGGCCATAGATCAAATTCGCGTCGCTCCAACTTCACGCCGGTTTCCGTGCGAAGATTGGTGTTTTCCTCGATGATTTTCTCAACCAGCACGCGCAGGTGTTGCACGTTGCGTCCCAAAGTTTTCAACATCTGCGCGGTTTCGGCGCGCTCGGTCCGATCTCGAAACGTGACCTCGAGCACGCGCGTGGCCAGAGAAATGGCGTTAAGTGGCGTGCGCAAATCGTGCGCGACAAAAGCCAAATATTCTTCGCGCCGCTTTTGCACTTCGAGCGCTTGTTGCGTGGCGTAGGTTTGCAACGCTATGCCGATGGCCTGATCGAGCACGCGGTTCATGACGTGGAACGGTTCGCCTTGCAAGTTCAAGCCGTTCTTTTCGGCAAGATCGTGAATGCAGCCACGCAAAATATTGTATTCGGAAACGACCTCCTGAATGTCGAATGCTTCCTGCAACCGTTGCAATCCGTGCGCGGGCGGGCTGCTTTCCACGAGCGCTTCCGGAATTGTCTGGCTCGAGCCGGCACGCAAGGCCGCCACCAATTCAACCAGAAGCTCCGGGATATGATCGTTCAACACGGGAATCTCGAGGTTCCGCGCAGAGGGCAATTCTCTTACTTGTTTCCGCCAGGAAAAGAGCAATGCCTCACGGTCGCGTGCGATGATGTCGGCTAGCTTATTGAGATCTTCGTCCTTCACCGTCCTGTAATTTGCATGTCGTTTCCCGAAATCGCGCGCGAATGTAAAATCAACCGTAGATCGACGCAGAAGTTCCACAAATAATTCAATCTCGCGTTAATTTTGGATTAACAAACCGGCTTTGGCCCGGATAAATTCTCTGTTGTCATGAACGAATCTTTCGAACATGAGACGCAGAAGCGCCGCCCGCTCGCTAGATTCTTCGCATGCGGGGAAGACATTTCGCACGACCCGGCAAGCAACCCCCTGCCCGACGCGATCGTGAAAGGTGCTGAGCCTTTTTTCATTATGGGCGCGATCGCGGGCGGTTAGCGTCCTAACTCAACAAACGTCGCAAAATCTTTCGTCGCTGGAACGCGATGACAACAAGCGTTAGTAGACCAACAACATACGTGGCGGGTTCGGGTGCAGCCAGCACCGGCGTGATTTCAAAAAAACCGCTACCTAGATTAAATTCGGTCGCACCGGCTGCGAAGCCGGTGAAGTTGAAGCTGCTTAGATTGGCGCTTTGATCGGAATCGAAGATCAACCGGTCCGTCGATCCCGTGCCTAACGTCGACGCTGTCCCCGTCCAATTATCGATTGTCAGGATGCGACCGCCCGGAGCGAAACTCGCGAAGGTCAGCGTGCCGACTGTGCCCGTTCCAAAATCCAGACGCGAACCGGTGGCGGTCAAGGTGAGCGCACCGACGCCGGCCGTGCTCGTGCTGCCCTCGCTGAAATTTCCTTTCGCGAAAGTCCCACCGGCCAGAGTGATTGGGGCGGTGTTGTTGATTTGGTTGTTGTTGCCTAACAATAAAGTACCGCCGGAATTCACCGTGATCGCACTGGTTGAACCAAGTGCTGCGCTGGCGGAAGGCGCTGCTGCCGTGAGAGTGCCGCCCGAAATCGTTGTTGCGCCGGTGTAAAGATTCACGCCGGAAAGGATGAGCGTGCCTGTACCGAGCTTGGCCAAGGCGCCGTTCGTCGCAGTGGAGGCACCAGAAATGGTAAGAGTATTTGTGACGATATCGAAAGTTGCCGTCTTTCCGGTGTTGATGGTGAAGTTGCGATTCGTGCTGTCGGTTAGACCGGTGTAATCCAGCTCGCCGCCGTCGAAAATAAAATTGGCAGCCGCTTGGGTTGCCTTTCCGAGATTGCCCGCTGCACTGCCATTGCCGATGGTACTCACGCTCAGGGTGCCCGCGCCGAGCGTCGTTACACCAGTGTACGTGTTCACGCCCGAAAGTACAACCGTGCCCGCGCCAAGCTTTGTTACATTCTTGGCTGTGCCAGAAACAACAGCGTTAATTTGGAGGAGCCCTCCATTCGTGCGCGAGTCGTTGAAGGTGAAACCCGTGGCGCTCGTTACTAAAGTTAGAATGCCAGCCCCGATAAGGGCGCCGCTCGTAGCCCCGAGGACGTAGGTCCCGGTGCCGCTAGTGCTGAGGACCGAGATGTTTCCGGTGGCAAGTGTCAGCGTAAAGGGGGAAGCGTTAGTAGCTGCACCGAGGTTCCAACTTTGATTGGACCCGGCGGTTAAATTAATTGTCGCGCTGTTAACAGTTGGCGCCGCGCCGAGGAAAATGTCTTCAAGCGGCGATTGCCCGCTGTTATCAAAAAGAACATCGTCTGCGGCACCGGGGATGCCGTCGGTGTTCCAGTTAATAAGGTCCCCCGCGTTGCCAGTAGCACCCCCCGCATCCCATGTCTTGGTCAGCGCCTGCGCGCTGTCAGGAACCGCGATGAGAACCGCTAACAGAGTGAATTCGACAACACGCAAACATTGCGCGAACCGGCGATGGTTCGGTCTGTTTCCCGATATTGAGTCGGGTAATGGAGTTACTTTGATTGTGTCCCCTGTTCATCTCTTAAATTTGGCAGGTGCCGTAGGGGCCGACGGGCCTCTTTCACTCTGGAGAAGCGATGTAACCCTGTTTGCAGCCTTTCCTGTGCCGCTCACTCGGATATCTCGTCTCATTTCAGAACGGACCTTTAGAGACGAAGTCGGTTTCGAACATGAAGTAGGCAGTTAAGAATCGTTCTCCTTCGCGTTGCCACGGCGCGCCGGGTACTGGATGGTTTAACCGTCCCTCAATCTTTGTCCTCCTATTATGAGTAAGTCGTTCGAAAGCTCGCGTGCGCCGGAACCGGTGGGCGCATTTCCACACGCCAAACGCGTCGGCAATTTTCTCTTTCTCTCCGGCATCGGACCGCGCGTGCGCGGCAGCAAAGAAATTCCGGGCGTGACGCTCGACGCCGCCGGCAAGATCGACGAGTACGATATCGAGATACAATGCCGCGCTGTTTTTGAGAATGTGCGGCTCGTTCTCGAAGACGCGGGCGCGAGTTGGAACGACATTGTCGACGTGACGGTCTTCCTCACGAACATGAAAAAAGATTTTCCCATCTACAATAAACTCTACGCCGAATATTTCGCCGGCGACGGCAAACCAAATCCGACGCGCACAACGGTTGAAGTCACCGCCTTGCCCACGCCGATCGCGATTGAGCTCAAAGTCATCGCGCATTCAGGTAGGGGCCGATTGACCTCAATCGCCCGCGATCAGTTCCCTCGATCACGATTACGATCATGAGCACGAATTTTCGCATCATCGCCGCCGATCACACCGGCATCACCGTTTCAAATCTCGAGCGCTCGCTCGAATTCTGGCGCGACGTTCTCGGCTTCGAGCTTTCGCATCGACCACATCAAACTGGAAACCTCGCGAGCGAAATCACGGGCGTGCCCGGCGCGGAAATTTCAATCGCGGTGCTAAGGGGTTACGGGCACAAGATCGAATTGCTCGAATACCTCGCCCCGCCCGAGCGAAAAAAACATGTCGATCTTAGACCTTGCGATGTGGGATCGGTCCACATCGCGCTTCTCGTCGATGATCTCGACGCTGTGCTGGAAAAAATCGCCGCGTCCAGTTGGAAAGCAGCCGGCCAACCGCAAACGCTGATAGCCGGGCCAAACGCGGGCAAGCGCGTCGTTTACGCTCGCGATCCCGATGGAACGACGATCGAGTTCATGCAATTGCCGCCGAGCAGTTGAATGTTCAACCTTGCGCGTTGAACGTTTGCCGCATGCAATTTTCTTCGGATGAAGATTTCGCGCGGCAACTCGATGACGAGGACCCGTTGCGCTCGTTTCGTGAAAAATTCCATTTACCTCTCGGCAAAGACGGCGAGCCGCTGATTTATTTCGCCGGCAACTCGCTAGGCTTGATGCCGAAGGCGGCGCGAGAAATTGTCGATCAAGAATTAGACGATTGGGAAAAGCTGGGCGTCGACGCACATCTCGATGCCGCGACGCCGTGGTATTCGTATCACGAAACGTTGCGCGAGCCGACGGCGCGACTGATCGGCGCGAAACCGATCGAAGTGATCTGCATGAACAGCCTGACGGTGAATCTTCACCTCATGATGGCGACATTTTATCGGCCGACAAAATCGCGCTTCAAAATCTTGATGGAAGATCCGGCGTTCCCTTCCGACACCTATGCGATTAAAACGCAGATTGTTCATCACGGTCTCGATCCGAAAGAGGCGCTCATTCTGGCGAAGCCGCGCAAAGGCGAATTCACCGTTCGCACAGGGGAAATTGTCGATCTTGTCGAGAAACATGGTGAGGAGATCGCGCTCGTTATGATTGCCGGCGTGAATTTTTTTACCGGTCAGTTTTTCGACATCGAGAAAATCACGACGGCCGCGCAGAAGCGCGGCATCACGGTCGGTGTCGATCTTGCGCACGCGATCGGGAATGTGGCGGTCGCGCTGCATGATTGGAACGTCGATTTCGCGGCGTGGTGCTCCTATAAATATCTTAACGCCGGCCCGGGCGCGGTGGCGGGCACGTTCGTGCACGAGCGCCACGCGACCAACACAAAATTGCCACGCCTCGCCGGCTGGTTCGGGAACGATCCGAACACGCGTTTTCGCATGCACCTCGAACCGGAATTCATTCCAGTGGCGTCGGCTGACGGCTGGCAAATCAGCAACCCGCCGATTTTTTCGATGGCGCCGTTGCGCGCGTCGTTGTCGATCTTCGACGAGGCCGGCGGAATGGAAGCGTTGCGCGCGAAATCGATCAAGCTCACGGGCTATCTGCAATTTCTTTTGCAAGACACCGGTTCGGAAAAAGTGACAATCATTACGCCGCATGAGACCGACGCGCGCGGCGCGCAGTTGTCGATCCTGGTGCACGACCATCCGAGGGAGCTTTTCAAAAAACTCGAACTCGCCGGCGTGAAATGCGACTTCCGAGAACCGAACGTCATCCGCGCCGCGCCGACACCGCTCTACAACTCATTTCACGAGGTTTGGCGCTTTGCGAAAATCCTGTCCGAGCATCAATGAGCTCCCGGCGCAGGCCTAGCAGAGCAATTGTTTGACGCATTCGATCAATCCCTGCACTGGAAAAGGTTTTACGAGGTACTTCACCTCATGCTTGTTCAAGAAGAGAGCGATTTTAGAATCGGCGAAGAAACCGGTGATGAAGATGAAACGGTCCGTCAAGGAAGGGCGCATTTCTTTGGCTTGGAGATAAAATTCGTCGCCGCGCAGTTTCGGCATCTTGAGATCGCAAATGACGACGTCGTAGTCGTGCGCTTTCACTTTGAGAAGGGCCTCTTCGCCGTCAAAGGCGATATCGACCAGAAAATTTTCATCGGCCAGGATCCATTGCAGAGCGGAGGCGAGCTGCTGGTCGTCATCGACGACCAGGATCGCTTTCAGTTTTAGCGTGTGAATGTGCGGCTCGATTTCGCCTGGCGGTGGGTCGAAGTTCATCGTATCACAGGCCTTGGCCTAGCAGCACTGATGCCATGAAGGAGAAAAGCGGCCGTTAAGAGGTGCGGTTCTGCTGACAGCCTCAAATCAACTGAGATAAAACCATGAAATACGTCATTCATATTGTCCGCATCCTGCTCGGACTCGTCTTCGCCGTCTTTGGCTCGAACGCTTTTCTGCATTTCATCCCAATGCCACCGATGCAAGGACAGGCCGGAGCATTCATTGGAGCGCTTGTTAGCAGCGGTTACATTTACGCCATCGCCGGTCTGCAAGTGGTCGGCGGATTGTGTTTGCTCATTGCCAGCCGCTTCGTTCCGCTCGGCCTCACCTTGCTCGGGCCGGTCATCGTGAACATCATGCTCTATCACATTTTTCTCGATCGCAGCGGAATGCCGATGGCTGTGATGATTTCGATCTTCGCGCTCTTTCTTCTCTGGGTTTATCGCTATAAATTTCCGTCGATCTTTCAGCCATAACCGCTCGCGCAGGGGATTGTCGATCTTGTCCAGTTCCGCGGATACCTAACGAGTAAAGGAGTTAGCTCTTTGTTAATTCGCGGCATTATCTTCGTCCTTCTTTTTGTTGCTCCCGATTGCGTGATCGCGGCAAAAGATGACAGCTCGATCAAAGGTCTCAGCGACGCGCTTGTCGCGCTCGCGTCGAGTGTGGACCGAAACGAAGCTGAGCTTATTGCAAGCACCGTGCACAAGACTTCACGCGAGCTCGCACACGAATATCGCGTCACCGGGCCGCCCGCGTTTCAGAATTTTCTCATTCACATCGGCGTGCGACAGCGCGGATACTGTTTTGATTTTGTGCGCGATATCGGGGCGCGATTGAAAGAATTGAAGCCGAGAACGCTCGTGCTGCACTGGGGTGAATCGTTTGCTAACACGAACCAGGAAAATAACGGCCTCGTGCTGACGGCGCGCGGGCAACGCTTCCAGGATGGAGTTGTGCTCGATGCGTGGCGACATGGCGGCCGGCTTTACTGGCGGTCGGTGCAAGCCGATCGGCAAAATGTTTGGAAAGAGAATTTGCACGAAACTGCGTTGCTTCAGAGTTACGGCAGCAATCATAAAGAGCGCCTAACGAGTGCACCCACGTTGCTGAACGAACAAGCGCGTTAGCTCGATGCCGGAAAAATTTGTTCTCATCGGTTCGGGACTAGCCGGCGGTCTGCTCGCCGCCTACCTGGGTCGACGCGGTTACGATGTCGATCTTTACGAGCGCCGTGCAGACCCGCGCGCGGGGAATTTCGTGGGCGGACGCTCGATCAATCTTGCGCTTTCCACGCGCGGCATTCATGCGCTCGAGCAGCTCGGCATCGCCGATGAAGTTTTGCGCCACGCCATCCCGATGCGCGGCCGGATGATTCACGACCAATCAGGCGAATTGCATTTCGCACCCTACGATGTCGATCCAAACAAATTCATTAACTCGATCGGACGTGGCGCGCTTAACACCACTGTGATCGAAGCGGCGCAGCGTTATGCGAACGTGCGCGTCCATTTCAACCACCGCTGCACAGATGTCGATCTTGAATCCGCCACCGCGCATTTGGAAAACGAGCACGGCAGCGTCAATGCGCGGGGCGACGCCGTCATCGGTGTCGATGGCGCATTCTCCTCGGTGCGCGTTTCGATGCAGAGCAAGATCGACAATTTTCAGTACGACGAGAGTTATCTCGCCCACGGTTACAAAGAGCTGACCATTCCTCCCGCTGCTGATGGTTCGTGGCAAATGGAAAAGGAAGCGCTCCACATTTGGCCGCGCAAAAGTTTCATGATGATCGCGCTGCCCAACCCCGATGGCTCTTTCACCTGCACGCTCTTTTGGGAATTCAAAGGCCCGCGCAGTTTCGAATCGACCAAGACTGACGACGATGTCCGCCGATTCTTCGAAGACGAGTTTCCAGATGCGGTTCGGTTGATGCCGACATTGCTCGAAGATTTCCGCGAAAATCCGACCGGATCGCTCGTCACGATTCGTTGCGCGCCGTGGTTCTACAAAGATAAGATCGCGCTGGTGGGCGACGCCGCGCACGCGGTCGTTCCGTTTTATGGTCAGGGAATGAACGCCGCGTTCGAAGATTGCGTGGTTCTCGATGAATGCCTCGCCGCTTTTCCGCAAGATCGACATAAAGCCTTTGCCGGATATTTTTCGCGACGCAAAGAAAACGCCGACGCCCTCGCCGATCTCGCCGTGCAAAACTTTATCGAGATGCGGGACAAAACCGCGTCGAAAACATTCCGCGCGAAAAAGAAACTCGATCACTTGCTCGAAGGTTTGCTGCCCGGCATGTATTTACCTCTTTATACGATGGTGACTTTTACTCGGATGCCGTATGCCACCGCAGCCCGACGTGCTCGGCTTCAAGATCGAATCGTTTACAGCACTTTGGCGTTGGCCGCCCTCGTCGCCGCCCTATTCCTGTTTCGCTTTATCGCTCGTTGACTCAACCATTTTCCCCATCCTCCGCCGGACATACATGGAATAAAGCCGAACGAGAATGGCCATTGCGAAATAAACCCAGCCCGACCACGCGATTTTTTCTATGGGCAAAGTAAGCGCCAACACCAGCGACGCGATTCCCACGCTCACTGGAATGCTCCAGCCCGTCATCTCGCTGCGCGTCACCAGTCTTTCGCGCGCGTTCAATCGCAACGGGTCGCGCAATTGCCAGGCACGAAGATAGAGCAACAGGATCTCCGCGGAGATGGCGATAGTTCCGAGCGCGTAGATGGCAAAGATAGTTCTCGCCTGCGATTCGGTCGTGTGCAGCGAGAACGGCTGGCCCACTTGGCCATTGCTCAGGAAAAACCACATTGCGCCGAAAATTGCTTTCAGCGGATAGATAAAAATCAGGATCGTCACGATCATCGTCCAGCTAATCAGAATCGACGCGCCATCTTCGAGACCGTAACGCCGGCTCCACAGCCAATGGCCCCGCCAAAAGATGCCCAGCACTGCAATGCTGCAGATGAAGGTTGGCACATTCTTGAACGCAGCCAGCAGCGCCTGAATGTTGTCGGGAATCTGCTGCGCCGCGATCACCAACATCGAGATAGCGAAGGCAAAAGCGGCGTCGATAAAGGTTTCCAGTCGCGTCATCTGCATTCCGCGCAGACGAAACCCTCTCAGCCGTGGCAGCGAATCCAGCTCCATCGGAAGGGCCGAGGCAATCTCTTGATGCCGTTCGTTCATTCGCGGTCTCGTCATGCCATACGACCGGCTCTAATGGCAATCACCTTCGATATGTAAAATTTCGCGCAAAGCACTTGCCGCTCCGCATCGGCCACTTCAACGAGATCCGAGTCGTAACTCAGTAAGCTTTTCATTAACAGTTGAGGGTTGATTGTTGAGCGCTAGAATCGCTCTCCCCGATAGATGCATAGGCCGGCAACACCCACATCTCGAAAAACGGCTGAGGAAGCGAGAACACTCCGCCAAAGATATTTTGTTTCACCGGAGCTTTTTGCCGAGGAGCAGAAGAAGGTTTTCTCGCACCAGTGGTTGCTAGTCGGGCATCAGAGTCAGATACCTGGCGCAGGCGATTACTTCGTCCAGCAGGTTATTGGAGAGTCGTTGATTGTTATTAGGGATAAGAGCGGAGAGATCCGCGGATTCTTTAATGTTTGCCGTCATCGCGGCACGCGATTGAAAGAGGATGCGTGCGGTCACGCATCTGCCATTCAATGTCCGTATCACGCGTGGACCTATGCGCTCGACGGCAAATTAATCGGTGCGCCGCACATGGATGAAGTCCCGGGCTTCGATAAAGCTGATTACTCGTTGCGCGCGGTGAACGTTGGATTGTGGGAAGGATTCATCTTCGTGAACCTGGCAAATCATCCGATGCCACTAGAGGAATGGTTCGCACCGCTAGACGGAAAGTTTTCGCACTGGAACATGTCGATCTTGCGCCCGGCGAAACGAATCGAGTACGACGTGCGCGCCAATTGGAAATTGATGTTCGAAAATTATTCGGAGTGTTATCACTGCCCCGGCGTGCATCCGATGTTGTCGAAAGTTTCGCCGTACGATTCGGCCGAGAACGATCTGTGCGAAGGCCCGTTTCTGGGCGGATTCATGAAGATCAACAAAGGCGCCGGACTAACGATGAGCGGCAAGGCCTGCGCCCTAGAAATCGATCACGAGCACGAGCAGGACGAGAAGCAGCGAGTGTTTTACTACTCGATCTTCCCGAACATGCTCCTTTCGATGCATCCGGAATACGTGATGGTGCATCAGCTCTGGCCGCAGTCGGCGGAGCGCACGCTGATCGTTTGCGATTGGCTTTTTCATCCCAATGCATTCGATCGACCGGACTTTAATCCCGAGGACGCGATCGAGTTCTGGGACGTGACGAACAAACAGGATTGGCATGTGTGCGAGCTCAGCCAGCAAGGGATCGCGTCGCGTGCGTATGAGCCGGGGCCGTATTCTTCTCGCGAAAGTATCCCAGCCGCGTGGGACGAATATTATTTGGGGCAGATGGGATAAAAGAAGTTGAGAGTCTGTTCTTGAGAGTTGAGAGAAACGTATGCCGCCGCTGACTTACGCGAACTATCTCGATCTGGAGAAATTGCTCACGCTCCAAAACCCGCGCTCCACCCCGGCCGAGCACGACGAGATGTTGTTCATCATCATTCATCAGACTTACGAGCTTTGGTTCAAGCAACTGCTGCATGAGTTTGAGAAAATAAAACGCGACTTTTCGGCCGGCGATTTGTTTGGCGCGATTCATTCCTTCAAGCGCACGCGCACGATCATGAAAACGCTCGTCGGTCAGATCGACATTCTTGAAACGATGACACCCTCTTCGTTCTCCAGTTTTCGCGACCGACTCGATACGGCCTCGGGATTTCAATCGGTGCAATTTCGCGAGCTCGAATTTTTGCTCGGTTACAAACGCACTTCCGCGCTCGCACATGTGAAGCCGGATTTTCCTGGCGCCGATAAATTACAGCGACGAATTACCGAGCGAACGGTGGTGGACCATTTCTACGATTTTCTCGAAACGCGCGGCGCGCAAATTCCGAGCGACTTGAAGAAGCGCGATCTGACAAGGCCAAACGAACCTAACGAGCAGGTGCAACGCGAGATTTTGCGGCTCTACAAAAGTTCGCCGGAAGTTTCTATCCTGTTCGAATTGATGACCGACTTCGACGAAGGATTGCAGGAATGGCGCTATCGACACATCAAACTGGTGGAGCGGACGATCGGCGCAAAAAAGGGAACGGGCGGTTCCCTCGGCGTCCCGTTTTTGAAAGAGTCACTGTTCAAATCGATCTTTCACGATCTCTGGGCAATCCGGCACGAACTGTAAAATCAAAGACCTAGAAATTCGCGCGCGGTCCCGGAGAGCAACTGCGCTTTTTCTTTGGCGCTAAGATCGACAATCGATTCGATGAGCGCGCCCGGTTTCGCTTCGCCGAGCGGAAATGGATAATCGGAGCCGAGCGCGACACGTTGCGCGCCGAAAAGTTTCAGCACCATTCGCAAGGCCTCCGCATCATGCACCAGTGAATCGACATAGAATCGCGCGGGCGTTTCGCCACTCGCCAAATATTTTCGTGGATTCGTTTTGTTGTCCGTTGCGACAAGATCCGGCCGCACGTGAAAAGCGTGTTCGATGCGACCGATCGTGAAAGGAAACGCGCCGCCGCCATGCGCGAACGCGACACGGAGTTTCGGAAATCGCTCGAAAACTCCGCCGAAGACCATGGAACAAATTGCGAGCGACGTTTCGGCGGGCATACCGACAAGCCACGGCATCCAATATTTCGGCATGCGTTCCTTGCCGAGCATGTCCCACGGGTGAACAAACAGCGACGCGTTTAGTTCTTCCGCCGCGCTCCAGAGCGTGTCGAAAGATCGATCGTCGAGATTGCGCGTTTCGTTTCGGCCACAATGCGAATTTGCATCGAGATGCGTGCCGATTTCCGCGCCGCGCAAGCCGAGTTCGCGCACGCAACGCTCCAATTCGCGCGCGGCAAGATCGACATCTTGCAAAGGAATTGTCGCGAGGCCAGCGAACCGCGTCGGATGCGCCCGCACAACTTCAGCGATGTGATCATTTAATCGGCGCGATAAATCGAGCGCATCATTTGGCTTTGCCCAATAGCTAAACATGACCGGCACGGTCGAAAGGACCTGCATAGAAACACCGGCCGCGTCCATGTCTTCGATGCGTCGCGTCGGTTCCCAAACGTGATCGGTGATTTCGCGAAAGACGCGCTCGCCGATCATCATGCGCGCGCAACAAGGTTTGTAGTGGTCGAGCCTAACGAATCCCGAGTAGCCGTACTTCTTGTCCAAGTCCGGCCACTCGCGCGGCAGGATGTGCGTGTGAATGTCGATCTTCACCGATTGTCGATCTTACAATGACGACGTTTCAGAACGGCTTCACCGGCTGCGGCTGCGGAACCTTCGTGCCGCACTTTTTGCACGTCCGGCGTTCGTCGTCGTTCCAGAAATCGAGCATGGCTTGGCTGAAATGCTGCACAATGTCGCCGCAATCAAAATCGATGTCTTCCACAAGCGCGCCGCATTTGTCGCAATAAAAAATGACGTGCTCATGCTCACCAGGTGGACGGCGCCGCTCGACCACAATGCCGATTGTGCCCGGAGGCCGCACCGGGGCGTGCGGCACATTGGGCGGAATGAAAAATGTTTCACCTTCGCGCACGAGATGATCGACCATCCGGTCGCCTTCACGAATGCGCACCTTGATGTCGCCTTTGAGTTGGTAGAAATATTCTTCCGAATCGACGAGATGAAAATCATTTCGCGCGTTCGGCCCTTTGATCACCATCACGAAAAAATCGCGGCCATCGTAAAGATAACGATTGCTCACCGGCGGCTTGAAGAGATGGCTGTTCTCTTCGATCCAATTTGTAAGATTAATCGGCGGTTGCACGGTGGGCGCAACGTGCGAATCGGCAGGCGATGTGGAAGCGGAAGTAGCGATGATGCAGCCTATTTGCGTCCGCGCATAGCGTCAACAATCGCCGCGCGAACAAGATCGACATACAATTTCAGTTGAACGGTGAAACGCTCGCACCTACTATCCGCCCCTCGAATGAAATTTCGTCATTTGCTTCATCTTTTCGGATTGGCCGCGATCGTCGTTCTGCTTTGCAGTTGCGAAGAAATGCAAACCGCGGGGCAAACAGCCACGCATGCAGTGCAGGCCGCAATCGCGCCGACGCCCGCGCCGGGTTATTGGAATGGCGATGGCGTTTCCGGTTCGCCGAGAATTGTCGTCCACATAAGCGAACAGAAAGCCTATTTTTACAAAGGGAAACAACTCGTTGGCGAATCAACCGTCTCAACGGGCAAGCGCGGCTTTGGCACGCCGGTCGGCCATTACCACGTCATCTCCAAAGATCGCGACCATGTCTCGAGCGAATTTGGCGATTACGTGGATGACGAAGGCAATGTCGTGCGCTCAAACATCGACGTGCGCAAAGATCGCTGTCCGCGCGGTGCGCATTTCGACGGCGCGCGTATGCCCTACTGCATGCATTTCAACGGCGGCTACGCGATGCATGAAGGTTACGTCCCGCCGTTCGCGGCATCGCACGGTTGCATTCGGCTGCCCAAGGGAATGGCCGAGACTTTCTTCCGGAATGCGCCCGAAGGCACGCCGGTGATCGTGAAAGAGTAATTGTCGATCTTGTGGAATCGACGAGCGCAATTCCACCACCGCGGCGCAACTGGTGGCAGCGAAATTGGAAATGGTTCGTTCCAACCGGTTGTCTCACGCTCATCGCGCTGGGTGTCGTTTTTATTGCGCTGATCGTTGTTGCGGTCTTTGGCGTGTTGAAATCGTCGGACGCGTACAAGATCGCAGTTACACGCGCAAAAAATGATGAGCGCGTGATTCGAGCAATCGGAAAACCGATCAGCGAAGGCTGGTGTGTTGGCGGCTCCACGAATGTGAGTGGCGGATCAGGCCAGGCCGATCTGGCAATTCCGATCTCCGGACCAAAGGCCAAGGCGAAAATTTTCGCTGTGGCCACGAAGTCTGCGGGCGAATGGGTCTATTCCAAATTGATCGTGCGAGTGGAAAGCACCGGCGAAGCGATCGACCTGACCGAGGAGAGCGGGCCCTAAAACTATATGTCGATCTTGCCGGACAAGATCGACAATCAACCGGGCGGCCAGGCGAGCGCGCGCTTGCCGAGCATATGCACGTGCAAATGCGGCACACTTTCGCCCGCATCGGGGCCGCTGTTGATGACGACGCGATAACCGCTCGTTAGGCCAAGCTTCTCCGCGACCTTGCGCGCGGCGATGAGAAGTTTGCCGAGCAGCGCTTCATCAGAATCTTTGGCCTCGGCCAGTCGCGCAATCATTCGCTTCGGCACGATGAGCACGTGCACGGGCGCTTGCGGATTGACGTCGTTAAAAGCGAGAACGTGATCGTCTTCGAAAACGATCTCGGCCGGAATTTCGCGCCGGATGATTTTCTCGAAGATCGACATAAACAATTCTTTGCAGCGACGCTTATTTTAGCGCAGCGAACACTTCAAATGCTTGAGCTCGGCGCGCGCGCCTAATTTTTCGCGCACGAAACAAACAATTTCCTGGCGCAAAGCGTCGCAGGCGCGCGTCCAGATTTTCGTGCCGCGCAAATGTTTTACCCCGGCCTGCAATCCGCAGAGGTGCAAGCTGTCGGTCTTCGTTTCCACGATCGCGCTGATTCGTTTTTCGAGAACATCGAAAAAAGCCAGCTCGTAGCCGGCGCCCGCTTCGCGCGCAATGTCGAAGAGCGAAACGGAAATGGGCGGCGGGTTCGGAGAAAAGTAGGGAACGATTTCCTTGTAGCCGATTACTTTCAATACATAGCGCACCGTTTGAGAAAGCTGGCTGAAGGCGACGACCGGTTCGTCGTTTCGCAGGCGCAAATAAAAAGCGATGCTCTCGGTGATGTGATCGGTCAGCCACCAGCTCGGGTAACCGGCTTGATCGGCCGCGCGCGTGATGGCGGCGCGCAACCAGTTGCGATCGAATTCGAAAAGTTGGCCCGAATCGGAGCGCAGATAAGGGAATTCTTCTTTAAACGCTACCATGGACGACTTGCTCCTCTTGAAATAATTCGCGCTGCAATGAATCGCGTTTCACACGGCGACCGAGCGCCTGAATGGCATCGACAAATTGATCGGCATCTTCGAAGCGCCGATGCACCGATGCGTAACGCAAATACGCGACCTCATCGATCTCGCGCAATTTTTCCAGCACCTTCGTGCCGATGTCGGCCGATGAAACTTCGCGTCCGCTCGTTTCGAGCTCGTGCACGATTTCATCGACCGCGGTTTCGAGCGTGACCAAACTGATGGAGCGTTTTTCGCAGGCCTTCGCGAGACTGTTCACGAGCTTGCGCCGATCGAACGGTTCGTGTGTGCGGTCGCGCTTGATCACGCGCAGATCGGAGCGCTCGATTTGTTCGTAGGTCGTAAAACGATAGGCGCACTGAAGGCACACGCGCCGGCGGCGAATACTGGAACTGTCTCGCGACTGGCGGGAATCAATGACTTTGTCGTCGCGGGACCCGCACTTGGGACAACGCATAGTGTCTGGAGACCATGTAGCACACTATTCGTTGTAGAGTCAACGCATGTTTGCAATCACGCCACCACGTCAGTGACCGCCGATTTTTTCGGCGCGCGCGGTTTTTTCGGCGCTTTCGGCGCGAACTCGAAACCGACTTTTCCGTTTTCCAATTTCAAATGCGCGGAAAAGGCGCGGCCTTTCTTCGAAATAAACTTCGGCAGCAAATCGGTTTTGCCGGCGGCAATTAATTTCTGGATCTGCTCCTTCGGAATTTCGCGCTGCAAAATCACTTTGCTCACGCGGAACGTGCACGTTTTCGTCGCAGCCACGGCGTGCTCGCAAGCGTAAGCATTGTCGAGCGCGTAAACCTGACCCTTCTGACAAATCGGACACAGACCGAGCGCTTCGTGCCGCGCTGGATCGATTGTGACGGCCGCGCCGTTCGCGCCTTCGCCGAAATCGAATTGCTGTTTGAAATCGTCGCCAAGTTTAACGGTGGCGCTGAAGGGACGACCGATCTTGCTGCGAAATCCGTCGAGCGGACCGACCTTTCCGCTAGTGAGAAGCTTTTCCATTTCGGCTGGCTCAAATAATCGGCCCGCCATTTTTTTCCAAATGATCAGCCCGCAAGATCGACATTTAAACGTGCGATAATCTTCGTCGAACGGACCGCCGCCGCATTTCGGACATTTCACTTCCAGCGGTGTGAAGTTTCCGCCGACGTTGTCGCCTTCGAAATTTTTCGCCTTCTCCACGATCTCGCGCGTGAAATTCCTGATGCCCTTCATGAATTCGGTGGGCTGCATCTCGCCCTTCGCCATCTGCTTGAGTTTGAATTCCCATTCGCCCGTCATCTCCGGCGAACAAAGCTCCGACACGCCGATGCCGCGCAACAGCGTGATGAGCGCCATTCCTTTCGCCGTCGCAATCAATTCGCGCCCTTGTCGGTTCACGTACTCCTGCGCAATCAGCCCTTCGATGATCGCGGCGCGCGTGGCCGGCGTGCCGAGGCCTTTCTCGCGCATCGCTTCGCGCAGCTCTTCGTCCTCGACCAATTTTCCTGCGCCCTCCATCGCGGAAAGCAGAGTCGCTTCGTTAAAACGCGCCGGCGGCTTCGTGTCGTTCTCTTTGATCTCAATGTCGACAACTTTCGCCGACTCGTTAGGCAAAATTGCGACGAGCGATTCGCCGCCTTCTTCCTGCGCGGCGGCGGATTCGCGCCCGTAAACGGCGAGCCAACCCGGATCCTTGATTATTTTGCCTTCGGTCTTGAACGCGTCTTTTTCGACGCGCGTGATCCGAGTCGTGACTTCAAATTGCGCGGCCGGAAAAAAGACGGCTATGAAGCGCCGCACGATCATGTCGTAAACTTTTTGCTGCCATTCATCGAGGCCATGCGGCGCGGTACCGGTCGGAACGATGGCGAAGTGATCGGAAATCTTTGCATTATTAAATACACGCTTCGATGGGCGCACCCAGCCCTGATCGAGCGCGGTGCGCGCGTGGGGATTGTCGATCTTGCCGAATGTCGATCTTACGGTGGCGAGATAATCTTCCGGCAAATAGCGCGAGTCCGTGCGCGGATAGGTGATGACTTTGAATTTCTCGTAAAGCTGCTGCGCGATTTGCAACGTACGTTTCGCGCTGAAGCCGCGCCCGTTCGCGTCGCGCTGCAAACTGGTGAGATCATAAAGTAATGGCGGCGCTTGCGTGGTCGGCTTGCGTTCCTCCGTCGCGATTCCGATTTTGCCAAGGCAGCGCCCTTTGATTTCGTCCGCTTGCGATGCTTCCCAAATTCGCTCGGCGCGCGCGTCTTCGTCGCCGTTCTTTGTAAAATCTTCTCGGAACCAGCGGCCGCGATAATTTCCCGCCTGCACTTCGAAATCGCCAAATACTTCGAAATACTTGCGCGATTTGAATGCGTGAATCTTTTCCTCGCGCTCGGCCAGGATCGCGAGCGTCGGCGTTTGCACGCGACCAACCGGCGTTAATTGGAAACCGCCGGTTTTGTTATTAAACGCGGTCATGGCGCGCGTGCCGTTGATGCCAACCAGCCAATCGCTCTCAGATCGACAAACGGCGGCATGCGCGAGCGGAATCATTTCTTCATCCGAACGCAAATGCTCGAACGCTTCGCGAATCGATTCGCGCGTCATCGATTGCAGCCACAGACGCTGCACCGGTTTTTTGTCGCCAACGAGTTTGACGAGGTAGCGAAAGATCAGCTCGCCTTCGCGCCCGGCATCGCAAGCATTGATGAGAAGATCGACATCTTTACGGCGGATCAAACTCTTGAGCTGATTGAAACGCGCTTTTGTTTTCTCGATCGGCTTGAGCTCGAACTCATCGGGAATGATCGGCAGATTGGCAAAGCTCCATTTGCCGCGTTTCACATCGAGCTCGCTCGGTAAACAAAGTTCCACCAGATGGCCGACCGCCGACGAAATGACGTAGCGATCGTCTTCGAAATGGTCGCCGGTTTTCTTGACGCCAAGAACCTTGGCGAGATCGGCAGCGACGCTCGGCTTTTCGGCGATGACGAGGGACTTGGGCATGGCGGGTGTGGATTTAACGCAGCATGTTGCGGGCGAGGCAACCGCAATCGCTCCTCGCGTCGGCAAGCAGCTGGATAAAGGCGGGAAGCTTAGACCGGACGATCCGATTGGCAAATCGGCATCGCCGCGGGCGCTTTCAGCCTAACTTTACAAAATATTTTCCGGGAAGCTGTTTCACGAGCCGTTTCAGCTCGAGCCGGAGCAAAGTCGAGGAAACGGAGCCGCTCGGCAAATTGCTCGTGATTGCGATTTCATCGATCGAAGTTTCTGTCGATCTTATCGCGTCATAAACGCGGCGCTCTTCATCGGTAAGTTCCGGCAACGGTCGTGCCGCAGCTTCGGGCGAGGGCTTCGTTTCCGGCAGGAGAATTTGCAGGTCATCGAGGATGTCGTTCGCGTCCATGACAAGTTTTGCACCTTGCTGGATCAGACGATTCGACCCTTGTGCGCTCGGTGCGTTGATGTGCCCGGGCACGGCATAAACAGAACGGCCTTGTTCGATCGCTTGCGACGCGGTGATGAGCGCGCCGCTGTTCAGGCCGGCTTCGACAACTAGAACGCCATGACTCCAGCCGGCGATGATCCGGTTGCGCATTGGAAAAGTTTGGCGGTCCGGATCGATCTCCATCGAGAATTCCGAAACGATCGCGCCATTGCCGCTGCGAATCTTTTCGGCGAGCGCAGCATTTTCCGGCGGATAAAGTTTCATTAAACCGGCGCCGATCACGGCGATGGTGCGGCCTTTCGCGGCGAGCGCGCCTTGATGCGCTGCGGTGTCGATCCCGCGTGCTAAACCGCTGATCACGGTCAATCCCGCGTAAGCGAGTTGATACGCGAGTTTCTTTGCCGATTCAGAGCCGTAATGCGTGGTGCGCCGTGAACCGATGATCCCGATCGCGTGTTGATCGCGGTCGCTCAATTCGCCCCAGACATAAAGAACAATCGGTGGCGCATGAATTTCGCGCAGCGATTTCGGGTACGACGGCGACTGTTGCGTGATGACGGTCGCGCCGAAGTCGCTGATGCGCTTCAGCTCGCCGGCAAGATCGACAATCGATTCCCAATTCTTGATTTGCTCGGCAACGTCGGGGCCGACTCCTTCCACGCCGCGCAGATCGGCGCCGCGCGCAGCGAGAACGCACTCCGGTTCTTTAAAAACCTCGAGCAATTTGCGCAACCGCACCGGCCCCATCAGCGGGAGCATGTTCAGCGCGATGCACGCTTCGGTGGCGTTCATCTTAACGCAAACTGCCGACAATCGGCGGGCCTAAAAAGGAATTTCGTCGTCGTCCGGTTTGGCCGGCGCGGATTTTGGTGGCGGCGGCGTTGTCGATCTTGCGCCGCCAGCACTGCCAGCTTCGTCAGGCGCAGCTCCGCCGCCGGGACGACCGCCCAGCAGCTGCATGGTTTCGCCGATGACTTTGAGCTTCGAACGTTTCTGGCCGGAGGTCTTGTCTTCCCAGCTATCGAGTTGCAACCGGCCTTCCACAAAAACCGGCCGTCCTTTTTTCAAATACTCGCCAGCGACTTCCGCGGTGCGCCCCCAAAATGTCACATCGACAAAAGTAGTTTCTTCGCGCTTTTCGCCGCTGTCGGTCGTGTAAACGCGATTTACCGCGATGCCAAGATCAGCGACCGCGCTGCCCTTGGGGGTGTAACGAACCTCCGGATCGCGCGTGAGGTTCCCGAGCAGAATGACTTTATTGAAGCTGGCCATGCGCCCGTTTTAGCGCAGTTACTTCGCCGCTGCCAACTTTTTCGCCGGGCGTTCTTTTTTCTCGGGCAAACGCTGGTAATGCTGACGGTAAACTTCCGGATCGAGTTTGAATTTGGAGCGCAATTTCACGATGAGCTGCGGGTCAGCGTGAAAAACGAAATTCACGAAATGCCCGGCATCGAGCGGACCGGCCACGTATGCAAATGGGCGCTTGTCCATTTTCTGCACCTGCTCGATCTCGGCGCCTTCCTTTTGAAATTCGGACTCGAGACGGTCCACGATATCTTTAACGGTGTCTTCCTTGCCCTGCGTGTTGAGCACGATGAGCGCTTCGTAACGGTTTTTCATGTCGATTGGTTGAAAATGTTCATCGCGGAAAGCACGCCGTTGTCAATTGCGCATTTCACCGCGTCGACGGCGCGATCGATTGTCGATCTTACGAGCGGCTTCTCTTCGTCAAGAAATCGGCCGAGCACATAATCGGTCGCGCCCTGCTCAGGTGCAGCGCCGATTCCGATGCGAAGCCGCGGAATTTTGTCGCTGCCAAATTGCACGATGATCGATTCAAGTCCGTTGTGCCCGCCCGTGCCGCCTTCCAAGCGAATGCGCAATCTTCCGAGCGGTAATGCAAAATCATCCAGCACGACTAGCATTTCTTCCGGCGGGATTTTGTAAAACTGCGCGATCGCAAAAAGCGGATGACCGCTGCGATTCATGAAGCTGAACGGCTTTGCGAGAATTACGTCGCCACATTTAGCGATCAACGCTTCCCACTTTGTCGATCTTTCCCATGTCGATCCAACCTGCGCGGCGAATTGATCGACCACCATGAACCCGATGTTGTGACGCGTGCCGACGTATTCGGCGCCCGGATTTCCCAGGCCGGCGACTAACCGAATCTGCGGAGATTGTTCTTCCACATCCGGTCAATCCAAAATCGAAGATCGACAATCCAAAACGGATTATTTCTTCGCTTCTTTTTCCTTGGGAGCAGGCGCGCCTTTGGCTCCAGCCGCTGGGGCTGCGCCTTCGCCGCCTTCTTCCTTCTTTTCGCGAATGACTTCAGGACCAGCCGCCGCTCCTTCCGCTACAACTTCGGCCACCGGCTCTTCTTCTACCACAGGTGCGAGCACGGAGAACGCCGTTAGCTCAGGCGAAATTCTTGTCGTCACGCCGGACGGCAATGGAAGGTCGCGCACATGAATCGAGTCGCCAATGTTGAGCGCGGAAACGTCCACCGTGATGCGATCGGGTAAATCGCGCGGCAAACATTCGATGGCGAGCGCACGCAGATTTTGCTCGAGCAGTCCGCCGAAATTTTTCACGCCATTGGCCATGCCGGTCGGCTCGATCGGCACGTCGGCCTGAATTTTTTCGTCCATCGAGACGGTGTGAAAATCGATGTGCAGAATGTCGCCGCCCACCGGTGAATGCTGCACTTCCTGCACGAGAGCGAGACGGTTTTTCTTTTCGCCGGCAATCTCGAGCTCGACCAAAATGTTTTCGCCCGAAGCGTGGCTGAGCATCGCGTTAATGTCGCGCCGCGAGACCTGGAGCGGCTCCGGTTTTTCTTTCGCGCCGTAAATGATCGCCGGCACCACGCCGCGAGCTTTTAATTTTCGCACGGCCGAGCGACCGGTTTCGCTGCGCCGTTCCACTGTGAGTTTTACTTGTTTAGCCATTTTTTCCGTTGTCGATCTTGAACAGCGACGACACCGACTCGTCGTTATGAATCCGTTTTATGCCTTCGCCGAGAAGCTCGGAGACACAAAGCACCGTGGTCGTAAATCCATCCACGGTGCGCACGGGCACGCTGTTAGTCGTTACTAATTCCTCGATCTCAGATTTTTGCAACCGCGGAATGGCCACATCCACCAGGACGGCGTGCGATACGCCGGCGTAAATTTTTTGCGCGCCGTGTTTTTTTAGAATGGTCGCAGCCGATGTGAGCGTGCCAGCGGTCTCGGTGAGATCGTCCACCAGCAGCACGTCGCATTCGTCCACGTCGCCGATGACATAAAGCGCTTCCGTGTCAGTCGCGCTTTTGCGCTGTTTCGCGACGATGGCAAGACTGGCGCCGAGGGCTTGGGCATAAGCCGAAGCCATTTTCAATCCGCCCACGTCCGGCGAAACCACCGCGGTTTTGCGCGTCAGTTTTGGTCGCAGATATTTTATGAGCACCGGCATGGAATAAAGATGGTCCACTGGAATGTCGAAAAAGCCCTGCACTTGTTGCGCATGCAGGTCCATCGTTAGAACGCGACTGACACCGGCGGCATTGAGCAGGTTCGCCACTAATTTTGCCGTGATCGGAACACGCGGCTGATCTTTTCGATCCTGGCGCGCATAACCGAAAAATGGGATGACCGCCGTAATGCGATCGGCGCTGGCGCGACGGGCCGCGTCCACCATAATGAGCAGCTCCATGAGATGCTGATTGGTCGGCGGGCAAGTCGGTTGAATGATAAAGACATCCCTCCCACGAATATTTTCCTCGATCCTCACGTAGGTCTCGCTGTCGGGAAATGAGCTGATGGTGGCCTGGCCGAGGGGGACCTTCAGGTAATCGCAGATGCGCTGGGCCAGGTCGCGGTTGGCGGAGCCGCTGAAGATTTTCATCTCAGGTTGAGGCGAGAACATCGGGCGCGGTTAACTTAGATGCGCGTGAGCGGCATTGGCAATGGCAGATTCGCTCCAAACTTGCCAAGTGGCACTTCTTGCGCGAATAATTGCGCCCGTAATCCCTCGCATGAACGCCGACCCCCTTATCGTCGAACGCCCGACCACAAACTCGAAATTGTTCGCGCACACCCGTTGGGACATTGTGCCGACGCTGGCCGGCCTTTTTCATCTCGGCTATTTCGTGGCGATGTTTTTTCTCTACCCGCATACGCCGCTCTGGATCATGTTGATCCTCGGATTTGTTTACGCCCTGATGGTCAACGCAAACATCAACGGCGTTTCGCACAACTTCATTCACAATCCGTTTTTCCGCTCCGAGCTGCTCAATCGCATTTTTGGAATCGTCGAATCCGTCGCGTGCTGTTTTTCGCAGACCTACTACGACGTGGTGCACATGCAACATCACAAAGGAAACGCCGATCGGCCGGACGAACATGGCGAGACGATCGATTGGATCTCGATTTATAAACACGGCCACGATGGCGAGCCGGAAAATCCGTGGGGCTACGTCTTCTTGAGCTTCTTTCGCGATAATCCGGCGGCGATACGGAAGGAATTGCGCAAACGCGGCGGCAGCGAATTGATGTGGGGCAACATCGAGCTGGCCGCGTTCGCGACCGCACTGTTCATCATGTTTCTGTTCAACTGGCGCTACATTATTTGCTTCTTCCTGCCGTTTTTTTATCTCGGCCACTGCTTCAGTTATCTGAACGGTTACTTTCGGCATTATGGCGCTAACCCCGACAAACCGATTGCCTGGGGCGTGAGTAGCTACGGCAAAATCTACAACTGGCTCTTCTTCTACAACGGCTATCACGCCGAACATCATTTCCGTCCCAAAGTGCATTGGACAAAAATGGAAACGTTCCATCAGCAAATCGCCGACATGCAAAAAGCCGAAGGCGTTCGCGTCATCAATCGCGCGCACATGCTCGGATTTCTCGATCCAAATTTGCCGCCGCGCGGCAAACACGTCGGCGAAACGACCGAAGCCGTCTCCTAAGATCGACAATAAGAAATTGTCGATCTTGTCAGCGCGGATCGGTCACGCGGCCGATGAACAGACACGCGCCGCTCGGCACATGCTGGATCGCATATATGAACGGATGATCGACATTCACTTCGATCGGCTCAGGTTTTCTCATCCTGGCGGATGTGGCTACCATCGCCACGGCCGTTGCGGCCGCAGCTTCCGTCCCCTTTTCATCCACGGCGATGAATGTTTTGTGAAAAACTTCTGAGATCGCCAGATAATCATCCGGCTTGCGCGGCGCCATTCGGTCGAAATTCGCGCTGCCGCGCGGAATGTTGAACGCCGTTTTCATTCCCAGCTCCTGAAGCTGTTGCGACAACTTCACAGTGGGCGGCTCCAATTTAAACTTGGGCATCGAAAGATCGACATCTGTCGCCGGCAGCTTTGCGCAATCGGCCAACATTTGCGCGCTCAACTTCGATTCCAATTCGCCGAGACCGTCGATCTTGTCCGGCAACAAAATCACAAACTGCAATTCCTCGCCGCGATACGGAAGCGCGACTGCGACAAAACCGTCGCGCTTCGCATAACCGAATTGGCGTTCCGCTTTCATCATCACCGCATCCTTTGGCTCGCCCCCGCGCACGTGAAATGGTTTTGAGGTTGTGAGCTCCTTCGAGAATTCTTTTGTCCAGGGCGCTTTCAAATAAATCGCGTTGGCCAAGACAAGGCGCGTGGTTGCATCAAGCGCGCCCGGCGGAATCAGATCACGAATTCGGTGCCGTGTTTGCTCGGCCACCCAATCGTTAATTCGCTGCGTCGCCGCGCCGGCCTGATGTTTGAAATCGACCGGCTCGAGTGGCGCGCCGTATTTTTCTTTGACGAGGGCAAGGAATGGCTGGCGAAACTCGTACTCTTTCTCGGCGAAAAGACGATCGGCAATTGCCAAAGTGATCGGCTCCATTTTCTCCGGCGTCTTTGCTGCCATTTCTTCGAGCGATTTTTGCAGCCCCGAGAAGGAAGAATGAATATCGCCGCTCAGATCGACATGCATCACGCGCGCCATTTCGTTTTGCGTTTCGCCATCCGCGCCGGCGAAGGTCATCGCCAAGGCGACACTGATCGAGTACGGCGAAAGGCAAAGATTCCCCTCGCCGGCCGCGATCTTGCGATAAAGATCGAGACCAAATTCGTTCGTCGCCTTGGCAGCGGAATCGAAACTGCCGGCGGCTTTTGCGCTAATCAACATCGACAGTAGTGAAACGAGACAAAGCGCGGCCATGCGCGGCGCGGTTCTATTTCGAAAAGGTCGCACGTAATTTTTCTTTCTTCGCTTCGCAATCTTCCTGCAAACGCCGCGTTTCGGACGCGAGCTGTTTCTCGAGCGATTCACTTTCTTCGAAATTTCCGGCCGTTTGCGCCTTGCGAATCTCATCCTTCAAAAACAATTCCTTCTCCGCGATCTTGGCGCGAAAACTTGAATCGATCTCGGCGATTTGTTTTTTCTGTTCGTCCGTCAACGTGACAGTCGGCGCGGATTTCTCGAGTCGTTCCATCGCCAGTTCGTAGGCCGATTTCATTTCGCGGTACTCTTGCTCCGGCGCGCAAGATCGACAAGGTAGAAGATCGACAATGAACATTCGCCTCATTAGCACTGACTTCGACGGCACGATCGTCTCGCGCGTGAGCGAGCCTGCTTTGGATCGCGCATGCATGGAGCTCATTCGCGAAATGCAAAGCGGCGGTGCAATTTGGGCGATCAACACTGGCCGCTCGGTCGATCTGCTCGAATCGGGCCTGACTGATTTCGAGTTCCCGATGCGGCCCGACTTCATTTTGACAAGTGAGCGCGATGTTTTTCGCCCGGGGCAAAATGGAGAGAGATGGGAAGCCTTCGGTGATTGGAACGAGCGTTGCGCCCGCGAACATGCCGAGCTTTTCAGTTCGTCTCAATCGGTCCTGGCCGAGGTGATCGATTTCGTGACTCAAAAAACGAAAGCGCGCGTCATTTACGAGCCGGAAGGCGCTGCCGGTCTGATCGCGGCGAGCGAAGAAGAAATGGACCGCGTCGCGCAATTCATCGATGAAGCGCGCGCCAATCAGCCAAAATTCCATTATCAGCGCAACACGGTTTTCCTGCGCTTTTGCCACGCGGATTATCACAAAGGCGCGGCGCTGGCTGAGCTTTCGCGTTTGCTCGAGATTCCGCGCGAAAACATTTTCGCGGCGGGCGATCATCACAACGATGTCTCGATGTTAGACGGCAAATTCGCCGCCATGCCGGCGTGCCCCGCGAATGCAATCGGTGAAGTGAAAGACACGGTGCGCAAAGCTGGCGGCTATGTCGCGGAAAAAAATCATGGGGCGGGCGTGCACGAAGCGCTCAAACATTTTTCAGGTAGGGGCGATTGACCCCAATCGCCCGCGGGCGGTTCGGTGAACCGCCCCTACCTATCTGCCACCGCGAGCGCGGGCGGTGCGTCCGCTTCGATTTTTCCGGCGAAGCGATTCGTCATGTAGGTGAGCAGTAAAACCCAAAACGAAAGGGCGAGTCCGAAGAGCGGAAATTGCAGCGCGAGCGGCAACGAATAAATGATCGCCATGAGCGGAATCCAGACCGCCCAAGTGGCGAGCAGCGTCGGCAAAATCTTGTCTCGATAATGCGGCCAAGTGAAAAGTTCGCGCACTGGTCGCAGCGAAATCCCGTTGTTCTTCCATTCGTAAGTCAGCACGCCGAATGGCGCAGCGAAAAAAACATTATAGCCGAATTGATCGATGCAGATTTTGCCAAGCACGGCCGGCGCGCTCACAACATCGCCGAGCCAGGCCGCTTCAGTGCGATACAAAAGATCGACAAGTGCGCCGTCGAATCCCCAGATCGGAATCGTAAAGCAGAGGTCGCGCAAGTTTTGCGCACGCATCTTTCCTTTTTGAAAAAAGACGATCAGAAAAATCTCTGGAATGATCGCGCCCGCTACGATGGCCGCGAGCAACACGAAGGAGAGACCGTGCGCGCGTTTATATTCGGCCAACGCATTCAGCGCCGTGGCTGCGCGGTGGCTCAAATAAAATGCGAGCAGCAATCCGAGCATGGTCGCTTGAATGACAAACGCCGGCGCGGCATTGGCGCGCGCAGCTTCCCAGCCGATTGCAAAAGGGCTGCGCGTTTTCGTCATCGTCGCGATGACACTTGCCGGCGCAGCGAAGTGAGCAAGCGCGAAATCGTTTTACCAACGAACGCTCGCGTTGGGGGTGGTCCCAGCTCCGGGGGCGAGGCGATCTTCGCCTTCCACTTTTTCGCCCGGCACAGCACTCTTGGTGGTTTGATCGGCGCTGGTGTCCTGCGATGCACAACCAGTAAGAAAAACGGTGATGCTGCAAAGCAAAATCACGAGTATGCCGATCTGTTTCATAAGCCAAGACCGTAGCCTTGATTTGAATTGGTTCTAGAAAAATTGCGCCGGGCTTACCGGCGTGCTGTCCATGTTTGAACCGGCCGGCCGGCTCCGGTACACTGCCACGTGACGCCCGCCGCCAAGATCGACATAAAATCCTTGCTCTTTGAGGAGATCGTGGATCGGGTGAGCGAGCTGGGTGAACCTCCCTATCGCGCGAAACAAATTGCGGATTGGCTTTACAAAAAACGCGTCGATGCCATCGAGCGCATGACCGACTTGCCGGCCGACTTTCGGGCGGGCTTGGAAAAAATTCACCCCTCCCAAAGTTTGGAGGTCGTTCGCGTTCTCGGTTCGCGCGACACGACGCAGAAGTTTCTGTTCCGACTGTGCGATGGCAATTTGATCGAATCGGTCCTGATTCCTGCGTCGCCAGCTCTTTATGGCAGCCGATCGGACCGCCGAACGATTTGCGTTTCAACGCAAGTGGGCTGCGCGTACGGCTGCAAGTTTTGCGCGAGTGGTCTGGATGGTTGGACGCGCAATCTTTCCGCCGGCGAGATTGTCGATCAACTCATTGCGGTCGAGCGCGCCAGCGGCGACAAGATCGACAATGTGGTTTTCATGGGCATGGGCGAGCCCCTGGCGAATTTCGAAAATGTGATGCGCGCCATCCGAATCATCAACGCGCCTTGGGGCCTTGGCATCGGCGCGCGTCACATCACGGTCTCAACCAGCGGGCTGGCGCCGCAAATTCGCCAGCTGGCCGATGAATCGCTGCAAATCCGGCTGGCCGTTTCGCTACATGGCGCAACCGATGAAGTGCGCAATCAAATCATGCCGATCAATCGCCGCTACAAGATCGACATGTTGCTTTCGGCTTGCAATTACTACGCCGCGCGCAAGAAGCAACGGCTCACCTTCGAATACATTTTGATCGCGGCCGTGAACGACGCGGACGATCAGGCGCACTTGCTCGCGAAACATGCCGCGAAGTTGTCGGCCAAAGTAAACCTGATTCCCTACAACAGCGTTGCCGGTCTCGCCTGGTCGCGACCGTCCCGCAATCGACAGGAGAAATTCTTGTCGATCTTACGAGCGGCCGGTGTCGCCGCCACACTTCGCCGCGAGAAGGGCCACGACATTGACGCGGCGTGCGGCCAGTTACGTTTGCAAACGAAACGTGAAGAATTGGCGAGCTCATAGCCGTTGCAAAAATTTTTGCACGAGCGCGGAAGCTGGCCTAGATCAAAACATGCCCGATTTCGATCACGAGTCCGAGCGCGCCTGGGATGAGTACGATTGGGAACGATTTTTGCAGCAGCAGGATCATAAGACGGAGAAATACATGGAGCTGCTGGAGAAGTATCTCGACCATCCGCAGCGCGACCAGATCATCGCGCGCGAAATGGGTTGGACGCAGTTGCTGAACGAGAACGATTGGAGCGGCGAGGTGGACGCACTTTTGGCAGATGAAGGAGACGAAACGGAATCCGATTACGGCAAGGAAAACGAATCCGCGTCCGTCGCGGACAACTTCGAAGATCACAGCCTTTATCGCGCCGCCTTTGCGCTGACTGTTTGGATCGATCAATTGTTCGACGAAAATGCCGCGCTGCAAAACGAACCCTCAGCCGTAAAACTGGCGACGCACGCTGCCCTGGCCAGCGCCAAACTGGCGGCGGCGCTGAGCGATGATGATGTCGATGAAATCGGCATGACGATCGCGTATCTGAAGCGCGCTTTGAAAGCGATCACCGTATCGATGGACGCGGCGGCGCAACTTCGGGCCGAAAAGCTCATCACTTCGCATCAACATGTCGTCTTACAACAACGCCTTTTCCAAGTGCGCGACGGTATCATCATCCTGATGGGCGAATACCGCTGTGAATGGCGGCGGCGGTTCGGCGGCCGGTAGTCCGAATCCGGTTGAATGAATTAGCTGCGCATCCGTCCAAACTCATGGAAGCGGAAACGACTCCGGCAGAGGCCGATGTATCGGAGCTGGACCTGGTTAAGCAATGTCAGGCCGGCCAAACCGAGGCATTCGACCAGCTGGTAACCCGTTACCGAACACGAGTTTTTGCGATGATATATAACATGGTTCATAACGAGCAGGACGCCTGGGATCTGGCCCAGGACAGTTTCCTGAAAGCTTGGAAGTCGATCAAACGCTTCCAAGGCAAGTCCTCTTTCTACACGTGGATTTATCGCATCGTAATGAACGTGACGATTGATTGGCTAAGAAAAAAACAGGTGAAAGGCACCGGTGCGGAATTTGATGACGCGATCCAACTGAAAGAAATCGACCCAGCTTCGCGCACGGTCCCGAAAGCGGACGCATTGCCTCATCAACACATGGAACAAGTCGAAATCCGCGCACGGATCGACGCGGCCATCGCACAACTTTCGCCGGAACATCGCGCTGTAATTTTAATGAAAGAAACCGAAGACATGCAGTATCACGAAATCGCGGAAACGCTGGGCTGTTCGATCGGCACGGTCATGTCGCGATTGTTTTACGCGCGCAAGAAGCTGCAGAATTTGTTGAGAGATGTTTATGAAAACGTTTGAGGAAAAGTGGACAGCATGGCTTGATGACAAGTTGAGCGGAAGCGAGCTGGCTGACTTCGAAGCATCGCTTCCTGATCTGGCCGCGGCGCAAGCGGAGAAGCGCGACGCGCGCAAGCTCGGCGCATTTCTGAAAGAACAACTGGCCGCGCGGGCCATGAGCAACGAGGAATTCTTCAGCCATCAGCTACGCGAACAAATCAATCGGGAAACAGAGGAGCACACGCGGACGGTCTCGACGGGCTGGACGATTCCGCGCCTGTTTTGGGCGGGCGCAACTTCGTTCGCGATTTTCTTGATCTGCACGTTGTTCCTTTTGCGGGAGAAAACTCCGGCCGATCAATCGCAATATCTTTCGCAAGTTTTGAATGCGCGGGTCGATCCAGTGGTGAGCCCGAATGCCACCATCTCGATGTTTGAATCGAAAGAAGATCGCGTCACGGTGCTGTGGGTGGATGGCTTGCAAACCTTACCGCCGGAGTACGCAAACAAATAAACTCCCGATGAGACGCGCCTTGCTCATCGCCGCTTTTCTTTCGCTGGTGATGAGCGCGATGTCTACCGCCCGCGCCGCGCAAACGGTTTGGAGCGGCATCGTCATCGCCAATAACGTTCCGGAGCCCACCCCGATGCCGATTGAGCTGAAGCGGATCGCCGAAACGCTCAAGGAACTTTTCGGCTACAACCAATTCGCCATCATCGGACAATCGGCCAAGACGTTGCGCACGGGCGAGGAAGATTGGCTCGCTTCCAGCAAATATTTTTCCCTGCATGTCGACTCAAAGGGAGAAACCGAAGCGGGTTACGTTTTAAATCTCAAGCTCTTCAAGGAAGCCGAACTGCTTCTTGAAACGGAAACCAAGCTGAGCAAGCAAAGTCCTCTCGTGATCAAAGGTCCGCAGGTTGGCGACGGACAATTAGTTCTGGTCTTGATCGTGGACGAGGAACAAAATCAGCCGGCCCAATCCCAGCACACCAAGCACCGGCATTCGTCGTCGAGCGAATTCCTCACCGCCTGGCACCGTCTGAAACGCGCCATTCGCGACGCATTGCCCTAGCGTAAGAAAGGCCCAACGAGTCAATCGACGATGAAGTCGATCACGGAGTAGCGGAGTCACTCGGCGGATTCGTCGGCGAAAGCAAAAGGCGCATCGGCAACATCTGCGATTCGTAGAAGCCGTGCCGCCGAAAAAGTTCCTGTGAGCGGAGCTCCGGCCGATCGGTCAAAAGCGTGAGACGCAGAAAGTTTTTTTGCTTCGCAAAATCGACAGCGTGCTGCAGGAGCATCGAACCGTAGCCATGACCGCGATATTCTTCGTGCACGACGAGGTCTTCGAGCAGAATCACGAACCCGCCTTCGGCCGTGCTGATCGTAAAAAGCAAGTTGATCATCCCGACGATCGCGTTGTCGCGCCGCAACACGAAAACGCGCCCGCGATTGGGCTGCTCAAAAATCAGGCGCAGCCCGCGCAGCTGCTTCTCTTTGTTCGGTCGAAAATCGCTCTCATGACTGAAAAGCTCACCGAGCAGGCTGGATAATTCATCCAGATCATGTTCCGTCGCCGGCTCGATCACGACAGTGCTCATCGCTTGCTCGTTATTTCAGAAAGCGGCGGCTGTGGCAATGACGCTTCTGTCCGCCGATGGGATTTACGGCGAGCATTGACAAGGGCGCGCCCGTCCTTAGCTTAGGCGCTTTCGCGGTCGGCTCGCACCTTCCGGTTCCATTATGAAACGCACTTTTCAACCATCCAAACGCACGCGCAAACGTCAGCACGGATTTCGCGCCCGGATGAAAACGAAAGGCGGCCGTGCCACCCTCGCGCGACGGCGGCAGCGCGGACGCAAGCGTTTGTTGCCGAAAGGCGTTGAAAAACAATACGCGCGGCACACGCAAGCCTGAGGTTTCTCACCGCGCGCTTGCGCGAAGATGACCGCCACTGCGTTTGCGCAGCTTCGCTAGAATTTCAGCGACGACGCTCACCGCAATCTCGGCCGGCGAATCGGCCCCGATGTCGAGACCAAGCGGTGCGTAAACTTTTGCCAACTTTTCTTTCGAAATGCGTTGTTTTTTCAGTCGATCGAAAACGCTCCGCACTTTGCGCTCGCTGCCGATCATCCCGATATAACCGGCGCCCTTAATTTTGAGAGCGGCGCCGAGCGCGGCCCGATCGATCTCGTGATTACGGCTGACGATTGCGAGCGCTTCGTCGCTCTTCCATTCGCGATCCGCGATAAATTTTGCAGGGTCGACATCACCCACGGTCGAAACCTGCGGCGGAAAGATCGACAATAACTCGACGCGATCGTCCACCACCGTGACGAACAATCCGCAATCGACCGCAAGCTTCGCAATGGCCAGCGAACAATGGCCGCCGCCGATCAGAAAAAGCGCTTCACGCAAAACTTGCGGCTCGATCAGGACCGTCACTTCGCCGCCGCAAATCGCGCCGAACGAGGCCGAGGACTTCTCGTGCAGTGGATAAGTTTGCAACAGCGGTTTTTTTTCGCGCATTTGCCGCTGCGCATCTTTGATCACCAGCGATTCGAACTTGCCTCCGCCAATTGTCCCGCTGATCGCGCCGTTTGCATAAACCAGCATCTTCGCTCCAGCAGCGCGTGGGACCGATCCTTTCGTGGCGGCGACTGTCACCAAAGCGCACGGTGTGTGTGCGCGGCGCGCGGCGGCCAGCTCCTCGATTAGCCACTCCGTCATCGCGTGACACTGGCTTCGATCTGGCCGTGCGGTTCATCCGTGGGAAGGAAAACTTCGTTTTTATTTTCCAGGCCGAATGGCGAGAGATCGATCAACAGGTAATGTTTGTTCGGCATGGCAAGATCGACATGTGAAATCTCTGCGCATGTCGCAAGCGCGGCTTCGCCCATCTGAAATAACGTAGTCTGTGCGGACGGACTGTAATTCTCGGCAAAGACTTTTAGCATGGCGGCAAGGATCGAGTCGTTCGCGTCGCGACATTTGGTTGGCAATTTTCCGAACGTCCAGGCAGCGCTAAACGATGTCGCCAAAATGCGATCGCTGGTTTCGCGCAAGGTCGTGAGCTCGTCCTTCGGGTAACCTTCAAACCCGGAACCGGTGGATTTAAGAATGACGAGATCGCGGATTCCAGATTCCACCGTCTGCGTTTCGCGGTCGGAAACGGCGCGCGTAAACATTTTCGACTCACCGCCGCCCACAAATGAATGCGGATGCGGCTTCCCGCCGATCTCCATGCGCCGCCAATTGCGCTCGGATATGTCGATCTTGGCCAGGCGCACCTGCCGATACTTCTTCAAAAAATGTTCGCCCAGCGAAATGGCGAACCGTTCGAGTTCATCTCCGAGATGTTCTTTGGCCAAAACATTGATCGTGTTCTTGATGGTATCGGTCGGAACGACTTGGCTGTTATCGCCCGATGTGTAAGACGTGGCGAAATCGCCTTCGAGCAGGGCCGTGACCGCGATCTCCTTGATCGATTGTCGATCTTGTCCGCGCACAATCTTGCAAACGCGCACGCGCGCTTTGCCATAACGATGTCCAATAAGCTTCGGCATTGCGTCTCATGATTAATTGATTTAGTCCCGTAACGCGATGCTAAACGTGGAAGAATTAAACAAACTCGATGCGCACGAATTCACGCGCGTGGTCGCGCCGACTTTCGAACATTCGCCCTGGATCGCGGCGCGAACGGCATCAAGGCGGCCGTTCGCTGGCCTTGATGAACTTCATGCCGCCCTCTGTGAAACCGTCATGAAGGCGAGCGATGAGGAAAAACTCTCGCTCATCCGCGCGCATCCCGATCTCGTCGGTCGCGAATTGCTCACCGCCGAGTCGCAAGCCGAGCAGGCCAGCGCCGGCTTGGGAAAACTTTCCGCGCAAGATCGACAATCGTTTCAGGATTACAATGCGCGCTACCGCGACAAATTTGGATTTCCCTTTGTCATCTGCGCGCGCCTCAATAAGAAAGAAGCAATACTGGACGCCTTTCCCATTCGTCTGCAGAATTCGAGAGAACAGGAAATCGAGACCGCGCTGCGCGAGATCTTTAAGATCGCGGAGCTACGGTTAAATGATCTGATCAAATGAGCGCACTAACGACTCACGTTCTTGACACCATGCGCGGCACACCCGCGCGCGGAATGACGATTGAGCTTTGGTCGGTGGACAAATCGACCAAACTTAAAACTGTTCGTACCGATAACGACGGCCGCGCCGATTCACCGCTTCTGGCCGACAAGGAAATGATCGCCGGAACTTACGAACTGATCTTTTTCGTCGGAGACTATTTCGGAGAGAAGCGATTTCTCGATCGCGTCCCGGTCCGCTTCATTATCTCGGACGCGACTGCGAAATATCATGTTCCGTTGCTGGTTTCGCCCTGGGCCTACAGCACCTACCGCGGCTCGTGAATGACGACGGCTGACTCAGCGCCGCCCGGACTTGTCGATCTTGCCTCCGCCCGGGTTGGCGGTATCGCGCTGCTGGCGAACGACGAGTTCTTTGCCGAGAAAGAAAATCTCTTGAGATCGGGCCGCGGAGTTTTTATTCCCGACAAATACACCGAGCGCGGCAAATGGATGGACGGATGGGAAAGCCGCCGCCGCCGCACGCCGGGGAACGATTGGTGCGTTGTTCAATTGGGATTGCGCGGAATCATCCGTAAGATCGACATCGATACGAACCACTTCCTCGGAAATCATCCGCCTTTCGCTTCCGTCGATGCGCTTTCGACGTCAGAAAAATTGGATCTCGCAACGGCCGAAAAACTTTCCTGGAGTTCGATTCTGGAAAAATCGCCACTGAATCCCGGATCGCAAAATCTGTTTGAGATCGTAAACGGCGAAACGTGGACTCATGTGCGGCTGAATATTTTTCCAGATGGAGGCGTGGCGCGTCTTCGCGTTTACGGAATTGTTGTGCCCGATTGGAGCAAAGTGAAGGCCGGTGAGCTTGTCGATCTTGTCGCGGTCGAGAACGGAGGAGTCCTACTCGCCTGCAGCGACATGTTCTTTAGCTCGATGAATAATCTCATCATGCCCGGTCGCGCCGAAAATATGGGAGACGGCTGGGAAACAAAGCGCCGGCGCGGTCCCGGACATGATTGGATTATTTTGAAACTCGGAAAGCCTGGCACGATTCGCAAAGTCGAAGTCGATACCAATCACTTCAAAGGAAATTACCCCGACACATGTTCGCTCGACGGGTGCAACGCGCCGGACGTTTCAGTCGATGAGCTCACGAATGTCCGCTGGAGTGAGATTCTTCCCAAAACAAAGCTGCAAGCGGACACGCGCCATTTCTTCGAGCGCGAACTTTCACCCATCGATAATTGCACCCACATCCGGTTGAACATTTATCCCGATGGCGGAGTGAGCAGGTTGCGAGTGTGGGGCACACTCGCGTGAGTGATTTCGATTTGGTCGTGCGCGGCCGCGAGCGCGACATCGGAATTGTTGACGGAAAGTTCGCCGCGATTGAATCGAATCTCCGCGGCAGCGCAGGTGAAGAGTTCGACGCCACTCGAATGTCGATCTTTCCTGGCGTGATCGATTCGCATGTTCATTTCAACGAACCCGGCCGCACAGAATGGGAAGGCTTTGAAACCGGCTCGCGCGCCGCGGCCGCCGGCGGCACCACAACCGTCTTCGACATGCCGCTGAATGCTCACCCGCCGACCATCGACGGCGGAAGCTTTGATCTGAAACGCGCTGCCGCGGAAAAAAATTCGATGATCGATTTCGGTTTGTGGGGCGGACTTGTTCCGGGAAATCTTAATCAGCTTGAAACATTGCGCGACCGCGGCGTCGTCGGATTGAAGGCGTTTATGTGCGATAGCGGAATCGACGACTTCCAACATGTCGATCTTGCGATCCTGCGCGAAGGAATGCGCATCGCGGCGGATCTGAATTTACTCGTGGCCGTTCACGCCGAGTCGCCGGATTTGTTGAAATCGCCGAATGGAAAAGGCGTGCGTGATTTTCTCGAATCGCGACCCATTGAGGTTGAGCTCGATGCGATCCAGCATGCGGTCGATCTTGCGCACGAAACAAAATGTCGATTGCACATCGTGCACGTGAGTTGCGGGCGCTGTGTCGCTCTCGTAGCGGAAGCGCGCGCCAACGGCATCGATGTCACGTGCGAAACCTGCCCGCATTATTTATTGCTGACCGACGACGATATGGAAAGGATCGGCGCACTCGCGAAATGTGCGCCACCATTGCGCTCGGCGCACGATCTGCGCGAACTTTGGGATGCGGTTGTCGATCTTACGACAATCGGATCCGATCACTCCCCTGCCCCGCCTGAGATGAAGGAGCGCGAGAATTTCTTCGAAGTTTGGGGCGGAATTTCGGGCGCGCAGCATTTGCTGTCCTTGCTTGTTGCTGAAATACCGCACGAGCAGCTGGCCAAATTAACGAGCGAGAATGTTGCGCAACGTTTCGGCATCGCGCAGAAAGGCGGCATCGCCGCGGGCAAGGATGCCGACCTCTCGATTGTCGATCTTACAGACGTGGATGTTGTCTCGCGCGAATCGCTGCACTATCGACACAAACAAAGTCCGTATCTTGGCAGGGAGTTGCCGCGGATCGTCCGCACAATTTTACGCGGGCAAACTATCTATCACGATGGTACACTCGCCGCCCAGCCGATCGGGCGGTTCGTTCGGCCGACACTGTGACAACGAAAACAAGTCTCGATTCCAACGAAGTCGCTTCGATCATCGCGAAGCTGAGCGAAGCGAATAAAAAATTCATGCGCCGTTATCCCGGCGAATCGAATCGGCGTCAGGCCGTGCACTCCGTTTATGGAGGCGCGCATCTTTTCAAAGCGGATTCGCCGAGAAAACTGGGGGAAGTCGCTTTGCGTTCGCTCAAAGAATATGCGCCCGACGCGGCCGTCCTCGCGAATGCCCTCGGAATGAAATGCGAGCGCGACTTGGCGCAAAAAATTTACGATCGCGTCGTCGAAAAGTTGCAGCGCGAACCCGTGGAAGATTTTCGCCTCGATTTCGAAGACGGCTACGGCAATCGGCCGGATGAAGAAGAAGATCAACATGCGCAATCGAGCGCTCTCGAAGTGGCCCGCGGTCTGCGAGAAAAAACGCTGCCGCCGTTCATCGGCATTCGCATTAAGCCGTTGAACGAAGATTTGCACGCGCGCAGCATTCGGACGCTCGACATTTTCATTACGACATTGGCCGCGGAAACATCCGGAAAACTCCCCGATAACTTCGTCATTACCGTCCCGAAAATTCAATTGCCCGAACAGACAAAGGCCGCGGTGCAATTGTTCGAGCTGCTCGAGAAAAAAACAGGACTGCCCGCCGGTTCGCTCAAGATCGAGCTAATGATCGAAACGCCACAAGCCATCATCAATTCGCGCGGCGAAGGCGCCCTGCATTCGCTGGTCGACGTCGCGAACGGCCGCTGCGGCAGCGTTCACTTCGGCGTTTATGATTACACGGCCTCGAGCGGAATCACGGCGGCGTATCAAACGATGCGACATCCGGCCTGCGATTTTGCGCGCCAGATGATGTTGGTCTCCCTCGCCGGCACCGGCATTCATCTTTCTGACGGCGCGACAAATATCTTGCCGGTCGGTCCGCACCGCGCCGCGCAAGATCGACAATTAACCGCCGAGCAACAGCGCGAAAACCGCGACGCTGTTCATCAAGCATGGCGACTTGGATTCGAAGATAATCTGCATTCACTGCGCACGGGTTACTATCAAGGTTGGGATTTGCATCCGGCGCAATTCGTTACACGCTATGCGGCGGTTAATCTTTTTTTTCTCGAAGGTCTCGCTAGCGCCGCGAATCGGCTCACCGCTTTTGTCGAGAAAGCGGCGCTCGCTTCGTTGTACGGCGACGTGTTCGACGACGCCGCGACCGGCCAGGGTCTGCTCAACTTTTTCCTGCGGGGACTCGCTTGTGGCGCAATCACCGAAAAGGAAGCGCTCGCCACCGGTTTGACGCTGGAGGAATTGCGCTCGCGTTCGTTTCTGAAGATTCTGCAAGGCCGGAGAAAATAAATGAGCAGCGCGATCGAGTTTCGTTTGAACGGGAAACCGGTTCGACTCGATTCGGTCTCGCCAAACATGACGCTGCTTGATTGGCTTCGCACAAACGGACTCACCGGCTCGAAGGAAGGCTGCGCTGAAGGCGATTGCGGCGCGTGCTCGGTTGCGATTGTCGATCTTGATCGCAACGGCAAACCGACTTATCGCGCGATCAACAGTTGCCTGGTCCCGCTGCCGCTCATGGCCGGGCGCGACATCGTCACCGTCGAAGGCGTTGCCAACGGAAAACTGCATCCGGTGCAACAGGCGATGGTCGACAATCACGGATCGCAATGCGGCTATTGCACGCCCGGTTTTATCATGTCGATGTTCGAAGGCTTTTATCGCGACGATTTGAAAACGGCCGCGCAGCTCGACGAACAACTCGCCGGAAATCTTTGTCGCTGCACCGGCTATCGCGCGATCCGCGACGCGTACGCCGACGCGTTCGCGCAACGAGTACATGTCGATCTTGCCGCGCCAAAACTGAAATCGGTCGACTACGAGAGCAATGGGGAAAACTTTCTGCGGCCCGGGTCGCTGAAAGATTTGTTCGCAGCGATGGCGAAACATCCGGAAGCGCGCTTGATCGCGGGCGCAACCGAGCTTGGTCTCGATATCAGCAAACGCTTTCAAAAATTTCCGACGCTCATCTCGGTCGAAACGATCCCGGAGCTGACCGAAATCACTTGCACGAAAACCGAATGGCGCATCGGCGCAGCGGTCACGTTGACGCGAATCAATGAATTGCTTGGCGCGGAATTTCCAGAGATGGGCGACATGCTTTATTTGTTTGGTTCACGGCAAATTCGCAATCGCGCGACGATGGGCGGAAATCTGGTCACGGCATCGCCGATCGGCGATAGTGCGCCGATCTTGCTAGCGCTCGACGCGCGTGTAATTCTCGCGTCGGCCAAAGGCGAGCGCGTTTTGCCGATTGAGAAATTCTTCGTTGCCTATCGCAAAACCGCGCTGAAGCCAGGTGAGATCTTAAAATCGATTCTCATTCCGCGCATTGTCGATCTTGTGCGGTCGCGCCGCAGATTCTTCAAAGTTTCGAAACGCCGCGAGATGGATATCAGCACCGTGGCCGGTTGCTTTGCGATTCACTTCGACAAATCGGGAACGATCTCGAGTGCGCGGCTTGCGTTCGGCGGCGTCGCAGAAATGCCGGCGCGCGCAAAGAAAACAGAGAGCGCTTTGCTCGGAAAACAATGGAATGAAACGACGCTGCGCGAAGTTTTGCCGATCCTCGAACGCGAGTTCACGCCGATCTCCGATGTGCGCGGCAGCTCAACTTATCGGCAACGGTTAATTGTCGATCTTCTGCAAAAGTTTTTTTATGACGATGACAATCGAGCAGCCGATCGCAAGATCGCGCGTTCGTTAGGCGAACGCGAGCCGGCTTTGCCGCATGAGAGCGGACACAAACATGTCACCGGCGAAGCTGTTTATGTCGACGATGCGGCAGCGGGACAACAAATGCTCGAAGTTTGGCCGGTTTGTTCGCCGCACGCGCATGCGCGCATTCTCCGGCGTGATGCCACCGCGGCGCGAGCGATGCCCGGCATCGCCGCCGTTTTGCTCGCGGAAGATGTTCCCGGACTTAACGACGTCGGCGCGGTTCGGCACGACGAAATTCTGCTTGCCGACAAGGAAGCGTTTTACCACGGACAAATTATTGCGCTGGTTGTTGGCGAAACTCAGGAACTTTGTCGCGCCGCGGCGGAAAAGATGGTCGTCGAATATGAGCCGCTGCCGCCGATTTTCACAATCGAAGAAGCGATCGCCGCGAAGAGTTTTCACACCGAGGCAAATCATATCGCGCGCGGAGATGTCGATCTTGCGTTGAAAAATGCGCCGCTAAAATTCGAGGGCGAGATTTCCTTCGGCGGACAGGACCATTTTTATCTCGAGACCAACGCCGCCTGGGCGGAGCGCGGCGAAGACGGCACAATGTTCGTCAGTTCATCGACGCAACATCCGTCCGAGGTTCAACACATCGTCGCGCATGTGCTCGCGTTGCCGATGCACAGCGTGGTTGTGGAATGTCCGCGTATGGGCGGCGGATTCGGCGGAAAGGAAACGCAAGCCGCGACGATTGCGGCGCTGGCGGCGCTGGCTGCGACCAAGACCGGCCGCAAAGTGCGCATGCGCTTGAATCGCGATCAAGACATGATGATCACGGGCAAGCGGCATCCATTCCTCGCGAAGTTTCATGTCGGATTCGATGGCGAAGGTTTGCTGCACGCCGCTAAGATCGACATCTACTCGAACGGCGGTTGGTCGCTCGATTTGTCGCGCGCGGTCACGGATCGCGCGGTGTTTCATCTCGACAACGCATATTATATACCGCACGTCGCGTTCACGGGCACGGTCGCGAAAACCAATTTGGCTTCGAACACCGCCTTTCGCGGTTTCGGCGGGCCGCAGGGAATGTTCGTGATCGAGGAAATCATCGATCGCATCGCACGCCGGACGGGCCTAGCGCCGGAAATTGTGCGCGCGAAAAATCTTTATCGCGAGCAAGGCGAAACGAACACGACGCATTACGGACAAGAGATCGAAGACAATCGCATTCAGCGCGTCTGGCAGGAATTGATGGCGTCGAGCGATTTCACGGCGCGCCGAAAGGAAATTTCCGATTGGAATGCGCAAGATCGACATCGCAAACGCGGGATCGCGATCACGCCGGTGAAGTTTGGAATTTCGTTTACGACCACACATCTCAATCAAGCCGGCGCGCTTGTGTTGCTTTTTCAAGATGGCACCGCGCAGATCAATCATGGCGGCACCGAGATGGGACAAGGCGTGCACACGAACGTTAGGGCGCTCGCGGCGAAGGAACTCGGACTAACAATCGATCGCGTACGCGTCATGCACACGCGCACGGACAAAGTGCCGAATACATCGGCGACCGCGGCGTCATGCGGAACGGACCTCAACGGCGCGGCGGTAAAAAATGCCTGCGACATATTGCGCACGCGATTGGTGCCCTTGGCCGCAGAAATGTTGCAGGAGAAAAATGGACGTGCGCCAGCTGAAGGAAAAATCATTTTCGCCGAGAATTCATTTTATGATGTCGATCTTGCGCAGGCGCGCCTGCCTATCGCTGAATTGATTCAACGCGCTTACTTCGCGAGGACGAGTTTGAGCACAACCGGTTTTTACAAAACGCCCGACATTCATTTCAATCGCGAGACCGGACAGGGAAAACCGTTTCACTATTTCGCAGTCGGCGCGGCGGTCAGTGAAGTCGAGATCGATGGCTTGACTGGCATGATGCAGATCAAGCGGGTCGATATTTTGCATGACGCGGGCGACACGATTAATCGCGGCGTAGCGCGCGGTCAGATCGAGGGCGGATTCGTGCAAGGTTGCGGCTGGCTCACTTGCGAAGAGTTGGTTTGGGATTCGAAAGGCCAATTACTGACGCATTCGCCCGACACTTACAAGATTCCGGCGGTCGGCGACACGCCGGAAGTTTTCAATGTCGCATTTCTCTCGCAAGCGACGCAGTCCAACGTGATTCACGGAAGCAAAGCGGTGGGCGAACCGCCGCTCATGCTTGCGCTTTCGGTTCGGGAAGCAATCCGCGATGCGGTGTCCGCGTTCGGAACTCCAGGCGGAGAAGTTCATCTCGCTTCGCCCGCAACTGGCGAAGCGATCTCGAATGCAATCGCCGCTCGGACAAGATCGACATACGCGGAAGAAAAGACCGAGCACGTCACGGCCGAACAAATTCTTTCGTGAGGGAGATTCAGCACAAGCTTAGTGTCGCGCGCGGCGAGAAACCGGCCGAATTGCTCTTCAAAAATACGCAGCTCGTCAATGTTTTCAGCGGCGAGATCCACAAAGCGAACGTCGCCGTGGACGATGGTCGCGTGATTGGCTTCGGCGAATACGACGCAAAAGAGATTGTCGATCTTGCCGGCGCGTTTCTGGCGCCGAGTTTGATCGACGGGCATTTCCATGTCGAAAGCAGCATGGTCACGCTGCCGGAATTTGTGCGCGCGGTCGTTCCACACGGAACCGGCGCGATGGTGATCGATCCGCACGAATACGCCAACGTGCTCGGCATGGACGGTATTCGTTACGTGCTCGAATCCAGCAAAAATTTGCCGATCGATTTTTTTATCATGCTTCCGTCATGCGTTCCGGCGACGCATTTGGAAACGGCGGGCGCGCGTTTCACGTCGGACGATCTTAAGCTGATGATCGCGGACAATCGGATCGCAGGCATTGCGGAGTTGATGAATTATCCCGGAGTTTTTCTCGGACACGAAAGCGAGCTGGCAAAGATCGAGGCGGGCAAGGGCAAAGTGATCGATGGACACGCGCCGGGATTGCGCGGAAAAAATCTGAATGCCTACGCGCTGGCCGGTGTGCGTTCCGATCACGAGAGCACTGAGCTAGAGGAGGCACGCGAGAAATTGCGGCTCGGAATGCATCTGCTCGTTCGCGAGGGAAGCACGGAGCGTAATCTCGAGCACATCATCGGACTGGTCACCCCTGAGAACTCGGCGAACTGCTCATTTGCGACCGATGACAAATTGCCGGGCGATCTCGTACGCGAAGGACATATCGATCACTCGATTCGCAAGGCGATCTCGTTCGGTGTTCCGCCAGTGACGGCGATCCAGATGGGAACGATCAACACGGCGCGTTATTATCGACTGAAAAATCACGGCGCGATCGCGCCGCGTTTCTGGGCGGACTTTATCGTGATGGATTACTTGGAGAAGATGTCGATCTTGCGCGTTTACAAAAAAGGAAAACTGATTGCGGAGAACGGCCGCTACATCGGCGAGAAACTTCTGGAGGTGCCGCAACCGCGCAGCACGATGAACCTGAGTTATCGCACCCCGGAAGATTTTGAATTGAAATCAAACGGCGCGAAAAAAATCCGGGTAATCGAGATTGTCCCGCACCAGATCGTGACGAAAGAGGCGATTGAGGCGCCCAAGATCGACAATGAGAAAATTGCGGCTGATCCGTCGCGCGATATTTTAAAGCTCGTCGTGGTCGAGCGTCATCGCGCAACCGGAAATGTCGGCGTCGGATTTGTGCGTGGGTTTGGGCTTCAACGCGGCGCGCTTGGATCGACAGTTGCGCATGACGCGCACAATATTGTCGTGGTTGGAACAACCGACGGCGATATCATCGCCGCCGTGCAGGCCTTGGAAAAAATGCGCGGCGGCCAAGTGGCAATTGTCGACGGAAAAGTCGAAGTCGCGTTGCCGTTGCCAATTGCGGGATTGGTTTCCGATCAACCGCTGGAAATTGTGATCGAGAAAATCGGGGAGCTAAACGCAGCGGCGGCGCGGCTCGGCTGCAAACTTGATGCGCCGTTCATGACATTGTCGTTCATGAGCCTGTCGCCGATTCCCGAATTGAAACTGACCGATCAAGGGCTTGTGGACGCAGTGAACTTGAAGCTGACCAGCGTCATCGCGGAGTAGATGGCCGCAGGACCTCTCGCGCTTTTTGCGTGTCAGGATGTTCGACGCCGAGCTGTTTCAGTTCATCGAAACTCTTGAGCACAAGATCGACATAAGTTTGTTTGTCGTTTGCTTTGCCATCTTTGATTGAAACGAGGATCGGCTCAGCTTTTGCGTATTCGTTATTAAAAATGAATGCGATTGCCAGGTTCGCTTTGATGAGAGTTTGGCTGGGATCCTGTTCCAAACCTTTGTTCGCGGAATTAATCGCCTCTTGCGGCTGGCGATTCATTATCTGCGTGTAAGCGAGATTCCCCCAACCTTGCGCGAGTAGTTTTCGCGCTTCCGCATCGCCGGGTTTTTTCGTGGCGGCTTGCTCCATCGCGCGCACGGCATCAAGGGCGGAGGACAATGCTTTGTCCGGCTGCTTGACGGCCGCAAAGCTCTCGCACATCAAAGTATGAACAAGAAAAAGATCTTTTTGTGCATCGAAGTTGTCCGGCTTTGCGGCCGCTTCCTTTTTCGCGAGATCGAGCGCGCGCGCGTAACTTTCGAGCGCGAAGGCCGGCTCTTGCAACGAAACGGAACTGAATGCGCCATGTTGAATGCACGCAACCATCAGCATGTGCTCGGTCGATTCTTTCGGCGGCGTCGCAGGAACATTTGGCGGAGCTGAAGGAACAACCGCGGGCGAAAAGGCTGGGGAGGGTGATGGAGCGCTGCCCGTGGAAAAAGGCGAAACGCGACGCTTCCCGCTCTCGTCCAAAATCCACGCGCCCCAGCGCGCGAAAGGATCATTCGCGTTTCCCGAAAGGCGCGCGCGAATTTTCTCGAGCGCTTCCCATTGATGTTCGACCGGAACGGCCAGAGTTTTTTCGTTCAAACGCCAGCCGCCGACGGCCTCCGCCAATTCGGGCAACCACTCCGGAGTTTTTTCCGGAAGCGGCGCAGTGTCCCAAATAAAAGCGTTGCTGGCGACGCTCGTCAGCAGCCAGCGACCATCGGGACTGAATCGCGCGACATGAACCGAAGGCTCATCGTGCTGAAATGGTTCGGTTAGTCTTTGACCAGTAGTCGCATCCCAGATTTGCGCTTTGCCGTCCATGCTCGCGGTTGCGATGCGCTTACCGTCGGCACTGAATTGCGCGTCTTCCACAAGTCCGCCTTCACCGTGGCGCAGTGGATCCAAAAGAGGCCGGCCGTTGTGCGCGTCGTACACGCGCGCCGCGCGGTCCATGCAGCCGGTGACAATTTCCCTTCCATCTCTACTGAATGCGACCGAGCGAACGAATTGCGGATGCTTAATCGGATCGAAGAGAAGCTTGCCCGTTTTCACGTCCCAGACTCGAACGCAATTATCGATCGCCGACGTAACCAGATTGTTTCCGTCGTCGCTTAATGCCGCGGTCATGATGAACGATTGGCCCGGATGAACCATTGGCGGTGAGATTTCCTTCCCGGTCGCGGCGTCCAAGATCGACATTGTCAGCATGTCTTTAGAAAGTACGGCCCGCTTTTTTCCATCAGGCGTGACGGCTAGAGGCGGCGAAGTTTGTCTTGGTTCGCTGCGCGTCAATTTTCCGGAAACAACATCCCAGACCTGCACGACGCCGTCGTGAGTCCGCGTGTGCACGTGTTTAGAATCTTGATCGAACCAGGCGCTCGCGATCCAATCCGGTTGCGTCGCAGCTTTGAGCACGAGCGGCGCAATTCCACGTTTGGTCGCGTCCCAAAGCTGAGCCGTTCCATCTTTCGATGCGGTCAGAAGACGGGTGCCGTCGTTGCTGAAATCGGCGGACACAATTTCATCTCGATGTTGTAACGATTCGCTCGAACGCCGGCGCGTGCGCACCTCCCAGATTTGCCCGGTGCCTTGTTTGCTTCCGGTCACGATCCGCTCACCATCGCGACTAAAAGTTGCGCAGAGCAACGCTTCATCGTGTTTCATCGGAGCGCCATCCGCTTTGCCATCGGATGCATTCCAAACTCGCGCCGTCATGTCGAACGAAGCCGTGAGAAGAAATTTTCCGTCGGGACTAAAATGGACCGAGCGCACGCCCGTCTGGTCCAACGCCGGAAGTGCGGTCGTTCCGGTCGTCGCATCCCAGATTTCCGCTGCACCACCGACATTGGCGGCGATACGCGCGCCATCCGGGCTAAATTCAGCGGAATACGTCAACTCTTTCAGTTTCAGTTGCGACGTGAGCGGCATGCCGGTGTTTACATCCCAAATGCGCGCATTTAGATCGACGGACGTTGTCGCGATTCGTTTTCCGTCCGGACTAAAGATAGCGATCGATACCTGATTAGCGTGCGGAAGCGACGGAAATTTTTCCTCACCATTCTGCGCGTCCCACAAGCGCGCCGTTCCGTCAGCCGACGCAGTGAGAATTGATTTTCCATCCGGACTGAATCGCGTCATCCACAGTCCGCGAATATGTTTCAAAAGCGCGCCGTTTTCTTTCCCACTCACCGCATCCCACGTGCGCGCGCCGAGCCGACCGGCCCCGACGAGGCGCGTGCCGTCCGGATTAAAATTAACGAATGCGGGACGCTGGTCCGCGATTGGATCGACAATGAGCTTGCTCGTCGCGGCATCCCAAATCCGGATCGTCTTGTCGTCAGACGCGGTCGCGATGCGTTGACCATTTGCGCTCAACTGGGCGCTGATCACGGGCCCTTTGTGCGCCAGCGGCGGCGCAGTTGGCAGCAACCAATTACGTTGCGCAAGAACAGAAACGAGACGAGTTCGCGCGGTCAGATTACTTGGATCAATTCGTACCGCGCGCGCCAGCCATGCGAGTGCTTGATTGCTCGAGCCTTGATCGAGCAACTTCAACGCTTGCGCAAAATCGGCCTCGCTCGCCGCTCGCCTTTGCTGTGCGCGTCGTTGACTTTCCTTCCAACCGAAAATTCCGCCGATCATCGCACAAAGCAAAACGATTCCAAGCGTCATCTGAATACGCCGCCGAATGCGGCGCTGCTTGTCGCGTTGCTTCAACTCGTCGTAGGCAACGCCGAGAACGCCCGAAAGAATTTTCAGTTTCGCGTTATGCTTGCCATCTTTCCCGGCACGGGCGTCGGCGGCAATCGGCTCCGTGCGTTGCTCGCTGACCGAGCGATCCGGTCGCACGCGAAATCGCACCGCTTCCGGAAAACATTCGAGCAAACCGAGCTCCGGCTTGTCCGTCGCGTTCGGCTCGCCGCTCACGATCAGGCAAAGAATGCGATCCTCGCGTCCCATTGCCTTGAACGTTTTAATTTCTTCGTTCACCCATCGCGATACGGCTGACTGCGGAGAGCAGATAACCACGAGATAACGCGATTCTTCCAGCGCCGAGTTAATGTTGTCGCCCAAATCCGATGAGCCCGGCAGTTCTTCGCGGTCGCGGAAAACCGGATATGCACGCTTCGGCACAATGCCATCGCGAGAAGGCCTGCCGACAAGTCGTCGCGGCACGCGATAAGTTTCGAGCGATTTGTGCAGCCAGTCGCTCCACTTCTTGTCGATGTGACTGTAACTAAGAAAGGCCCAATATTTCATTTAACGGACGGATGCACCGGGTATCAGATTGATGGTGTGGTGGCAAGATCGCAGGAATTTTTGTCGGCCACGTCGGACTTGTGACGTGAAAGCATGTGCCGTTAAATTCGTTGATGGCAGAAAGCGATCAGAAGCAGGAAAAAAATTCCGCAGGGGCCGGCGATCTTCGCCAGACAATTAAAACGCTGCGCGCCTCAGCGCCCATCGCGCTCGCTGATTTAATGTCGATCTGGCGCTCGCATGATGCGGAGCAATGGTCGCGATCGCCGGAAGTTTATCAGCTTCTCGGCGAAAGAATCTTGAAACAAGGAGAGCCGCTTCTCGCGTACGACGTCATCACTCAGGGGCTCGCCGCTCGGCCGGCCGATGTTCGGCTCCGGCAATTGCAAGGTCTCTCCCTCGCGCGCAGCGGCGCGACCGACCGCGCCGGCCGCGTTCTGGAAGAACTGCGCGATGAAAATCACGCGAGCGAAGAAACGCTCGGCATGCTCGCTCGCACGTACAAGGATCGCGCCGCCGCGGCGCAAGATCGACATAAGGCCGGCAAGTTGCTCCGACTCGCTGCCGAAACCTACGGGGAGGCGCACAAACTCAGCGGCGGTTATTGGACCGGCATCAACGCCGCGACCACCGCGCTGTTGATTGAGAAAAAAGATCACGCCGCAAAATTGGCTGCGACTGTGCGCGATTCTTGTTTGACTGAGCTACGCCAAACCCGCGGCGATAAATATTGGCTCTTTGCGACGTTAGGCGAAGCCGCGCTTATTTTGCGCGATTTCCCGCAAGCGCGCGATTGGTACGCGCAAGCGGGACAACTTGGCCGCCGCCGTTTCGGAGATTTGCAATCGAGTCGTCGCAACGCGCGTTTGCTCCTCGATTACTGGAAAATCGAGTCGCCCGAAATCGAGCGCGCTCTGCAAATTCCGCGCCTCATCGTTTTCGCCGGCCACATGATCGATCAGCCTGATCGCGCAGGGCCGCGATTTCCTGCGCGGCTCGAGCCAGCCGTGGCGCGCGAAATCAAAACAGAAATCGAATCGATTGGTGCGGGACTAGGCTATGCTTCGGCCGCATGCGGTTCGGATATTCTTTTTCTGGAGGCAATGCTCGAGCGCGGCGACGAAATCGTCGTCGTTCTTCCTTACGAGCGTGAAGAATTCATTCGCGACAGCGTGGACTTGGTTCCGAATTCGAATTGGGGCGCGCGTTTTGAACGGGTGCTCACGCAAGCGAGCCGCGTCGTCATGGCTTCGCCGCAACGACTCGAGATTGGCGGGATCTCGTACGATTACACGAACCAACTGCTTCTCGGCCTCGCAAGCATTCGCGCCAGCCAGCTCAACACTGAACTTGTTCCATTAGCGGTTTGGGACCGAGCGCCGGGCGACGGCTCGGGCGGAACGGCTAGCGTGGTCAAACAATGGCGCGATGCCGGTCTGGCGGTGCGAATCATCGATGTGACGCGATTACAAAATCAGGCTGCGGCGCGCGCAAAAAAGAACAAGCGTCCCAAACCCAAAACCAAGCCAAGTCGCACGCAAACGCCGGACAAATTTCATTCCCGCGTTATGTCGATGTTGTTTGCTGACGCCGTTGCTTTCAGCAAACTCACCGAACAACAAGTGCCGCTCTTCGTTCGGCATTTTCTCGGCGGAATTGGCAAGCTCGTCGCCAAGACCGCACGCGCCGTCGTTGAGAAAAACACATGGGGCGACGGAATCTATCTGGTTTTTTCAGATGTCGAAGCGGCCGGCCGCCTCGCCCTCGATATTTGCGATTTTGTCACCACCGTTCAATGGGAAGGTCACGGTTTGCCAAAAGCGCTCAACCTGCGCATCGGTCTGCACGCCGGACCTGTTTATGAATTCACCGATCCGATTACGCGCCGCACTTCACACAGCGGCACTCATGTCAGTCGCGCTGCGCGGATCGAACCGATCACGCCGGCGGGCCAAGTTTACGCGAGCGAAGCATTTGCCGCATTGGCTGCGGCCAAACCAGTGCGCGGCTTTACTTGCGATTATGCCGGGCAAACTCCCATGGCCAAAGGTTACGGCATATTTCCCACGTATCATGTGCGGCGCCTCTAGCTTTCTGGACGATGCGCATTTGCTATGTCATCGTTGCGCGGCACGCGCCGGCTTGATGACTTTTGGCACCGTTAGCTCAATTGGCAGAGCAAGTGACTCTTAATCACTGGGTTGTTGGTTCGATTCCAACACGGTGCACCAAACCGCAGTTGCGGCTGCGCCTTATCGCATTGAACCTGCTCTGCGTGAGAGCAACGCCATGAAAGTAGTCATTCTCTGCGGCGGCAAAGGCACGCGTCTTCGCGAAGAAACCGAATTCCGCCCCAAACCGATGGTGCCGATCGGCGGCCGGCCGATTCTTTGGCACATCATGAAATTGTACGCGCACTTCGGTCATCGCGAATTCATTCTTTGCCTCGGTTACAAAGGCGACATGATCCGCGAGTATTTTCGCAATTATCTTTGGAACACTTGCGACGCCACGCTGCAGCTCGGCCGTGCGCCGCGCATTCGTTTTCACAATCGTCACGACGAAGAAGATTGGAGCGTCACTCTCGCTAACACCGGCGAAGAAACGCTCACCGGTTATCGCATCAAAGCGATCCAAAAATATGTCGATCTTAGCGAAACGTTTCTCCTTACCTACGGCGACGGCGTCGCGAACATCGACATAAACGAAAGCATTCGCGCCCACAAGAAAGCCGGAAAAATCTGCACGATTTCAGCCGTGCATCCCGCCGGGCGGTTCGGTGCGCTCATGATCGACGCGAAAGGTCACATCAAAACTTTCAGCGAAAAGCCGCGCTTCGAAAATGCTTACATCAACGGCGGTTTCATGGTCTGTGATTACAAACTGTTCGATTACATTCCGAACGATCGCGGCATGATGTTCGAGCAAAAGCCGATCGCCGATCTCGTCCGCGACGGCGAGCTTAATTCCTACAAGCATGAAGATTTCTGGCAATCGATGGACACCTATCAGGAAACGCAAATGCTGAATCGACTCTGGGCCGAAGGAAAAGCGCCTTGGAAACTTTGGCGCGACGGCGCGAGCGAAAAAAGTTCGACCGCAATAAAATCGAAATCACGAAAGCGCGCCTGAAATGCCGGACGCGCCGAAAACAGTTTTCGGAAAAGTTTACGCGGGGAAAAAAATCCTCGTCACCGGACATACTGGTTTTAAGGGCGCGTGGTTGAGTGAGTGGCTGCTTCTACTCGGCGCGCAGGTCAGCGGATTCTCGATCGATTGCGAAGAGCAATCCCTTTTCAATCAGCTCCAGCTCGCCACACGAATGTCCGACCGCCGCGGCGATGTTCGCGATCTGCGCGCATTGTCCGACACTATCGCCAGCATCAAACCGGATTTTATTTTCCATCTCGCCGCGCAACCACTCGTTAGGCATTCGTATGTCGATCCTGTCGGCACTTTCACGACTAACGTCACGGGATCGGTCAATGTCATGGAAGCGGTGCGACTCTCCTCGTTGCGCTGCGCACTCGTCATGATCACAACCGATAAATGCTACGAAAATCGCGAAGCGCAGTACGCCTATCGCGAATCCGATCCGCTCGGTGGTCACGATCCCTACAGCGCAAGTAAAGCAGCCGCCGAAATTGCGATCGATTCCTATCGCAAATCTTTTTTCTCCGCCGCGACGTCGCATGTCGCGCTCGCCAGCGCGCGCTCGGGAAACGTCATCGGCGGCGGCGATTGGGCACAGGATCGCCTCGTGCCCGACAGCATGCGCGCGTTGCAGCGCGGCGAAACCATTCCCGTTCGCAACAAAAATGCCACGCGGCCGTGGCAACATGTGCTCGATCCCTTGAGCGGTTATCTCGCATTGGGCGTTGCGCTTTGGGAAGTGCTCGAGGAAAAAAAAGCAAAGCGCGCGGCGGAAGTTTGCTCCGCTTTTAATTTCGGGCCGGATCCAGAATCAAACCGTTCCGTGCAACAAGTCGTGGACGAAGTTCTCAAACACTGGCCGGGCAAATGGATCGATAAGTCCGATCCGAACGCGCCGCATGAAGCTGGCCTCCTGAATCTCAAGATCGACAAAGCCGCGCACGTGTTCGGCTGGCGTCCGGTCTGGGATTTTGACACCGCCGTCGCCAAAACGATCGCATGGTATCGTCACGGACTTGAAAAAAAAGATGTCGATCTTGCGAAGTTTACACGTGATCAGATTTGCGAATATGTCGGTTACGCCAGCGCGGATGGACTGAATTGGGCGCAATGAAAACGCCTGAAGAACTCAAGGCACAGATTCTCGAGCTAACGCGCGAGTATTCGAAGCGCGTGCATCGCGCTCAACGCCCGGGTCACGACGCGAAATTTATTCCAGGCGAAACCGTCGTTCCCTACGCGGGCCGCGTTTTCACCGAGGATGAAGTGGAAGCAGGCGTTTCGAGCATGCTCGATTTTTGGCTCACTCTCGGAAAAGAAGGCGAAGAATTCGAAAGGCTGCTCGCCGAATTTCTCGGCGTAAAAAGATCGATCCTCACGAACTCCGGTTCGTCCGCCAACCTCGTCGCCTTCAGTGCGCTCACCAGCCAAAAACTGGAGAATCGCATTCAGCGCGGCGACGAAGTCATCACCTGCGCTGCGGGTTTTCCAACAACCGTGTCGCCGATTTTGCAAAACGGCGCCATAGCCGTCTTCATCGACAACGATCCCGTGAACGGCAACATCGACACTCGATTTCTCGAAGAAGCATTTGTCGAAGGAAAAACGAAAGCCGTCATGTGCGCGCACACGCTTGGTAATCCGTACAATCTTTCCGCCATCGTCGATTTCTGCGCGCGCCATAATCTCTGGTTCATCGAAGACAACTGCGACGCGCTTGGATCGACATACACCCGTAAGATCGACAACAAAGAGGAAACGCGATTGACCGGCACGTGGGGCGATCTCTCCACGCAATCGTTTTATCCGCCGCATCACCTCACCCTCGGCGAAGGCGGCGCGATCAACATTGTGCGCGCAATGAAACTCAAAGTGCTGATCGAAAGCTTCCGCGATTGGGGGCGCGACTGCTGGTGCGCGAGCGGAAAGGAAAACACCTGCAACAAACGTTTCGGCTGGCAGCTGGGCGAATTGCCCGAAGGCTACGATCACAAATACATTTACAGCCATCTCGGCTACAACTTGAAGCCGCTTGATCCGCAGGCCGCCATCGGAATTCAGCAGCTCAAAAAGCTTCCGCAGTTCATCGAAGCGCGGAAACAGAACTGGCAATATTTGCGACGCGGTCTCGATTCGTTAGGCGAGTTTTTTGAGTTCTCGCTGCCGACGCACGCAACGGCGTGGTCGGAGAAAGGATTTTCGTGGGACGAGAGTGGCTGCCGCTGCGATCCGAGCTGGTTCGGATTCATGATACTCGTTAGGCCGAGTGCGCCCTTTAATCACAGCGAGCTCGGAAGGTTTCTCGAAACCAAACGCATCAACAACCGAATGCTCTTCGGCGGGAACCTCGTGCGCCAACCCGCGTTCGTGCAGCTGAAAAAAGATCGGCCGGATAGTTTTCGCGTCGTCGGAGAATTGAAAGGCGCGGACCGCATCATGAACGAAGCGCTCTTCCTCGGGGTTTATCCGGGACTTTCACGCGAGATGCTCGATTACGTGATCGACACGATTACGAAATTTATCCGTGCAAAATAATCGCGTCGCCCTCACCGGCGCTTCCGGAACGCTTGGGCGCGCAATCATCAAACAATTCGACGACCGCAAGGATGTCGATCTTGTCGCGCTGTCACGGCGTAAAATCGCGACTGGCCGGTTTACAAATTGCATTGTCGAACTTGATCGACGCGAAGAAATCGAAAACGCGTTGCGAGATTTTGTGCCAAACATTTTCATCCACGCGGCCGCGACCGGGATGCAGCAACCGCGGCCTGATGAAGCGATATTGCGAAAGGTAAATGTCGATCTTCCCGTGCGTGTCGCGGAAATGGCGTGCGAACTCGGTTGTCATTTTGCCTTCGTAAGCAGCGGCCTCGCTTACAAGGATCAAGGCCGGCCATTGCGCGAAGATGATCCGCTCGGCACCGCGCATCCCTATGGCGCGTCGAAAGCAGAAGCAGAAAAACAGTTGCGTGTACTAGCACAAGATCGACATCTTCGATTGACGATCGTTCGGCCATTCTCTTTCACGGGCGAAGGCGATTTCGGTTCGAAACTTTTTCCATCGCTTCTGCGCGCCGCGGCTGAGAAAAAGCCGTTCGATATGACATCGGGCGAACAAGTGCGCGATCACGCCGCCGTGAACGACATCGCGCGCGGCGTCATCGCCGCTGCTTTGCGCGAAGATAATGAGCGAGTGCGCATTTTTAATCTTGGCAGTGGCGAGACGCGCAGTTTGCGTGAGCTTGTGGTCGACATGGTGCGCGCGCTCAATCTCGATGTCGATCTTCGTTTCGGCGCGCGCGACCTTTCGCCGCAGGAACAAATGTTCATGGTCGCCGACATCACTCGCGCGAAGGATGAGCTCGCCTGGCAGCCCCGAGAAACAATCGCGCACGCCGTTTGGCAGCTGGCGCGCGCTTCATTTTCAACGCTGAAACTTTCAGAGCCGCGATGAACGAAATCGAATTGAGCGTCGTGCTGCCGGCGTACGAGGAAGCGGGAAGTTTGAAACAGTTGCTTCCCGCGCTGAAAGAAAGCGCGTCGAGTTTAACATCGAGTTACGAAATCCTGATTGTCGATACCCAACAGCCCCGCGATGAAACGCCGCAGCTCTGCGCAGCTTTCGGTGTGACTTATTTGCCGCGCCGCGGCGGCGATCTTTACGGCGATGCTGTTCGCACCGGAATTGCAATAGCGCGAGGCAAATGGATCATGATGTTGGACGCCGATGGCTCGCATAATCCGCGCATCTTTCCGCAACTCTGGCAACATCGAGAGGACTTCGATCTGGTGATCGCTTCACGCTACGTGCGCGGCGGCGAGACAGAGAACCCTGCGATTTTAATTTTGATGAGCCACATCGTGAACATCATCTTTCGCATGGTCTTGAATTTGAAGTGCTACGATGTCTCGAACAGTTTCCGGCTTTATCGCGGCGATGACGTGCGCGGATTGCAGCTGGAATGCAATCACTTTGACATTGTCGAGGAAATCCTGGTTAAGCTCGTCGGCGCTCGCAAAGAATTTCGAATCAAGGAAGTGCCTTCCACATTTGAAAAACGAAAAGCCGGCAAAACAAAGCGGCAGCTCGCGATTTTCATTCTCGGCTATCTCGGGACTTTGTTTCGCTTACTGAAGATGCAAAGAGCGACCAAGCTAAGATCGACATGAAGTATTTGGTCACAGGCGGATGCGGTTTTGTCGGCAGCAATATCGCGGCGCGATTGATCGAGCGCGGCGATGAGGTCGCGGTCTTTGACAATCTTGGGCGCCAGGGTTCTGCCGAGAATCTCGAATGGTTGCACACGCTCGGTAAATTTGATTTTGTCGAAGGCGATATTCGCAAGAGCGATGATGTCGCGCGTTTAATCGACAAGGTGCAGCCACACGCAATTTTTCATCTCGCCGGGCAAGTCGCCATGACGACTTCGATGGAAGATCCGCGCAAAGATTTTGAAACGAATGCGCTCGGCAGCTTTAATTTGCTCGAAAGTGTTCGTCGATCTTGTCCGGAGGCGGCGATCGTTTATTCGTCGAGCAATAAAGTTTACGGCGAATTGGCCGGTGTGGAATTGATCGAAGAACCAACCCGATACAGTGCGAAGAATTTTCCGAACGGAATCGATGAGAGCGCGCCGCTCGATTTTCAAACGCCGTACGGCTGCTCGAAGGGCGCGGCCGATCAATACATGCTCGACTTTGCCCGCGTTTATAATTTGAAGACGGTGGTGTTTCGACATTCCACGATTTTCGGCGGACGGCAGTTTGCGACGTTCGACCAGGGCTGGGTCGGTTGGTTTTGCCGGCAGGCGCTCGAAACGAAACGAGACCCGCAGCGCGAACCGTTTGCCATTTCGGGCGACGGCAAACAGGTGCGCGATTTACTGTTCGTGGACGATTGCGTCGATTGTTATTTTGCGGCGGCGGACAAGATCAACATAGCGCGCGGGCAAGCGTTCAACATTGGCGGCGGAATGGCGAACAGTTGCTCGCTACTCGAGCTGTTCCAGATTTTGGAAGAAGAGCTCGACGTGAAATTGAAATACAAAAAGCTGCCCTGGCGGCACAGCGACCAGAAATTTTTCGTGGCCGACATTCGAAAAACAGAACGCCTGCTCGGCTGGCAGCCGAAGATCGACAAGCGCGCCGGGATTCGCAAAACAATCGAATGGGTGAAAGCGCAAAGCCCATGAAAGTCTCGGCGGTCATCCCCTGCTTCAACGAGCGCGAGACGATCGAGCAGCTCGTGCGCACAGTGCGCGACTGTCCGATCAAAGATTTGGAGATCATCATCGTCGATGATTGCTCGACTGACGGGACGCGCGAAATCTTGCGCGAGAAAGTAGCAGCGATCGCCGACAAGATTATTTATCAACCGCACAACCAAGGCAAAGGCGCGGCGTTACGCGCCGGATTCGCTGACGTGACCGGCGAGATCGTGGTGATTCAGGACGCCGATCTGGAGTACGATCCCAACGAATATCCGATTTTGCTCGAACCGATTTTTTCTGGAAGCGCCGATGCCGTGTTCGGCTCGCGCTTCATGGGCGGACGCCCGCATCGCGTCGTTTATTTCTGGCACATGATGGGAAACAAATTTCTCACGCTGCTCTCAAATATGTTCACGAATTTGAACCTGTCCGATGTGGAAACCGGTTATAAAGCCTTTCGCGCATCTCTGCTTCCGCGCCTGAACCTTTGCGAAAACCGTTTCGGAATCGAACCGGAGCTGGCGGCGAAGCTGGCCAAGGCGCGCTGCCGAATTTACGAAGTGGGAATTTCCTACAACGGCCGCACGTACGAAGAAGGAAAAAAAGTCGGCTGGCGCGATGGATTTCGCGCCATCTATGCGATCGTGAAATACAATTTGTTCGAGTGAGTTGAGCGGTGGCTCAGCTCCGTCTCGTTAGATGCATCCGCGCTAACCCATATGACCTATCGGCTCGAAGACTGGCTGACCGATTGGGAGGAGATTCTACGGCAGAGCCACACAGTTCCGAAGGAGCGAGAGAACGACGCGATTCGCGAGTATTTTCTGTCGCGGTATCACACGCCGTCGGAAGCGCGTTGGCATGCGGAGCGTCTCTTTGCCGCACTACGCTATCTCGAGTCGCACGCTCCAGCGTTTGGAGAGTCCGGTTACGTTCTCGCGAGTCGCCAGAGTGGCACTGTGACCAGATATCTCACATCGGCACTTTACCGTTTCTTCGGCGTGGCAGACGATGCTGCCGTGCTGAACCCGCCGGAGCCTCGAGTATTCATCGAGGGAGCAGCGGAGCACGAGCGGCACGAGCGCGATTAATAGTACGTGAGCCAAATGCATCAACGGCTACCCGCTGCGCGATGACGCTTTCCAGCGAAGTGGAAGTGTTTTAAACTTGCCATGAAATTTCACCCTCAGCGCGCAGCGACGCGCCACTCGCCAGCCCTCGCTGATCTTATTCTCGTTAGACGAAGGGGAACAGAATCCGATGCCGAGGCATAGGTCTCTCACGTGGTTGCTAGTGTTCGCGGTGCTCGGCTTCGCCGCGCCCGGCGGGCTATTCCTCTACTGGGCCCTGAATGATTTCACCACGCTTACGGCTGCTCTGCACGACGGCCTCGCGCTCGCGTTCGTCGCCGACGTACTCATTACGACGGGCGCACTCACCGTCTACTTCGCTCTGCGACCGCCTGGCCCCTACCGATGGCCTTGGTTTCTCGCGCTCTCACTTCTCGGCACGCTGGCGTTCGGCCTTGCGATGTACTTATGGCTAAACAGGCGAACGCCCCAAGACGATGCCACCTAATAGACGATGGTTTACCCTCTCCGTCACTGAAGACACACGACTGTGCTCAGCTAAAAACAATTCAGTATGTCGATCTTTCAATCGACATATTTTTGCGCGATGGGCATGCGACGGCCGAGACCGAAGGCGCGCGAGGTGACTTTGAGTCCGGGCGCGGCTTGTTCGCGTTTGTATTCGTTCAGATCGACGCGGCGTTGCACCCAGCGCACGGTTTTTTCATCGAAGCCGCGGGCAATGATGTCGCGCGCGCTTAAATTATCTTCGACGTAGAGCCGCAGAATCTCGTCGAGAATATCATACGATGGCAGCGTGTCCTGATCGACCTGGTTCGGTTTCAACTCAGCGCTGGGCGGTTTTTCGATTGTCGATCTTGGAATAATTTCGCGCTCACGGTTTATCCAACGCGCGAGTTCGTAAACCATGGTTTTCGGTACATCGCTAATAACGGCGAGGCCGCCGGCCATGTCGCCATAAATTGTGCAATAGCCGACGGCGAGTTCGCTCTTGTTTCCGGTCGTCAGAAGCAGGTGGCCGAACTTATTGGAGAGGGCCATGAGCGTCATGGCGCGCAAACGCGGCTGCATGTTTTCTTCGGTGGTGTCTTCGGGCAGGCCAGCAAAGATTTCAGCGAACTGTTCCTTAAAAGCTTCGAACGGTTTTGCGATCGACATGGAAAGACATTTGATGCCGAGATTCCGAGCGAGCGCGAACGCGTCATCCATGCTGCCGCGCGAGGAATATGGGCTCGGCATGGAAACGCCGACGACATTTTCCGCGCCGAGCGCGTCCACCGCGATGGCGGCGACGACAGCCGAATCGATGCCGCCACTCAACCCGAGCACGGCCGATTTGAAATTACATTTCTGCAAATAATCGCGCACGCCTAACGAGAGTGCATCGAAAAGATCGGCGGCGGTTGCGCGCTCGATCCACTTGATGGCGGCGGCCGCATCGGTGTCGACAATCGCTTCGTCTTCACGAAAGCCGGCCAGTTGCGCGATCAATTCGCCGGCCGCATTCATAGCGATGGAATTGCCGTCGAAGACAAGCTGATCGTTACCGCCCACGGCGTTGCAATAACAAATGGCGCGGTGATGCGCGCGCGCGAGCGAGCCGATCATTTCGTGGCGCACGCCCGGCTTGTGCAAACCGAAAGGAGACGCACTCAGATTAACGATCAAGTCCGCGCCCTGCTCGATGAGCGCCTGGACCGGCTCGAGGTCGTAGAGCGGGCGCGGTAGATAATGTTCGGTCCAGATATCTTCGCAAATGGTGACGCCGATTTTTTTTCCCAAGATCGACAATGGCGCAACTTCGCGGGCCGGCTCGAAGTAGCGGTCTTCATCGAACACATCGTAAGTGGGAAGAAGCGACTTGTAGGTTTTGCGAATCGGCTCGCCCGCTTCGAGCAACGCGGCAGAATTGTGAAACGGTTTGCCGCGGCCGGCGTTGCGATCGACGAAACCGACGAGAAGAGCCGTGCGGCCGAGCCGTTCGTGCAATTTCCCGAGCATTTCGAGATTTTGCGGAACGAATTGCGATTTGAAGACGAGGTCCTGCGGCGGGTAACCGGGAATGGCGAGCTCAGGCGTGATGACAAGATCGGCGCCAGCCGCGGCGAGGCGATCATAAGCGGCGGCAATTTTCTCAAAATTGCCTCTCAGATCGCCGACGGTGGGATTGATTTGCGCAAAACCGACCTTCATGTTGGCCAGTCAGCGTATGCGCAACGCGGCGGCCGGCAATCGCTTTCCGCGCGCGCGATTACGGACTGGTCGAGATGGGCGCGCGATGCTTGTAACCCTTGTTCAAAGCGTCGTCCGCTCCGATGACGAAAACTTTTCCCCATTGGATAAGACAAGCCGCAAAGAAGCCGGCGACCATGCAGATGAGTACTTTTTGGATGAACGAATTGTGCATGTCGATCTTGTCTACAGCATGGGCAATGCCTTGCGCGCGACTACCAGAAGCCCCATTGCCCGGTGCGCATGATCCAAAGGCCGAGCAAAAGATTGGTGATCGCGTGGGAAAGGACGCAAGAGGCCAGGCTTTTCGTGCGGTAGGCTACGAAATTATAAAACGCGCCGGCGATGAGCGCGGCCGGGTAATCGGCAACCGAATGAGCGAGACAAAACGCGATGGTTACGACGCTAAACGATAACCAGGTGAACTTGCCGAACGGCACCGCGGCGAAGTTTTCGTCGATCAAATAGCGCAGCAAAAATCCGCGCCAAAAGATTTCTTCCAATAACGGCACCACCACAACTAGACGCAGAAAACGCAGGGCGATGGTCGCCCAATAAGCCGACGAACCTGCTGCGAAAACGCCTGGATTAAAACCTTCGAGACGGGGTGCGAAATGAAAAATTTGTTGCGGCGCAATCCAGCAAAAGAAAACGACGAGAGCAATCGCGGCCGCGAACAGAATCCGCGCCGGCCATTTAAAAGAATATTCGCGCCAAAAAAAAATGAGCAGCGAACCGCAAATAATGGTTTGCGCAGGATAAATCCAATATTGCGGCGATGGCAGCCAGAAAGCGCCGCCGGTTTTTTTGAGAAGATCATTCAGCCCGAGCAGAACGAGAAACGCGAGCATTGGCAGCGTGTAAGCCGCGAGTTTGCGTTTCGCGGGCACGTTACTTGCAGACCTCATGAGTCACCAACCCGCGTTATGGCCGATCTTTCATCGACATCTCACTCGCAAACTGATTCTCAAAAAGCGAAGATCGACGAGCAGGAACTCGCGCGAATGATGGAGCTGGAGTTTGCTGCGCAGCGCGCGAAATGGCAGCGGGTAAGTGAAAAACGGAATACTTTTCGCGCCGTGAGTCTGCTTTTTTTGCTGGGTGTAATCGGCGCGGGCTTAGTCGCATTCTTCTATTTCTTTTCCTCCGGGGCGCTTCACTCTGAGCATCCGGACAGTGTGAAGCAATCCACTTCTGCGGACAGCCCAATCAAACCGTAACGATCCAATCAGCGCGAAAATCGCTCAGCGCTTGATCGGCTCGAAGAGATGGCGCTTCGCCTGAACGACCTGCTGCATCCCCTTGCGTTCGTTAATCACAAAAGTGTTGTTCTCACCGAGCCTCGCCCACGGGCCGTGCGGCACTTCGCTGAAATCGACAAAACGCCAGTCGGTCACGTCCGTTTCCTGCAAGCCGAGATAATCGCGCACCGCGGGAGAAACATCGAGGCCCGCGCCCTTGTTCAAGTTTGGTTTCGGCCGCTCGTTGCCGAAAACATATTGCCAGTGATCGGTGCGAAACGGACCGGCGTCTTCCCATTGCGCATAAACGACGCGATTGCCTTTCCTGATTGCGACCCAGCGACCTTTGCAAACTGAAACGCCCGGGCCCTGATACGCATCTTTAAACCACGGGATTACTTTTTCCGCTTCGGCGTGATGTCCTTCCGACGCCTTGTCGTTGTAAGGCAGCGCGCAGTAAAACGGATTTTGGCGCGGCGTAAATTTCGCGGGAATATAATTCTCCCGATGCGACGGGTTAGGATCGTCGAAGCCGCCGTAATTTTTCGTCCAATTCGCATCCCACGAGCTGGAACGATTCGGCGTTGGGTTATTTGCGCTCGGTTGTTCGCCGATCCAGAAAACTGTCGTAACGATTTCTTTCTTCCACGGATATCGCTCGTCCACTTTTAGCGGGCTCGGATACTTGATCGACGGCGTGTAGGAAATTGGATCGACACTCATCATGAGGTCGTCCTGTTTCTTGTCTGATTTTTTGCTCACCTTCACCTTCGGCTCGACTCGGTTCACAGAAACCGATTGGGAAAAAAGCGACGAGATCGACGACAAGAGGACGGCGATTGTGTGAATAACGGTTCCGGGTTTCATGAAAAATACGGCAGCGACTAGGCTGCACTAAATGGCGCCTCTACTTTGTATTCGGCTGCGACTGCGCTGATGAGCGTAAGCCGCCGGGATTTTCCCGATGCCAAAAAGGCGTTCAGTAGTCTCGGCCAGGCTCGCAATTAATCAAGGAATTTTCCGGGATTCAAAATTCCGTCCGGATCGAGAACTTTTTTAAGCGTGCGGTGCAATGCACGTGAAACATCGCTCGTCGCCTCCGGCCACCAGCGTTTTTTGGCTAGCCCGATCCCGTGCTCACCGGTGATCACTCCGCCCAGCGCGAGCACTTTCTCGAACAAATCATCGAGCGCCGCCTCCACTTTCTTTTGGACAGCAAGATCGACATAATTTTCGGCCATGATGTTGACGTGAATGTTTCCGTCACCGGCGTGACCGAAACAGGCGATCGGAAAACCGTGTTTCAAATGCAGCGCTTCGGCGAACTCGACAAGATCGACGATCCGACTGCGCGGCACGACGATGTCCTGGTTCAGTTTTGTCAATCCAGTCGCGCGCAAGGCCATGCTGAATTCACGTCGGATCGCCCAAAGTTTTTCGCAATCCGTTTCGCCGCTCGCCATCTCAAGCGCATTCGGTTTTTTCTTCTCGAGCAGCCCACGGATGGCGGCCGCTTCGCTGCGCACGCTCTCTTCCTGGCCGTCAAGATCGACAAGTAGATGGGCGCTTCCCGCCGGCACGATTGCTTTGCCCAGATCTTTTCGCGCCGCTTCCAGCGTGAAACTATCTGCGATCTCGAGCGAAGAAGGCAAAAAGCCCGCCGCAAAAATTTCCTGAACGGCCGCAGCCGCTTGTGATAATTTTGGAAACGCAGCCGACAAGGTCGCGCGCGCCGGCGGCAACGGCAGCAAACGCAAAGTGATTTCCGTGACGACTCCGAGCATTCCTTCCGAGCCGACAAACAGTCCGATGAGATCGAAACCGGTTTTGTTTTTGTGCACTCGCCCACCCGTGCGCAGGACCTCGCCGTTGGCGAGCACCACTTCGAGACCGATGACGTAATTGCGGGTGACGCCATATTTCAAACAACGCGGCCCGCCCGCGTTCGTAGCGATGTTTCCGCCGAGCGTGCAATCTTTCATGCTCGCCGGATCGGGTGGGTAAAACAATTTCTGGGCGCGCGCGGCGATTTTCAGGTCAGCCGTGATAACACCCGGTTCCACAATCGCAATCGCGTCGCCAAAGTTGATTTCCTTGATGCGGTTCATGCGCACGAGCGAAAGGACGATTCCTTTTCGCACGGGCACGCAGCCGCCCACGTAACCAAAACCAGCGCCGCGTGCCGTCACCGGAATTTTCTTTTCCGATGCGAAGCTCAACAGTTTGCTCACGTCGATTGTCGATCTTGCAAACACGACGACTTCAGGCGCCTGCGCCGCGATCCATTTGTCGCCGCTGTGCGCGGTGAGCGTGGCCTCGTCGTCGGAAACAATTTCGGCCCCGAGCAATTGCCGCAGTTCAGCCGCCAGTGGCATCGGCGAATTAGTTGAGAGGCACGATTCGGTAGTGCCGCGAGCGCTCGCTGAAACGCGTTAGCAATTTTCGCGCGTCCGGCGGAATCACCGGCATTTCGTAATCTTCGCCGGCGAAAATTTTCACCGCCTCAAGCGTTTCGAAACGCAGCAGCGTGATGAACTCCACTTCGTCGCCATCTTCATAAACAAATAATTCCGCGCCTTTGTATCCGGGCATGTTGCGGCGCGCGATTTCGAGCAGAATTTCACCGAGCAAAAGTTTTTCGTATCTCTCCGCATTCTCGCGTGTCGTCCAACCGTGCCAAATCCGCGCAATCATCACATGCCCATTATTTCGTAGCCGCCATCAACGTAAATTACCTGGCCGGTAATTGCCGCTGCGCCATCGCTTGCCAGAAAAACGCCGGTCTCGCCCAGCTCGCTCGGATCGCAGCTTCGTTTCAACGGCGCGCGTTCCTGATAATGTTTCAACATCGACATAAAACCGCTGATGCCGCGCGCAGCGAGGGTATTGACCGGACCGGCCGAAATGCAGTTCACGCGAATTTTTTTCGGGCCGAGATCGTAAGCGAGATAGCGCGTGCTCGCTTCAAGCGACGCTTTGGCCACGCCCATCACGTTGTAATGCGGCACGACTTTGGCCGCGCCGTAGTACGTCATCGACAGAATGCTGCCGCCGTTCGTCATGAGCGGTGCGACTTCGCGCGTAAGCGCCACGAGCGAATACGCGCTGATGTCGTGCGCGGTACGAAAAGCTTCGCGCGTCGTGCTCACGAAATCGCCTTCCAGCGCTTCCTTTGGCGCGAAGGCAACCGAGTGCAGCATAAGATCGACATGGTCCGTCACGCCGCGCACCTGCTCGAAAAACTTTTTGATTTCGTCGTCGCTCGAAACGTCGCACGGAAAGAGAGAAACCTTTTCGCCAAACTCGCCCGCTAATTCCTCGACGTTTTCTTTCAGCCGCTCGCCTTGATAATTGAAAATCAACTTAGCGCCGGCCGCGCCCCACGCCTTCGCAATTGCCCAGGCGATACTGCGTTTATTCGCTACGCCGAAAACGACGCCGATTTTTCCGGCTAGAAGTTGCGGAGTCATTGACTCAACACGCGATCGCGTGACGACGACAAACGCCCGAGAGCATTTCCCAAAGCGCATCGAGCACACGTTGCGCGGATGCTCTCACCGATTCGAAATTCTGACTGTCGATCTTGTCGCCGAGCATTTTTCGTTCGGCGGCGGAATGTTCGCGATCCGCGTGGATGTGAACGCTGAAATATTCGTAATGTTTCGGATCGTTAAATCCGTAATGTTTTTTTAGTCCGTCGATCTTCGATTCACAGATGGCGGGAATCTGACTTTCGTAAGCGTAAAGCGCGGCCAAACCTTCCGCAGTCGAACCCTCTCGACAAACCGATCGAAATGTATCGATCAAATTTTTCGTCTCCGGTTCCTTTTCCGTTTGCGCAAGATCGACATCTTTCACGCCGAGAGCTTCGGCAAACGTCGCCCACAGCTCGGGATGATTCGGCGAACCGGCTTCTTCGTCATTTAAATTCGCGAGTAACTGTTTGCGTGTGGCTTGATCGTCGCAATGCGAGTGCACCGCCGAGAGATAAGTCGGGAACGCCGCGACGTGATGATAATATTGCTTCGCGTAATCCGTCAGCGCTTCCCCGGTCAGTTCGCCACGCACCCACGCGAGATAAAATGGATGCTTGAGCAAATGTTTCGCCGCGATGTCATTGTCGATCTTATCAAGATGTTTGTTCATATAACTTCTTCCGTGTTTGGGTTTATAGAGCGTCGTTGTTGTTACGCCGATTTCAAAATGTGTTTGATGCCGCGAATCGGAATAACGACCCAGTCGGGGCGATGATTGAGTTCATAACCGATTTCGTAAACGGCTTTGTCGAGCAGATAGGCTTCGAGCAGGATTGGCAAATCATCGGCGCCGGCGATGAAGGCAGCGCCGGCCGTGGTCGCGAGGTAACTTTGCAGGAACATGCTGCTCATGTGGCGATACCAAAGGTCGGCCCAATGTTCGAGAAATGGAATGTCTTCGCCGCGCATGGAGGGTTGCCAAAGAGCGCTGTAGGCGGCGTATTGAAACGAGCGCATCATGCCGGCGACATCGCGCAGCGGGGAGCGTTTCAATTTTCGTTCGGCGAGGGCGCGCGCGGGTTCGCCTTCAAAGTCGAGTACGACAAAATCTTTCCCGGTATAAAGCACCTGCCCGAGATGATAATCGCCGTGAATGCGAATTTTCATCGCGGCAGATCGCCGCTCGAGCAGACGTTTTTCCTGGGTCAGAATTTGTTTTTCAGCGGCGAGAACTTCTTTCGCTTCTTCACGAAAGGTTTCGGGCAAATGCGGCAATCGTTTTTGCAACAGCTCAAAAGCACGGCGTAATGACGCGCGCATGTTTTGATAAACGGAGCGCTGCGCCATGGCATTAAACGGCTCCGGAGCGAAGCCGCGATCGTTGGCGCTGGAAGCGAGGGCGCGATGCATTTCGCCGGTGCGCTGACCGAGCAGCTTCGCCTTCTCCGGATAAATGCCGCCGATCAATTCCTCGAGCAAGGTGCCGGGCGGCGCCGTTTGATTTTGCAAATCCGCTTTGCGCGAAAGGACGCGCTCGTAATAACGACCCACCGCGGCGAGCGTGAGGTCCCACGCATCGCCTTCATTTGCGATCGCATTTTGCAAAAGGCACACAACCGTCGGCTCCGACTTGGCGCGCCGATATTCGATTGCGCCAAAAAAAGCCGGCGCGTTTTGAAAGTTTGCGCGCTCGGTCAGGAACCGCGTCACTTCGACATCGGGATTCACGCCATCTTCGAGTTTGCGGTAAAGCTTTAGGAAATATCTGTTGTCGAAAAGCATCGACGAATTGCTTTGCTCCGCGCCGAGTACCTGTGACGTGAGTGCTGCAGCCGAACCGTCGTGAGAGAATGCGCTGCCCGACATTCCAATCAACTCGCCGGCCTCTCCTTTCGAGCTGTGACCGTGTGCCACTGTCCGAAATAATTGAGCGCGAAAATTCGGGTCCCAAATCGCGTCGTGCAGAACCGCCTCTTCTGTGCCGGTGAAACGGGCGATCACCGCGTGCGGCGCAGTTTGCTGGAGAGAACGCGCGGCGTCACCAGTGGCGACCTGGACGGGCAGCGCATAGGTTTCGGTGGGGCCATCGAGATAGCTCGCTTCAACGAACCAAATTTGCGCGGCATGCGGCTCAGAGGAAATTGGCGCGCGTTCGATCACACGCATCTGACGGAGCGTGCGCGCCTTTGCCCCGAACCAGCGGCAATTCTGCATGTAGCCGGGCAAAATATCGCGCTCGATCTGTGCGCGCGCCCCATTTGTAAGCAACGTCGCGAGGTTTGGCGAGGCCTCGAGCGTGGGGAGCTCGCGTTTCTGCGCGGCCCGCGTGGCGCTGGGTTGCGGCCGAAGAGCAAACCAGTAGTAAGCGTGCGGTCCGAGGGTGATGACGTAGCGCGATTTTTTTATGCGCGGAAAATAATTCTGGCTGAACACCTCCATGAGCGTGCAACCGGAAAATCGAGATAAGTCGAGCTCGGCCAGTTGCGCGAAGCGCGAAAGATTCACCACCACGAGAACGGTCTCCTGTTCGTGACGCCGCAGGAACGCGAGCACCTTCGGATTTTCCGGAAACAAAAACTCAATCGCGCCACGCGAGAACGCTTTGAAGCTTTTCCGCATCGCGATGACACGACGCAGCCACCAAAGCAGCGACGAAAAATTTTTCTGCTGATTCTCGACGTTGATTGCTTCGTAATGATATTCGGGATCGATCGTGACCGGCAGATAAAGCTGTTGCGGATTCGCTTTGGAAAAGCCGGCATTGCGATCGGGACTCCATTGCATCGGCGTTCGGCAACCGTTGCGATCGCCCAGATAAAAATTGTCGCCCATTCCAATCTCATCGCCGTAGTAAAGGACCGGCGTGCCGGGCATGGAAAAAAGGAGCGTGTTCAGCAGCTCGATCTTGCGCCGGTTGTTCGCCAGCAAAGGCGCGAGCCGGCGGCGAATGCCGAGATTGATGCGCGCGGTCGGATCGTTCGCGTAAACGCGCCACATGTAATCGCGCTCTTCATCGGTCACCATCTCGAGCGTGAGCTCGTCGTGATTGCGCAGGAACATGGCCCACTGGCAATTTTCCGGAATCGGCGGCGTTTGATCGAGAATATCGATGATCGGAAAGCGATCCTCCATTTGCAGCGCCATGAACATGCGCGGCATGAGCGGGAAATGAAAATTCATGTGCGACTCATCGCCGTTTCCGAAATAAGCAACCGCGTCTTCGGGCCATTGATTCGCTTCCGCGAGCAGCATGCGTCCTTTGAATTTTAGATCGACATGCGCGCGGAGTTTCCGGAGGTAGACGTGCGTTTCCGGAAGATTTTCGCAGATAGTGCCTTCGCGTTCGTAAAGATACGGAATGGCGTCGAGCCGCAAGCCGTCCACGCCCATGTTCAGCCAGAAATCGCAGACCTTCTCGACAGCCTCGTGCACGGCCGGGTTATCGAAATTCAAATCCGGCTGGTGCGAATAAAAACGATGCCAGTAGTACGCTTTCGCAACCGGGTCCCACGACCAGTTCGAGGTTTCGAAATCTTTGAAGATGATGCGCGCGTCCGCATATTTTTCCGGCGTATCGCTCCAGACATACATTTCGCGCTCGGGCGATCCGGGCGCAGCGCGACGCGAGGCTTGGAACCACGGGTTTTGATCGGAGGTGTGATTGATGACTAGCTCGGTAATGACACGAAGCCCGCGTTCATGCGCGGCCGCCAGGAACGCCTGAAAATCTTCGAGCGTTCCATAGTTCGGATTGACGTCGTAATAATCGGCGATGTCATAGCCATCGTCGCGTAGCGGCGACGGATAAAATGGCAGGATCCAAATCGCCGTGATGCCGAGCTCCTGGAGATAATCGAGCTTCTCGATTAATCCGACAAAATCGCCGATGCCGTCACCGTTGCTGTCGTGAAACGTCTTGACGTGCAGTTCGTAGATGACTGCGTCCTTGTACCAAAGCGGATCGCTCACTGGTTCGCTCGCACTGGCCGGCATGCGCCTAACCTTGGCTGTACAAATGGCGTCGCGCAATCATCGCCTTCAAACCGCGGGCGCAAGATCGACATGTCCCGTTTCGCTTGGTATGCCGCGCAAAAAAAAGCGGCCACGACGCATCGCCGTGGCCGCTCGAATTTGCTGATTAGGATTTTATTTTCGTAATTCCATCGACTCACTCGCAACGCACTGCCACTGGCCATTGCGGTCTACCCACGTGTCGGTAAAAAGATATGTTCGATCGAAAGCTTTGCCGTCCTTGCCGGTGCCCTTCTCGCGCGCCCGCCCCGTCACAACAGCGACGTTTGGACCAAACGATTTGATATTGAGTTTTTCGTTTACCGCAGATTTGTAAGTGTCTTTGTCCTTTTTGTACTCGGAAAGCATGCTCGATTTGCTCGTGAACTTACCTTTCGAAGAAACGCCGACGAAATCGTTTGCGACCATTCCTTGAACCGCAGAGAAGTCATGGGACGCGACCGAGGCTTCCCATTTGTTTTCCATCTCCTTCAAAGAAGCATCGACGCTCATTTTTTTGCCGGAGGCCGCGGGAGCGGCGGCGGTCGAAGCAGTCTTAGTCTCGCTCGCGGCCGTAGCCTTCTTGGTCTCAGTGGAGGTGGATTTGCTCGCGGAAGGAGAAGCTGATTTCTCCGAGCTGGACATGGAGGATTTTGTAGAGCTTGATGTGGCCGATTCTTCCGGAGTGGCTGTGGCCGTGATTTCGGGAGTCGTGGACTCTGATTTTTCGGTGGGCGTCGGGCTGGATTCAACGTCCTGAGCGCGCCCAAACGGGGCAGCGGCCAAAACCAGGGCGGCGATTGCGAGGATTGTTATTTTCATCTGCGTTTTTCCTTTTTGATTTGACGGGTTTAAGTGATCGCTCTGCGCAGAACTTCCCTTTTTCGCCGATCCTACGTGAGCTGCATCAAAAGCGGTTCGGCTTTGATGCGTTAACTATGGCGAGGGTATTTTGCAACGTTACGCGGAGTCAAGGCTCGATTCGGGCCAAAGCCGGAATCGAAGAAATCCTTTCCAGCTTTTGGCTCGAATGCCATTGTCCAGGCCAATGCGCCGCTTGATCTTTGTCGCCTTAGCAATCTTTATGTCGATCTTGTCGCCGGCGCAGCTCTTCGCCACGACCAAAGGTCTCAGCCAGATCGTGACGCCCGATTTGCAAGGACCGGGCGAGCTTTCGCTAAGTTTCCAAGCGCAAGCCAAAGAGATCGCCAATCCCTATGAGCTGCAAGCCGAGCTGGGCCTGACTGAATGGGGCGAGCTCGCCGTGTTCAAAGGCTTCGATCCCAATGAAGTGATTTTCGGGACTGAATTTGGTTTGCTGCGCGAAAAGCCGTACCTACTCTCCGTCGGTTTCGTCAACTGGTCACCGCACAGTCATGTCGATCCGCAACCTTTCATCGAGGCCGGTTATTACGGAGAACACCACAAATTTATCGCCGGCGCGATCCACGTCGATTATCGGCACGAAGCGATCCTCGGTTACGCCTATGATTTTAACAAAACGTGGCGGGCGCAGGTTGATTTCCAAAGCGGCTCGGGAAATTCTTCCACGATCGGCTTTACCTGCAACATCACGCGCGACCTCCAGATGAACCCCGCGCTTTATGTGACGAACGACAGCCCGCATCATCTGCTCGGCTACGTGGTTTTTACTTACACATTTCATTTGTGGGGCAAGAAAGAGGACGACGATGCGAGCGGCAAAGATGTGAGCAGGCCCAGCCGTTTTGTTCCCGGGAAATAGGGCCGCGCTTAAAACAGTTGGACGAATCGACCGCCGCGCACTAAAGCTCAGCGCGAAAGAACGCGACGCGATGTCGACGAAACCAGAAGGAAATCATAACTTTGGCGCTGCCGTCGGCGACGAACCGGCGCGGCGCATGCCCGCGACCGCGCCCGAGCTTGCGCCAGGTGAGTCGACTGATCTCGAATTGATGCAATCAATTCAAGCCGGCGAAGCGGACGCGCTTTCGCAGCTTTACGATCGTTACAACGGCATTTTAAAAGCGCTGATTTTGCGCGTGATCCATAACGAGGCCGAGGCGGAAGATTTGCTCCAGGAAATTTTCATGGAGATCTGGAACCAGGCCAAGAATTTCTCGGCCCAAAAAGGCAAACCGCTCGGCTGGATGGTGACCCTGGCCCGGCGGCGCGCGATTGATGGCCTGCGCAAAAAGCAGGCTTACGCCCGCGCGGAAGAGCGTTTGCAGAACGAAACGGAGCAGCAACCCGATGCTTGGGTGCACAATACGACGGAAGAAGAAATCAACCTGGGCGATACTCGCGTCCTGATTCGCCGGGTAATCAGCCAGCTTCCGCCCGCCCAGCAGGAAGCCGTCGATCTTGCATTTTTTCGCGGAATGAGCCAGCGCGAAATCGCCGCAAAAACGAATACACCGTTAGGCACAGTGAAAACCCGGCTCGAGCTCGGCCTGAAAAAGATCTACGACGGACTGAAGGAATTGAGAAATGAACTTTGAAGAATTCCAGAACCGCGCCCGCCTGTACGTGATCGGCGCGCTGGAAGCAGACGAGACGGAAGAGTTTGAAGAAGCACGTAAAAGCTTCGGAGAACGGGCGGAAGAAACGATCGCGCAGTGCTATAACCTGCACGAAGCATTCGCTCTCAGCCTCAAGCCCGCGAAATCTTCCGATGCTTTGAAGCAGCGCCTCATGACGATGGTGCGCGAAAAGCGGAGCCGCTGAATTTTCGCCGCGCAAGATCGACATAACGCGCGCCGGCCGAACCGCCATCACAATCCCTCGATCTCGCGAAGAATAAATTCCTGAAGGAAGCCGTAGAAGTTTACCTGAAACAAACTTAAATCGCGGCGCGATCCGATGGGCGAGCGATAATGATCGCCCAGCTCCTTTTCGTCGAAATTATACTTCGCGGCAATGACCAGCCGCGCCTGGTTAAGTGCGCTCAGCCAGGCTTGGGCGTGCTCGGCCGGAATTCGCAGCGTGCAGTTGGCGAACGGCTTTTCCTTTCCGTTTAATTGCTCCAAATCGGAGGCAACGGTTTCGGTCGCTGTTTGAAATAACCGACGCAGCTCAGGTTCGACATACAGCTTCCATTCAGCGGAAATCTTTCGTTTCGGATCGTGGGAGGGCGGACTAAAGAGGCGTTTTTCCGCAGCTTCCGCGCCGTCGGGCTTCGTGCTCGCCGGAATTTGTCGCAGCAGCTCAGCCAGAAAAGGATCGAGCTCGGAAATCTCCAGTTGATCCTTCATGCGCCGAATTTCCATGGCTCACATCACTTGCTCGATCGTGGCCAGCAGCAGATATCCGTGCAACTGCTGCACATAAAGTTCCGCGCGTTCGCGCATGCCACTCCACAAAATCGAGCGACCTTTCTGGTGAACTTCGAGCATGTGTTGCTCGGCGCGCTGCCGGTCGTAGCCGAAGACCTTTTGGAAAACCATCGTGACGTAGGTCATCAGGTTTACCGGATCGTTATGCACTACCACTTGCCACGGAAGATCGAGTTCTTCGCTGGTGCGCGTTTCCTTGCCGACTTCAGGAGTTTGAATGGCGGCGCTTCGAACCTCTGTGGCTGAAGCCTCCGCCCCACCCAGCCGTGGCTGCCAGCTCATAGAATTCAAAATTTACCATACGCTGCCCCCAGTTCAACCGACCGGCCATTCACTCCATGGCCGCCGCCAAGATTTTCTCCTGCAAGGTTTTCATCTCTTCAGCTCCCGCCGCGGTCGCGTCGTCAAATCCATCCAGATGGAGCAGACCGTGCACGATGTACAGACTCAGTTCCCGATGCAGCGTCGTGCGAAAGCGCGCCGCATTCTTCCGCGCCGTCTCCGCGCTGATAAAAATTTCGCCATGCTGAAATGTGATTACGTCCGTCGTCCCGCGCGTTTGCAGGAATCGTCGATGTAACGACGCCATTCGCCGATCGGAGATCAGCAGCACGCTGATTTTGTCGAACTTTGTCAGCGCGCTTTTTTTCTTCAGTTGTCGGCAAATCGCGAGCGCGCTCTCCGCGAACCGTTGCAACGCCGTTCTTTTCATCGGAATCATGCGCTGCAAGTTGAGCACGGAGATTTTTGCAACGCTCATGCGCGATTTCTTTGGCTCACGACGGCGGACGCGTTTCCGATTGAAAGTTGCGCGTGATCAAACGGGCGCCGGCATTGAACGTCACATACGACCACCCCCATTGCACGAGCACCACGAGACGATTGCGAAAGCCAACCAGGAACATGATGTGCACGAACAACCACACCAGCCACGCCGGAAGTCCACTCAGATGCACGAAATTCAAATCCGCCACCGCTTTGTTGCGGCCGATCGTGGCCATGCTGCCTTTGTCCCAATACCAAAATCGTTGTGGCTTGCGCGCATCGATCATCGCCAAAATATTTCCGGCCGCGTGACGTCCTTGCTGCATCGCCACCGGCGAAACACCCGGTAGCGGCTTTCCGTTTTGATGCGAAAAATTTGCAAGGTCGCCGATCACCTGAACTTCGGGATGATCCGGAACGGTCAGATCGTTGTTTACGATCACGCGTCCGGATTTATCGATCGGAACACCCATCGTTTTGCCGACAAACGATGCCGTATTTCCCGCGGCCCAAATTTTCACGCGGCACGGGATAAACTCGCCGCCCACTTCGAGACCAGCCTCGCTCAAGTTCGTGGCATGCACTCCCGTCCGCACTTCCACTCCAAGATCGACAAGTTGCTTGAGCGCGCTGGCGGACAAATCTTCTGGAAACGCGGAAATGACGCGCGAGTCGCCTTCCACCAAAATGACGCGAGCCTGCGATGGATCAATGTGCCGAAAATCTTTCTTTAAAGTGTAGCGCGCGATCTCCGCGATCGCGCCGGCCATTTCCACGCCGGTCGGTCCGCCACCGATGATCACAAACGTCATCGCCGCTTTGCGCGCGGCTTCGTCTTCGATCTTTTCCGCGTATTCAAACGCCATCAGCAACCGGCGGCGGATTTCGATCGCGTCCTCGAGACTCTTTAGGCCGGGCGCCAATTTCTCCCATTCATCGTGTCCGAAATAGGAATGCCGCGCGCCCGTCGCGAGAATGAGATAATCGTAAGCAAGCTCGCGATCCGTCGTCCTGATTTGCTTCGCCGCAAGATCGACAGCCTGTACTTCCGCCAGCACGACCTCTACGTTCTTGCACTTGCTCAGGATCGCGCGCACGGGTGCGGCGATGTCCGCGGGCGAGAGCGCGGCGGTCGCTACCTGATAAAGCAGCGGCTGAAAAAGATGGTAATTGGTGCGGTCGATTACCGTGACGCGCACATTTTCATAAGCGAGCTTCTTGGCCGCTTCCAACCCGCCAAATCCTGCGCCGACGATGACGACATGCGGCGCCGCTGATTGCGCGTTTTCCATTCGTCACAATGTTCCGCGAAAGAAAACGGATGCGAGAATTTTTATCGTTCCGGTTGTCACCGAGACAATCGCCGCTATCTTGCGCGTCTCATGCCGAAGCCAATCTCCCGCAGTAAGACCCGCAAGGCCGTCTCGAAAAGATTTAAGATCACCGGGACGGGAAAAGTTTTGCGCCGGCATTCTTCCCGCCGCCATTTGCTTTCATCAAAGAGCGCGAAACGGAAACGTTATCTGAGCAAATCAGCGCGCGTCGACAAGACAGACGTCGCGCGGATCAAAATGAATCTGCCCTACGGTTGATTCGCTAAAATCCCTTCGCGATTTCTTCTTGATCCCAGCCCGCGCCGCGCGGAGTTTTACTTTCCGTCAGGGGCTATGGATTGAGGACTTACGAACCCCGCCAGGGCAGGAATGCAGCAACGGTAGTCTGATCCTTCTTGCCGTAGTTCTCTGGCGGATTTTTTTGCCTAACGAGTCTTTAACTCGCGGCCAATGAAACTACTCACCGTAAAAACCGCGCGCTTCGCCGACGTCGTAGAAAAATCCGGCGCGCCGGAAGTTCACACACTCTGGCAAAAGCCGGCGCAAGATCGACATTTTCAATCGATGCTGAAGAGCAATCGCGTCATGTCGATCTTCACCAGCGAAAGCGGCAGCGAGTTTGGCTGCGTCGGATTTCAAAAACGCAAAGGCGCGCGTTATCTCGTCTTTCCGAAATCGCTCAAGCGCTTTGAGAATAAGCGAATCGTCGGCATCAAGTGGGAACTCGCAGGCACCTGAACCGATGACCGAACGAAAGATCGAGGACGAGCGCATTCGATATTCGCGCCATCTCATCATGCCCGAAGTGGGCGAAGAAGGACAGCGCCGGTTGAAAGCCGCACGTGTTCTTTGCGTGGGCGCGGGCGGGCTGGGCTCGCCGGCCGCGCTTTATCTCGCAGCCGCGGGCGTTGGCACACTCGGACTAATCGATCCCGACCATGTCGATCTTTCTAATCTGCAGCGACAAATTCTGCACGGCACTGTCGATGTTGGCCGGCCGAAATTGGAATCCGCGCGCGATCGACTTTCGGCCACGAATCCAAACGTGCACGTGCAATTGCACGAAGGCCGCTTCGGCAGCGACAACGCGAGCGAGATCGTGGCCGATTACGATGTAATCGTAGATGGCTCCGATAATTTTCCAACGCGCTACTTGTCGAACGACGTTTGTGTTTGGGCGCGCAAACCAAATATCTACGGCTCCGTTTTTCGTTTCGACGGGCAAAGCACGATCTTCGCGCCTCATCTTGGCGGCCCATGTTACCGCTGTTTGTTTCCGGAACCGCCGCCGCCGGGAACAGTGCCGAATTGCACGCAGGCCGGCGTGCTCGGCGTGTTGCCAGGAATCATCGGATCGATCCAGGCGCTCGAAGCGATCAAGCTCATCATCGGCAAGGGCGATTCGCTTGTCGGGCGATTGCTTCATTTCGATGCGCTCGCGCTGAAATTCCGCGAATTCAAATTGCGTCGCGATCCGAAATGTCCGGTTTGCGGAGAGGCGCCGACGATTTTCAAGCCGATCGATTACGAGCAGTTCTGCAGCGGGCCGACAAGATCGACAATTCCCGCGATCTCGGTGCAGCAATTAAAACAAAAACTCGACGCGCGCGAAGCGATCGAGTTGATCGATGTGCGCGAACAATTCGAACACGAGATTGCGCGGATTGGCGGCGCGAAATTAATTCCTTTGGGCGATCTGCCCGAGCGTGTGAACGAAATCAAACGCAACGGAACTGTTGTCGTTGTGCATTGCCACACCGGCGCGCGCAGCGCGCAAGCCGTCGAGTTTTTGCAGCGAAGCGGCTTCACCGATGTTTTTAATCTCGAAGGCGGCATCGACGCTTGGTCCGAAGAAATCGATCCAAGCGTGGCGAAGTATTAAGTTTATTTCACGACCGCCGCCAATTCGGTAGCCGGAGGCAGGTCATCCCATTTTCGCAGAAGCTCGCCGTTCCGCGCGAAAACAAAAACAGCGAAGCGAGAAGAGTCGAGGAAGCTCCCGAGTTGCGTGACGGCGTTGCCGTCGAAGTCAGTCACAACAAAAATGTCGCGACGCGCGTCCTTGTCGATCTTGTTCGCAGCGTAACGCGCTTGCAAAATTTTCGCCTCCGCGTCCACCCGGCGGCGCGCCACTGCTGTCAAAATGATTCGCATCGGGGCGCTGCGTTTTTTCTGGAAATTGATCACGCTGACCATGCGATAAGTCGGATTGCCCAGGCAGTAGACCGGCACGCGGTCTCCTACTGCGTGCGCTTGCGTGAGATCAGCGGTGGTCGTCAAAACAATCACGGTGATGTGTCCGTCGCTCGTCGAGATTTTTTTTCCGTCGATATCGGTGAATTCGAGCGCGTAAATTTTGCCAAGGGAAAGATCGGCACGGCCGACAAGCGCGAAAGAAAAGAACATCGCCGCGCAGAAAAAGAATTGGAGCGCGCGGCCAATCATCGCTAAAGACGTTCGTGCACTCCTTGCCATTGTCGATCTTGTGCGTGGTCATTCTGACGAGCTGCGAACGAATGATGAATTCGCGGCAGGCGCAATTGCTCAAAGACGCGGAGGCGAAGGCGGCGCAGAATGATTTTCCGCGCGCGATCAATCTTTACGAAGCGGCGCTCGATGACAGCCCGCGTTGCGCGGAGATCCATTATAAAATGGGATTGCTTTATGACGATAAGCTGAGCGATCCGGTGAGCGCGCTGCATCATTTCCGACGTTATCTTGCGCTGGCGCCGGCCGGCCCGCACGCGGCCGATGCGAAGAGTTTTATGAAACGCGATGAAGTCACGCTGCTGACAAGTTTGTCGGGCGACTCGATCGTGAGCCGCGCGGAAGCGGCCCGATTAAAAAATGAAAACTTGAGTCTGCGCAAAGAAATCGAAGATCGTTGGGCCAAGAATCGAAATGCGGAGAAGTCGAGTGACGCCGGTGCGAAAACTTCGGTGACACCCGACAAAAAATCCGAGAAGAAGAACCAAACCTACGTCGTCCATTCGGGTGACACGCTCGCTTCGATTTCGCGCAAGTTTTACAAAACCTCGGTGCGCTGGAAACAAATCCTGCACGCCAATCGGGACAAGATCGACAATCCGGAAAAATTGAAAGTCGGCGAGACGCTGGCTATTCCGTAGACTGCCGGCCGGAATTATCGATCGCCCATGATTCACAAAGAAAGATGAACAGCCGGATAAGAAACCTCGCATTTCTGGCGGCGATCTTTTGTTTGGTAACGAACTCGAACGGACAGGCCTCCGCCGATCTTCTGGCGAGAGTCGACCACTTGGTCTACGCAACTCCCGATGTGAAAAACGGCGTCGAGAAATTGCATGAGCTCCTGGGCGTGACAGCGAGTCCGGGCGGTCAGCATTTGGGCGCAGGCACATGCAATTGGCTGCTTTCGTTAGGGCCTTCCACATATTTGGAAATCATCGGGCCCGATCTCGAACAGCCGAAGCCGGACTTTCCTCGCATTTTCGGAATCGACGAACTGAAAGCGCCAAAACTGGTGGCTTGGGCCGCGAACGGGAAAGAACTGGAGAAAATAGTGACGGATGCCGAACAGCACCGGATCATGTTGGGAAAAGTGCTCGCCGGTGGCCGCAAGCGTCCCGACGGGACAGTCTTATCATGGCATTACACACATCCGGGCAAAGTTGTGGCCGATAGGATCGTGCCGTTCTTTATCGATTGGGGGCAATCACAGCATCCATCCAGCAGCGCGACCAAAGGCGCTTCGCTCGTCGATTTGCGCGCGGAACATCCGGAGGCAGCGCGTGTCCAAAAAATGCTGAGCGATCTCGGCCTGAATCTCTCCGTGCAACAAGGACCGGAACCAGCACTCATTGCGACAATCGACTGTCCCAAAGGACGCGTCGAGTTACGCTGACTGTAAATACGTTCGTACTTCGACGCGCAACACAAGATCGACAATCCCCCGCAAAATTAAGTTCGTCGAGAAGCTGACAATTCCGTAAGTTGCTCGCCGAAATTATGAGATCGATCACGCGAATTGCGCCCGACGTGGGCTGGCTGCCAATAAGTTTCGCCAACGTTTATTTCATCGGGCATCCCGGCGGACCATGGGTGCTAGTCGATGCGGGCGTGCCGGGTCGCGCGGAACAAATCGCAGCGGCAGCGGAAGCGCGCTTCGGCGCGGGCGCGCAACCCGAAGCAATTCTTCTTACGCATGGTCACTTCGATCATGCCGGCTCGGCTGCGAAACTGGCGGAAAAATGGGACGTGCCGATCTACGCGCATCGTCTCGAGCTTCCGTACGTGACGGGTCAATCAGCATTTCCGCCGCCCGATCCGACCGTAGGTGGAGCGATGGCGTTTCTTTCACGATTCATTCCGGCGCGAGGCTGCGATTTGCGGCCGCGCGTGCGCGCGCTACGCGCAAACCAAGTGCCCGGTGCGGCGGGTTGGGAATGGATCGCTACTCCCGGTCATTCGCCAGGTCACGTTTCATTGTTTCGTCCATCGGACCGTGTTCTGATCGCGGGCGACGCGTTCGCGACGATGAACATGGACAGCTGGAGTGGACTCATCAGCGGCCAGCAAAAACTCGCGCCCGCAGGCGCGCCATTCAACATCGATTGGGAAGCGACGCGCGCGTCAGTGAAAGAGCTGGCAAAATTGCGACCGAATGTGGTGGGCTGCGGCCACGGCATCCCGATGTGTCACGCCGATTTGCCGGCGCGAATGGAACGCTTCGCGGAAAGATTTCGCGCGCCGCGCCGCGGACGTTACGTGCGCCAACCGGCGCGAACGGATGGAAAGGGGATTGTCGATCTTCCGCCCGCGCCGTTCGATCCGGTACCGTTCGCAACAGCAGCGGCGCTGTTGTGCGCGGGAGTCGCGCTCGGCGCAGGTTATCTCGACGAAAAAAAGCGGCGCTGACTTAGTGGCTAAATAGAACTTGTCGGCGCAGGAATAGGCACATTGGGGAACGGGTGTGCGTTGATATTTTGGTCCTGCTGATCCAGCGAAGTCGGATCGATCAGGATCCCGTTGGGCGGATAAAGCTGGCGGTCGCGCACTTCGAAAATCAGCGGCTGCGCCGGCAGCGGTCGAAAATCGCGAATGAAAAGCGAGGTGAGCAGCATCTTCGAAATATTGATGGTGAACGGTCCCGAAAACTGTGTCGGATGCGGTGGGAACGTGATCATTTGCCCGCCACTCAAATTAACGACCTGCTCGGGATGATTGTTAATCCAAGCGCTGGCGTGCCCTTCCCAGACAGCGATTTTGCTCAGCGCGTTCGTGTGAAATTCGAATACTAAAGTCGTTCCGGTAACCGCAGCGGTGACGGCCGCTGTCGTAATTTTTGCGCCTCCAGCATTTTTCGGCACGCTCACCAGAATGGCGCCACCACCGAGATCGAGAGTGCGGGTGCCTTGGTTAAAACTGAAAATCGTGTTCGCCCCAAGTCGCGTAATGGTTTGGTCGGAAAAGGTAAGCTCAGTGCGTGACTCCGTCCCGGTGCGCACAGCAGTCGCGCCGCTCACGCGGTCATTTACCGCGGCCGGCTTCGCGGTCGCGCCGCTCGGAAGCAGCTGTACATCTTTAATGATTTGGGTAACGGTGGCTGCGCCCATCGGACCGCCGTTGTTAGCAGAGCGCGTCTTCGCGATCAGCACTAGAAGAAGAAACAGAACCAGCAGTGTCCAAGCCCAAGGTGATCCCGCGCTGCGGCCGATAAATCTTTTCATGCGAATTTAAAACTTTAGCTGGAAGGACATGGCGCCGCCCAAATTGCTTACGGCGTAATCGTGAACGTCATGGTTAGAATCATTGAGCGCGAATGTGCTGACGGCGCTGACCGTCCAACAATTGGTTAATCGATAATGCGCGCACAAACTTAGAATCTCGCTCACGTCCGTTCGCCCACCGTGATAATAGTCGCGCACAACCACACGGCCGACGCCATCCATGGAAAACTGCTTCGTCAACAGGACCGAGTAGCCAAGATATGTCTCATAACTGTTTCGCCTGGGCGATTCGTGGTCGGCCGCCACGCTGATGTTTGTATCCAGACCGACGGAAAGTTGCTGCGCCCGGCTCAGGCGAAATGGAACTTCAGCGAGAAGCACAATGGAATGGTTCGAGAAAAATTCGTCGAGAACGCGATCAGAAAAAGTGAAACGAGAGAAATCGTATGAGCCGCGCAAGATTAGGCCATGCAGCTCCGGCACAAAATAACTCAAGCCCGCTTCCACATCGAGCGTGCCGAAATCGAATTTGTTGAAATGATTGTAGAAAAAAAGTTGCTCCCGTACATCGACAAGTCCGAAGAGCGCTTTGGTAATGCGCGGTTCGTAATAAATGCCCGCCGCCGTCGCTTCGATCGCATCGCTGCGCTCGTGGTTGGGCGTGAGCGCTGCGTTGGATGTGTAAAACAACAACGTCGAAGCCGCCGCCGTGAAAGGTTGATAAGGACGATCCGTGACTGGCGATTCGGTGGTTTGTGTCGTTATTCCGCGCCGGAAACTGTCCACTTTCCGATCCAGGATCTGCTGCTCCCCTAAATCGGCATCATTGGGACTGGCTGGAATTTGCCCACCCTCATCGTTCGTTACGACGGTGCTCGTGTTTTGGCTAAGATCGACATCACCGGCTTGCGCGATCGTCGTGCAAAGCAAAATCGTCACAATGACGCAACCACAACAGATCGCAATGCGGGCAAACATATGCCTCGCTGAACTAAGAGAGTGAATCATTTCGGCGCCTTGTTTTGTGAGGCCGCACGTTTTTTTCGTCAAGCTTATATCTGCGCGGCGCGGACTAATTGAGCGAAAGCAATTCGCGTTGCCATGGCACAAGCAGCGCCGCGTGGTCATTCTTATTCGCAGCGATGGCTTCGAGCGTTGCGCGTGGCGCGATCACCGCTGGATCGAGATCAAGTTCCTTTGCGGCACAATCGCGGCGCGTCTTCAATTCTTCCGCCACGCGTTCCATTTCTCGCGTGGGCCGAGTTGAAACTCGGCGCGGACGCTCCGGCCATTCCGCTTCCGGCATTTGCAACCCGCGATTCGCGGCTTCCTGAAAAGTCGCTGCGCGACGTGCCGAGAAATGTCGAAATTGCGGAGTTTGATCCGCCGCAAAATCTTCCGCCGCCTGGATGAGCAAATGGTTTTGCAAAATGTGAAACGGCGGCCGATCGGCAGCCTGCGCCTCCGCTTCGCGCCAGCGCCAAAGCTCCCGCAACACCGCCGCGGCGCGCCCGCGCAATTTTCCTGCGCCGCTGATGCGCCACGCTTCACTTGCATCGCGCGCGCGTTGCACGCCCGATTGCTCAATCGCGCGCGCGCAAGATTGCCGGAACCACTCCAGCCGCCCGCGCGCGATCAGTTCCTGCTCCAGTTTTTCGGCGAGCGGCAAAAGATAATGCGTGTCGTTGATCGCGTACTCGGCCATGCGGGCCGGAAGCGGGCGCTGCGCCCAGTTCGCTTTCTGCGAACCTTTTGACAATTTGATGTCGAAGTAACGCTCGACCAGCGCCGCGAGACTGAACTCGCGATAGCCGAGCAAACGCGCAGCGATCACAGTGTCGAAAATTTTATCAGGAACAAAATTGAGAGCGCGTCGCAGCAAACGCAGATCGAAATCAGCGCCTTGCAACACAATTTCTTTTCCGGCCAGGGCTGCACACAGCGGCGCAAGATCGACATTCGCCAACGGATCGATCAGATGATCCCGATCGTTGAAGCTGAGCTGGATCAAGCAAAGTTTCTCGAAGTAACAATGCAGGCTGTCTGCTTCCGTATCGATCGCGACGCGCTCGACTTTTTTTAATTCCGGAAGCAGCTCTTCCAGCTGCGCAGCACTCGCGATCACTTCAATCCGCTCAAGAGTAATTCGGCGTTCGTCTTCGTGGCTTCCAGGTTGCCGATTAATTTTTCCATCGCTTCGATTGGCGGCAGCGCGGCCATCGTTTTGCGCAAGAGCTGCACACGCTCCCATTCGTCCGGATGATAAAGCAAATCTTCGCGACGCGTGGCCGATTGCAAAATGTGGATCGCGGGAAAAAGCCGCTTCTCCACGAGCGCGCGATCGAGATGCAGCTCCATGTTTCCCGTGCCTTTGAATTCTTCGAAGATCAATTCATCCATCCGACTGCCGGTCTCGATTAAGGCCGTCGCCAGAATCGTGAGACTTCCGCCTTCTTCGACATTGCGCGCCGAGCCGAAAAATTTCTTCGGCTTGGTCAGCGCTTTCGATTCCACGCCGCCGGACATGATGCGTCCCCTGCCCGGCTGCAATTTATTATAACCCCGCGCCAATCGCGTGAGGCTGTCGAGCAAAATGACGACATCTTTTTTTAGTTCGACCAAACGTTTCGCGCGTTCCAGCACCAGTTCCGCCACTTCGACATGTCGATGTACGTTCTCGTCGAAGTTCGAATGATAAATCTGGCAATCGATCTCGCGTTCGAGATCGGTCACTTCCTCCGGGCGCTCGTCCACCAGCAACAAGATCAATTCGATCTCGGGATGATTCACGCGGATGGCGCGCGCAATTTCTTTCAGCAAAATCGTTTTGCCCACACGTGGCGGCGAGACAATCAATCCGCGCTGACCTCGACCAAGCGGTGCAATTAAATCGATCGCGCGCGCGCTGATCGAATTCGTCTTCGGATTCTCAAGCAGGATCCGGCCTTCCGGAAACATCGGCGTAAGCTTGTCGAAATCGGTCGGTTCTTTCCATTGCTCGGCCGGCACGCCTTCGATCGACGTGACTTCATCGAGCATGAGCGATTTTTCGCGGTTCATGGGCAGACGCAGCATGCCGGCGATGCGTTGTGCGGGTCGGAAACGAAATAGCTGAAGCAACTCGCGCTGCACGCAAACGTCTTCCGGCAGTTGCAGAAAATTAAAGCGCGGCCAACGCAGCATTCCGAATGTGTCCGCGACCTGATCGAAGAAACCTTCCGCGCTCACCGGGATTTTGAGGCTGAGCGCGGCGCGGACAAGATCGACAATCTGAAAATGTCGCGAACGCCCCGGATGAATGCGCACATCGAGCCGATGACAAAGCGCCTCGAGTTCTTCGGCCGGCAGCAGTTGAAGCTCATTCAAGCTCAACGAAGCCGGCAGATCTTTTCTCGGCTCCGACGCGATGGGCGGCGCGATCTCAGTCGGAGCCGGCGGCGCGGAACTTAATATTTCTTCGTCCATCTTATTGTGTAAAAACTTTGGCGAGCAAACGCGCCTGCGTTTCGAGCACCGCGCGGTCTCCATTGTTCCAAACGACGTGATCGGCGCGCTGGATTTTTTCCGCGAGAGGCATTTGCGCGCGGATAATTTGCTGCGCAACGGATTGCTCGAGCTTTGAGCGCGCCATTAATCGTTTCATTTGTATTTGTTCCGAACAAGCCACCACCACCACGCGCTCGCACAAGGTTTCACCGCCGGTTTCATAGAGAAGTGGAATGTCCGCAAAGAAAAGCTCGGTCGAGTTGCGCCGGCTTGCGGCGCTCCATTGCTGGCGAATGCGCGGATGAAGAATTTGCTCGAGAGCGCGTTTCCTCGTCGCGTCGGCAAACACTATGGCGCGAAGCTTCGCTCTATTCAACTCTCCTGATTCGGAAAAAGTCTCGCCCCCGAATTCGCGCCGCAACTCCGTCTGCACTTGCGGATCAAGATCGACAAGTTGGCGGGCCGCATGATCGGCGTTAAAAAATTCGGCCTGCGGAAAGATTTCGCGCAGACAATCGCAGAAGCTGCTTTTGCCGGTGGCAATTCCACCGGTGATCCCGACGACGGGCACGTTATTTTTTATACATTGGCACCTCCGGCAAAATCGGAGGTTGAACGACGTCCTGCTCTTCGTCTTCTTCGTTAGGATTGACGAGCTGGCCGCCCGGCGTAACGAGGTGCGCCGTCACAAAGATGACGAGGTTACGTTTGATGTGTTGATCGACGTTGGTGCGGAAGAGCCGGCCGAAAATCGGAATGTCGCCGAGGATCGGCGTGCGATCTTCGGTTTTCTGCACGTCTTCGCGCATCAATCCGCCGAGCACGACCGTCTGGCCATCCCACACGCTCACGCTCGTCGTTACTTTGCGCGTGCTGAAGATGGGTTGATTGATGACGTTGTCTGTGAGCGTAATGGCCTGGTTCACGCCGGTGAGCGCACTGACACCGCCGGTGACAAAACCGAGAAGGGCTGGATTGACCGTCTTGATCGGGCTTCCGTAGTTAATGAATCCCTCAAACTCGACGACCTGCGGAACAAGATTCAAATCGATCGTTACGCCATCAGGTCCGACGACTGGTTCCACTTCCAACGTGACGCCTGTATTTCGCGTTTCGAAATTCGTCGGCGTTGAAGGTCCGACGACAGGCAACGCAATGGTCGTCGTTGTCGAGTTACTGCTGCCGCGTCCACTGATGTCGGGGACTTTCGGCTCAGTGAATTGTGTCGGGTAGCGAAACTCGCGCACGATTTCGATGACGGCGCGCTGGCCACTTTTGGTGGTGATCTTCGGCGCGGAAAGAAGATCGACACCTTTTTTCTGATTGAGCGCGCGAATCACGAGTTGAAATTGCGGATCGGTAAAGACACCGCTAAGCCCGAATATGCCGGGTGCCACAGCGGACGCGCCAGTGGTTGGAAACAGCAACGCATCGATCGCGTTTGCGCTGATCGAAAAATTACCGCTGCGATTTCCGGCCGTGACTGGGAATTGACCAACGGGCTGCCCACCGGGCGGAGTAAATGGATAGTCGGCGCTGCTCACCGGAACCCCGGTTCCGGAAGTGCCGCCTCCGCCAAAAATGCGATGATTGCCGATATTGAATTGCCCGAGGAGCCAATCGAAACCGAGCTCTTTTAAATTGTTCTGCGTGATTTCGACAAACTTCGCTTCGATCTCAACCTGCTTCGGGCCGGAGACGCTCGCTTGCTCCACGATCGCGTCGACCAGCTCGAGATTATCTTCCGTGTTGCGCACGATCAACCGGCTGCTTTGCGGCATGAAGTTTGCACTCGCACCCGGCGGGAATGGCACGCCCTGGCTTTGCAGAAATTCTCTGGCGCCTTCGCGATTCACCAACTGATGACCGCCGGTAGATTCTTGCGTGTCTTTACCGACGCCGGTAACAGGCGCGACTGGAGCCGGTGCTCCCGGCGCGCCGGTCGCGGCGGCCGCGGCTGGTTGATTCAAAGCGGACACGCCGATGTTTACCGTGCTGCTAATAAATCCGGGCGGCACGCGATATTCTCTCGTGAGCAGATCATTGCTTTGTTCGGTAATCGGAATGATCGAAACCGCGTACGGCTCCACTTTCACTTTCAAGCCAGCCTGGCTCGCGATGTAACGAAGCGCTTCGCCGAGTGGAATTTCATTCAACGTGATCGTAATGCGCGCGTCCGCCGCTGAAAAAGCCGGAGCGGCAATCGTCGCGGCCGGAACTGGCGTCGCGGTTACGGGAGTCGCGGCCGCAGCGGTCTCGGGTGGCGCGCCCGGAACTGGTGTCGCGGCCGGTTCAACCGGAGCCGGCACTACTTCGGCTGGACGCCCTAGCGGACTCAGGCGCAAAACGATATCCACGCCTTTGCGTCCATCAGTGCCGGGATCATTGGCGGCCGCTTGCTGGCGAATAAAATCAATCGCTTCACGAATGCTCGCGTCGCGAAATTCGATTTTCGGAATGATGATGCTGTTGAGCTTGTTCGTGATCCGCGCCGTGCCGGTTGCGTCCTTATTAAATGCTTCGGCGAGCGTCCCACCGCTGGTTTGTCCATATTGATGGACTGGCTGTTCCCAACCTTTTTCCACCTGCCACATCGAGCGACCGCGAGTCTCGTTGTAAGCTTCTTCGCCGTAGCGGTACTTCGTATTGTCGATCTTTTCTTCGCCGCGCCGTGCCGTCACGTTGTACGGATCGAGCGCCAGAACTTGCTCATATTTTTTGAAAGCAAGGTCGTAGCGTCCGCTGTTGAAATAACCGTCCGCATCGCTCAGGAGTCTTTTCACTTCCTCGACTTTCGCGACGAACTTCGGGCCCATCGTTTTGTTGAGCCGACCCGGCGTTTGCAAATTCGCCAGCAGTTCCCTCGCATCCTCGCAATTTGGATTGTAACGATCGCTTAAAATTTCGCGCGCGATCTGTTCCGCTTCCGCATATTTTCCGTCCGCGATCCGCACCTCCGCCAGCTTCACTCCGCTGTCGCAAAATCCCTGCACCGCTTCGTCGTGCGCCTTCCCACTCGTGACCGCATCCGGCAAAAAGTTTACGGCCGTACGAAATTCTTCATGCGCGACCGGATAGTTTTTCGCTTCCATCGCCACCCGGCCACGCTCGAGAGCAGCCCGGCCTTCCGGAAGTTTCGCTTGGCGCCGCGACACTTCGCGCTCGGCAATTCGCTCCACATTTTGCGCGAGCAACCCGCCGCACATCAAAATCAACGCTGTCCCGAAGCAAAACCGAAATGTATTTTTTTTCATGTCGATCTTGGCCGGCGAGGGTTATGGCGGGAGCAGGGAAATTTCGATCGGTTCGTTTGGTTTCTCCGTGTTGATGACGACCGCTTTGCCCGGCGCAACGTCCACTAACTTATATTTGATCTGCTCCTCCGGTTTCAATGAAAATTCGTCGCCGGTTCTTTTCACAAATTCCTGATTCAAGTTGTTCCATTGGTAAACGAAGTGCGCGGTCGACTCCGGCGAGGTGATTTCTTTTCCGCGCGCCAGGATCACTTCCTGTTGATTTTGTTGATTGAGCAGCGTGAGCTCGGAAACATCGACCCGCGTGCCGAACCGGTCCGTGTCGTATTTCTCGGCGAATTTGGCGATTTGATAACTGGTGCCGCGAATGACGTCGCCGATTTTTAGGAACTGCGTCCCCTGCGTCGTGTCGATCCGATTGTCGGACATGGCGCTTCGTTTTTGGTTCGGATCGATTCGATTGATCCCGAAGGTGTCGCCCACCCACGAGGAAAAAACGAGGCGGAAAGGTTCCTGCGCGTACGATTTCAGTTTCAGTTTCGTGATGTAATTAGGATGCGAGCTTTTGTCGGTCGGATTGGTGTGGCCCTGCCATTCGTCGAGATTATTGAAGCCATCGGCGTCCGGGTCTTGCGTGAGGACATCGGCATCCGCGATCGGTAATCCAAATTCTTCCAGCCACTCGTTAGGCACAGGCGGATGGACTTCGGTACTCTTGAGCGTGGTTGGTTGGCCATTAGAGCCGATGAAATGTTTTTCCGGCACAAAGAGCCCGGAACGTCCGCCGAAAGTCCATTGCGCGGGCTGATGAATTTTTTTGGCAGCGGCCGCCAATTCCGTCGCTCGTGCTGAAGGAGCAGCCGGTTTCGGCGGCGGCGCGGGCGCCGGGGAATAATTGGATCCAAACTGCGCGGCGTTGCGCCAAATGAAAATCGAACAGGCCAAAAGAAACGCCAGCGCCGCGATTGCCGCAACGCGCTCATAATGTTCGCGAATCCAGTCCATCGATTTCAAAATGCGAACTTCACGATCTCGATCCGCGCGGAAGTTTGGATGTGCTCATTGCCGACAATAAAATTGAGCGCTGGGTTCGCTCCCGGTTTTGCCGAAGCCGTCGGCGCCGCGGCCGTTGCGTTCGTTTCTGGAACGCTTTCGCGCGGAGGGCCTTTTTCTTTTTCGTTCAACACGTGCAAGGTGCGAACGACGAAAAACTGCCGGTCCGCACTCGCGATTTGATTCAAAGCTTTGCGCGCAGCGGACGAACTGGCCGCGAACGTAACTTCCACCACGCTGCGCTGCACCATTTTGGACCCAAGATCGACATTCGGTTTTCGGCCAGCTGAAGGCGAAGCCGCGGCCGCGGCACCATGTTCTTCCGGCAACGGTGTCCGGGTGAACGCCGTGATCGCGTCGATGCGCGCCTCAATCAAAATTCCGAGGAGAAGCTCGACCTGCGCCAACTCCTGGCCGAGCAGCGGCGCCGCCGCCGTATTCGGCAGCGCGGAAGCGAACTCATCGAATCCGAGATAGAAATTGTCCGGCAGCTTTACTTTGTTCGTACGCGCTTTTTCGCTCACGCTTCCCATCGCCTGGCGCAATTGCGATTGGAATTGGTTCGGCTCCAGCGGCGCGACCGGCAGCACAAGCGTCTTCAGGTCAGCCTTTAGTTTTTCGAGTGCACTCGCGTATTCGACCGCTTGTGCTTTCATTTTGGCCACATTGCTTTCCGTCGGATAAGGCGCGAGTCGCTCCAGCCGACTCAGCTCCGCCGCATTTTCACTGAAGTGATTCGACGCTTCGTCAAAATTACTCTTGGCCATCCAAACCACCACGAGCGCGAGCAGCGTCGCGCCACCGAGCGCGACGAAAAACATGCCGAGAAATCGATTTTGGCGAAACCAATTCATGGAAGTTTGACCGGCTTGCGCAACGGCAAACGCAGCTCGTAAGGAAAAGCCCATTCACTGTTGTTCGGCGTGCTCGGCTTCATGACGGCGGCTTGATTTTTCGGATCGATCGAAAAATAAGGCGACGCGACCAGGTTCCGGAAATAATCGACCACCACCTCCTGTTGCTTTGGGTTGAACATGTAAAGGCCGCGCACCAAAATTCCGTCGATGGCGGGAGTGGCGACGGCGGTGGTTGCTCCGGAACGCGCCGGCGTGGCAGACGGCGTCGCACTCGGTTCGGGCCGCCCGCCGCGCAATTGGCCGCCGACCGGTTTGCCGCCAGAAGTGGCAATCAATTCCGTGATCCAGATATCTTCCTTCGGCAGACGCGCGTTTAATTCTTCGATGATCTCGAGCCAAAAGTTTCGATCGTTGATCGCATCGAGGAGCGGCGCGGCCACGCTGTCGAGCGAATTGGTTTGCTTGCGCACTTCGTTCATTCGCGATTCGATCGCGCGCATCCCGCTTATTTTTATGTCGATCTTGTCGGCCGCCTGGTGCAATGCGCGCGCGCCGAAAGCAAAATAAATTCCCCAGCCCAGCAGCCCGAGCACGAAGCACGCGGCGGCCAAAATTAAAATCGGGCGCCGTCTTTGCAGCGCGTGCGCGCGCACCACACTCGCCGGCCGCAAGTTCAGCTCCATCGGGCAGGTCGTCGCGCTGCGCAAAGCGAGACCGACCAGCTCGCCGAGTAAATGCGCGGAACGCGCGACTTCGGACGCGACAACGTTTTCGGCGACGGCGACGTTGCGCAGCGGATTGAAAAACTCAACCGGCGCCTGCAATTTTTCCTGAAAAAATTCGCGCATGTACGGCGTGCTGGCCGTGCCGCCGCACAAAAAAACTTTGGCCGGCTGAGAACCCTGCTGCTGCGCACGGTAATGACTGATCGAGCGCATGATTTCGGCATGCAGCCTCGTCATGGTGGTGCGCACGATTTTTGAAACACGCCCCACATCTGGATCGGAAGGCTCGGCGTAAGCGCCGCCCAGACTAACAAAGCCATCTCGCTTTTTGCGGTATTCCGCGGCCGCAAACGGCTCATCAAATTCTTTCGCGATGATCGATGAGATGGAGCTGCCGCCAATCGGAACGCTGCGCGAGAAAATTTTTCCCGATTCGATGAAGAGCAGGTTCGTAGTGCGCGCACCGATATCGACGAGGAGCGCTGAGCCGCCGACATCGGCGTAGTTGTAACGAAACGCATTGTAGAGCGCCATGGTGGCCACATCGACAATCGCCGTGTGCAAGTCGGCGGCTTCGACCGCGGCGTTAATTCCTTCAAGCAAATCGGCCTTGATCGCGACGAGCACGACCTGGATCTGTTCTTCGGCGCCGCCGCCGACGAGCTGATAATCCCAAACCACTTCATCGATTGGAAACGGAACATTCTGCTGCGCTTCGAAACCGATGATGCGCTCGATCTTTTCCTCTTCGACCGCGGGAAGTTTGACAAAGCGGGCGAAGACCGATTGCGCGGCGACCGCATAATTCACGCGGTCGCTTTTCAATTGCAGCTCGCTCATCATCTCCCGCAGGGCGCGCACGATCTGCGCGCATCGCGCGTTTTCGTCGGCGGCGTCGGCGCCCAGGATTTCGCGGAAACGCTGGCCGTGGAGAATCAGCCCGCCTTTTGGCTGAGCTTCAAACTCCGCGAGCCCGATTGTCTGTGAACCAAGATTGAGGCAAATGATGCGCGGCAGGATGGCCATGGCGTAAAACGATCGAAACTCGGCCTAGCAGTTGTCCCTGTTTTGCCCTGGCTTGAAAAGAAATATTCGCGCGGATTATTTCACTCCGCGCGCGGGTATGTCGATCTTGTCGCGGGAGCTCGGCGTTAAAATTCCGAGCAGTTCAGGATGACACGGCCGCGGCAAATTTCGCTGCGGCAAATGATTTTGCATTTTTCCTGCACGCCAACGCTACCGCAGAGCGGACAGACGATCTCAGAGGATTGTGAAGCTGCGTCGTCGGCTGGAGGTTCAGGAGCGGAAACAGGCGAGCGCGCCGCCTTCACTTCGCCGTGGTGACGGTCGTTGTTTGGCGCACTTCTCTGCTCTCTCGTCCGCCGAAACTGAGAACGATGCCGGTGGAAACGCGCAGGTTGCTTTGCCAATCATCGCCATTGCGCAGAGAAAAACCTGTGCCGAGATAGCCGACTTGAATCACGCGCCATGACAAACGTTCGGTCAGACGCCAATCAGTGCCGACGTCGAAATCGAAGGCAAAGCCGTCATCCGACCTTTCGCTGTTGACGAGCAAATTGCGCGGAAATCTGATGGTGGTGTGTTCGTCTTCATGCGCGCCGCCGAACATTCCCTCGGCAAAAATCCTGAGCCGCGGCCGAGGCCAAAAGCTCAGGCGCGGCCCGGCCATGTAAACGAAGCGATCAAGATCGACATTCGCCCCTTCGCCAGAAATGCGGAGCGATCTGTTCCCGTAATCCGCCATAAAATCGCCGCCCAACGCGAGCCAACGATTGACGTTAAAAAAAATGTCGCCTGAACCGCCGTGCAAATTGTTCACGCGATCTTCATCCCCCGCGTGGATGTAATTATATGTGAGGCCCACTTCGAATGGATCGAATGGCAGCGGCTCCTCTTGGGCAGCGGCCGGCTGACTTAAGGCGAAGGTCAAAACAAGAAAAAGGCCCGACAGTCCGATGCCGATGGTTCGGGCATACGCAGGAGAATGGTTTTTCATTTGGGCCTCAGGTAGCCGGAGTCTTAGAAATCCGGCGCCTCCACGTCAAGGCTATTGTGCGGCTGGACAGGCCTGACGCGGGTGGCCGGGCTAGCATAAAGGCCAGATAGAGTTGTGGTTTAAATGGGGTGGGCATAGCGAGTGCTATAAACTCCATAATGAGACTCTGTCTCGCTCTCGGGTTCACCTTCATAACGCTTTTCGCTGCGAACGCGAAAGCTGTTGTGCTGGACTGGAGCGCGGTGACGTGGGCAGCTGGCTCGCTTTCAAATTCCTTCGACGTGGATCCGGCAAGTCCGGGCAACGACATCACTGTTACGTTCACCGGTCAAACCGGCCGGTTTACGACCGATCCCACGACTGGTATCCAAACACCCGCCATCGACAGCACGATGGAAGGCGGGACTTCGCCGGTGCAACAGTCGCTGGACATGTCGATGGGATTAACCACCAACAAATCGATCACGGTCACGATCAGTTTTCCAGCAGCGTATCTTCAGGGAGTGACCGGGGTTTCTTTGACCATTTTCGGGATCAATCAAGGCACCACCAACGACACATTAACCAGTATCACAGGATTGAGCATTGATGGAGTAACGCTGGTCGCTCCCACCATCATCAATGTTGGTCCGGTGGTTCAACTTTCCGGTAGCGGTCTCTCGCAAACGCTTACCGGCATTGGCGATTCTCCTCATGGCGGCCCGGGCTCGGGCGACGGTAATGCTACTATAACCTTCGACTCAGCGATTCGAAGTCTGACTTTTAGTTTTCAATATGGTGACACTGGTTTTGGCAATTCCCAAATTGCAATAAGTAACATCACATTTCTTCCCGTGCCCGAATTCAAAGCGGGTTGGATTCCTGGCGCAATCTGCCTGCTCGCGAGCGCTCAAGCGCTTTACCGCCGTCGAGAACGAGCGCGGAGCTGAGCGTCGATCGTTCATTACCATTCAGCGCCGGCAAATATCGCGGCGGGAAACCACCTTACGCCGGGATCGTTCTGCAGACCGAACAAATCGGCGACATAACAAAATGAACGCACAAGCGTAAAGTGCGTCTATAGGTGGAGCTTTTTCGCCAATGGAGTTTCGCAAGTTTAGCTGTGTCGATCTGGAAAAAATGGCGCAGCGGATTTTTGTCGGAATCTTCTTTGTTTTTCTTTGTGGAACTATCTGCGCCGCCTCGGCGCCGTTTAACTCAATCGACCCAAAGGATGGATGGAAACTCGCCTCCGAATCCAATGGTGTCATGATTTACAGCCGGCTGCGAGCCGGTTCTTCGGTGAAGGAATTCAAAGCAATCGGCGAAATTGATGCGCCCAGCCGCATTGTAAATGCGGTGATCGACGATTTAGAAAATTATCCAAACTTCATGCCGGTTACCGCGGAGTGTCGGCTCATCACACGCGAAGGCGATTCGATCATCTCCTACCAGCGACTTTCGCCCAAGATTTGCGCTGACCGCGATTACACCTTGCGCGGCCGAACAAAGTCGTGGCCGGGTAAGGATGGACTCGTTTATTTACATGAGTGGGAAACGGCCAATGACCTCGGCCCACCGGAAAAGAAAGGCGTCGTCCGAGTGAAGGTTTGCGAGGGGGGCTGGCTGCTCGAACCGAGCGGTCCGGACAAAACCCACGCAACATATCTCGTCTACACCGATACTGGCGGCGCGATTCCCGTTTTTCTCGCGAATCACGTCAGCCAAATGGGAATCGGGCGACTTTTTGTGGCGGTACGCAAGCAGGCGAAAGATCCGAAATACCGCTGAGTGCCAAACGCCGCTCACGCGACCTTTTTCTGACAACCAGTTTGCTCGTTCACCTCACATTGAGCAGCGAACACCTTTGCTAATCGCGGTGAAGTTATTGCCAATGCAGTTTCAAAAATCTCACCGCATCGATTCGTTTTCAGAACGTGCCGCGAAATACTTCGCCTTGGCTGGACCGATCGAACTATTTGCGGTGACCACTTTCTGGGCGCTCATCATTGTTCTAAACATTCTGAGCGTGCTGCACCAGCGCTTCAACACCGACGAGCCGGCGCATCTGCACATCATGTGGGCGTGGACCCAGGGCCAAATCCAGTACCGCGATGTCTTTAGCAACAACATGCCGCTTTTTCATCTGCTTTTCGCGCCAATTGTGGCTCTGCTCGGAGAGCGCGCCACCATCCTTTATTGGATGCGCTTCATTCTGCTCCCGACCTATTTCATCACTGCTTGGTGCACCTACAAAATCGCGGCGCGGCTTTTTTCGCGGCGTGCCGGCATCTGGGCGGTTATCGGACTGAGCCTTTATGGCGGCTATCGCAACTTCGCTTTCCAATTTCGCGCCGATAATTTGTGGACGGCGCTCTGGCTTCTTTGCGTGCTCGCATTGATTTCGCGCGCCATCGATTTTCGGCGGACGCTGGTCGCGGGTTTGCTCTTCGGTCTTTGCTTCGCAATCTCGATGAAGTCGATCGTGCTGCTGATGACTCTTTTCTTAAGCGCGGCGGTGTTATTGCTCGCAACGAAATACAACAAGATCGACATGTGGCCGCGAAAGTTACCGGGAATTGCCACAGCGTTCTTAGGCGCGACCGCGCTTCCTTCAGCGGCCATCATGCTGTTTTTCGCTTGGAACGGCGTTTGGCGAGATTTCGAGTACGGGGTTTTCGATTACAATTTGTTGGCCGAGCGCGTTTATCGCAACAAAGTGCTTTTCCACAGCAATCGCATCTACGCGATTGTCGGTTTTGCGACCGTGTTGGTAGTCTGCGCTCTTGCAGCGCGCTGGGTCGTACGGAACTCGCGTGATGTAAATCTGGCGACCCTCCGAACATTCGTTCTACTGCTTTGCTCAATTTACTTTTTTGCGCTTCACTTTTTCTGGCCTCCCATTTCCAGAACTTATCTCCCAAACTTTCCCCTCGCGTTTGCGCTGACGTCCGGCGCGTTGTTTACACTTTCGAATCGTCTGACTGCGTTGAAGTCACATGACACACGAATATATGGCCAAGTTTCATTAACAATTGTCGTCGCATTGGCAGAAGTCGCTTTTCTGATGGCGAAGCCAAACTTCTGGAAAGACGAGAGCAGACCAGAAACAAATTTGATCCGCTCGGTCGTCGCCCTCACCGGTCGCGACGAGCCTGTCTTGGATTGCAAGGGTGAAACGATTTTTCGTTCACGCGCTTTTCGCCCTGCTTTGGAGCGTATTGAAATGATGCAAATCGAGAAGGGACTCGCCATCGATAACGCGGCTGAGCGTTGCATCGAAACGCAAACACATGTCGTCGCGACTCTCTTTTCAGCAAGATTTTCGCCCCGGACCCGCGAGTTCATTCAGGCCAATTATCTGCCTGTCGGCGACGGATTGTCTGTGGTTGGAAAAATTCTGCATCCGTCGGCGGATGACTTTCGCCGCGCGGATTTCGATATCCTCATTTCCGCACCGTATGAAATCGTCGCGCGGGAGGGCGCGGTCGCCGGTTTACTCGACGGCACATTCTACACCGGCGCACGCTTTCTTGCGCCGGGCCGACACACCTTTACCGAAACCTCCAACGCACATGATCTCGTCGCGCTTTGGGCGCAGGCTGCCGATCGCGGCTTTGTCGCGCGCTTTAAAAAAATTCCCCCCTCGCTCTGAGAATAGAATACCGGGGCTCGTTCGTCTCAGCGCGTGTCCGCTCGCCCGATCCAATCGCGAAAATATGCGATCGTCTTTGCGATTCCTTCATCAAAATCGACGCGCGGTTCCCAGCCGAGAACTTTTTTCGCGCGCGTAATGTCGGGCTGCCGCACTTTCGGGTCGTCTTCGGGCAACGGTTTGTATTCGATTGTCGATCTTGTCCCCGTGATTCGAATAATTTCATCGGCGAATTGTTTGATCGTCATCTCGCGCGGGTTGCCGATGTTGACCGGCTCGTGAAAATCGCTCATGGCCAGCTTAAAGATTCCGTCGATCAAATCGCTCACGTAACAAAATGAGCGCGTCTGCGAGCCGTCGCCGAAAATAGTGAGCGGCACGCCGCTGAGCGCCTGGCCGATGAACGCCGGCACGACGCGCCCATCGCGCAAACGCATGCGCGGGCCGTACGTATTAAAGATGCGCACGATCCGCGTATCGACACCGTGAAAGCGATGGTAGGCCATGGTCATCGCCTCGGCGAAACGTTTTGCTTCATCGTAAACGCCGCGCGGCCCGATCGGATTGACGTTGCCCCAATAATCTTCCTTTTGCGGATGCACGAGCGGGTCGCCGTAACATTCCGATGTCGATGCCAGGATGAACGCGGCTCTTTTGTCTTTCGCTAGACCCAGCGTGTTGTGCGTCCCGAGCGCGCCGACTTTTAATGTCGGAATTGGCAGCTCGAGATAATCGATCGGGCTGGCGGGCGACGCGAAATGGAAAACGTAGTCAATCTTTTCTTCCGGCACGAAAATGTAATTGGAGACGTTATGTTTAATGAAGCGATAATTTTCGTTGCCGGACAGGTGCGCAATGTTCGCCAGATGCCCGGTGATGAGATTGTCGATCGCGATGACGCGATGGCCTTCGGCGATCAGCCGGTCGGTCAAATGCGAGCCGAGAAATCCCGCGCCACCGGTGACGACAGAGACAGGGTGTGGATTTTTGCCGGCCATATCGGTTTATCTAATCATGGACTGACGAATAGCTAGCAAGAATTCCGCCGTGAAACTTAACAAACGTTTTGTCGTTGCTTCTGTAGCGGCGGTCTATGACCGTCGCTCGAACAAAAAAATAGTGCGACGGTGACACACCGCCGCTACAGAATTACAAAACATGCGCATTTTGTCAGGCATCCAACCGAGCGGCGTCCTCCACATCGGAAATTATTTCGGAATGATGCGGCCGGCCATTGCGCTGCAGGCGGAGGGCGAAACATTTTATTTCATCGCCGATTATCACGCGCTCACCAGTTTGCGCGATCCGAAAACGTTGCGCGAAAATTCGAGAAGGGTCGCGCTCGATTTCTTGGCGTGCGGTCTCGATCCGGAGCGCGGCGCGCTTTTTATGCAGCACGATGTGCCGCAGGTGACCGAGCTGGCCTGGATCCTTTCCACCATAGCGCCGATGGGGCTTCTCGAGCGAGCGCATTCGTACAAGGATAAACTCGCACGCGGCATGTCGGCGACGGTTGGTCTGTTTAGTTATCCGGTGCTCATGGCGGCCGACATTTTAATTTACGACAGCGACGTTGTGCCGGTCGGCAAAGATCAGAAACAACACATAGAAATGACGCGCGATATCGCCGTCAAAATGAACGAAGCGTTCGGTGGCGATGTTTTTAAATTGCCCGAACCGCGCATTCAACCAGCCACTGAAACCGTGCCGGGCGTGGATGGTCAGAAAATGAGTAAGAGTTACGGAAACACAATCGACATTTTCGGCGATGAAAAAGAGACGCGGAAACGCGTCATGAGCATTGTGACCGATTCCACCCCGGTGGAATCGCCGAAGGACCCGACAAGATCGACAATTACTCAACTGTATTCACTTTTTGCTTCAAAAAATGAACTAGAAGAAATGCGTGAAAGCTTTCGCAAAGGCGGGAGGGGCTACGGCGATTTCAAGAAAGAGCTATTCGAAAAGCTCTGGGAATATTTCGCCCCGATGCGCAAGCGTCGCGCCGAAATCGTGGCCGACAAAACGTACATCGACAATGTCCTGGCTCGCGGCGCTGAGCGCGCAAACAAGGTTGCCGAGGGAGTTATGGCTCGTGTTCGGTCCGCGGTCGGGCTGCGTTAACGAAGGGACTTGACCCGAATTATCGATCGAATGCGTCACGAGCATCGAGATACAACAAGATCGACAATCCCCCAATTAGTCGCTTTTTAAGCATAGCCGTCGAAGCGGCGTTGATTACCGACCTTGGGGTTAGAATCGGGGGCGCGGCGTGGGAGTGGGCGTCGGAGTGGCAGTGGGCATAGGCGTAGGCGTTGGGGCTGCCGTGGGCGTGGGTGTCGGCGTAACCGTAGGAGTTGGTGTCGGAGAAGAAACGCCGGCTGAAGCTCTATAAGTGTAGTCGTTAGATTGGAAGGTTCGCGAAATTAGCGAACTCAAACGCACGAAGATCGTTCGACCGTCAGCCGGGATGTTGTTCACGGTAGCGGACCGCGTAGTAATGTTTCCGGAGTTAAAAATGTCAGACGCTCCGGCAGAGCTACCGACCAGGAGTTGGTAGGTTATAGCGCTACCGGCGCTCCAAGTGAAGGTGACGCCGGAAGAACTAAAGGTAGCCCCCGGCAACGGTGAGATCATTACCGCCGGACCAGTGGCCGGTGGCGTAGGTGTGGCGGTTGGCGCCGGCGTGGGAGTAACTGTTGGAGTAGGCGTCGGTGTTGGAGTAGGTGTCACGCTAGGAGTCGGAGTCGCGCTCGGTGTCGGTGTTACCGTCGGGGTAGGAGTTACAGTAGGAGTAGGTGTCGGAGAAGATACGCCACTCGAAGCCGTGTAAGTGTAGTCATGAAATTGGAAAGTCCGTGAAATTAGCGACTGCAAACGCACGAAAATCATTCTTCCATCAGTCGGCATATTGTTCACCGTAGCCGATCGCGTTGTAATGTTTCCGGAGTTAAAAATGTCGGAGGCTCCCGCAGAGCTACCGACCAGAAGCTGGTAGGTCGTAGCGCTACCGGCACTCCAAGTAAAAGTAACGCTGGAAGAAGTAAAGGTTGCCCCCGGCAATGGGGAGATCATTACCGCCGGTCCAGTAGCAGGCGGTGTGGGTGTCGGGGTGGGTGTGGGGGGCACTGTCGGGGTTGGCGTAGGTGTGGGCGTCGCTGTGCCGCCAGGGGTAGGAGTAGGGGTTGGCGTGGATGTCGGTGTGCCGGTAAGGGCGGCAATCAGGTTCGCCCCGTTCGGTGTCCCCCAACCCGTGCAAAGATCATAGCCCACAGTCGCAACAAATTTGCCGGCACTTCCCGTGCGAGCGTTATTACCGACCGTTATGTCGTGAAAATCGGATGTATAACCGGGTCCCAAACCAATCGAATAGATGGCGGGGTTAAGAAAACCCACCGGCTGAACACCATTGATCGATGCCTGCTGGTTGATCAAAGCCGTGAAGCCCGCCCACAGCGGTGCCGCGCAACTGGTGCCGGCGAATACGCCGCTGGCACCGCCATTGAAGACGACATAAACGTCATCAGCCGTTAGCGCGACATCTGGAATATTCCGCTTTGTTGTGGATCCCTGGTTGTTCACCATGCTAACCCCTTGTTGGTAGGTCGGGATGGAGTAAAACGTGCTAACTCCGCCACTGCTTCCGGTCCCACTTCCCCAATTCCAAACGCTTTCGGAAGAATAAGCGCTGGCATCGGTAGTCACCAAAGTCGTTCCGCCTACCTGGACGATATTCGGACTGTCGGCCGGAAAGTCTACAGAACTGGTGAAAGCATCGGAATCGCCCGAGGCATCAAAGAAAGTCTGCCCCTGCGCAGCCATCTGCTGGAAAATCTGCTCGCCGGTTGCGCTCGGACCACCGCCGCCCCACGAGCAACTGACCTGTTTGGCTAAGTTGTCGTTAGCTATGCGGCTTAGGATATCTTCCCATGGCATCCCATTGGGCTCTTCGTAAACGATTACTCGCGACAGGCCGGGAGCCATCGAAATTGCTGTCTCGATATCCAAGCACACCTCGTCGTTGTCTTTGCCAGGTGTCGGGACCCCGCCGTCTACTGCTACATTAAGGAGAGGCACACTCGGCAGCCCCGCTTGACTCTCATAAGTAGCAATGTCGCTGGCGCGATAACCATCAAATTGGACTAAAGCCACCGATTGGCCAGCGCCGGTGAGTGCAACTCCGGGCGCATAGGCTGCTCGAAAATCGTTACCGCGATAAGCGCCACCGGGCGCCGAGCCTGCCCGCGGGGTGACGCTCGTTCCCGCTGGCTTGCGGTGGCTTCTGGGACGCGGAAGTGCGAAGTTATCCAACCCGCGGATGTTGAGAATAGGCAGCGTTCCTTCCACGGAAGGCTCGACGTCGGGCGCATAGAAAGTGCGCGCTTCACTCGGATGCTGATAAACATTTAATGTGACGCGGAATGCCTTTTCCACATCCGCGGCCGTTCCGCTTACATCGACCAGCATGCGATTGGGATGCGTCGCAGTGACCGTCAACCCATTCGCTTGCGCAAAATCGAGGACCGCTTGGTAATCTTCACGCGTAGGCCCGAACATTTCGGTGAACTGGTCAGGCGTTAGATAATGGTGATAGTTCGGACTTGCCGGATCGTACAGTTGAGCGAGAAAATTATTCAGCGCGTCCGGCTGTCGCAAGGGCAGCCCGATAGCCAGGTGTAACTGTTCAGTTGCAGAAAGTCCCGAAACCGGCGTCAGAACCCTAGCCGCTTCGGGCACATGGCCACTCAAAGTTTTCTGCACCGGAGTCCGCGAGCTGAAGAACGCCACCGAGCTCGCGATAAGAATCGCGGGAATTAAGAACGACTTGAAAGAGTAGATTTTCATGGCAACGCGCTCTACCTATTTCTTCGCGCACTTCCTAAATTAGTCTCGATCAATTAGAAATCGGCGCAAGCGATTCGGCAGGACTTCTTGATTAAGATTCGTAATAAGTCCTCGCTCTGGCTGTCCCTCCTAATCACTCGCCCAGACCGGTTGCAACCGATTTACGAGCTCGCCCTCGCTAACCCTTCTCTCAGCTCGGCGAAAATCAACCGACCGGCCGCCGTTTGCAGCACGCTCGAGACCGCGACCATCGCGGTTTTGCCGAGCTGACCACGCGCATGATTGACCACAATCATGGTTCCGTCCGGCAAATATCCCACCGCCTGATGTTGCTCGCGGCCTTCCTTCACGAGATGCAGCTCAATTTCATCGCCGCTCGCCACCACCGGCCGCAAAGCGCGCGAAAGATCGCTCAAATTCAGCGCGGGAACTTGTTGCAACCGCGCCACCTGACAAAGTGCCGCATCGTTCGTCAGCAAACGCGCCTGCAAAATTTTCGCCGTGCGCACGAGGCGCGCGTCCACCGGTAAGTCCGCCGAATCCGCGCTTTCATGGATCGTTAAATCGATTTCACGCGATTGTTGCAGCTGGTTCAAAATTTCAAGGCCACGCCGGCCGCGCTCGCGCTTGAGTGGGTCCCGTGAATCGGCCAGCGTTTGCAATTCGCTCAAAACAAAACGTGGCACAATCAGCGCGCGACTCAGGAAACCAGTAGCGCAAAGATCGGCGATCCGTCCATCGATGATCACATTTGTGTCCACCACCAAGGGCTCGTGTTGCGTGGTTTCGCGCGCGAAGCGCACGTACGGAATGATCAGCGAAAATTCATCGCGGTTACTTCGCATCGCCAGCATCATGCCGAGATAACCAAAAGTGCAGTAGACCATCAAACCCACCGCCCACTGCGTGCTCGGCCCGAGATAAATCAGCACCTGTGAGGCGATGAGTAATTTCGAAAAAATCCAGCCGAGCAAAAGTCCAAACGTGGCCGAAGAAAACGCGCGTAGCGAAAAACCTTTGAGCAATCGATCGATCAACACCACCACGAGGCCAAAGAGAAGACCGATGATCACTCCCGGCCGCGGGTTTCCCTCCAACTCGGAGGCGACAATTGCGCCGATCGAGGCGCAAAATGTAACGAAAAGCGCGCGCAGAAGATTGACTGTCAGCAGCGGAGTCATCTTCCCCCTCCCGAGCGGTGCGGCGCATTTTGGTCGCGCGCGTTTATGTCGATCTTAGCGCCGGTGTCGCGGTAGAACAGAACGCCGTGCGCGCGCAGATTTTTGATGAGCGCGCGCAGATCGTTGCCCAGCTCTTGATTAGTCAGCAGAGTAGCCATTAAACCTTTTCCTTCCGTCGCCGATTGGATCACCTGCCGGGCATCGGCGATCGCCGCTTTTGCTTCCTCGGCCGCTTGCTTGGCCGAGCTCATCGTCGCATCGGTTTTATCGAGAATGCCGTCGAATTTTTTCGACGACTCGGCCAGCGCGCCTGTCGCATTATTCAAATGCTCGATGCTGGCCTTGAGATTTTGCATGTTCTCCGGGGAGAGCGCCTCATCGTGCAAGCGGGTCGCGGTTGCATCGATCTTTTGCACCGCCCCGCGCAAATCGCGCACGAGCAAGTCGCCTTCGCGCGTCAGATCATCCAGCCCCGTTTCGCGCGCGCCTTGTAGCGTGGTGTTCTGCGCCACGTATGCGCTCGGCTCACCTTTGGGCAAAGTGACTGACACAAACCGATCGCCTAAAAGTCCGGAGCTGCCGACCGTGAATTTGCTGCCCAGCGGAATCTTTACGAAATCGTAAATGCGCAACGGCACCGCCACGCCGGTGTGGCCGCGCACCAGATGCGGCCCTTCGGAGACACGACCGATTTTCGCACCGGCCAGCAAGACGTCCGAGCCTTTGAGCAAACCGCTTGCGTCCGGAAACTCGATCGTGAGCGGATAATAATGCTTGAACCCTTCGCCGACGCGGCCGAACTGCACGACCAGCGCGCCGAGCACAGCGAGCCCGAGAAAAACAAATGCGCCAACTTTTAACTCTACGGCCCTGTCTTGCTCATTCATTTTGCGACTGCTGAAAATGCGACGCTATCGCGAATTTGCTAATGCTTTTTGCGTTTCCAAGATCGACATAAACTTTTTCGGGCCGTCGTTACGCTGCTTCTTCCGAGCGACCGAGCAGAAAATCGCGGATGATCGGATCGCTCGATTGCTGCAACTCGATCGGCGAGCCGTCAAAATAAATCTGTCCCTCATGGAGATAAGCAATGCGGTCCGCGACGTGGAACGCACTCTTCATGTCGTGCGTCACGACGATGCTCGTCACGTGAAAGCGCTCCTGCAATCGGCGGATGAGCCGATTAATGCTGTCGGAAACAACCGGATCGAGACCCGAAGTGGGCTCGTCGTACAAAACGCATGACGGCCGGCGAATGATCGAGCGCGCCAGGCCCACGCGTTTTTTCATTCCGCCGCTCAAGCTCACCGGCATTTTTTGTTCCTGCCCTTCCAGTTCCACTACTTCGAGCATCTCGCGCACTTTCGGGCGGATAATTTTCGGATCGCGTTCGCCGGCTTCGCGCAAAGGGAACGCGATGTTTTCTTCCACCGTCATCGAATCGAAGAGCGCCGCGCCTTGAAATAAGATGCCGACTTTTTGCCGGATGGCCGCGAGTTGGCGCTCGCTCAACTTGATGATGTTTTGGCCGTCGATCCAGATTTCGCCGGCGTCGGGTTTCATCAAACCGACGAGATGCTTGAGTAAAATGGTTTTGCCGCCGCCGCTGCGGCCAATGATCGCGAGCGTCTGACCTTTCGGCACGGTCAGGTTTACGCCGCGCAAAATTTCCTGCTGCCCGATTCGTTTCGTGAGTCCGCGCACATCGATCATCGGAAGGGTATGTCGATCTTGCGCCGGCGGCGGGGCGGCGGCGGGAGGCTGCGCAACCGGCGGTGGCGGAGGCGTGGGCTGTAAAGACGGTGGTGGTGGATCGATCATGGCGATGCGCACATTCGCAATTTTCATCTTGTGAGCACTAAACGTTCCGTCTCATTGGTAACCCGCCGGAAAAATGATGTTCAGCAACATCGTCAGGAAAAAATTCGAGATCAAAACGGCGAGCGACGAATCGACCACCGCTTCCGTGGTCGCTTTTCCCACCCCAACGGCGCCTTCCCGCGCATTCAATCCTTTGTGACAACTGATGAAGACAATGAGGAGGGCGAAACAAAAAGCTTTCGTCAATCCCATGATGATGTCGCGCATCAGCGTCCAGCGCACCATGTTCGCCATGTAATAAGTGCCGTTCACATCGAGCAAAAAAATGGCGACGAAATAACCGGCCGCGATGCCGATGCCAATACATTCAGCCACCAGCAACGGCATCGAGATCATCATCGCGAGCGTGCGCGGCACGACCAGATAATCGATCGGATAAACGGCCAGCGCGCGCAAAGCATCGATCTGCTCGGTCACTTTCATCGTGCCAATTTCAGCCGACATCGCGGCGCCAACGCGGCCCGTTACCATTAACGCCGTCAAGACCGGACCGAGCTCGCGACAAATGGCGACTGAGACGACTGCGCCGGTTGCCGATCCCATGCCAAGTTTATTGAATTGGAAAAAAGTCTGCGCCGCAAAAACCGCGCCGGTAAAACCACCGGTGATCACCACGACTAACTGCGAAAGCAATCCGATCTCGACGATTTGATTGAGAAATAATTTCCAGCGCACCTTGTGCGTGAAGATCGAGCGGAATGTTTCCGCGGCCAGCAGCACGATTTCGCCGAGATATGTCCAAAAGGAAATGAATGGACGGCCGAGCGCACGCAAAAAGTGGGCGATCATCCGCGGGAGGTTCGGCGTTTTCGTGACGCCGTTTTCTTCACGCGAGCAAGGGCTGCGTCTTGGTTTTCGGTCGCAACTCCGGCGGAATCGCCCCGATAAAACGCGGTTCAAGACCGAGCTTGCGAAAGATCGTGCGGATTTCGCGAAACGTGATCGTCGGCTCCTCCAGCTCCATATAAACGAGATCGTGGTTTCGATCGACTTTATAGCGCAGCCCAGGCACCACTTGGAGCTCATGCTCCAACTCGAGGATCTTGTTCAATTCACGAACGCCACCGGCGTAAACTTCCAGCTCGAACATGAAGACGAATGTACAAGCAACGCTGCGCGATGCAAAAATAGAATCTGATAACTGCCGATTGCGCGAGAGGCGGTGCTGATTTAAAGAACGTGGTTATGATTCAGTTCAGCCGTCGATTGCTTCTGCTCGCGGCCATTTTGCTGGCCGGCTGCGAAACCGTCCCGCAAGGAATTCAGCAGGCCAAGATCGACATGGCGAAACGCATCGCATCCGAACCGCCGGGCGATTATTATATCGGACGGCGTTATTACAAACCGGATTTCAAATTCTGGGGTTACGTGCGCAAACCGGGGCAGCCGTGGAGCACTTCGCAGCTCGTCATGCTCAACGAGAAAGAAAAACTCGCTCCTGACCGGCAACAGGTGAACTTCGGCAGCGATAATAATTACGAATACAAACTTTACGGCCACTTCACCGGCGATCGCGTTTACGAACCGGCCAGCAACACCGTTTACCCCGAGTTTGCCTTGAAAGGTTACGAAGTCATTTCGACCAATCCTCCGCCCATTTTCAAGAGTCAGTTCAGCGGGAGCGGGCAAGCCGCCGTCTCTCGCTACACGATTGAAAAGCCGCAGTAACGCTTCGCTGAAGGGCCGGCAGCGCGATCCGCTCGCCGAAGAATTTTTTCGTTATCTCGAAGTGGAGCGCAACGCTTCGCCGCGCACGCTCATCGCATATCGGCAGGCGCTCGCGGATTTTCGCAAGCAATTCCCCACGGTTACGTGGAAGAAATACACGGCCGATCATTTTCGCGATTATCTTTTTGCCGCGATGAAAAAAGGCCAGGCGCGCTCTTACATTCGGTTGCAATTCTCCGCGCTGCGCCGCTTCTTCCGCTTTTTGACCGAACGCAAAGGATTGCGCGCCGATCCCTCGCGCGAAGTGCAATTACCGAAAGCGGAAAAGAAATTGCCGCTCGTTCTCACCCGCTCGCAAATCGAAGAGCTGTTGAGCGCCCCACTGCGGGTTGCGAAAAATCGCGCGGCCCCAATCTGGATGGCGCTGCGCGACGTCGCGATCATGGAACTTTTTTACAGCAGCGGTTTGCGTTTAAGCGAACTGGCCGCGCTCGATGTTTCGCATGTCGATCTTTATACCGAGTCTGTGCGCGTTCTTGGAAAAGGCCGCAAAGAACGCGTTTGCCCAATCGGCGCACCGGCGCTCGAAGCGATTTCAAAATATCGCTCGGCTGCCAACGTGCACAGCGCAGCTCTATTCCTCAACAGCCGTCGCGGCCGAATTTCGCCCCGCTCGATCTGGTTAATCTTGAAACGGTATCTGCGACACACGTCGATTCCGATTTCGCTCAGCCCGCATAAATTGCGTCACAGTTTTGCCACGCACTTGCTCGATGGCGGCGCGGATTTGCGCAGCGTGCAGGCATTGTTAGGCCACGCCAGTCTTTCGACGACGCAGATTTATACGCACGTCACCGTCGAGCGTTTAAAGAAAGCTTACGCGGACGCGCATCCGCGGGCGTAAGATCGACAATCAGCTCGCGCTCGCCGCCGGGCTGCCTTGCGGTTCAGCGACGTGAAACGTGAGTTTGTCGCCAGCCACCGAAACGTGCACGACGTCGCCGGCTTTCATCTGGCCGCGCAATAATTCTTCGGCGAGCGGATCTTCGAGATAACGCTCGACCGCCCGGCGCATCGGACGCGCGCCGTAAGTCGGGTCGTACCCTTTTTCGATGAGAAATTCCTTAGCCGGCTCGTCCAGTTCGATGTGCACTTCTTTCGCTTTGAGACGCGCGAGCACTTTATCCACTTCGAGTTGCACGATCTCGATCAAGTTCGGTTTGGTCAGCTGATGGAAGACGATGATGTCGTCGAGCCGGTTGATGAATTCGGGTTTGAAAGCTTTCTTTGCCTCTTCTAGGAGTTTATCGCGCATGGCGTCGTACTCATGTTCGCCGAGCGGTTTAGTCGCGCCGAAGCCCATGGTCGTCTGACGTTTTAATGTTTCCGCGCCGATGTTCGACGTCATGATGATGATCGTGTTTCGGAAATCGATCTTTCGGCCTAACGAGTCGGTGATCTTGCCGTCTTCCAAAATCTGGAGGAGCAAATGCATCACGTCGGGATGCGCTTTCTCGATTTCGTCAAAAAGCACAACCGAGTACGGGCGGCGCCGCACCGCTTCGGAAAGTTGCCCACCTTCTTCATATCCGACATAGCCGGGCGGCGAACCGATCAAACGCGATGCGGTGAACTTTTCCATGTACTCGGACATGTCGATCTGGATGAGCGCGTCGCGATCGCCGAACATGAATTCGGCCAGCTTCTGCGCGAGGAAAGTTTTGCCGACGCCGGTCGGTCCGAGGAAAATAAATGAGCCGATCGGTCGGCGGGGATCTTTGAGATCGGCGCGGCTGCGACGAAGCGCTTTGCTGATGGCAGTGACCGCTTCGTCCTGGCCGATCACGCGCTGCTTCAGCTCGGATTCCATCGCGAGCAGCTTTTGCGTTTCCTTCTGCTCCATGCGTTGCAGCGGCACGCCGGTGACTTTCGAAATGATGTGCATCATGTCGTCAGCCGTCACGAGCACTTCCTTTTCGTCCCGTTCTTCGCGCCACTTTGCCAGAATGGCATCGAGTTTTTCTTTTGTTTGCTTCTCCTTGTCGCGCAACGCGGCCGCTTTTTCAAAATCCTGCGCTTTGATGGCCGCTTCTTTTTCGATGCGAATCGTCTCGATCTCTTTTTCGATTTCCTTCACGTCCGGCGGCCGCGTCATCGAATTAATGCGGGCGCGCGCGCCGGCCTCGTCCATGACGTCGATCGCTTTGTCCGGCAAAAATCGGCCGGTGATGTAACGATCGGAAAGTTTTACCGCGGTTTCGAGCGCTTCATCAGTGAGCTTCGCTTTGTGGTGCTGCTCGTACTTCGGGCGCAATCCTTTCAAAATCTGGATCGCTTCTTCGATCGTCGGCGCATCCACTTTTACTGTTTGAAAACGGCGCTCGAGCGCAGCGTCCTTCTCGATGTACTTGCGGTATTCGTTCAACGTCGTCGCGCCCACGCATTGCAATTCACCGCGGCTGAGCGCCGGCTTAATGATGTTCGAAGCATCCATCGCACCTTCAGCTGAACCGGCGCCGACGATCGTGTGCAGCTCGTCTATAAATAAGATCACGTTTTTGGATCGACGTATCTCATCCATCACGGCCTTGATGCGTTCTTCAAACTGACCGCGGTACTTTGTGCCTGCGACCATCAGGGCAAGATCGAGCGTGATCACTTTTCGATCGCGCAAAAGCTCCGGCACATTGCCACTCGCGATTTCCTGCGCGAGACCTTCCACGATGGCGGTCTTGCCCACGCCCGCTTCGCCCAACAGCACCGGATTATTTTTTGTGCGACGGCAAAGCACTTGAATGACGCGCTCGATCTCGTTGTGCCGCCCGATCACCGGATCAAGCTCACCTTTTTTCGCGAGATCGGTCAGGTCGCGCCCAAACGCGCGCAGGGCCGGTGTCTTCACATCTTTCTTCGAACCAGTTTCGGGCGCCGCACCTTCTTCCACTTCGGGCGGAGTAAAATTCGGATCGAGCTCTTTCAAAATTTCCGTGCGCGTGCGGTCGATATCGACTTCCAAACTTTTCAGGACACGCGCCGCCACGCCTTCGCCTTCTTTTAAGAGACCGAGCAAAATGTGTTCGGTGCCGACGTAAGAATGGTTGAGCGCCTTCGCTTCCTTGCCGGCGAGCGCGAGCACTTTTTTCACACGCGGCGTGTACGGAATGTTCCCGACCATTTTCGTTTCCGGTCCGGAACCGACCTGTTTCTCTACTTCCATCCGCACGGTCTCGAGATCGAGTCCCATTTTTTGCAGAACATTCACGGCCACGCCCTGCCCGAGTTTGATCAGGCCGAGCAACAGATGCTCCGTCCCGACGTAATTATGATTGAAGCGGTCCGCTTCCTTGCGGGCCAGCGCCAAGACTTGCTGCGCGCGCGGTGTGAAATTATTCATTGTTCGTGGTCTCGGAAGCCGACCCGTTGCCCGATTCCCGGGCTACCTTACTAATATCAGGTTTAGGAAAGACTTTCAAACGCTCGCGGATTATTTGCGCGCGCAAGTGGTCGCGCTCCTCCGCATTTAATTTCTGCTGCGAAGTTTTTTGCAGATGCGCCGGCTGCGTATCCATGAAGAGCTCGTCGATCGGCAACCGTCGATCTTCCGGGAATGCGCCAAGATCGACACCGAGCTTAATGATCGACAATAAGTTGAGCGCTTCCTTCGACGTCATGGCATGCGCGAAGGTCAACACGCCATAAGCGCGGCCGATTTGGTCCCAGAGCGTATTCGATTTTTTGTGGATCAACACTTGCCGCGCGTCGTGTTCCTTCTCAATGATCGTCTCGATGACTTTCGTGAGGCGCGAAATGATCTCGTCTTCTTTTTCGCCGAGCGTGGTCTGATTGGAAATTTGAAATAAGTTGCCCATCGCTTCGGTGCCTTCGCCGTAAAGACCGCGCACGGCGAGACCGATCTTGTTCACCGCCTGGATGACTTGGTTGATCAAATCGCTCAACACCAGACCGGGCAAATGCAGCATGGCTGAGGCGCGCATGCCGGTGCCGACATTCGTCGGGCACGCGGTGAGATAGCCAAGCTTCGCGTCGTAAGCGAAATCGAGTTTGCTCTCGAGCGTACTGTCGATCTTGTCCACCAGCTTGAACGCGCTTTTTAATTGCAAGCCCGAGCGGATCGATTGCATGCGCAGATGATCTTCTTCGTTGATCATGATGCTAAGCGTCTGTTTGCGATTCATGACTACGCCGCTGCCGACACTCTTGGCCGCGTGCTCGCGACTGATGAGATGGCGCTCGACCAGCACTTGTTTTTCGAGCGCGGAAAGGTCCTGCAGCAATTCCGAAAACGAATCCTGCATCTCCGCGAGCTCTTCGACGCACGGCTTGATCTCTTCCAAAATCTGGCTGCGCTCCACTTTTTTCGCCCAACCGGGAAACGCGCGCTCTTTTAAATTACGCGCCAATCGCACGCGACTGCTCACCACGATTTGGTGATGTGGGCCTTCCCCGCGCAGCCATTCGCCGGCGCTCGACATGACGCTGGAAAATTTCATGGGTCAGCTCGCCATCTCGTGCTCGAGACGTTTGATTTGATCGCGCAACGACGCCGCCGTTTCGTAATTTTCGTCCGCCACGGCCTTCTTCAGGTCTTCGGTCAAAGCACGCATTTTATCGCTCAATTGAATTTCGCGATAAGCGCGCTGCGGAAGTTTGCCGACATGCTCGGTGCCTTTGTGCATCGCTTTCAAAAGCGCGTTCAAGCCTTCGTCGAAAGTTTGGTAGCATGCGCTGCAACCGAGGCGGCCCGTTTTTTTGAAGTCGGCTTGCGTGAAGCCGCAGACCGGACACTTCTGCGTGGGCGCGCCTTTCTCGATCTCCTCGGCTGCGCCGATGCCGAGCAACAAATCGGCCAGCGCGAAACCGGTCGGGTCCTGCACGCCTTTTTCCTTCGAGCAAGCGTCGCACAAGTTCACCTTCTGCATTTTCCCTTCCAGAATCTGCGTCAGGAAAACTGTCGCATCATTACATTTGCAAACGTCGCACAGCATCTTTGTTAAATTAGACTTGGTAGCGTTTGAAACATTCAACCCGCGCTCTGTGGAGCACCTTTTGCGCCGAAGGGGATTGTCGATCTTAGGAAAAAATCGGCGTCCCGCTTTCGCGTGTCAATTCGCGAAAACGCACGATCATGCGCGTGCTGATTGCGCCCGGCTTGCCGTTTCCGATCATGCGGCCGTCCGCTTTGATCACGGGAATGACTTCCGCGGCCGTGCCGGTGAGAAAACATTCGTCCGCGATGAAGACGTCGTGCCGGGTAATTTCGGTCTCGGAAATTTTTATCCCGAGCTCGGCTGCGATCTCGAAAACGACTGCGCGCGTGATGCCGCGCAGCGCGCCGGCCGTGATCGGCGGCGTGAAAATCTGCCCGCGCTTGATCACGAAAATGTTGTCCGCCGTGCATTCAGCCACATTGCCCGCGTCGTTGAGCATGAGCGCCTCGTCCGCACCGGCTAGGTTCGCTTCGATCCGCGCCATCACGTTGTTCAAATAGTTGAGCGACTTCACCGCCGGATTGAGCGCGCCAGGACTTGTGCGGCGCGTTGCGCACGTCACGACCGTCAATCCGTTGCGATAAACCGCTTCGGGATAAAGCGCGATTTGGGCCACGATAATGATGACGCTCGGCCGTTTACATTGCGCCGGATTTAAACCGAGATTGCCCACGCCGCGCGTCACGAGCAGCCGAATGTAACCGTCGCGCAAATCGTTTTGCCGAATCGTTTCGAGCAACGCTTCCGTCATCTCGGAACGTGAAATCGGAATTTCGAGACAGATCGAGCGCGCCGAATCCCACAAGCGCTCGAGATGCTCTTCCAGCCGGAAAACGCGGCCATTATAGAAGCGGATGCCTTCAAAGATCCCGTCCCCGTAAAGCAAACCGTGATCGAAAACCGAAACCTTCGCGTCGGCTTCCGCAAAAAATTTTCCGTCGATGTAAATTTTTGATTCTTTTGTTTGCGCGTTCTTCGCGCTGCCCCGCTCGCTCGCAGGTTTTACTGCGGGCTTGCTCGCGGCGGAAGTTTGCGGTTTGTCCAACACCATTCCACCGGCGCCACCTGTCGCTGTTTTTGTAATCACGAGAAAAATCTCCAGCGAATCCGACGCAATTCAAGCGGAGAATCTTGCGCGACGCTATTGCAGCATGCCGTCGGCGAGGTGCAATTGCCGATCGCCGCGCTCCGCCAGGCGCTGATCGTGCGTCACGACGAGCAATGTTTTCTTCCGTTCACGCGCCAGGCTGAGCAAAAGATCGACAATCGAATCGCCCGTCTTTGAATCGAGATTTCCGGTCGGCTCATCCGCAAAAATAATGTCGGGATCGTTCGTCAAGGCGCGCGCGATAGCGACGCGTTGTTGTTCGCCACCGGAAAGTTCCGCGGGCAAATGATGCATTCGTTCTTCCAGGCCGACTGCGCGCAAACTTTCTTCCGCATTTTTTATTGTCGATCTTCCCCCAATCATTCCGGGTAGCGAAACATTTTCCAGCGCGGTTAATTCCGGCAGGAGAAAGTATCCTTGAAAAACGAATCCCATTTTTTCGTTTCGCAATTTTGCCTGCGAGGAAGCGCTCCCGTTATAAAGCTTGCGCCCTTCAAATTCGACGGTGCCCGATTCCGGCCGCTCCAAACCGGCCAGCGTATAGAGGAGCGTGGTTTTTCCCGCGCCGGAAGCGCCGCACAGAAAAACCGCTTCGCCGTACGCAACCTGCATCGAGATCCTTTTCAACACATCGAAGCGGCGCGCGCCGATGCGGAACGAGCGCGTCAAATCTTGGGCGAGCAGCTGGGGCGTTTCCATCTTAGATCGACAATCGATTCTCTAATAATGCGGTGCGCGTTCGACACAACGCCTTTCTGCGAAAACAAAAGAGCCGCATGACGGAATCCATCACGCGGCTCTTGTTAAAAAAGCGCGATCGCTTACGACAATCCCATCGTGGCGAGAGTCGGTTCGTCCACCGACGCTGTGACTGCCAGGCCGTGGTCGGCTTGGAAATCAGCCAGCGCTTGACGAGTGAGCGGCCCCATTGTGCCGTCCACCGCACCCTGGTAATAACCCTCCTGCTGCAATCGGGTTTGCACCGTGATCAGGACCTGATCGGGCGCCAAGCCGTTGTAGCCGTAGATCGGGCCGTCGTACTCGTAAGTGTATCCCGGATTATATCCCCACGCCGGATACCAATATCCCGTATCCCAATAGTAGGGCGCACCGAAATAGAAAACGATGCGTGAGTGATGATGTCTCCACCAGTCCCGATCGTGGAATTCGCGATGGTAGTTTCGAAAGGCCGAGTAGCGTTGATTGTTAAAACGCTCTCCGCGCCAGTTGTTCGTCACGGTGACGTGAGAACCCCCGGTGCGCACGCGGGCGGACACCAACGGATTCGTCGCGACCGATTGATTGATTTGATGATTACGATGCACGCGCAGGTCTTGCGTAGTCACGTTCGACTGAACGCCCGCGTTCATTCCTCCCGTGCTCCGAAACTGAGCATTCGGGGAGATGTGCCGCGCGTGAATTTGCGCGTTAGTCGTGGAACGAACGTGGACATTTGGCTGGCCTTGTTGGGTTGCAGCAGCCGCAGCAGCGTTGCCGCCTTTTTTGTGGGGCGGATTATTGTTCTGCTCATCCGCAGCGCCGGCCGCCAGCACGAATGCCAGACTGCCGACACATGTTAAGAGAATTGTTCTTTTCATAATTTTTTCCTCGTGATCTTAGACAAAGCAGGTAGTTCATTTATTCAACCTGCTTAAGTAATTAAACGCCGCGAAAAGGCTTTGGTTGCGCGGGGGCAACAAAGGCCGGTCTCTCATTTCGCGACGGCCTGCTGCCGCATCGCTTCGAAAAGAACAATCGCCACCGCCGTCGCCAAATTAAGACTACGCGTTCCGTGCATCGGGATCGTGATGCAATTGTCGATGTTAGCGGCGAGCATCTTTTCTGGCAGCCCTTTAGTTTCGCGGCCAAAAACAAGAAAATCGCCGCGCTGAAAGGAAATCTCGTGATAAGGCTTCTTTGTTTTGGTCGTTAGAAAAAAGTAACGCGCGTTCGCGCCTTGCGCTTTCTGAAGCTCGGCAAACGAATCCCAACCGCGCACATCCACTTCATCCCAATAATCAAGGCCCGCGCGCTTCAACTGCCGATCGTCCAGCGAAAAGCCGAGCGGCTTCACCAGGTGCAATGTCGATCTTGTCGCCAGACAAAGCCGGCCGACGTTGCCGGTATTCGGCGGAATCTCCGGCTCGACCAGGACGACGTTAAACACGATGCGTGTTCGGCGCGCCCAAGATCGACAATCAGAGTTTGCTCGCGACGAATTTCTCGAGCTTCACGATGTCCGCGCTGAATTTGCGAATGCCTTCCGACGTCTTCTCAGTTGCCATCGCGTTATCGTTAAACAGATAGCGGAACTTTTTCTCGTCCATCTCCAGCCGCGGCACCTCCGCTTTCTTCGCTTTTTCCGGATCGAGCTTGCGCTCCACCGGATCGTAAGACTCGGACAATTTTTCCAGCAACTCCGGACTGATCGTGAGCAGGTCGCAACCGGCAAGCTCGATGATTTGGCTGATGTTTCGGAAACTGGCGCCCATCACTTCGGTCTTGTAACCGTACTTCTTGTAGTACGTATAAATTTCCTCGACCGATTGCACGCCCGGATCCTCCGCGCCGGTGTAATCGCGTTTGTTCGCGGCCTTGTACCAATCGTAAATGCGACCGACAAACGGCGAGATCAATTCGATGCCCGCTTCCGCGCAACGCACTGCTTGCGGCAGCGAAAACATCAGCGTGAGATTGCAGTTAATTCCTTCCTTCTCCAACACTTCTCCCGCCGCGATGCCTTCCCATGTCGATGCAATCTTAATGAGGACACGTTCGCGCGGAATTTTTCGCTCCTCGTAAATCTTGATCAACTGGCGGCCTTTATCGATCGAACCTTGCGTATCGAATGAGAGGCGCGCATCGGTTTCGGTCGAAACGCGACCCGGCACGATCTTTAAAATTTCGGATCCGAATTGCACCAGCAGATGGTCAATAATGTCCTCGACTTGCGCAGCGCCGCTCAGGCCAGATTTCTTTCGATCGGCCAATACTTCATCGAGCAAATGGAAATACTTTTCCTTTTGCGTGGCAGAATAAATCAGGCTCGGATTTGTGGTCGCATCGCGCGGCTTAAATTCCTTGATCGATTCAAAGTCGCCCGTGTCGGCGACTACGACGGTGAATTTTTTCAGCTGGTCAAGCTGGCTAACTTTCGATTCGCTCTTTTTGGATTCAGCAACGGCAGTGCTCATGATTTTTTATCTCCGGGGTTTGTGTCAGAGCCCTTATCGTAATGGGCGCGATCAAGCCGCACAATCTCAATTTCAGGCAGAAACCGTAGGAGCCGAAGCGGTCGAACGCCGCGAACCGAGCGCCGCTTTCACGAAATTATTTCCGATTTCCCACATCGGGCCGGGGAACTTCCGGCAATCGGTCAGCACATCGTCGAGCGCGGTGACAAAAAGATCGACCTCGCGTTCGCCGATGATCAGTGGTGGCAAAATCTTCATCACATCCATCGCGTGACCGGCTACCTGCGTGAGAATCCGATGCTTGCTCAACATCTGTGTCACCACCATTTGCGCGAAAAGCACCTTGTCGATCTTGTGCAGGAGCTTCCACGCCATCTTCAGTTTGAACTCGGTCGGCTCGTGAAATTCGATCCCGATCATCAATCCTTTGCCGCGCACTTCTTTGATGAACGAATGCTTTTCTCGCAACATGTCGATCTTGTCGCGTAGCAGCGCGCCCATCTTTTCGGCATTCTCGATGAGCTTTTCGTTATCGATCACTTCCAACGCGGCCAAGCCGCACGCCATCGCGAGATTGTTGCGACCAAAAGTCGTCGAATGCACGACGCAACGATCCATCCTCGAAAAAGTTTTCTGATAAATTTCGCGCCGCGCCACGATCGCGCCGCACGGGACGTAGCCGCCGCTCAATGTTTTCGCGAGCGTGATGATGTCCGGCTCCAGGTTCCAATGTTCGAAGCCAAACATTTTTCCGGTGCGCCCGAGCCCGGTCTGCACTTCGTCGGAAATGAGAAGCGTCCCGTAAGATCGACATAGCTCTTGCGCGCGCACAAAAAAATCGGTCTGCGGAGTTTGGCAACCTTTGCCCTGCACGGGCTCGATCACAAACGCTGCGACGTCCCGTGAACGTAATTGTCGATCTAACGCGTCGAGATCATCAAGCGCCACCCGCGCGTCGAATCCTTCCATGAGCGGACCGAAACCTTCCGTGAAACTTTCGCAGCCCATCAGCGACAACGATCCGAGACTTAGCCCGTGAAACGCGCTCGCCAGCGAGACGACGCGCTTCCTTCCCGTCGCGGCGCGCGCAAATTTCAGCGCGCCTTCCATCGCTTCGGTGCCGGAATTGCAAAAGAAAACCGCGTCGAGATGCGCCGGCGTGCGTTTCGTGATCGCTTCGGCGAGCAAACCGCTCAGCAACGAGCAATCCATCTGCACCATGTTCGGCAAATCGAGATCGAGTACGTCGCGGATCGCTTGTTTCACGACCGGATGACTGCGTCCGATATTGAAAACGGAATAACCGCTCAGAAAATCAAGATACGCGGCGTTATCCATGTCGTAGAGATAAGCGCCCTTGGCACGCGCATAGACTTTATCGAAACCGATGACGCGCTGTGCGGCGACGAGTGTGCGGTTGATGTGCCGCTCGTGCAGTTGATAATTCTCGCCCAGCCGCGCCGCGATGATCTCTTTCAGGTCAAAAGCCACGACGGAAGATTCTGCGATTTACGAGCTAAACGCAACTTACGGCCGCCAATCTCGATGCGCTTCGAATGCGCCCAGGCGCAAGCTCGTTTTGCTCCGCCCGTGTTTTTCCAGTTGATCATGCAGCCACTGAAACCATTCCCAACCTTTTTGCGAACCGCTACGGGCGCGATCGTGAGCGATGTATCGTTGCATTTTCCGCCAAGTGACCCGCACGATACCACCCATCATGTCGTCGACCATCGAAATCGGAACAATTCGCGCATAAACCGCATAGCCCACCGCCTCGAGGATGAGGGCGATCGAATGCGCAGCTTCCAGCAGCTTCGGATTTCCTTCAAGGATCTCAGGCTCGACATTGTCTGGCACGGAATCGACCAGCACGGCGGATCGTAACCACTCGCTTCTCAGCATGGCATGCAAGAGTTCAAACGCGGCGCGCTCTTCGCGTTCGCGGCGAAGGTGACGCACTTCAAACCAGCCAAACACCGCGCCGGTGAGAACGGTGATGGCCGTCGCTACATTCGCGATCGTGCTGATGTCCATTCTTTGAGTCTAGCTGGATTTCAGTGCTTCGTGCGACGTGTTTTTCCGTGAATCAGGAACAACGAAACGAATGCACTCGCTGCGGCAAGCGCGGCACCGATCAGCATGACGGCACGAAATCCGGCGACGAAAGAATCATCGATCGCTTCGGTGATTTGTGCCGCGGTCGTCGCCGAAATTTCCGGGGGCAAACTAACCGCGGCGAGATTCGCGCGTTGCGCATCCAACATTTGTCTCGTTTGTGGCGACAAGCCGAGCGGCGCGAGATGTCGATCCAGCGCGTAATTAAAAACGTGAATCATGATCACGCCGAGCGCGGCGATTGCGATTAGCCCGGCGGCTCTCGAGACGGCGTTATTAATTCCAGATGCGATCCCGACGCGATTCTGTGGTACCGAATTCATGACCGTGGTGGTGAGCGGCGCGACGCTTGTGGCCATGCCTAATCCAAGGATCACGGCGCTGGAAAAAATGTGAGCCAATAATTTCCGCCGACATTCGGAATGGCGAACAAAGCGAAGCCGAGTGCCGCAATCAGCGGTCCGATCACGAGCGGCGCTTTCGCTCCGTAACGCTCGACCAGTCCACCGCCCCATCGCGAAAGCGAAAAAATAATCAGAATAAACGGAAGCAAAGCCGCGCCGGCCGCAGTCGGAGAATACCGTTGGACTTGAATGAGATTCAGCGGCAGGAAAAAAAGTGTGCCGCCGAGCGCGGCATATAGCAGCAAAGTGAGAATGTTTGCACCGCTGAAATCGCGCGAGCGAAAGATCGACATGGGAACCATCGGAGATTGCGTTCGCATTTCCCAAACCAAAAACGCCATGAGCGCCACGCTCCCACCGATCATCGAAAACCAAATCACCGGGTTGCCGTCGCTCGTGCGCGACGATTCAATCAATCCGTAAACGATCGCGCCCAAACCCAACGTCGTTAAGATCGCTCCCATCCAATCCAACGGCGCCTTTTCGGTTGCGTCTTTACTTTCCGAGAGAAAGCGAATCGAGATCAAAATCGCCGCAAGCGCCAGCGGAATGTTGATAAAAAAAACCGCGCGCCATGAAATGTGCTCGATTAACCAGCCACCTATGAGCGGCCCGATCGCCGCCGTGATCGCGGTAAATCCCGACCACGTGCCGATGGCGCGACCGCGTTCTGCTTCGGGAAATGAGGAGCTAATGATGGCGAGACTTCCCGGAACGAGCAGCGCGCCACCTAGTCCCTGCACGGCGCGCGCCAAAATTAATTGCATGATCGTTGGAGCAAAGCCGCACCAGATCGATGCGAGCGTGAAAATGAAAACTCCTGCCAGAAAAGCGCGACGCCGCCCGTAATGATCGCCTAACGAACCGCCGAGCAGCAGAAAAGCGGCGAGCATGAGTGAGTAGGCTTCGACCACCCATTGCACTTCGGACACCGTCGCGCTCAAATTCGATTGCAGCGCGGGCAGCGCCACATTGACAACCGTTCCGTCGATGAACGCCATGCTCGACGCTAGGATTGTCGCCGCCAGTATCCAACGCCCGCACGATTCCGAACATACGGCCGCCGCCGCTTTCGCGCGGACGAAGCCTTCGTCACATGGTTGCCGTAACGAGATCGCCATGGTGCGAATCGATCGTTATCACAAAAGCGCGCCCACCATGGAGCAAGATCGACATAAAAAAAACCGCAGGATCGACATGCGACCCTGCGGCTTCGAATTTGCAGTTATGTCGATCTTCTAATCGTCGTCCACAACTACGCGGCTCACGACTTGCGTCGAGCCTGTCCCATCATAATAAACGTGCACCTTCGCACCCGGCCGGATCATGTGTTCGTCGATCTCCTTACCGGCTTTGTTCATGTAATGAACGGTCTTGCCGATCGTGTAGCTGATCGGATCGGTCACACCTTCACGATGGACCACGATCGTCTTGCCGGGCGTGAACGTGGTCACGGTCCCGTCGGTCGAAGTGGTCGTGGTGGTCGTCTCACTTGATCCGGTGACCGGATTGGTGGTCGTCGATTGACTCGTCGTTGTGCTGCTTGTTTGAGCGAACGCCAGCGGCGCTACGAGCGCGCAGGCGAGGCTAATGATTGTTCGTTTCATGGTTCCTTTCGGTTAGTTACTCTTGCTGCTTTAAACTTCGTAGTTGCGGCACTTTGCGGACGGCTCGAGAAGCGCGTTCGGGAAAAAAACTGCGCGTTGAGACGCGCCGCAGATCAGTTAACGTGCGTTGTTCGATGCCCAATTCACTTGTCGATCCAACCGTTACGCCTGAGCTGGTGGCGGAGCACGGACTGACGCCGGAAGAATTCGAGCGCATCAAAAAAATCCTCGGGCGCGAACCAAATTTCACTGAGCTGGGAATTTTTTCCGTGATGTGGAGCGAGCATTGCTCGTATAAAAATTCGCGCAAAGAGCTGAAGAAATTTCCCACGACCGGCCCGAACATTCTCGTCAAAGCCGGCGAAGAAAACGCGGGCGTGGTCGATATTGGCGACGGCTGGGCGATCGCGTTCAAGATCGAGAGCCACAATCATCCGAGCGCGATCGAGCCATTCCAAGGCGCCGCCACCGGCGTCGGCGGAATTATTCGCGACATTTTTACGATGGGCGCACGCCCGGAATTTTGTCTCAATTCGCTCCGCTTCGGCCCAATCACTGGCGGACAAGATCGACATAAACAAATCGCGACGAACCGCCGGCTCTTCACCGGCGTCGTCTCTGGAATCGCGCATTACGGCAATTGCATCGGCATTCCGACGATCGGCGGCGAAATTTATTTCGATGAAAGCTTCGAAGGCAATCCGCTCGTAAATGTTTTCTGTCTCGGCGTGCTGCGCCACGATCAACTCGCACGCGGTGCGGCCAAGGGAATTGGCAATCCGGTTTTTTATGTCGGCGCGGAAACAGGACGCGACGGTTTGGCCGGCGCTGCGTTCGCCTCGCGCGAGCTCACCGAAGAATCGCGCGCCGATCGCCCTGCTGTTCAAGTCGGCGATCCGTTCAAAGAAAAACTTTTGCTCGAAGCGTGTCTCGAACTTCTCGCGCGCGATGCCGTCGCCGGAATTCAAGACATGGGTGCGGCCGGTCTCACTTGTTCGACATGCGAAACCGCCAGCCGGGGCGGCAGCGGAATCGAAATTGATCTGGCGAAAGTTCCAAAACGCGAGCCAGGCATGACGCCGTATGAAATTCTGCTCAGCGAATCACAGGAACGCATGTTGATCATCGCGAAAAGCGGCCATGAAAATGTCGTGCGCGAAATTTTCGAGAAATGGGATGTGCCCTGCGCCGAAATCGGGCGCGTGACGGATGACGGCATGATGCGCGTGCGAAACAACGGATCGGTCGCCGCCGAAATTCCGGCAAAACCACTCGCCGACGAAGCACCGCTTTATTCGCGTGAAGCGAAATCTCCTGCTTCTGTAGCGGCGGTCTATGACCGTCGCAAGATCGACAATCACGAATCTTTGCGGCAATTGCTGCGCGATCCAACGATCGCTTCGAAGAATTGGGTTTACCGACAGTATGACCACAGCGTGCGCACCGGCACAGTCGTGCGGCCGGGATCGGATGCGGCTGTCTTCTTCGTGCGCTACGCGAACAAGATTCTGGCCGCGACGACCGATTGCAATTCACTCTATTGCGCCCTCGATCCACACGAAGGCGGCAAAATTGCGGTCGCCGAAGCCGCCAGAAATCTTACTTGCTCGGGCGCGAAGCCGCTCGCCGTCACAGACAATTTAAATTTTGGCAATCCCTACAAGCCGGAAAACTTTTGGCAGCTGCGCGAAGCGGTCGAAGGCGTCGCCGAAGCCTGCCGCGCCTTCGGCACGCCGGTCACCGGCGGCAACGTCTCATTATATAATGAGAGTCCGGCAGGCGTTGTCGATCCGACGCCGACCGTCGCAATGGTCGGTTTGATCGACGACGAAAAACATATTACCACGCAGTTTTTTAAAAGCGCCGGTGACGCGATCATTCTCGTCGGCGAAATCGGCGAAGAACTCGGTGGCTCGCGTTTCCTAAAACTTTGCCACGGAAAAAAGATCGGCCCGCCGCCGCATGTCGATCTTGCGCACGAGATCGCGGTTCAAAACGCAGTGCGTGAATTGATTTGCGAAGGTCTCGTGCGAAGTGCGCATGATTGCTCCGAAGGTGGGCTCGCTGTCGCGCTCGCCGAATCTTGTTTTAATCCCGATGGAGTTCTCGGCGCGCATGTCGATCTTGCCGAGGAGAAAGCGCGCGTCGACCAAGTTCTTTTCAACGAATCGCAATCTCGAATCATAATTTCGGTCGCGAAAAAAGATGTCGATCTTGTCCTCAGAATGCTGAAGGAGCGCGACGTGCCCGCACGACAACTCGGCGAAGTCGGCGGCGATACGCTTCGCATTCGCGTGGGCGGCGAAAATTTCCAGTGGCCGATTGTCGATCTTTACGACGATTGGTTTCACGCGATCCGTCGCGCGATTGAAGGCGACGCGAGCGGCGAGCGCATTCCGAGTTTGTGAAAACAAATCCAGCGATTGATCGCGTGACCGATTGATGGAAGGTACGACTACGATGTCCCCAGAACTAGCGGCCGAAGCCTCTCCCTTCCCGCAGCACGAATGCGGACTCTTCGGCGTGTTCGGTCATCCAAACGCGGCGGTGCTGACGTACTACGGCCTTTTCGCGTTGCAACATCGCGGCCAGGAAAGCGCCGGCATCGTGACGAGCGACGGCCCCGGCACCACTTTTCAAATGCACAAAGACATGGGTCTGGTCTCGCAAGTCTTCGGACCGACCGAGCTGCAAAGATTAAAGGGCAAGCGCGCGCTCGGTCATACGCGCTATTCGACGACCGGAACGAGCACGATCAAAAACGCGCAGCCGTTTGTGGTGGATTGTTTTCGCGGACAACTCGCCATCGCGCACAACGGCAACCTGATTAACGCCGACGTGCTGCGCGATGAGCTCGAGCGCAAAGGTTCCATTTTTCAAACGACCGCCGACAGCGAAATCATTTTGCATTTGCTCGCAAGGCCGGCGGACAACGGCTCGAGCGTGCTCGGCGCACTGCGCCGGATCGAAGGCGCGTTCTCTCTTATTATAATGAGCGAACGCGAATTGATCGCGGTGCGTGATCCGTTTGGCTGGCGGCCGCTCGTGCTCGGCCAACTCGACGACGCTTATGTTCTCGCTTCCGAAACGTGCGCGCTCGATTTGATTCACGCGAAATTCATCCGCGAAATCGCGCCGGGCGAAGTGCTGATCATCGACGAGAATGGTTTGCGCTCCGAATATCCGTTCCGCGATGAGCAACCGGCGTTCTGCATGTTCGAATACGTTTACTTCGCGCGGCCCGACAGCATCATCGGCGGCGTCAATGTCGCCAAGGTGCGCACCGAAATGGGACGAGAGCTCGCGAAGAAATTTCCGGTCGATGCGGACATCGTGGTGCCCGTGCCGGACTCCGGAAATTATGCGGCGCTCGGCTTCGCGCACGAGCTCAACATTCCGTACGTGCATGCTTTTGTGCGCAATCACTACATCGGCCGCACGTTCTTGCAGCCGAGCCAGCTCATTCGCGATTTCGATGTGCGCGTGAAATTAAACCTGATCAAGGAAGCGGTCGCCGGGAAACGCGTCGTGGTGGTCGACGATTCGATTGTGCGCGGAACGACGGCACGCGCGCGCGTGGTGAATTTGCGCGAAGCCGGCGCAAAGGAAGTGCACATGCGCGTGAGCTGTCCGCCGCATCGGTTCGCTTGTCATTACGGGATCGATTTTCCGGATCCGGAAAAGTTGATCGCGAACCAAATGTCGATGGAAAAAATTTGCGAGTATCTCGGCGTAGATAGTCTCGGTTATCTCGATGTGGAAGGGATGGTGCGCGCGACCGGCCGGCCAGTGAATCAATTTTGCCTCGCTTGTTTCACCGGGAATTATCCCCTGCCCGTCGATCCGACGCTCGATAAATTCATCATGGAAAAACGCGAGGCCCGCGCCAAAGCACTCACCGCGCAGGACGAACATCCAACCCTGTTCGCGGATTTGAAGTAAGCGCGCGATGCCGAGGCGTTCTCGAAAAGCCTACGCGCGCGCCGGCGTCGATGTCGATCTTGGCAACCGGCTCAAACGACAAATCCAGCAACTCGTTAGGCAAACGCACGGGCCAGAAGTGCTCGGAAAGATCGGCGGATTCGGTGGGCTGTTTCGCGCAAATTTTTCCGGAATGCGCGATCCGATTTTGGTTTCGAGTATCGACGGCGTTGGCACAAAATTAAAAATCGCGTTTGCGTTAGATCGACATGACACCGTGGGCGCGGACCTGGTGAATCATTGCGTGAATGACATCGCTGTGCTCGGCGCGCGGCCGCTTTTTTTTCTCGATTACATCGGCGCCGAAAAATTGGAGCCGCGTGTTTTTCGTCAATTGCTCAGCGGTTTTTCCCGCGCATGTCGATCCGCCGGTTGCGCATTGATCGGCGGCGAGACCGCGCAGATGCCGGGGATGTATCGCAAAGGTGAATACGATCTTGCCGGTTGCATCGTCGGCGTGGTTGATCGCAGCAAGATGATCGACGGACGTAAGACTAAGCCGGGCGACATCATTCTCGGTTTGGCATCGAACGGACTTCACACCAACGGCTATTCGCTTGCGCGCAAAATCTTGTTCGAGCAAATGCGATTGAAGCCGCGCTCGATGGGCGCTGAGCTTCTGCGCGTGCACAAAAACTATCAGCCGTTGCTCGCCAGAGTTCCTGTCGATCTTGTTCACGGCTTCGCTCACATCACCGGTGGCGGTTTGGTCGACAATCTTCCGCGCATTCTGCCCAAAACATGCGACGCGGTTATCGAGACGAAAAGCTGGCGCGTGCCGCGAATCTTTCGATTGCTCCAGGAGAAGGGAAAGGTCGATCCTGCGGAGATGTATCAAGTTTTCAACATGGGCATCGGCATGATCGCGATCGTGGCCGAGCGTGATGCGAAAAGAGTTATATCGATCTTGCGCGCGAAAAAAATTGGTCGCGTCGAGCGCGGTCGCGGTAAAGTGCATTTGGCATTCTGAGCAAATGGAAAAACGACGCTTTGGCAAAACCGACATGGACGTGACCGTGCTCGGATTTGGTGGAGCGGAGATCGGATATGAACAGACTGCGCAAAGTACCGTTGAGACGTTATTAAGAAACGCTCTCGATCTCGGCATCAACGTGATCGACACGGCGGAATGTTATGCCGGCAGCGAGGAGATGATCGGCCGCGCGGTAAGCGATCGGCGTAAGGAATTTTATTTGTTCACGAAGTGCGGGCATCCGCATGGAATGGAAAGCGCGTCGAATTGGTCGCAGGATTCAATTTTGAAAAGTATCGAGCGCAGTTTGCAACGATTGAAAACCGATTATGTCGATCTTGTGCACTTGCACAGCTGTTCGGAATCGGATTTGCGCAAAGGCGAAGTGATTACCGCGCTGCAAACGGCGCGCGAACGAGGTCACACGCGCTACATCGGTTACAGCGGCGACAGTCGCGCCGCGCATTTCGCGGTGGAATGCGGCGCGTTCGATTCGCTACAAATTTCAATCAACATCGCCGATCAGGAAGCAATTGAATCGACATTGCCGCTCGCGCAAAAAAATCAAATGGGTGTGATCGCGAAACGCCCGATCGCAAATGCGGCTTGGAAAACGGGACACAAACCGGCCAGTTCCTATCACCACGAATACTGGGAGCGGCTGCGAAAATTAAAATACGATTTTCTGCAAAGTCACGACCTGGAAAAAACGATCGGGCACGCGCTACGTTTCACGCTGAGCGTTCCGGGCGTGCATTGCGCGATCGTCGGAACGACGAAGCCGGAACGGCTTCATCAAAATGCAAAGCTGATCGCGGAAGGTCCGCTCAGCGCGCCGGAGTTCGACGCGATCCGCGATCGATGGGAAGAGGTCGCACCGCGCATCTGGGTCGGGCAAACATGAAACAACGCAAGCTCGGACGCGGCGGACCGATCGTCTCGGCAGTTGGGCTCGGCTGCATGGGCATGTCGGATTTTTATGGCGGACGCGACGACGAGGAATCGATTGCCACGATTTATCGCGCGCTCGATCTCGGGATTACTCTTTTCGACACGGCCGATGTTTACGGTCCGCACACGAATGAAGAATTGCTCGGGCGCACGTTAAAAGGACAACGCGACCGCGTGGTGCTCGCGACGAAGTTCGGGATCTTGCGCGACGGAAACGGCCCGCAGTTTCGCGGCGTGAGCGGCAAGCCGGAATACGTTCGTGAATCTTGCGAAGGAAGTCTGCGCCGCCTCGGAGTTGATGTGATCGATTTGTATTATCAACATCGCGTCGATCCAGACACGCCCATTGAAGAAACAGTCGGCGCGATGGCGGAGTTGGTGCGCGAAGGAAAGGTGCGCTTCCTCGGGTTGTCCGAAGCGAGCGCGGAAACGATTCGACGTGCACACATCGTTCATCCAATAACCGCATTGCAATCGGAGTATTCGCTTTGGACGCGCGATCCGGAGGAAAAGATTTTGCCGACCTGTCGCGAACTTGGAATTGGTTTTGTGCCTTACAGTCCGCTAGGCCGCGGTTTTTTGACCGGACAGATCAAACGCTTTGAAGATCTCGAACCCGATGACTCACGTCGGCAGGGTCCGCGTTTCCAGGGAGAAAACTTCCAGCGCAATCTCGATGTGGTGCAGCGTGTGAGTGAGATTGCACGCGAGAAACATTGCACATCGGCCCAGCTCGCGCTGGCCTGGGTGCTAGCACAAGGCGACGACCTAGTGCCAATCCCGGGAACAAAGCGCCGGAAATATCTTCAGGAAAATATCGGCGCGCTCAACGTTAGCCTAACGAGCGAAGATCTCGCGCGCATCGACGACGTTAGCGCGAACGGCAGCTTCGTGGGCGCACGTTACGCTGAGGCAGCAATGAAGCTTGTAGGCGGCTAGGAGCTGCCCTGCCAGCTACGAGACTGCGCGAAAGAGCTAGAAGTTACTTCTTCTTTGATTGCGCGGCTTTCCTTCTTGCCGCCCATCGCGCTTTCATCAAACTGGAGAGCTTTTTCCGCCCAGCAGCAGTAAGGCCGCCTCTCTTTTTTGACTTAGCCGAAGTGGTAGCGCGACCGCCGCCTTTCTTCTTAGCCCAACGTGCCTTAGCAGCAGCCCGGAGTTTGGCGCGGGTCGCGGCAGACATCGGACGTCGTGAGCCAGAACCGGATCGCGCGCGCGAACGCCGGGCGGAAGAAGATGATCCTCCAGTACCGAAAAGTGAGGCGAGACGTTTTTGCGCCGAATCGATCTGACGACGCAATGAAATAGCTTCCTGTAATTGATTAAGAGACAAGTCCATGCGCGATTAGTAGGCTAGTAATAGATAAGTGCAACAAAAATAAGTTAGTGGCAGCTAGCTTAGAATAACTTACGCATTATCGGTAGCCCTTATGGGATATGGAACCAGTTATAGAGGCTTGCGAATACCTCGGTGCTGATTTGGATTTCTGAGATCGTCGCTATCACCGCAATGGCCGCGGTTAGGACAAACGGCAACCACTTTCTGCCCGTCCAATTAAGGGAGCGTCCTAGGCCGTAAACATACAATAGGACGAGAGGAATCAGCGCTCCGCTGATGAGACGCCCGGACCAAAGGTAAGGCGAGGCGCGAGATGGATAAAAATCATCGCCGAAGTCGAACCGAATCGAGATAAGAACGAGAAACGCGGCTGAAACTAGGACACAGAGGAAGCCGATAGATAGGATTTGCCACGTCGCTTTGTCTTTGTGATTAAGTCTGACAAGGTCGGCCGCGGCGAACGCGATCAGTACAAAAGAGGAGCTAACATAAAGCATATCGATCAAACCGGAAGCGAGCCGCTTTCCATGCCAAATGAATTCGCCGCGCCACAGGCTTGCGATGACCTCCGAAACAAATGTCGATCCGCCGCGCCAGGTGAAGATGGGATGGCGCCACCAATCAGCGAAAGGTTTCGGCGACCAGCCTGAGAGCGCAATGTGCGCGGCCGAGCCAGTCATATCTCCAAAAGCATGTTGCATCCACATCATCCAACCGCCAATCGGAATAGCTATGGAAAGAAGAACAATTCCGAGGGCAGGTAAGGCTTTTCGAATGTTCCCCGAGCGAACTTGGTAGAAACATCGCAGTACGATGACAAGACAAGCGATAACAATTAAGGGAATGTTACTGACCTTTGTAAGATAGGTTGCGGAAAGGGCGATACCTAGGCTAAGAGCCAGCCAGAAACCTGGCTCTTCCGCGCGCAACCAGCGAACCAAACAGACAAAAGCTACGCCGAAACAGAGAGGCGAAAGCGTGTCGTTGCCAATGCCATAAAACATGTCTTGTGGCATGAAGGCGATGAGAAATGGAACACACACACGCAACCAAACTTGATCAGGAAATAATTCGCGGGCCGCGAAGAAGCTTAGCCAGACGAGGGCCGCGACTAAGAGAACGTTTAAGAAACGCAGCCAATAAAGAAGGTGTGCTTCATGGCAGCCAAAAGCTTGGCCGAGTTTCAGCCACAAGCCTGCAATGGCATAATACAACGGCGGCTGCCACGCCTCGGCGTTCACCGCGTTACCCCAACTTCGTGCTGCTTCTGTCAGGACTTCCGAAGTGGCCGCGCTCGGTTGAGGAAAATGTCGATCGGGAAAATGTTCCGGGCCGAAAAAGAATTCGGGCGAACTGTACAAAGCCAGGTATCGAATCGATTCTGCGGAAAAGTTTTCCATCCCGCGTGGCAGATGGCCATGGGAATACTTCAACACTAGATCGAAATGCGCCTGTTCGTCCGTGTTATTGAAAAAAGGAAATGCTGCGCAGAAAATAAAAACACGCGCCGCGGCCAGCACGCACAAGACCGCCACCACCAGCCGCTCATGGCGAATTAGCGCCGGAGTCTTTATGTCGATCTTAGCGGCGGCAGGTTTAGCCATCGCGCAAAGGATAGAATGGCAGGCGGCGTGCGACCAAGCAGTTTCCAAATGAGACTATTTGGCCATCCCCTTCTTTTGGAGTATCAGATACGCGGCAATTTCGTTTGGGCGGTTAGCTCAGCGGTAGAGCATCTCGTTTACACCGAGAGGGTCGGGGGTTCGAAACCCTCACCGCCCATTTTGACCAGATGTTTACAAACGCCAGCACCTACAAACTTAGCGCGAATTTATTACTAACTCTGCTGTTGAGCAGTTGTGCCAATCATCACTTTCAGGTGATCAAGGATAGTCGCGAGCTAAGAGCGCCGGCTTACATCGACATGCCGCGAGAACAACGCGTCGCGACGTTACATTTTCCGGCCGGGAGCTACTATCTCTACGCGAGCGATGATGTTGGTTATTACTATCGCGCTCCGCGAAAAATCATCGAGCACACTGCGGGTGGCTCGCTCTTTCACAACGGCGGCATCTATGTGCAAAGGAACAATCCGCACAAAATGCGCGGCTACGTTTTCCTGCCCGGCGGGCTTACTCATGTGGGCCATCTCGCTCCCCCGCGGCATGACTTGCAAAAGCTCGAGCCGGTAGCTCCGGCGGCGCGTTACTAGATCACGACAACATTTCGGTAACGGCGGCAGCGACGTGGATCTTCGTCGTGTCGAGAAGTGGAATTCCGTTGTGCGATTCATCGCGCAAGATGAGCGGTAGCTCTGTGCCAGCGAGAATCACTCCGTCTATGTCGATCTTGTCTTTCAGGCGATCCACTATGGCCAACAGGCCGGCGCGTGTTTCCGGAAGAAATTTTCCAGGAACGAGCTCGTTAAAATATTTTTCGTGAATGTAATCCTGGTCTTTCGACTCAGGCAGAACCAGCTCGATGTCTTTGCGCGAAAACACCTTCGGATAAAAGCTGGCTTGCATGGTGTAGCGCGTGCCGAACAATGCCAGTTTCCGAAGCTGTTTCGCGTTGGCCGCGGCGCAGCTTGCTTCGACGATACTGATCAGTGGAATCGAAGACTTAGCGGCCACCTCATCGAAAACAATGTGTGGTGTGTTCGCCGCGATCAGGCCGAAGTCCGCGCCCGCATTTACCAATACGGCGATTTCGTCGACGAGAAATTGTGCCATACCGGGCAAATCGTTCGCCTCCATGAAGTCGATGCCTTTTTTAAGATCGACACTGTTGATGATGAACGATGGATAACTGCCGTCGGTGATGCGCGCACGATACAACGCCATGATTGCGCGGTAATACTCGATCGTGCTTTCCGGACCGACCCCGCCGACGATGCCGAGTTTTTTCATTGCTGCGGATTGCACTTCCTCATTGGCCTCTAACCGTTAAGATCGACAATGTGAAATCGATCCCAGCTGTTGTCTTTGTTTTTATTTTTTCAATCGCGTTCACGCGAATTTTTCACGCGCAAACAACATCGGAACGCAAGCCGGATGTTTCAAACAAGTCGCTCATTACGAAAGCGACGCCGAGCGTTAGTCCAGGCACGGTGAAAAGTAAGAGTGCCAGCACGGAAGCAACCGGCTTGCACAAGCTGGCCGATGAGTATTACGCGTGGCGAAACGAGAATTACCCGGTGCAAAGCAGCGAGGCCGGATTGCACACCTGGGACGATCGTCTGACCGATTATTCCGCCGCTAAGATCGACATGCGCGCAAAACATGTGCGCGAATTGTTGAATCAGGTGCGCGCCATGAACACGGCCACCTGGCCGAAAGACGAGCGCATCGATTGCATCTTGTTTCAATCGGAGCTGGAAGGTGCTGACTTTGCAAATCGCGTCCTGAAGTTCGAGCGCATTAATCCGCAAACTTATGTGGGCGAATGCGTGAGCGGTATTTTTTCGCTCCTCAAGAAAGAGTACGACACGCCGCGCAATCGCGCGCGCTCCGCCATCGCGCGTCTGAACGCGATGCCGGCGTTGCTCACACAAGGGCTGAGCAATCTGCAAAGTCCGGTAAAACTTTACGCGAAGCTGGCCGTCGATTCTGCGCGGCATGTCGATGCGCTTTTCAGGGATTGCGTGAAAGCGCTCGATGTCGATCTTGCGCCTAACGAGCACGACGCGCTCCTCAAAGCGCGCGATGCCGCGGCGGCCGCGTGCCGCAATTACGCCGATGAGCTCGAGAAGCGCTCGGCGAAAATGGTGGAGTTCGCTCCGATGGGTGAAGCGAACTACAATTATTATCTCAAACATGTTCTGCTGCTCCCGCTCGACGGCGCACAGGTGGAAATGATCGGGCGCGTGGAGCTGGCGCGTTATCGCGCACTCGAAGCGTTGCTGGCCGATCCGAAACTGGCCGACCCCGATCCGTCGCGCAGCGCAAACATTCCGCCGGACCAGGCCTCGTTCTTGAAAGCTTACGAGAGTCGCGAGCAAGAGATGATCGGCTTTTTAAAGGAGCACAACCTGATCACGCTCCCCGATTATCTCGGTCCGTTTCAAATTCGACAGTTGCCGGAAGCATTTAAGCCGACGAGTCCCGGCGGCTTCATGAATCCGCCCGGCGTTTACGATAAGGATCCGGTCGGGTTTTATTTCATTCCGACTTACGACTCGCAGTCGAAGAATTTTTACATTCGCGCAGCAATTGAAGATCCGCGGCCGATCCTCGGTCACGAAGGAATTCCCGGACATTTCCTTCAGCTCTCAATTGCGAATCATTTGACTGACGAAATTCGTCGTCAGCATCAGGACGGCGTTTTTGTGGAAGGCTGGGCGCTTTACGGCGAGGAAATGTTAATGCGCACCGGCCTTTATCCGAACAACTCGGCCGCGCAGGGACAGATTTTGCGCTTGTCGCGGTATCGCTCGGCGCGAATAGGTGTCGACGTAAATTTGCACACCGGCAAATGGACTTTCGAGGAGGCGGTCAAATATTTCATGGAAGCGGGCGGGCTGGATCGAGAAGCAGCCGAAGGCGAAGCAGCTGGCGCAGCTTCGAGTCCTACGCAAAAGATTTGGTACATTACCGGCAAGTGGCAGATCATGAATCTGCTCGGCCGTTACAAAGATCGACATAGCGAAGATTTTCGGCTCGGCCAATTCCACGACGACCTGATTAAGAACGGCAGCCTGCCGCTTTCAATCGTTGAGTGGATTTTGCTCGACGATCCGAGTTCGCTCGAAAAAGCAATGCGCTAGGATCGCCGGCGCTTTTTCGTTCCCGCGTACTCGGTGATTCGCTTTCGAATCAATGTGCGCACATCCACAGGCAGCGCACTCGCGCGTTTTTCAAATTCACCGAGCACAAGAGTGGATGGAAAGGAGCCGTTTGGAGAAAGCGTCGGCGCACGATTGCGCAGCGGATCCGCTTCGCCAGTGTCCACCGCCGTGTGCGAAAAACCCTTCCCCGCGATCCAGGTAAGCGCGCGCTCCTCGCCGGTTTTGTCATAGCAAAGCTGAAAACCTTTCACCGAATCATCAGGGCTATGCCAAATAATTAGATCGAAATAATCATCGCTCATCCACTCGCGCTCTTCGTGAGGATGGTCGGGCTTGGCAATTTCTTTGCGCAGCATCGCTAGAAATATCTTTCACAAAACAAGATTAGCGACGCGAGCAAAAACTTCCGCGCAATTACGTTTCTAAAGTAACTTTCAAACAACGCCTGCGGATTTCTGTATGTCGATCTTGCCATCCAGTCGCACATTGCGCTTTATCGAGAAAAGATTTGATCGACAGTGCGAGCTTCGAAATGAAATCGCCGTCGCCCGCGCCAACTGCATCACGCAAAACTTTTGCGATAGCCAGCGCGTGGCTCACTCTCTGTCTCGTCTGGGGCTCGACATGGCTCGCGATCAAGGTCGGTCTCGCCGATCTGCCACCGATTTCGTTTGTCGCGATGCGTTTTATCATCGCGGCGATCGTGCTCGCCGCAATTTGCGTCGGCCGCTTCGCATTTTTTCCGAAACGTTTTGCCGATTATGCATTTCTCGCGTGGACGGGCATTCTAATTTTCGCGATCAACTACGGCCTTCTTTTTTGGGGCGAGCAGCATGTCTCATCCGGTCTGGCCGCGATTTTGCAGGCGACCATTCCGACATTCGGCCTTGTCCTTGCGCATTTTTATTTGCCGGCCGAGCCGATGAAATGGCAACGCATGCTTGGCGCGATCCTCGCTCTCGTTGGCGTCGCGATCATTTGCGCGAAGCTGCTCGATTTTCAGGGCATCATGGCATTCTGGGGCGGCGTCGCGATTGTTGTCGGCGCGGCCGCGGCGGCGTACTCGAACGTGTTGATCAAAGCGCGCGAAACAAAGTACGCCGCGCCCGTCATGGCAGCCTGGCAAATGATTTTCGCGCTCGCGCCGCTGGTCGCGCTCGGGCTTTGGGCGGAAGGAAATCCATTTCATTTCCATTGGACCACAATGGCGATCGGTTGCCTGCTTTATCTCGCGTTAGTTGGCTCGGTCCTGACGTTTCTCTTGTTCTATTGGCTACTGGCCAGGGTGGCGGTCACCAATGTGCTCACGATTTCACTCGTGACACCGCCGCTGGCCGTCGGCTTCGGCTGGTTGGTCGCGGGAGAAACGCTTTCCCGCTGGGCATTTGTGGGCGCGTTTTTCGTTCTGTTCGGCGTAGCCTTGATTCTTTGGAAGGGGCAAAAGATCGACAATCCCCCTGGGCCTAACGTCGAGCCGTCATAAGGCTGAAGACACACCCCGCGGGCGCGGTTCCTGCTGAAAAAGTCCGGCACCATGAGTCCGGACCAGCAAAATTCCAGCGCGTTCGAAAAGGAAGTCATCAAAGTAGAGATCACCGAAGGCTTGCGTCACGCCTTGGATAAAAATTTTCGCCTCATGCTGGAGGCCGCGCGGAAAGATTGGGAACGCCTTTTCTCCGGCAAAGAACCGAGCGATGCCTGTGTCAGCGTCAACATTTCGGAAGCGCCGAAAGACAAAAAGCTTTCGCGGCCGCGCGCCGGTTTCCTCCTCGCGCCGAAAGCTCCTCGCCCCGGCAAAACGAAAACGCGACTGGCCTGATCGCTTACTGGGCCGGTTTGGCGAATCGGTTGTACTTCTTCAGCAACTCGATCAACTGATCGTGCGGTAGCGCATCGACATGATGATTGTCGCGGCCGGTCATGCTTTTGTTGTCAATGAGCGCGTTGACGATCGCCTCCTCGGTCGCTTGCACCACGCCGTTGAAAAGCGGATCCATCAAATCGTTCGGAATTGTTTGCACACTGTGCGTCACTTCATCGGGACTGACCGACTTAGGATTCGCGGTTGAAAATGCGAGGAACAAATCGCCGGAGCCATTTCCGGAAACGCTGCCGGTGCGCGCGAGCCCGAGGGCCGCGCGACGGGCAAGGCGTTTGAGCTGATTCGGAAGCACCGGCGCATCGGTTGCTACGACAATGATGATCGAACCGTTTTCCTGACTGAAGACGGCGTTCTGCGTAATTTCTTTTCCGACCGGAACGCCCGCGATCATCAGGCCGGCGCGGCGTCCGCAGTTCGCCTGAACAAAAACTCCGACCGTGAAGCTGCGCACATTTTTCTTTTCATCTTTTATGTCGATCTTGCGCGACGCGGTCCCGCTTCCGCCTTTGAATTCATAACAAATCATGGCGGTACCGCCGCCCACGCTCCCCTCCTCAATCGCCCCGCCATGCGCGGAATCGAGCGCGTGAAAAACGTGTTCGGGCTTCACATGAAATCCGTTGATGTCGTTGAGATAACCGTCCCAGGTTTCGGCGACGACCGGCGTGCTCCACCAATACCCAGTGTTGTCGGCCGCGCCGTTTTTGATTCGCCACGCGATGACCGCGTCGCGAGTCACGCCGACGCTGTGCGTATTCGTGATCACCACCGGCCCTTCCAGAAAACCGCTCTCCTCCACCCACGCCGTGCCGGTCATCTCGCCGTTGCCATTTAAACTAAACACCCCGGCATAAACCGGATCGTTCAACGAATCGTGTCCACGCGGAATGATTGCGGTCACGCCGGTGCGCACCGGACCTTTGCCCACTTCGAGTTTCCCTTCGCCGCTGACGAGCGTGGTGTAACCGACTTCCACACCGGCGACATCTGTGATGGCGTTGAATTGGCCGGGCATACCGTCGAAAGGCACGCCCAGATCGCGCGCGCGCACTACCGCGACCTCTTTGAGTGTCGATCTTACGGGCGGCGACGGCTGCGGTTCACGCGCGGGAGAAGCGATCACGAGCGCGAATAGAAGCACGAATGGATATGTCGATCTTTTCATCAATCGTATTTCTTCATCTTGCTCCACCCCTTGCGCAAATCGCCATTCAACCCGCGACAAAGAAAAATATCGAAGTGCTCGTCGCGCCGCGAGTACGGATGCTCGACACGTCCAGCCACTTCCACGCGCGCAAAATGTTTGCGATCGCCCGTGCCGTCGCTGCCAAGAACAATCACCGTGCCGCCGTCGTAATCGCGCGGGCCCCAAAGCCAGTAGCTTTGATGATTGCAAATTGATTTCGGCAAACCAAAACGCGGCCCGAAGAAATCAATCGCGCCTACCTGGCCATAGCTGTTCGCGAAGATTGCGGTGCGCGCTCGCTCATCCGGCGCAAGCGAATTGTAAATGCGCGCCGTTTCGCGCGCCATGTTTTCCCAGCCGAATTCATCCGCGAAATATTGCGGAAGCGGGCCCGTCGGTTGGTTCTCCGTCTTGGGCGGCTCGAGTCCGATCGCTTTTTGGTACGCGATCGATTTTTCCGGCGATAGAATTGGCGAGACGGTCGGCGCGAGAGTGATTGTCGAGCCTGCGATCAAAATCGCGTAAATGGCGCGGCTCCATTGCCATTTCGTGGCAGTCATTTTTTCAAAAGCGATCGCGCCAACTGCAAGCAAGATCGGATAGAACGAAGCGATGTAATAATTCTTTCCGCGCAACGCGATGAAGGTCACGAGCATAACCAGATAAGCGATGCCGAGAATGCGAAAGCGCCGTCCGTTGCTGGCAAACAAAAGCCAGGCCAGGCCGCCCGCCCAGAGCGGAAACAGGACCGGATTCACGATCATGGCCTGATCGAGAACGAAACTGACTGGCCCGCGCACGACGTCGCGATGCGTCTGCCGAATGTTGTGCATCAATTCGAGAAATGGAAAATCATGGCGCACCAGCCAGATTAAATTTGGCAGAAAGATCGACAGTGCGATCGCCGCGCCGATCCAAAGTTGAGGCCTGGCAATGAAGCGGCGCTCACGCGTGAGAAGCAGGCCGACGACGATTCCGAAAACAAAAAGCGCGGTCGTGTATTTATTTTCCATCCCCAGCCCGGCGAGCAGGCCGAACCAAATCCAATAGCGCGCACCATCGCGATTGATCGCGCGAACGATGCACCACGCGCCGCCGATCCAGATGAGCGGCTCGAATGCGTTCATCGTCAGCCAATGATGCATCACCAGAAAAATGGGAACGGCGATCACTGATAAAGCGGCCAGCCCTTGCGCGAATGCGCCGCCGCCCATTTCGCGCGTGAACTTTCCTGTTAACCAAATCGTCGCGGCGCCGGCCAGCGCGGGAATGAAGCGCAGCCCGATCAGCCAATCGCCAAAAAGATGGCGCGCAATCCATGCGACCAGCGCGATGAGGGGCGGTTGATCGACATATCCCCAGTCGAGATGCTCGCCGCAGGCCAGGTAATAAAGTTCGTCGCGAAACATCCCGTAGCGGTTCGCAATCAACAGGTGAAAAAGAAATTTCGCCGCGGCCAGGCCGAAAACGATCCTCCCGCCAAGCTTCTCGGCGGAGGAATATGTCGATCTTGTCTGCATAAAATCTAGAGCGACGAATGGTTTTCTATTTTCGCGGAGCACGCAACGCATTTAGATTCGATTTGTGAGCTACCAGGTTTTCGCGCGAAAATATCGGCCGCAGACATTCGACGATCTGGTTGGCCAGACGCACGTCACGCGCACGCTCAAAAACGCGGTCGAACAAAACCGCTTGGCGCACGCTTATCTTTTCGTCGGCCCACGCGGCATCGGCAAGACTTCGACCGCGCGCATTTTGGCGAAGGCGCTCAATTGCGTGAAAGGACCGACCGTGACGCCATGTGGCGTCTGCGATAATTGCAAGGAAATCACGGGCGGCAACAGCCTCGACGTGCTCGAGATCGACGGCGCAAGCAACAACGGCGTCGAGCAAGTGCGCGAGCTGCGCGACAACGTGCGTTACGCGCCGGCCAAAGGGCGCTTCAAAATTTACATCATCGACGAAGTGCACATGCTCAGCTCGGCTGCGTTTAACGCGTTGCTCAAAACCCTCGAGGAACCACCGCCGCACGTGAAATTTATTTTCGCGACGACCGAGCCGCAAAAAGTTTTGGCGACAATTCTGAGCCGCTGCCAGCGATTCGATCTGCATCGCATTCCGGCAAATCTGATCGCGCAACATCTGCAATTCATCGCCAAAAAGGAAAAGATCACGCTCGAGCCGGCGGCCGGACACGCCATCGCCCGCGGCGCGGAAGGCGGTTTGCGCGACGCCGAGTCGATGCTCGATCAACTGGTCGCGTTCTGCGGTGATCCGATCAGCGAAGCCGATGTGCTGAAGGTTTTCGGATTTACCAGCGAACAGACGGTCGCGAATTTCACCGAAAAAATTCTGCGCGGCGAGACCGCGCAAGCGCTCGACGTTCTGCACGAACAATGCGAAGCCGGCAAGGACATGATGAAACTCATGTCCGATTTGATCGCGTATTTGCGCGACCTGCTTGTCTTCAAAGTGAAACCGGAAGCGCTCGCCGAAGATGTCGATCCAGAAGCGCAAAAACGTTTCGAGCATCTTTCGCCATTACTCGAAACCGATCGGTTGCTCGAGTTGATCGATCAATTTGCCTCGGCCGAAACGAGAATGAAATGGGTGCCGAACAAAAAACTTCATTTCGAGGTCGCCGTCATCAAAGCGATCCAGACGCTTAGTCAGGCCACGCTCGACGAAGTGATCGCAAATCTCTCGGCGTTGCGCGATGGGAAAGACGTTTCGAAAAAAAAAGCTGTAGCCGGCGTCGCTGACGCCGGATCCGCCGGTGACCGCGGCCACAGCGAATCAACTCCCCGCGTTGCGGAACAGAAGGAATCAGCCGATGCCATTGTCGATCCCGAAAAAGTCTGGGCGCAAATCGGCGCGAAAGCTCCGCAAAAGGGTTTTCTGCGGACGTTGATCGACTCCGTCGTTGTGCTCGGCGTGGATGGACGAAGTTTTATGCTCGGCTATCCGCTCGAGCAAAAATCCACTATCGAAACTTTGGCGAGCGCAGGCAACAAAAAGCAGCTGGAAGGTCTGCTCAAAGAATCGAGCGGCCGCGATTGGACCGTGAAATTTGTCGGGAAAGAAGGATTGAAAGCGCCACTCGTTTCGCGCGAATCGAAATCCGAATCATTCAAAGACGATCCGCTCATTCAGGAAGCACTGGAAATTTTCAAAGGCCAGATCAAACGCTGACGACAAGATCGACATATGAATTTGAACAAGCTCATGAAACAGGCGCAGAAGATGCAGGAGCAAATGGCGCAAACGCAGGCCGAGCTGGCCGAGAAGACCGTCGAAGTTCAGGCGGCGGGCGGAAAAATCACGGTGGTCGCAAATGGCGCTGGCGAAGTGCTCTCCATCAAGATCGACAAGGAAATTGTCGATCCAAATGATGTGGCGTTTCTCGAAGAAGCAGTTTTGAGCGGAGTGAAAGGCGCGATCGAGCAAGGCAAAGCGATCGCTCAATCCGAGATGACGAAAATTACCGGCGCAATGGGAATGCCGGGGCTTGGATTATAAATTGCAGATCACGCGCGTCCGACGTTTGTGTTTCTCGAACACACAAACTTCGCGAATACCCAAGATCGACATCTTCTCGGCGAGACGTTCGAAATTTTCGCCAAGTTGCACGTGTGAATGCGCGTCGGATGCGGTGGTGAATCCGATTCCCTTGGCTGCGGCCAGCGCGATGATTTCGTCGCTCGGATAAAGTTCCTTCACCGGTTTGCGCCAACCGGCGGTGGAAAGCTCGATGCAAAGATTGCGCGCTCGAATAAAATCGAGCGTTTCATCGACAAGCGATGCGATGCTGGCGCGCGGGCGGTGGCCGTGAATCTTAATTAAATCGAGATGCGCGAGGCAATCCACCAACCCGCTGTCGGCCATCTCGCGAATGCGGCGAAAATATTTCGCGTATAAGTCGTCGATGTCGCGACCTTCAAATTGTTGCGCGCCGGCCGGCACGTGGTCGAACATTTCATCGTCGCGCTCGAGAAAATGGACGGAGCCGAGGACAAAATCGAGCTTGTCCCAATGTTTCTCGACCCACTTACGCCAGGTCGGGAAATGAATCGGGTCGTTGTCGAGCTCAACGCCGGCTCGGATTCTTAGATCGACATATTTTTCGCGAAGCCGATCGATCTCATCGAAATCGACACCGGCGGAATAACGCTCGTGATCGGTGAAAGCGATATCGCTAAGCCCGATGGCGAGCGCGCGCTCCGCCCATGGCTGCAAAACTTCCTGTGTGTACGGCTGGACTCGGTTGCCCTGCGGATGCGTGTGGTAATCGGAGAAAAGACGCACGACGAACGAGCGGGAAACTACGGCGCGGTCATGAATTTCTGCCGCACCATCAGCTCGGGATATTTCGGAAAGAAAGCTTCGACGATGAAGACTTTGTCGGGCGTGAGATCGCGTGTCGCAATTGTCTCGGAGTATTCCACGTGCTCCTGCGGATTGATCAGAATGCTTGCAGGCTTATCGGCGAACGCGTGGTTATCGGAAAATTTCGTGAGCACCGTTTCAGAAGTGTCGCGCAGATAAATCTCGATTCGTTGCTCGGTCGGAAAATCGAGCCCAATCGAATGTTTCGATTGATTGCTCACCGTCAATTTCACTTCGAGATGTCGAACCTCCGATAACTTGACCGGCTGCGGCGAGATTTGCAGATCAAGCAGCAGGCCGCGCAGCTTCGCATTTTTATATTTCGGCGGGGTTTTCGAGCCGCCGCCAAATGGATGCAGAATCCGTCCGACCCAGCTGCGTTTTTCGGCGGGCGACGATGCACTGTCCTGCGCGTGCGCGACGGCGGTCATGGCCAGAGCGAGGAGCAGAACAGCGGCGGTGCGTTTCATGAGCGGGTTAATCAGCCCGAAAGCTTTCGAGGTTGCAAAAATCCTGTCAAACCCTTTATCAATCCGCCATGCGTGCCGTCGCGTTGAACATCTGCTTGCTTTTAATCTACGCGACCGCCGCTTTCGCGAAAGACCGACATTGCACCCTTCGCATTCACGCCGAAGCGAACCCTAACGATACCTCCGTCTTCTCATCGCAATCGCAATTTTCCGGGCGCACTGTGCTTATCGAAAAAGTGCCGGCGCTTTCCGAGCACGATGTGGTCGCGTTCTATCCGTACCAAGCCGCGGGCGGAACTTACGGCGCGCTTTTCCAGTTCGACGATCATGGCCGGCTTGCGCTCGACACACTCAGCATCGAACGCCGCGGGAAAACGGTTTTCGTTTTCGCGAATGGCCGGCCAATCGCGGAATTGCAAGTCGATCAGCGCGTCTCCGACGGAAAACTCTATGTGCCCTCCGGTTTCAGCGCGGCTGACATCGAATTGATGAAAAAAACATGGCGCTTGATCGGCGCGCGCAAAAAATAAACGCGATGCGATTTGTTCTCGCTGCGCTGCTCGCTTCATTCGCTGCGATCGCTTCGATGAACGCAACCGAGCCACCGCTGCTTTTGCCGACGGATAACGACGCGATTTTTCACGGCGGCGGCGAAGCGTTTTATCAACACATCGAGCGCGATTACCAAGGCGCGAAGTCCACGCCCTGGCAGGGCGGGCAGTACGGTTTTGTGCGCGATCCAATTGAGACATCGATCGGAATTGTTTACACGCGCTTCCATGAGGGGATCGACATTCGTCCGCTGCATCGCGATGAACGCGGCGAGCCGCTCGATGAAATCCGCGCCATCGCTGATGGCAAAGTGGTACACGTCAATCCTGTCCCCGGTTTTTCGAATTACGGGAAATACATCGTGATCGAGCATCATTGGGACGGATCAAATTATTACAGCCTCTACGGCCACCTCAGCCGCATCGATGTCGAGCGCGGCCAGCATGTTCATGGCGGCGAACACATCGGCGTGATGGGTTACACCGGGGTCGGCATCAATCAGGAACGCGCGCATTTGCATCTCGAACTCAATTTGATGCTGAGTCGTAAATTCGAAGCGTGGTATGACCACTTTCACAAAAACGATCCGAACCACCACGGACTTTACAACGGAATAAATCTCAACGGCTTGGACATCGCGCGGTTTTACCTCGCGCAACGCGACAAGCCTTCGCTCATCGTCCCGGAATTTCTTTCCGAAGAATCGACGTTTTACAAAGTGATCCTGCCGCGCTCGAAACACTTCGACTTGCCGAAAATGTATCCGTGGATGTTGACGCAGCCGGCCGAAAAAAATCCGCGCTCCTGGCAGGTTTCCTTTAATCAAGAAGGAATGCCGTTAAAAATCGAGCCGAGCGAAAAGTCCGTCCGCGCGCCGGAGCTTTCTTATATTAAAAAAAGTCCGGTCGATTACGGCGCGCTCACCCGCGACATCGTGGGTGGCCACGGCGACAATGCGCATCTGACGCCGAACGGCGTCGGACTCATGACGCTGCTGATTTATCCGAATTGATCAGCAGGAAGTCGGCACGCGTTGCGCGAGCGCGACTCCGTGCGGAATCGCGCCAGCCACGAAGCCGAGACATTCGACCGCGCCACTCGGTTTGCCCGGCAACGCGATGACGAGTGAAAGATCGACAATCGCGGCGAGCGATCGCGACAAGATTGCGTTCGGCGTGATCTTCATCGATTCGCTGCGCATCACTTCGCCGAAGCCGGGAAGCTCCACGCGCATCAGCTCGCGCACCGCTTCCGGCGTGACATCGCGCGAGCTGATTCCGGTGCCGCCCGTCGTCAAAATGAGCGCGCAACCTTGCCCGGAGAAGGAGCGGATCACTTCTTTAATTCGCGCAATGTCATCCGGCACGATCGCTTCGGCTGAAACTTGCCAGCCGAATTTTTGTGCCGCCTCTTTCAAAGCCGGCCCGCCAAGATCGACATATTCCCCGGCGGACGCGCGATCCGAGATCGTGATGATGCCGACGCTGATCATGCGGCGCGCTTCGTTTTTTTGAGAAGTCGAATTTCCGAGATCACCATTTCTTTATCCACGGCTTTGCACATGTCGTAAATGGTGAGGAGCGCAACGGCGGTCCCAGTCAACGCTTCCATTTCCACGCCAGTCTGCGCCACGGTTTTCGCCGTGCATTTCACTTCCACACCGGAATCGATCGCGGCGATTTCAATTTCGATGTGGCTAAGATCGAGATGGTGACAAAGCGGAATGAGCTGCGGAGTTTGTTTGGCCGCTTGGATGCCGGCGAGCCGCGCCGTGGCGAAAACATTTCCTTTTGCGATCCGATTTTTTGAAATGAGCGCGAGCGTTTCGCGCTGCAATCGAATTTTGCCAGACGCGATCGCGACGCGCGCGCTCGCCCGCTTCGCGGAGATGTCGACCATCCGCGCGCTGCCATCGGCGCCGACGTGAGAAAGCCGCGCCATGACTCAACCGCCGATCGCGACCATTTTGCGACCGGGCTGATAATTATTTCGGAAATCGTGCTGCTCGGGTTTGCGCTCGACCACATCGAGAAAAAACTGGCGCAGCTCCTCGTCGCTCGCGCCGGCGCGCATCACTTTCATGATGTCGAACTCGAGATAGCTGCCGAGACAGGGCCGTAGTTTGCCGTCGCAGGTGAGGCGCAATTTATTGCAGCTCTCGCAGAAATGCAGGTTGGTCATCGCGCCGATAAAACCGACGTGCTGATTGCGGCCGGGGATTTGATAATAGCTGGCCGGGCCGTTTGTCCGAAATTGTGGATCGGGAATTAAGGCGCCAAAACTCTTTTCGATCCCGCGCTTCGCTTCCAAGATCGACATAAAGTTTTTTTCATCGAGAACCTCACTCGTGCTCACCGGCATGAGCTCGATGAAACGGAGCAGCAAGTTTCGTTCGCCCGCAAAATCAATGAGCGGCGCGAGCTGATCGTCATTGCGGCCGCGCATGAGGACGCAATTTAATTTGATCTGCTCAAAGCCCGCGCTTATCGCGCTTTCAATTCCTTCGAGCGCTTGTGCATGCATGTCGCGGCCTGTGATGGCGGCGTAAACTTCAGGATCGAGTGTATCGAGCGAAATATTAGCGGTGCGCACGCCGGTGCCTCGCAAAGCTTGCGCCATGGAAGTGTTGTGATTGTCGATCTTGCGCGCCAGCAGCGTACCGTTCGTCGAGATGCCGATGTCGCGAATCTTCGGAATCGTGCCGAGCGTTTGAAAAAAAGATAAAACGTCGCGCCGGGTGAGCGGTTCTCCGCCGGTGATTCGGACCTTGCTGATGCCGAGCTGTGTGCCAACGCGAATGAGGCGCAGCGTTTCTTCAAAGCTCAGGATCTCCGTGCGGGGAAGCCATTCCTGCAATTCCTGCGGCATGCAATAAGTGCAGCGCTCGTTGCAACGGTCGGTGATCGAGATTCGCAAATAGGAAATGCGGTGACCGAAGCGATCTTCCATAGCGCGCAACTTTACGGGCTGCGCCGGGTTGAATCAAGGAAGTCGAACCATTGACTCGTTATTTCATGCCTGTATCTTTTTTCCATATGAAGCGTCAAATTATTTCACGGGCGCTGACGTTCGGCGTCTCCGCCAGCGCATTATTTTTTCTCGCGAGCTGCGAAACCCTCGACACGCGAATTTCCCAGCATCCCGATATTTATCAGCGGCTTTCGCCGAGCGACCAGGCTTTGGTGAGCCAGGGCCAGATTCGAAATGGCATGTCGCAGGATGCGGTTTGGCTGGCTTGGGGAAATTCGGAGCAGAAAGCGGTGGGCAATATGCGCGGGCAGCCGACCGAAACGTGGATTTACATGAATTATGCCACGTACCCTTACCCGTACTACGGACCTCGTTTTGGTTATGGATATGGTTACGTCGGAGTGGCGCGATTCCATCATCATCGCAGCTTCGTTTTCTTCGGCGATCCATTCTACGATCCGTTTTATTATTCTTACATCCCGCCGAGCATTCCCTATCCATACAAAACGGTGACTTTCGCCAGAGGCCGCGTGGTCTCCTTCCAGTTCCTTGTGCCGCCGCGTCGCTAAGTAAAAAATTCTGATCGCTTCCCGGCGAAGAGCTGGCCAGTGTAAGGGCGCGCGTCATACATGGCTTACGGCTCATTCGCAAAATTCATCGCAGCGCTCGAGCAAGCGGGCGAACTGAAGCGCGTCGCTCAGCCGGTCGATACCGATCTGCTCATCGCGGAATGGGCGGACCGCGAAATGAAATCGCCGGGCGGCGGCAAGGCGCTCTTTTTCGAGCAGCCGATTGTCGACGGAAAAGTTTCAAAGTTTCCCGTCGCGATCAACACGATGGGCTCGCGCAAACGCATGGCGCTGGCGTTGCAGCGCGACAGTATCGAAGACATCGCGCAGGAAATTCAGCTGATTCTAAAAGCGAAACCGCCGACTGATTTGCGCGAAGGCTGGAGCTTGCTCAAACAAGGGATTCATTTGCTGCATGCGCGGCCCAAAAGTGTGCGTGAAGCGGAATGTCAGGAAGTTGTTTATGACAAGATCGACAATTTTTCACTGGCCGATCTGCCGATCTTAAAATGCTGGCCGAAAGATGGCGGACGTTTCATCACGTTGCCGAATGTGCACACGCGCGATCCGGAAAGCGGCGCGCGCAATGTCGGCGTTTACCGGATGCAAGTTTACGATGAGCGCACGGCCGGAATGCATTGGCAGGTGCACAAGGTCGGGGCGCGTCACGGCAAAGTTTATTACGAACGCGGCGAACGCATGCCGGTGGCGGTGACCTTGGGCGGCGATCCCGCTTACAGTTTTGCCGCGACCGCGCCGTTACCCGATGGGCTGGATGAAATTCTTTTCTCGGGATTCATTCGCAAAAAATCGGTCGAGCTCGTGAAGTGCAAGACGATCGATCTCGAAGTTCCGGCAGATGTCGATCTTGTCCTGGAAGGTTACGTCCAGCCCGGCGAGACGCGACCGGAAGGTCCGTTCGGCGATCACACCGGTTACTACACAGCGGTGGAAGATTATCCGGTGTTTCATCTCACAGCGATCACCCATCGGCGCGACGCCATTTATCCGACCACGATCGTCGGCATTCCGCCGATGGAAGATTTTTACATGGGCGACGCGAGCGTGCGGATTTTTCTGCCCGTTTTCAAAATGAACTTTCCGGAAATTGTGGACATGACGCTGCCGCCGGAGGGCGTGTTTCACAACCTGGTCTTCGTCAGCATTCGCAAACAGTATCCGTATCAGGCGTTCAAGGTGATGCATGGACTCTGGGGGATGGGCCAAATGATGTTCAGCAAATATATCGTGGCGGTGGACGAGGATTGTGACGTGCACAACACAAGCGAAGTGTTGTTTCGTCTTTGCGCCAATACCGATCCGGAACGCGACAGCACGATCATTCGTAACCCGAGCGATTCGCTAGATCACGCGCCGACGTTACAAAACATTGGCTCGCACATGGGATTTGATGCCACCCGTAAGCTTCCCGGCGAAAATTATCATCGGCAATGGCCCGAGCTGGTGAAAATGACCGAAGAAGCGCAAGCGCTCGTCGATGCGCTGCAAAAGAAAACGGGTTGAGCCTGCAAAGCTCAACCCGTTTTTCAAAAACAACCCTTCGATCAGGGCTTGATGAAGATCCCACCGGTCGAAGGATCTCTGACCATCGCGCCGTGCGGAATTCCCCGTACATCGACAAGACGATGCGGCGGATACGGGCTAATCACCAAACCCGGGGTCCCACTAAAACGCGCCACCGGATAACCGCCTTCAGGCGGCGGACCGTATCGCCGGGCTTCATCTTCTTCGACCGCTGCGCCGATCAACGCGCCGCTGGCTGCGCCAATCGCTGCACCGACGGCAGCCCCGCGCACTCGCCCCGTGGCTGCTCCGCCGATAATCGCACCCGCGGCTGCGCCGTAGCCAGCGCCCTGCCCGACAGGCGTGTCGCACGAGCTCAATGGCATTGAGCAAAGAACAACGAATGAGAGAAACGCGTAAGAATATTTTTTCATGGTCGTGTTTATTTCAACCGGCCGATCGGACCGAAGTTGCGCCGCCGATTATTTTTCCCTTAAGGCCTGATAAAAACCTTGTTCGCGTACTTGTCGAGAACGAGCGAACCACGCGGAATATCTCTGCAATCAAAGGTTTTCGTCTTCGAATATGGGCTGTCGAAAATGAATGGCGAACCACCTTGTCCATGCGGCATGGCTACCGGGTAACCGCCTTTTGGCGCCGGATATTTCTTGGCTGCTTCTTCCTTGCTGATCACCTTCGGGACGATTGCCTCGTCCATCGCTTGAAGTGTCGTGCCGATCAGAAAAAATCCGAAGACGGCCGCGCACATGATTCTGAGATAATTTGTTTTCATAATATTAGAGGTTCGGGAATGACACTTCAGACGGATGCCCGAAGACGAACATTCAAAAGAATTTGAGCAGTTGCGCGGCGACGCGGCCAGCTTTTTCCAACCGACCAAGCCGATATTCTTTTTCGAACACGCCGAATTTGTCGCGCGCCATCCGGGACAGAAGACTGCGATAAACTGAGGCCATGATTTCGGCAGCTACCATGTTACGACGATCTTCCCGCGGCAAAGCAGACGCGGCCCGCGCAAAAAATTGCTGCGCGCGCGCGGCCTGGAATTGCATCAGCTCTATGAAGCCCTCGTTGTATTGTCGATCTTGCAACTCGGCTTGCGAATAGCCGAAGCGAGCAAAGTCCTCTTCCGGCAAATAAATTCTCCCCGCACGCAGATCCTTTCCGACGTCGCGAATGATGTTCGTCATTTGCAACGCGAGGCCGAGCTCGACCGCGTACTCTTTGCATCGCGGATTGCGATAACCAAAAATCTCGATGCTGACGAGGCCGACCGCGCTGGCGACGCGATAACAATAAACTCGCAGCTCGCTCCAAGTGGCGTAACGCGTAATCGCCAGGTCCATCTCCACGCCGGTAATCACTTCCTCGATCATTTCCGGCGTGATTCTTGGATATTTCGCGAGCAATCCGCGAAGATCGCGCGCGAGCGACGGTTCATCCGGCGACGCGGCCCGAAGCCAGCCACGCCACCGATTCAGTTCGCGCGTTTTTTCTTCGACGCTAAGATCGACATTATCGGCCACGTCATCGATCACGCGGCAGAAAGCATAAAAGATCGAGATATCGCGCCGGCGCTCGGCGCCTAACGAAACAAAAGCGAGCGCGAGATTAGATTTGCTTTCACGCGTGATCTTCGCGGCATTCACAGGGATCGGGAATTAATATTGGATCCAGCTTTCAGAGGCGGCACGCCCCAATTCGCATTGCCGAAACAAACAAACCCACGCGGCCAGCAGCCATCCCGTGACCAACCCGCGCACGGCCACATAAATCGTTTTCCACACGATCAACGCCACCAAACGATCGGCAATCGCCCCGCGCATCACCGCGTCGCAGGCCGTAAGCGCAAAAAAATGGAGCCCGGCGATGAGCAAAAACCAAAAGAAGCGCCCGGCGTTGCGTCGAATGAATTCGCGGTGCGCGCGCAAAGCTTCGCCCAGATTTTCGTTGTGCAGCGTCAGCGAAATCTGCACGGAAGCGAAAAAAATGATCAGTCCGCTCATCATCACGCGCTCGATCGGAAGATAATCGAGCACATCGGGGACGTTCATAAAATAGGCGAGCAACATCGGCGCGCGCACGATCAGCGCACTGAGCAGCACCACGATCCCGGCCCATTTCAAAACATAACTGAACCGCCGCATGGCAAAACGGAAGAGCGGCTCTTCTTCAAAGCTCAGGCCTTTGACCCAGGCGAGACAAACCGTGATCAAGTAAACCTGAATGTAAACGCCGAAGAGATATTCGAAAATGAATGCGACCGCGTCGACGCTGGCCGAGATTTGGAGAAGACCAGCCGCCGGAACTTTGCCGCCCCATTCCGGCAATCGCCAGAAAACGATCGGCTTCAATAACGAGGCGAGCGCGCTCAGCAGCACGACCACGTAAATCGGCCAGGCCCAGAAGCGAGATCGTTGCCGCAACGCGCGCACAAACGCGCCGTGCAAACCGCGCCAGTTAAAAAGCATGAGCACAGCCGCGATGACCGACAGCGGATAAGTGGTGGTGGCGTTATCAAAAATGCCGGCCACACCTTCGAGCGCCGGCAACGGCGTTTCGCGCCAGACCTCGACCAGTCGCGGCCAATTCCAATCGCTCACCGAAGTTACCTGCCCAAGATCGACATCGGCCGCATTTTGAAATGGCGTGAAGGTCGAAAATTGAAAAACGAAATAGGCGAAGCCGAGCAGCGCGAAAGTTAACCAGATGCGTTTGAAGCGCGTGATGCAGCGAAATCCATCACGCAATGCGAGGCGGATCGGGTTCGACCACATGACGATCACGTAGCCGACGAACAGACCGAGCAGCGCGTAACCGCGCGGAATATTCTGCCACGATTCTGGCAACCTAAACATCGGAGTATTGAGTAAGGCCAAGGCTCCCATTACTCCAGCACTCCGTCACTCCATTCGCTGGTCGTCTAACGAATCAATCCCCAATGCCGGCTGAAGGGCCAGTAAACAAACAGGCCGCGCCCGACCAGATTTTCCTCCGGCACGGAGCCCCACCAGCGGCTGTCGTAGCTGTTGTAACTGTTGTCGCCCATCGCGAAATAGCCGTGCGTCGGCACCGCGTAGGTCCGGTTCGGTTGCGCCAGGTAATTCTGCCCAAGCGCATAACCGCGGTACGGCGCCTTTACCGACATCACGCGCTCGAACCCATAACCTTTCACGACTCTTCCATCGACATAGAGAAACGGCGGATCGATCCGAAGCGTGTCGCCCGGCACGCCGGCCAGGCGTTTGATAAAAAATGGCGCGCCCGTCTCCGGGTCGTCAGCGATCCCGGGGATTTCGTTCGTGCGAAAAACAAAAACATCGCCGCGATGCGGCTTCACGAAATTGTAGCTAAACTTGTCCACGAAAACCTGGTCGCCCGTATCGACCCAGCCGCGCGCAATCACTTCGCCCGCCTTGTAGCGATTGCCGACGGCCACCTTGAAATCCTGACTGAGCGTAACGGGCGGCGCGTAAATCAGAAAAGTTTGATGCTGACAAATCACGCGCGATAACGTGAAGAAGAAGGCGAACTTTTTCTGCAGCACCTGCTCCACTTCGTCGTCCTCGCGTGAAACGACATTGATGTAGTTACGCCCGAAAATCACATACTCGGCCGCTTGTCGAAGTATGTTCGGGGTCGGCTTTGTGCTCGGATGGCCGATGATTCCATTCAGCGTCGGCTGCATCGAGCCGGTCGGAATTTTAAACGGCTGCAAGAAGTAGGAACGAATTCCAACCGCGACCACAATCGCGACCAGAATCACTTCGCAATTTTCCCGCCAATGACTTTCCCAATTCAGCGGCGCAAGCTTGTGCAATTTTGCATCGAGCGCTTCGGCCCGCTCTTTAATTTGCTCACTGTTTCTTTCCTTCAATGCTGCGCGCAAAGCGTTGATCTCCGCTTCCATCTCCGCGCGCGCCGCCGCGTTGAGGACGTCGCGCTTGTAGCGCAAATATTTCTCGGCATGCCGCAGCAACAGCTTCCCTTGTTTGACGTGACGTGGCGTGAACATGTCGATCTTGTCCTACTGCGATTTCAAAACTTCAATAAACGCTTCCTGCGGAATGTTGATCTTGCCGATGCTTTTCATGCGCTTCTTTCCCTCTTTTTGTTTCTCCAGCAGTTTGCGTTTCCGGGTGATGTCACCGCCGTAGCATTTCGCGGTCACGTTTTTGCGCAAGGCCGAAACGCTTTCCCGCGCAATAATTTTTCCGCCGATCGCCGCCTGAATCGCTACCTGATAAAGCTGGCGCGGGATCACTTCTTTCAATTTCGCGGCGAGTTGACGACCGCGCGCGTCCGCTCGGTCCTTATGCACGATCATCGAAAACGCATCCACCGGCTCGCCGTTCACCAGCAAGTCGAGTTTCACTAATTTCGCCGCGCGATAACCGACGTGTTCGTAATCCATTGAGCCGTAACCGCGCGTCATCGATTTTATTTTGTCGTTAAAATCGACAAGGATTTCGTTGAGCGGCAATTCGCAATGCAACATCACGCGGCGCGTATCGAGCGTCTCGGTGTGGTCCATCTGTCCGCGCTTTTCCAGGATCAATTGCAAAATGTCGCCGATGTTTTCATTCGGACAAAGCACATACGCTTTTACGATTGGCTCGCGAATTTCTTCGATCAAACTCGGATCTGGCAAATACGCGGGATTGTCGATCAAGAGCGTTTCGCCGCGCGTCGTCAGAATTTCGTAAACGACGCTGGGCGCCGTCGCGATGATGTCCATGTCGTATTCGCGGCGTAATCGTTCCTGGATGATTTCCATGTGCAGCAGGCCGAGAAATCCGCAGCGAAAACCGAAGCCGAGCGCGACCGAGCTCTCTGGTTGATAAACGAAAGCGGAATCGTTTAGGCGCAGCTTGCCGATCGCTGTTTTCAAATGCTCGAAGTCGCCGGTGTTGATCGGATAAATTCCGCTGAAGACCATCGGATGAATTTCCTGAAAACCTGGCAGCGGCTCACGCGCCGAGTGCCGCGCGTCCGTAATCGTGTCGCCGATTTTGATGTCGGCGGTCGTTTTAATGTTCGCGATGAAATAACCGACGTCGCCTGCGTTCAGACGCGACTGCGCAAACATTTTCGGCGTGAACACGCCCACTTCCTTTATTTCGTAGCGCGCATCGTTGCGCATCAACTTGATCGCCTGGTCGGATTCCATTTTTCCCGAGACGACGCGCACGTAACCGACCACGCCGCGGTAAACGTCGAAGACCGAATCGAACACGAGCGCGCGTAAAATTTCATCAGCCGGTTTCGCCGGCGGCGGAATCCGATTCACGATCGCTTCAAGAATTTCTTCGATGCCGATGCCCATCTTCGCACTCGCTTCGATCGCTTCCTCGGATGGGATGGCGAGAATTTCTTCTAATTGTCGATGTACCGCCGGGATGTCCGCGTTCGGCAAATCGATCTTGTTAATGATCGGCACAATGGTGAGCCCTTGTTTGTGCGCGAGATGAACGTTCGCCACGGTTTGCGCTTCCACGCCTTGTGCCGCGTCGACAATCAAGAGCGCGCCCTCGCACGCCGCCAGCGACCGCGAAACTTCGTAGGCAAAATCGACATGCCCGGGCGTATCGAGCAGGTTCAGCCGGTATTTTTCGCCCGACTTGCTCGTGTAACGCATCGCCACCGGATGCGCCTTGATCGTGATCCCGCGCTCGCGCTCGAGGTCCATCGAATCGAGCAGCTGATCTTGTTTATCACGCTCATGAATCGTGCCGGTCGTTTCGAGCAAACGATCCGAAAGCGTCGTCTTGCCGTGATCAATGTGCGCGATGATGCAAAAATTGCGCGTCAGCTCGATGGACATGAAGCGGCACTATGCGGGCACGCGCTGAGTGGGTCAATCTGCCCTGCTGTCATTCCGAGCGAAGTCGAGGAATCCCGTGGCGAAACTTCAAAATAACTTCGCGGGATGTCTCGACTTCGCTCGACATGACATCCGTTTCTTCGCTACGTTCTGTTCGGAGATATGCCGAAGCTAACCGTCACCACCGAAGGCAGCGGTAAGATCACGTATGAATTGACCGATGAATTGGTCGGTATCGGCCGCGCACCGGAAAACACGATCGTGATCGACGATTTTTCCGTTTCCGGGCATCACGCGCTTTTGCAATTCACTCGCGAAACATATTACCTGAAGGACCTCGGCTCGACCAACGGCACGCGCGTAAACGGCGAACGAATTACCGAAACACAACTCCGTGTTGGTGATCGAGTTCGTTTCGGGAAAGTCGAAGCGCGCTTCGAATCTGATGTGAGCGGCGGCACCCAACCGTTGCCTCGGCTCGCGGAGATCGAAGCAAAACCCGCCGAATCGAGCGCGCGTCCGGAAGATTTCGCAAACGCATCCCCATTTCGCGAACGAAAAAAAGAAAAGGATCCCGCCCGCACCGCCATGTTCGCGAGTGCCGCACTCGCCCTTCTCGTTTTTCTTGGCAGCATGATCGCCGTGCTTTTCATGCACGTGCCCACTCCCTGATTTCTGTAGCGGCGGTCTATGACCGTCGCACTTTATAAGTATTGCTCGCGCAACTGCTCTGGTTCCGCGCCAGCTTCGCGCAACGCTCGCAAACTCATCGCCGCGTTTCGTTTCGCCAAACGTTTCCCGCTTTCATCGACGATCAGCGGCGCGTGAAAAAATTTCGGCGCATTTTCATTGAGCGCGCGATAAATGAGCAGCTGCCGAAACGTCGAAAGCAATAAATCTTCGCCGCGCACCACTTCGCTGATTAGCATCGCGATGTCGTCCGCAACGACCGCCAATTGGTAAGCCGGCACGTCATCTTTTCGCCACACCACGAAATCGCCGAAATCTTTTCGGGCGATCGCGCGCTGTTCGCCGCGCGCAAGATCGACATAAACCATTTCCTCGCCCTCCGGCACGCGAAAGCGCCAATTGATTCCCGCCGGCGTCTGCGCTTCGTGAATCGTCCCGAGCGAAGATCGACATGTTCCCGGATAAATTGGCTCCTCGTTCTCATCATGCGGCGCTACTCCCGCGCTGAGCACATCCTTCCGCGAACATCGACATGGGTAAATGAAACCGCCGGCGCGCAATTTTTCCCACGCCTCGAAATAAAATTGGCGGCGCTCGCTCTGCATGAACGCTCCTTCATCCCACTTGAGCCCGAACCATTTCAAATCTTCCATGATCGCATCCCGAAATTCTTTTCGACATCGCGCAAGATCGACATCTTCAATGCGCAAAATTAATTTCCCGCCCGCCGCGCGTGCACGTTCCTGTGCACGCCAAAACGTCATGGCGTGCCCGAGATGCAAATAGCCAGTGGGCGAAGGCGCAATGCGGCCGCGATAAATAATTTCAGATTTCAGATTTTCGATTTCAGATTAAGGTCTGCGCTTCTCGCGACAATCTGCAATTTGAAATCTGCAATCAGCAATGCAAAAGCGCCTTCTCCTTTTCGATATCGACGGCACGCTCGTCAGCACGATGGGCGCGGGCATTGAGTCGCTCAAGATCGTGATCGAAAAACGTTATGGCGCGCGCGACGATTTGCGTGACATCGAGATCGCGGGCAAAACCGATTCGAATATCGCGGCGGACATTCTTGAAAAATATGACGTCGATGCGACGCCCGAAAGCATCGGCGCTTTTCTCGATGAATACGTGGCGCACCTCGCCCCGCTCCTCCCCACTTTGCCCGGCCGTGTGTTGCCGGGTATCTCCGAAATTCTCGCTCGCATGAAATCGAAACCCGATCGCGTGCTCGGTTTGCTCACCGGCAACGTGAAGCGCGGCGCGGAAATGAAGCTCAAACATTACGGCCTCTGGGATTACTTCGAGTTCGGCGCGTTCGCCGACGATCACCACGATCGCAACCAGCTCGGCGCCTTCGCGCGCAAGCGTGCGCAGGAAAAGCACGGACACGAATTTCAGGCGGCGCAGATCGACGTCATCGGCGACACCGGACACGACATCGCTTGCGGCAAAGCTTTCGGCGCGCGCACCGTCGCCGTCGCTACCGGTTCGTGGACTTGCGAACGTTTAAAAGCAGAACGGCCCGATTTTTTGTTTGCCGATTTCTCGAATGTCGACGAAGTGATCGAGACGCTCGGGTGGTAAAATTGCCTCGCGAGCAGGGAACAGTTTTTGCTGCAAACAAGATCGACATGACGACGTTACCCCAATCCCCCAACATCCTGCCGCTCGAGGGCGAAATTGATCTGCACGTTTCGCCGCGCATCGCCGCCTCGCTCAACGAAATGATCGAGAAAAAGCCGGCGCTGCTCATTGTCGATCTTTCCCGCGTCACCTACATCGACAGCTCCGGTCTCGCCGTCCTGATCGAAGCGATGCAAAATGTCGAACAACAGCGGGGAAAATTTGCCCTCGCCGGCTTGCAGGAACATGTCCGATCGATTTTCGAAACCGCGCGCCTGGACCAGGTCTTCCTGATCTTCCCTCACGTCGACGCGGCACTGGCCGCGGTTTAAGGCGCGCTAAAGGTAGCGCCGAGACGGCGGAAGATTGCCTTTTAAGGCCAAAATCCGTCTATTTTAACTAGATGGTCACTCCAGAAGACAAGAAGAGGCGGCGGAGCGGGCTTAGCGGAGCTGCGCTTTTCTTTTTGTGGGCGCTGCTACTTTTATTAATGGCTCGACGAGCAGAGTTGCAACACACGGTGATTTCAGGGAGCTACAAGCACGGCTGGATGACCCCACTTCAAGCTTATACAGCGGCGGTGTTGTTTATTGCGCTTGCGGCTTACTCACTTTTCTTAGGTTTTCGGCAGCCATAACTTACTTTGTCGCGGCTTACGAAGCGCGTTTCTCTGCGGCTTGAAGTAAAGTCGCAACGGTCTTCTGCACGTTCACCGCGATGTCGAATTGCGACGCGCGCTCGGTAATTGTCGATCTTGCAGCCGTGCGTCGCGCTTCATCCGACCAAAATAAAATCGCGTCGCGCAATCCAGCAACATCATCGGCTTGATCGACGATCGAGCCGTGCACTTTGTCCTCGATGATTTCAGAAAAACCGTTCGCACGAGTGGTGACGACCGGAAGTCCGGCCGCGAGCGCTTCGAGACATGCGTTCGAGAATGGGTCGTAGATTGTAGGCAGCACGAAGATATCGGCGGCGGCGTAAAGTGCGGGAAGATTTTCCACTTCTCCTAAAAAGCTCGCGCGCGAAGATTGGAACTGGCGCGCGTTACCGCGCCCGGCCACGAGCAAATGCATTTTCGGATTGCGGCATTCTTCGATCGCTTGGAGCGCGAAACGAAGTCCTTTGCGTCTCCAGCCCGAGCCGACAAAGAGAATTGCGACATCGTCGGGAGCGAGACCGTAAGCGGCGCGACTTTTCGCGCGCAATGCACTGGAAAAACGAAATGCGGCCAGCGGCACGCCGTTGGGCACGATGTCGATCTTGTCGGCCGGATAATTATAGAGCCGCACGATTTCATCCTTCACCATCTTTGAGTTCGCGATGACACGACTCGCGCCGATGCGCGCAAAGAGCGCTTCCTCCAGGCGAAGTATCTCTCGATGTGTCCGTTTGAAAGCGCGCGCGAATCTTTGCCACGCGCTTTCAAAATGCGCGCGACGCTCTAGCCATGCCGAATGAACGCCATCGCCGGCGCGGTAAACATCGCAGCGCCAGACGCGTTCCAGACTCATGAGAACATCGACATCGCGCGGCATGTCGCGCATCTCATTTGCAAACGCGATCGGAGAACTTGCGCCGAGCCGCACGATTTTCCCAAATGGCCACTCGTTAGGCGGCCAATCATTCGTCGTGAAAAGCTGCGCTTGGTGCCCAAGATCGACAATCCCCCGCGCGAGCCGCTGCAAATAGTTTTCCGCGCCGCCGCTCGGCGAATATCCGCGGCGCACAAAACCGATGGTGAGTTTAGCGTTCGACATGAAACTTTCGCAATCTTGTCATTCCGAGCGAAGTCGAGGAATCTCTTTCTATTAATAATGAGAGATGTCTCGGTCCGAGCCGGACTGGCATTTTCGCTCGATATGACACAAACTGGTGGCTCCCCGGCCCATATTTTACCGAAGAGCTTGCTCTACTCGATCTTCGCCCGCATCGGCGGCTCGGGATTGGACACGGACGCATTTGAAACTTTGCGCGCGTCGTATCGCGGCGGATTTCTCGGGAAAGCGATCGCCTACGATAATCGGCAGGGCGAAATTCCGGCGCGCTTCATCAAATCCCTGCGCTGGCATCCGGTGCGGCTGATTTCGTTCCTCGACTCGCCTTATTATTATGGCGCGAAGAAAAAGTATCTCGATTGGATCGCGTCGCGCGAGCTGGCAAGCGGCCGCTACGATTTGTTTCACAGTTGGTCGGGCGATTGTTTGCAAACGCTGCGCGTGGCAAAATATAAACGCATTCCGTCGATCGTGGAGATCCCGACCTGGCATCGCGGGAGTCAGAAGTTAGAGGGCAGCGATCAGAAGTCAGCGTCGAAGAATTGGAAATCGCGTTTGCTCCTCGAGCGCGAACGTTTTCTCGAAGAATATCAACTGGCCGATCTGCTGCTCGTGCTTTCCGAGAAAGCGGCCGACTCGTTTCGCGCACAAGGTTTCCCGGAGGGAAAACTTTTTTATCTGCCACGCGGCGTGGACATCGAGCGTTTTAAGCCGGGAACGCGGCCGCCGATCTTTCGCGCGATTTTTTCCGGCGCACTGATTGAGCGAAAAGGAATTCATCAGCTGCTCGAGGCGTGGCATCGGCTCGATTTGAAGAATGCCGAGCTTTGGTTGCTCGGGGCGGTGCACGAGGAAGCCAAGCCTGCGCTGAAGAAATTCTGGCGCGATAACATCAAGGTTTTCGGATTTGTGCGCGATCACGAAAAATTTTTGCAGCAAGGGACGGTGTATGTTTTTCCGTCGCGGCTCGAAGGCAGCGCGAAGACGGTTTACGAAGCGGCGGCCTGCGGCCTTCCGCAAATCACGACGCGCGAGGCGGGCGATGTGGTGCGTGACGGCGTGGAAGGAATTATCGTTCCGCCGGGGAATGTCGATCTTCTGGCCGAGGCGATTCAGCGTTTGTATGAGCATCCGGAAATTGTCGAGCGAATGAGCGCGGCGGCGCGGAAACGCGTGGTGGAGAATTTCACCTGGGACCATTTTCGCGAGCGTTTGCTCGACGCCTACGAAACGGCGATGAAAATGGCGCGCTGAGTTCGTGAACATTCTTCTCATTCAACTCAAACGCATCGGCGATCTGATTTTGACGACGCCGGCGATCGCGGCGCTGCGCCAAAAATTCCCCGACGCGAAGCTTTCGCTCGTCGTTTCGCCGGGCTGCGCGGAATTGCTTCCCGCGATTCCGTACATCGACAATCACTTCTTTGCGGGCGATTGGCTGAAGATCGCACGCGGAAGTTTTGATTGCGCGATCGATTTTACGCGCACCGATCGCTCGGCTCTTCTGACTTTTATTTCACGCGCGGAACGGCGGATTACATCCGGCCGCAAAAAGTATCGGGCGAAGTTGCGCGCATTGGCTTACAACGAACTCATCGCGCGTCCGCTGAAATTTGAGCACGCGATCGATTCCAACCTGGCCTTACTTGAGCCGCTCGGGATCAATGGCGCCGCGCCGCCCGTTCAACTCGATCTTCCGACCGAGGCGCATGAGACCGTGGGCAATATTCTTTCGCGCGAGAAGATCGACAATGACTTCGTTGTTTTCCATCCCGGCTCGGCGCGTGCGGAAAAATTCTGGGAACCAGAATGTTGGGCAAGCGCGATCGAGCATTGCGCGAACGATCTTCAGCTTGCGTGCGTCGTGACGAGCGGAAACTCGCCGATGGAGAAAGCGCATCTCGCGAAAATAAAATCCGCAACGCGCACCCGCTATGTCGATCTTTCCGGTCAAACGAGCTTGCTTGCGCTGGCCGCGCTCATCGAAAAAGCGCGGCTGCTCGTAACGATCGATTCTGCGCCGGTGCATTTGGCTGCGGCCATGCGCACACCGCAGGTGGCGCTGTTTGGGCCGACTAATCCGTTTCACTGGGCGCCGCGCGACAGCCCAGCATTGATTTGTTACGCGGGAAAAGTCCTGCGCCCAAATGAACTCGCCCCAGAGCGGCCGCGTTTCCCAATGAAGCTCATCTCGACGCAAGCCGTGATCGATGCTATGAAGTCGCTGCTGTCGCGCCCGACAGCGCCCGCCTCATGAAGGAAGGAAAAGCGGCAACGCCGAAGCTCTCATTTCGGGAAACCATCCGCGCAAGCTGGGGGCCTTATACGCGTCTGTTGCGGTACGCCAAACCGTACCGCCTGCGTTTCGCTCTGGGAATGGGTTTCGGCCTGGCCTACGGCATAATCAACGGTCTGCTTCCGCTCACTATCATGCGGGTAACGAGTTTCATTTTTCCCGGCGTGACCGCCACGAATCCGCGTGCGCTCGCCCGCGCAGCCGCAGCGAGCGCAGGAAATGGCACAAAGATCGATTCACTGATCGCGATTTGCTTGCTCATCCCTCTCATCATGATCGTGCGGAGCATTTGTTCTTTTGGCACGGCCTACTACACGGCTTGGGTGAGCAACCGCGTCGTGACCGATCTTCGCAATGAACTTTTCGGCAAGATCATGCGGCATTCGATGGATTTTTTTAATCGAATGCGCGCCGGATTTCTCATGTCGCGCATCGCAAACGATACGCGCGCCCTGCAAACCGGGCTCACCACCGTGAGCAGCGATTTATTTAAGCAGCCGATCGCGGTCGTAGCCACCGTTTCCCTTCTCGTCTACATGGATTGGAAATTCACGCTCGTCACGCTCGTGCTCTTCCCCATCTGCCTCGTCCCGATAATGATTTACAGCGGCAAAGCGAGGCGAGAGATCAAATCGCAGCAGAAGAAAATGGGACAGATGACAGTAACGATGCAGGAAAGTTTTGCCGGCATTCGCGTGATCAAATCGTTCGGGCGTGAAACACATCAGGAAGAAACTTTTCGGCGCAACAACCTGCAACAATTCCAAAAGACGATGCGCATCACTAAATCGTTGGAAGCAATCGGGCCGCTGGTGGAAGGAATCGCGGCGCTCGGGGTCGGTCTCGCGCTGGCTTACGTTTACCTGGCGCATTTGAGCGCGGGCAAGTTCATCGGACTCATGTCCGGGATTTTTCTGCTTTACGAGCCGATCAAGACATTAAGCAAACTGCATGTCGTGACGCAGCGCTCGATTACAGCAACCAGCGCAATTTTCGGTATCCTCGATTCTGAGCCAAGTGTGCAGGACGCACCGAATGCGATCACGCTCCCGCGAGCCGCGGGCGCGATTGAATTTCAAGACGTGACTCTGCGCTATGCAACCGGCACGACCGACGCGCTCAGGAATATTTCTCTGCGAATCGAGCCCGGGAAAAGTTACGCGTTGGTCGGCCCGAGCGGTGCGGGCAAAAGCTCCGTCCTCTCGCTCATTTTGCGCCTCTACGATTCGACTTCCGGCGTCATTAAGATCGACAATCACGATATTCGCACGATCACGCAGGATTCGCTGCGCGAGCAGATTGGTCTGGTCACGCAGGAAACGTTTTTGTTTCACGACACCATTTTCAAAAACATTCAGTTCGGCCGACTGCAAGCGACCGAGGAAGAAGTTTATGCCGCGGCACGCACCGCTTTCGCGCACGATTTCATTATGGCACAGCCGCAAGGCTACCAATCGATTGTCGGCGACAAAGGAATGTTGCTCTCAGGCGGGCAACAGCAACGGCTCGCGATCGCTCGCGCGCTTTTGAAAAACGCGCCGATCCTTCTTCTCGATGAAGCGACTTCATCGCTCGATACCGAATCGGAAAATCAAATTCAGCTCGCGCTGCAAAAACTGGCCGCCGGCCGCACCGTCATCGCGATTGCGCACCGTCTCTCCACCATTTTGTCCGCCGATCAAATCGTGGTGATGGATGCGGGTCGCATTATAGAAATGGGCACGCACAGTGAGCTGCTCGAACAATCCGGTTATTATCGCCGGCTTTACGATCTGCAATTCAATCGCCAGCCAAGCGAAACGCTCGAGTCCGACGTGCTCGCGGAAGAGCTCGTTTAATTTTTTGTCGATCATATGGCCTTCAATATCGATTTGCACACGCACACGTTCTTCTCCGGCGACGGCGTCTCGAGTCCGGAAGAATTGATCACGGCGGCGCGAGCCAAAGGGCTGCAGGGCTTAGCCATCACAGATCACAACACGAGCGACGCGGTCACGTACCTTCTGGAAAAAGGATTAATGCGCGCCGAAGGAAAGCCGGTCGACGATTTTTTGATTATTCCCGGCGTCGAAGTCACGACGGCGGAAGGCCATTTGCTTTGCATCGGCACCACGCTGCGCGATGCCCCGAAGTTGAAAGGCAGACCGGCCCGCGAAGTGTGCGAATTAATTCATGAACGCGGTGGGCTGGCCATTCCTCCGCATCCTTACGATCTTTTTCGCGCCGGCATTCGTTTTTCCGTTTTGGAAACCTTGCCTATCGACGCGATCGAAGTTTTCAATGCCGCGACGACGCTGCGCCGGTACAACCGTTATGCGTTCAAATACGCGCAGGAACGCGGCCTGCCCATGACCGCTGCGAGCGACGCGCATCATGCCGCCGCCGTTGGCACCGCTTACACGATTCTGCACACGAGCGATTTGTCCGTCGCCGGAATTCTCGCGCAAATTCTCAAGAGCAACGATCTCAACCAGCAATATCTAACGCCGCGCGACAGCATGCGCAAAACCTGGAACAACTGGTTGCGCTTGCGCCGTCGCAAACAATTGCCGACCGACAATTCTGGCAACGGACGCTGAGCTTTTAGCGAGCTTCGAGAAGGCTGCGTAACGTCTCCGGCGTAGTGACCGGCGCTTTGCACGTGAAATTCTCGCAAACGTAAGCGGCGGGCTTGCCATCGATCATCGACATGGCGCGAAGCGCTTCGTTATTTTCGCCGAGAAACTTTTGACCTTCGCCGCCGTCAGCCAGAATCAGAATTTTGTTCGGCAGAAAATGCCGATGAACTTCGGCGAGCAACGCCTTCGTTTGCTCATTGTCGATCTTGCCGGCGATCACGATCTGGCGCGGTTTGCCTAACGAGTAATCGAGCGCGACCAGCATTTGCGGCATGGCCATCGGGATTCGATTTAATTGCGCGCTAAAAGTGTCGATCGTTTTCTGGCCGCGTTCGCGCATGTCCTTGTCGTCATGAATTTGCGCGAGGCGCAAAAGATTTAGCGCTGCCACCGAGCTCGGCGCAGGCTCGGCGCTGTCGTTGTCCTCTTTCATGCGCAGCAGAATGCTCGGATCATTTCCGCTCCCGCTGAAATAGCCGCCGTTTTTCTGATCGAGAAATAAACGGTCCTGCGTGGTCTGAAGTTCAATGGCGAGCTTCAACCACGCGACATCGAACGACGCCTCGTAAAGATCGAGAAGTCCCTGAATGAGAAAGGCGTAATCATCGGCGAAACCTTCCACCTGACTCGGGCCCTCGCGGAAATTGCGGACGAGAACCTTCCTCGATTCATCATACAGATTTTTGCGCGCGAAAGTTGCCGCGCGAATTGCTGATTCCAGATAATCCGGATCGTTCAAGACCTGCGCCGCCCGCGCGAATGCCGAAATCATGAGACCATTCCACGACGTGATGATTTTATCGTCGAGATGCGGACGCGGCCGTTTGCTCCGGATCGACAATAATTTTTCGCGGCTTTGCGCGAGAGAATGTCGAACTTCATCTTCGCTCTTTTGAAAATGCTTCGCCGTTTCGGCAACCGTGTGCCGTTGAATCAAAATATTTTTGCCGGAAAATTCTCCCTGCGGATCGCTGCCCTGCGGCGCGTTTCCATTTTTCTCCACGCCGAAATGAAAACCGAAAATCTCGGCTTCTTTTCCAAGCGCGTCGTCGATGTCTTTTTTTGCCCAGACGTAAAACGCGCCCTCGGCATGTTCCGGTTTCCCTTGCGCGATTAAACTGTCCGCATCTTCCGCAGAAAAAAATCCGCCGTTCTTCGACGTCAGATCGCGCCGGACATAATCGAGAATGTCGCGCGCGGCCGATTCGTATTGTCGATCTTGGGTAATCTGAAATGCGTCGAGATAAGCGAGCGCGAGCTGCGCCTGATCGTAAAGCATTTTTTCGAAATGTGGGACGTGCCAGTAGCCGTCGACCGAGTAGCGATGAAATCCGCCGCCAAGATGATCGTGAATTCCGCCTGCCGCCATCTTGCGCAAGGTGAAGAGATGCATCTCGAGAGCGCGCTTGCCCGATTCCGATTTCGGATCGCGCGCATAAGATCGACATAAAAAATTCAATGTGACCGGATGTGGAAATTTCGGCGCGCCGCCGAAGCCGCCTTCCTTTGCATCGAAGCTGCGCGCGATTTGTTCGAAAGCGGCATCGAGCGTTTTCGCGTTGAGCTTATCCGATGTCTGCACGCTTTGCGCAGATTGCTGTAACGCCTCCGTGATCTTGTTTCCCTGCTCGACAACTTTTTCGTGCTGCTCTTTCCAAAAAGTGGCGATGCGCTCGAGCACTTTTTTAAATCCGGGCTGACCATATCTATCTTCCGGCGGAAAATAGGTGCCGCCGACGAACGGTTTCAGCTCGGGCGTGAGCCAAACATTCATTGGCCAGCCGCCGCTGCCGGTCGTCGCTTGTACGAACGTCATGTAAACGCGATCGACGTCCGGCCTTTCTTCGCGATCGACTTTGATGTTCACAAACTCGCGGTTCATGATCGCGGCCGTCTCGTCGTTCTCGAAAGATTCGTGCGCCATGACGTGACACCAGTGGCAAGTCGAATAGCCGATCGAGAGAAAGATCGGTTTATTTTCGCGGCGCGCTTTGGCGAAGGCCTCTTCGCCCCACGCAAACCAATCGACCGGATTGTGCGCGTGCTGCAAAAGATAGGGCGATTTTTCGCGCGCGAGCCGATTGGCGTGCTCGGCCTGCGCCGGTGAAACCTCCGCAGCCATATCAGTCGGCATCACCAATCACTCTATCGCTCGCATGCGAAAGCAAAAGCGTTTAGATCGACATAATGGATCCGGCGCATTTTGTTTTTCTTTTCCTCGCGATCGGTCTGATCGCATTTCTTTATTCATCAGTCGGTCACGCCGGCGCGTCGGGTTACATCGCGATCATGACGTTGTTCGGAATCGCGGCGACAACGATCCGGCCGACGGCGCTCGTGCTAAATATACTCGTGGCAACAATTGCCGCGTTTCAGTTTTGGCGGGCTGGACATTTTCGCTGGGAATTATTCTGGCCTTTCGCGCTGCTTTCGATTCCGGCCGCGTTCTGCGGAGGTTATTTGAAATTGCCGGTGTCGATCTTGAAAATCTCGATCGGAATTGTGCTGCTGTGTTCGGCGGCGCGATTATTTTTCCGGCGCGGCGATCCCGATAAGATCGACAATCCGGCAAGGCCGGTCGCGATCGGGATCGGCGCCGGCCTCGGATTTCTGTCGGGTCTGACCGGAACCGGCGGCGGAATATTTCTTACGCCGCTCCTCCTTTTTGCAAATTGGGCGCGCACGAAACAAGCGTCGGCCGTTTCCGCGCTGTTCATCCTGGCGAATTCGATCGCGGGATTGATCGGATTCGCCAGCGCGCGACAATCAATTCCATCGCTCGCGCTTTATTTGGCGGCGGCTGCGCTTATCGGCGGCACGATTGGTTCATATTTCGGCAGCCGGCGTTTTGCACCGCGCGCAGTCTCGATCTTGCTCGCGGCGGTCCTGGTCGTCGCCGGCGCGAAACTGATTTTTACACATTGAGCGACAACTGCGGCGCACGCTTCGGCGACCACGGGTTTCTTTGAAAGTCGGAGCGCTCGATTTTTTCGCGCTCGCTTCGCAAAAGATCGAGCAACGCAGCGACGTCGAGCGCATGTCGCTGCGGCGCGAAAGGCGCGAGATTTTTTTCCGCGAGCAAAAAGAGCCGCACGGCCGGCTTCAAACGCTTTCCATGCTTGGCGTGCGTCGGTTGTTCAAAATTTTTCTGGAGATGAACGAAAGCGCCCGCCGCCTGGATGAGACCCTTGAAGAAATTATCATCCGGCGTGTCTTTTTTTAACCAAAGCTGCTCGAGCACGTCGTGCGCTTCATAATAACGTTGCTCGTTCCAACATTGAAAGTAGGCGCGGTAAAATGGATGACGCGCTATGTCGATCTTGTCAGGATCGACATTTTCGCCGACTAACTCCGCGACGAACCGCGAAATCCGCTCGCCTTTGTTCATGCAGCGCTTAACTTTGTCGCGGCTCGGATGATGAGCAAACCGGCAATTTATTTGGAGAAGCGGATGCGCCAACGCTTTCGCGTGCAGGAATGACGCCGGCGGCCCTGGCCATCCTGCTCTTCGCCATCGCTATCCTGATTTTCGCGTCGGCGCTTTTTTCCGGCTTGGAGACCGCGCTTTTTTCACTTCGGCCACACCAGCTTCAGCGGCTCGAGGAGCAGCATCCTTCGCTTAAAAACTTCATCGAAGTCTTCCGCCAAAATCCGCGGCGCGTTCTGAATTTGCTCCTGCTCGGCGACGCACTGGTGAAAGTGCCGCTGGTCGTGCTTTGCTTTTTTCTTTTGTGGGAAGGGCCGCTCGCGGCGCGCGTTCCGCAATGGCTCGCCGCCATGTCGATCTTTGCGCTCGTCGTTTTGCTTTGCGATTTAATTCCAAAACTGCTCGCGCTTTCCGCGCCCTATCGCCTCTCGACTCTCGGCGTCTTTGCGCTGAACGCATCCATGCCGTTGCTCGATCGCCTCGGCGACGCGCTCGAAAACTTCGGCGTGACAATGGTGGAGTGGCTCACGCCCGCGCATTTAAAAACACGCGCGCGGTTGAGCGATGAAGAGCTCGAGACGCTCGTCGAGATCGGCGAAGAACAAGGCGCGCTACACGAAGCCGAGGGCGAAATGATTCAGGAAATCATCAAGCTCGGCGACAAGACGGCGAAAGATTGCATGACGCCGCGCGTCGACACGTTCGCGTTGCCGGACGATTTGAATAACGACGAAGCGATTGCGCGTTTGAAAGAGAAACGGCACCGCCGCGTGCCGGTTTACGCCGACACACCGGACCAGATCGTGGGCATCATCGACGTAAAAAACTTTCTCACAAACCCGGACGAACATTACACCGAGACGATGTTCGCGCCGTCGTACGTCGCGGAAACGACGCGCGCGATCGATCTGCTGCGCCAATTTCTGACCCACGCGCAAGGTCTAGCCATCGTGGTGGACGAATTTGGCGGCACCGAAGGAATCATCACGCTTGCCGACATCTTCGAGGAAATCATCAGCGACGCCGCGCCTCTGGGAGATGCCGATCTTTACATCGAGCCGCTGGAGAACGGGCGTTATCTCGTGAGCGGAAACGCCCGCCTCGACGATTTGACCGAGCATCTCGGCTTCGAAATCGAAGCGGACGGAATCGATACGATCGGCGGCTTCGTTTTTAATCGGCTCGGCTATTTGCCGCCGTCCGGAACGAAAATCGACCTGCCGCGTCTCCTCATCACTGTGCAGCGCACCGGAAGAAAACGAATCGAAGAACTCGTGCTCGAAAAATTGCCGGTGGTGTCAGACGGCGAAGAAGCTGATCTGCCGGCTTTATGACGACTGGCCTGCTTATTTTTTGTTGTTGGACGATTTCGTTCCTGTTCGCCGGGATCGAGGCCGGGCTGCTTTCGATCGATCCGGTGCGTTTGCGTTCGCGTTCGAAACGAAACGAACGGGCCGCGCGACGTCTTGAAAGATTGCTCAAGCATCCGGAGCGTTTGCTCGTCACCGTTTTGCTTGTCACGAACATGGCGGACATCGTCGGCCTTTTGCTGCTCACGCGATTTCTTGTCGTTCGCTACGGCTATGCGGGATTTTTCGGCGCGATCGCAATCGCATTGCCGATCTACCTTTTTATTCTGGGCGTTTTGCCCAAATCGCTTTTCCGTCGATTTCCTTTTCGCGCGCTCGCCGGATTCGCGGGTCTTCTTGAAATCACGACCGTCTTGCTCTGGCCGGTGCTGGAACTGGGCGGGGGATTGGGACGATTGCTCGCGCCGCGTCGTGCCACCAATCAGGTGCGATTGTTTGCCGCGCGCGAAGAATTAAAACAAATCACCGCGCAAAGCGAACGCGAAGGCTCGCTGACTTCCGCGGAGCGCGCCATGATTCACAACGTCGTTGATTTTCGCAGTGTCACGGCCGGCGACGTGATGACGCCGATGGCGCAATCGATCGCCGTGCAGGCCGAAACGCCGTGGCGCGACACGCTCGCCCTCAGCACGAAAGCGAACGTCGATCGTTTGCCGGTAATCGATCCGGAGGGCCGCGGCATCGGATTGATCAACGTGCTCGACATCTTGCTCGACAAGGAAGAGCCGCGCGCGTTGCGCAATTACATGCGGCGACTGGTCACGGCGCGGGAAAGCGAGCCGGCGTATCGCTTGCTCTTGCGATTACGAGCCGCGCGTCGCGGTCTTGCCGGCGTGATCGATGCGCAACAAAAATTAATCGGCGTCGTGACGAGCGAAGACCTGATCAAACGATTGATCGCGTCCGCGCCGGCAAGATCGACATAAACAATTCCATCCGCTCAACGCGCGCGCCGCGGCTTTTTGCGCGGACGTTCGCTTAAAATGCGTGCGGCATTGATGAGCGCCGTGTGCGAAAAGGCCTGCGGGAAATTTCCGAGCTGCCGTTTCGCGCGCGGATCATATTCTTCCGAGAGCAGACCGAGATCATTGCTAAGGTCGAGCAGCCGCTCGAAAAGTTTTTTCGCGTCGCGCGTTCGACCGATGAGATGGAGGCAATCGACCAGCCAATATGAGCAGGGCAGAAAAACGCCTTCGGCGCCGGGCAAACCATCAACGCGTTCTTCCTGCGGAATGTAACGCAAAACAAAACCGCCGCGCACTAGCTCGCGCTCGATTGCGTTGATTGTGTTGCGCACACGCGCGTCGCTCGCCGGCAAAAAATCTACCAGCGGCATCATAAGCAAACTCGCGTCGAGCGCGTCCGAGCCGTACGATTGCGTGAACGCTTTCTTGTCGATGTTGTAGCCGCGCTCGCAAACTTCGGCGTGGATTTGCGCGCGAATTTTTTTCCAATGCGACAGTCGTTTGTTCTCGGAGCAGCCGCATTCTTCCACCAGTTTGATCGCGCGATCGAACGCCACCCACGCCATCATTTTCGAATGCGTGAAATGTTTGCGCCCGCCGCGCACTTCCCAGATCCCTTCGTCCGGCTTGCTCCAATTTTTTTCGAGGAAATCAATGAGCGCGCATTGCAACGCCCAATCGGTCTCGCGATTTTCGATGCCGGATTTGTGCGCCTGATACATCGCGTCCATCACTTCGCCGTAAACATCGACCTGGAATTGCGTGGAAGCAGCGTTGCCGATGCGCACTGGTTTTGAATTTTCGTAGCCGCGCAACCACGGAATTTCACGTTCGCTCAAACGCCGCTCGCCGCGCACGCCGTACATGATTTGCATTTGTGACGCGCTGCCGGCGATCGCGCGCAGCAACCATTCGCGCCACGATTTCGCTTCTTCGATGTAACCGGCGCGCATGAGCGCGAGCAGCGTGAAGGTCGCGTCGCGCAGCCAGCAGTAACGATAGTCCCAATTACGCACGCCGCCGATTTCTTCGGGCAACGAAGTGGTCGCCGCGGCGACGATGCCGCCGGTCGGCGCATAGGTCAGTGCTTTCAGCGTGACGAGCGAACGCATCATCACTTTTTTCCAGCGACCTTTAAGACAGGAGCGTTTCGCCCATTCGCGCCAATACTTCTCCGTATCACGCAAAGCGTGCTTTGGATTCACTTTTTTCGGCGGCTTATCGTGCGACGCGAACCACGTCAGCACAAATGGAACGCGCTCCCCTTTTTTCACCGTGAATTCGGCAACCGTTGTTAAGTCCTCACCGCGCGTTTTGATCGGCGTCCGCAAGATCAAAGCATCTGGGCCAGCAATCGCCTCGAGCCCGCCATGCTCTTTTCGTACCCACGGAATGATGTGCCCGTAATCAAAGCGAATAATCAACTCCATCTTCATCGCGACTTTTCCACGCACGCCTTCAACGATTCGGACGATGTCCGGATTTGTGCCGCGTGGCGGCATGAAATCGATCAGGCGCACCGTTCCATCCGCCGTGTCGATTTCAGTTTCCAAAATCAAAGTGTCGCCGCGATAACGCCGCCGCGTCTTGTCGATCTTTGCTTCGGGGAAAAAGCGCCAGTGCCCGTTTTTCTTATCGCCGAGCAGCGACGCGAAGCACGCCGGCGAATCAAATCGCGGAAAGCAAAGCCAATCCACGCACCCGTCGCGACTGACCAGCGCGCCTGTCTGCGTATCGCTTAAAAAAGCGTAATCCTCGATCTTCGTCGGCGCTCGTTTTGCCATCATTCTCCCGCGATGAAATCGCTTTCCGCGAGCTTCCCGATTCCATCGCGCGTTAAACGAAACACGGTCCACTCATCCATCGGTTTCGCGCCGAGCTTGCGATAAAACTCAATCGCCGGCTCATTCCAATCGAGAACCGCCCATTCCATTCGGCCGCAGCCGCGTTCCCGCGCGATGCGCGCAAGATCGACAAGCAGCGCGCGTCCGTAACCTTTCCCGCGCGCCTCCGGCTTCACGAAAAGATCTTCGAGATAAAGTCCGGGCCGGCCTAACCACGTCGAGAAATTAAAAAAATAGACGGCAAAGCCGACCGGCGTTTCATTTTCAAAAGCGAGCCGCACTTCCGCTGCCGGTTTTTCGCCGAAGAGAACATCGACAAGTTGTTCCTCGGTCGCGCTCACTTCGTTAGGCGCGCGTTCGTAGGTCGCCAGATCTCGAATCAATTGCAAGATGATCGGAACATCGCCCTTCGCGGCGGCGCGGATCGTCAGTTCGTTTTTGTTCATGGCGGATTCAATTTGTAAATCTTGAACTCGGCGGTCGCTTGCATCAGGACCGCGTCGTGGCCGACACGTTCCGCGAATTCTTTGTAGTAATCCAGCCACCACCACGTGTTCGCGGTGAAAACCAAATGGGTCGCCCCGCGTTTCCGCAATTCTTCAAGATCGACAATTGCCTGCGCGCTATCGGTCGGCTCGCCGTCGTAGATTCCCTCCTTCTCCAGAAAATGCCAGCCGCGCCGATTCGCGTAATAAAAAATGGTCGGGTCGCCGTTGTCCGCCGCGATGATGAGCGAATTTTCCCGCGTCGTCCGTTGTAATTCCAAACCGAGATCGCGCAAACTTGCCGCCGAATTTTGGTAAAGCGGGCGCGCCGACCGGTAACTGAGCAACAAGAAAAGCGCCAGGAACAAGATCGACATCGTGATGAGCAGGCGCGGCACATTGAAAAACTTTTCGTGCACTACTGCGAAGGCCGCGCCGGCAAACACTGCCGCGATCGGCACGAATGGCAGTTGGTACCATTGATGTCGATTTCCGTAACCGACCACGACCACGAAGATCGACATAGCGAAGAGCCACCAATGAAAAAGCGCCGCATGTTTGCGGCGGGGCGCAATCCACAATCCGATGGCCGCGGCCAGAAAAAGCAAAGGCGTTAGGCTCGACGTCGCCAGTTGTCGCGCGATCTTCCAGTACCAGGCCACATTCTCGACCTGCACTCCGCCTGCGCCGAAAAAATGATGCGGATAAAAATTTGCGGCAATTTCGTGCGCGTGCCAGTACCAAATCGCCGATGGCGCGAGCGTGACCGCCGCAAATATCCAAAGCCTTGGTTCGCGGAAAATATTCCAGCGCCATTTTTCCCACGTGAGAAAGAGAAGCGGCACGCCGATCAATGCAGTCGGCAACTTGATCAAGATCGACAATGCGATGGCGAACGCGGCCATGATGAAGGCCGGCGTTCGCTCATTGTCGATCCAGCGAACAAAAAAATAGAGACCAATCAGCGCAAGACTGAGCGACGGCATGTCCGGCATAAAGGCGCGGCTCGTAACGATGCTGAGAGGCGCGAAGCTGTAAAAAACTGCGGCCCAAACAGCGGCGATGCCGCCGAAAATATCGCGCACGAGCAAAAAGAAAAACGGCAACGATAAGGCAAAGAAACCTACCGCTTGCAGACGGCCGATCCATTCGTGCACGCCGAAAACCTTGTAGGAAAGCGCGGCGCGAAACGGCAGAAGGGGAAACTCGGTCCCGACATACCCCGGCGCGTCGCCCGCCCAATCGATTTGCGGCCAGGCAAAGTGAAAACCGTGCGCGTAAAAATTTCGCGCGATTGCGGCCACATCGCTTTGCCGCCAGCTCCAGTTGTCGATGTAGGGCTGATTAATTGCGATCAAGCGCACCGCGACCGTGACGAGCGCGATTAGGATCAGCAAAAGTTTATGTCGATCTTGTAGCCGTGAAAATTTTCGCAGTTCCGCCGTCGCCATGGATCGCGTCTTGACAAACAGCCGGGCCAAAGTCAATCGAGTAACAGGCGCACTCAGGCGGCGCATGGTAATTTATGAGATCACACGTGGCAAAGTTTCGGAGGAATCATGCTGTCATCGCGGCGGTTCTGATTCCAACCGTGCTGGCATTTTCCGCCGCGCTCGCGAACGCGCAGGAAGAACCGCCGCCCGCTTCTGAAGTAGTGGACTTCAGCGCGCTCCTGCCACTTCTACCAGAGGGCCCGGCCGGGTGGATCGCGGACAAGCCGGAAGGATCGACCGAGGACGTGGGCGGATTCAAAATCACGAATGTTCACCGCGATTACAAAAAAGGTGACGCTGATAATGCGCCCACGACCTCGATCAGCATTCTCGATTCGGCGGCGAACCCGGAATACGTCGCGGCTACGACCGCGGCTTGGAATTCAAACGCGGAGAACATGGAAGGCTACACGAAATCGGTCACGATCGACGGTCTGCCCGGCTTCGAGACTTTCGAGAACGAAGGGAAACACGGCACGCTTTGGGTGATGGTGGCGAAGCGTTACTTTTTGCAAATCGAAACGCGCGGGCAGGAGGCGAAAGAGTTGCGCGAATGGATCAAGCGCATCGATCTGAAAAAATTAGCGGAGATTAAATAGCGCGCGCTTATTTTCGTTCCGCTTCGCCCGTCATTGGCACGAAACGCACCGGCAGCACGGCTTCATGGCGCAACTCGCCATTCTTTTTCTCGAGCAAATAAAGTTCCTGATCGAATCCGCTGCCGACCGGAATAATCATGCGGCCATTCTCTTTCAATTGCTCAGTGAGCGGCGGCGGGATTTTGTCCGGTGCGCACGTCACGATGATCGCATCGAACGGCGCGTGCTCCGGCCAACCTTTGTAACCGTCGCCGGCTTTGACGTGCACATTTTTGTAACCCAGCCGCTGCAAGGTTTGCGAAGCTTGCGCGGCGAGCGGCTCGATAATTTCGATCGAATAAACTTCCGCCGCGAGCTCCGCCAAAATCGCCGCCTGATAACCTGAACCCGTTCCGATCTCGAAAATGCGATCGCTCGGTTGCGGGCGGATTTGTTCCGTCATGAACGCGACCACGAACGGTTGCGAAATGGTCTGTCCGTAACCGATCGGCAAGGGGTGATCGCCATAACTTGCGTTGCGCAATTCCGGCGGCACGAATTCTTCACGCGGCACTTTGCGCATGGCCGCGAGCACACGTTCCTCGTTGATGCCGCGCATGACGATTTGTTCCTTCACCATACGCTCGCGTTGCGCGGCGAAGTCAGCAACCGGCGGATGGGCGCGATTACAACCGGCGACGAGTAGCAAGATCGACAATTGCCAAATGCGCCGCACCTGACAAAGGTAAGCCACACCCAATGGCTGAGGAACGCAAAACTCCCGAGCAGCGCGCGCACATGACCGACATCGAACGTCTGCGTCATTCCGCGGCGCATGTCTTGGCGACGGCGATCCTAAAGATTTGGCCGGAAGCGCAGTTCGCGGCCGGGCCGCCAGTCGAGAACGGTTATTATTACGATGTCGATCTTGCCCACCGCATTTCGCCGGAAGATTTCGAAAAAATCGAAGCGGAGATGAAGAAGGAGATCAAAGCGAACCATCCGTTCGAGCGCGTGGAAGTTTCGAGAACCGAAGCGCTCGAAATGGGAAAGAAAGGCCGTCTCGCCGCGCTCGCTGACCGCGATCAACCTTCCAAATTCAAGATCGACATCATCGAAAACATTCCGGAAGGCGAAACGATCTCGCTCTACCGCAACGGCGACTTTGTCGATCTTTGCGCCGGGCCGCACGTCATGCGCACGGGAAACATCGGCGCGTTTCGCCTAACGAACGTGGCGAGCGCCTATTACAAGGGCGACGAAAAGAATCCACAGCTCCAGCGCATTTACGGCACCGCGTTCAAAAACAAAACGCAGCTCGACGAGTACTTCGCCATGCTTGAGGAAGCGAAGAAGCGCGACCATCGCAAGCTCGGCAAGGAACTTGAGATCTACATCATCGATGACGATGTCGGTCCCGGTTTGCCGCTCTGGCTTCCGCGCGGCGCCGCGATGATCGAGGAACTCGAGAAGCTTGCGAAAGAAACCGAGTTCGCCGCCGGTTATCAACGCGTCCGCTCACCACACATCGCGCGCGAACAACTTTACAAAAAGAGCGGCCACCTTCCCTACTACGCTGAATCGATGTTCCCGCCTATGGAGCTGAAGAAAGAGGCGGTTTCTGAAACGAAAATCGAGAAAAAACTTGAAGAGGCGCAACAGAGAAGGTTCGAGGCGGATAGAGACAAGCTAAACGTTTTGGTCAGCGATCCGAGAATCATTGAAAAATTTGAGGACGCAGACCGAAGAGTACAAAGCGCGCAAGATCAAAGCTCGCATTGGGTTGATCCAGAGCCGTCGAGCAACGTTGACCGCTACTACCTCAAGGCGATGAACTGCCCGCATCATCACAAATTGTTTGCGGCGATTCCGCGCAGTTATCGCGATCTGCCGCTGCGCTTCGCGGAGTACGGAACGTGTTATCGCTACGAACAAAGCGGCGAGTTGTTCGGGCTCATGCGCGTCCGTTCGATGCAGATGAATGACGCGCACATTTACATGACGCCGGAGCAATTCGAAGCGGAATTCAACGCCGTGAACGAGATGTATCTGAAATATTTCAAGCTCTTCGGAATCGAGAAATATCTGATGCGCTTCTCGACACACGATCCATCGAAGCTCGGCCAAAAGTTTGTCGATGAACCGGAGCTTTGGAAACAAACCGAAGAGATGACGCGCAACGTTCTCAAGAATTCCGGGATCAATTATGTCGAAGTTGCGAACGAAGCCGCGTTTTACGGACCCAAGATCGACGTGCAGGCCTGGAGCGCGATCGGTCGCGAGTTTTCCATCGCCACGAACCAGGTTGATTTCGCGCAGCCGCGCCGCTTCGAGCTCGTCTACAAAGATCGAGATAACACGGAGAAGACGCCACTCTGCATTCATCGCGCACCGCTCGGCACGCACGAACGTTTCATCGGATTTTTGATCGAGCATTACGCAGGCAATTTCCCGCTCTGGCTTTCGCCGGAACAGGTTCGCATTCTCACCATCGTCGATGACGCAGCGCTCGTTGATTACGCCATCTCGATCTTGCAGGAGCTGCGCGCACATCAAGTTCGCGCCGAGATCGACAAGGGCACCGATCAAATCAATGGCAAAATCCTGCGCGCCGAACAAATGAAAGTCCACACCATGCTCGTCATCGGAAAGCGCGACTTGGAAGCCGAGGCCGTGAGTGTGCGCGTGCACGGCAAAGGAAATTTGGGCGCGAAACCGCGGAACGAAGCGATCGCCGACATATTGTCGTCGATCAAGGAGCGGCGGGCGTAGTGGCCATTAACAATTGTCGATCTTGCAGGCGGTCATGCGCCTGTGGATAAACGAACTCATAATGATGAAGATTACTTTGCGGAAAAGTTTGGTGATGTGCGCTGCGATTTTGTTGACGACAACCGCGTGGACGCCGGCGCAGGACACGGAGAAGGCGCTGGAGAAAAAACAAGCAGCGCTCGAGAGACAGCGGCTCGAATTGGAGAAGCGAAGTGTCGAGCTGCAACAAAAAGAACTCGAGCTGGAAAAGGCCCGCCAGGAAATTCAGCAGGCGGGCGCGCGCTCGATGAGCATCAATTTGTCGGGCGACGTTCTCTTCGATTACGACAAAGCGGCGCTCAAACCGGCTGCGGAAGAGTCGCTTAAGAAAGTGGCGGTAGTGCTTTCGCTTTTTCCCGATAGCACGGTGGTGGTGGAAGGTTATACCGATGCGAAAGGGCCAAAGTCGGTGAATCTTCAACTTTCAAACGAGCGCGCCATGTCGGTGAAAGATTGGCTCGTGAAAAATGGCGGGATAGCGCCGACAGCGATCTCGGCGAAAGGTTTCGGCGAAGCAAGTCCAGTCGCGCCAAACGCGAATCCCGATGGCAGCGATAATCCGGTCGGGCGCGCAAAAAACCGACGGGTCTCAATTATCGTAGAGAAGCCGCCGGCTCCGCCGACGCCTTAATCGTCTCCTGCGGCTGCGTCGTTGATTTCGTGCGAGACTTTCTGCTCAGTGAACTTGGCCGCGGCAATGTCCCAGACGGCGTTGATGCGCGCTCCCCACGGATGATCTGAAAGCGCTTTCGGGTCGTTGGTCGCTGCCGCGTTGATCTTGACGGCGCGAACGCCATCGAGCTGGCAGATCGGTTCGGATTCTTCCTCGAAAACAAAAGCGAAATTGTCGTTGAACGGCTCGGGCTTCGGTTTCGCGCTCGTAAAATCGGGCAGAAGCAGCTCGTCCAGTTTCGCGAGTAAATTTGTGGCGCGCGTTAATTTGCCCTCGTGAATTTCGGACAGAAAAATATCGCCCGGTCCCCATTTGCTCTCCAAGGTAACGAGCGCGACCGAGCTATCTTCGGTCCATTCCGCGCTCAATCCACCGTTGCTCTGATGTTGGAAATAAGGAAACTTCGTCTCGAGCGGGCCGAGAATGGCGAACGGTTTTAGCGCGATGAGATAATCTTTCCCTTCCGGAAATTCTTGCGAATCCGTTTTCGGGTACATGACTGCGAATTTTTTGTCGGGCGAGAGCGTGCTGGTCGCGATCAAATAATTTTTCGCGTAGGCATCGGGTAAACCGTTTGATGAATCCTCGACGACCTGGCCAGATTCTTCCTCGGCGGCGAATAGCGCCAAAGGAAAAGTCGTCGAACAAAGCGCGATGATTGCGAGTGATCGAATGATTTTCATCAGGATGTCTCTAACACTATATCTCCGACCATAAATGTTTCGCTTTTCATTTCATCTTCGGATTCATTAGTTTTCTTCGCGACGAAAAGACCATGGCGCTTGTCGATCCAAAAAATCCGCCTAACGAAATGCCCGACATCGTCGGCGCGAAACCCGCAAATCCGTTTCTCGCGCGTTTCCGCCCGTACGTTGCTCCCGAAGCGCGCATGCGTGAGCTGTCGCTTTTGCCATTGGTCGTCGGCACATTGCTCGGGATCGTGTTCGGCGCTTCGTCGCTTTATCTCGTCCTCAAAGTCGGCCTGACGGTGAGCGCCTCAATTCCGGTCGCGGTCTTATCGATCACCATTTTCCGGTTGCTTTCGAAACTGGGATTGCGCGACGCGACGATTCTGGAAAACAACATCGTGCAAACTGCCGGCTCGGCGGGCGAATCGATCGCCTTCGGCCTGGGCGTGACCATGCCCGCGATCATGATTCTCGGCTTCGATCTGGAAATTACCCGCGTCATGCTCGTGGCCGTGCTCGGCGGCTTGCTCGGAATTTTGATGATGATTCCGTTGCGCCGCGCACTGATCGTCGACCAACACGGCTTGCTAAAATACCCGGAGGGGACGGCCTGCGCGGAGGTTTTGAAAGCGGCTGCGGCGAAAGAGCCGGTGCTGGATGAGAGTGGAAATGTCGTCTCCTCGCCGGAAGAAGCGACCAGTGGGGGCAAAACGATCTTCAGCGGATTCGGCATCGGTTTTCTTTATCAATCCGCCATGGGCGCTTTCAAAATGTGGAAAAGCGATCCGGAAAAAATCTTCGCGGCGCCATTTAAAGGCGGTTCGATTTCGGCCACGATCGAGCCCGCACTGCTCGGCGTCGGTTACATCATCGGCCCGCGCATCGGCTCGATCATGTGCGCTGGCGGCGTACTCGCTTATCTCGTGCTAATTCCAGCGATCAAATTTTTCGGCGATCGTGTGATTGGCGTCGTGCCCCCAGGAACAATGCCGATCGCCGATATGGCGCCGGATGATGTGCGCCAGGCGTATGTTCTTTATATCGGTGCGGGCGCGGTCGCCGCCGGCGGCATCATCAGCCTGGTGCGCTCACTGCCAATCATCTTGCACGGATTAAAAGGCGGGCTGGCCGATCTGCGCGGGACACACGGCCGCGTCGGCGCCACGCCGCGCACCGACCAGGACCTGTCGATGAAGTTCGTGGTCGGCGGCATTATCGCGTTGCTACTTATCATGATCATTGCGCCGCAACTGCATTTGCAATGGAACTTGTTAGGCGCGCTCCTCATCGTCGCATTTGGCTTTTTGTTCGTGACGGTTTCATCCCGGCTGACGGGCGAGATCGGTTCATCATCGAATCCGATTTCGGGAATGACGGTCGCGACGCTGTTGTTGACGTGTCTCGTTTTTCTTTTCGTCGGCTGGACCGGGCCGCATTACTTCGTCACCGCGCTTTCGATTGGCGGCATCGTTTGTATCGCGGCATCAAATGGCGGCACGACGTCGCAGGATTTGAAAACTGGATTCATCGTCGGATCGACGCCGAAATTTCAACAGATCGCGATCCTGGCCGGCGCGCTCGCGTCCGCGCTCGTCCTCGGTCCGATTCTGCTCAAGCTCAACAACGTTTACACCGTTTATGTACCAGCTACGAAACTTGAAGCCGCAGTCGGCAACTTGCGTGCGCCGCCGGACCAGATCGTCGGATCGGAACAATTAAGCGGGCCGCAAGCCGCGCAAGATCCGGGAATTTACCGAATTTGGCAGCGGCCCGATCCGGCCGGCGGAGCGGCCCAGCGCTATCTCGTCGATCAGGATGGCGCGGTCGCTTATCTTGTCGATCCTGGAATTAATGGCACGCACAAGACACGGCCCGACGGAACGAGTGTCGATAAATTCAACGCGCCGAAAGCGACGCTCATGTCTTACATCATCAAAGGCATTCTCAGTCGCCAATTGCCGTGGGCGCTCGTGCTTCTCGGCGTCATGATCGCGATTGTTCTCGAGATGAGCGGCATTCCTTCGCTCGCTTTCGCTGTCGGCGTTTATCTTCCGCTCGCATCTTCCAGTCCCATATTTATTGGCGGCATGATTCGCTGGGCGGTCGATCGCTGGCTGCGCCGGAAGAAATTTCACGCACACGATCTGACGGAGGAACAACTGGTCGCCGAAGGCGATCGCAGTCCGGGTGTGCTGCTGGCTTCGGGTTACATCGCCGGCGGTGCGCTCGCCGGCATCGTGATTGCATTCATGACCGGCGTTCCGAAGCTCAGCGCAATCAAGAGCCGCATCGAGCAATGGCAAGGCGCGAACAATCCGTTCATCAGCGGCGCGCATTCCGATTTGATTTCCATGATTCCGTTCGCGGTCCTTTGCATTCTGCTTTACCTCGTCGGCCGCGACGTGCTGCTCGCCGCGGCGAAGCGCGCGAAATAATTCAGGTTCGCTTTCGCCAGGCGAAATAAACGGGAATTCCGCTCAGCACAATCGCAATTCCAATTCCCGACGTCGTGGGCGCTAGCCAGGCAAGATCGACAATCAAAAGCGCGGCCAACAAGATCGACATATACGGAACAAGCGGATAACCCCAGGTGCGATACGGCCGTTCTGCTTGCGGCGATTTTTTTCGCAACACCATTACCGCCGCGACGAGCAGGATGTAAAAGACAAGATCGGCCGAGACAATGTATTCGAGCAGCTGCGTGTAAACGTTTCCGTAAACGACTGCGCCGGTCGTTGAATTCGTTGTCATCGTGCGCGGCAAAGTCAGAAACGCCGTCCAAATTCCCTGCGTGACGAGCGCCGCGGCGGGGACATGAAACGAATTCGTCGTCGCAATTTTTCGGAAGAACAATCCGTCGCGCGCCATCGCAAAGTAAACCCGTGCGCCGGCGAGGATCAGTCCATTGTTGCACCCGAAAGTCGAAATCATGATCGCCGCCGCCATGCACATCGCACCCGGAGGACCGAACACCGCATTCATCATCGCGACGGCCACGCGATTTTGCGGCGCGTGCTGGATTTCGGAAAATGGAAGCACCGCAACGTACGCGAAATTCGCAAGCACGTAGAGAACGACGACGGTGCCGCAACCAAAAAACAAACTGCGCGCTAAATTTTTTCCCGGCTCGCGAACCTCGCTGCCGAGAAATGTAACGTTCGTCCACGCCGTCTGCGCAAAAAGCGGACCGACCATTGCTTTGCCGAAAAGCAAAATGAGCGCGAGCGATCCGACAATTGTGAAACCCGGTTGCGCAATTTGCGGGCTCCATCCGTTTGCCCACGCGTCCCACCAAGCGGACGAACGCGCCGCGCTGCTCGCACTCCAGCCTAACGATAATCCAATCACGACGACCGCGGCCAGCGCAGCGGTTTTCGCAAACGTGAAACTGTTTTGCACGAGCTTGCCGATCTTGAGGCCGCGCGTATTCGTCCAGGTGAGCAACGCGATAAGCGCGATCGCGACCAATTGTTCGCTCGACAAACTGATGGCGTAGCCGTGACCGAACGAAATCGGTTTGATCAAATAATTTTCCGAACCGACCGCGGAAACGAAAACGCCGAGGAATTTTGCGAAAGCAATCGCGACCGCGGCGATCGTTCCGGTTTGCACGACGAGAAACAACGTCCAGCCAAATAAAAATCCGAGCGACGGGCCGTACGCTTCGCGCAAAAAAACATAAACGCCGCCCGCGCGCGGCATCATGGTGGCGAGCTCTGCACAACAAAGCGCACCGGTGATGGTGAGAACTCCGGCGACGACCCAGGCGAGCAACAACCAGCCCGGCGCGCCAATCAAGCGCGACGATTCGGCCGACGTAATAAAAATGCCCGACCCGATCATCGAGCCGATGACGATCATGGTCGCATCGAGCGGGCCGAGGCCGCGGACCAATTTCGTCTCCGCCGTTATGTCGATCTTGTCGGTCACAACCCGGCTTCCGGCGCGGTAATTCGCACTCCCTGATATTCGAGCGCCATACGCAAATCTCGCGCAAACTCCACCGCGCCCGGCGTATCGCCGTGAATACAAATTGTCTCCGCCCGGACATCGACATCGTGCCCTTCCACCGAAAGCACTTTGCCCTCGTGCAACATTCGCAAAACTCGTTTGGCCGCTTCTTCCGGATCGCTCAGCAAAGCATCCGGACGACTCCGCGGCACAAGCGAACCATCTGCGAGATAATTTCTATCCGCGAAAACTTCGCGCACCACTCGCAGCTCCGCCGTCACGCCAGCGCGTTCGAGCGCGCTGTTGGCCGGGGCAAACAAAATCAAATAAGGATCGACCACCAGCATCGCGCGGACGATTGCGTCGGCCAATTTCTCCTCACGCGCAGCCATGTTATAAAGCGCGCCATGCGGTTTCACGTGATTCATGCGCACCGTCGCGGCGGTGGCAAGCGCGCCGAACGCGCCCAGTTGGTAAAGGACCTGCGCGAACAATTCGTCCGACTCGAGCGCGATTTCCGTTCGGCCAAAATTTTCGCGGTCGGCAAAACTCGGGTGCGCGCCGACGGAAACGTTCTGTTCTTTTGCCGCGGAGATCGCGCGAAGAACCGATGCCGGATCGCCGGCATGAAAAGCGCAGCTAATGTTTGCCGAAGTGATCAGCTCGAACAATTCCGTATCGAAACCGGCGCCTTCGCCCAGGTCGGCGTTAAGATCGACATGCAGACTCATCGCGATTGAAGTTGCAGCCCGACTTTGAATCGCACGAAATCTTTTTCACGATCGAGCAAAAGCTCGTGCGCATCGTCGAGCGAGATTTCCTGGAAGCGAAAGCGATCGCCGGGACGCAACTGCGCCGCGAGGGAAAGATCGACAGTAATCACGTGCGCGATTTTTGGATAACCGCCGATCGTTTGGCAATCTCCGAGCAGCAAAATCGGATTCCCGCTTGGTGGAACCTGAATCGTTCCCGGCGCAACCGCTTCCGAAACAAGATCGACATTTTCCTGTCGCCGCAATTCTGCGCCTTCCAAACGCACACCCATGCGATCCGAATCGGCGTGGACAACGAAACGTTCGCTCAGGAAAATCTCGAAAACGCTTTCATCGAAGAGATCGACATCTTTTCCGCGAACGACGCGCAGCACAGGATTTTGCTTTGCTGTGCTCGACCATTCGCGCGGCGCGCTCCAGGGAAAAATTCTCTGCACTGTAGCCGCGGTCGCTGACCGCGGATGATTTCTAAGCGGAATCTCATCACCGTCGCGCAAAGCACGGCCATCGAGGCCGCCAAAATTTGCGCGCAAATCGGTGGAACGACTGCCGAGAACGAGTGGAACATCGATTCCACCGGAAATGGCAAGCCAGGCGCGGGAACCGATTTTCGATTGATTGATGACCAGTTCTTCGCCGGCGCGCAAAGCGGCGACGTGGCCGGCGGCTAGAATTGTCGATCCGATTCGCACATCGAACTCGCCGCCGCACCAGGCGACAAGCCGGTCGTCATGAAATTGCGCGCGAAAATTTCCGAGCGCGATTTCGAGACCGGCGGCCGATTCCTGATTGCCGACGAGTAAATTCGCGACGCGCAACGCAAATGCATCGAGCGCGCCGCCAACCGACACCCCTGAAGCGCGCCAGCCAGCCCGCCCGAGATCCTGCACGCTCGTGAGAAATCCGGCGCGTAAGATCGACAAGTTCATTCGCGCCAATTATCGAACTCCGCGCGCGTGACCGGGCGAAAGCGAACGCGATCGCCCGCGCGCAAAAGCGCGGGTTCAGTGCGCTGCGCGTCGAACAAACGTTGCGGAGTCCGGCCAATCACATTCCAGCCGCCGGGCGATTCGAATGGATAAATTCCAGTTTGCGCACCGCCGATTGCGACCGAGCCAGCGGGAATTTTCGTGCGCGGAGTGTCGCGCCGCGGCGTAGCTAGTTCGCGTGGCAATCCACTCAAGTACGGAAAACCGGGCATGAAGCCCACGCAGCTTACTCGATATGACGCCTCTGCATGCCGGCGCGCGATTTCATCAGAATTCAGGTTCGCGGTTTGAGCGACGTGGTCGAGATCGAGCGCAAATTCACGGTCGTAACAAACTGGAATCTCGATCTCGCGCGGAGATGCCGATCTTGTCCTTCGCCATTTTGTTTTGAGGGCTGCTCGAATCTTTTCAATGAAAGCGCCCGCTGCGCCGGCGCGAAGCGGGTCAAAAAAAACGGCAACGGTCGTGTAGGCGGGCGCGACTTCGATGACGCCGGGAATTTGAGCGGTTTCTATTTGTTGCCGCGTTTTTAAAACCGCTTCGAGTGCTTTATCAGCGTCCTCCGCAGAATTTTCGACGACGCGCAGAACGACAGCGCAATCCCCGAGCGCGCTAATTTCCATCAACTGCTTTCATTCGCGTCGGCCACTTTTTGCGCGACGTCTTCCACCGATTCCTTGATCTCGTGAACTTTGGGATGAACTTCGCGAATCAGGTCGTGTTCGGCCCGCGAAAGTTCTTCGATGCGCGACGTCATTTCGTGCAACTCCTTCAGCATCGTCTCTTGCCGCGAAGAGATGCGATGCATCCACCAAAAACAAACAAGCCAGCAACCGAGTCCGATCCAGGTGAGCGTGAAAAGCATGATGTTAGTCGCGCATCGCTTCGATCTCGATATCGATCGTGACCGTTTGACTGATTCCTGAAACGGTTTCGGCCGCGCTGCTGAACATGAGATTAAAATCGCGCCGCTGAATCGGCTCGGTCGTCACGGCCCAGCGCGTTTGTTTGGCATCGTTAGGCTGACTGAGTAATTTCACGTGCAGCGTCATCGGCTTCGTCACGCCGTGCATGGTGAAATCGCCGATGATGTCGCCACTTTGCGGACCGGTTTGTTTAACGCTACGGCTTTTGAAAGTGATCTCAGGAAACTTTTCGACGTTGAAAAATTCTGCGCTGCGCAAATGGTTGTCGCGCTTTTGAATCTTGGTGTCGATGCTGCGCACGTCGATCTTCGCCGTGACGGATGATTTTTCGGGATGCTCGCGGTCAATGTCGATCTTGCCGCTGAATTTGGTAAATTTTCCATGCGTTGTGCCAAGGAATTGATGAACGCTGAAACCAATGGCCGAACGCGATTGATCGAACTTGTAAATCTCATTGGCGGACGCCGCCGAAACCAGTGAAATCGCAAAAGCAACGGTGACGACAAGGCGATGCATCATTTTTTATCCTTCGTTTTGTTTTTTGTCTGCGAAGCGACCGCCTTCAATAACGGCGTGCGCGATAGCGGCAATCTTCCAAACAAATTCCCGAGCGCAAAGGCAGAATCGACATTCTTTTTGTCGTGCACACCAGTGATGCGAGCGAGCTCCGTTTCAAAATGCAAAATGGCGCGAAGGTCGGGATCGTTTTTGTCGATGTAAGAAAAGGCGCGCCGCAAAAGGGCAAACAACTCCGGCTCGTAATGTTCGGCTTCGGTGCAAAGCTCGACCAGCTCGACAAAATAAGCGCCGCTTTGGCTGCGCAAATAACCTCGGCGAATGCCGGCGAAAGGATTTCTCAGCGCCACTTCGGTGAGGGTGTGGAGGCTCGATCTGCGGCTGGGCGCGATCGAAATCTCCGCTTCAAAAAAAAGATCGAGCTTCCCGGCAAATGGACTTTTCTTGCGGCGCGCGCCTTTCGCCACCGTTTGAATGCAGCCTAACGACTCGGTGCACCACGAAACGATCAGACTCGTGTCGCTCAGTTTACGTTTGCGCAGAAGGATCGCGGCCGTGCTTTGCACCCGCGCAATTTAGCACATCGCGCGAATCCTCCGTCGCGCTTACCCAGTCCTCTTAGAAATGGCCGAGGAGAAGATTGATCTTGAAAAGAACCTGATCGCTCTTCACCGCGATGTTATTCGATCCCGGAACGATGAACTCGCTGTTCCCGAAAGGGAAAGTTTCCTCGCCGTAATCGGAATGGCGATACTCCAAATTGACACTTACGAATTCAGTCAGCGCCATGGCGATTCCACCGCCGACGGTATAGCCGGAGAGAACTTCCGAGTCCTGTCGGAACAAAGAATTCGTGACGTTCCCGAGGAACCGGCCGCCTTGTCGTGGTGATACGCCGCCAACCACGTCTCCTCCTCCACCGAAGAAGTCCGACGAAGCGACGTCGTGTGTCGAAGCGCTCACGCGCGCGAATGCGCCGCCGCCCAGGACATAGAACATAAACTCGTGCCAGGCATAGCCAAGATGCAGCTCGGTCGTGGCGTTCCAATCCATTTCGACCTTTCTTTGCGTGTGCAAGGTCGTGTCGCCTTCGACGTTATTGAACCCGTCGCCGGAAAAAAACTTCTCGGCAAAACCGGTCGCCCGTCCCACTTCCGCGCCACTCGCTGCGCTGACGCTGCTTTCCAGGCCCACCACGAAATGACCAAACTGCATGTTGTAGCCGATCTGCGCGCCTCCCGTCGGTCGGCCATTTGATCCGCCGTTATCGCGCGGCAGATCGAAATCGGAGAACCCGCTCTCGGCTACGCCTTCCACCCCACTGTTCAATTCCTGATAAAACTGCGCGATCACATCCACGCGTTCATGAAATGAGCTGATGTCGTAATTGTTCCAAGCCGCGCCTCCGTGCCCGCCCACGTAAAAGCCGCTCCAGCTCGGGTCCGACGGGAATGAGGACTGCGTCGTTTGCACCACTGTCGGTTCGCCCGGCTTCGTCTGGGCCTGAGCCGCAGGTGAGAACGCAACGATCAAAGTTGCGCAAATCGTTGCAATCAAAAGGATACGGTTCGTTTTCACAAGATCGACATTTCGCATGGGTGGTTTTGCCTCGCCGCGTAGGATTGACAGAAATCGAGGCGGTCGCCAAGCATAAAATGTCGGGCAAGTTCCTACGCCTGAATCCGCGTAACTCCGCTCAGCGGTTGACGATGTGCAGCGCGCGCTTTTCCACCGCGAGCGCGGCTTCCTTGACCGCTTCGCTCAAGGTCGGATGCGAATGACAAGTGCGCCCGAGATCTTCCGAGCTGCCGCCAAATTCCATCACTGAAACCGCTTCCGCGATCAATTCCGAAGCCGCGTGTTGCAAAATGTGCGCGCCGATAATGCGATCCGTTTTTGCATCGGCAATGAACTTCACCATTCCCTCGGCGTCTTCGTTCGCGAGCGCGCGACCGTTGGCTCGGAACGGAAATTTCCCGATGCGTATGTCGATCTTGTTTTCCTTCGCCTGCTCTTCGGTGAGCCCGACGCCGGCCAGCTCCGGGTTCGTGTAAATGATTCCCGGGATCGCGTTATAATTCACGTGGCCGGATTTGCCCGCGATATTTTCGACGCACGCAATCCCTTCCTCTTCCGCTTTGTGCGCGAGCATCGGGCCGGCCACGACGTCGCCAATCGCGAAAATGCCTTCGATGTTCGTGCGAAAATTATTGTCGATCTTGATTCGCTTCTTGTCGTCCAGCTCAACGCCGACTTTTTCCGCGCCGAGTCCGTCTGAAAATGGTTTGCGCCCGACTGAAACTAGAACTTTATCGGCGTCGAACTTCAGTTCTTCGTTTCCCTTGGTCGCCGTCGCTGTGACGCGGTCATTGTCGATCTTAACGTCGGTGACTTTCGTCTCGAGATGAAAGGTCATGCCCTGCGCGGTGAGCGAGCGCTGCAACAAGTTCGACAATTCCAAATCGAAACCGATCGCGATGCGCGGCAAAAATTCGAGCACCGTCACTTCCGAGCCAAGACGCGCCCAAACCGAACCGAGCTCCAGCCCGATCGCGCCCGCGCCGATCACCAGAAATTTTTTGGGCGCTTCGGTGAAACAAAGCGCTTCCGTGCTGCTCACGATTGTTTTGCCGTCGAACTTCGCGAACGGCAATTCGATCGGCACGCTGCCGGTCGCGATCAAAATATTTTTTGTTTCGATTTCCTGCGTCTCACCGGCTGACGATTTCACCGAAACTTTTCCGGGCGCGGTGATCATGCCGAGGCCTTCGAACGTCGTGACCTTGTTGCCTTTCATGAGAGCGCGTACGCCGCCGGTCAGCGTTTTGACGACCTTGTCCTTGCGCTGCTGCATTTTGCCAAGATCGACATTCACGTTGTCGATCACGATCCCGTGCTTCTGCGCTTCCTTTTTCGCGAACATGAAATGATCGCTCGAAGTCAGCAGCGCCTTGCTCGGAATGCAGCCGATATTCAGGCAAGTTCCTCCGAGCTCCTTGTCTTTCTCGACGATCGCCGTTTTCAGTCCGAGCTGCCCCGCGCGAATCGCCGCGACGTATCCGCCCGGTCCCGAGCCGATGATAACGAGATCAAATTTTTCCATTTCAAAAATCCAACGGCAACTTTTTCGGATCCTCGATGCACTCTTTCACTTTGATCAAAAACGTGACCGCTTCTTTTCCATCAACCGCGCGGTGATCGTAGCTCAACGCGAGATACATCATCGGACGTATCTCGATCTTGTCGCCGACCACGATAGGGCGCGGCATGATTTTGTGCATGCCGAGAATTCCACTTTGCGGCGGATTGAGAATCGGTGTGCTGAGCAGCGAACCGTACACGCCGCCGTTTGAAATCGTGAACGTACCGCCGGTCAAATCTTCGATCTTCAATTTTCCTTCGCGCGCTTTCGTGGCGTAATCGCCGATGTCGCGCTCCAGATCGGCAAAAGATTTTTTGTCGGCATCGCGCACAATCGGCACGACCAGGCCGCGCTCCGTTCCAACCGCAACGCCGATGTCGTAGAAATTGTTCTGGATAAAATCTTCGTCCTCGATGCGGCCGTTGATCGACGGCACCGCTTTCAAACCTTCAACCGAAGCTTTGATGAAGAAGGACATGAAGCCGAGTTTCAGTCCGTTCTTTTTCGTGAACGCCTCCTGCGAATCAGCGCGCAATTTTTGCACCGCGCTCATGTCGCATTCGTTGAACGTGGTCAGGATTGCAGCGGTTTGCTGCGCCATGACCAGCTGCGCCGCGATTTTTCGGCGCAGCGGCGACATTTTTTTCCGAACGAAACGGCCGTCGCTCGATTGCTCGCCGCGCCGTAGCTCAGCGGAGGCGGGTCGATCTTTCTTATTGTCGATCTTGTCTTCGGCGGCGCCGCCATCTTGCTTCGCGGCGAGCACGTCGCCTTTTGTCAAGCGCCCGCCTTTTCCACTTCCGCTCACGCTTGCTGGATCGACATGTTCTTCTTCGACAATCCGCCGCACCGCCGGCGAGAACGGCGCATCGCTTTTCGGTTTTTCTTTCGCCGGCGCAGCTTCCTTCGATTCCGATTTTTCCGGCGCGCTTTTTTTCTCCGACGTCTCCGATTTCTTTTCCGGCGCGGATTTCGAATCGTCGATCGTGGCGACGACTTCGCCGATCTTCACTTCCTGACCTTCCGGCACGTTCGTTTCGAGCACGCCCGCTTTTTCCGCGACAATCTCGGTGGAAACCTTGTCCGTTTCCAAAGTGAAGAGCGCATCGCCCGCGTTGACGAACTCGCCCGATTTTTTGTGCCAAACGGAAACGACGCCGCTGGAAATCGATTCGCCGACCGCCGGAATTTTTACTTCGATGCTCATCGCGTTGCCTAACTATCGAGCGTCGCGGTCGATCAACGTTTCGTCAAAACGAAACTCGCGTTTCTATTTTTCAAGCCGGGCGCGTCGCTTGGTTACACGCTTTAGTAACGCGACGAAACAATGTCACCGCCGCTCCATCGGCGGCAAGAACAACTGCGGCGATGAGCCCGAGAAACAGGTACGGCCGTGGCGCTTCTAACGGTGGCTTCGGATGAAACCGGACGATAAAATCTGGCGCGATCGACCAAGTCAACCACGCGCATGCAACCAAGATTAGGAAAGTTCCCAATCGGCTACGCCATCGAGCTATCACGAGGACGGAGCCAATGATTAAGATGAGAGGGCCAGAAAAAAAAAGGATAAGAAACACCGGCAACGAAACAGTCCGATCTGTAATGCCGGTCATAACAAGATCTACCCAAGCCATTACGAGTGCCCAAATCACGCCGACGACAAACAGCCACAATGCTAGCGCTTTCGTCATCACATTCTAACGAGATTCGTTGCAGCAGGTTTTTTGCGGTTATCCCGATTCATACTGAAAATGCGTCGCGAATGAGCGCGGCTTGTTCCTGTTTGTGACGCGCGAGCGCACCGACGGCGGGGCTCGCGCTCGGATCGCGGCCGGCGTAGGCGATCTCGCGTTTAAACATTTTGCGCAAGCGCGGCTCGATGAAACTCCATGCGCCCATGTTTTGCGATTCTTCCTGGCACCAGACGAGCGCGGCGTCGCTCGAAAACGGTTTCACCATCGATTTGAGTTTGGTTTCGTGCAGCGGATAAAGCTGCTCGACCCGCACGATCGCCGCATTGTCGATCTTGTTTTCGGTCCGGTAATTCAGGAGGTCGTAATAAACTTTGCCCGAACAAAAGATGACGCGCTTGATTTTATTCGCCGCGCCGACTTTTGGCGCGCCAAGAATTTCTTCGAAACGGCCTTTGAGAAATTCTTCGGCCGGTGACGACGCAAACTCGGCGCGCAACAAACTTTTCGGCGTCATGATGACGAGCGGCTTGATGAAATCGCGTTTCATTTGCCGGCGGAGCAAATGAAAATATTGCGCGGCGGTTGTGACGTTGCAGACCTGGATGTTGTCTTCGGCGCACGCTTGCAAAAATCTTTCGAGCCGTCCGCTGGAATGTTCCGGCCCCTGCCCTTCGTAACCGTGCGGCAAAAGTAAAACGATGCCGCTCGGCCGTTGCCACTTCGATTCGGCCGAGACGATGAATTGATCGATGATGGTTTGCGCGCCATTCGCGAAATCGCCGAACTGCGCTTCCCACAAACAAAGCATCTCCGGATAATCGAGCGAGTAACCGTAATCGAAGCCGAGGACGGCGGCTTCGGAGAGCAAGCTGTTGTAAATGCAAATGCGCGCCTGCTTTTCCGCCATGTGCATGAGCGGCACGTACTGCGCGCCCGTTTTTGCATCGTAGAGAATTGAATGCCGCGTGCTGAACGTGCCGCGCGCGCTGTCTTGCCCGGACAAACGCACCGGCGTGCCTTCGAGCATGAGTGAACCGAACGCGAGCAGCTCGGCATAGTGCCATTCGTACGGGCCGCCCTTCTCGAAAACTTTGCGGCGATGTTCGAGCACGATGCGTTTGATCTTCGGTTGCACGTTGAAATCTTCCGGCACGCGAGTGAGCGCATCGACAATTGTCTTCAGCGTTTTCTCGCTGATCGCGGTCGGCACCGGCGAGCTGGTATATTCCGGCTGAAAAACGGCGGTAGATTCGGTGAACTTCGCTTGTTCGTTCGGTCTCTTTTTCTCGAGCGATTTCACTTCGTCGAGTGTCATCTCGAGGCGCAAACCAAATTCCGTTTCGAGCGAAGCGGCGTCGTCCTGACTGAGTGTGCCGGCTTCGAGTAGTTCTGTTTTGTAACGCTGCGCCACGGACGGGTGCTTCTCGATCTTGGCGTAAAGATCGGGCTGCGTGAACGCCGGCTCGTCGCCTTCGTTGTGCCCGAACCGGCGGTAGCAATACATATCGATCACGATGTCGCGTCCAAATTCCTGGCGAAAATCGAGCGCGAGCTGGCTCACTTGCATGCAGGCGAGCGGATCGTCGCCGTTCACATGAAACACCGGCACCTCGATCATCTTGGCGATGTCGGTGGCGTACATCGACGAGCGCGCATCTTCCGGCAACGTCGTGAAACCGATCTGATTGTTTACGACGACGTGAACTGTGCCGCCGGTGCTGTAGCCGTGCAGTTGCGACATGTTCAATGTTTCCGCGACGATGCCTTGTCCGGCGAACGCGGCGTCGCCGTGAATAAGGAGCGGTAAAACTTTGCGCCGATGTTCGGTGTCGCCGCGAATGCGTTGCCGCGCGCGCGCCGTTCCTTCGACGATCGGATCGACCGCTTCGAGATGACTCGGATTGGCGGAGAGTCGTATCTCGATCTTAGCGCCGGACGAAAGTTTCCGCACGGTGCTATAACCGAGATGATATTTCACGTCGCCATCGCCACCCACCAACTCCGGCACATAATTTTCGGTGAACTCGGTGAAGATGATCTTGAGCGATTTGCGCAAAAAATTCGCGAGCACATTGAGCCGCCCGCGATGCGCCATGCCCATGCAAATTTCTTCGATCCCATCCGTCGGACATTTGTGCAGGATCGTGTCGAGGATCACCATGAGCGCTTCCGCGCCTTGCAACGAAAAGCGTTTCTGCCCGACGTAACGCGTGTGCAAAAAGATTTCGAACGACTCGGCTTCGAGCAACGCGCGCAGCAGCGCGATCTTCACCTGGCGCGGCGTGGAATGTTTGTCGGCGCGCGATTCGAGCCGGTGCAGGACCCAATTGCGAATGCGCGTGTTCTGAATGTGCATGAACTCGGCGCCGATCGCGTCCGCATAAATTTTTTCGAGCCGCGCGATCATTTCGCGCAACGTCATCGTCTGGTTATCGAGAAAAAATTTCGATTGAACTCGAAGATCGAGATCTTTTTCGCTGAAGCCGAGCTCGCGCAAAGTGAGCAGCGGGTTTTGCGGACGCTGTTGCGCGAGTGGATTTATACGCGCAATCGTGTGCCCAAGCGTGCGATAAGCGTAAACCAATCCATCAACGCGCGTTTGCAGCGCGCTCTCGCGACGTTCGGCCGGCGGCGCGTGCGCGGCGGCGCCATTTTTCTGCGGCAGATTGCCGAGCTCGAAGCCTTCAAAAAATGCCGACCAGCTCGGATCGACATCGCGCGGATTTTTTTGCCAGCGCGCGTAATTCTCCTCGATAAGATCGAGATTCGCGCGAGTGGCGATTGATGTTCGCATGTCGATCTTTAATCTCGCCGCCGATATGCTGCGCGGCAAGTTTGGCTTCCCCCCGGCGAATAACTTGCCATAATATTTGCAAGTGAGTTCACCCCGATGTCTGCGGCTTGTTGCAGTCGGTTGCCTCATCACGACATCTAATGTGGGTATGCTTTTGGCGAACGAGCCGATGGCGACACGCCCTGTGAGCAAGTTCGGCCAAGCGACCACACTTACCGCCAGTGGCGCAATCGATTCAATCGGTCGGCAAGCGGCAGCCATCTCTTTTTTTTCCGAGCAACCTTTCTGGGGCCCACCGCGTTATGGCACTGGACGAGCAGTCCTTTGGCCCAAGGGTACGTTGTTCATCCTCTTCATCCGCGCGTTTACTCCCGTTACCCTGGACGGCAAAAAGATTTCCTTCGAACAGCTTGCGGTCGGCCAAAGGATTCAGGCGCAATATAACCTGTCTCCCCGCGGGAAGGCCTGTTGGGCCTATCGAGTCGATGCCTTCAGTAGCTCTGCTCCTTCGCATTCCGATAAAAGCGCCAGGGCAAAGTCGAAACCGTCGAACTAGCACACTATCGCCGAGCGCAGACGACCGCCGCCGGTTGACAGTGCCGCGCGAGTTCCGTTACTTGCAGCCCCGATGCGTTTGCGAATTTTTGCCACGCTGATTTTGCTCGCAAGATCGACATATCTTTTTGCGCAAGCGGATCCAGCTTCGGAGCCAAGCGTGCTGGCGGTCGCGAAAGTTTTGCCGGCAGTCGTGAACATCAACACGGAACGCGTCGTGCGGCGAACGGTGCGCGATCCGATTGAAGATTTTTACGCGCAATTTTACGGACGTTATCGAGGTCGTCCGCGCGAAATTAAACAGACGCTGCAAAGCCTCGGCTCGGGTTTCATTGTCGATCCAGCGGGGTACATCGTGACCAATCAACACGTCGTGCAACGCGCGGCCGATTTGAAAATCGAAGTGACCGCGAACGACGGCAAAACTTACAGCGCGCATTACATTACCGGCGACGACAAGAAGGACCTCGCCTTCATCAAGATCGACGCGAAAGCGGCGTTCCCGTTTATTAATCTCGATAATATTTCGCCAAACTTGTTAGGCGAAACGGTGATCGTGGTCGGCAACGCGGTCGGTTACGGCAGCTCGATCAGTCGCGGCGTACTCAGTGCGGTGAAACGCGACATCACAATCGACGACATCGAATACAAGGATTTGATTCAGACCGACGCCGCAATTAATCCGGGAAATAGCGGCGGGCCGGTGATCGATCTTTCCGGCCGGCTCGTCGGCATCAGCTCGGCCAAGATGGCGTTCACTCCACAAGGCGTGCCGACGCAAGGCCTCGGCTTCGCCATTCCGGCGACGATCGTGCGCGAGAGCGTCGCGCAATTCAAAAAGGTCGCGCAGAGCGGTCCGCCGCCGAAGAGCGCACAGAATGAGCCCGAGAGTTCAAAGAGCGAAAAACTTTTCGGCATGCAATTGCAAGATCTCACCGCGGAGCTGACGGACGCGCTCGGTTATACAGCGGGGCGCGGTGTTCTCGTTAGCGCAGTCGAACCGAACAGTCCGGCCGACAAGGCGGGCATCAAGCGTGGCCTCGTCATTTATCGCGTCGGCAAATACGACGTGAATTCGGCGAAAGAAATTGAAACACTGCTGGCGCGCGCGGCCAGCGGGACGACTGTCGATTTTACAGTCGGCATTGTGCGCGAAGACGACGATGTTCCACGCGTCACGACCGTAACGATGGCGGCGCGTTGATTTTCGGAAAAAATCTGGCAACGCTTTGCACACTGATTTGTCAGAAAGAAATATCGCGAAATGATCAAGGTTGAAAATCTGACGAAGCGTTACGCCGGGCACACCGCCATCAAAGACCTGAGCTTCGAGGTCGGCAAAGGCGAGATCATGGGATTTCTCGGGCCGAACGGCGCGGGCAAGAGCACAACCATGCGCATTCTGGCGAGCTTCATGCCGCCGACTTCCGGGCGCGCCTCGATCGCCGGCTTCGATGTTTTCGAGCAATCGCTGCAAGCGCGCGCGCACCTCGGTTACATGGCGGAAAATGTGCCGCTCTATAACGACATGCGCGTGACGGAATATCTCGATTATCGCTCCGCGCTCAAAGGCGTGCCGCATCGCCGCGTTTCCGAACGGGTCGGCGATGTGAAAGAGCTTTGCGGATTGAAAGAGGTCGAGAAAAAATTAATCGGCACACTTTCCAAAGGCTATCGGCAACGTGTCGGTCTGGCCGATGCGCTCCTGGCCGAGCCCGATCTGCTTATTCTCGATGAACCGACGATTGGTCTCGATCCAAATCAAATTCGACAGGTGCGCGAGCTCATTAAGAACCTCGGCAAACAGCACACCATTTTGCTGTCCACACACATTTTGCCTGAAGTCGAAATGACGTGCAGCCGCGTCATCATCATTCACAAGGGCCGGATTGAAGCGTGCGATACGCCGGAGAATTTGCTCAGTGAAATCCGAACGGCCGGCGGCGTTTCGCTCGAAGCGAAGACCGGCAGCGATAATGGCGCTGAGGAATTGAAGAAAATTTCAGGCGTGCGCGACGTCGAGGAAACGGATGCGGATGGCGATTGGAAATCGTTTTCGTTGCGCGTCGAATCCGGCACTGATGTGCGCGAAGAAATTTTCCGATTAGCGGCCACGCGTCGCTGGGGTTTGCGCGAGCTCACGCTCCGCCGCGCCACGCTCGAAGACGTTTTCGTCGAGATCACGCACCCGGACGAAGCATGAGAACATGTCGATCTAAGTTTATGTCGATCTTACGGACATGAGAAAGTTCTACACGCTTCTTTCGCGCGAAGTGCGCAGCTATTTTTACTCGCCGATCGCTTACGTCGTGCTGCTCTTTTTCCTGCTGGTGAGCGGCGTCGACTTTTATTTCCAGATTTCTTACATGAACCAGCGGCCGGTCCCCTACTCGGTCGAGGAAGCGTTTTTCAATTCGGTCTTCTTCTGGTTTGCGTTCGTCCTGATTTTTCCGCTCATCACCATGCGCTTGTTCGCGGAAGAATTTAAGCTCGGCACAATCGAACCGCTCATGACCGCGCCGGTGCGGGACTGGCAAGTCGTGCTCGCAAAATTTTTCGGCGCGCTCTTTTTCTACATCGTTCTCTGGATTCCGACGGTGCTTTACTTTGCGATCTTCCAATTTGTCACGCATCAGCCCGCCGCCGGCTCGACCGGCGCGTATTGGGGCGGATATTTGATGCTGCTGTTGCTCGGGATGTTTTATTTGTCGGTCGGTTGTCTCGCTTCCGCGCTGACGCGCAACCAAATGGTCGCGGCCGTGATTTCGTTTTGCGCAATCACACTGCTCTTCTTTCTCGGACTGGTGCAATTCATTCTGCTCGATGTCAGCGCGGCAACGCGCGATTTGCTCGGCTACTTTTCCGCGATCGAACAAATGGGAACGCTTTCGCGCGGTGTGATCGATACGCGACCGATCGTTCTTTATCTTAGCATGACGATCGTGATGTTGACGCTGACTTATCAAGCGTTTCAATCGCGCAAATGGAGACTGTGACGATGTCGGACGAAACGACGACAAAGCCCGCGCCGCAAAAAATCCATCGCGCCCGGATCGGACTGAATGTTCTGGCGCAGGTCGTTCTGGTTCTGATTGTGGCTGCGTTCGTCAATTCGATCGGGCTCAAGCATTACAAGCGCTGGGATTATTCGCGCGACCAAAAATATTCGCTTTCCGATAAAACGAAGAGCTTTCTGCAATCGATCAAAGGCAAGGTTCGCATCACGATTTTCTTTTCGCCGGATGTGCCGATCGCGACCGACGTGCAAAATTTGCTGACCGAATATCAGTACGCCGCGAAAGGCAAGATCGACATAGAGAACATCGATCCGAGTCGAAATCTCTCGCGCGCCAAGGAGATGTTCGACAAATACAAAGTGGTCAGTGAAGAAAGTTTGATCGTCATCGATTACGAAGGCCGCAATAAAACCGTCAAAGCTTCGGAGATGGCGGAGATCGATCAAAGCGGCATGGCGATGGGTGAAGGACCGCGCATCGCGGCGTTCAAAGGCGAGCAGGCGATTACCAGTGCGATGATCGATCTAGTCGAAGGCAAAAAGAATGCGCTCGGTTATGTGCTCGGACACAAGGAGCCACCGATCGGAACGGAAAGCCCGGTCTCCGTCCTGAAAACGTTCATCGAAAACGAGAACGTGAAATTTCAGGAGCTGAATTTTTCCGACGTGAGCACGATCCCCGCCGATTTGAAGACGATCGTGATCGACGGGCCGCAGTACGATTTCTCCGATCGCGAAATGAAACTGCTGCGCGATTTCTGGGAAAAACAGGGACGCATTTTGCTGCTGCTCGAGCCGTCTGCGAAAACGCCGAAGCTGAATGCGTTCCTGGCCGAGCTCGGCGTAAAAGTGAACGACGATCGGCTGATGGTTTTTCTGCGCACCGGCATCGAAGAGCGCGCCGTCACACGCGATGTCTATGCGCATTTTTTGCCGGGCAGCCCAATCACGAAACGGCTCGCGAGCGTGAACGCAATTTTTCCGGGCGGCACGTCTTCGTTAACTTTGGAAGCTGAGCGCATGCACGCTTCCAACATAAAACTGGTGCCGCTGCTTCAGGCGGAGAAAGGTTATTTCGCCGAGACCGATTACAACACAACCGACCAGGCAAAGTTGCAAAGCGACGCTGTGAAAGCTGGTGACGCAGTTTTTATCATCGGCGTTTCGATTGAAAAAGGCGGGAGCGGCGATGAACACGTGCAAGTGAACTCGTCGCGCATGGTGGTGGTGAGCAACGCCACATTCGTGCAGGACGTTGCGCTGACTCGCGATCAACAATCGCTCGATTTCATGTCGGCCAGTGCGAATTGGTTACTCAGCCGCGAACAGCTCATCGGCATCGCGCCGAAAGTTCCCAAGACGCTCACCTTCGCCCTCGACGAAAGTGCGCTGCGCAATTTGCGATGGCTCATTCTTGTCTTAATGCCGCTCGTGCCGGCGGTGATCGGCGCCGCGGTTTGGTGGCAGCGCCGCGCCTGATTTTCGAGAACATCATGAGATCGAAGACGACGCTCATCTTGCTCGCGATTGCGATCGCGCTCGGGCTTTACGTTAAATATTTCGAAAGCAAAGCGCCGGACACGAAAGAGGCCGCGCAGCGCGCGCAAAACGTCGTCAACTTCGATCGCGAAAAAATCACCGGCGTTTCCATCCAAAACGGCGATGACAAGATCGACATAAAAAAGATCGACAATAAATGGCGGCTGGAAACGCCAATCAAAGATCAGGCCGATGGTTCGTTGATCGACAATCTGCTGCTCGATCTGGAGAGCTGGCAGAAAGATACGACCATTCCCGCCAAAGAAATCGAGAGCGACAAAAGCAAGCTGGCCGAGTTTGGCCTGGCCAAACCGAAGTTGCGTCTCAAGCTGCTCGGCGAAAATGCGCCACCGGAAATTTTTCTCGGCAAAGATGCCGCGCTCGAAAACAAAATGTACGTCCGGCTCGATAATTCGAAGGATGTTTTTCTCGCGGCACAATCGGTCCGCAAAGATGTGGAAAAGAAGGCGGAAGATTTTCGCGACCGAAAACTTACCGCGCTGACCGCGGCGTTCGTGACGCGCGTCGTCTTAAAAACGCCGGCCGGCGAAATGGAGCTCGAAAAGAAAACCGATCATTGGGAAATCGCGCGACCGTTGCGCGCGCGCGCCGACGATCAGAAGGTCGGCGATCTGATTGCGCAAATCACGACCGCGCACATTCAGCAATTCGTGGCGGATGATCGCGGCGATTTGCATCCGTACGGATTAGCTGAGCCGCGCGGCTCGATCACGTTGTTCGGGCAGGATGACAAGCAAGGGCAGATGCTGCAAATCGGCGGCGTGCCCGAAAAAGCGAAGGACCAGGTTTACGCGCGCTTTGCGCCGCGCAATGGCGTTTACGAGTTGCCGAATAGGATCGCAGACCTCTTGAACACGAAGCCGAATGATCTGCGCGATCGCCATCTCATTCGAATCGACACAAATATTTTGGACCGCATCACGATCGACGGCGCGGGAAAAGGAAAGACGGTGCTGGCGCGCAAAGATCAAAATTGGATGATCGCGAGCAGGAACAATCAGCCGGCCAATTCCAGTGAAGTGAATCGTTTGCTCGACAGTTTGCAAAACGAGCAGGTCACGAAATTTGTCGAAGATGTCGCGTCGAACCTCGCGCAGTACGGTCTCGATCAGCCGCAGTTGCAAATCACTTTCAGCTCATTTGCCTCGGAAAACACGGCCGAAACCAAAGCGGGCGAACATCCTTTCGCCACGATCGCGTTTGGAAAAGTCGATGGCGAAAATGTTTACACGCGCTTGAGCGACGAGCCGTTCGTCGTCGCAGTGAAGCGCGCGGTGCTCGACAAGATTTTCGCCGACCCATTGCAATGGCAGGAATTGTCGATCTTCAAATTCAAGCCGGAGCAAATTCATCGGCTCACAATCACGACCGATCACGAGCTGGCGCTCACCCACAGCGCGAACAATCAATGGACGGCGGCGAACGTCGCGCTCAATCAAACAAACGTCGCGTCGTTGCTCAACACCTTGTCGATGTTGCGCGCCGTTCGCTGGATTGGCGGGACTACGCCACAACATGGCTTTGACAAACCGCAGCTCACGGCCGCGTTCACCACTTCGCCCGACGACAAGGCCGCGCACAAACTGCTCATCGGCGCGGCTGCCGGAAATGGAATGTGGTTCGCGCGCGTGGACGAACGCGAAGGCACATTCGTAATCACCAATTCTGATTTAAGCGCGCTGAAATTGCCGCTTGTGCAAACAACCACCGCGCCTTCGCCTTCAGTTTCACCCACGCCCAGCGCGACGCCGAAATAATTTTGTAGCAGCGCTACAGTTTCTCTGCCGTGTAAATCGTGACGATGCCGCCGGTGAGCGGCTCGGCTTTCGCATTCGCGAAACCGTTTCCTTCCATCAATCGCAGCATCGAGTCGCCGCTCGGCATTTTCTCGATCGAATCCCCGAGATAATCGTAAGCGTTCTTCTGTTTCGTGAGCAGCGATCCGAAAAACGGCAGGACGCGATGCAAGTAAAACCGGTACGGCCCGCGCAAGATCGACATGTTCGGAAGCGAGAATTCGAGAACGAGCACATGTCCGTTCGCGCGCAGGACGCTCGCCATTTCGCGCAACGCGCCGCCGTAATTTTCCATGTTGCGCAAACCAAACGCGACCGTCACGACATCGAACGCTGCATCGGAAAACGGAAGTCGCATCGCGTCGGCTACGATGGTTTTCCGCACGCCTTTGCGTTTCGCAATTGCCAGCATCTCCTCCGAAAAATCCGCGCCGATGACTTCCGCATCCGGCAATTCTCTTTGCAGAACAAGCGCGAGATCACCCGTCCCGGTCGCAAGATCGACAATTTTTTTTGGGCGCCAGCCGCCGACAATCTGCGCCGCGCGTTTCCTCCAATAAAAATCGACGCCGCAGCTTAGAAAATGATTGGCCAGATCATATCGCGGCGCGATCGATCCAAACATCCGGCGAATTCGTTCCGGATGTTGATATGGGAGCGGTTCGTCGATTGCGCTTGTCAGTGTAGCAAGCGGAAGTCTGCAGGCAAAGAAGCTCGAATACTCAACGCATCGCGGTCGACAGCTTGAGTGGCGTTTCTGCCCGATTTCAGACCGTCGTCGTTCACCGCGACTTTGGCAGGCGGGGCCGCGATTTCGGGCTGGCTTTTCGATTTCAGCGAATTGTTAAGCGCGGGCAAATCTTGCGCGAGGAGTTGTTCGAAGCCTTTCGTGACGTCGTCGAGTTCTTTGCGGAGCGCCTCGATGTAAGCGACCTGATAATCGCCGGGCTTGCCTTCGTAACTTAGGATCGCGCCGTAGAGTTGATCGGTGTGTTCGCGCAGACGTTCTTCGCCGGTGATCGCGCCGCCTTCGGTGGTGGCGACGATTTTCTTTCTGACATTGTCGATCTTGTTATCGAAATCGGTGACGCTTTTGCGGAGCGGATCGTTTTCCGGCAAAGCTTTTCCGTTTTTCGCGACTTGGCCGCGCAAGAATATAATCCGATCCATGAGCGCACTTTCGTCGTCAAAGAGTGTTCTCACTTTCATGGCGGCGTCATACTGAGCTTTGCGATCAGCCGCGGTGAATTTCGCGCGACGATCGAGACCGATGGTCAGTTTAGTTTCGGTGACTTTGCCCGCTTTGGTCATTCGGACCGAATAGTCGCCGGGGACAAGGCGCGGTCCGCGAATGCCGGCGCCGGCAATTTGTGCAGCGGGCGGAACGCGCGGTGGTTTTTCGCGCATGCTCCAGATGACGCGATTCAATCCGGGCCGTTTACTGGCGGGCAATTCATCGACGACGCGACCGCTCGCATCGAGAACTTCCAACTTGAGCTTGCCGAACAAATGACGTGAACGTTGATAATAAGTGATGACGGCCGCATCCGGCGGATTGTCTCCGACAAAAACGGCGTCGCCATTGGGCCAGCCGCCATTTCCTTCGATGCGTTGCTGCATCGGACGCGCGGAAACAAAGGCCGCTTCCTGGCTCATAAGATCGACATTCAACGCGCGCAGCGGCGTGATGTCGTCAATGATCCAGATGCCGCGGCCGTGCGTGGCGATGACGAGATCGTTCTCGCGCGGTTGAATGGCGAGATCGCGCACCGCGACCGACGGGAAATGGTTGCCCTTGAATTGCGCCCAATTTTTTCCGCCATCGATCGACATGTAGAGCCCGAACTCGGTGCCGAGGAAAAGCAGATTCGACTGAACGGCGTCTTCTTTAATGACGTGCGCGTAACCGCGAACGCCTTTTAACTCCTGCGGCGTGACAAGCGGCGTCCAGGTCTTGCCGTAATCGCTCGTACGAAAAACGTACGGCACCATGTCTCCAAAAGTATGTCGATCAAACGCAGCGTACGCGGTACCCGCATCGAAGTTGCTCGCCTGCACCCAACTGACCCACGAATTTTTCGGCAGACCGGTGACGTTGCCAACGACATTGTTCCAACTCTTCGCGCCATCGCGCGTGAGCTGAAGATTGCCGTCATCGGTGCCAACCCAGATCGTCGATTTATCTTTGGGCGATTCGCTGATGGAATAAATGGTGGTGTGCATCTCAGCGGAGGAATTGTCGATCGTGACGCCGCCGGATTGTTCCTGCTTTTGTTTTTCCGGATCATTCGTCGTCAAGTCCGGCGAAATGCGATCCCAAGTCTGACCGTGATCGCGCGAGCGGAATAAAAATTGCGCGCCGATGTAAATGGTCCCCTTTTCATTCGGCGAGAGCGCGATCGGTGAGTTCCAATTGTAGCGCAGTTTCTCCTTGTAATTCGGCGTCGGCTGAATGGTGCGCGCTTCGTGCGTGTTCCGATTTACGCGGCCCATGATGCCGCCCTGGTATTCAGCATAGATGTAATCGGGATCGGCCGGATCAGGAAACATCCAGAAGCCGTCGCCGTTGTACATATTTTCCCAGCGCTGATTGGTGATGCCGCCGGGATATTGCGAATCGCCGACCCACGAACTGTTGTCCTGCAATCCGCCGTAAACGCGATATGGATCGTTATCATCGAGGCTGACGTGATAAAATTGCGAGACGGGAAGGTTCTCGCCTTTCCACCATTTCGCGCCGCCGTTGTAGGAATACCACATGCCGCCGTCGTCCCCGGCGTAAACAGTTTGCGGGTTTGTCGGATCGATCCAGACATCGTGCACATCGCCGTGCATGCCGACGAATCCACCGATGGTGGCGAAACTTTTGCCGCCGTCTTCACTGAGAATTAGGGCGCCATCGGTCTTGAAAACGCGATCGGGATTTTTTGGATCGACAATAAGATTGGCGAAATAAAACGGACGCCAAACCATCCAACTGCTTTTGTCGCGCTTGTCCCACGTCGCGCCGCCATCATCGGAAACAAAAAGCGCGCTCTCAGTCGATTCGACAAAAGCGTATACGCGTTTCGCGTTCGAAGGCGCAACGGCGACGGCGATTCGGCCGTATGGTTTTTTCGGGAAGCCTTTGCTATTTTCCGGTGTGATTTCCGTCCATGTCGATCCACCGTCGCTCGATCGAAATAATCCGCTGCCCGAAGGTTTGTCCGGGCCGCTGCCGCCAGAGCGGTACTCCCAACCTTTGCGACGAAAATCCCAAAGACTCGCGAACATCGTCTCGGGATTTGTCGGATCGAACGCGACCGAAGTGCAGCCGGTTGAAAGATTCGAGCCTTTCAGGATTTGCTTCCACGTCTTGCCGCCGTCCGTGGTTTTATAAAGACCGCGGTCAGGCGAATCGCTCCACAACGCTCCGGGCACGGCCGCATAAACCGTGTCGCTATTTGCTGGGCTCACCAGAATTTTCCCAATGCGCTCCGAGTTCGGCAGGCCCGCGTGAATCCACGTCTCGCCGCCATCGGGCGATTTATAAATGCCGTCGCCGATGGAAACGCTGTTGCGCGTCCACGATTCACCCGTGCCGACCCAAACGTTCTTTGCGTTTTTCGGATCGAGCGCGATCGCGCCGATTGATTGCACCGGCTGCTCGTCAAAAACCGGGCGATAACGCGTGCCGCCATCATCCGATTTCCAAACGCCGCCGCTGGCGGCTCCGACGAAGACGGTGATTTTTCCCGACGGTTCTTTGAAGCCGGCAATCGCGGAAATGCGGCCGCTCATGGCGGCGGAACCGATGTTACGCACGCCGAGGCCGGATATAGTCGAAGAATTAAACGGCGCTTGCTCCGCCGCGTTCACCACCGCGGCTAATGACAATGAGACGAAAAAGAATTTTAAGAAGCGCATGAGATTTAGGATTTGGAAGCGGTTGCTGGGAATTGAAAAATGGTGTCTTCGACCGGGACGTTTGGGTCCGCTTTTTCGATCATGACTTTTTGTTTGTCGGGATCGCCTTTGCGGCCCGACTCGATCGAGAACGGAAGAAAAACACCGGCGACCTTTTCGTAATCGCCGTAATCGGTCTCCACTTCCGTTTGCGCGCCGTGCTCGATGCGCTGCGTCAAAACTCGGATCTCGAGAAAATGATCAGGATCGAGATAAACAAAATTCACGTCGCCGTTTTTGCGGACGACCTTGAGTTTGTAAGCCTGCGTGCCATCGACATCTTCGGTGCCGAGATAATCGACGGTGCTCCCTTTCGTTTTCCAATCGACGAGCGGTCCATCGATTTCCGCGTCCTCGATCAGCCCCTTCACATCATCGGCCGAAAGTTTTTCCGGATCTTTGCGGCCTTGGAATGGCGAAATTTTCCAGCCTTCTTTGCCATCGTAGGCCTGCACTAGCGTCATGCCCTGCAAAGTCAGGTCGGAACGGACCGAGCCCGGCCGTTTTTTCGTCTGCATGAACTTAAGTTCGACCTGTCCTTCGTTCACAACCATTTTGCCGGTGAACCGCAACGATTGCAGCGCGTGCAACGCTTCCGCGCCGCCTTTCGCTTCCGTATTTTTCGCGACGAGCTCGTCGGCCGTCGGTGTTTTCTGTTGTTCCTGCGCGAAACTGGCCGGCGCAATGAAAGCAGCGGCCACGAGAATAATTGCAAAACGTGAATTCATAAAAGTACGCACCGCGATGGTGCGCCTTGCAGCGATATGCAATGGCCGTGCCAATTGCAAGCTCTAGCGATAAGCAGAATGCGCCAAGCGTTTTACAAAACCGCGCTAAAAATGAAGAGCGCGCGCGTGTCCCACGAACGGGATTTGTGTGCGCGGATTTGGGAAAAAATAAAATGCTCACGAGAGGACTCGAACCTCCACGGGTTGCCCCATACGGTCCTGAGCCGTACGCGTCTACCAATTCCGCCACGTGAGCAAAAAAAAGAGGCGCGGTAAATTGCGCGCTCGATTCCGCGCGCGCAAGATCGAAATCCGGTATGTCGATCTTGCGATATGTCGATCTTAGCCGCGGCGTTTTTTGCGCGCGCGTTGTTCGAGTTGATGGGCTTTGCGCGCTTTGCCTAACGAGCGCAAAAGATCGGCATAATTCGAGGCGACAATTTCATAATCTTCGGGCGGATTATCGGTCGCATCCTCCCAGCTTTTGAGCGAAGCGCGATAAAGCTCGGCCGCGCGCGCGTAATCGCCGCGCGAATGATAAACCACCGCCAGATTGCATTTGGATTGCGCGATGTCGGGATGAGTCGGTGGATGAATTTTTTCGCGAATGGCGAGTGCCCGCAGGTGAGTTTTCTCCGCTTCAGTGTAGCGGCGCTCATTTGTGTAAAAAACGGCGAGATTGTTCAAAACGGAAGCGACATCGGGATGATTCGGCCCGAGCTGGCTTTCGTAAATCTCGAGCGCGTGCAGATAATATGGCTCAGCCGCTTTTTGGCGACCGGTTTTCCGGTAAATGAGAGCGATATTGTTGAGCATCGTGCCGAGGTCGGAGTACGGCAGGTCTTTCATCTGCGTGCCGGCGTGGATCGCCTTTTCGTAATAGCGAATCGCTTCTTCGATCTGGCCGAGATTATCGCAAAGAAAGGCGAGCCGGCGCGCGGAGCGATAAAGAGCGCGCTCGTCGGAATGGTCGACTTTTTCTAAAAGGGTGTGGGCTTTGACCAAATAAGGTTTGGCCGTAGCGCGATCGCCTTTTTGATCATAGAGCTGCCCGAGCTTCTCGAGACTGAGGGCGTAGGAACTGTCGCCGTCGGGAAAAGCGCGCTTGGCAAGATCGAGAACGGTTTCAGCGACGCGAATCGCTTCCGGCAAACGATTGCTCGCGCGCAACATATCGAGCTTGTCGTTGAGGATAACCCACAACTTTTCCTCGCCTTTCATGCCGCATCACCAACCCTCGCTAAGCTGCGTCACCAGATGGGTCGCGAGCTCTTCACTGGCCAGAGGCAAGGCCTGGCGTTCGTCCGTAGTTACGTCCGAGCCGACGAAAAAGCTTGTTGTGCCAATCGCTTCGCCCGGTGAAGCGAGCGCTTTCCCGTCGCGACCCACCAGCGTGTAACGCACGACCATGGTGAGATTGAATTCGGTCGTCGCGAGCACATTGCCGCGTACGGAGCGCGCGGGCGAACGGCTGATGCGAAAGATTTCCCCTTGCAAAATCGCATCGGCATCGTGATTCGCGACAATTTTGAATGTGCCGTCTTGTTGAAATTGTTTGATGACAGTTCCTGTGACCAGCACTTCGATGCGCGGAAGCAGCGTTTGATTTTTGAAAGTGGGCACGGCGATGGTGTGCACGTCGCGCAGATAACTCGGTTTGATCGGCCCGATGTGGTAGCCGAGGCAGCCGCTGAGACACGCGGCCACAAGCGCGCCGAAGAAAATATTTTTCACGGCGTCGGCGAAGCCGTGGCCTCTGAATTTGGAGGTGATTCGTCCAGCGAAGGCGCAGACAAAGGTGTGCCCTCCGGAGTTGGAGACGATTCGCTGCTTGGTGTGGGCGTGGGCGATGTTTCGGGCGCTGTGGTCGTATCAGGCAAAAGCGAAGCCGGCGGCGGCAGTGAAGTGTCGGCATCTGGGGGAGGCAATGGCTCCCCGCTGCGAGCCGAATCGCGCGGTTGCGAGTTTTCGCTCTTCGCTTCCGGCTTGTCGGCTTTGCCTTTCTCACCCTTCGCTACCGAGATCGCCGGTTGCAGCGCGGCCTCGCCGATCTTGGCTCGGATCTCTTCCACGCGCTTTTTCGACCTATCCCCTTCCGCAGAACCTGGCTGCTGCCGAATCACATCGTTATAATAAATGACGGCGGCACGGTAATTTTTTTGCTTGTCGTAATAACGCGCAATACTGAACGAGTCGTTTGTTTGTTTGTGCTCGAGCAATTTTAAATTTTCGCGGGCTTGGGGCACCTTTTCGCTTTTCGGAAAACGGAACAGGAAATCTTCGAAGCCGGTCTTGGCGCTGGCGGCCGCTTTCGCATCGTTGGTTCCGGCGCGTGCGGCCGTAAACCAGATGTAACCGATTTGATATTGCGCATCGGCCGCGATCGGCTCGTTCGGAAATTTTTCGACGACAGCCTGGTAAGCCTGCAGCGCCGCGTCGTTCAAACCTTGTTTCTCGCGGGCCAGGCCAATATCGAATTGCGCGCGCGCCGTGTACTTACCGTACGGCGCCGTCCGCACGATTGCCGCGAAAATTTCCACCGCTCGATCCATCGAGGTCCCGTACGGAATTCCGAGCAGCTTTATTTTTTTTCCGGCCAAATACATCTCGCCGATCCGGAATTGCGCTTCGATCGATTCGTCAAAGTTCGGGCTCTTCGGATATTTTTCGACGATCACGCGATACCCGGCCGCCGCCACCAGATACTGCCCGGTTTCTTCCAGAATTTTGGCCGCGCGGAAAGCTGACCCGGCCGCCAGCGTATCTTTCGGATATTTCCGGACGAGCGTGCGATAGGCCTTCAGGGCCCGCCCGCGATTGCCATCGCTCTCTGCCTTTTCCGCGATTTGAAAAAGCTCCTGCGCATTGCCGTTAATCTCTTCTTCGCCGGGCGCGAGAAATTTCGTTTTTTCGCCCGGCTTAAAGACAACCGGCGCCGGACTCCGCGCTGGGAAAACCAAAATTCCCGCCAGCAGCAGGAAGACGAGTTGATTAGGGAACTTCATCGGGTTTGCAGCGTAAATAGCGATGCATAACCAGTCAAGTTAGGCACCGGGGTTCGGTCACCCCATTTTCCGTGAAAAAAACGACGCGCGCGAAGGCTTTCAACGCCGAACGCTTTCAATTATCCTGGTCTTTTGAACCTGACCGAGCAGCAAAAAATCCGCGTTGGTTCGTGCGCCTGGAGCTTTCCCGAATGGCAGGGGTCGTTTTACCCGCCCGATCTCCCGGAATCGCACTGGCTGGAATTTTACGCGCGCTATTTTCCGGCGGTCGAAGTCGACTCTACGTTTTACAGCGCGCCGGCCGAAGCGACGGTACGGCGTTGGATCGACATAACGCCAGCGTCGTTTCGTTTCGCCTGCAAGCTTCCGCGCGAAATCACGCATGCCTGTCGATTGCGCGATTGCAGCGAACAACTCAACGCCTTTCTGCGCGCGATCGAGCCGCTTGCCCCGAAACTTCGGGTCTTACTCATTCAGCTCCCGCCTTCTTTCGCGCCGAAATACGGCAAGCAAGCGCTGCGCACTTTTCTGGAGCAACTGCCGCGCGACTTTCGCTTCGCCATCGAGTTCCGACATGCCGGCTGGCATCGCCCACACATCATTCATTTGCTCGAAAAACATCGCGTCTGCTGGGTCTGGGCGGACACCAGTCCCCTGAACGAGCGGAATCTCGCGCCATTCGAATTCCTTCCGCTCACCACCGATTTCCTTTATCTTCGCCTGCTCGGCGATTACGCGACGAAGTACGGGCGCGACGGAGAACGCATGCATCGTTACGGAAAATTGCTTTGGAAACGGGAGGCGGCGCTCGAAAGTTGGTCGCTCAAGATCGAGAGACACCTGGCCGATGCGCGCGACGTCTGGGCATTCGTGAATAATCATTTCGAAGGCTTCGCGCCTGAAAGTTGTGCGCGCATCGCCCAGCGCCTCGGTTTTGAATTACCGCTGCCCTCGGAAGTTGAAACAGCTTCTTCCAATCCCGACCAACTAAACTTGTTCGACGGCGCCAAACCGGCTTAACGAATTTCCGCCGCGCCGAAGTACGGCTGCAATATTTCCGGAATGTGAACGGATCCGTCGGCTTGCTGATTTGTTTCAATCAACGCCGCGAACAATCGCGGCAGCGCCAAACCCGAACCGTTGAGCGTGTGGCAAAAATGATTTTTCCCATCTCGATCTTTGAAGCGCAGGTTCATCCGGCGCGCTTGGAAATCTTCAAAGTTTGAACAGCTTGAAACTTCCAGATACGCCCCGCCTTGCCCCGACCCGGGCGCCCAGACTTCGATGTCGTAAGTTTTGGCCGAACCAAAAGTCAGGTCGCCGGTGCAAAGCTCGATCACGCGATAATGCAAACCGAGCAATTGCAAAACGCGCTCCGCGTCTGTCGTCAACGACTCCAACTCGTCGTAAGATTTTTCCGGCGTCGCGATTTTGACCAGCTCCACTTTATCGAACAGGTGCACGCGCAAAATGCCGCGCGTCTCGCGCCCGGCCGAGCCCGCTTCGCGCCGAAAGCACGGCGTGTAGGCGACGAACTTTTTCGGAAGATCGACAATCGGCAAAATTTCTTCGCGATGAAAATTCGTCACCGGCACTTCCGCAGTCGGCACTAGAAACATCTGGTTCTCTTCCAGCCCGTACATGTCGGCTTCGAATTTCGGCAGCTGCGTCGTGCCGATCATGCAATCCCGCCGCACCAGAAACGGCGGACTCATTTCCAGATAACCGTGCTCGCGCGTATGCAGGTCGAGCATGAGTTGAATGAGCGCACGCTCCAGTTTCGCGCCCGCTCCGGTGAAACAGATGAAGCCGCTTCCGCTCAACTTCGTCGCGCGATCAAGATCGAGAAGTTTTAGCTGGGCCCCAAGATCGACATGGTCGCGCACCGGCTCTCTTAATTTCGGTTTCTCGCCCCAACTGCGTACAACCTTGTTCGCGCTCGCATTGGAACCGAGTGGCGCGTCCCCGTGCGGCAGGTTCGGAATTTCGAGCAGGAGTTTCTTCTGCTCCTCTTCCGCCGCGTTCGCGCGCTGCGTTAGATCGGCAATTTCTTCGCCGATCTTGCGCACCTGCGTCTCAAGTTCGTCACTGGATTCTTTGCGGGAACGTTTCGCGCCGATTTCCTTGCTCAATCGATTGCGCTCGGACTGCAATCGTTGCAACTCCGTTTCGGCCTTGCGCCGTTCGCCGTCGATCCGCAAAACATTGTCGATCTTTTGCTCGTCGCCGCCGCCGCGCGTGGCAAGACGTTCGCGCACGAAGTCAGCGCGCTCGCGGATTAAACGAATGTCGAGCATGAAGCGAAGTGTAAACGCAACTCAGCGCGTGACAATCATTGCCGTGCGCCGATAATTTTCCTGTGGAGCGGCTACATCTTCTCAGCGTCGCGCTCGGTCTCGCTTGTCTCGCGGGAATCAATCTTTACCTGACCGTTTTTGCGACCGGTCTCGCCATTCATTTTCACTGGATCGTGCTCGGCTCATCATATCAATCGCTCGAAGTGCTTGGTCATCCGATCGTCATCACGATCGCGGGCATTCTTTATTTTCTGGAATTTTTCGCGGACAAAATTCCGTGGATCGACACGGCGTGGGATGCGGTCCACACCATCATTCGGCCGATCGGCGGCGCATTTCTCGCCACTCAAGCGCTCGGTCATTCGAGTCCGGCGTTCACAGTAATCGTGGCGCTGCTCGCAGGCGGGACAAGCCTGGTCACGCACACCGCAAAATCTGCGACGCGTTTGGCGACCAATACCTCGCCCGAGCCCTTTTCAAACATCGCCCTGAGTTTTGGCGAAGATCTCGCCGTGCTGGGCGGCCTTGCGCTCATTCATTTCAATCCGCTGGTCGCCTTGTCGATCTTTGTTCTCGCCATTGCGGCCTTTGCTTATTTCGCGCCAAAAATCTTGCGCGCCATGAAAGCGAAAATCTGGCTCGCCTTCAATAAACTCAATGGTCCTGCCGATCTCCGCATCCCCGCGACATTGCCGATCGCTTTGCCTGCACGTCTCGCGCCGATTTTTACTCGCCAAAATACTTTGAGCGAGACAATCGCGTGGGCCGTTCCGTGCATCAGCGGTCGTGGGCACCGCATCCCGCCGAATCTTTTCGGCGCGCTCGTAGCGACGAATGAAGATCCGGGCAAGATTGTTTTTGTCGCGCGCAAAGGCCGCCGTGATTTCTCACGGACGATTCAACTCGACGGTTCGAAAGTCGCGCATGAGCCGAAGTTTCTTTCCGAAAACCTTGCCATCTTTCCAGCCAGCGGCAAAGGGCCGAACTATTTGTTTATCTTTCCGCGTTCGCGCGCGGCGCTCGTTGAGAAGATCGCCGAATATTTGCGCGAGCACGTCGAAGCCGCGCCCGCGCCGCTGGAAAAAGTTTCCGTTGCCGGCACCGAGACTTAACAAGACTCGCACTCAGCGTGCATGCCGCGGCTCCCATCGCAGATCGTTACGCGGAAATTCGAAATGCCTCGCGCGTTCGCGAACGGGCGCTGTTTCTTGCGCAACGAACTCCGAATGAGCTCGAGCTGCAAGCGCGCTGGTTTGCCGGTGATTTCGGAAAAGAATTTCGCTCCAGCGCCGGCGACAAGATCGACATAATTCAATTCGGCGTCTGGAACCGCGAAGCCGGTCCCGATTTTTCAGACGCGTCCATTCGAATAAACGGAGGCGAGTCAATGCGCGGCGCGATCGAGTTCGATTTGACCGATCGCAATTGGGAAGCGCACGGACATGCGACCAATCCCGCTTTCGATGAAACCGTCCTGCACGTTTTCGTGAATCGTAGCGAGCGCGAATTTTTTACGCGCACGACTTCGCACCGCAATGTTCCGCAGGTGATTGTCGATCTTGCCGCGCTGCCCGACACATTCAGCGCGAACATTCCGCTCGCGCGGCCCGGTCGTTGTCAGGCGCCCTTGAACAATCTGCCGGAAGAACGCGTGCGGAGTATTTTAGATACAGCCGCGCAATTTCGCCTGCAACGAAAAGCCGCAAGCATTCAGCGCAAGATCGACAATCACGGGCGAGATGAAGCGCTCTTTCAAAAAATCGCCGGCGCGCTCGGTTACAAACAAAACAAGTTACCGTTCACGCTGCTCGCACAACGGCTATCTCTAAAATTCCTGCGCCAAAACTCGCACGATGCGGAACCGTTTCTTTTCGGCGTGGCCGGATTTTTGGAAAAGCCTGATCTCGCCGGTTACCAAAGATCGACAAAGGAATATGTGCGCAAACTTTGGGACCGTTGGTGGCCGCATCGTGATGAAATGCGGAGACTGATGTTGCCCGCGAAGATTTGGCGAATCAGCGGCACGCGTCCACTCAATCATCCGCAGCGCCGGCTCGCTGCGCTCGCCGTCATTGCGCAGAACTGGCCGGCATTCATGAACTCGTTAGGCAAGATCGACATGAACGCGGCGCACGATTTTTTTCTCGGGCTCCAGCATCCGTTTTGGGATTTGCATTTTACGCTCGATTCAAAAGCGGCGCTGAAAGAGATAGCGCTCGTCGGCGAAACGCGCATTGCCGAAATTTTGGCGAACGTCCTCCTTCCGTTTTTCCTGAGCGAAGGCCGCGAAGTTTGGAATGATTATGCCAGATTGTCTTCGCAACTCTCCAATCGCCGCGTCGAAACGGCCGCGACGCGACTGTTCGGCGACGATGCGCGACGCCCGCTCTTTTTAAAAACAGTCGCGCATCAGCAAGGCCTGCTGCAGATTTACGAAGATTTCTGTTTGCAGGACAACTCCGATTGCGCGCAATGTCCTTTTCCGGAACAAATGCAAAAATGGAAATGACCCGACGCCTAGATCGACAATCAGCTTTGCGCGGATTCACGCTCATCGAGCTGCTCGTCGTGATTACGATCATCGTGATTTTGATGGGACTGCTCTTCCCCGCATTTCGCGGAGTGCAAGATCAAGCCAAACGCACGCAGGCCAAAAACGATCTCACGCAAATCGTAACAGCGGTAAATGCGTTTTATACGGAATACGGAAAGTATCCAACGGCGAGCACCACTGATGTGACCTTCGGCTCCGGCGGTTCCACTAATGATGCGCTCTTCAATGCATTGCGTGGGCTCGATACGACTTTGAATCCAAGGCAGATTGTTTTTATGAGCCCGCCAGATGCTAAAGACCAAACGAATCCGCGCGGCGGGATAAAAACATCTACCGGCCAATGGTACGATCCGTGGGGCACTACCTACTCCATCGTCCTCGACGCAAATTACGACAATCAGATTACTAACCCTTACGGAGACAACAATGGCGCTGGGGCAGATCCGATTCGCCAAGGAGTGATCGCATGGTCTGTTGGAAAAGATGCTAAACTCGGCAATAACGGCGATAGCAAGTTCACAAACTCCGATGACGTCATCTCCTGGCAATGATTCTCGTCGCGGCTTGCAATCGCAAATCCGAAATCTAAAATCCGAAATCGGTCCGCGGGTGTAGTTCAATGGTAGAACGCCAGCTTCCCAAGCTGGACACGAGGGTTCGATTCCCTTCACCCGCTTTCCTAGCCGAGACGCCGCGTCGTGTTAATTAACGTTGACACCCGCTCATACAAATTCGTATTGAAGCGCTTATGAAGCGTCTCCTTTCTGTTCTGGTTTTACCTTTCACTGCGGCCACTTTACTCGCGCAAAGCCCCACGCCCGATGAGAACGCAGCGGCCGCGGCCGGGGCTGCCACCGCCGGAATTTTAGGAGGCGTTTGCGGGTTGCTCATCTGGGGCTGCAGCATCGCGCTCTGGTTGATTGCCGCGATTTGGGTGATGCGCGACGCGAAGAGACGCAATTCGCCGAACGCAACGCTCGTGACCGTGCTGACATGGATTCCATGCACGTGGGTGATTGGTTTAATCGTGCACCTGATCACTCGGCCTAAGACGGGCCCGACCGCACCGCCGCCGGCGATGTGATCTGAAAAAGAATCGCGCCTCGAGCTAAGAAAATTTCGAGTGTCGATCAAGCTCCTCGCCGTGCTGCTCGTCGCAGCGGTGATGACGTTTGATTGGGCGCGACCGCCAGCACGTCAAGTTTCGGCAGCCGCCTACGAAAAAGTTGTCGTGGGCAGTTATCGTCGCTTCATTCGGCCACACACCGCGCATTTCATTCGTTGCCGATTTGAACCGACTTGTTCGAACTATTCGGTGGAAGCGGTGCAGCGCTACGGATTTCCTAAAGGCGTTTGCTTGAGCGCGTGGCGAATGGCGCGCTGCATGCCGTGGGTCCCGATGGGCACGCACGATCCAGTACCGCGCCAAACAAATTAAATCGAAAACCGAAACCGCCATTCGGGAGCGTTCATGCGAATCGTAAATGATGCCAGATCAACCGGATGACCCGCGCGAATCGCCGGGCGGAGAGCTCGATGAGCTTCTGATTTTTGGCAACCCGGCGACGCGCCGTAAATTCTTAAAACAAGTGGCCGGCACGAGCGCGGCGATCACGATAGGCCCGAATCTTTTGAGCATGGGAACCGCATTCGCAGCAGAAACCAGCGGCAGTTCCAGTGCGTCCGCGACCGCGACTTCAGTTCGCCTCAAGATTAACGGAAAAGATTACACACTCGATGTCGATCCGCGGACGACTTTGCTCGATGCGTTGCGGGAGCATTTGCATCTCACCGGTTCGAAAAAAGGATGCGACCACGGGCAGTGTGGCGCGTGCACGGTTTTGGTTAACGGACGCCGAATCAATTCTTGTCTCTCGCTCGCGGTCATGCACGAGGGCGATGAGATCACGACGATCGAAGGCCTGGCCAATGGCGATGAACTTCATCCGATGCAGAGCGCGTTTATCGAGCACGACGGCTTTCAGTGCGGCTATTGCACGCCAGGACAAATCTGTTCGGCAGTCGCTTTGCTAAAAGAAAATCATGCCGGCAGCGACGAAGAAATCCGTGAGTGGATGAGCGGCAACATCTGCCGCTGCGGTGCGTATCCGAATATTCTCGCGGCTATCAAGGAGGCGAAAGGGACAAGATCGACATGAACCCGTTCGCATATTCGCGGGCGACCGATGCCGATCAGGCCGTCGCAAATATTTCGACGAAGCCGCAAACCAAATTTCTCGGCGGCGGCACGAACCTGATCGATTTGATGAAGATGGGCGTGGAAACGCCTAACGAGTTGATCGACATCAACCGATTGCCGCTTGCCCAAATCGAAGAACTGCCTGGCGGCGGCGTCCGCATCGGCGCGCTCACTCGCAATTCCGACGTCGCCGAACATTCGCTCATCAAATCGCGCTATCCGGTTTTAAGCGAAGCGTTGCTGGCCGGCGCGAGCCCGCAACTGCGCAACATGGCGACAGTTGGCGGCAATCTCATGCAGCGCACGCGCTGTTATTATTTTTACGACACGGCGTTTCCGCAATGCAACAAACGCAATCCCGGAAGCGGTTGCGGCGCGATCGAAGGTTTTAATCGAATCCACGCCATCCTCGGGCAAAGCGAACAGTGCATCGCCACAAATCCGAGCGACATGTGCGTGGCCCTAGCAGCACTCGATGCCGTTGTTCGCGTGCGCGGTGCGCGCGGCGAACGCGAAATTAAGTTCGAAGATTTTCATCGGCTGCCGGGCGCGACGCCAAACGTCGATACCAATTTGCAGCCGGATGAACTGATCACGGCGGTGGATTTGCCGGCGATTCCATTCGCGACACGTTCGCATTATTTAAAAGTGCGCGATCGCGCGAGCTACGCCTTCGCGCTCGTGAGCGTGGCCGCGATTGTCGATCTTGCCACCGATGGAACGATTAAAACCGCGCGCGTTGCCTTGGGCGGCGTCGCGCACAAACCGTGGCGCGCGCAAAAAGCGGAACAGTCGCTCGCCGGAAAAAAAGCTGACGAACAGACTTTTCGCGCCGCGGCTGAAGCTGAACTCGCAGCCGCGAAAGCTTACAAGCACAATTCATTCAAGATCGAGATGGCGAAGCGCGCGATCGTGCGCGCGTTGACCACCGTTTCAAAAATGGGGGCAGCGTCATGAGCGCGGCGGTAATGGGTCCCGTGAAGAATCGCGTCGATGGCCGGCTCAAGGTCACGGGCGGCGCGAAATATTCCGTCGAGTTCGAAGTGCCGAAGTGTGCGCACGGTTGGACGGTCGAGAGCAACATCGCGAAAGGAAAAATTCTTTCGATCGACACGAAAGCTGCGGAAGCCGTGCCGGGTGTGCTCGCGGTCGTGACGCATTTGAACGCGCCGAAACCGAAGCAGCCGGCGTCAACAAAGGAGCGCACGCACAGTCACGGCATTCAAAATGAAGAGCGCGTCCCGTTCAGCGATGACGAAATTCACTACGCCGGCCAATACGTTGCGCTCGTGGTGGGGCAAACGATCGAGCAAGCGCGTTACGCGGCGTCGCTCGTGCGCGTCAGCTACGCGCCGGAAAATCCGCTGTTGACCATGGAGGACGCCGAACACAAGGCGAAGAAACCAAAGGAAAATTTTGGCGACGATGTGCAGATCAAAAAAGGAGATGTCGATCTTGCGCTCAAGGATTCGAGCCTGATCAAAGTCGAGCAGACTTACACCACCCCGACCGAAACGCACAATCCGATCGAGATGTCGGGCACGATCGCGATGTGGGAGGCGGACGACAAGCTCACGCTTTATGACGCGACCCAATTTGTGAAAGGCGTGCAGAGCGTTTTAGCGCGCGCATGGAATTTGCCACAGGAAAACGTGCGCGTGATTTGTCCGTTTGTCGGCGGCGCGTTCGGTTGCAAGGGCGCGGTCTGGCCGCACGTCCTCGTCGCTGCGATCGGTGCGAAAGCGGCCGGCGTTCCGGTAAAATTTCATGTCACGCGACGGAACATGTTCGTCGGCACTGGCCATCGCACGCCAACGAGCCAGACAATTTCACTCGCGGCCGAGCGCGACGGAAAATTGAAAGCCATTCAACACGTCACCCACACGCTGACGTCAACGGTAGGGCAATACATCGAATCGTGCGGCGCGCGTTCGACCGGGCTGATGTATGAAACGCCGGCGCTTCGCATCGAGGAAACAGTTTATCCCGTCAACATTTCCACACCGACGTTTATGCGCGCGCCCGGTGAATGTCCCGGCACTTACGCGCTCGAGTGCGCGCTCGACGAGCTGTCCTACGCGCTAAAAATGGATCCGGTCGCGCTGCGAATTGTAAATCACGCCGACAATCATCCGACCAAGAATGTGCCCTTCAGCGCGAAACATTTGAAAGAAGCGTACGAACTCGGTGCGCAAAAATTCGGCTGGAGCAAACGAAATGCGGAGCCGCGCTCCATGCGCGATGGCGATCTGCTTGTCGGTTGGGGAATGGCGACCGCGACTTATCCGGCGCACAAAATGAATGCCGCGGCGAAAGTACAGCTGCGCGCCGATGGCAGCGCGACTGTGCAATGTGCCACGCATGACCTTGGTACGGGCGCTTACACTGCATTCACGCAAATTTCTTCGGAACAACTCGGTGTGCCATTTGAAAAGGTCACGTTCGAGCTCGGCAAATCCGATTTTCCGTTCGGACCGGTTGCGGGCGGATCGAATTCCACCGGTACGGTCGGCACGGCCATTCACGAAGTCGCGCAGCTTTTGCACAAGGCGCTGGCTGATCTTGCGGTGAAAGATTCCGCGTCGCCGCTATTTAATTTGAAGTCGGACGACATCGCGATGGTCGCGCCGGGGCGCATCGGGTCCAAGATCGACAACAAAAAATCGGACGCGTACATCGACATATTGAAGCGCGCCGGGCGCGATTCGATTGAAGTCGAAAGCCAATTGAAAGATCCGGAAGAAAACAAGAAGTTCGCCTTCCAATCCTGGGGCGCGCATTTTTGCGAAGTAAAAATCGATCCGCTCTTGCCGCGCGTGCAGGTGACGCGCGTCGTCAGCGTGATGAATTGCGGACGCATCGTCACACCCAAACCAGCACGCAGCCAAATCATGGGTGGGGTGGTCATGGGCATCGGGATGGCGTTGACCGAAGAGACGGCCTACGATTTCAAAACGGGAATGCCGGCGACGCGCAATCTCGCCGATTATCATGTCGCAGTGAATGCGGATGTTCCGGAAATCGACGTCTCGTTTGTGGGCGAACCGGATTTTGCTTTCAATCCAATCGGCGCGCGCGGCATAGGCGAAATCGGAATCACCGGCATCGCCGCCGCCGTCGCGAATGCCGTTTATCACGCCACCGGGAAACGCGTGCGCGATCTGCCGATCACGATCGACAAACTGATTTGAAAGATATTTACGACATCCTGCGCGAGGTGGAGAAACGCCGCGGCGAGAAGTTCGCGCTCGCCACTTTGGTGCGCAGAGAAGGTTCGAGCTATCGGCGACCGGGGGCGCGCCTCTTGATTTGCGAAGACGGCAGCACGATTGGATCGCTTAGCGGCGGATGCATCGAGGAAGAAGTAGCGGCGCGAGGCCTGGAAGTTTTGCGAACGGGTGAACCGGCGCTGATGAGTTTCGACACGCGAAACCGTTTTGGCTGCAACGGCAAGATCGACATATTGGTCGAACGCGTTTCCGAAAAATTCTTTGTCGATCTTGCTGCTGATCTCGAAGCGCGCCGTTCATTTGTCGCAACCACGACGTTTGAAGGCGAAAAATTCGTTCAGGAGATTCACCCTCCGATTCGTGTTCTGATTTTCGGCGAGGGTCCAGAGAGCGCTCCGTTGTCTAAACTTTGCCATCTGCTCGGCTGGGAAACGATTGAAATTATCGATCCAAATTTATTGCCGATCCGTCCGGATGAATGGACGGCGGCGATTGTGAAAACGCACAACTACGGCCGCGATTTTGCGGCATTGCAAAAATTGCTCCCGCTTAATTTGCGCTACGTCGGATTGATGGGGCCGCGCAAACGGCGCGATCAACTGTTAAATGATCTGCTCGATCGCGATGTGACGATCAACGCCGGTTTTTTTGCGCCGGCCGGTCTCGATCTCGCCGCGGAGACTCCGGAAGAGATTGCGCTGGCGATTGTCTCGGAAATCCAGCGCGTCTTTGCAATCGGCACCGGTTTTTCTTTGCGCGAAAGAAAGATGCCGATCCACGCGGGCGCATGCGAAACGTCGGCGCGGTAATTTTGGGCGCGGGCGGATCGTCGCGCTTCGGCCAACCAAAGCAACTGATTGAGTTTCGTGGGAAAACTTTGTTGCGTCGCACCGTTGATGCAGCGCGTGAAGCGGAATGTTTGCCGATCGTGGTGGTGATCGGCAGCGACCAGGACAAGATCGACAATGCGTTGAAGCAAGCGCAAGTGGCGGTTGTCAGAAATCCGAATTGGCAGCGCGGGATCGGGACTTCGATTCGCGCGGGCGTGCAACATTTGATCGACAACGCGCCACAACTCGACGCGATTACTTTGCTTGTTTGCGACCAACCATTCGTGGACAGCGCGTTGATCAAGTCGTTGATCATGCGCCGAGAAGAAACGCAAAAAGCGATCGTCGCGTCCAGCTACGCAGACACGCTCGGCGTTCCGGCGCTCTTCGACCGCTCTTGTTTCGCCGAACTGCTCGCGCTCGAAGATGGAAGCGGCGCGAAGAAAATTATTTTGTCGAATCGCGAGCGCGTGGCGGAGTTATCCTTTTCGGACGGCAAGATCGACATAGACAACGTCGAAGATTATAAAAAACTGTTGGCCGAAAATTAGGCGCCAGTTATGTCGGCAGCGCGAAAATGCGAACCGGCTTGCGCTTACCTTTGAGCGTGCGCTCGCCAAGATCGACATATTGTTCGGCGGCGCCGGAAAGTTTATCGCGGAATTCGCTGGAAAAAATGAGGAGCTGATTGAGCTCCTTCATTAAACCTTCCAGTCGAAAAACGGTATTGACCGGGTCGCCGATGATGGTGGCGTCGCGTTGCGCATCGACACCGACGTTGCCGCAAATGACTGTGCCGTAATGGAGCGCAATGCCGACGCGAAACGGTTCGCCATTGGGCCATGTCATTTTTGCAGCGAGCTCGATCATTTGTTTGGCGATATCGAGAGTGGTTTTGCAATCGACATCAGCCCCGCTGCATTGCGTCCAATAAGCAAGAATGGCGTCGCCGATAAATTTATCGATCGTGCCGGCCTTACTGCTGACAAGATTTCCGGCATCGCGAAACCATTTGCCCAGTTGCTGGGCGAGATCGGAGCTGGGAACTTTTTCCGCCATGCTGCTGAAGCCGCGAATGTCGCACACGAGCAGCGCCACCGGTTGAACGGCTGAAGAAGCGCCACCTTCGCTCGCGCCGGCCATGGTCACTTCAAGCGCGGCGGGAAGAAGATCGTCGGCCGCCTGCTCGAAAGCGATGGTGTTTCCAACGATGCGAATTTGCGCGCCGTCTTCGAGCGTCACCGGCATGACGACGCGCTGGTCGTTAACGTAGGTACCGTTGCGACTGCCAAGGTCGATCAGTTGAAATTGGTAACCGTTATGACAACGAATGATCGCATGCTGGCGCGAAACAAGCGGGCTGTGGCTGAGGCAAATGGTGTTGTCGGAGGTGCGCCCGATCGTGGCAGTATTTCCGATTACGAGGTCAAACGGCTCACCGGACGCAGGTTTAACATGAAGCTTGGGCATGGCGGTAAGTGAAAACGAGTATTCACAAAACGCTTTGGCGCGACAAGAGTGTTATTGTCGATCTAACGGGCGCGACGGCCAAAACTCAGCACGCACATTATCGATAGCTCGTCCGGCGAGTCGTCGTTATACTCGGAAGTTTCGAGCCGATGGCTAAGACGGTTAATTTCGATCATTACAAGGTGTTCACGCACGAGGACGGCTCGCTTTTCGAGCTGGGCCAGGGTGCGATGGGAATCACTTACAAGGCGTTCGACACGAATTTGCGCGTAAACGTCGCGCTCAAAGTCGTCAACGCGCGCTTACTCAAAAGTGAAGTGGCGCAGCAACGTTTCATTCGCGAAGCGCGCGCCGCCGCGCAACTGCGCCATCCTAACGTCGCTTCCGTTTATCATCTCGGCACGAGCGATGACGCGTACTTCTACGCGATGGAGTTTGTGGACGGCGAAACGCTCGAATCGCTCGTGAAACGCCAGGGCCCACTCAAGCCGGAGATGGCGCTTCAGTTCACGATTCAAGTGACGCGCGCGTTGAGCGCGGCGACCAGGCATCAACTGGTGCATCGCGATATTAAGCCGGCGAATCTAATGCTGCTGAAGGACGACGACGATTACGTCGTCAAGGTCATCGACTTCGGCCTGGCGAAATCGATCAAGCGCGACGAGAGCGAAGACCTGGCCACGCTTTCAATGGGCGGATTCGTCGGCACAGCGCACTTCGCCAGCCCGGAGCAGCTGGAAGAAAAGGAGCTCGATACGCGCTCCGACATTTATTCGCTCGGCATCACGTTGTGGTACATGCTGGTCGGGCACGCGCCATTTGGCGGATCGATCGCGCAGGTGATGAGCCAGCATCTGAATCGTCCGCCGCCGGTCGAGCAGCTCGCGGCCGCGCCGGCGGAAATCCGCGCGCTGGTTCTGCGCATGATCGAGAAAGATCCGGCAAACCGTCCGCAGACTCCGGCTGCGTTGCGCGCAGAATTGGAGAATTGTCTCGCGCACCTTGCCAGCGGCGAGACTTCCGCGCCGGTCGCAATTGAGAAAAAAATCGCTGTCGAAGAACCGAAGCCGGTTACAAAAACGCAAGCGCGCGCAATCGAGACGCCCAAGCCGCCCAAGCCGCCGGCGGTACCGGCAGAGCCGCTTCGCGTAAATTTCTACGCGATCGCGGGCGGCGGATTGATTGTGCTGGCGATCGCATTGTTCTTCTTTTTCAAAATGCGCTCCGGCGCAAACGCTCCCGCGGGTGAAAGATCGACAGTCACCGCCAGCGCAACTCCCAGCAGCGCCGGCGCCGCCGTTGCTTCCGCGCCAGCCCCAGCGGATCGGACAGTCCTGTTAAAGAAAGCAGTCGCTGAAGGCGAGCAACTCGAACGCGCGCAAGACTGGCCTCAAGCTGTAGCGAAATATCTTCAAATCGAAAAGGACTTTCCAGAAAACGCCGGCGTGGGTAAAGCGCACCTTGGGCTTTTGCTTGATCAACTTGAGTCTGGGACCACGGGGATCGATGACAAGCTGTTCGAACAGATGCGTGGGTCTCTGACGGATGCAGCCAAGCTCGACGTGGCCGCGGCGATGGAAATTTTAGGGACTCATTTGCGCAAGCGCGACCCGGTTGCGTCTTTCAATTGGTTGTGTGCCGCGGCCGCGCATGGCCGTGCCGGCGCAGAGCGCGAAGTTGGACTGCGTTATTCGAACGGCGCTGGGGTCGAACGCGATCTCGTCAAAGCGGCCCAATGGTTCGAGTCGGCGCGCCGAGATGGCGATGTCGCCGCGAAGACGTTGCTCGGTGAGTGCTACCTTTTTGGCAAAGGTGTTCCGAAGAAAAATGAGGCGCGCGGGATCGCTTTGCTAAAAGATGCGGCTGCGGCCAACGAGCCTCACGCGATGGACCGGCTGGGAACCTGTTACCATGCCGGGGTCGGTGTATCTCGCGATGATAAGGAAGCCTCTGGTTGGTACACAAAAGCAGCGAAGATTGGTTATGGCGACTCTTTCGGGAACCTCGGCGTGCTCTATCTAACGAGCACGGAAACCGAGCTTGGGAAAAGCGAGAAGACGCGCGAAGAGCGGGCGGTCAGTCTTTTTCGCGAAGGAATTAAACAAAACAATCCGTTTTGCTTGTTTCTTTATGCGCAGTGTCTCGAATCTGGCAAAGGTGTCACCGCCGATCCTAAGGAAGCGGAGACTTATTATCGTCGCGCAGCGGAAGCCGGAAATGCATCCGCAAAAAAATGGTGCGACGACCACAAAATCACTCTTAGCACCGAAGAAGAACAACAGTAAGCGCCTGTCGCGGCGACGCTTCTCTCGCAAGAAGCAAATATAGTCTTGTCAGTCTCGGCGTAACTATTTACAACGAGGCTCACGCCTATGAATATTCGAACTCTTCAGACAGCTGCCCTTGTCACGGCCGTAGCCATTGCGGTGACCGGACTACCTCGCAAAGCGCGCGCTTCGGATTTCCCCGGGGGACTTTTCGCCGGGATTGCTGCGGGCATCGCCATTGCCGCAGTGGTGTCGATCATCGCGCAACATGAGGCGAGCGAGCGCCAGCGTCGCATCGCACAACAGCGTGCGGCCCGCTGTTATGTAGCGCATAAGAGCCGGATCAAACAACACAAGGCGCGTTACATTGCCGTCGATACGGAAAAAGACGGGAAAAGTTCTTCGCAAGCCAAGAAGACGGTCATGATCTGGGACACGCAATCGCAGCAAGTGGTCGGCAACGAAGTTTACGACGTGAAGAGCCCGCCGCCGGTTGGTTCGACGGCCAAGTTTGAAGGCTACCAGGCCGAATACGTCGGCTCAGGCAGCTGACCGGACGACCGGGGATTGTCGATCTTGTCGCGGGCGTCGCGCCAATCATTTTCCGCCGAAAAATTTGCGGAGTGATTGGATGAACTTGTTTGGTATCGCGCCCGCTTTCTGGCCGAGGTCCTCGAGTTTTTGCGCGAACTGGGTCGGCTCACCGCCGTGGACTTCACATTGCGCAGCCGGCACCTTGTCGATCGGTAGATCAATTTCGTAAGCGCTACCGGCCGCCTGGCATCCAGTCGTGGCGAGATGATTTGAAACTGAGCAAACAACCGTGCGTTGCAGCGCCACCGTCGGTTGCAAATCCTGCGCGGGGTAACGCTGCGCCGCTTTCATCATTACCTGCGTCCAAACCGGTAACGCCAACGCCGCCCCGTAACCATGGGGAATGATCGTGACCGGCTGATCGAATCCGACCCACACGCCGCAGGTCAGTGCAGTGGTGTAACCGATAAACCACGCGTCTTTGTAATCATTGGTCGTTCCGGTTTTCCCGGCCGCGGGCAGTTTAAAGCCTAACGATCGCGCGCTCGCCGCCGTGCCCGTCGTGAGCACCTCCTCCATTAAGCGCGAAGTCATCCAGGCCGCACTCGGGTCAAGCGTCGGAACGCTGATGTGCGCCGCGCGATAAATTGGATTGTGGTCCGGGTCGTCGATTCGCTCGATGATGTAAGCCTGTTTGCGCACGCCCGCGTTTGGAAAAACCGTGTAGGCGGCCGTTAAATCTTTCAGGTCCGTTTCGAAAGAGCCGATATAAATGGCGGGCGCATGCGGAACTGTTTCGCTCAACCCCAAATTCAGCGCGACCTTTTGCACGTCATCGAGCCCGGCAAACTGCCCGATGCGTACGCTCATGGTGTTGCGCGAATGGATCAGGCCATAAGAAACTGGCTGAATTCCGCTGTAAGTACCGTCTGAATTTCCGGGCGACCAATTCCCGGCGCCGTCAATTTCACCCGGTTGAATCGGATCGTCGCTGATCGACGCGCCGGGCAAAAGTCCGTGCGTAAAGGCAAGCGTGTAAACAAACGGCTTGAACGATGAGCCGACCTGCCTATTCGCCGGCGGCAGCGCGCGATTGAATTTGCTCTGCGCATAATCGCGCCCGCCCACCAGCGCGCGAATTCCGCCGCTCGCATTGTCGATCGTGACGACCGCGCCTTCCAGATAGGGCATGGCCGAATCCTCGCTGCCCTCCGGCGGATGATAACTCGCTTTGATCGGATGCTTGAAATTCGGTTGATGCTCGATCTTGCTCAGCTGCGTCTCGAGCGCTTGCGTCGCCGAAATTTGCACCGCTGGATCGAGCGTTGTGTAAATGAAAAGGCCGCCATTATCGATCTGGTCTTGCGTCAGAATCGCGTACAAATCGCGTTGCACCGCATCCATCGCGTAATTTTCCTGGATGAGCGGCAGCCGTTTCGGATGCGACGTGACTTTTGTCACGCGCGCCGATTCCGCCTGGCCGGCCGAAATTTTCTTCAGCTCGACCATGCGATCCAGTACGGCGTTGCGTTGCAATGCCGCGCCCTCCGGATTTTTCAACGGTGAAAAACGGTTCGGACTTCGAATCAATCCCGCGAGAACGGCCGCTTCCGAAAGATTGAGCTTTGATGAGTCCTTGCCGAAGTACGCTTGCGACGCCGTTTCAATTCCGTAACAACCGGAGCCGAAATAAATCCGGTTTACGTAGAGCTCGAGAATTTGCTGCTTCGTGAAAACGCGCTCGATGCGCAACGCCACCATCGCTTCAAGGATCTTGCGCGTAATGTTCCGACCGCCCAGCGGCAGACTATTGCGCGCCAATTGCTGGGTGAGGCTGCTTGCCCCTTCCTTGACTGAGCCGCTCAAGAGATCGCGAACGACGGCGCGCGCGACTCCGCGCCAATCGATTCCGCCATGTTGAAAAAAGCGCGTATCCTCGCGCGCGAGCAATGCATCAATGAAAAACGGCGATACCTCGCTCAGCGAAACTTTGAGACGATTCGCACCGGCCAGGCGGCTGTAAATTTTTCCATCGACATCAAAAACAGTGTTCCGCTCCGGCATTGCGCCGAGGCGCTTCATATCGAAGGTCTGCGCCCAAGCCGCAAAAAAGAACAGAACGGCAAATCCGAGGACGCAAAGGATGCCGAAGAGTTTCACCTTCCAGCCGAAACGCGATTTGCCACGCTTCCTGGAAATGCGGGCCAGAAATTTCATCGAGAACGATCAGGAATCTAGCCGCACATTCACATGGAGGAAACCGAAAGCGCCCGCGCGTCAGGCGCCGCTGTTCGAACTGCTAAAAGGCAAACTAAAACCGCAGCTTTACTTCACTTTCGTGCTGCTCGGTCGCACAGGGCGCGTTCAGCGGCACCCCGGCTTCGGCATTGTTTGATTGCACGATCTTATTGTCGATCAAATATTCTTCCACTTCTTCGCCGCTCACGTCGGCCAGCATTTTGCCATCGATCTCGATGCACGGCGAAAGCGGCTGACCGCTTTTCGTTTCCATTTCCCAGCGAAACGCCGGGTTCTGGATGATGTCTTTTTCGGTGTAAGGCAGATTGTATTTGGCGAGCACAGCGCGAACGCCGGCGCTCCAGCCGCAGGTAGTTTTGAGATAGGCGGTGATTTGTGGCGAGTCCATTGCGCGTAAGTTAGCACGCGTGCGCTCCCCTGCAATGAACGCTAAATTTTTTGACGCAACGGTCTGATCTTCTGCGTTAATTTTCGCAACCCCAACTCCAGGCGCGTCTTCACCGTGCCGAGTGGAGTACGAGTTGCTTTCGCAATTTCGCGATGACTCATCCCATGAAAAAAGGCGAGCCTGATTGCCTCGCGCTGTAATGGCGGAAGGCTACGCATTTGCTGCCGTAAAAATCGGCGAAGATCGGCGCGCGAAATTTCATCCGCCGTTTGCCGGATCGATGTCGGCTCGCGCCACTCCGATTCGAAGCGTTCTTTTGCGCGGCGGTACGCGCCTTTGCGACGCAACGCATCGATCGCGCGCCGCTTGGTCAGCGTCGTAATCCATCCGAGCGGTTTGCCCTCTTCCGGCAAGTAACGCACCGATTCACGCCAGATTTGGAGCAAACACTCCTGCAACACATCATCGGTATCGGTTTCTTCATGAACGACGCGGCCGGCGACCGCTTTCAACTGTTCACCATGGCGCGCAAAAAGTTCTTCCAGCGCAGGTTCATGGCGCTCGCTGATTTTTTGCATCAACGCTTCATCCGTCGCGCAGGAGACTGCATCGAGATCGATCGAGGGGCGAATCATTTGTCGCTGCTGGCACGAAATCCGGCCACGCGTTGCAAAGGCTTCTTAATTTTTTCCCACAAACCGAAATCGTTGTGATCGGAGAGCAACGCATTCCCCGCGTACATCCATTCATGCGGCGTAGATCGACATGTCTCGGTCGGGCAATGCAAATGATAACCCCCGCGCTTGTCGCGGGTGACACGGATTTGCCGGCCGGTAATAAATCGATCGCATAAAACGCAGATGCGTCCGTCATCCAGCGAATACCATTTCCGAAATCCATCCGCTTTTTGCAGAATGGTGAGCTTCTCTTCCGGCCGGAGGTGGAATTTCTGTGCCATGCCCATTTCCTGGCGAAAGGATGTGCGTTCCGGCCCGCGCGCACAATCGGGACGCTGGAGGAATTCGGCATAAGAAAAATCCCTACGAAAAAATGCAGCGTGCTCGCGCTGACAATTTCGAATTCCTTTACATAACCTTCAGGTGATTGATGAGAAAGAAAACGCAAACGGCCTTGCGATCGACCCGGTCGCGGCCGCACAAACGAACCTTGCAGCTGGGTAATGCCAGACGTCAGTTGCGCGGCGAAACCAGCCACCGCAAACAATTGCAGCTCGAGATCCTCGAGATCATCGACCAGGAACGCCGCCGCGTGGGGCGTGAGCTGCACGATGGTCTTTGCCAGCATCTCACTGCCATTGCTTTCATGGCCCGCGCAATCGCGGAACGCTTTCGCAGCGCAAAACATGTCGATCCAGGCGAGCTGGATAAAATTTGCGACCTAATTAATGCCGGCATCACCGAAGCGCGCACGATCGCGCGCGGATTGCATCCGGTCGAAGTCGATGCGCGAAGTTTAATGAGCGCCTTGCGAACGTTAGTTCAGGAACAGTCCTGGACCGCACCCTGCCGTCTCGAAGTGAAGCGCGAACCTTGCGTTTCCGACGACACCGCCGCTCTGCATCTTTATCGAATCGCGCGCGAAGCCTTGATCAATGCCAGCAAGCATGCGCGCGCAAGCGAGATTGTTTTACGCACCGATTGCACGCGACAACACGTCATTCTCAGCGTAACGGATGATGGCATCGGCTTGAAGAAGCGGGGACAAAATTCCACGGGGATGGGTTTTCATATCCTGCGCCATCGGGCCAGCTCCATTGGTGCGCGGCTGGAGATCAAAGCCAAAAGGCCGCATGGCACCGCCGTCATTTGTTACCTGCCGCGAAAATGAAATCGAAAACGAAGCTCAAATCCACCGCAGCAGTAGGGCGGCAGGTAAAAAAGCGCGCGCATGCTGCGAGCGGGCAACCGAAACCGTTGGTCTCGAAACCGGTCGCGCCCAATTCGCTTTCCGGCGGCGTGGTGGACAATCCGAAGTGCGCCCTCCCGGAAGCAATTCGCATTATCGTGGTGGACGATCATCCACTCTTTCGGCACGGCCTCGTGCAACTGCTCAATTCCGATGACGGCTTCTCGGTCTGCGGAGAAGCGAGCAGCGCGCCGGAAGCGTTGACTCTCATTCGCAAACTGCGGCCGCACATGGTTATTGTCGATCTTGGCCTGAAAGGACCCGGCGGCTTGGAATTGACGAAGGCGATCCGCGCTGAATTTCCAAAATTGCCGGTCTTGATTTTGTCGATGCACGATGAGCCGACCTACGCCGTGCGCTCACTGCGCGCCGGCGCGAATGGTTACGTCACTAAACAAGATGCGCTCGGCAGCGTTCTCATCGCCGTGCGCGAAGTGATGGACGGCCGATTTTACCTCAGCCCTTCCATGGCCAGCGAAGTGATTTCGAATGTGGTGCTGTCACAGCGCGGACCGGGCGCCAATCCCACCGATGGTTTGACCGATCGAGAGTTAGAAGTGCTCGAGCGCATCGGCAAAGGCGAAGAAGTCAAAGCAATCGCCAGAGCCTTACACCTCAGCCCAAAAACGGTCGAGACTCATCGCGCTCATATTAAAGAGAAGCTGAAATTAAAGAACGCGCGCGAAGTTGCGCGCTATGCCGTGCAATGGGCGAGCGCGCGCGGCATTTAGCGTCACATTTTCTCGTTATGGGTAACGAAGATCGACAAGGCGAACGTGCCGGAGCGAGTATTTCATTCTGGGAACGCACCGCGAAAAAATTCCGCACCCAACCCTTAGCTGAAAATCTCACCGCCGATGTCTGTGTGATCGGCGCGGGAATCGCCGGTGTAACGACCGCGTATCTCCTCGCACGACAAGATCGACATGTTGTTTTAATCGATGACGGCCCGGTCGGCGGCGGGATGACTGGCCGAACCACCGCGCATCTCGTCAATGCATTGGACGATCGTTTTTACGATCTCGAGGAAATGCTCGGCGAAGAATGTTCGCGCCTTTGCGCCGAAAGCCACAGCGCCGCCATCGATCGCATCGAAGCGATCGTGAACGAAGAGAAAATCGATTGCGATTTCGAGCAGCTCGACGGCTATTTATTTCTTCCGCCCGGCGGCTCCGTTACGGATTTGAAGCGCGAGCTTGAAGCGGCCAACCGCGCCGGCCTCGCTGTGGAACGCGTCGACCGCATACCGACCGGAAAGTTTAATACCGACGGCGTCCTGCGATTTCCGCGACAGGCGCAATTTCATCCGCTCAAGTATCTCAACGGCGTGGCTAAGGCGATTGTCGGCCGCGGCGGGCGGATTTTCACTGGAACGCGCGTGGCGAAAATTGAAGATGGCGAACGCGTGAAGATCGAGACGGCTGAAGGTCATACCATCACAGCGCAAGCCGCAGTTGTCGCGACGAACTCTCCGATCAACGACCTGTTGGTCATTCACTCTAAGCAAGCGCCATACGCGACCTATGTGATCGCCATGCGAGTGAAGGGCAAGGTTGAGCACGCTTTATGTTGGGACACGGCGCAGACCGCGGAAGACGAAAAGCAAACGCTCGGCCCAGTGCCGTACCATTATGTGCGGTTCGCGCGCGAAGAAGAAGGCGATGTACTCATCGTCGGCGGCGAAGATCACAAGAGCGGTCAGGCGGAAGACTTCGAAAAACGTTTTGCAAAATTGGAACGCTGGACGCGCGAACATTTCCCGATGGCCGGCGAGATTACCGATCGTTGGTCGGGCCAGGTCATGGAACCAGTGGACGGTGTCGCCTACATCGGCCGCAATCCGGGCGACAAAAATGTTTATATTGTCACCGGCGATTCCGGTAACGGCATGACGCACGGCACCATCGCTGGCATTCTTATTGTCGATCTTATCAGCGGTCGCGAAAATCCGTGGGCCAAGCTGTACGATCCGGCACGAAAAACTTTGAAGCCGATCGTGGTGGCTGATTATGTCGCTGAAAACGCGAACGTTGCTGCGCAAATGCGCGACTATGTCACGTCCGGCGATGAGCCTTCCGCCGAGAAAATGAAACCGGGCGAAGGCGCGATCTTACGTGATAACCTCAAGAAGATCGCAGCGTATCGGGATGAAAAAGGAGCGCTGCACACATTCTCGGCCGTGTGTCCGCATTTAAAGTGCGTCGTGCGCTGGGACGGCTTCGAGAAAACCTGGGACTGCCCTTGTCACGGTTCGCGTTTCGACGCGCTCGGTCGCGTGTTGAACGGGCCAGCGATCTCCGATTTGGAACCAATCGAGCAAAAATAAAATATTACGGCGGCGCCTGAAGACTCACTGTCGCGCTGGGCGTGGGAGTCGTGCTCAAGCTTAAAGAAGGCGCTTCGATTTTTGAGGCGGAGGACTGCGCGCTCGGGGTTTCTTTTGGTCGCGCAGTGTGCGGGGCCTCTTGCGTTCCGTCAGCGTTTACCATTTGCGAATTCGATTCCGGTTTGCTTTTCCCGCTTGTCTTTGCACCTGAAGCTTTGGGAAGGCCCGCGTCGAGGAGGCTGCCGGCAAACTCCGGGCTGGGCGTGCTTTTTTTGCTCGGCACAGGCGCAATCACCATCTTCTCTTTTTTGTATTGGCCTTTCGCACGCGCTTCGGCGTCTGCTTCGGCCGCTTCTTTTGCGGTCATCTTGCGGCCAGAATCTGGAAGGTTCGGGTCGGGGGTTGGAGTCGTTGGCCGGAGCTGACTCGGTTGTTCGTACGACTTGCTGGGGACTTGGCCGCGCGCGCCCGCTAAAGCCAAAATGAACGCGACGCTCGCTCCCGCTAGACCGACTAATTTTCGATAGCTGCTCATTCGCATTTGAAATAAATCGTTAGATCGACATTAACAAATTGCGCGCAGAAGTCATGTCGCGCGCTTTGGCTTGAGCAGTGGAAACAAAATCACGTCGCGAATCGAGCCCGCGCCGGTCAGCAACATCGTCAAGCGATCCATTCCGAGGCCGAAGCCGCCAGCCGGCGGCATACCGTGTTCGAGCGCGAGCAGAAATTCTTCGTCGATCTTTTGCGTTTCTTCGCCCGCTTGTTCGAGCAAGCGGCGGCGCTGGGTCATTGGATCGTTCAGCTCGGAATAACCGGGCGAAATCTCGACACCGTTGATAATCAGCTCGTAAACGTCCACGAGAGAATCGTCGTCCCGGTTTTGTTTGGCGAGGGGCACAAGCTCTTTCGGACAATGCGTGACGAAAAGCGGGTCGACTGTTTTCTCTTCCACCAATTTTTCGAAGAGGTGCTGCGTCACTTCGAAATCGGCGAACTGCGGCGAAATTTCGACGCCTAACGATTTCGCTTTTTCACGGCGCTGTTCACTTGCCAGATCGAACCAATCTTTGCCGGTCGCTTCGCAGACAAGATCGACATATCGCGCGCGGCGCCAGGGCGGCTGCAAATTGATCGTCCGACTTATTTTTCCATCGGCGTCGCGATGCTCGATTTGCAATGAGCCACAGACATTTTGGGCCAGATGACAGACTAATTCTTCGACGAGCCCGGCAATTTTTTCGAAATCGGCGTAGGCCCAATAAGCTTCGAGCATTGTGAACTCGGGATTGTGCTTTCGCGAAATGCCTTCGTTGCGAAAGTTCCGGTTCAGCTCGAAGACTTTGTTGAATCCGCCCACGAGCAAGCGCTTGAGATAAAGCTCGGGCGCGATGCGCAGAAAAAGATCCAGCCCGAGTGCTTTGTGGCGCGTGCGAAATGGCTCCGCCGCGGCACCCCCGGCGACACTCTGGAGCATCGGCGTTTCTACTTCGGCAAAGCCGCGCGCTTCCAAAAAACGGCGCGTTTCGCGCATGATCGCGATCCGTTTTTGGAAAATGTCGCGCGATTGTTCGTTGGTCAAAAGATCGAGATAGCGCTGCCGATAACGAGCTTCGACATCCTGAAGGCCATGCCATTTTTCCGGCAAAGGCCGGAGCGACTTAGCGAGCACATGGAATTTGTGCACCTTTAAAGTCGGCTCGCCGGTTTTCGTGAGAAAGCAGGTGCCTTCCACCCCGATAAAATCTCCCAGATCGAGCAGGCCGAAAATTTCCATCGCCTCCGCGCCCACTTCCTTCGCATGGATGTAAACCTGCATGCGCCCGGTCGCGTCGCGAAGATCGACAAAGTGGCTTTTGCCCATGTCGCGATGCGCAGTGATGCGCCCGGCTGCGCGCACGGTTTTTCCGTCAGCAAATTTTTCGCGCAGTTCGCCGATGTCGCCGTCAATTTCAAAGCTTGCGCCGAACGGTGCGACTCCTTTTGCGAGCAAGGCCTCGAGCTTCTCGCGCCGCAACGCGATGAGTTCGTTTTCTTCGTCCATTCTGGAGAGCGACTCTAGGCAGAATGCGCCGAATGAACAGAGCGAACATGTCGATCTTGCGCAGTTTGCGTTTGCAAAGCAATGCCGCGCGATGAGATAGTTTCCGCTCGCCGCGACCACGAAAGGATATTGCCGCGGCGCGCGCTCATGGCTGTCGATCTACCAGAAGTCACTTCCAAAACCAACGGTCCGCTCGTAAAGCAGTTTTCAATTTTTCTGCCGAACAAGGTGGGCGCGATGCTTGACGTGGTGAAGCTTCTCAACACCCACAACACCCATGTCGTCGCGCTAAGTGTGGCGGAATCGACTGATTCGGCCATCGCGCGCATTGTCGTGAGCGATCCGGAGACGGTGGAAGATGTTTTGCGGCAAAACGATATCGCGTTTGGCGTCTGCGAAATGGTGGTGGTGGAGCTGCGCGAAGTGGCCACGCAATTAGCTAAACTTCTCGCTGCGCTGCTCATGGCCGAAGTGAATGTGCACTTTAGTTATCCCCTGCTCACGCGGCCGCGCGGCCACGCCGCGCTCGCTCTTCATGTCGATGATACGGAGTGTGCTTCGTCAGTTTTGCAAGGCGAAGGGTTCAAGATTCTGAGCCAGGCCGATATTTCCCGTTGAGACTCCAGTTGAACGGCGGCGCACCCCGCGCTGTCGATGTTTGACAGCTTTCGCCAATTTATAATTATAACAACCGCCCATGCGCGCACTCGCCATTTCATCTACGCCGCCGCCCGACCGCACATTCGTGGTCGCGCTCGCCGTTGTGGTTATCTTTGGGACCGCGCAATTGGTTTCAGTGGGCTACTATTACGCGCAACGCGCGCGAGCTGCGCGTATGGCGAACCAGCCAGCGGTCGCGCCGGCGCATAAGCCGTTGCCGACGCCGGCTCCGCTCAAAACTACAGTCACCGCGCCGCCCGTGACCTTGGCCAAACCCGCTACGCCGCCTCCGATTTTGCCCGATCAATTGGTCGAGCAAGCGAAGATTTTGCGCGAAAAAGGCGACAGCGCCGGAGCGCTCGCGCGTTTGCAGGATGCGTCGCAGCGGGACCCGAAAAATGCAAACGTCTTCGCGGAAATGGCGAGGGTCTACGAGTCGATGCAAAATTACGATCGCGCGAATGAATCGTGGCGAAAGATTCAGGAGCTCGGTCCCTCCATCGGCGCGCTCTACGATTTGGCCGACATGAAATTGAAGATGGGCGTGGCGCCTGCGCCCGCCGCTGACGCCGGGCCCGGACTTGTCGGCGTGTCACCTCTCGATGCCGGCACGACGCGGAACGATACCGACGGCATTCCGGATGGATCGACGTTTGGCATCAGTGAAGTAAAAGCAACTGAGTCACCCGACCCTGACGCGGAAACCAATCTTGCTCTGCGGATCAGCGTGAGAAAACGACCGAACAGCTTGATCGACCACACGAAAGTGAAAATCCAGGTCTTCTTCTACGACACCGAGAATGACAAGGAGGTCGTCTTGACCGATGCCGATGTGAATTACGAGTGGGTCACGCCGAAACACGATTGGAAGGAAGCCAATCCCGAAATCTTGCAGGTCACATACGTGCGTCCAAAAAACAAGCCCGTCTCAGCGGATGCGGCCTTGACTGCCGCTGCCGCTGCGGTGGTGCCGCCTGCTCCTGGAAAAAAGCCGCGCCCGGCCAAGGCGCCCGCCCCAGGGACCGATGCGGATTCGAGCCATCGTAAATATCTTGGTTATATCGTGCGTATTTATTATAATGATCAGCTTCAAGCCGTCCGTGCCGATCCCACCAAGCTGCTAAATCTTTTTCCGCCGCCTTTCACCGCCCCTTCGCAGTAATGCAATTGCTCATCGTGCACCGCGACGCCGAGTTCGGCAATCAGCTGGTGCAAATGGTGAAAGATTACACGACGCACGAGTGCGCTTTGGTTTCGAGCGAGGCCGCTGCGCTTGTTTGGGCGCAACAGCATGCGCGCTGTTCGCTTTTGCTCACGCAAATCGCCGCGGGCGGAATTGACGGCTTCGCTGTGGCCGGCGCGCTCAGCGAACTATTTCCGTCCTTGCAAACAATGTTTCTGCCCTCCTACGCCGCGGCCGAGCAACGGCTCGAAGTCACACACCCAAAAGTTTTTCCAGAACCGATTGACGGCGAGCAACTCTTGCAGGCGATTGCGCGCGCCGACAACGCGCCGGCCGACTCGCGCGATTTATTTCATGTTGTCGATGTACTGCAAATGTGTTGCCTCAGTCGAAAAAACGGCGCGGTGCAGGTAGTCAAAGATCGCAAGACTGGCCTTGTGTTTTTGCGCGACGGAAAAATCGTGCAGGCTGAATTCGGGGTCGAACGCGGCGCTCAGGCCTTGCTCGAAATCGTGGAGCTGGAGTTTGTCGAGTTTGCTTACGATGAGTCGGTGCGCCCAGACTTTGAAAGCGTTTCCGCGCCGTGGGATAAAACGTTGATCGAAGCAGTCGTGCGGGACAAGGAACAGAAGACGACGGCGACTTCCTGGTGGCGGCAAAAGCGCGCCTGAGCTTCCACAGCCATGCGCCTGTTTCCAGTTTTGGCTCCCTTTTTTTTCCGGCCAGTCGCAATATGTCGATCCATGAAAATATTGGCGGCCTTCGTTTGTTTGTTCGTGGCCAATGCCGCGCTCGCGCAAATTCAAGTCGGCTTAAAATTTAAGCGCCTGCAATACATCGCGCACGAACCGGTCATGGCCACGCTCAGCATCACCAATCTGGCCGGCCGCGACATCGATTTGCACGACGATAACGGACAGCATTGGTTCGGTTTGGAAGTCAGCGGTGGTGAAGAACGCACTCTCGCGCCATTGGCCCCACGCTCACCCGAGCCGGCGCTGAAAATCCAAGCAGGTAAGACCGTTACCCGAGATGTCGATCTTACGCCCGCGTTCCCCATTCACGATCCGGGCAATTATCATGTCCGCGCCAATGTTTACTTTGCCGATCTCAATAAATTTTTCTACTCGTCGCCGAAAGTTTTTGAAGTCACCGATGCGCGGCCGATCTGGAAAAAAACGGTCGGTATCCCGGAAGGAATGCCGGGCGCGGGCGATGTCCGCACCTATTCGTTGCTCTCGAATCGTTTTCCCGATCACACATCGTTGTATGTTCGGGTCGAAAACAAAGACAGCGGCGTGGTTTATTCCACCTATTCGTTAGGCCACATCATCGCGTCTGATCCGCCGCAGGCCGAGCTGGATCGCGCGAATCAATTACACGTTCTGCATTGTGCCGCGCCCCGCACCTGGGCCTACACACACATTGGGTTAAACGGCGAGCGGCTCAGTCAATCGGTTCTCATGGAAACGAAAATGCCGCCGCGTTTGCGCCTCCTGGCCGATGGGTCGGTCGCGATTCACGGCGGCGTCGCGCAAAAACCACTCGCGCAATCGGCGCAGAATCCACTTCCGAAACTTTCGGGAAGGCCCCCGGAAATGCCCAAGGAAAACTAAAATGACGCAACTGATTCATAAATTGCGTCTCTCAATTCCGGGTTTGTCCGCGGCGAGCCTCAGCTTTGTCTTGTCTGCGTCCAGCCTTGCCGCGGCGTCTTCGGGTTCGGAAGAGCAAGGCAGCCGGCCTTCTACCGTTGTGGTGATCGATGCCGGCCATGGCGGATTTGATCGCGGCGGCATTCCCGGGCAGCGCGTCGCCGAGAAAACAATGAATCTCGATGTGGCCCGGCGGCTCAAAGTTATCCTCACCGCCTACGGTTACCGCGTCGTCATGACACGAGACAGCGATGTCTTTGTCCCGTTACCCACGCGCGTGGCGATCGCGAATTCTTATCGCAACGCCATCTTCGTCTGCATTCACTTCAATTCCGCCACGCGATCGGGAGCGAACGGGATCGAAACCTATTTTTACAGCCGCGAAAGTTGGCCGCTCGCATCCGCCATTCATGTCAACGTGGCTGGCGGTGCGCCTTCGGCTAACCGCGGAGTTCGCCGCCGCGGCTTTTATGTGCTGCGCAAAACGACCATACCGGCCGTGCTAGTTGAATGCGGCTTCCTCACGAATCCGAGTGAAGCGCAGTACGCGCAAAGCTCCAGTTACCGCCAGAATCTTGCCGAAGAAATCGCGCGCGGCGTGCGCGGCCGTGCCTTCACTTCAATCAACGCCGCTACTGCCAGCCGCGTAGCCGCGAATGCTTCGGTTCCGTTACAGCCATTCATCGATCAAACAAGAGTGCACGATCCGGATTTATCGCGCGGCCGGCATTCACATAGAAGATCGACAAGAGCGAAGTCCTCAAAAAAATCCTCCGATTCCGCGAGCGATAGTTCAGAAAAAAAATCTTCGTCCAAGAAAAAGAAAAAGAGCTCCGGCAGCGAGGAAAGTCACGGTACGAAAGCGAAATCCTCGCAAACGGAAGACTGATTTTGGATTCGCCGGTTTTGAGCGCGGCGGAAATGAGGGCGGCGGAGAAGAACGCATTCGCTCGCGGCACGAATGTGGAATCGCTCATGAATGGAGCGGGCGCGGGCGTTGCGCGCGCCGTCTCCCGTTTTTTTCCAACGCCCGCGCGATGCATTGCGTTCATCGGCAAAGGTCACAACGGAGGCGATGCGCTCGTTGCCGCGGCGGAGCTGTATCGTCTCGGCTGGACAATTGAAACGCGACTGATCTTTCGCGAGAACGATTGCAGCGAGCTTACGCGCACCAAACTTTTCAATTTGCGCAGCACGATGTCGAAACCGCGCGCGCCCGCTCCGCATCACAGCGCGATAATCGTGCTCGACGGTTTGCTCGGCCTCGGCGCAAACCCTCCGTTGCGCGAGCCTCTGCGCAGCGCTTGCCGCGACATAAACAAATTGCGGCGCGAACAAAACGCCTTCGTTTTTGCTGTCGATCTTCCGAGCGGTCTTGATGGCGATTCCGGCAAAGCGGACCGTGATTGCGTCGTCGCCGATTTCACGATCGCGATCGGTTTTGCAAAGGAAGGGCTGCTGGCAGATCGCGCAGCGGATTTGGTGGGCCGGCTCGAAGTCGTGTCGCTGCCAAATCTGGAACCCGCCGCGAAAAAGAACCGCGACATCGTCGCGTCGCGCGATTCGCTGCGACACCTTTTGGCGCGGCGCAATTTTAGCGCTTACAAAAATGAGTTCGGCCGCGTTGGCATCGTGGCGGGCTCGAAAGGATTGACCGGTGCGGCCGTTCTGTGCGCTTCCGGTGCACTTCGCGGCGGCGCTGGCCTGGTGGAAGTTTTCGTGCCGGAAGAAATTTATCCCATCGTCGCGGCGGCTGCGCCCGCCGAAGCGATGGTTCACGCGGTGAAGTCGTATGTCGATCTTGTCGACCAAAAGATCGACATCTTCGCAGTCGGCTCCGGCTTGGGAAAATCGCGCGCCGCGGAAATCCTCGAGCTCGTGCAGCGCGCGCGGCAGCCGATGGTCGTCGATGCCGATGCGCTCAACATCTTGGCAGGCAAGACACTCGTCTTAAAAAAATGCCGCGGCCCGCGTTTGCTCACGCCGCATCCCGGCGAAATGAAGCGCATCTTTCCGCACAAGAAATTTTCTCGCGCTCAGATCGCCGCAAAATTCTGCGCAAAGTATCCGGTCACGCTTTTGCTCAAAGGCAGCCGCACCATCGTGGGCGAACGCAAAAAACCATTGAGTTACAACGCCACGGGCAATCCCGGAATGGCGACCGGCGGCATGGGCGACGTTCTCACCGGAATCTGTGCGGCGCTCGCCGCGCAGGGATTGTCGATGTACGAGGCGGCGCGTCTAGGCGCGTGGGTTTGTGGACGCGCCGCGGAGATGTCGATCTTTAATGAGGAGGCGAGCGAAGAATCGCTGCTACCGCATGATGTACTCGATCGGCTCGGCGCCGCGTTCAATAATCTGAGGCACTGATCACGGCTGCTTCCCATTTGCCGGCGGCTCCAAACTTTTCGCGAGCGCTTCAAAACGCGAGTCGCCGTGCAATGAATCCCAATAAGGATGAAGTCGTAGCCGGCCGTAACTAAGATACCCAGGAAGTTTGAGTGCCTCTTTCAATTGCTCGAGCGCGAGCTCCTTTTCGCCCGTCCACGCATAAATCACGGCGAGATTTGTGATCATGTGCGCGCCGTTAATCGAATCCCGCGCCACCGGCAATAGTTCCACGGCGCGGCGTCCTTCACGGATCGCATCCTCTTTTCGACCGAGCGCGGCATCGATCATCCCGAGCACGCACAGCGCCGGCGCGTAATCCGGTTGCGGGCGCAGCGTGCGTTCCACTTCCGCGCGCGCGGCCGTGAAAGCGTCACGCGCGCCAGGAACATCACGTCGCATTCGCGCAGCCAGCGCTTCGCACCACGGCTTCGGGAAACTGATGCCTTCACTCGTGATTCCGCCGGGCCCGACCGCCGCCACCGCCCGCGCCGCCGCTGCCGCGTCCCGTTCGCACAAAGCGAGATAGAGCCATTGATCGGCCAAACTCTTCGCTTCTGTTGAATCGTCGGCGATGATCGCATCAATCGTTTGATGAAGCGCGCGCGGGTCGGCGCGCCATTCCAAATCGACGAGCGCGCGCGTGACTCGCGTATCGGGGTCGTGCGGATCGAGCGCGAGCGCGCGATCGAGCACCGAAGTCATGTCGCCAAATCGCCGCAAAATTTGATAACTGAGCGCAGCTTGTCTGAGCACGACCACGTTACGCGGATCAAGTTGAAGAGCTTTCTGCAAATTCTGCGCCGCATCCGACCAGCGTCCCTGGCGCCTGTCGATGTACGCGGCCAGCGCGAAGACCTGCGGATTATTCGGAAGAACACGGCGCGCCGTGGCCAGTTCGGCGCGCGCGCGTTCGTAGTCGAGAAAACACCAATAGAAATAACCAGCCAGCGCGAGGTGCGCATCGCCCGAATCAGGTTTCAGGCGGAACGCCGTTTGCGCGGCCGTCTCCGCCAGCGCGCGCCGCTCCGCCGTGTGGTCCAGGCCGTAGAAATAAAAATGATCGTGCGCGAAAGCGAGCTGGCAATAGGCCAGCATAAAATCCGGATCGCGCGCGATCGCTTCCTGCAAAAGTCGGATCGCCTCGTTCAGTTTGCCACTTACTTGCGCGTTCAATGCCAGGCCGGACAAAATTTGATTTGCCCGCACGTAAAGGTCGTAGGCGACGAGGTCTTTGGTCGGCTCTTCGTTGATCGCGGCCTTTTCTCTCGGCGAAAGTTTCGCGCGAAGTTGCTGGACGACTGTTCGCGCCACCTCGCTTTGGATGGCGAAGACATCGGCCAGATCGCGCGTGTAAGCTTCCGCCCAAAGTTGCGTGCCATTTCGCGCGTCGATCAATTGCGCGCTCACTCGCACCTGGCTCCCGAAACGGCGCACGCTCCCTTCCACCACGTAGATGATGTTGAGCTCGCGCGCGATTTGCGAAAGCCTTCGGTTAGGATCATTCCGATAACTCATCACGCTGGTGCGCGAGATCACTCTCAGGTCCGCCACCTTTGCCAGATCGGTCAGGATATCGTCCTGCACGCCGTCCGCGAAAAACGTGTTCTCTTTTTCCTCGCTGAGATTTTCAAATGGCAACACCGCGATGCTCTTTTCCGGAGTAGGCGAAGCGGCGGGTTTCCAGTAAAAACGTTGGTAAGCCAGCGCCGCGATCACGCAGAGCAATATCGCGATAATAAAAAAATCGAGCTTCCGACCGGTCCGGCCAGTTAACGAACGCTTGGGATCGACATCTTCCGTGCGCACGATTCCTTCGGGTGTCAGCTCGTAAGCCCAACCCAGGACGAGCGCGACCGGGAATCCAAGCACGAGCAAAACCACCACTGCTCGCACCGCCCAATTTGGAATTTCGAAAAATGGAAAAACCTGCGTGGCAACTTGCGTGAGCAGCCAGGCAATAACTCCGTAGGCGACCGCAACCTTGTAAACATTGCGTCGCTTCAGCTCGACGAAAAAGTTTTTCGGATTCACGGCGCAGCCTAACGAGTACCATTTTGGTTAATGCGCCCGCTCGTGACCAGTCAAATCCCCGCCGCTTGCGTATGTCGATCTTGGCGATGAGTTTGAACTCCATGCCGCCAATCGACCCGCCACCGTCTTCGTCCGCGCCCCTCCTCACGGAAGAGAAAAACGGTCGCGGCCCGCTCAAAAAAATCCTTGGCACGCTCGCCGCCGCCGCCGTCGTGGTCGTGAATTTTTTTGCGAAATTAAAATTTGTTCTACTGCCGCTTCTAAAGTTTTTCCCGATCTTGCTGAAGTCGGGCGGCACCATGCTCCTGATGGTGTGGGTTTACACCGCGTTGTGGGGCTGGCGATTCGGCGTGGGTTTCGTCGCGCTTTTGCTCGTGCATGAATGCGGGCATCTGATCGTCGCGAAAAAATTCGGGCTCAAGGTCGGCGCGCCGGTATTCATTCCATTCATGGGCGCGTTCATCGCGCTAAAGGAAGCGCCACGCAATGCCTGGATGGAAGCATGCGTCGGGCTCGGCGGACCGATGCTTGGAACCTTCGGCGCGCTCGTTTGCAAATCGTTAGGCGAAATCTTTAACGCCCCGATTTTCATCGCGCTCGCTTGGTTTGGATATTTCCTTAATCTCTTCAACCTCACACCGGTCGGGATGCTAGACGGCGGGCGCATCGTCACGGCCTTGTCGCGCTGGCTTTGGATTCCGGGATTCGCCGTCCTCCTTTGGTTCGGTTGGCACTATCCAAATTTTATTGTCTGGCTGATGGTGCTTGCTTCTTTGCCGCGAATTTATTCGCTTTTCCGCAAACGCACCGAGGAAGAGCGCCGTTACTTTGAAGTGACGCCCACGCAGCGTTGGACAATGTCGATCTTGTACTTCGGTTTGATTGCGTGGCTCCTCTTCGCCATGCACGGCGCGCAAAAAGAATTGCACGATTACGGCGTGCGCGCGCACGGTCAGGGCGGCGATGCGCTCGTGCAATAGCGCTTTCGCTTTCGAGCCGGTCGGCGCGTGCTAATTTGCCGGATGCCGTTTCAGCTCGAATCGAATTACAAACCGCGCGGCGACCAGGCGCAGGCGATCGCGAAGTTGATCAAATCGGTCGAAACGGGAAATCGTCATCAGACTTTGCTCGGCGTCACCGGTTCGGGAAAAACTTTTACGATCGCGAACGTCATCCGCGAATTAGATCGCCCGGCCCTGATCATCTCGCACAATAAAACGCTCGCGGCGCAACTCTATTCCGAGTTCAAACAATTTTTTCCCAAAAACGCAGTCGAATACTTCGTCAGCTATTTCGATTACTACCAGCCGGAAGCTTATATTCCGCGTTCCGACACTTATATTGAGAAGGACTCGTCGATCAATGAAGAGATCGAGCGCTTGCGCCTGGCCGCAACCAGCGCGCTCCTTTCGCGGCGCGACACAATCGTGGTGGCAAGCGTCTCCTGTATTTACGGCATCACTTCACCCGAAGATTATTTGAGCATGCTGCTCACCGTCAAACGCGGCCAGCACATCAGTCGCGAAGCCGTCCTCGGTCGTTTGATCGACATGCTCTACGAGCGCAACGACATGAATTTTTCGCGCGGCAAATTTCGGGTGCGCGGCGACGTCGTCGAAGTTTATCCGGCGACCGCTGACGAAGAAGCGGTGCGGCTCGAATTTTTCGGCGATGAGCTGGACGCGATCACGCGCTTCGATCCCCTCACCGGTCATGCCTTCGAGACGCTGAGCGTGCTCACATTTTATCCGGCGAAACAATTCGTTACGCCATCGGACAAATTGAATCGCGCATTGACCACGATTCGCGCAGAGCTCGACGATCGTATCAAGGTTCTCGAGTCGCAGAACAAACTGCTCGAAGCGCAACGATTGAAAATGCGCACCGAGTACGATCTTGAGATGTTGCAGGAGATGGGTTTCTGCAACGGCATCGAAAATTATTCGCGCCATTTGTCCGGCCGTCCGCCGGGATCAAAGCCGTACACGCTTATCGACTTTTTTCCGAAAGATTTTCTGCTCGTCGTCGACGAGTCGCACGCCGCCATTCCGCAAATCGGCGGAATGTACGAAGGCGACAAGTCGCGCAAAACGGTGTTGGTCGACTACGGATTCCGTTTGCCGAGCGCGCTCGACAATCGGCCGCTGAATTTCGATGAATTCATGAAGCTGACGAACCAGACCATCTACGTCAGCGCGACGCCGGCGGAGTTTGAAATTCGCAACAGCGTCGTTGGCAACATTGGTTACGTTCCGCACAAGCGACACCGAATCGGCGAAGACGAGCTCGTGCCGTTTGTTTTGCCCGGCGAAGACAAAAATAAAAATCGCGTCGTCTTAAGTCGCACCGATCAGCCGTTGGAACAATTCGATACGCACACTCCCGGCGCACCGCTCGTGGTCGAGCAAATTATTCGTCCCACCGGACTTCTCGATCCAAAAATTACGCTGAAGCCGCTCAAGCATCAGATCGACGATACGATTGAACTTTGCCGGCAACGTGTGGAAAAGAGCGAGCGCGTCCTCGTTACTACGCTAACGAAACGAACGGCTGAAGATCTCGCGGATTATTTGCGCGATGTCGGATTGAAGGTGCGCTATTTGCACAGCGACATCGATACAATCGAGCGCGTCGAAATTTTACGCGGCCTACGCGCGGCTGAGTTCGACATTCTCGTTGGAATCAATTTGCTCCGCGAAGGTCTCGATCTTCCGGAAGTTTCGCTCGTCTGCATTCTCGATGCGGACAAGGAAGGATTTTTGCGCAGCCAAACTTCCCTCATTCAAACCGCCGGTCGTGCCGCGCGTCACATTAACGGCGAAGTCGTTCTCTTCGCTGATCAAGTCACGCAAAGCATGCAGGCGTTGATTTCGATTTCGGAATATCGCCGCACCAAGCAGATGGAATACAACGAAAAGCATGGCATCACGCCGCAAACCGTGCGTCGCGCGGTGCAGGAAAGTTTGCACACTATTTTACGCGGGCGCGAAATCGAGGCCTCCGTTATTCGCGAAGCCGGCGGCGACTTCAACCTCGCCGAGCTGCTGCGCGAGCTTGAAGATGAAATGCAACACGCCTCCGCCAATTTGGAATTCGAGCGCGCCGCCTTGTTGCGCGATCAAATCATGGAAGTAAAAAGCGGCGCCGGCATTTCTAAGATCGAACCAAAACGGAGGCCGGTGAAGTACACGCGCAACTCCGGTCGCCGTCGCTCGCGCGTTTGATCGACGTATGCCGAAAACGAAAACGCAGGTCGCGAGCGCGAACATTTACGCCGTCGTCGGTAGTGACGAAGGCGAAGTCAAGCAAGTCGCGCAGGAACTCGCCGCAAAACTGACACCGCCGGCCGCGGGCGATTTCGGTTTGGAAATCATCGATGGCGCAGCGGATAATGTCGACCGCGCGGTCACCGCGATAAGATCGACGATCGAAGCGTTGCAGACGCTTCCATTTTTCGGCGGCGGAAAACTTGTTTGGTTAAAAAGCGCGAATTGCTTGGGCGACAGCGCGATCGGCCGATCGGCTTCCGTGCAGGCGGCTCTTGAAGAATTAGGCGACGTGCTCGAAGGCGGGCTCGCTCCGGACGTGACGTTTCTGATCAGCGCAACCGAAGTGGACAAGCGCCGATCATTTTATAAATCGCTGTCCAAACGCGCCGAGGTTCAAGTTTTCGACAAACTCGATTCGAACCGAAGCGGCTGGGAAGAAGAAGCGACCGAAATCGTGCGCCGGCGCGCGAAAAAACGGAAGCTGCAATTCGATGACGACGCGCTCGATCTTTTCGTGTTGCTCACCGGCGGCGACACGCGCCAGATCGAGAACGAGCTCGAGAAGATCGACATATCCCTGGGCAAAGATCGACAGGTAAATGTCGATCTTGTGCGCGAGCTTGTGCCGCTCTCGCGCGCCGGCGTGATTTTCGAGCTCGGCAATGCACTGGCCGCAAGCGATCTGGATCGCGCGCTCAAACTCGTCCGGCGATTGCTCGATCAGGGCGAAAGCGCGATCGGCATTTTACTCGTCGCCATTCTGCCCACGATTCGAAATTTGCTTCTGGCGAAAGATTTGATGGAAACAAATCGAATGACGCGGCCGCATACGCCCTTCAATTTCATCTCCGCGTTAAATCGTCTGCCGGCCGCCGCGACCGAGCATTTGCCACGAAAAAAAGATGGCGCGATCAGCGGTTACGCGCTTGGGATCGCCGCGCAAAACGCGCATCGGTTTACACTGGCGCAGCTCGTCGCCGGTTTGGAAGCGGCACTGGAAGCGAATTTGCAAATCGTCAGCACACAGCTCGATCACGAACTTATTCTGACCGAGATCGTCGTGAAACTTCTCGGATTAAAATAATGTGGGAGGGACCTCAGCGTCCCGCTTCGCGGAACTGAGGGCGCTCCCTCATTTCAAAAAGCGACGCCGTCTCTCTGTTTGCGCGCCACCGGCCCGACGTATGGAATGTCCCAACGCACGCCGCTGAACGCCTTGATCACAGCGATGATGAAGATGACCAGAAACGCGAGCTGACAAAACGCGCCTAGCAATCCAAGCAGCAAAGCAAACAACCAACCGATCGCGGGAATCGCAATCAGAATGACCGTGACTACCTTCCAAACGATATTAAAGAGCAGCCACGCGCCGCCGAAAATGATCGACTGCATCGCGTAGTAACGAACGAAGCTGTCGCGCTTTTCCAAAACCCAAAAAATGATTCCGCCCACGAGTGGAATACACGCGAGCGCCGCGGCCACGTTCGAAGGCAGGCCGGTCGAGCTTGGCTCCAAATCCGGCACCGGTGGCGGCGGCGACGATGGCGACGGGGAAACTGGATCGACAGGATCAGGCATGAATGCAATTAGACAAAACGTTCGCGACTACTTGTCAAGCGAACTCGCCGTTTTCGCTTTCGCGCCGGCAACGAACACCGTACGCTGAACCCACAATGACTTTGCCATCGAGAACCAGTTCCCGCGCATTCACGCTCATCGAATTACTCGTCGTCATTACCATCATTGCGATCCTGGCCTCGCTCGCGTATCCCGTTTTCACCACTGTGCAGGAACGCGCCCGCGTCACGCAGGACCTGAACAATCTGCGTCAGATCGGCACCGCCACGCAGATGTATTTAAACGATAACGACGGCGCGTTCTTTTTGCCGAGCGCGAACTGGATGACCGCGCTGAATCCAAAATATCTGCCGAGCTGGAAAATCTTTCAGTCACCTTTTGACAAGCGTTCACCTTCCGAAAATGCAACGTCCGCTCCCGTCAGTTTTGGTTTCAACGCAAAGGCAATAAGCGGATCGAGCGCGCTTCTTTCAGATAAAATTACAAGTCCGAGCATTTTCGTTCTTTTCGCTCCGAACAAAACGGCAAGCTCTGCGGCTCCCTTTGCGGGAACCTCCGGAACCGCCGGCGTCACCGTTTCAAAAGACAACGTCGGAACACATTCGGGCGGCAAGCGCATCGATGCCTGCTTTGGTGATCTTCACGTTGAGAACATGTCGTGGACCACTTTTCACAACGATTCCAATTCGTCGACCGATTCCGATGCAATCCACCGGTGGAATCCGTGACAAACATCACGATTCGCACGGGCTCACTATCTTATGAAGTAATCGTTGGAACCGGGTTGCTTAATTCGCTTGGATCGACAATCGCAAAAAAAATCACCGGTGGCCGTTGCGCGGTTGTCGCGGATGAAAACACCGCGCGCCTTTTCGGCGAGCGCGTCGTGGAGAGTCTTCGAAGCGAAAGATTCGAGCCAAGTCTCATAATCATTCCGGCAGGCGAAAAATCGAAATCGCTCGAGCAAGTCGAAGCGGTCTGCGACGAAATGGTCCGCGCGGGGTTAGATCGACAATCGTTTTTGGTCGCGCTCGGCGGCGGGGTGGTGGGCGATCTCGCCGGGTTTGTCGCGGCCGTGTTTCATCGCGGAATTCCGTACGTGCAGGTACCGACAACGCTTCTGGCACAAGTCGACAGCTCAATTGGCGGAAAGACCGCCGTGAATATAACGAGCGGGAAAAACCTGATCGGTGCAGTGCATCATCCCGTCCTCGTGATCAGCGATGTCGACGTTCTCAAAACTTTGCCGCCGCGCGAATTCAACCAGGGCGTGGCCGAAATCATCAAGCACGGCATCATTCGCGATCCGGCGCTCTTCAATTCGCTCGAAAAATTAGATCGAGATAATCTTGCGCCACTCGTTAGGCGCAACATCGAGATCAAAGCGGAATTTGTGGCGCGCGATGAGCGCGACACGAGCGGCGAGCGCGCGCTTCTCAATTTCGGGCACACGATCGGTCACGCCATTGAAGCGGCGGGCGAATATCGCGAGCTCTTACACGGCGAGGCGGTCAGTCTCGGAATCGTGGCCGCATGCGATATCTCGATCAAAAAAGTCGGCCTGCCTGAACAAGATCGACATAAAATCATGTCGATCTTGCAGCGCTTCGATCTACCGACACGCTTACCGGAAAATATTTCGCGCGAAAAAATCCTGGATGCCGTTCAGCGCGACAAGAAGTTTGAACGCGGTCAGGTTCGTTTCGTGATCGCGCCGCGGATCGGTTCGGCGCACGTCGCCCATGACGTGACCATGGAAGATATCCGGGCGGCCGTCGCGCAGCTCTAGCGAAATTCACTTTCGCGCTGCGCGATAGTACTCCACGAGCCCATCCGCCACGCTCTCGGCGTATTCGCGAAAAATACTTTTCCGTTCACTACCGTTAATATTGCGCATTCCTTCGTAATCGCCCGCTTGAATACGCGCGAAGGCGTCGCGGCTGTTCATGACGTACGGCTCGCAATAAACCACTGGACAGCGATAGAGACGGGTGGCGAGCAAATTGCGGGCATAAACGTAACCGGTCGATCCCACTTTAGTCGTCGTGAGCGTGGTGGGATATTCAAAAGCGGGAAGTTGCGTTTCCTCCGCCATCGCGCCAGCGATTGTATCAGCCAGCGGCAATTCTTCGTCATACGCGCGGCTGAGAAGTTTTCGCAACATTTCAAAGCGCTCGTCGTCGTATTCCAATTCATCTTTGAGATAAGAACCGCTTACCAAAAGATGAAGATGATTGTGATCGATGAGCGTCGGATTTTTTGGATCGCCCCAGCCTTCGGCATTGAAATGCAAACAGAGAACGAGATCGGGATGCAGCTTCGTGTTCACGAGCACGGCGCGCCGGCGGATTTCGCTATAGCGATAAAACAAAATTTCACTTTGCCAGCGGATGGTTTGTTCTTTTGCGGGATCATTTGGATCGAGAACCTCGGGGCGCGGTTGAGGCACACCGTTCTTGATCAAAATCTTTCTGGCCAATTCCCGGAAATCGTCCGGCCGTTTTGATGTGACGGGTTCGTTGCGGCTGCGCACAAAAGAAACTTTTGCGCCGAGATCTTTCAGCCGCAGCGCGACCATTCGCGCCACCCGCAAGGCGAGATCGCCTTCCTGCACCGGCGCAGTGTCGCCGACTTGAAACCAGCGCTCTTCCATCTTCGCCCATTTCCCGCCGAGATGACCGGGATCGAGTGCGACGCGCAAACCGGAGAGCGGTTTGTCCGGCTTTGGCGGCGGCAACGATTTTGCCGTGCGCCAAAGATGCGGCACTTGCTCGCAGGAAGCTGCGTCTGCTGCGAACCGAAGAGTAAAAAAGTGTTGCGACGCGCGATTGGTCAAGATGCGCGCCGATTTATCGTCGATCGTGATGAGATCGGGTGCGACACCATGCGTGCAGTAAACATCGTTGAGCAAATGCGCGAACTGATCGTGCGTGATGGTTTCCTGATAATTTTCCAGCACGCTCCAGCGGGGCCGCGCGCCAAGCGTTCCGAGATTGTCGGAAGTCGCGCCGATCGCCGGCAAGATCGACATAAACGCGGCGAACGAAAGGATTCGCCGCAAAAACCGAGCGTGTGCAAACATGAACAATTGGATTTCGTTGGCTTTAATACGATGCTCGCAAAATGCTAACGATTCTTTTTCTGGGCGACATCGTTGGCGAGCCGGGCCGCAGCGCCTTGATCGCGCGCCTGGCCGAACTGAAACAAAAGCACGCGGTCGATTTTATCGTGGTCAACGGCGAGAACGCGGCGGGTGGTCGCGGCATCACGCCGAGAATCACGATCGATCTTCTCCGCGCTGGCGTTTCGGTCATTACCACGGGCGACCATGTGTGGGACCAGAAGGAAGTCATTCCGTTCATGGAAACTGAGCCGCGCCTTTTGCGCCCGGTCAATTACCCGGCAGGCGCGCCCGGTGCCGGCTCGATCGTGCTGGAAACGGCGAAAGGCAAAATCGGCGTGATCGATGTGCAATGCCGCACATTTATGCAGCCGATTCTGGAAAATCCGTTTCCGGCGATAGAAGCGGCGGTCGCGAAAATGCGAGAGGAGACCCCAAATATTTTTGTCGATGTTCACGGTGAAACGACGAGCGAAAAAATTGCGCTCGGGCGTTTTCTCGACGGAAAAGTTTCGGCGGTGATCGGGACGCACACGCACGTGCAAACGGCCGACGAACAGATTTTTCCGGGCGGCACGGCGTTTATGTGTGACGCGGGAATGTGCGGCCCGACCGAATCGATCCTCGGCCGCGCGGTCGACCCGATCGTGAACCGATTCATCTCCAACATGCCAAGTTCATTTCCGGTGGCCAAAGGCGAAGTGCGGCTACGTGGCGCGCTGATCGAGATCGATGAAGCAAGCGGCCGCGCGCTGCGGATCACCCGCGTGGACGAACCCGGGCCGAGCGATACGGCCGCGCCAGAGCCGGAGGCTAAGATCGACATAGAGCCGCTGACAGCGCCGCCGGAAGATGTGAGTTGAGTTGCGCTTGCCGCCTGAGGCATTCTTCTGCCAGACTTTACCGTCTCTGGAACCCAGCCAAATCATCATGAAAAGAATTCTCTCTCTCTGCCTGCTCGCCACACTCACTTTTTCTTCGTCGCGTTTCGTTTTGGCCGATCAAAAGGAAGAAGTGCAAAAATTCGGCCGCGAAGGAATGGAAGCGTCGCACAGCAAAAATTGGCCGAAAGCGATCTCGGCTTTTAAGCGTGTGGCCGAGCTTCAACCCACCTCGCAAAATCACGAAAACCTGGGGATGGCTTATCTGGGCGCGGGAAATCTCGCGGAAGCGCTCAAAAGTTTCGGCGCGGCCATTGCGGCGGATGCCGACAACACTTCGGCCTATTACAATCGCGCCTCGGTTTTGCTGAAACAGAAACGCTACGAAGAAGCGGTCGCCGATTGCACGGAGCTGTTAAATCGACAAGCCGATAATGCGAAAGCGAAACATCTGCGGGCGGCGGCGGAGCTGGGCAAAGCCGATTGGAAAGCCGCGTTCGACGATTACAGCGCGATCCTAAATGGAAACCACAATGATGCGGAAGCGCTGGAGGGCCGCGCCTACGCGCTGATGCAAACGAAAGATTACGATAAGGCGATCGCGGATTATTCGGAAGTCATCCGGCTCAAACCGAAAAATGCGCATGGCTACATGAAGCGCGGTTACCTCTACGAGCTGAAAGGCGATTTGCCCAAAGCGATCGCCGATTGCGAACAAGCGCTCAAGCTCGATCCGAAAGATCAGGAAGCGCAATCTCGGAAGAAAGCGATGCAATCCAAGCAAGGCCAGGCGCCGGGCGCGCCGCCCGCCGGACAACCACCGCCTGCACCTGCGCATACGCCGTAGAAGACGCAACGCAGCGTAGGCACGGCTCAGGAATTTTCGGCGCCGTTCGGACTCGGGGCCTCTGCCGGCGGCGGAGCGAAACGCCGTTTGCGGCGGTTCGCCGGTAACGGCGACAGCGTCATGGTCACGTTGCGCCCCGCAATCTTCGGTTCCATCTCCACTTGCGACATGCCGGCCAGATCGTCGCGCACTTTTTCCATCAGTTGCATTCCGAATTCCTGGTGCGCCATTTCACGGCCGCGAAATTGAAGCTGCACGCGCACCTTGTTTCCTTTGTCGAGAAATTCTTCGCCGTGCCGGATCTTGGTTAGATAATCGTGTTCGTCAATGTTGACGCGAAATTTGATTTCCTTGAGCTTCGTCCCGGAAGGCCTTTTGTCCTTCTCCTGTTTTGAGATGTCGTAACGGAATTTTCCGATGGCGACGATCTTGCAGACGGGCGGATTGGCCGTCGGAGCAACTTCGACAAGGTCGAGGCCGAGACTGTTCGCCTTACGCAAGGCGTCGGACAATTTCATGACGCCGAGCTGCTCGCCGGTCGTACCCATAATGACGCGGACTTCGCGTGCGCGAATCCGACCGTTTACACGAATTTGTAGTTGCAGATTAAATCAAGCTCCAGGCCGGCGAAACGGGAAGTGCGCTGTCTCGCCGTGTTTTCGTTTTCAATCGCAATTTTCAAACACTCCTGCAACGCCAAAGTTGCGACGCCTCTGGCGCGGGCACGCGATTTTCGCGGGCCGAGGTGAAGTTGTAAGCAACATTTGATGACTGGCAAGATCAATCTCGATCATTTCATGCGAACTGCAATTTTCTACTAAGCAGGTGGCGCGCCGAAGTGGGCGGCATGCGATTCATATTGCGCGATGTCATCGAGCATTGCCTCCAAAGCCGCGACCGAAGGCGGCAGCGTAGCCAGGCCGGACAAGACCGCACGATCGCCGATCTCGCAGTCAATCAAAAAAGTGGGGCGTTGCGTCACTTGCAGCCCATGGAATTCTGCGGTGCTGGCGCGGACCCGCGCTTCGATTTCGGGCGAACGCGCGCGCTCGAGGATTTGTTTCGTTTCGAGACCACCGGCCTTGGCGCCAATTTCCGCCGCCACTTCCCATTGACTGACGCGCTTGCCGTCATGCAAAGCCGCGTAAGCCAGCGCCAGCCGGACGCGGTCGTCGATTACGCCAAAATCTTTCGCCGCCTCGGCCACGAAATTTGGCGCGACATATTCAGTAAGGCCAGGCTCGTACCAGTTCGTGCTGAGCATGAAACGCGATTTCATCATCCGCCCGCTACGCCGGTAAAACCATTCCATTTGCTCGCGCGACTTCGGCAGGCCGGAAGCATCCATGAGCGCAATTTTCCACGAGAAATCCACCCGTCCGGCATAGCGCTTCTTCAATTCGGCCCACGTGGGCTCGGTCCAAAAACACCACGACGACGTTACGTCGATGTAATAAGTGAAGCTGATGCGCATCGCTTTGAATGACGGTAATAGGTTGAACGCCGCACGTCGAACATTCAACGTCCGTTTGGCCGTGAAGCTCCTGTGATGATCGATCTTAACCACATCCTGCTTTTTCTGGCCTTCGTGTCTCCGCTCGTTCTGCTCGCGCGCACACGGCGGCGCGGCGAAGCGAATCGCGGATGGCGCCTGGCCTCTCTCGCCGTGCTAGTCGTTACGGTCATTTCCTTTTTCTTCTTTCCGCAAAATGCTGGTTTCATCGGAGGTGGCGCCTGGTTTTTTCTTCTGCTTCTTCCGGCGATCGGGATTCGCAAAGCCACGGAGCTGAGTATGCGGCGAAAGTTTGCCGCAGCCCGACGGCTGACCGCGCTGCTGCGCATCTTTCATCCCGCCGCCGGCTTGACGGAGCAGAGTGAATTACTCCGCGCGCTCGAGCTCGCGCAGCACGGGCAAATGGAAGCTGGGCTGGCTATCCTGACCTCCATCGCGCGCAACGACTCAGCCGTTGGCCGTCAGGCGATCGCGCAAACTTTCGCAATTCGCGGGGACTGGAATGGTTTGCTCGCGTGGCATGAGGGAACGAAACAACGCGACCTCGTTTTGCTTCCGCTTTATCTGCGCGCGCTCGGTGAGACCGGCGCGTACGAAGATCTCGTTTTGCAATTCGCCGCGCGCACCCGCGCGCTCCTCGCATCGCCGCAGTATCGCTCCATTTTTCGATCAAGCTTGCTGACGGCGTTCGCTTTCTGCGGGCGAACTGCCGCCGTGGCCAGGCTGTTGGAAAAAGGGCCGCGTGATTTTTCCGCCGATATGGCAAATTTCTGGATCGGCACAAGCGAGCTTGCGGCTGGGCAGGACGCGACCGCAGCAGCGCGATTGGAAAAACTTCGTTCCGAAACGAAAGACTCCATGATCTGCGATGCGATCACGCGACTTCTCGAACATCGCAACGCTCCGCCGAATCTTTCGCCGAGCAGCGAATTAATCTTGCGGCGATTCGAGCACGAGAAACCGCCGTCTTTATTTTTCGCCGAAAGAACCCGTGCCACTCCCGTCGTTGTCGCTCTCGTCGTTTTGAACATGTCGATCTTTGCCCTCGAATATGCGCTCGGCGGCACGACGAACTCGGCTGTCTTACATCGACTCGGCGCGCTCGAGCCAGCGATCGTCGTTTACTTCGGCGAATATTGGCGCGTTGTGACGGCTTTGTTTTTGCATTTCGGTTGGATGCATCTCTTTTTTAATCTTTATGCGCTCTATGTCCTCGGGCCGGCGCTGGAAAGATCGATTGGCGGCGCACGTTTCGCCGCCTGCTATCTCATTTCAGGAATTGGATCGAGCGTAGCCGTCGTCGTCTTGCGGGCATTCGGTTGGATTTCGGCCGACCAATTAGTAGGCGCTTCCGGATCGATCATGGGCGTTGTCGGCGCATGGGCCGGCCTCTTGCTTCGCCATCGGCACGCGCCGCTTGCTGGCCGACGTCTGCAAAATATTTTGCTCATCGTCGTGATGCAGACGGCTTGTGATTTAACGACGCCCCAAGTGAGCATGACCGCGCATCTGAGCGGCCTGATCACCGGGCTCATTGTCGGCTTTGCGCTGGCGCCGCGTATCGGCGCGGCGGCGGCCTTCAAGAAAACGGCGCGCTGAGAACAGTTGCTGCTTTCCAATTTGTCGACAAATTCCCGCTTCTCCCGGCATGCCCAATTACCAGACTTACAACGTCATTCCCACGTTGCCCGCCGCGCTCGAGCCGTTGCGCGAGATGGTCTTCAATCTGTGGTGGACATGGGAGCCGGCGGCGCGTCGCCTTTTTCGCCATCTCGATCCGGACCTTTGGAATCGAACCAATCACAATCCAGTTCGGATGTTGCAGCTTTCTCGACAGTCGCGGCTGGAAGAAGTCTCGCAGGACGAAAATTTTCTGCGCGAGCTGGGCGAAGTGCACCAGACATTCCGCAATTATCTCGCGGCACAGGAGACCTACGGGAAAACTGGCGCGGGCGGTGAGATTAAAAGACCGGTCGCCTACTTTTCCGCTGAGTTCGGTTTTCACGAATCGATCCCGAATTATTCCGGCGGCCTGGGTATTCTGGCCGGCGACCATTGCAAATCGGCCAGCGATCTCGATCTAAATTTTGTCGCGATCGGCTTGCTCTATCGCCACGGATATTTTCGGCAAGAGATCGATAAGGAGGGCGCGCAGCGCGCAATCAATCTTAACCAGAACTTTCATCACCTTCCGATTCGCGAAGTGCAACGCGACGGCGCGAAGCTGCTCGTTTCCGTGCGGATTTTAGATCGAGATGTCTTTGCCAAGGTTTGGGAACTGCGCGTCGGTCGCGTCACCCTTTATCTGCTCGACACGGATACGGCGGAAAATCTCGCTGAAGATCGGTTGATTACAGCGGAGCTTTACGGCGGCGATCTCGAAATGCGGATGCGCCAGGAAATCATGCTCGGGATCGGCGGCGTGAAAGCTTTGAGCGCGCTCGGCGTCGACGCGCAAGTTTTTCACATGAACGAAGGGCATTCCGCATTCCTCGCCCTCGAGCGCATCCGGCTCAATGTCGTGGAACGGAAGATGGATTTTTATTCCGCGCTTCAGCTCGTGGCAGCGGCCAATGTTTTCACCACCCACACGCCGGTGCCGGCCGGGAACGAATCATTCCCGCGCGAGATGATGAAAAAATATTTCGGTCATTTCGCGAAGGAATTGGGGCTGCCCTTCGAGGAATTTCTTTCATTTGGTCAAACGCGCACGAATCCACACGATCCGTTTAGCATGACCATTCTGGCTTTGCGCATGAGCCGTCACGCAAATGGCGTGAGCAAATTGCACGGCGAAGTGAGCCGGGCGCTTTGGAAAGATGTCTGGGCCGGTGTGCCGGTGCACGAAGTTCCGATTACCAGCATCACCAATGGCGTCCACACCAAGACCTGGATGGCGCCGGAATTCTCCGCGCTCTATAAAAAATTTCTCGGCGATTGGGAAGCACACATCACCGAACCGGAATTCTGGCGAGGCGTGATCGACATTCCCGATGCGCAACTTTGGGAGACGCATCAAAAATTAAAACTCCGCCTCGTCGAATTTGTGCGCGAACGATTGCGCATGGCGCGCGAGCGCGTCGGCGAATCGCCGGAAACGGTTCGCCAGGTAAATCGGATTCTCGATCCGGAAATTTTGACGATCGGTTTCGCGCGACGTTTTGCCACTTACAAACGCGGCGCACTTCTTTTCAGCGATCGCGAGCGGCTGCATCGTTTGATCAGCGACAGCACACGGCCGGTGCAATTTATTTTCGCCGGCAAAGCGCATCCACGCGACGAAGGCGGCAAGGCGCTCATTCGCGAAGTTTACAAACTCAGTCGTGAAGAGGGCTTCGAAAATCGTGTCGTCTTCCTTGAAGATTACGACACCTACATTGCGCGGCGACTCGTGCAGGGTGTCGATCTTTGGCTGAATAATCCGCTGCGTCCGTTAGAGGCGAGCGGGACGAGTGGAATGAAATTGACGCCCAATGGCGGACTCAATCTGAGCGTGCTCGATGGCTGGTGGGCCGAAAGTTACGATACCAATAATGGCTGGGCGATCGGCGCGGAGATTCAAAACGGCACCGTCGAATTTCAGAATGAAGTGGACGCCCGCTCGCTTTATCAACTCCTCGAAAATCAAATCGTTCCTCTCTATTACGCAAAGCCGGATGGCAAACTTCCGCTCGCCTGGCTGCAATTGATGCGCGAATCGATTCGCAGCGTCACGCCCATCTTTAATACGCATCGCATGGTGAAGGAATACACCGAGCGCCTTTACCTTCCCGCCGCGAAAGCGTGTCAGGAATTTGCGCGCGATGAGGGCAAGGCGGCCACGCAACTTAGCCAATGGAAAGCGCAGATGCGCAAGGATTGGCCGCAGGTCAATATTTCCGATGTGCAAGTTGGCAACCAAGATCGACAAAATATTTTCGTGGGCGAATCGTTGCAGCTTACCGCGCGCGTGCACCTCGGCGCAGTCGAGCCGCAACATGTGCGCGTGGAAGCGTATCACGGTGAAACTGAAAACGGCGGCCTAAAAAACCCGGGCGTCACTATCCTCACCCAAAATGATCGGAACGGGGATGGGAGCTACATTTATGGCGGCGCAGTGCCGGCGAGTGAAAGCGGCACCTACGGTTTTAGCGTTCGCGTTGTCCCGATCCACCCGCATCTCATGCAAACGCACGAGTTGCGTTTGATCACGTGGTCTTAAACCGCGCGCTGACGGCACGGATGAATTCGGCGAAGTCTTTGCCGCTTCTGGCCGCGTGATTAAGCGAATCGAGCCTCGCATCCGTAACTACTTCCTTTAAAAACACACGGTGAGGATGCGCGCCGTTTGCAAAAAGGATTTCATCCCACTGAATCGATGAGATTTGTTCGTTAAAACGCGCAACGGAACGTCCACGAAAAAAAGCGCGCGTTGTTTCAGGGGGATTAAAGATCGACAATCTTATTTCGTCCTCGGTCACGATCCGGCGCATGGCGCCTTGTCTGACCAGCTCGTAGTAGAGCCCGCGATCAAGATCGACATTGTGATATTCGAGATCGATTGCTTGCAGCCACGGGTCGCTCCAGGCCAGTTTCTCTCCCTGTTGCAGCTCGTTGAGTAATAATTTTTTCGCGACCCAGTCCACGCGGTCGCGCGTCAAATTCACATCGCGCTCGAGATCGTTGAGAACATTTTCCCATTCACTCAAAATCCATTGTCGATCCTCGTCGCCCGCGTTTATGTCGATCTTGCCGGCGGCGCGCAAATAAAGCCGTTGCACATCGATCGCGGGAATCTTGCGACCATCTTTCAATTCGATGATCCAATCGTAATTCTGATCGCGGCTAATCGATTTGTTCGCTGCAATCGGTTGCGCGATTTCGAGCTGCGGCGCTTCGCCACGCTCGATCAGATCCAGCACCAGCGCGGTCGATCCAATTTTCAGCGCGCTCGCCCACTGGCTCATGTTTGAATCGCCCACGATAACGTGAAATCGGCGGTAGCGGCTCGCATCGGCGTGCGGTTCGTCGCGCGTGTTCACAAGCGGCCGGCGATTCATGGTGTCGATGCTCACAAGCACGCTGAAAAAATCTGCGCGCTGGGAGATTTGGAAAATTCCGGGCTGGCTGGCCACGCTTTCGGCTTCGATTCCCATCTTGCCCGCGCCCGCAAAAATTTGACGTGTTACTAAAAACGGCAGAACGCCGGTAACGATTTGGTCCCACGAAACATCGCGGCGCATGAGATAATTATCGTGGCAGCCATAGCTGTGCCCGCTGAAATCGGTGTTGTTCTTGTAAATGCGCACCTCCTGTCCTTCCGGAAGTCTCCGATTTCGGCGGCGCGCACATTCAGCCAGAATGCGTTCGCCCGCCTTCTCCTGCGCGACCAATTGCCGCAGTGTCGTGCATTCCGGCGTAGAATATTCCGGATGCGCATGGTCGTTGTAAAAACGCGCACCGTTCGAAAGAACGAGGTCGCTTTTGATTTCTTCAAAGCTGAGCGGCCGATTTTTATCGATCTCGTAGTAGGCGGATTCGTCGGTGTCCTGAAGCAGTTCGCGGGCGCGAAATCCGCGCGCATCCTGATGCGGATCTTCGAGCTGGTAATCCCATTTCATGTGCGCGCCATGTTCGGTGTAATGGCGCACCAGCTCGATCGATTCGGAGACAACATCGACATTCTCCAGGCCGTTGACCGTGATGCCGTATTCGGTTTCGAGCCCGAAGACGCGTTTCATTTGCCTCGCAGATATCGCGATCAGTTAGATTACGCCGGAGGATTGCTTTGCGCGCGCGGCGGCTGAGCGCACCGGAGAAATTTTCACCACGTTTTCGGGATCGTAATCGATCAGCTTGAGCCATTCCTCGGTGATGTCGGCCGGAGGAAAAATATCGTTCTCATCGTACTCCGCGATAAAGGAAAGTTGCAGATCAGTTTCGCGAATACCTTCCTCCTGGCCGGTTGCGATCGCGCGCTTGATCGCCATCGCCTTGGCGCGTTCGACGATCGACGCGATGATTGCGCCGCTGAGAAGATCGCTGCGGTAAAGGACTTCTTTCCGCCCGCTGCGCAAAGTGACTTCGAGAAATTTATTCTCATCGCGCCGCGCAAACTGCGTTTCGAGCAAGCGATCGACTAATTGGTCGATGGCCGCGTCAATGTTGTCCAGTTCTTTCCCAAGCGCGCCGTCGTATGGCAGATCGTTGGTAAGGTAGATCCGATAAATTTCACGCGCCGCAGTTTTGTTCGGTCGATTGACTTTGATTTTTCTGTCGATCCTGCCCGGACGCAAAATTGCCGGATCGATCAGATCGGCGCGATTGGAAGCGAGAATGATGACAACGTCGTTGAGCGAATCGATTCCATCCATCTCCGAGCAAAACATCGGCACGAGGGTGGAGAGAATGTTCGAGTGTCGGGAGGCGCGGCGCGTGCCGAGAATGCTCTCCGCTTCGTCGATGAACACGAACGGCATAAAGCCTTCCCGTTTTTTCGCGCGCGCAGTCGCGAAGATTTCGCGCACGATGCGCTCCGATTCGCCCACCCACATGTTCAAAATCTCGGGGCCTTTCACATGCATGAAATATTCCTTCATCTCGACGCCGGTTTTTTCGCGGAGCTGCCTGGTGAGATTAAAGGCGGTGGCTTTTCCGATGAGCGTCTTGCCGCAACCGGGCGGACCGTAAAGCAAAAATCCCTTCGGGGTGGCGTGTTGAAATTTTTGGAATAGTTCGACATGCAGGAGCGGCAGCTCGATCGCATCCTTAATCGCTTGAAGCGCAGCTTCCTGCCCGCCCACTTTTTCCCAGGGCAACTCCGGCACAACGTCGAGATAGTGTTCGTGCGACTTCGTGCTCGCGAGCATTTCGAGCGCGATCCGATAGTTTGGATCGACGCGGATTTCGTCGCCCGATTTTAATGTCGATCTTGCGAGCGCGGCGGAACGCTGCACAACCATTGATTGCAGTCCATGCTCGGAGCCGACGCGCAGCCGATCTTCATCGAGCACCTCGGTGACTTTGGTGACGGGCCCCGCCGTTTCGAAATCGAGATCTCCGACGATCACATAAGCTTCGTTTACGAGCACGCGCGTTCCCTTTTTCAATTTCGCGAGCGAAATCCGTGGATCGACATTGCAATAATAATCTGCGCCGCCCACCACAATGTGCGCGGTGTCGCGTGAAACCTGTCCGAGAAAAGTGCCGATGCGATTGGCGGGCGAAGTGACTTTCTTAATGACTTCCTCGAGTTTTTCGATCATGTGCCTCGCTTCGACCACGGTCTCTTCCTGATTTGCAATCTGCGCGCGCAGATCGAACAACTCGCGTCGCGCGGGCTCATCTTGGGAAAGCGAAGCGATGACCCGATCCAAAGTCTCAAGCAAGCTCAATGAGTGGCCGCCGGGATCGTGTTCGAGATTTTCTTCGCTGCGCTGGTCGCTCATTGATAATTCATTCCCTGATTCCGGCCGGTGATTTCATTATAACTTTGTCGCGCGCGCTTCGCAATGTTCGGTCGCGCACGCTTTCGGGGTTCGACGCCGGCGGTGCATAAATGTTCAACCGACATGTCGATCTTAGGTTGCGCGCAAACGAAGTTGCGGCGGAGATGGGCCGCCTCTACAATCGTTTCTTCGAGGAGCCTTAGCTCAATTGGTTAGAGCGCTGCCCTGTCACGGCAGAGGTTGCGGGTTCGAGCCCCGTAGGCTCCGCATTTTTTTCCCGGCGAAGCGGCCGAGCGGTACACAAAAAAGCCGCAGAAAAATCTGCGGCCTTTCGTTAATTAAAAGATGTCGATCTTGCGGTCTTAGAACTTGAAGTTCAACCCGCCTCTGACAACGTTCGCGGTCGTCTCCCAGTTATAGTGCATGGCAAAAGGACGCCCGTCACTCGCTTGCGCGGTGGCAGATTCATCACCCAAATCGTAATAAAGATATTCCGCTTTGAGGCTCCAATGATTGCTGAGCGCGTACTCGAGACCACCTCCAACTGTCCAGCCCACCTTTGTCGTTTCAAAAGATGAGAGATAAAAAGGCCCAGCCTGATCGGTGAAGTCGGTATTTGCCTCGTAGTTTACGTGGCCGTAAGCGAGACCGCCCGTGACGTAAAGGAGCAACCGGCAAAATGGCGTGACACCAATCTTCGCCCGAGCTGTCCCGAACCAGTCGGTCCGTTGACTCGATTCAATAAACGTACCCGCCGAGTTCGCTGCGCCGGTGATATCAATAATCGGACTACGTGAATCGGAGCCATCCAGGCCCGAACCTTGAAAATCGGTTTCTACACCGAGCACGAGCCAATTCCATTGGAAGTTGTAGCCGATTTGGCCGCCACCGATGGCGCCGCTAGGATCGGGCTGAAGTGTGATCGGTTCGATCGAAAAGAAGCTGGCTGCATCGGGCAACGGATCGAAATTCGTGTCCGCGCTGCCCCAGCTGTAGCCGCCGTTCAAACCGAGATAAAAGCCGCTCCAATTGATCGGGCACGAGGGCGCCGGAGCTGCCATCACTTCTTTATCTTTGCTGCTGGATTCGCGCGGTAACGACTCTGGGCCGGCGAGCACAGTGAGCGCTAAGGCGCTGGTTGCAAAAAAAACGACAACGAAACGGGTTAAGGATTTCATAGAGCGGTATGTTCTAAGTTATCGGGCGCGCGTCAAGTCTTGTTTTACGCAACTTTGCGAGGGACGCGAATAGTCACCGTACAGACGAAGCCGCAGATTTTCATCTGCGGCTTCGCAATCCTTAAAACTCGTGGTCGATCTACGCGCGCTTAGAAATGAAAATTCAAACCGGCGCGAACGATGTTGCCGTTGAAGTTGGTCGTAGCCCTGATCGTGTTGGTGGAAAAAGCCGTGCTGCCGGCGGGGTTACCACCGAATGCTGTACTGAAGCGGCTCACGAGCGGGCTGACGCTATAGGATGCGCTGCCAAGATCGTAATAGAGATACTCAGCCTTCAGACTCCAGCGCGGGGCAAACATCCACTCGAGACCTCCACCGACGGTCCAACCAAACTCGGTGTCGTGGAAACTCCCTCTGCTGCCATAAGGAACGCAATAGGGGCACGTTCCGGCAGGAAAGCTCGTGTCAACGTCCTGCTGGCGAAAGCTTGCGCTCGACGAAACGCCACCGTAAGCGAGACCGCCCGAACCGAAGAGCAGAAGATTTTGAAACGGCAGCCAGCCGAGGCGGGCGCGAAGAGTGCCAAGGTACTCCAGGTTGCGCGTCGTTTTCTCGGTCGAGAAAATCGTCTCAGTCGGAAACGCGGGCACGCCGGAGCTGGCGTCGTGATGGCCGGTGACGTTGCCGGTCGACCCGTCGATATCAGTCTCCGCGCCGAGCACGAATTGCGAGAACTGCATGTTATAGCCGGCTGTTATGCCACCGAGAAATTGACCATCGTCATTGTGCTCGGAATTGCCGACAAGCGTCGCAGCAACGATCGCCTCATTACCAAACGTTCCAGCGGATCCGTCGGGGGTAGTGTCTGTGTTGACATCGGTGTCTCCGCCAAACGCGGCGCCACCGTTCAAGCCGAAATAAAATCCGCTCCATGAAGGTGCGGGCGGCGCTGGCGCGGCCATGACTTCTTTCGAGCCTGAAGATAGATGTTCAGGACCAGCAACGGCGACGAGCGCCAGAGTGCTGACAGCTAAAAATGAAATAACTATACGGGTTAAGGATTGCATGAACGCGTATTTCCTAAATATCAGGCGAGTCGTCAAGCGCTAAATTAAAGAAAAAATCGCCCCGGGTTTCGCCCAGCCGCTCCCCGGGCAAAACGCCGTCTGCAAAATTGAATCGTTTGCGCAAATGGCGAAGCGGTATTTTCGTGCTTTCCGTGCGCAAAATCGCTGCCTTCATTTTGGCCCTCCTTCCGGCCACGGTTACGTTCGCGGCGCCATTGCTCCCGACGGCGCGAGGGACGACTTGGGAATATCAAACCACGCTCGAAGCGGGCGAAGGCGTGAGCTTTTCCCATTTAAAAACCGACGAGAAAGGCCAGGTTCGCGTGTTGTCGATCTACCGAATCAGCGGCGAGGATGCCGTCGGTGGAAAAAATCTTTTGAAGTTCGAGATGCTTCGCGCCGGCGTCGTCGTAAACACCGACTATCTCGCTATTGATGGTAATGGAATCATGTGCGGCGCGCGTGCCGGCGAAGATGGCAAGCTTGCGCGGCTTGATCCTCCGCAGATCGTTCTGGCCGCGCCCATGAAAACCGGGAGCAAGTGGACCTACGATGGAAAAATCGCCGATCTTCAAGTTCATCAAACTTACGAAGTCATCGCCGAGGAAAATGTCGATGTCCCGGCCGGAAAATTCCATGCCTTTCGAATTCACATCCAACAAACCACGCCGATATCGATCACACTCGATCGTTGGTTCGTTCCCGGAACCGGCTTCGTCAAAGACGTGACCGCCGTCCGCACTACCGCCGGCGATCTCGTGCAACGCGTCACCCTCGAGTTAAGTCGTCCGCCGCGCGTCGCGGCCACTCAATCCGAAACCAAAACGCCGACCGCCGATTCTCAGAAGCTTTCCGTTGGCCTGGCCAAAGAACCCTTGGGAGAAACGGCCACGAAATTTCCTGCAAGCGTTCCGAAAATTTACGCGCGCTGGCAAGGCCACGGGCTGCCCGATCATGCAAAGATCCGCATCGTCTGGATCGCAGAAAAGGTGGAAGAGATCGATCCCGATTATAAGATCGACGAAGCCTCAACCGTCGCGACCGCGCCCGATTCGCACGGCACATTTACGTTCGCGCAACCTGAAGAAGGCTTCGAGCCCGGCGATTATCGCGTTGAATTTTATGTCGATGAAACGCTCGCGCAAACCGTGAAGTTAAAAATCGTAGAATGAATCCCATCTTTTTTTGCGTGCCAGTGTGCGGCGAGCCGCAAAGCAAACAACGGATTGACAGTCGTCAGAATTAATTTCTAAACTCGCGCTATCCCCATCGCGGTGACAACTCGGAGATTAATATGAATTCAACATTCCGGCGCAAACAACCGTTCAATCTCGCAGCGTTAGCTATTAGTATTCTTGTCGCAGTTTTTGCGCTGGCCGATTTGCGTGCGCAGCAGCCGTCGCCAGTGACATTGCCGATGAAAGTCGATAGCGACCTTAGTGGCATCAGCGTCGAGCTCACGTCCGTGCAAAAAACGGGCGATATGCTTCTCATCCGTTTCAAATACATAAGCACGCGCGAGACGGCGCTGGATAATATTGCTAGAGAAGCCAACCAGCACGTCAGCGACATGTATTACGTCGATAGCAAAAACAAAAAGAAATATCCAATCATCAAGGATACGCAGGGCAAGCCGCTATCGAGCAATTTGCAAGATTTTGGCGTCGCAGCCGGCGAAACCAAAGGCGGCTGGGCGAAGTTCCCCGCGCCGCCGGCCGAAGTCACGACCATCTCGGTGTTCCTCCCGGGCGCGCCCCCATTTGAAAACGTTCCCATTGCGCAGTAAGCCGGTTTTATTGTCGATCTTGCTGTGCGCAGCGAGCATCGCCTCGGCGCAGGAATCAGAACCGACCGCGCTCGATCTTGTTTATCAATCCTTTGACCTGAAATATTCATCGGAAGATTTGGGCGGTGCGGCCGATGGCGTAAAAGGAAAGGCAGAAAATACCGGCGGCGCCCCGGTCGCGCTGAAAAGTGAAGTTGTCGATCTTAAAGCAGCGGGGGCCGACATTAAGGAAAGCGAAAGCGAGATTAAGATCAGCTTGCAAGGCGAAATTCTTTTCGATTTTGACAAAGCAACTCTCCGCTCCGCGGCCGAGGCCACGCTCGCGGGCGTCGCGTCGCTCATTAAGAAATATCCAAAGCCAACTGTGTTGATTGAAGGGCACACTGATGGCAAAGGCTCGCAGTCTTACAATCAGAAACTCTCGGAGCGGCGCGCTGTTTCAGTGAAGAATTGGCTCGCGGCCCACGGAATTGCCGACCGCGCTATTCGCACTAACGGACTTGGCGCATCCAGACCGGTCGCGCCAAATGCGAAACCCGATGGTTCGGACGATCCGGAAGGCAGGCAGAAAAACCGGCGCGTTGAGATCACGATTAAGAAATAAGAGCGCGCATTTATTTGAAAAAGCGATTGTCGATCTTGTCGCCAGACTGCAGAAATTGCGGCGTTTTAATATCGGCGCTTCTGTTCGTTTTACATTGCTCGGCCGGAACTCCGGCCGACGTAGCCATCGAGCGAAGTGGTGCGATTGAAAAAGGCGATCTGAAATCATATGCGAGCGATGTTTGCCAGATCGGATCGGCCACGCTTCAGCGCAAACAGATCGAATGGATCGGACTGGCCGCTGTCGATCTTACACCGCCGGCCTTGAAAGACTCGACAGACGATGAAGCGTACTTGCGCGATGGCTCGGTCCGCACGGGACATTTAATCGAAATTAACTCCGTGGAAGTCGCTTTGCAGGCACACGCCCTGAAACGCGCCAATGTCGCGTGGATACATTTGAGCGATGTAGCGCCAGCGCCATCACTATCACCATCACCTTCGCCCAACTTGAGCGGTAATTGCACTTTTTGGGTGGGCCAGGTGAAATCCGAGGAAAGCGGCAAACGCGGAAGTATCGCCGAACCGGGTAAATATGTGACAAAAACTATTTACCACGTCGTGCTGCGCGAAGAGACACCAACTCCCGGTACGCATGCAGAGTTGCTCGATGGTCGTTCGGTGAATGTTCACGAAATTCGACTCATCAATGCCGGCAGCTTGGTTGAAGGCAAAGAAGACGAGTCCGTGACCGGACCGCAATCCTACTATCACACGATGGGTTACGGTTACGCCCGTGTTTTCAATCCTGGCAGTAATTTCGGATCGGTCGGGTTTCTCAACATAACAGAAGCAGGCAAGCGCCTTGAATATCGCTTCACGATGGAGGCGGACTTCGGAACGCTTTTTCCGACAACCACGCACGGTGTGCGAGGAACTCCACCGCAGCCCTACGATTTCGACTCGCACCACGGATTTCTCATGGTCGGAATCGGGCACCGCGAAGATCCGCAAGTCCCGCGACGCGTCAGCGCCGATGGACGTGTGATGGAAGGCAATTACACGGTGCGCGACGCCGAGGGCGCGCCGGCCGAGAAAACTTTCTGGAAACTGCGGGCCACCACCGCGTCCTGCGGAAGTCCACCGCACCTCGATGCCCCTGGCCGGGCGATGGAGGAAGATCTCAGCACTTTTCCCATCGAGGACTTAGGTTTGTAACAGGTGTTATTCATTCGTTGAATCCAAAATCCGGCCGCGCGCATCATATTAGATAGAGGGCTCTTTTTATGAACAAGATCGACATAACTCTTTTGGCGGCGTTGACTTTGCTGCTTCCTGGCTGCGACTGGGTCGGCGTTCGTGGCAACGGCCACATCAAAACCGATCAACGTACCATCAGCGCCTTTGCCGAAATCGAAGCGCACGGCGCTTTCGAGATCGAGTGGCACAGCGGCTCGCCGGCCCTCAGCGTTACCACCGATGAAAATCTTCTCGGTTACATCGACAGTGAGATTAATGGCGACAGACTTCGACTGCATTCGACTAGGCGCCTGTCCCCTTCTCACAAAATCAAAGTCGTCGTCTCCAGTGCTGGACTGAACGGTGCGCATCTCACCGGCGCCACGCAATTGAAAGCGAATCAGATTTCCGGCGATAAGTTTTATCTTAAATCCACCGGCGCCTCCGAAATCATTCTAAGCGGGACGGTGAACGAGCTCCTCGGCAGCATGACCGGCGCGAGCGAGCTAAACTCCAAATCGCTACAAGCGAAGATCGTCGAAATCTCCACCACCGGCGCCTCCGACGCCGAAGTCACCGTTTCGGATACTTTGAAAGTTTCCATCACTGGCGCAGGCGATGTCAGTTACTTCGGCAATCCACCGCACATCGAGAAACACATCACCGGCGCAGGCTCGATTCACCATCGCGAATAATTTCCCGGCGCGTTTTTCGTGAACGCCGCGAAAGGCAGCGGCTTTATCATGTGATACTTTCGTTCGGTGAACGAACGAAGCGGTGAGAAGTTGACGGAAAGATCGACATCGACTGGTCATCCGAGTTTTCGCGAAGCGTTTTTGTTTTGGCTGAAACTCGGCTTCATCTCGTTCGGCGGTCCCGCTGGTCAAATCGCGATCATGCAATCAGAGCTGGTGGACAAGCGCCGCTGGATCGCGCAGTCGCGCTTTTTGCACGCGCTCAATTATTGCATGCTGCTGCCCGGGCCAGAGGCACAGCAGCTCGCGATTTATGTCGGCTGGCTGCTGCACAAAACAGCGGGCGGAATTGTCGCTGGCACTTTGTTTGTGGTTCCGTCGATCTTTGTGCTTTGGTCGCTCAGTTTTGTTTACGCGGCTTATGGCGGCGTGCCGTGGATCGCCGCAATTTTCTACGGATTGAAGCCGGTCGTCATGGCGATCGTCGCCGCCGCCGTCATTCGCATTGGAAAAAAAGCGCTGCGCAATGAGATCATGTGGGCGATCGCCGCGCTCGCGTTTATGTCGATCTTCTTTTTCAAAGTTCCGTTCCCGATCATCATTTTCAGCGCCGGCATAATCGGTTTGATCGGCGGAAAACTTTGGCCCGCCAAGTTCGACGTAATCTCTTCTCACAGTGCCGACGCAACTTCGGTGCTCGATGATCGCGATGCCGCGCCTGAGCACACGCGACCATCAATCGCTCGCGCGGTTCGAGTGACGATCGTTTGTCTTTTGCTTTGGTGGTTGCCGATCGCGCTCGTCGCTTTTTTTCTCGGAACCGACCACACAATTTTCCGCGAAGGAATTTTCTTCAGCAAGGCTGCCGTCGTCACATTCGGCGGCGCTTATGCGGTGCTGCCGTACGTCGCGCAACACGCGGTCGAACATTTCGGATGGTTAAAGACTGGCCAAATGATGGACGGCCTCGGCCTGGCCGAAACCACTCCGGGCCCGCTCATCATGGTTTTGCAATTCGTCGGCTTCATGGCTGGATGGAATCAGCCGGAAAATCTTTCTCCGCTGCTTGCCGCCACGATTGGAGCGCTCATCACCACGTGGGTCACTTTCACGCCTTGTTTTCTTTGGGTATTTCTCGGCGGCCCGCACATCGAACAATTGCGCGGCAACAAAACCATCAGCACCGCGCTTTCCGCCATCACCGCGGCGGTGGTTGGCGTCATATTAAATCTCGCGGTGTGGTTCACGCTTCACGTCATTCATTTGCCAAATGGCGTTATCGATTGGTTCGCCGTCCTGATCGGAATCGCCGCTCTTGTCGGAATGATTCGATGGAGATGGCAAATCGTTCCGGTCGTGCTCGGCGGTGGAGTTGTTGGACTTCTTTACAAAACTTTCGCAGGCTAAGCGCCAGTGATTCGCGATGCCTAACAATGTTGTTCGCCGATTGACTGCGCGCGATGCGCGGCTGAGCAGCTATCGATTTTACGATCTGCTCGTCCACATCTTTGTCGTCATTCTGCTCATCTCGAATTTGGTCGGCCAAAAAATCTGTGCGATACCGCTCTTTCATTTTCACGGGCGCGCCATCGTCGCGAACGTCGCCGGCGCGCAATTGCTTTTCCCGATCACTTACATCTTCGGCGATATTTTCACCGAAGTTTATGGCTACGGCGCATCGCGTCGCGCTATTTGGCTCGGCTTTTTCGCCTCGGCCATTTTGATGTTGACGGGTTTGTTCGTCGTCTGGATTCCGGCCGCGCCCGATTGGCCGAATCAAAAAGCGTTCGAAGCGGTTTTCTATATCGTTCCGCGATTTATCGTCGCGAGTCTGGTCGCGTTCTGGCTCGGCGAGTTCACAAATTCCTACACGCTCGCCAAAATGAAACTTTGGACCGACGGCAAATGGCTTTGGACGCGCACGGTTGGATCGACAATCACCGGCCAGTTTGTCGACACCACGACCGTCATCCTGATCGCGTTCGGCGGACGCACTTCCTGGACGACGATGCTCAATCTGATCGTTTCCGGCTACGTCGCGAAAGTGCTCTACGAAGCCGCCGCCACGCCGTTGACCTATCTTGTCGTGAACAAATTAAAACGCGCAGAAGGCGTGGACGTTTACGATCGCGACACCGATTTCAATCCGTTCGCGCGTAATCGCGAGCAACGCACATCCTCCGCCGCGGGCTAAGATCGACATGGAAAATTTTATCTGCGTGCAATGTGGGACGCAGTTTACCGAAAGCGCGCTCCCGCCGACACGCTGTCCGATTTGCGAAGACGAACGGCAATATGTTCGTCGCGAAGGTCAGGCGTCGACAACGCTGGAAAAATTGCGCGCCGATCATCACAACAAATTTCAAGCCGAAGCGCCGCAGCTTCTCGGCATCGGCACCGAGCCCGAATTCGCGATTGGCCAGCGCGCGCTGCTTTTGCAGACGACCAGCGGAAACATTCTTTGGGACTGCATCACGCTGCTCGACGACGAAACGCTCGATCAAGTCAACGCGCGCGCGGGCATTCGCGCCATCGCCATTTCCCATCCGCATTTCTATTCCGCCATGATTGAGTGGGCCGAGCGTTTCGACGCGAAAATATTTTTGCACGCGCAAGATCGACAATGGGTCATGCGCCAAAGTCCGCGCATCGAATTCTGGAACGGAAATGCTTTGCCGCTTTGGGACAACATTACGTTGATTAATTGCGGTGGACATTTCGAGGGCGGAACGGTTCTGCATTGGCCGGTCGGCCGCGATGGCAAAGGCGCGCTGCTTGCCGGCGACATCATTCAAGTCGTGCAAGATCGACAGTGGGTCAGTTTCATGCGCAGCTATCCGAACCTGATCCCGCTCGGTCCGGCCGCGATCAAAAAAATTGTCGACCTTATCGAACCGTTCGCGTTTGAAAAAATCTACGGCGCATGGTGGAGCGCGAACGTTTTGTCCGACGCAAAAACTGTCGTCACGCGATCCGCCGAACGTTATTTGCGCGCGATCCGTCCGTCGGCTGACTTCTGACTCTACTCCCAGCCGATCTGGCGGCCTTTGTTCTGTTCTTCCAGCCAGGCTTGCAGCGGCTTGAAATAATCGGCCATGGCACGCGTGGAAAGATCTTCGCCGGTCGCGTCGCGCAAAACTTTTCGCCAATCTTCCGTGCCGCCTTTTTTCAAAATGTTCTGCAGAAACGCGCCGACTTCTTTGTTGTCCGCATAATTACAAGCCTGCGGCGGTTGATGCAGAATTTTGCGCGCGATGTGATCGTGCAATTGAAACTTGAGCACGGTCGCGACGGCGTAGCTGTAGTAATAACAAGGGTTGTCGTTGATGTGCGTCTTGGTCGCGGCATCGCAGAATTCTTCGCCGCGCGGACTCGGCGGCTCGATCCCCTGAAAATCGCTCACGTATTTCCACCAGCGCGCATTCCACTGGTCGGCCGGAAGATTTTTCGCGTACACGTCCGCTTCCCAATGCGTCATCGTGCCGCTCGAGAAAAACATGAACGGGATCGAGCGAGCGAGCGCGTCGTCGAGCAGAAACGCGGTCGCGTCCGCTTTGAAATCGGCTGGCAAGACGCCGCGCGATTGCAAATACGGCACCTGACTCGACGCGAGCGAAATTAATTCGCCAATGCCCTCGTGAAATCCGGGGTTCGCGCCGATCCGCAAAAGCGGCGGCACTTCCGGCCGCGTGTAAGCCATGAAGTAATGGCCGTGCCCGAGCTCATGATGCGCGGTGAAAAACCATTGCGAATTCGGCTCGATGTTTTGCAGGGAACGAATGTCGTTCTCCAGATCGATGTGATTGCAAAAGGCGTGCGTGTTTTTCTTGCGCTTGTCGCCGGCCGGCACCGGATACAAATCGGACTTCGTCCAAAATGTGGCCGGCAACGCTGCGAAACCGAGTCCGGTGTAAAATTGCTCGGCCGTTTTCGCGATCCATTCCGGTTGTCGATCTTTGAAACGATCGTCGATGTTGGCCGCTTCCACGAGCCCGGTCCATTCCTGGCTCCAACGATTGTTGATCCAATGCGCCGGAATTTTTTTCGGCACCGGCTGATGATATTTTTCCGCGAGCTTGTATTTCGCCCAGGTGTGCAATTGCAAATAAAGCGGGCGCAGTTGCTTCAAAAAATCGTCGTGCATCTTAATCATCTCTTCGGTCGTCATGCCGTAACCGGCGACCTCGAGCGCAAAATAATCCGAATGCTTCATCTCTTTCGCGACGCCGTTGCGCAAATCGCGCAGCTTGATCAAATTCGGTTTGAGCGCCGGGCCTGATTCCTTCGATGCTTCCCAAACTGCTTTCCGTTCCGCCAGATCGGTACTCGTCGTAAGCAGATTGTCGATCTTGTTCGCGGTGATCGGCTGGCCGTTCAGTTTGAATTCGAAGCTGTTTAAGATCGACGATTGTTTCGTCTCAGCTTCCACGCGTTTCGCAACGAGATCGGGGTTTGTCATCGGACCTTCGGCGGCGTTGAGCAGCAGTTGATTCAACTCGCGCACGGTCAGCTCTTTTAATTCCGAGCGATGCGTCAACAGCTCGCGCGCTTCCGTGATGAGCGCCGGATTGCCGTTGAATGCCGCGTACGCTTTGCCCGCCGTTTCGGACGCTGCGTCGTGTTCCGGCGTGACATCGCGCAGCGCGTCCCATTGCGCTTCCTGATTCACTTTGGTAAGCGCTTTGAATCCGGCATTAGCCAGGTCGAGAAAACGATCGGCGCGTTCTTGAATCGGGATCGCCGTGAAAGCGATTGATGGAATGGCGAGCAAGAGAAAAAGCGCGAAGAACGAGCGACGACTCATGCGCGCAAGTTAATCGAGACAATGATTGCAGGGCAAGCGGGACAGACGCTAAGTTTTCGCCATGCGCAGAATCATAAAATCCGACAACGCTCCGCTCGAAATCAAACCGCAGGAAAAATCCGTCTTCATCTGCATGTGCGGCCTTTCCAAAAATCAGCCGTACTGCGATGGCTCGCACAAGACCACGCGCGACGAAGAAGCTGGTAAGACGTACGAATACGACGCCGAAGGTCATCGCCGCGAAGTCTAAGATCGACATAAAGTTTCGCGGATGACTTCGAGTTTGCTTTTGCGCATCGCGGCGGCGCTTTGTTTTCTGGCGGTGGCGCTCGGCGCGTTTGGCGCGCACGCGCTAAGATCGACAATCGAAGCGCACGGGCTACTCGATGTTTGGAACAAGGCGGTGCTTTATCATTTCATCCACGCGATTGCCTTGTTCGTGCTCGCATTTTTCGCGGCGGCGAATCGCGGAGTGTTCTGGCTTTTCGTGGCCGGAATTATTTTGTTCAGCGGAAGTTTGTACACGATGGCGCTGACAAACGTGCGCTCGTTAGGAGCGATCACGCCACTGGGCGGCGTCTGTTTTCTGGCGGGCTGGGCGTGGCTCGTGATTGCACCGCCAAATAAGTTGTAGCCAAAGAGGACGTCCTCGGTCGCAGTCTGGTGGCTACGGCAAAGCTTGTCGCAACACATGGCGCGCTGCTATCATCACGGCGGTGTGAATCATGTTTAATCTGCTAGAACCGCAACGAACCGTTGCCGCGATCGTTGTTTGCATCGCGACGTTTTTCGTCATGATCGCGATCGGCCGTTTTCTGAAACGGCGGGCCGGTGTGCGTCTTGGTCTTCTCTATCGGCTCTTTTGTCTGGCGCTCGCGTTTTACGCCGCGATGTGGATTTACGGCGTCAACATCGACATGCGCAATCACGTCGGCACTGCCGTCGTGCTCTTGAGCGCGGCCATCGCCATCGCATTGGTGGATCGGTACATTTGGGACCTTTATTTCGAAAAGAAACGGCAAACGCCGATCCCCCACTTTCCGCGGCAAATCATCGCGCTTCTTATTTTCCTCATCACGCTTTTGCTCGTGCTTTGGTATGGCTATCACGCCAGCCGCTGGCTCACCGGCGTCCTCACTGGCTCGGGCGTTCTTGCGATTTTGCTCGGCTTGGCCGGCCAAAATTTGCTCGGCGGAATCATCGCCGGCGTCTCATTACAAATCAGCCGGCCTTACAAAGTGGGCGACTGGTTGCAGGTGCACGACCGCTTCGCCGAAGTCATGGAGATCAACTGGCGCTCCACGCGTTTGCGCACCAACGACGGTATTTACCTCGATATCCCGAATAACGAGATCGTCCGGCAGACGATCATCAATCTGCATTATCCCACCGAAGTGCACGCCATGCGCATCCGCATCGGTGTCGATTACAATACGCCGCCTAATCGCGTGAAGGATGCGCTCTTTCACGCCGCCTCGAATGCCACCGGCGTGCTGGCCGATCCACGCCCGAAAATTTACGTGGTCGATTTTGCCGAATCGGCCGTGACCTACGAAATCAAATACTGGATGGGTAGCCACGCCATGTACAACGACGTGAGCGACGCGATCCGCACAAATATCTGGTACGAATTCAAGCGGCAACGCATCACCATTCCCTTTCCCATTCGCACCCTGCAAATGCAGCGGCACGCCCCGCCTTCCGCGCAGGAAGGCGTGGACGAAGCGCGCGTCATTTTGCACGGCGACCGGCTCTTTCAATGTCTTCCCGCTAATCAGCTCGACGATTTGCTCAAGAAATCGAAGCTCGACCACTTCGGCCGCGGCGAGCGCGTGATCGAAGAAGGCGCGCCGGGCGATTCCATGTTTATTTTATTGCGCGGCTCGGCCGGCGTTTCCGTCTCGAAAAATGGCACCAGCATCCAGGTGGGCGTGCTGCGCTCGGGCGATTGCTTCGGCGAAATGTCGCTGCTCACGGGCGAACCGCGCAGCGCGACCGTACGCGCGCAAGGCGATTGTTACGTCATGGAAATCAGCAAATCGATGATGGCCGAAGTGCTGCGCCAATCGCCCGAAACTTTGCAACAACTGAGCGAGCTCCTCGCGCGCCGCAAAATGGAAACCGAAGGCATTCTCAAAGACGCCGCTATCCCCGCCGACCAGGAAAAGAAAGCGCAGGAATACACGGCGTCATTCATGCAACGGCTAAGCTCGATCTTCGAATTGTAAGTCGCGCGCCACGCTACGGCCATTCCAGCTGAAAAAGTATAGCTTAGTGCCCGCGAGGCGTCGGGGTGGCCGTTGGCGTCGACGTCGGCATCGGAGTCGGTGTAGGAGTCGGAGTTGCGGTTGGCGTAGGTGTAACCGTTGGTGTCGGTGTAGGTGTGGCAGTCGGGGTCGGTGTAGGGGTTGGCGTGGCGGTTGGTGTAGGCGTAGGTGTAACCGTTGGGGTTGGTGTTGGCGTAGGAGTGACCGCACCGCCTGCAGCCTTGTAGGTGTAATCGTTAAACTGCCAGGTCCTTGAGATGAATGAACGAAGCCGCACGTAAATCGTCCTCCCGTCGGTAGGAATATTATTCACGGTAGCTGAACGCGCAGTGATGCTTCCAGAGTCATAAATATCAAACGCTCCGGGAGAGTTGCCCACATACAGCTCGTAACTTGTGGCGCTGCCCGCGCTCCAGGTAAATGTCACGCTGGCAGAAGTGAAGGTCGATCCTGGTGAGGGAGAAATCATCACTGCAGGACCAGTAGTGGGCGGTGTAGGAGTTGGAGACGCTGTTGGTGTAGGTGTCGCTGTCGGCGTTGACGTCGGACTGGGAGTAACTGTAGGCGTAGGAGTCGGTGTCGGTGTAGCAGTTGGCGTCGCTGTGGGGGTTGGAGTTGGGGTTGGTGTCGCAGTAGGCGACGGAGTTGGTGTTGCGGTCGGAGTAGGCGTCGGCGTGACAGTGGGCGTCGGCGTAGCACCAGCGCTTACGGCTCTGTAGGTGTAATCGTTGAACTGCCAAGTCCTCGAGATAAGTGAACTAAGCCGCACGTAAATCGTTCTCCCGTCGGTAGGCATATTATTCACCGTCGCCGAGCGGGCACTAATGGTTCCAGAGTTATAAATGTCAGAGGCTCCGGTAGAATTGCCCACAAAGAGCTGGTAACTTGTGGCGCTGCCCGCGCTCCAGGTGAAGGTCACGCTAGAAGAAGTGAAGGTCGATCCCGGCGGCGGACTAGTCATCACCGCCGGGCCAGTCGTGGGCGGCGTAGGAGTTGCAGTTGGTGTTGGTGTCGCGGTCGGCGTTGGAGTTGATGTGGGCGTAGGTGTCGGACTCGGAGTAACTGTTGGCGTTGGGGTAGCCGTGGGGGTTGGTGTTGGTGTCGCGGTCGGAGTCGGAGTAGGTGTTGGTGTAGGTGAAGCACCAGCGACACTGTAGTGTTCAATTAGCGTCTGTGGGTCGCCAATCTTCGGGTAGTAATAACCGGCAGCCCAACAATCTGTAGCGGAGGCGCAAGTCACGCCGTAAAGGAATGCTGTATCACTGTTTGGAGGATTGGGCGAAGCAAAGATCGTCCAAGAGGTGCCATTCCAATGTTCAATGAGCGAAAGATCCTTATTACCATCACCATCGAAATAGGAACCGACGGTCCAGCAGTCGACTGCCGAAGCGCATGTAACGCTTTCAAGTTCACTATTTGTAGTCACACCGGGAAGCGCGGTGAAATTCGGAGATGGCTCGACGTGCCAAGACGCCCCGTTCCACTGTTCGACAAGCGTTACGTAAGACGAATTCTCGGCCTGGGAAGACCCGACGGCCCAACAATTATCAGCCGCGGTGCATGTCACATTGACCAGCGCGTTGTAGGTTACGCTCGGCGAGGGTGAACTAGCGACGGACCAGAAGGCGCCGTTCCATTGTTCGATTAACGTTCGGTAGGTATTATTCACGTACGCGTCGCCAACTGCCCAACAGCTGTTCGCCGAGGAACAAGCGACCGCGGAGAGACGATAGTTCGTGAAGGGCTCATCCGCGGCGGGCACAATTGTCCACGCAGCCCCATTCCATTGCTCGATCAATGTCTGATTGCTGTTGTCGCTAGGCTTGTGGGAATAGCCCACGGCCCAGCAGTTATTTGCCGCCGTACACGTGACGCCATAGAGATAGTTTTGCCTACCCGGAGAATTAGGGGAGGCAACAATCTGCCAAGAAGTTCCATCCCAATGTTCAACTAAAGTCTGGAATACAGCTCCCGTCGGGTCATTGGAGTAGCCGGCGGCCCAGCAATCATTCGCTGAAGCGCATGTAATGCTTTTAAGTTGATCGTTCATTCCACTAACATCGGGCGAGGGAATGATGACCCAGCTATTCCCATCCAATAACTCCGTTAGTGTATAAAAAAGACCATTGTTCTCATAATATCCGACAGCCCAGCAGTTCCCAGCGACGCAAGTCGTCCCATAGAGCTGGTTACCTCGCTGATATTCAGACTCACCTGATTTGAAGGTGAAGTTTGGGGACGGAACAATCGACCAATCGCCGGTTGATGGCGTAGTCTCTGTCGTGGCTTGCGCAAACGATGTCGACATCGTGCCCGACTTGGTTTCCCTCACCTGTGCCGAAGCAAGACTGAGAAGCGTCAGAAACGTCCCGCTCAAACAGAGCCCGAACGCAAAAAGAAGTCGCAGCCGAAAGATCCCGGACTGCTTTCGTGGATTTCGTTTCATGAGGAAGTGGCGGACCTCAGATCTGAATCGGTAATGGTCTCGAGTTTGGCCGCAGTGTTGATACTATTTACGAGTAGGAACTCAAGCCTTTTAGCGCTTGCCGAAATAGCCTTTGCCAGCGGGACAAAACCTACTACTGTCCACAGCTTTAATTCCGGAGCCTTCTATGAATTTGTTAGCTTTCGATCTTCTTCATTCCGGTGTGCGTATGTCGATGTTGTGCGCGGGCATCGGCCTCGCGTTCGCTTTTGTGCTCATCGGCGTGATTTTGCGCTCTTCGCCGGGGAACGAGCGCATGCGTTTCATCGCCAATGCGGTGCAGGAAGGTGCGAAGGCTTATCTCAATCGGCAAGTCATCACGATCAGCGCGATCGCGGCGGTGATTTTCATTTTGCTTTTCATTTTCAAAGATCACGCGACCGCGTTTGGCTTTTTGCTCGGCGCATTTTGTTCGCTCGCCGCGGGCTTTATCGGGATGCGCATCGCGGTGCTGGCAAACACGCGTACGGCGCAAGCGGCGAGTCATTCGCGCAGCGCGGCGTTGCGCGTCGCGTTTAACGGCGGCGCTGTGACTGGATTGCTCGTGGTCGGTTTGGCTTTGCTCGCGGTTGGAATTTTTTACAGCGTGGCCGGCCGAATGATCGGACACGATCTGGCGGTGCACAGTTTGGTCGGCCTCGCGCTGGGCGCGAGTTTGATCAGCGTGTTCGCGCGATTGGGCGGCGGCATTTACACAAAAGCGGCCGACGTCGGCGCCGATCTCGTCGGCAAGATCGAGAGTGGGCTGGAGGAAGATGATCCACGCAATCCGGCGACGATCGCGGACAACGTGGGCGATAACGTGGGCGACTGCGCCGGCATGGCGGCAGACGTTTTTGAAACTTACGCCGTCAGTTTGATCGGCGCGATCCTGGTGGCGGCGCTGACGGTGGCCGCTGAACCGGCTGCGATCATTTTCCCGTTTGTGCTCGGCGGCATTTCAGTGATCGGCGCAATCATCGGGATTTTATTCGTCAATATTAGCGGCGCGAAACCGGCGAACGTTTTGATGGGCGCGGTCGGAATGAGCGCGCTGGTGTCGGCCGTGCTTTACTGGCCCGCGACGCATCTGCTTTTTCCAAATGGCATCACCACACTGGGTATCGGGCGTTCGTCGACCGATCTGTATTTCGCGGCGCTCATAGGATTGCTGATGACCTTCGTGGTGGTCCTGATTACTAACTATTATACGTCGGTGAACTTTCGGCCGGTGCGCAAAATCGCACACGCTTCCGAAACTGGGCACGCGACGAACATTATCGCCGGTCTCGCCATCGGCCAGCATGCGACTGCGCTGCCGGTTGGTTTCATCGGCATCGCGATCCTGCTCAGCTACCATTTCGCGGGTCTTTACGGCATCGCGATCGCCGTTATGTCGATGTTGTCGATGGCGGGGATTATTATTTCGCTCGATGCGTTTGGTCCGATCACGGACAACGCTGGCGGTATCGCAGTGATGAGCAATTTGCCGAAAGAAGTGCGCCATGTCACCGATGAGCTCGACGCCGTCGGCAACACGATGAAGGCGGTCACGAAAGGTTACGCGATCGCATCCGCGGGATTGGCCGCACTCGTGCTTTTCGGTTCGTACGTCGAAGAATTAAAGGCGCACATGGTGAGTACCGGAAAAGTTTTCTCTTTCCAATTTTCGCTGACCGAACCAAAAGTGATCATCGGTCTGTTCATCGGCGGATTGCTCCCATTTGTTTTCACCGCGTTCAGCATGGATGCGGTCGGCAAGGCGGCCGGCGCTGTCGTGAAAGAGGTGCGTCGCCAACTGACGGCCAAGCCGGGAATTTTGCGCGGCGAAGACACGCCCGACTACGGAAAGTGCGTGGACATTGTGACGAAAGCCGCGCTGCGCGAAATGATTGTGCCGGCTTTGCTGCCGGTGGTTTTTGTTTTGGCCGTCGCCGTCATTCCACAACTCGGCCCAGTCGTTCTCGGCGGATTACTTGTCGGCACGATTGTGACCGGTTTGTTCGTCGCCATCGCGATGACTTCGAGCGGTGGCGCGTGGGACAACGCGAAGAAATATATCGAAGAAGGAAATCTTGGCGGCAAAGGCTCATTCGCGCACGCGGCGTCCGTCACCGGCGACACGGTGGGCGATCCTTATAAAGATACCGCCGGGCCGGCGATCAATCCGATGATCAAGGTCGTGAACATCGTAGCGATTCTGATTATCCCGATTTTCTTTTGAAATTCGCGCCGCCTCGCGCGAAAAGATTCGCCTTCCTCTTCTAAGATCGACAATCTCCTAAGATCGACATGGAGGAACATCGCGATTTTCACATCGTCTCCGCCGATCAGGCAGGCGTGAAACGAGAATTGGCTGTGCCCGATCCGGGCGCGACGCCTTTCAAAATCGTGGTCGATCCGGAGATGCGTTCAAAATTGCGGCGCGCTCTCATCGAGCTGATCGATTATCACGACGAAGCGCTGGCGGAAAATTTTTCGGAAGGCAAGTTGTCCCTCGAATCGTACAAGGAATACATCGAGCTCTTTGCGCGCAGCTTGAAAGAGACGATGGAAAGTCGCGAAGGCATTTCCTATTTGCTGCGCTCGGCCGGCTTCGAAGTGCGCGCGGATGAAATCAATCTGCATCCGGAACTGCGCTGGAAACGCGGCGGACCGGGGGCGTTCGGCGCGAGCTTGCTTTAAATCAATGAGCGGCGCTGATGAGCGGCGCGATCAGCTCGCGCTCTTCGCGATTTAATTTTTCCACCGGTATCTTCGCGGCCATTTCGCGCGCCTGTTCAGTTTGATCGTTGGCCGCGAGCGTTGCTGCATAAACCGCGGCCCACGCGGGCGGTGTGCGCGACCAATCGATCGGCGGCCCGTCAAATTGTTTGAGCGCGGGCGCGGCTTCTTCCTTGCGAAGGTAAGCCAGCGCTGCGGTCACGCGATAGGAAAGACGCGTCGGATATTGCTCGGCCAATTTTTTCGCTAGCTCAAAGTTATTGTCGATGTTGCGCCCGAGGAGAAGATCGAGATAAACAAGCTGGTCGCGTGCGTTCGGATCGTCCGGCGCGAAGTTGGAAATTTTTTCGGCGACGGAACGGGCCGCGATCGTGTTGCCATTCAAATCGGTCAGGCGCTGCATCGCACCAAGAGCAAACGGCGCATGACCCGGAATGCGCGCAAGCAAGTCGTAACAGCGCAGCGCGACTTCGCCGGCGTGACTTTGCTCCGCGAAATTCGCGATGAACCGCAATTTGAAAGGATCGACACCCGCGAGCGAAATGGCGTGGTTCCAATGCACATCGGCATCGAGCCCGCTGCCACGTTCCTGCGCGGTGCGTGCGCGAAAACTTTCCGCGACGGCTGGCTCGAGCGAAAGACCGGGGCGCACGAGCAAAGCATCGATCTCATCCCAGCGCGCCGCATTCGCCATCGCGTCCATGCGCGAGAGCAAAAGATCTTCGTTCGACAAAGCGCGATCTTCCGGAATGAGCCGCAGCACGCGCTCGGATTGTTTGTGCAAATTGAGCCAGCGCGAAAGCTCGACCAGATCGCGCGTTTCGCCGCGCGCCCAGCGCGTAGAGGCATCTTCGTAAATTTGTTCCGCCTGCTCCGGATGCAGTTGCAATTGCAAATCCGACGCCATCAATCCTTCGAGCGCAGTTTGCGATGGCAACCGTGCGAGCGCTTGAATGGCGCGCTCTTTTTCCTCCGGCGAAAGCTCCGGCGCTTTGGCCAGCGCTTCGATCGCTGGCCGCTGCAACGACCCTTCCTTTTCGGCGAGCGCCCACAAATTCTTGCGCGCTTCGGCGCGCAATTCCGGATCGCGCGAAACGGCCAGCACCTGCGCGAGCTCGAACTGTACAGAATCATCCTGCGGGGCGCGCGTCGCAGCCAGACGCGCGAACTCGACCGCTTTCTCTTCGTCGCCGTTCCTGCTCGCGTAACGCGCGGCAAGATCGAGAGTCTTCGTGTCGGGATTTGATTTTAACAATTCGCTGATGATTTTTTCCGCGACAGCCATTCGCCCCAATTGCAAAAGCGCAGCGGCGTACTCTTCCCGGTCCGCGATTGTGCATTCCGGTCGCCGCACCACTTGCTCCCACAAATCGACCGCTTCAGGCCGATTGTTGCGCGAAGAAAAAAGAGCGGCGCTTTTCAGCGGTCGGTAGCCGAAAGGATCGAGCTGCAAAGCGGCGCGATATTTCGCAGCCGCTTCATTTTTTTTTCCAGCGTTAAAAAATGCGTCGCCTTGCGCGGCGATTTGTTGCGCGCGCCACGCCTTCATCGCGTGGTAAGCGGGCTTGGCCGCAAAAATGGCGACTGCCCCGAGCACACAAAAAAAGACGACGAAAATGATTCGCTTGCGGCGTGCGGCCTGACGTTGGCCACGAATCCTTTTTTCCGGAAGTGCTTCGCCGTTTTGAGCCATCATCGCGGATTATAGTCGAAGGCAGAACGCAACACCGCCACTGCAAATTCGCGCGACGGCGCCGCGCCTTCGCCGATCAAGCTGCAAGCCACGATCTCTGTAGCGGAACGCCGTTTGCCTTCGAAATGTTGTGAAGCCGACGCCGGCGCAGCGCCAAAAACTTGCGCAGCATCGTAATCGAGCGAAAGCGGTTCGCCGTTTCGCCACACGCCCCACACTTCGAGCGCGTAACTGTTTTCGCGGCGAAATTCGAAAAGATAACAGCGCACGACGTGGCCGTAGAAATCCACTTCGATCGGTTCAGGCGGCGCGGCCTGCTTCCAACCGACGCCCGGCATGCAGATGTCCGGGCGATGCACGAGCGCGAAACGGTTCCACGGCGATGGCTTCCAGAAAAAATGATAGCAATCGGCCACACCGCGCGGCAAGTCGGCGCCAGCATGCTGAAAATATTCGCCGCTGGTCGGATGAAGTTCCTGCCAGATATCGCCCGGTATTTTGGAAAAATGATTGCCGCTGCTTTCGCCGCGCGCGCTAAAGAATGGCGCGGTTTGCGTACGATCGTTTATGTCGATCAAAGCGCAAAAAGTTCGCGCGCAAATGAAGCCGGCGAGAGTCGCGAGAAAAATTGCGCGAAACGCCGGCCGCGAAACTTGGATCGACATGTTCCAAAGAGCGCGCAGTTTTTCGCGCATTGCAGGAATCGAAAACGGCGTCGGCGAAATTTGGGCGCGCGAAAGAATTTTCCCAGCCAGCCAAATTCCGACAATCAGCGCAGTGATTATGATGTTGCCGACCAAATCATGCACGCGTTCGACAGAGTCCGCGCCGTGCCGTTCCGCCTGGATCGACAACGTGAAAGTGCGCACAAGGTTTGTGGCCAAGGCGAAGACGATCGCAAATATTAACAACGCCACGCGACGCCACGGGCGCAGCAGAAACCATTCGCCCATCGCCAAGCCGAACATGATTCCGGCCTGCAAAGATCGCACTCCGCTGCATGCTTCGGTAATTCCGACAAGGCCGGAGCGAAGCGCGATGGCTGCGCCGGAAGTTTGCGCTTCGATCCCAAACCAATGCAAAAGCTCCACGGTTGCGCCCGCGACCCATTGCATAAGAGCGCTGGTGATTGGTTGTTCGAACCGAGGAGGCCACGGAACGGCGCTGAGGAAAAATAAAACGGGAAATAATTCCGCGCGCAAAAGCGGAGCGCCTCCGAGAATTCGGAATGCGAAAAGACTGAAAGCGACGGCCAGGAAACAAATTGCGCAAAGCACAATCTCGGGATGCCACATTTGCACGCGCGCAAATTCCAATGCGAAAACAAGCGCGCCGCTTATCAAAACGAGCAAGCCAATGTTGAGCGGTGAGAAAGGGAAGTTCGCAAGATCGACATGGAGCGGGATCGCGAGCGCGCGGCGGATGCCGAAGCCGAGCGCGAGAAAGGGCACGATCCAGCCGTAAGAATAATTTGGATTGCCGGCCCAATGTTCCGCGCAACTCCAGATCGCCCAAAACCAGAGGCCGAAAATGAACAAGACGAGCCAGGGAAAAGTGAGACGGCGAGAATTCATGGAAGAGCCGGAAGATCACTCAAAACGCAGTCCGCGCCGCACAAGATCGATATATATAATGATATTGACATGCCGACGCGAATTTGGCATCACAGCCACCTCAACCAATCACATTTATGGGGAAAAAATATCTTCTGGGCGCAATCTTTCTAGGGTTAACGATTCTCGCCGCGAACGCCGACATCATTCCTACGCTCTCGAACATCACGCCCTCCGCTGGTAATTTTCAATGGAATTACGCGACCAACGTGACGGTCAACCAAGCTGTGAACACTGGCGATTTCTTCACCATTTATGATTTCGGCTCAATTATTCCGAATTCGAACACCCAACCAGCCGGCTGGACTTTCTCGAGCTCGCTAACCGGACCCACACCAGGCCAGGTTGCGCCAACCGATAACCCGAATCTTTTGAACATTACCTGGACGTACAACGGCACCACGGCGATTAACGGATCGGCGGCGTTGGGTACGTTCGCGGTGCTTTCAGCCACGAATCAGCTTCGCACGGGGCAATTCGCCGCGCAGGGTACCCGCAATGACGGATCACCCGATAACGGCACGAAAATCAGCAACGTCGGCACTGTGTCGGTCCCAGTTCCGGAAATGTCCGCGCTTGCTCCGATGATCGGCGTTTGCGGTCTGGGCGTGATCGGACTTGCCACGTCGATCTTGCGCCGGCGGCAGACTCGGTAAGAAGAGACGGCAGTAATTCTTTAACGGCCCCCGGGGGTAACCACGGTGGCCGTTTTTGCTTTGTAAATAAATACGAAGCGATAAAGTGATGGCCACTGCGTCGAAATGACCGCTTTCATGCCGAAGAATTCCGAACCCTTCCGAGCGAATGCCTAAAGCAGGAAAGGCGCGAGCCGCGCGCAAAAAATCCTCTGCGCCCGCCAACGCAACGCGATTAAAAATTTGGGGCGTGCGCGGCTCAATCCCGGTGCCCGGACCGGCGACGCTGCGTTACGGCGGCAACACCAGTTGCCTGGAAGTCCGCGCCGAAGGCGAAATCATTCTCCTAGATGCGGGCTCCGGCGCTCGCGCTTTGGGGATCGAATTGGAGCGCGAGTTCGGCGCGCGTCCTATTTCCCTCACCCTATTAAGTACGCATGTCCACTGGGACCACGTGCAAGGCCTTCCCTTTTTCCTGCCCGCGTACAAGAAAAAAAATAAGATCAGTCTCCGAGGTTACAAAGGCGCAGGAGGAGAAAGCTTTAGCAGCATTATCAGCCGCCAAATGGCGATGCCATTTTTCCCAGTGCGCATCAGCGATATGCCGAGCAAACTTTCAATCGACGAATTGCTAGAGACGGAATTTCACATTGGAGCGGTGCGCGTTCGCGCGATCGTGATGAATCATCCGGGCAATTGCGTCGGTTATCGGCTCTTCACGCGCGCCGGTTCGATCTCGTTCGCGCCGGATCACGAGCCGTACGAATTTCACAAACTCCATACCCCCAGCATGACTGGTGCGACCGCAGAAGAAGCGCGCAAGTTTGGCGTGAGCGAGCGCGGCAAACTCGTGGAATTTTTCACCGGTTCCGATTTACTGCTGCTCGATGCCCAATTTACCGACGCGGAATATCCCGAACACATCGGCTGGGGCCATGGATCGCTCACGACCTCAGTCCAGTTGGCCCTCGATGCAAAGGTTCGCAAACTCCTGCTTTTCCATCACCACCCGGAGCATAACGACGCAACGATTGATCGAATGGTTGCGCAAGCGCGAAAAATCGCAAAGCGTGCCGGGAGCAAAATCGAAATCGACGCGGCGCGCGAAGGTTCGGAGTTCGTCCTGCGTGCGAAGTGATATGTCGATCTTACGCCGCGGTTGACTTGCGCTGCGGCCAAACTGCGCGTTAGGTCTTCCGCTCTGCGGATTTTGCCTCGTGGTGTAATGGTAGCACGAGAGATTCTGGATCTCTTTGTCTAGGTTCGAGTCCTAGCGAGGCAGCCAAATCCATTTTGGATTTTAGATTTCGGATTTTGGATTGTCGATGTTGCGGGCGCGCTGTTTCCGGAAAAAACTTTGCAAGAGCTCGGCGCATTCTTTTTCTAAAACGCCGGCCGTGATTTCACAGCGATGATTGAGAGCCGGATGCTGCAAGAGATTCAACTTTCCGCCGGCCGCGCCGCTCTTTAGATCGACACAACCGAAAATCACGCGTCGCATGCGCACATGCACGAGCGCGCCCGCGCACATCGCGCAAGGTTCTTTCGTGACGTAAAGATCGCACTCATTCAATCGCCAATCGCCCACCGCCGCTTCGGCCTGAGTGATGGCGAGCATTTCGGCGTGCGCCGTCGCGTCTTTCAACATCTCGACCTGATTGAAAGCGCGCCCGATTACCTTTCCTGCGCGCACCACTACGGCCCCGATCGGCGATTCCTCGGCGGCAAATGCCTTCGCGGCGAGCCGCAACGCTTCGCGCATAAAATACACGTCGCTCTCCAGATCGATTACCGGTTCCATAATAACGAATTCATTTCGGCCACCATACGTCCGCGCATTGCACGATGGGCGAACTAATTATATCCCAATGAAAACATTTCTTCTTCCCTTGATTGCCCTTTCTATCGCGAGCGTTGGCGCCGCGACCGACCAGGAAGTGGTCAACGATTCTACGTCGATCATTCGCCAGTTTCGCGCTCTGCCCGAACGAGGAATTCCGCGCGACGTACTTCGACATGCGCAGGGTCTTGCTGTGATTAAAGTTTTAAAGGTCGGTTTTGTTTTTAGTGGCAAGGGCGGCCAGGGCGTCGTCATCGCGCGCACGGGTCACGGTTGGTCGGGGCCGTCGTTCATCGGGACAGGCGGCGCCGGTTGGGGTGCGCAAATCGGAGCGGAAGTGACCGATTTTGTGCTCGTGCTCAATGATCCCGCCGCGGTGCGCGCATTCTCGCGCGATGGAAATGTAACGCTCGGCGCAGATGTGAGCGCGGCGGCAGGTCCGGTTGGACGCGACTTGCAGGCAGGCGTGGCGCCGACCGCGGCAGTTTACACTTACAGCCGAAGCAAAGGATTGTTCGCCGGTATTTCGCTGGAAGGCGCAGTCATCAAGACGCAGAAAGATCGCAACGCGCGTTACTACGGACATTTTGTTCGGGCGCAGGATATCACGACAGGTCGCGTCCCGGCGCCGCGTGGCGCAGCGTCACTGCGGGCCGCGCTCGGTTGGTAAACTCGCAAGCGCGGGGGATTGTCGATCTTGCAAGTTGCAACTCGAAGGACGCAATTGTTCGGTTGAATTTGGCTTTACATCAGCGAGCCGGTTTCGGACAACGTTGATGTGCGGTTTCTCTCCGGCCTGCTCGTTCTAGCCGTTTCCATCGGCGTCGCACGTGCCCAAGAGCAGGAACCTAAACTTCTCGACCGCTTGCTCAGGCCGAAAATGGTATTGCAGAATTCGGCGCAGAATAAAAACTTCGCCGCGAAAAGTCCGTTTCGCGCCAGCGCGGTGGGAATTAATTCGTTTCACATTCCGGCGAACGCCTTTTCCAAACCGTATTCCGAGCAGCGCACAGTTTCGACGCGCGAATTTTCAGCTCGGCATTTTCGCGGTGGCGACGCTTCCGTCGCTACTCGCCAACGCACAGGATTGATGATCGGAGAATTTCCAGCCAGAGCATCGGTGAGCCTCCGCGATGCGTTTGAGAACGGCAGAACAAGCAACGTCCGGTCTTTCGCCGATGCGCGGCCGTTTTCTGTCAGCGGCAAAAGTCAAAAATTCTTGAGCACCGAGAACGCGCCGATGACGATCGACCAGGTGCGCGAGTTGTTGAACAAAAACAAATAAGGCAGGCCGGTCCTAACTTCGCGCGATGGCTCTGCAACCGGACGAAGCTCTCCAATCGCTCAAACAAGGCGCTGCGCAAATCATCAGCGAAGCGGAGCTTCGTCAAAAGCTCGCGCTCAAACGTCCGCTGCGCGTGAAGCTTGGTGTCGATCCAACGAGCGCCGACATCCATCTCGGCCACACTCTGGCCCTGCGAAAACTTCGACAATTCCAGGAACTCGGTCATGAAGCGATCCTGATTATCGGCGATTTCACGGCAATGATCGGCGATCCGAGCGGCCGCTCCGTCACACGACCGCAGTTATCACACGATGAGGTAATGGCCAACGCGAAAACGTATCGCGAACAGGCCTTCAAAATTCTCGATCCAAAAAAAACACGGACAGTTTGTAACGGCGATTGGTTTCAAAAGATGCGCTTCGAAGAAATCATTCGCCTGAACAGCCGTGTGACGCTTCAGCAGATGTTGCAACGAGAAGATTTTCGCGCGCGCCTCGACAAAGAGGAACCGATCCGCGCGCACGAGATTCAATATCCAATCATGCAAGGCTGGGATTCGGTCATGGTGCAAGCTGATGTGGAATTGGGCGGAACTGATCAGCTTTTTAATATTCTGGTCGGGCGGGAGTTTCAGAAAGAGGAGGGGCAGCCGTCGCAGGTAGTCTTTCTTTTGCCAATCCTCGAAGGCCTCGATGGCGCAAAGAAAATGAGCAAGAGCTTGGGAAATTATGTCGGCGTGAACGAATCCGCGCCGGAGATCTTTGGAAAATTGATGAGCATTTCGGATGAACTGATGGCCCGATATTATCCGCTTCTGCTCGGTCGGCGCTTTCCGTCCGAAAGTCATCCTCTCGATGCGAAAAAGCGGCTCGCATTTGAAATCGTCGAGAACTATCACTCGCGCGCCATCGCACAGAAAACGCTCGATGATTGGAACGCGCGCTTCAGCGAACGGCGCTTAGCCGATGCAGACTTGCCCGCCGTGAATCTGGAAAGCGCGAAATCGGATGCCGTTTCGCTTGTCGTGCTCGCTTACCAGCAAGGGTTCGGCATTACGAAATCGCGAGCGGATGCGAATCGATTAATCAAACAAGGCAGCGTCCAACTCGAAGGAAAGAAAATTGTCGATCCGAAGATCGACATGGCGCCGGGCGCGGGCCAAGTTTTGCGCCTCGATAAAACGCACGCAGTGCGGATCGCCTGACGACTCGCGTACAGCAAAAGAGCACGAAGCAAAGCTTCGTGCTCTTTCGGTAAGATCGAGATTAAGCCGTCGCGGTTTCGAACAGCGGTAGCATCGGAATGCGTTCCACCACCGGCGCGGCGATTCCTTCGAAGTGCGCGCGAATGCTGCGGAGCTCCGAATTTACGAAGGCGTCCACGAAATGGAAACGCCGATCAAGCCACGCAAACATCTTGTTCTTGATTTCGTAATGAACAGCCAGCGTGATCTCGGTGCATTTGGGCCGGATCTCAGTGAAATCCACCAGCCCCATCAGCTCAATATTTCCGCCGACCGATTCAAACGCGAACTGCTCGGGCGATTCTCCCTCCACCGACAGCAGGACCGTGCGCGCCTCGAAGCCGAGCGGCCCGCGAAAACTGAAATCGACTGTCTTCGATGACGTGACGGTCGCCTTTGTGACCATCACAAATTGGCGCCGGTAGGACTGAATGCTGGCGAGGCGAGCTTTGCACTCCGCCGCCGATTGACTCATGTGTAAGGTTTTTTGTAGAAGCATATTATAGGATGGTTGGTGCACCCGAAATTCGAGCAATGGGGGTGCCATCAGCCCTTCACGAGGGAACGGCTGGCCCTAGGAGCCGGAAAAGTGTAAATTTAAGTTACACTTATGTCTCGCGTTGAGACAAATGGAATGTCTTAGCCTACCCTCCCACGCGCCCGGATTTTCGTCAGGCCGCCCGGCTTTTTTCCGCACCCACGCTTTGAATCATCGAGCGGAAAATCTTCGCGCCATCCGCGCTGCCGAGACGTTCCTCGCAAGCGCGATCGGGATGCGGCATCAAGCCAAACACGTTCCGCGCTCGATTGCAGATGCCGGCAATGTTTTCGATCGAGCCATTTGGATTCGCTTCCGCTACCGCGCGCCCGGCAAGATCGACATAACGCAAGATGATCTGCCGCTCCTCATTCAATTCCTGCAACACATTCTTGTCCGCAAAAAAACATCCTTCGCCATGCGCTACCGGCATGCGCAATAGCGTTCCTTCTGGACAACCGTGCGTAAACGGCGAATCGGCAACCTCCACGCGCGTCGTGATCATATCGCAGACGAAACGCAACGAGCGATTCCGAACCAACGCACCCGGCAAGAGTCCCGCTTCGCACAAAATCTGAAAGCCGTTGCACACCCCGATGACCAGTTTCCCGTTTCGCGCGTCCTCCAAAACTGCGGCCATGATCGGCGAGAAGCGCGCGATCGCTCCGCAGCGCAAATAATCGCCGTAAGCAAATCCCCCGGGCAGAACAATCGCGTCAAAACCGGCGAGCGAAGTTTCCTTGTGCCAGACGTAATCAGCGCGCAATCCATCGAGATCGTTGAGCGCTGCCAGACAATCCTGGTCGCAATTCGATCCAGGAAACTGGATGACGGCGAACTTCATGTCGATCTAATGCGCGACTGCCAGGCGCTCCGCGCGTTTTTCTTCGTGATAATCGTTCACGACCAGGCATGCGTGAATGATTCCGGGAATCCAGCCGAGCAAAGTCAGCAAAAGGCTCAGAAAAAAACTGCCGAGCCGGCCCGTCATTAAAACCGCGACCGGCGGCAGCACCACGCAGAAAAAATATCGGAGTGCCTTCATGTTTTATTTCTGACTTCTGACTTCTGTTCTGTGACCTCTGATTTCTGCATCTCGTAATCTTCGATCACTGGGTTGGAAAGTAAATCGCGGCAAAGATCGTGCAGACGCTTCTCGACATCCGCGCCATCCTTCTCAATTTCGATCTCGAGATATTTGCCAATCCTCACGCTGCGCACTTCCGGCATCCCCAAATGTTGCATCGCGTCGCGCACGGCGGCTCCCTGCGGATCGAGCACGGCCGCTTTGGGTGTCACCACCACTTTCACTTTCATCTTCGCACCATAATCCGCGACGTCGGCCGAACAAGTTTGATTCACGAACGCGGACTTTCGCGAACAATTTCCCGCGCTGATTTATCTTCACGCATCCCCAGGAAAACCGGCTGTCTCAATTTTCCGTCGCGTGTCCATTCCGCGAACTTAATCTGGCAAACGAAAACTGGATTGACCCAATGCATCTTGCGCATCATCGATGGCGTGATCCCCTGCACCCACGCGCCGCCTTGCTTTGACGGCAAATCGGCGAAAGGACAATCGTCGCGTTCTTCCTTCTGAAATTGCCGGTACAAGATCGACAATGACTTTCCCGTAAATCCCGTGCCGACTTTGCCGGCAAAGAGCAGACGTTTGTCTTTGTAATAACCAACCAGAATCGCTCCGAAATATTTGCGCGCGCCTTGCGGCGGAGTGAATCCACCGATGACGAGTTCCTGTTCGTTCACGCATTTCAGTTTGATCCAGGCGCCGCTGCGGCGTCCCGCTTCGTAAGCTGATCGTCGCTGTTTGCCGACGATTCCTTCCAGCCCACGTCGTTTTACTTCGCCGAGAAGATTTGTCGGATCGCCCGTGATTTCACTCGAAAAACGGATTGGCTCGTTCGCGTCGTCGCAGATTTTTTCGAGCAACTCTTTTCGCTGTGTCAGCGACAAACCGGTTGTGTTCCTTCCATTCATTTGAAGCAAATCGAAGACGTAAAAATATTCCGGCGCCTTGGTTCCTCCCATTTCGCGTCCTTGCAAAAGTTGAAAGGAGGAACGGCCTTCCTCATCGAGCGCCACGATCTCGCCGTCGATCACGCATTCGTGCAACGGCAGCGCTTTGACCGCCACCACGATTTCCGGGAAGCGGCCGCCCAGTTCGTTTTCATTTCGCGAGATGAGCGAAACTTTCTTGTCGATCTTGATGGCGAGCGCGCGAATGCCGTCGAACTTTAATTCGTAAAGCCAATCTCCGCCGCCCGGCGGTTTTTCCAAAAGCTTCGGCTTCATCGGTTCGATGAAACGCGCTTTGCACGCCGGAAGCTTTTTGAGATTGGTCGCAAGCTGAGCAGACCGCTTAGTGCTTTCGTTTCGATTTACTTTTTTTTTAAGCGCTGCTTTGACGCGAGATTTTAATGTCGATCTTGCGCTCGAGTCGTCCTCTTTGCGGTTCGATTCCCACTCGGCGTCGCGATCGCCCGCGATTTGTTTCATCGTGCGCCCACTCTTGGCCGATTCGTCGTCGCGCTTTTTTGAGATCGGTTTGATGCTCGATCCGCTTTTTAAGAGCAGCCATTGGTTCTTTTCTTCGTTGCTGCGGATGCGAATCAGCGCCCATTCGCCTTTCGCCTTCTGGCCGTCGAGCACGAGATGCAGCCGGCCTTCGCGCAAGGCCTGCAACGGCTTTTCGCCGTAGACGTAATAGTTTCCGCGGTCCCATACCATCACCGTGCCGCCGCCGTATTGCCCCTGCGGAATAATTCCTTCGAACGTTGCGTATTCTACGGGATGATCTTCCACTTCCACGGCGAGATGTTTTTCGCCTTTTGTCCACGGCAATCCTTTCGGCACCGCCCACGATTTTAAAACGCCATCCATCTCCAGCCGAAAATCGTAATGCAATCGGCTGGCGTCATGTTTTTGAATGACGAAACGTGATGCGCCTTTGACCGCTTTGGGCAAGGGCTTGCCTTTCGGCTCAGCCGTCCGCCCGAAATCGCGCTTTCGTTGGTATTCAGTCAGTCCCATTGCGTTCGTAATCTATCTCATTAAACGAAAACGCCACCGCGACCTCGCAGGCGGCGGTGGCGATTAATTTCGTATGTCGATCTTAGCGTCGGCGCGAACCGCTCGTGGCCATTTCTGTTTCGCCATCGATCAGCGCTTCAGGATTGACGATCTCCTGAGCCAGCTCGTTCAGGCGCTTATCGGCTTCGCCTTCTTCGTCGAGCGTTTGCTGCAACAGATCGGCCGCTTCTTCTTCGCCGAGCAAATTTGCCCAACTGCGTACCGTGCCGTAGCTCGCGATTTCGTAATGCTCCACCTTTTGCGCGGCCGCGATGATACCGGCGTCGAGGACCGATTCCTCGCCCTCTTCCTCCAGAATTTCGGAACCTTCTTCGACGAGGCCCTTCATCGCTTTGCAGGTTTTGCCCTTCGGATTTTCATCGAGGCCTTTGAAAATTTCTTCGAGGCGATCGACGTGCTCCTTCGTTTCCCCGAGGTGATCTTCGAAAGCAGTTTTCAGCTCTTCCGAGGACGCGGCTTTCGCCATTTTCGGCAACGCTTTCAGCAATTGGTTCTCCGCGTTGTAAATATCGCGCAGTTCTTCGACGTAAAGTTTATGTAATGTGTCCAGCTTCATAATTATTAAGTGATTTCTTTGTGTTTGTGGTTTGTGACAATGCCCCGGAATGTTTTCCCCTGGCCGCATGACGCGGGGCCGCGTGCATCGTGGCCAAGTAAGATTCGCAGACGCACCACAAAGTGCGCGTGTTTGATTCGGAAAGTTTCCGAGAACTAAGCCGCGTCGCCGTCGGCCTGTGCCGGCGCGGGTGTTTTTTCCTGATCGAGCGGCTCCCCCACCAGATAACGTGTGAATCGGCGAATCACGATGTTCTCGCCGAGCTCGGCGATCTTCGAAGCGACCAGTTCTTTGATTGTTTGATCGGGATTCTTGATAAAGCCTTGCTCGAGCAAACAGACGGAGCTGTAAAATTTGTCGAGTTTTCCTTCGACAATTTTCTCCACCACGTTCGCCGGCTTGCCTTTTACCTGCGTTTCATAAATCGCGCGCTCTGCCTCGATCACTTTCGTGGGTACTTCGTCGCGATGCACGTAAAGCGGATGCGCCGCGGCAATATGCAGCGTGATGTCCTTCACAAACTCGCGAAACTTTTCATTCTTCGCCACGAAATCGGTCTCGCAATTTACTTCGACGAGCACGCCCACTTTTCCCTGGAGATGAATGTAGGAAGCAACGATGCCTTCCTTGGTCGCGCGCGAAGCTTTTTTGCTCGCGCCGGCAATGCCTTTCGCGCGCAACGACGCCTCCGCTTTTTCCAAATCGCCGCCCGTCTCCGCCAGCGCGCGTTTGCAATCCATCATGCCTGCGTTCGTCTTCTCGCGCAGTTGCTTCACCAGTTTTGGATCGATGTCGGTCGTTGTGCTCATGAAAAAGTTTTGGGCTTCGACACTAAGATCGACAATCCCCCGCGCGAATCGTCACGCGGAGACGCCGGCCATCTCCACCTGCTCGCGCATGCGCGCTTCGCCGCTGGCCGAGACGATTGCATCGACAAGTTTTTGTAAGACCACGCGAATCGCGCGGATCGCGTCGTCATTTCCGGCGATCGGATAATCAATCACTTCCGGATCGGCATTGGTATCGACGATTGCTACCGTCGGAATGCCGAGCCGCCGCGCTTCGCTCACTGCATTTTGTTCGCGCGTTGTGTCGATCACCACCATCGCATCGGGCAACGCCGACATTTCCAGAATTCCGTCCAGATTGCGCCGCAGCTTCGCCGCTTCGCGATTGAGCGCGGCCAATTCCTGTTTGCCCATCTTTTTGTAATCGGGCGACTGCTCGATCTTTTCGATGAATTGTAGCCGGCCGATGCTCTTGCGGATGGTGGTGAGATTGGTCAACGTCCCACCCAGCCAACGCTGGTTCACATAAAATTGTCCGCACGCTACGGCCGCTTCCTTGATCGCTTCCTGCGCCTGCTTCTTGCAACCGACGAATAAAATCTTGCCGCCGCGCTTCGCCACTTCCTGTAGAAAATCGGTGGCACGCCGGAGTTGCTTCACCGTTTCGTCGAGATTGATGATGTAAATCTGGTTGCGCTTTTCAAAAATGAACGGCTTCATCTTCGGGTTCCATCGCTTGGTCTGATGACCAAAGTGGACACCCGCTTCAAGAAGCTCAGGCACTAATTCTGTCGTTGTCGCCATAGGGAAAATTGCCGTCCGCGACGCGCGGAACGGCGGACGGGGAAGATGCTATATCAGCTCGGCAAAGGCAAACGGAATGTTCACGCGGTTTTCGAGTTTGGATTTTGGATTTTAGACTGTTTTTCGGCGTACCGCGCCAGGAGCCAGCACAAATCGGAAAGCCGATTCAAGTAACGAAGGATCTCGCCGTTAAAATTTCTTGGATCGACAATGAGCTGAGCGACGCGGCGTTCGGCGCGTCGGCAAATCGTGCGCGCGACATCGAGCGTGGCCGCAGTCAGGCTCCCCTCGCCCGGCGTCGCCCAATCCTTGTAACTTTTTCCTTTTTCGAGATCGACAATCAGCGCGGTCAATCGATCTACCATGGCTGCGGTCGTGAATTGAAATCCATCCTTCGCGTAGCGATCTCGATCTTCCGGCGCGGTCGCGAGCTCGCCCATCACGACGATCAAATCTTTTTGGATCGCTTGGATTTGAGCGACAAGCGATTTGTCTGTCGTAGAAGCGCGCGCGAATCCGAGCGCGGCGTTGAGCTCGTCGACGGAGCCGTATGCTTCAACGCGCGGATCGGTCTTCGGCACACGGCGCCCGTACATGAGCGATGTCTCGCCCGAGTCGCCGGTTTTCGTTGCGATCGACATGTCGATCTAGCCCGCCAAGGCGGGGTTGTATTAACCGATCGCTGGTAACGGCTCGACGTCTTCGACGAGCGACGCGCCGATCGGTTCGCCTTTCTCGATTAGCCTGATCTCGCGATGCTCAGGGAAGCCGGTGCCGGCCGGAATCAAATGACCCATGATCACGTTTTCCTTGAAGCCGCGCAGTCGATCCACTTTTCCGAGCGTGGCCGCTTCTGTCAGCACACGCGTGGTGTCCTGGAATGAAGCCGCTGAAATAAAGCTGTCTGTTTCGAGCGAGGCCTTGGTGATGCCGAGCAGCACTGGAGTGGCTTCGGCCGGCTTACCGCCCTGCTTCACCACCGTTGCGTTTTCAGCATCGAAATCGAGCCGGTCCACTTGATCGCCCCAGAGCAGCGACGTGTCGCCCGGATCGGTAATCTTCACCTTGCGCAACATTTGTCGCACGATGATCTCGATGTGCTTGTCGTTAATTTCGACGCCTTGCAGCCGATAAACTTCCTGCACTTCATTAACCAAATGCTCCTGCAAATCCTGTGGCCCGCACACTTCGAGAATTTCGTGCGGAACGACTGGACCTTCGGTGAGCTGCTGACCTTTTTTCACAAAGTCGCCTTTGAACACGATGATGTGTTTGGTGAGCGAAATGAGATGCTCTTCTTCGGACCCGGTCTCCGGATCTTTCAAAATTAGTTTTCGTTTGCCGCGAACCGTGCCGCCCATTTCGACGACACCGTCGATCTTCGCGATCTCGGCTGCGTCTTTCGGTCGGCGCGCTTCGAACAACTCCGCCACGCGCGGCAGACCGCCCGTGATGTCCTTGGTCTTGGCGACTTTGCGCGGCGTCTTCGCCAGTAACGCACCCGCGCGGACTTTTTGGCCTTGTTCGACAATGACGTGCGCGCCCGCGGGAATGGAGTAACTCGAAAGCACTTCTTTTTTGTCACCCATCACCACGATTTGCGGATGCAAATCTTCTTTGTGCTCGATGATGACCGTGCCCATGAGCCCGGTCGCTTCATCGACATCGCGTTTGATCGTCACGCCCGCGATCATGTCGCGGAATTCGATCTTACCGCCTTTGTCCGTCAGAATCGGAACGTTGTACGGATCCCATTGCACGAAGGTCTCGCCCTTCTTCACTTTGCCGCCGTCATCTTTCGCGATCATGGAACCGATCACGATGTTGTAACGTTCCAGCTCGCGCCCTTCGTCGTTGTGCACGCTGATTGAGCCGTTCTTGTTGAGAACAATCCAGCTGCCATCGAGCGCCTGCACCGTGCGCAAATCGTTGAAGCGAATCGTGCCATCGTTTTTCGCTTTCACGATCGGTTGCTTAAATGTCTGGCTGGCCGTGCCGCCGATGTGGAACGTGCGCATGGTCAACTGCGTGCCCGGTTCGCCGATTGATTGCGCGGCGATGATGCCGACCGCTTCGCCCAGCTTCACATATTGGCCGGTGGCGAGATTGCGTCCGTAACACATGGCGCAAACGCCGCGGCCGCATTCGCAAGTGAGCACGGAACGAATCTTGAGCTGCTCGACGCCGATGCGCTGAAGATTGTTCGCAATCGTCTCGTCGATGAGCTGATTCGCTTTGACGACTTTCTTTTTCTTTTCGACTGGATCGACAATCGATTCGCAACTAACGCGACCGATGATACGGGTGGCAAGATCGACAACTTCTTCGTCGCCTTCATAAATGGAACGAACGGTGATGCCGTTGACTGTGCCGCAGTCCATTTCGTTGATGATCACGTCCTGTGACGCGTCGACCAGTTTGCGCGTGAGATAACCGGAGTCCGCCGTTTTGAGCGCGGTATCGGCCAAACCTTTGCGCGCGCCGTGCGTCGAGATGAAATACTCGAGGACGCTCAGACCTTCGCGGAAATTTGAAGTGATCGGGCGCTCGATGATTTCGCCGCTCGGTTTCGCCATCAAACCGCGCATACCGGCGAGCTGTTTCACCTGTTGCCGGTTTCCACGCGCGCCAGAATCCACCATGAGAAACACGGGGTTCAGTTCCTTGCGACCCTCGTTATGCTCGAGAGTGCGGAACATGACGTTCGAAATTTCGTCACCCGCGTGCGTCCAGATGTCGACGATCTTGTTGTAACGCTCGCCATCGGTAATGATGCCTTTGCGATACTGCTGCTCGACCATTTTGATCTGCTTGTAAGCGTTCGCGAGCTCAGTCTCTTTTTCCTTCGGAATAATCATGTCGGAAATTCCGATGGAGATTCCAGCTTTGGTGGCTTCGGCAAAACCGAGCTCTTTCAATCGATCGAGTGTCTCGACGGTTCCGTCCTGGCCCGCCACTTGATAGCAACGCCAGATAATATCGCTCAGCTGTTTTTTGCCGGCTGGTTTATTAAAAAATCCAAGCTTCTTCGGCCAAATTTCGTTGAAGATAACGCGACCGGCCGTCGTCTCGATGACACGCGTTTGCGAATCACCGTAAACCGTCTGCTCGCCGAAATCGGGATTCTTGAGCCGAATGCGATCGTGCGTCTTGACCGCGCCATCGACCATCGCAAACTCGACTTCGGTCGCGTTGGCAAATAGCGGCAACCGCGTTTCCGCAGCCACGCCGGTGGCGCGCCGCGGATTTTGCGTGAGGTAATAACAACCAAGCGTGATGTCTTGCGAGGGCGTCGTAATCGGTTTCCCGCTCGAGGGTGAGAAAATATTATTCGGCGCGAGCATCAACATGCGCGCTTCCATTTGCGCTTCGACTGAAAGCGGCACGTGCACTGCCATCTGGTCGCCGTCGAAGTCCGCGTTGTACGCCGTGCAAACGAGCGGATGAATGCGGATTGCTTCGCCTTCGATCAACTGCGGCTCGAAAGCTTGGATCGACAATCGGTGCAGCGTCGGCGCGCGGTTGAGGAGCACCGGATGACCTTTGGTGACTTCTTCGAGAATGTCCCAGACCTCCGGCGTCTGGCGCTCGATCATTTTTTTCGCGCTGCGCACGGTGTGCACGTAGCCGAGATCTTTCAGCCGCCGAATGATGAAGGGCTCAAACAAAACGAGCGCCATTTTTTTCGGCAGACCGCATTGATGCAGTTTCAATTCCGGACCGATGACGATGACGGAACGACCCGAATAATCGACTCGCTTGCCGAGCAAGTTCTGACGGAAACGCCCGCCCTTGCCCTTGAGCATGTCGCTCAACGATTTGAGCGGACGATTGCCAGCGCCGGTAACAGCGCGACCGTGACGGCCATTGTCGAATAAGGCGTCGACCGCTTCCTGCAACATTCGCTTTTCATTTCGAATGATGACGTCCGGCGTTTTGAGCTGGAGCAAATTCTTGAGGCGATTGTTGCGGTTGATGACGCGACGATAAAGGTCGTTCAGGTCCGAGGTCGCGAACCGTCCGCCTTCCAGCGGAACGAGCGGGCGTAAATCCGGCGGAATCACCGGCAGAACATCGAGAACCATCCAATCGGGCCGCGCATGCGAGGAAGTGAATCCTTGCACGAGTTTCAAACGCTTCGCCAATTTCTTGCGAATCTGTTTGCTCTTGGTCGCACCCATCGCTTTCTCGAGCTCCTTGTTGAGCTTGTGGAGATCGACTTCAGCGAGAAGCTTCTTGACCGCTTCGGCGCCCATGCCGGCGACAAAACCTTCGCCGTACTGCTCCTGCGCTTCGCGAAATTCTACTTCGTTGAGCAGCTGCGTTTTTTGCAGCGGCGTTTCACCCGGATCGATGACGATGTAATCCTCGTAATAAATGACGCGCTCGAGTTGGCGCGCGCTCATGTCGAGCATGAGACCGAGACGCGAGGGCATGCATTTATAAAACCAGATGTGCGAAACGGGCACGGCCAGCTCGATGTGGCCCATGCGTTCGCGGCGCACGCGCGCAAGCGTGACTTCCACGCCGCAACGGTCGCAGATCACGCCTTTGTGTTTAATGCGTTTGTATTTTCCACACGAGCATTCCCAATCGCGCGTCGGACCAAAAATGCGTTCGCAAAATAGTCCGCCCTTTTCCGGTTTGAACGTCCGGTAATTGATCGTCTCCGGATTTTTGACTTCGCCTTTGCTCCACGACCGCATCGTGTCGCTCGAGGCAACGCCGATCGCGACTTGATCGAAGCCAACGGCCCGCTCTTCGCCCACTAACTCACGCCAGGAATGTTCGTTCATTAATTCTCTCTATGTCGATCTTGGGTATGTCGATCTTGTAAATTGTTAAGCTGCTGCCGTATCAAAGACACTTTGCGGCGCCTGGCCGCCGACTTTTACGTCGAGACCGAGCGACTGCATTTCTTTAATCAGCACGTTGAAACTTTCCGGCGTGCCCGCTTCGAGCGAGTTGTCGCCTTTGACAATGGATTCGTAAATGCGGGTGCGTCCCTGCACATCGTCGGATTTGACGGTGAGCAATTCCTGCAAGGTGTAAGCCGCGCCGTACGCTTCGAGCGCCCACACTTCCATCTCGCCGAAACGCTGGCCGCCGTACTGCGCTTTGCCGCCGAGCGGTTGCTGCGTGACGAGCGAGTAAGGCCCGACCGCGCGCGCGTGGATTTTGTCCGCGACCAAATGGCCGAGCTTCATCATGTAGATATAGCCGACGACGACTTCCTGATCGAAAGCGTCGCCCGTGCGCCCGTCGAACAAACGCGCTTTGCCGTTGTCCTGCACCCAGGTGAATCCATCTTTCTTTTTCGCGTCGTGCAAATATTCGCGGATTTTCTTTTCCGAAATTCCATCGAAGACCGGCGTCGCCACTTTAAAGCCGAGCGCTTTGGCCGCGACGCCAAGGTGTGTTTCGAGGACCTGGCCGACGTTCATTCGACTCGGCACACCTAGCGGATTCAAAACGATTTCGACCGGTGTCCCGTCGGGAAGGAACGGCATGTCTTCTTCCGGCACGATGCGCGCGACCACGCCTTTGTTTCCGTGACGTCCCGCCATTTTGTCGCCGACGCTCAGTTTGCGTTTGCTCGCGATGAAAACTTTGACCTGCTTGATGATTCCGGGATCGATGTCGTCGCCGCTCTCCACTCGGTCCATGGAACGCTCACGCTCAAGCTCGAGCTCGGCGAATTTGTGTTCGTACGACGCAATGATCTCGCGGATTTTGTTGCGGATGGGCGAGGGATCGATCTCGATGTGATCGTAAACGTTCGCCAGTTTTCGCAGCAGCGTTTTCGTGATCTTGCGATTTGCCGGGATGATGATTTCGCCCGTCTCGGCGTTGACAACATCGAGAGGAATTTTTTCGCCGAGCAAAATGTTCGAAAGCGCGTCGGTCAGCTGCTCCGTCAGCTCTTCTTTTTTACGTCGATGTTCTTCCGTGATCGATTTGAGCTGCTTCTTCGTTTCGGTCGGCGTCAATTTTTCCCGCGCGACTTCGCGGCGCGATGAAACTTTCACGTCCATGACGATGCCGTAGGTGCCCGAAGGAACGGTGAGCGAGGTGTCTTTTACGTCGGCCGCTTTTTCGCCAAAGATCGCGCGCAACAATCGTTCTTCCGGCGCAAGCTCCGTTTCCGATTTCGGCGTGATTTTGCCGACGAGAATATCGCCGGGCTTTACTTCAGCGCCGACGCGCACGACTCCGTCCGGCCCGAGATTGCGCAGCGCTTCTTCGCTCACGTTCGGAATGTCGCGCGTGATTTCTTCCGGCCCGAGCTTCGTGTCACGCGCGCCGATTTCGAATTCGTCGATGTGAATGGAAGTGTAGATGTCTTCCTTCACGACCTTCTCCGAAATCATGATGGCGTCTTCGAAGTTGTAGCCGTTCCAGGGCATGAACGCGACGAGCACGTTGCGGCCGAGCGCGAGCTCGCCTTGATCAGTGTTCGGACCGTCGGCGATTACCTGGCCTTTTTTCACGTGCTGACCTTTGTGCACGATCGGCTTTTGATTCACACACGTGCCCGCGTTCGAGCGCATGAATTTGCGCATCTCGTAAATATGAATGCCAGCCTCGATGTCGGTCTTCAATTTCTTCCGGCTCTCGGGCATGTGGCCATCTTTGGTGACTACGATTTGGTCCGCCGTGACCGATGCGACTTTTCCGCTCTCCGTAGCGATGACGACGGCGTGCGAATCGCGCGCTACTTTCGCTTCGAGACCTGTGCCAACGAGTGGCGCTTCACTTACGATCAGCGGCACGCCTTGACGTTGCATGTTTGAGCCCATCAACGCGCGGTTCGCGTCGTCGTGCTCGAGAAATGGAATCAATCCGGCTGCGACTGAAACCAATTGTTTCGGCGAGACGTCCATGTAATGAACTTTCGACGGCTCAACTTCCAGGAAGTCTCCGCGATAGCGCACGGAAACTTTTTCCTGCGTCAAATGGCCCCTGCCGTCCATGGTCGCGTTCGCTTGCGCGACGAGAAAGTTTTCTTCGCGATCGCCGGTCAGATAATCGACTGCATCAGTGACGCGACCTTTTTCGACTTTGCGATAGGGCGTTTCAATGAAACCAAATTCGTTAATGCGCGCGAACGTCGACATCGAGCTGATCAAACCGATGTTTGGACCTTCCGGCGTTTCGATCGGACAAATGCGTCCGTAATGCGATGGATGCACGTCGCGCACTTCGAAGCCCGCGCGATCGCGCGAAAGCCCGCCCGGCCCGAGCGCGCTGAGACGACGCTTGTGCGTGAGTTCCGCAAGCGGATTGGTTTGATCCATGAACTGCGAGAGCTGTGAGCGACCGAAGAAATCGCGGATCACCGCGCTGAGCGCTTTCGGGTTGATCAACTTTTGCGGCGTCATGCCGTCGATGTTGATGTCGAACAAAGTCATGCGCTCTTTGACGAGACGCTCCGTGCGGGCAAGACCGACGCGGCACTGATTGGCCAGCAATTCGCCTACCGTGCGGACGCGACGGCTCCCGAGATGATCGATGTCATCCAGCGTGCCTTCGCCACGACGCAGGTTGATCAGATATTTCATCGCCGCGATGAAATCCTGATCGGTCACGATCCGCTCCGTAAGATCGACATTAATCCCGAGCTTCTGATTGAGTTTGTAACGACCCACGCGGCCGAGATCGTATTTCTTCGGATCGAAGAAGAGCCGCTTGAGTAGCGCTTTTGCGTTCGCAACGGTCGGCGGATCACCAGGGCGTAAACGACGATAAATGTCCTTCAACGCTTCTTCCTGATCGTGCGCCGGATCTTTCTTCAGGGCCTTCACGACGGTGTCGTCATTAGAAATGTCGATCACCTTCACTTCCTTGATTTTCAGGCCAAGAATCTGGCGAACGGTCGCGAGCGTGAGCGGTTCGAAGGCGCGGGCCACGGTCGTCTCGCCATCGCGCACTTCCGCGATCAGAACTTTGGTCGCGAGTTTCTCTTCCTCGAGTTTTTCGCTCAGTTTCAGCGTCTCGATGTTGTAAAAAAGTTTGATGACCTCTTCATCCGGGCCGTAGCCGAGCGCACGCAGAAAAGTCGTGGCCAGAAATTTGCGCCGGCGTTTGCGACGATCGAGATAAATGTAAAGCAGATCGCTCGTGTCGAATTGCACTTCGATCCACGAACCGCGATCTGGAATGATGCGGAAGCTGTAGAGCACCTTGCCATTGAGGTGAATGCTCGACTCAAAGGCGATGCCAGGTGAGCGATGCAATTGCGAGACGACGACGCGCTCCGCCCCGTTAATCACGAACGTGCCCTGCGGCGTCATGAGCGGGATCTCGCCCATGTAAACTTTTTCTTCCTTCGTGCCCTTTTCCTCGCGCAACTGGAAGGTCACGTGCAAAGGGGCGCTGTAAGTTTGACTTTCGCGCTGCGCTTCGAGCGCGCTCAGTTTCGGTTCGCCGATTTCGTAATGGCTGAAATCGAGCACCGCTTTTTCATCGTAACTCTCGATCGGGAAAACTTCTTTGAAGACGGCCTGCAGGCCGGCATTCTTGCGTTTGGCAAACGGCACATCTTTCTGGAGAAAATCGACATACGAGTTGAGCTGGACCTCGATGAGATTCGGCGGCTCGATGCCTTCTTTAATTGTGCCGAAATGAATGCGTTCTGACATAATTACCAATCTTCCAAGGGTTGTACCGGCACGGCCTCGGGGGAACGAAAACCGGCAAGCGAAAAAAACCTACGGCATTAGCCGCAGGCAAAGGGACGTAAAAATGACAGCAAAACAGCGGTCTGTCAAATCGACCTCCACCGTTTTGTTGCCTGGCTAAATTGTTTACTAACTAACGAGTTAAAAATAACGGGTATTACTTCTAACGAAAAACTACTCTGCCAAAAACAAAGCAGGCACGCAACTGGTTTTTGCGCGCTCCGCTTTGGTTCGGCTTTGGTTATTTGATTTCTACTTTGGCGCCGGCCGCTTCGATCTTCTTCTTGATCTCATCGGCTTCGGCCTTGGTCACGCCTTCCTTGATGGTTTTCGGCGCGCCTTCCACGAGCGCTTTCGCTTCGGCTAACCCGAGGCCCGGCACTGCGCCGCGCACTTCTTTGATTACGCCGATTTTGTTCGCACCCATTTCTTTCAAGATAACTTCGAAAGTGGTTTTCTCTTCCGCTGCCGGAACCGCTGCGCCGCCGCCGGCCGCTGGAGCTGCCGCCATAGCAACCGGAGCCGCGGCGCTTACGCCCCACTTCTCCTCGAGCTCTTTTACTAAACCAGCAATCTCAAGAACGGTCAGGCCGCTGAGCTGCTCCACTATTTTATTTGTATCTGCCATTTTATTTTCCTTGGTTCGCCGACCCCGAAAGCTTTCGGAGAATTAAGATCGACAGCCGCCGATCCGGACAGTTTGTTTGGTTGCTCGTTCCGCCGCAGCGAAACGAAATTTGTTTAGGCCGCTGGTTCCGCGGCCGGTCCTTCCTCCTTTGTTGCTTCAGGCGCGGGCGCAGGCTCCGCCGGTTCCGGCGTTTGCGCTTTTGGCTCCTCGCCTTTTTCCTCGGCCGCTGGCGCTGGCACTTCTGCCGCTGCCGGCGGTTGCGCTTCCGGTTCGGCCGGCATTTTTGCCGCCTTGGCGTTTAACAATCGCGCCAAAGATGCGCCCGGCTCATTCAACAATCGCACCAGCTTCGTCGCCGGCGACATAAGCAGGCCGAGAAACTGTGCAAGCAAGACTTCGCGCGCAGGCAATTCCGCCAGCACTTCGATTTCCTTCGTCGACAAGATCGATTTATCGACGATCCCGATCTTGAGCGCGGCGATTTTAAATTCCGCCGCGAACCTTTTTAAAATCTTTGCCACCGGCGCGGCATCGTTTTCTCCCGTCACCACTGCGGTCTGGCCGGTCAATTGTTCCGCCACATCCGGCAATCCGGAATCGGCGATCGCTCGACGCAAGAAACTGTTTTTGACGACATGAACTTCCGCGCCATTGGCGGCCAGCCGATTCCGCAAATCGGCGAAATGGTTCACGTTCATCCGCTGGTAGTCGGTCACCAGCACGAACGGTGAACGGCTCAGCTTCTCGGAAAGATCGGAAACGATGGCGGCTTTTTCGGGTCTCATATGTCGATCTTGTTATATGTCGATCTTAGGTGCTCAAATAAGGCGAAGGATCAAGATGCACGCCGGGCGACATCGTCGCGCTCAACGTGATTCCTTCCACGAAACGCCCTTTCGCCGTCGCTGGTCGCGCGCGCACGACAGCTTCGATGACGGCCGTCCCGTTCTCGATCAGTTGATTCTCCGCGAATGAAAATTTTCCGACCGGCACAGCGATATTGCCGTTCTTGTCGAGTTTGAATTCCACGCGACCGGCTTTCACTTCGCCCACCGCCTTGGCTGTGTCGTCGGTCACCGTTCCAGTTTTCGGATTCGGCATGAGCCCGCGCGGACCGAGCACCTTGCCGAGTTTTCGCACTTCCGCCATGGCCGCAGGCGTGGCAATGGCGACGTCGAAATCTTGAAAACCTTCCTGGCATTTCTGGATCATGTCTTTAAAGCCCACGAATTCCGCGCCGGCTTCTTGCGCCGCTTTGGCCGCTGCGCCCTCGGCGAAAACGAGCACGCGAACCGTTTTGCCGCTGCCGTGCGGAAGCGGACAGGTGCCGCGCACCATTTGATCGGATTGCTTCGGGTCGACACCGAGCCGGAATGAAACGGTCACGGTCTGGTCGAACTTTGTAGCCGGAAATTGTTTCAACGTTGCGACCGCATCGTTCAGGTTGTAGCTTTTCGAGCGATCGACTTGCTCGGCGGCGGCGCGGTAACGTTTGCTACGATTTTGTTGCATGATCTTTTGCAGTGCCAGCGAGCCTTCGCTCTCCTGCGGTGAAAATGGAGGCCGAAATTAAGCTACCAAAGCGCATTGTCAAACTCGTTTTCGGTGGGCGCTAAATTGGTTACTTCTTAAGCTTGTCAAAGCACAGGGAGAATTGGTAAACCTAGTTTCTATGAAAAACCCCGCGAGCTTCAGCGTTGTCTCCCTCTTTCTTTTTTGTTTAAGCGCGTTCGGATTGCACGCCATGCCGATCGATTTTCCTGAAGTTTCGCTAATGGTTCGCGCGCACGAAACCGAGCTCTCGATTGTTCAGGATGTGTCTCAGCGAAAATTGCTGCACAAGCTCACTGCCGACCAGGAAAAAACTTTGAAAGCGCAAGGCGCATCCGATTCGCTCGTGCAAAATCTGCGCAGCCCGAATTTCGTGCTGCCGGCAGCGGACGCAACTGCTTACGAAACCGGTCGCACTCAGGTTCTCAAGTCCCGCGATACAAATGCTGGCGCGTCGATGCAATCCGCAAGCAACGAACCGCGCGGCGAGCACGTCCGGGTTTTCAATGTCGCTTTTGGTCATCCCCTAAATTTGAGCCAGTGGTTCGGTTCCGATTACGAGATCGCAGTCTATTCCTACCGCTACGCTGGCGAAGATTATGTCGAACCGGTTTTGATCGACAATATCCGCACTTTCACTGATGTGGTCCGCAACATTCCATTGGTGAGCGAAGAGGAAGCATTCGGGCACAGCTGGTTCCCGACAAACGAAGTGCGCAATTGGCGTTACGGTCCTTACGACAGCCGAGGAGATCTGAAAGATCACCGCATTAATTTCAGCAATCTCGAGGACAACGTCGTTTCCGGTTCCTCACGTTCGGTCGCGCGTCCTTTGGCGGTGGATTGGGACAATCCGGTTTTCATCGACGGTCAACCGTACACCTTTTATCCGATTTACGGCGCGGGTGGCGCGTCGTTGTATTACATCGGCAAAGCGAGCGACACGAGCGCGAAACTCGCCGTCGTCACACACCTCCGATAAATTTTCCGAACTAATCCGCCGGAAGATCGACATCCGGCTCGGTGATTTTCGTCGTCTTCGGCGCCGCCACCGGACCGTTGCGCACGATCGCGCCATCTTTCATCACAAAGAAAACGCGCTCCGTCGTTTTGATGTCGGCCGTCGGATCGCCCGGCATCGCAATGATGTCAGCGCGCTTTCCTTTTTCGAGCGTCCCGACAGTTTGCGCGATGCCTAACAAATCCGCGTCCGCCGAAGTTCCGGCAATCAATGCATCGATCGGCGTCATTCCCAACCCGGTCATCAACGCGAATTCCTTTGCGTTTTGGCCATGCGGGAAAACCGCGGCGTCGGTGCCGAGCGCAATCTTCACGCCGATCTTGATCGCGTTCCGAAACATATCGGAGCGCGCAGCCGTCGCCGCTCTGGCCTTCGCCTGCAACACGGCCGGATAAGCGTCGATCTTAGACATGATCCATTCGCTCGCCATCAGCGTCGGCACCAGATAAGTCCCTTTCGTTTTCATCAATTGCAGCGTTTCCGGTTTCAAAAACGAACCGTGCTCGATCGAATCGACGCCCGCTTCGATCGCTTCACGCGCCGCTTGATCGCCGTGGCAATGCACCGCCACTTTTTTGCGCAACCGATGCGATTCATCTACCAGCGCCGCCATCTCCGGCGGCGTGAACTGCGGCGTGTCCACTTCGTCCGCTAACGAAAGCACGCCTCCCGAAACCGCCGCCTTGATCACGTTCGCACCGTTTTTCACCTCGAATCTAACCGCTTTACGAATGGCATCGGGGCCATCGGCGATGCCCTCGCTCGCATCGGGCTCGTATCCGAAAAGTTTATCGCGATAACCGCCGGTCCCGTCAAAATGTCCGCCGGTTGCGCCGATCCCTTTCGTCGCCACCAACATGTGCGGACCGGGAATGACGCCTTTGTTAATCGCATTGCGCAACGCAACATCGACAAACTCCGGGCTGCCGGTGAAACGGCTGCCGAGATCGCGCACCGTCGTGAATCCGGCTTCGAGCGTGGCGCGCGCATTCGGAATCGCGAGCAGCGCCATTTCCGAAACGTTGGTTTGCAATTCCTTCAGACGTTTCTCATTAAAATTGCCTGTGAAATCGAGAGTGAGATGCGTGTGCGCGTCCATGAACCCGGGCGAAAGCGTCGCGTCGCCAAGATCGACAACTTTTGCGTCAGTCGGGATCGAAACATTCGCGCCGACATCGAGAATTTTGTCGCCTTGCACGATCACGATCGCATTCGAAACAAGCGTTTTCGATTTGCCGTCGAACATGCGCGCCGCTTTTAGCGCGATCACTTGATCGGTCGCGCCGACTCGCACCGCGAAAAAGAAAAAGAGCAGGAACAAACGAAAGAGAATTCGCATCCTGTCGGTTTAGGAATTATCGGCGCCGCAAGCAAGGAAGATCGTTCTTGTTTGCGCCGACGCGCTTCGGTTCAATCGACGAATGAAAATTCTGCTACGCGGAAATATTCTCTTCGGCCTGACGATCTTTCTGTCGATCTTGCTTCAGCTTTCCGGACAGACTCCGCCGCCCGCCGCGTCGCCGTTACCGAAAGAATCGCCCCCCGCGTCGGCTGATTACGATCTTCGCTGGGGCGTGAAGATTCCGCTGCGCGACAAGGTGGAACTGAACGCGACTTTATATTTGCCGAAGGCCGGTGAGGGTGCACCCGCGAAAATGCCCGTGATCTTCACGCTCACGCCCTACATCTCGGACAGCTACCACGCACGGGCCGCTTATTTCGCGTCGCACGGTTACGCCTTTGCACTTGTCGATGTTCGCGGCCGCGGAAATTCCGGCGGCGACTTCGAGCCGTTCGCGCAGGAGGCGCGCGATGGCCACGACGTCGTCGAGTGGCTGGCGCAACAACCATTCTGCGATGGAAAGGTCGCGATGTGGGGCGGCTCCTACGCCGGCTTCGATCAATGGGCGACCGCGAAAGAACTTCCGCTGCATCTCGCCACCATCGTTCCGGCGGCGGCAGCGCATCCGCCCCTCGATTATCCTTCCACCGATAACGTCGGCGAAACTTACGACGTGCAATGGTACACCTTCACGAGCGGCAAGGCCGGGCAGTCCAATCTTTTCGGCGATCTAAAATTCTGGCGCACGAAATATCTGGAAGCGTACAAAAAACACATCGCCTTCAACACGCTCGATTCATTCGTCGGAAATCCGTCTGTGAATTTTCAACGCATTCTCAAACACCCGATCGCCGATGCTTATTACGACGCGATGGCACCAACGATCGAGCAATACAAAAAGATGACGCTGCCGATCCTCACCATCACCGGCCAATACGACGGTGATGAGCTCGGCGCGATGACATTTTATCGCGATCACATTGCGAACGCTTCACCCGAAATCCACGCGAAACATTTTCTCATCATCGGCCCGTGGGATCACGCCGGCACGCGCACGCCCACCGACGAAGTCGCCGGCGTAAAATTTGGCAAGGACGCGATTGTTGATCTTAACGACCTGCATCGACAATGGTACGACTGGACGTTGAAAAACGGCGCCAAGCCGGCGTTCCTCAAAAACCAGGTCGCGTATTATTTGATCCCGCCCGGCAACAGCGGGGCGAATGGCGAATGGAAATACGCCGACAATTACGAATCGCTGATCGCGAATCCCAAAAATCTTTATCTCGATTCAAAGAACGGCGACGCCAACGGCGTCTTCCGTTCCGGCGCTTTAACCGAAACACAACCAAAAGATGGCGCGGACAAATTTGTTTACGATCCGCTCGATACCAAGCGCGGCGAAGAAGTTGAAGGCCTCGACCCGAAAGAAAAAACCGGCGGCCTCGATCAGGCTTTTCCGCTTAGCATCGGCAACGACGGCCTCGTTTATCACACGGACGCGCTGCCGAAAGAAACGCCGCTCGTCGGCTGCCCGAGCGTGACGCTTTGGGTTTCGATTGACACGCCCGACACTGATCTCACTGTCGATCTTTACGAAATTCAGCCGGACGGAACGAGCATCGCGCTCTGGAGCGACATCCGCCGGCTGCGTTATCGCGAATCGTTGCGTCAGGAAAAACTCGTTCAGCCGAATGAGATCGTGAAATGCGAATTCAATCCCGGTTTGTTCGTCGCGCGCCGCTTGATGAAAGGCAGCCGGTTGCGCCTTGTCGTTTCTGCCTCCAACTCGATTTTCTGGCAAAAGAATTATAACTCCGGCGGAGTCGTCGCCGCCGAAACGGCGAAAGACGCGCGTACCTGTCACGTGCAGATTTATCACGACGCGACGCACGCGAGCGCGATCCAACTGCCGCTGCGCTAAGATCGACATGAAGAAGTTGCTCCTTGCTCTGGTTCTGTTTTTCTTCGCGCTGGCAAACGCGCGAGCTGATTCGCTCGAGCAGCTCGCCGATGAATTTTGGAATTGGCGCGCGCACTACGCACCGTTCACCGGCGATGATGTGAATCGGATCGAACGTCCGGGCGGAATACGCGATTGGTCGCGCGCTAAGATCGACAATCACCGCAAAGAACTCGCCGAGTTTGAATCTCGTTATCACAAGATCGACATAAACAATTGGCCGATTCCGAAACAGGTCGATTACAAATTGATCGGCTCGGCGCTCGCGCGAATCCATTGGGAGCTCGACATAAATCCGGGCTGGAAACGCGATCCGAATTTTTACATCGAGCAAACGCTCACCGCGATTGTTGAAGCGCTCACTGTTCCCGCGCCCTACGATGAAGCGCGCAGCCGCGAGATTCTCGCGCGCATCGAAAATATCCCGTCGATCTTGCAACAAGGCGAAGCGAATCTCGACAAACCGCCCGCGCCGTTTGCGACTGTTGCGATTCAAGCTCTCGACGGCGTGCGCGATCGCCTCCGCAAGATGTCGAGCGCCCTGGTAAAATCGACAACGCTTAAAGAACAAGAGCTAAACAGCGCGTGCGATCGCGCCGCGGATGCGCTCGAACATTTTCGAAAGCATTTGCAGGAGCTTTTGCCTTCGCTGCCACAACAAACCGCGCTCGGTCGCGATGCTTACGTTTTCTTTCTCAAGAACGTCGCGCTCTATCCGTACTCGCCCGAAGAAATTTTGGAAATGGGCGAGCAGGAATGGAATCGCGCAGTTGCGTTTGAAGCTTACGAAAAGAACCGCAACAAAGATGTGCCGCCGCTTAAGCTCGCGGACAACATCGACAATTGGATTGCAGACGCGGCGGCGAAGGAATTGCAGATCCGAAAATTTCTCGTCGAGCGCGGCATTCTCACCGTTCCCGATTGGATGCAGCATTACACGTTGCGGCCGATGCCGGAATATTTGCGGTCGTTAGGCTTCGGCGAGAACGACGACTTCACTTCGCCGTCGCGCTTGAAAGAGAATTGCATCCGTTATGTCGATCCACCGTCGGAAAACTCCGGCTACTTCATGCGCGCGACCGCGCAGGATCCGCGACCGCTCACCGTGCACGAAGGAATCCCCGGCCATTATTTCCAGCTTTGCCTTTCCTGGAAACACGAGGACCCGATCCGGCGTCACTATTACGATTCCGGCGCGAACGAAGGCATCGGCTTTTACGCCGAGGAAATGATGTTGCAGGCCGGCTTGTTCGACGACAGTCCGCACACGCGCGAAATTATTTACAATTTCATGAGGCTGCGCGCGCTGCGCGTGGAAGTGGACGTGAAACTCGCGCTCGGCCAATTCACGCTCGAACAAGCGGCGAAATATCTCGAAGAAAAAGTGCCGATGGACGCGCAGACTGCGCGATCAGAAGCGATCGCCTTCTCCACTGGCCCCGGTCAGGCACTTACTTATCAAATCGGCAAACTCCAGATCACAAGATTTCTCGCCGAAGCGCGCATGCAACAAGGCGACAGATTCAATCTGCGCAATTTCCACGATTTCGTCTGGAAAAATGTAAATGTTCCGATCGCTTTGCAGCGCTGGGAATATCTGGGCAAAGCCGCACCTTAACAAAAGCGGCGTCCGACCGCATGGGAGCGCGGCCGCGAATACTCGTGTGTGAAGAGTCGCAGTTGGCTCAGTGCCGCAAATCGAGCCTCAGGCGGTTGGAGCAAATGGTTGATGGCTCCGGCCATCCTTGGAATAACTGCCGTTATGTATGCGGTGCGAAGCCGGCGGCAACGCGAACGATTCGTGCCGTTGCCGCAGATTGAAGCAAACCTCGGCGGAGTTACGGGCGAACACGTGACCGGCGATGGGCGCACCGTCGATCCGGATAGCGATGCAAATGTCTCGCGTGTTTCGGCGTCGGCAATCGGTTCGCCGGTTTTCCCGGCCGAGGAGCACAAGCCGCATCCGATTCCGCTTCCGATTTCATCGCCGGAAAAATGGGAACTCCCCCTCACCAATCCCGTTGGTCACACGGCGCGCGACGAAGTCATCGCTGGTCTCTCACCGACGCCGCGATCTCCAACCGCTCGTCGAGTCGCCACCGTCGCAGCGATTGTTGTTGCGAGCACCGCGATTGGTTTCGCAACATTTGGCAGGGCCCGGTCTCACGCCGCAAGATCGAATGCGCCGGTTCAGCAAACGTCGAACACGGCCACAGCATCCGTTGCTGATCTCGCCGTGCCCGCGATCGACTCGAGCACTCCGCCAGTCATGTCACAAACCACCGAAGCAACGCCACCGGCTGAGGGGCCGGCGCTTTCACCCAGCCCAAGTGCGACAGTCACGCCCAAGACGGATCACCCGCGCAGACATCGGACAAGAGCGCGACATCCGCGTTCGATCATCGACAAGACGCGCACATTCCTGCGCAAAACTTTTTGATCAGTCGACTATCTCGAGGCCCATTTGCCGCGCGGTGCCGGCGATGATTTTAAAGGCGGCTTCGTCGTTGCGCGCGTTTAAGTCTTTCTGTTTCGTTTTCACGATTTCCATGACTTGTTTGCGCGTGACTTTGCCGACTTTGGTTTTGTTCGGCTCTTTGGAACCGGCGGCGATGTTGGCCGCTTTCTTTAACAAGATCGCAGCCGGCGGACTCTTGGTGATGAAGGTGAACGACTTGTCTTTGAAGACGGTGATGACGACCGGGAGAATGTCGCCGGCTTGTTTCTGAGTGGTGGCGTTAAATTCTTTGCAGAACGCCATGATGTTGACGCCGCGCGGCCCGAGCGCAGTGCCGACAGGCGGCGCCGGATTCGCCTGGCCGGCAGGGATCTGCAATTTGATCTGAGCGATTACTTCTTTTGCCATAAAAATTATGTCGATCTTAACCGCGCTCGACTTGCCAGTATTCGAGTTCCACAGGCGTGGCGCGGCCGAAGATTGTGACCGAAACGCGCAGCTTCCCACGTTCCGGATCGATTTCTTCGACGATGCCGTTTTGGTTTTGGAATGGGCCGTCGGCAACTTTGACGGTCTCGCCGACTTCGAAACTGATCTTCGGTTTTACCTTTTCTTCACGCTCACGCATTTGCGCGAGCATGTTGTCCACTTCCGATTGGCGCATCGGGATCGGTTTGTCTTTGGTGCCGGCGAACCCGATCACGCCCGGCGTTTCACGAATAAAATACCAGGTACGTCCGATGAGCTGGTTGTTCTCGTCGAGCAAATGCATGTTGACGATGAGATAGCCGGGGAAAAATTTTCGCGTCGTCTCGCTCTTCTTGCCTTTTTTGATTTCGGAGACGCGCTCTGTCGGAACGAGCACTTCGAAAATGACGTCGCTCATTTCCTCGGCCTTGACGCGCTTCTCGATGTTATCGCGCACTTTGTTTTCCTGACCGGAAAGCACGTGCACGACGAACCACTGATCTTTTGCTGCGAGCGCTTGTGCCATGGCTAATGGATCCGCGTGAAATAATGCACGACGTTGACGAGAATAAAATCGAAGAGCGCGACGTAACCGCCGAGCAACAACATGGCGATGATGACGACGAGCGTTGAGTCGGTCAGCTCTTTGTAGCGCCGGATGCCTTTCTCTTTCGATTCCCACGGCCAGGAAGCTTTTTGCAGCTCGACCTTCACTTCGTTGAAAAAGTTTTTCGTCTTCGTGATCACGGTGAAATGTCGATCTTGTAACTTGTCGATCTTACGGCCAACACGCCAGGAGGGACTCGAACCCCCAACCGACGGTTTTGGAGACCGCTACTCTACCAATTGAGCTACTGGCGTAAGTTTGACCGCCGCAACTTAATCCAAAATTTCTGCGACGCGACCAGCGCCAACGGTTTTTCCGCCTTCGCGAATGGCGAAGCGAATTGTCTTTTCCATCGCGATCGGTGTGAGGAGCTCGACTTCGACCGAAACGTTGTCGCCCGGCATGACCATTTCGACGCCTTCCGCGAGTTTCACGGTTCCGGTCACGTCAGTCGTGCGGAAATAAAACTGCGGCCGATAATTCGTGAAAAACGGCGTGTGACGGCCGCCTTCCTCCTTGCTCAGCACGTAAACTTCGGCTTTGAATTTCTTGTGCGGCTTGATCGAGCCCGGCTTCGCGATGACCTGACCGCGCATGACGTCTTCCTTTTTCACGCCGCGCAATAGCACACCGACGTTATCGCCGGCGCGCGCTTCATCGAGAAGTTTGCGGAACATTTCAATGTCAGTCGCGGTCGTTTTCGCGGTGTCTTTGATGCCGACGATTTCGACTTCCTCCATTTTTTTGAGGATGCCGCGCTCGACACGACCAGTCGCGACAGTGCCGCGACCTTCAATGTTGAACACGTCTTCGACCGGCATGAGGAACGGCTGATCGATCGGCCGATCTGGGACGGGGATGTAATCATCGACCGCGGCGACGAGCGCGAGAATTTGCTTTTCGGCTTCGGCGTCGCCATTGAGCGCCTTGAGCGCGCTGCCTTTGACGATCGGGATTTTGTCGCCCGGAAATTCATATTGCGTGAGCAGATCGCGCACTTCCATCTCGACAAGATCGAGAAGCTCGGGGTCATCGACCATGTCAACCTTGTTCAGGAAGACAACGACCGAAGGCACGCCGACCTGGCGCGCGAGCAGAATGTGCTCACGTGTTTGCGGCATGGGACCATCCGCTGCGCTCACTACGAGAATGGCGCCGTCCATTTGCGCAGCGCCGGTGATCATGTTCTTCACATAATCGGCGTGGCCGGGGCAATCGACGTGAGCGTAGTGACGCTTGTCGCTTTGATATTCCACGTGCGCGGTTGAGATCGTGATGCCGCGCTCTTTTTCTTCCGGGGCGGCGTCGATCGAATCGTAGGCGCGCGCTTCGGCGAAACCTTTTTTCGCAAGCACAGTGGTGATGGCAGCGGTCAATGTCGTCTTGCCGTGGTCCACGTGACCGATGGTGCCGACGTTTACGTGCGGCTTATCGCGTTTAAATGCTTCCTTAGCCATTTCAATTCTCCTGTTTAACTAAACTGCGTCTTTTAAATTTTAAATTGTCGATCCTGATCACGAACTCAACTTCGAGCCCATGACCGGGATTGAACCGGTGACCTCGTCCTTACCAAGGACGTGCTCTACCAACTGAGCTACATGGGCCGGTTGCTTCCCGCGCGCAGAAGTAAAAGTCCCAGAGCCGCGTCAAACTTTGCAATTTGAACGACCATGGGACCGTCTTCGTTCTCGCAAAAAGCGTCCGCAAGCTAACAGCGCGCCTTCGAGTGTCAAAGAAATTTGTTGCTCGCGAAGGGAGATGTCGATCTAACGAATTCGATTGCTGCTCACTTCTGGTTTTCCGCGAGTGACCAGGCGCCAGATCATCACGACAAATGCCAAAACGGTCGCCCCAATGATCACCCACCAGATCGTGCCGATTCCTTTTTTCTCCGGCTCCGGCACCGGCGTGGCCGCGGGCGCGTTTTTGTCCGCGATCCGGCTTTGCGCGTACTGCAAACGCTGCACCGTGTCGTAATCGTCCGGCTTAATTTTCAAGGCGGCCTGATAATCAGCGATCGCCTTTTCGTACTGCTGCATAAGCGCGTAAGTGTAGCCGCGACGCGCGTACGCTGGCTCGTAAGTCGGACTCTTCTCGATCTCAAGCGTGTAATCGGCGATCGCGTCGTCGTAGCGTTTGAGCGAGCGCTTGGCCAAAGCGCGCTGATCGTAATTAAGCGGGTTGTTTGGGCTTTTCTGAATCGCGATATCGAAATCGGCGATCGCTTTTTCCCATTCCTGTTTGCCGATCCAGGCAAAGCCGCGGTACTCGTAAATTACGCCATCATCCGGCGCGAGTTGCACGGCTTTTTCGAAATCAGGCATGGCCGTATCGAATTGCCCCAATTTGGTTAACGTGAAGCCACGCTCGCGGTAAGCCATCTCATCGCCGCTCGCCACTTCGATCGCTTTTGTAAAATCGGCGAGCGCTTCATTCAGTTTCCCCGAGTCGCGATAAGCGCTGCCGCGGTTCGTGTAACCTTTCGGATCTTTCGGGTTTGCCGAAATCGCTCTCGAGAATTCCTCGATCGCCTGGTCGTACTGTTTCGCCTGCGCGAGTTGGATTCCGCGTGCGTTATGCCCACCGGAGTCGCCACCTTCCGGTTTTGGTTTGGCCTCGAGCGAAAAAATTAGTGCGCCGCAAAAGCATGCGCTCGCTAACAGAGTGATTGTTTTTAGATGCATATTCTCCTCCCGAAGACTTCGTTTCTGCGCGATTAATCGTTTGTAAGCGAGCAAATTTATCGCTCAATCTCATCGCGACCATGCCCACATTCTCCGGAGCCGGATTCGAGAACAAAAAGCCGGCGCGCCCTCGCCTTTCCAAAGGTTACGCGGCCGTTTTCGCCACCATCATCATCTGGTCGATGCCGTCGCTCTTTCAATTTTATCTCAATCGCTACTACGACGTTTGGGCGCAGAATTTCTATCGTTACGCCGTCGCGTGCGTTGCGATTGCGCCCTTTGTTTTTTATCGCGTCCGGCGCGGCGGACCCAAGATCGACATACACGCCGTCGCCATTTGCCTGGTGCCGTGTATTCCGAATGTCATCCACCAAATCACGCAGGTGCTCGCGCTTTTTTATATGGGACCCGGTGTTTACGCGATCTTCACGCGCACTTCCGTCATCTTCACCGCGCTGCTCGCACTCATTTTTTTCCCGGAAGAACGGGCCATCATTCGCCAGTGGCAATTTCAAATCGGCACACTGCTCGGTTTGATCGGCGCCTTTGGCGTCATCTGGTTTCAAGCGGGGCTACAAGATCGACATATCGCCTGGCCGGGAATCGCCGTCGCCTTCACCGCTACGTTTTGTTGGGCGCTCTACGGCATTCTTGTGAAACGTCCCTCCGCCGAGCTTGGGCCGATCCGCAGCTTTGGCCTCGTCAGTTTTATCACTTCGTCCCTGCTGCTTCCGCTTACGTTTTTATTTGGCAAGATCGACACGCCTCTGCACGCCGGCATGCACGTGAACTTGGTGCTGATCATTTCCTCCGTGCTCTGCATCACGCTCGCGCATGTTCTTTATTACGTCGCGATCCAGCAGCTCGGCGTCGCCCTTTCTCAAACCTTGCAGCTGCTCTGTCCGGTCGGCGCGCTCGCACTTTCCGCCTGGATTTTCGGCGAACGCCTGACCTCCCCCCAATTTCTCAGCGCCGCAATTCTTCTCCTCGGCGCATTCCTCGCCATGCGCACCAAACCCATCGTCGTCGCTGAATCGGCAGAAAATCTCTAGCGCAAGGTCGAACTTCGCCCGAAATCTGTGCTGTGAATGTAAAAACGTATCTGGCTGATCGGCAAAGGAAGATCGATCGCGCGCTCGATCGGTTTCTGCCGAAGGAAAAGATCAAGCCGACGACCATTCACAAGGCGATGCGATACAGTTTGTTCGCGGGCGGGAAACGGTTGCGACCGATTCTCTGCCTCGCTGCGGCGGAGGCGTGCGGCGGCAAGATCGACAATGCGCTTCCGCTCGCCTGCGCGCTCGAATGCATCCACACCTACTCGCTCATTCACGACGATCTGCCCAGCATGGACAACGATGATTTCCGTCGGGGACGTCCGACCTGTCACAAGGTTTTCGGTGAAGGCATCGCCATTCTCGCCGGCGATGCGCTACTCACTATCGCGTTTGAAATTGTGGCGCGCGCGAAGTTTTCTCGCCGTTACGGCATGTCGATCTTGTTGCGCGAAATCGCGGTCGCCGCCGGCAGCCAGAAACTTATTGCCGGCCAGGTGGCCGATCTGGAAGCGGAAGGAAAAAAAACCGATCGCGCGCAGCTGCGTTACATTCACGAAAACAAAACGGCCGCCATTTTGACGACGACCGTTCGGCTCGGCGCGATGAGCGCGAATGCAGACGCAGCTAAATTAAAAGCGATGACAAACTTTGGCCGCGCGCTCGGCCTGGCCTTTCAAGTGATCGACGACATTCTCGACGTGACGCAGACCTCAGAGAAACTCGGCAAGAGCGCGGGCAAAGATCTCGCCGCGCATAAAGCGACGTATCCCGCGGTGATCGGTTTAGAAAAATCGAGAAATGAAGCGCGAAAACTCACGCGGCAGGCGCACAGCGCATTGTCGATCTTGGGGCCCAAAGCAGAGACGCTGCACGCGCTCGCCAATTATTTGCTCGAACGCGATTACTAAATCACGCCAGCGCGAGATTCGGATCGATTTCGTCGCGCACGTTTGAAACAAAACCGCTTTGCAAGCGCAATGACGCTGCAAACGCGATCATCGCGGCGTTGTCGGTGCAGAGCCATGGCTCCGCGACTTTGAATTCAATTTTTTCGAGCGCGCATCTTTCGCGCATTTGTTTTCGAAGCTCTTCATTGCAACTCACCCCGCCGCTAAGCGTGACAAGATCGACATTCCTTTTTTTTGCGGCCGCAATGGTCTTTCGCACGAGCACATCGATGACCGCTTGCTGAAACGAAGCGCACAGATCGGCGAGAAGTTTGTCATCGCGAGCGTCGGTCGAAATGACCGCGATCTTCGGCAGCAAATAGCGCACGGCTGTTTTTAACCCGCTGAAGCTAAAGTTTTCCGAATCCAGCATCGATCGCGGTAAATCAAAGCGTTTTCGATCTCCATTTTGCGCGAGCCTTTCAATTTCCGGGCCGCCCGGATAACCGAGCCCGAGCAGCTTCGCGACTTTATCGAAGGCTTCGCCAGCAGCGTCGTCGACTGTCCGACCGAGCACGCGGTATTTATTAAGAGCGAGAACTTCTACGAGCAGCGTGTGACCGCCGCTGACGACGAGCGAAACGTTCGGCTCTATGTCGATCTTGTCGCTCCGAAAAAATGGCGAAAGCAGATGACCTTCCAGATGATTGATCGCGAGATAAGGTTTGCTGAAACCGACTGCGAGGCCTTTAGCGATCGACGCGCCGATCATGAGCGAGCTGGCCAGACCCGGTCCACTCGTCGCGGCAAATGCATCGACATTTTTTATGTCGATCTTAGCGTCGCGTATCGCGCGCTCGAGCAGCCCTGGCGCATGCCGAAGATGATTGCGCGAAGCGACTTCGGGAACAACGCCGCCGAATTTTTCATGCAGCGCAATTTGTGATGCGACTTCGCTGGCCAAGAGTTCGCGATCCCGCAAAATCGCTACGGCAGTTTCGTCGCAAGAAGTTTCGAGGGCGAGGACTGTCATGTCGAGCGAAGTCGAAACATCCCGATGCGAAACGCGAAGTAGTGCGACGGGATTCCTCGGCTTCGCTCGGAATGACGAATCTATCTCTTCACCGCATCCGCTTTCGGCGAGGATTGCTGCGCGTAAATCATCACGCCTTTGAGCGCGTCGATCGCGCGCAACAATTGCGTGTCTTTGTTTTTGATGATGTTCTTCTCCTCCTCCGGCTTCACGTTTTCCGCGCTGCGCGCGGCAAAGAGCGAGCGCTCCTGTTCCGCGCTCATCGGCACGCGGATGTTCGGCACGACGCCGTTGCCGTGAATCACTTGTTTGCTCGGCGTGTAATATTTCGCAGTCGTAAAACGCAAGGCCGATCCGTCCGGCAATTGCATGACGTTTTGCACGGAGCCTTTTCCAAACGTCGTCTCGCCGACAATGATGGCGCGATGTAAATCTTTGAGCGCGCCGGCCACAATTTCCGATCCGCTGGCGCTGCCTTCATTCACCAGCACAGCCATTGGGAAATGGGGCCGTTCTTTCGCCGTTGGCGACGTGGCGTACTCGTGTTGCTGCGATGCGACGCGCCCACGCGTGGAAACGACTTTCGTGTTCGCCGGTAAAAATTGCGCGCAGACATCGACCGCGCTGTTGAGGAGCCCGCCCGGATTGTTGCGAAGATCGAGAACGAGCGCCTGCATTCCCTGCTTTTGCAATTCATCGAGCGCTTTGGAAAACTCTTCCGCGGTCGGCTCGTTGAATTGAATCAGCCGCACGTAAGCGATTTTGAACGGGCCGCCCAGTTCCGCTTCAAGCAAGCGCGCGCCTTTCACGCTCTGCACTTTTATTTCCATGCGCTCGAGCAGGTAATCTTTGATTTCCTTGGTGGCAGGACGCAAAACCGTGAGCGTAATCTTTTGGCCGGGCGCGCCGCGCAATGCGTTGACCGCTTCGCTTAACTCCATCTTGTCTGTGGCGTTTCCATTGATGCGCAAAATCTGATCGCCCGAAAGTATGCCGGCCTTGGCCGCGGGCGTGTCCTCCATCGGCGTGACGACGGTGAGCAGCCCGCCGCGCACCGACACTTCGATGCCGAGACCGTTGAAACGGCTGCGCGTGTCGTCCTGCATGTCCTTGAAATCATTTGGATCCATGAACTGGCTGTGCGGATCGAGCGACGAGAGCATGCCTTTCATCGCAGCATAAATCAGATCGTGATAACTGATTTTGTTTCCATCGACATAATCCTGGCGGACGAGCTGCACCGCTTTGGCAAACACGGAGATTTGCGCGTAACCGCTGTCCTCATCCGGGCTGGCCGCGCGCACATTATGAAGATGCACGCCGAACACGATGCCAAGAAGCGCGAGGATGATCGCTGTGTTAAAAAATAAATGGCGCTTCATTGGAAGATCAAATTCATTACGAATGGGAAAGATCATCGCGCATCCGGAATTTTTTGGCAACGGGCAAACCCTTCGCTAAACTTCCAGCCGCACCGAAACGCTGCTCATAAAATGAAACGGACCGTTTTCGCTTCTTTCGCAATCTTATTGTCGATCTTAGGCCCCGTCGCGGCGCAGGAGGGAGACATCGAGTTCGACAAACTGGCCGACGAATTCATTCGTGGCCATTTCGCGGCGCGACCTCTCGCCGGCACGGCCATGGGTCTGCATGAATATGACGGCAAGATCAGCGATTACACGCGGTTGGCCATCGACGCGGAAGTCGCGCGGCTCAAACGTTTCGATGAGCGCCTGAAAAAATTCGACACAAGCAAATTGAGCGCACGCGCGGTCATCGATCTGCGTTTGCTCCAAACCGCCGTCCGCAAAGAGCTTTTTCAAATTCAAGACATGGCCGTGTACGAGCGAAACCCGATGACCTACGCGCGCGCGGTCGATCTGAACATTTACGTGAAACGCAATTTCGCGCCGATCGATAATCGCGTGCGCAGCATTGTCCAGATCGAGTCGCAAGTGCCCAACATCATGATCGCGGCAAAAACGAATTTGAACGAGGTGCTGCCGAAACCGTACGTCGAACTGGCTATTCAGATCGCGCGCGCTTCGTCCGAATTTTTGAAAACGAATTTGGTCGAAGCAGTCGGCGAATTGAAAGACGAAAAGCTGCGCGCGAATTTCGCGCAATACAACCGCAAGGCCTACACCGCGCTGGCCGATTACGCGAGCTGGCTGGAGAAAGATAAACTGCCCAAAGCGAAAGACGACTTTGCGCTCGGCGAGGAAAAATTTCATCGCATGCTCGCCGAAACGGAACTTGTCGATCTTGCCCCCGCGAAAATTCTCGAGCTCGGCTTGGAACAGCTCAAGCAGGAACAAATTGCTTTCACCGAAGCCGCGCGCAAAATCGATCCCGACAAAACCGCGCTCGAAGTTTTCAAACAAATCCAGAGCGAACATCCGACCGCGCAAAGTCTTTTGCCCGACGTCGCGAAAGATTTGGATTCCATCCGGCAGTATGTGCTCGACCATCACCTCGTCACGATTCCGTCGCAGGTGCGCGCGCAGGTGAAGGAGACGCCTTCGTATCGCCGCGCCACTTCATTCGCCTCGATGGACACGCCGGGCGCATTCGAGAAAAAAGCGACCGAAGCTTTTTATTATGTCACGCCGACGGAGAGCGATTGGCCGGACAAACAAAAGGAAGAATGGCTGACCGCATTTAATTATTACACCACCGACGTCGTCACGATCCACGAGGCGTATCCCGGCCATTACGTGCAGTTCCTGCACTTGAACGCGTCACCGGCCTCGAGAGCAAAAAAAGTTTTCGGCAGCTACGCTTTCATCGAAGGCTGGGCGCATTACTGCGAAAAAATGATGATCGACGAGGGCTTTGGCGGCGGTTCCGGCGAAAAGCCGAGCGATGAAGAGATCAAGCGCGCCGCGAAATATCGAATGGCGCAGGCCGACGAAGCGATGCTGCGGCTATGTCGATTGTGCGTTGCGATCAAAATGCACACGCAGGGCATGTCGATCGAAGATGGCGCGAAGTTTTTTCGCGAGAATTGTTACTACGAAGAAAAACCGGCGCATTCCGAAGCGATGCGCGGCACGTTCGATCCCGGTTATCTCAACTACACGCTCGGCAAATTGCAGATCCTAAAACTGCGCAAAGATTACGAAGCGCAGGAAGGTTCGGAATTTTCGCTGCTAAAATTCCACGATGAAATGCTCGACCACGGCATGCTGCCGATCCGTCTCCTGCGCGAAATTCTTTTGAAAGACGAAAAGCAATGGAACGAAGTGCTTTGAGGAATTGTCGATCTAATCGTCGGCATCCGAGCTGCCCAATAAATCTTTGAGCAGCGGCTGCGGATTGCTCGGCAGCTCCTCGACGTCGCGCAGCTTTTTTGAAATCGCGCGCGAGCGGACATCGACATCTTCCATTTTGCGCGCGGCCTGATCGAGCTTCTCTTTCACGGCCGAAAGCGCTTCGCCAAATTTGCCGAACTCGGTCTTCACGCCCGCAAGCAAATTCCAAACTTCACTCGAGCGTTTTTGAATCGAGAGCGTGCGAAATCCCATCTGCAAACTATTGAGCAGCGCAGCCAATGTGGTTGGTCCCGCGAAAATGACCCGGCAATCACGCTGCGCCTGCTCGACCAAACCGACGCGCCGAATCGCTTCCGCGTACAATCCTTCCGTCGGCAAAAACATGAGCGCGAAATCGGTCGTACGCGGCGGATTAATGTATTTCGCGCAAATATCTTTCGCCGATTTTTTCAATTGCGTTTCCAAACCTTTCATCGCGTCCTCCACTGCCGCGACGTCGCCTTTGTCCTGGGCCGCGAGCAATCGCTGATAATCTTCCGTCGGAAATTTCGCGTCGATCGGCAGCCAAACCGGCGCGCCATTTTCGTCGCCTGGCAGCTTGATCGCAAAATCGACATTCTCGCCGCTGTCCTCGCGCGTCTTCACGTTGCGCGCGAATTGATCGGCGGTCAGCACCTGTTCGAGCAGCGCGCCCAGTTGCACTTCGCCCCAACCCCCGCGCGTCTTCACGTTCGCGAGGACTTTTTGCAATCCACCAACGTCGCTCGCGAGTTGCTGCATCGCGCCGAGGCCTTTGTGCACTTGCTCCAATCGCTCGCTCACCAGCTTGAACGATTCACCGAGCCGTCTCTCGAGCGTGCCTTGCAATTTTTCGTCAACCGTCGCGCGCATCTTGTCGATCTGCTGCGCGTTGTCCTTCTGCAATTCCTGGAGGCGAAGATCGACAATCCCCCGCACGCTTTCGAGCGATTTGCTCAGCTCTTCGCGCTGGGCCTTGGCTGCTCCGCCCGCCTCCTCGCGATTGCGCGAAAATTCATCGCGCAATCCGCGATCAATTGTTTCCAGTCGCTTGACCAATTCCGAATCGATTCCGCTGCCGCTTCGCCGCGTGAAAGCGAAAACAATCGCCGCGACAACGGCGCCGCCGATCAAACCGATAATAAGGTATCCAATTCCTGTCATGTCGAGCGAAGTCGAGACATCTCTGATTTATTTCCGGAGAATAGTAAGAGATTCCTCGACTTCGCTCGGAATGACAAGAGGCGCTTAGAACCGCACTTTCACTCCCCCATAAAGCGCGCGGCCAAGCGCAGGGAATCCGAAAACTTCTTCGTAATGTTCGTCCGTGAGATTATCGATGCGGCCGAAGATCGACATATGCGGATTGATTTCGTACTCGGCGGCGAAGTTTACGAAGTTGTAATCTTCGATGTCAAAATTCGGTCCGCCGAAATTCAATTCCTCGCGCGCGTTCACCCATTTCGCGGACAAAGTCGTGCGCAATTTCTTCCACCAAAGATACGACCCGGAAATATAAACTTCGTTGCGCGGCCGCCGCGGCAGGCGCGCGCCTTGCAGCTGCGAAATATCCGCCGACGAAGTTTTTTCCGCTTCGAGATAGGTGTAGCTCGCCGTAAAAACAAGATCGACAATCGGCATCGCGCGAAGCTCCGTTTCAATTCCCTGCGTTTCGGCCGCGCCCAGATTCAACGTTTCGAAAAGTCCGTTGAAACCGATCAGATTTGTCAGGTCGTTATGGAAATAAGTTGCGCTAGCGATGACGCGCTTATTCCAAAACCGTTGCTCGACTCCTGCGTCCCACCCGAGATCCTCCTCCGGTTTGAGCGCGTCCGTGTTAAAGCGGAAAATTTTGTCCTGACTACTTGGCGGACTGAAACCCGTCGCGACGCTCGCGTGCAATGTTGTGTCTGTCTTTTCGATCTTGTAACTGCCAGCGAATCGATAGGTCCAAATGTCGCCGAATTGATTGAAGCGGCTGTACCGTCCGCCCGCGACGAAAATGAAATTGTCGATGTTGGCCGTCGCTTCGAGAAATCCGGCAATCTGCTCGGTGTGGTCGCTGATGAATGCCGGACCGAACAGCACGAACGGCCGCTCCTGCCCCGCATTTGTAGCCGTATAAAAAAATCCCGACGTGATCGTGAGCCAGGAAGTCGGCCGCAGATCGTTTTGATAATCGATCGTTGTGCGCTCGAATAATGCGCGGGTCGCAAAAAGAAACCCGTCATCGTTCGGATCATTTACCTGCCGCTCGTGATCGTAGCTGAAGATGAATTTATGCTCCCACCAATCCGTTAGGCGAAGATCGATATGTGGCGCCATCAGCCAGCGCTCGGTCAAAAAATTATCGAGCGGACGCGGGTGAGCAATATCGTTTGGATTTCCGGCGTCGCTGTTCGAATAAAGCAGCAAAGCACTGACCCGCAGTCGATCGTCAGGCGACCAGCCGACATCCGCGATCGCGGCACTGTTTCGATATTGATTGTTCGTGCGCGCGTTGTCTGTGTCGAGCCGGCTGGCGCCGATCGAGTAATCGAAATTGTCGATCTTGCCGTCGCTTTCGAGCGATTCGCGAAATGTGCCATAGCTCCCGCCCTCGCCGCTCAACGTGATCCCTGGTGTGCTGTCGCCTTGTTTCGTGAAAATCTGAATGACGCCCGCGAGCGCGCGCGGCCCGTAAATTGTGCTTTGCGGACCGCGCACGATTTCGATTCTGCCGATGTTGTCCGTGGTGAGGTCCGCAAAATTAAACGCGCCTTGCAAACCTTGATTGATCGGGACGCCGTCGAGCAAAACTTGTGTGTGCTCACTGCGCAAGCCGCGCGTGAAAACGGATGTGAGCTGGCCCGGCGTCCCAGTTTGCACCACGGACAAGGCCGGAACTTCGCGGAGCGCGTCGCTTACGCGTTCGGTTTGCTTTTGAGAAATGTCTTCCGACGAGATCACGCTCACGCTGGCGGGCGATTGATCGAGTGGAATTTCAGTGCGCGTCGCGGAAACCACGACCGATTCGGTTGCAATCTCATCGCCGTCGGCAGTTGTCGACTCGTCACGCCGTAGCTCGGCGGAGGCGGATCTTGCGACGTCTTGCGCGCGCATCGCGGATGCGGCGCTGATTAAACTAAATAAAACAAAACATAATGGGCGATTTCGCATAACAAGTTTCCTCCAACTCCGAGAGTCGGACTTTGTTTGCCCCGCATGTCGGGACGCATCGCCCAGCTCTCATTCTTCTTTTTGCGAAGAAGTTTTTTCGAATCATCCGCACACGCGGAGACACGAATGAGTGGGACCGGTCGAATATTCTGGCTCCTGGCTTTTGGTCCGAATGCTTTCGGACGCACCTCGTTCCCGCCTTCACCGCCGAGATTTCGGCGATTGGCCCTTGGGAAGTCGTATCCAGTTACAGCAGCGCAACTGCTCCGGGTTTGCACCGGATTTCTCGCGCCGATCCACTGCATTAAGCTCGCAAAGAACTAAGATCGAGAAGTAGTCGCTTGCGCTTCCGCGCTCAAGATTTATTTAATCAATCGACGTGCCTTCATCTGATGCTCATCCCAATCTGGTCGTGACCGGTGGCGCCGGCTTCATCGGATCCAATCTCACGCTCGGGTTGCAGGAAAAATTTCCAAACGCGCGCCTGACTGTGGTCGATGATTTCCGCTCCGGCGATTTCAAGAACCTGGCCGGTTATCGCGGCGATTTCGTCGCGCAAAATCTGGCGACGCTCGACTGGCGCGAACAATTCGGCGACGAAAAATTCGACGCGATTTTTCACCTCGCCTCGATCACCGACACGACGATGCACGATCAATTCGTGCAGGTGCACGACAACGTGGAAAGCTTTCGGCGGATTCTGAATTTCGCGAAGCCAACGAAGACGCGAATCGTCTACGCATCCTCCGCATCGACATATGGCCCGGCCACGGCGGCGAGCACAGAAACAAACGGCGCCGCGCCCTCGAACATTTACGCATTTTCAAAAACGATCATGGACAACGTCGCGATGCGCGCCGCGCGTGAAACGCCAGACTGGATTTTGATCGGCCTGCGTTACTTCAACGTTTACGGCCCGCGCGAAACGCACAAAGGCGTTCCGGCCAGCATGATTTTTCATCTCTCCAAACAAATGAAAGCCGGGCAAAGGCCGCGCATTTTTAAACAGGGCGAGCAGAAGCGCGATTTCGTTTACGTGAAGGATGTGGTCGCAGGGAGTATTCGCGCGCTCGAAGCTGGAACAAGCGGCGTTTACAATCTCGGCTCAGGTCAGGCGCGCTCGTTTAACGATCTCGTCGGCGTGCTCAACAAATCGCTCGGCACCGATTTTCAGCCTGATTACATCGACAATCCGCATGCGCATTATCAAAATTTCACGCAAGCGGATTTAACGAAAGTCCGCGGCGCGCTCGGTTATGAGCCGCGTTATCCGCTGGAAACTGGCGTGGCCGATTACATGAAATGGCTGTATCCGGAGGAAAAGAAATGAAACCAAAAAAATCCGACCTGCTTGTCGAGATTGTCGAGCACATCGACATCAAAGAGCACAACGTCGTCCCGCTCGTAGAAGCGATGAGCAAGATGGCGTTCTCCGCGCGCGATCTCGGCCGCGCCGCGCAAATTTACGACGCCATGCTGCGCGAAGAAGATTGCGCAATCATTCTGTGTCTGGCCGGCTCGCTCTTTTCCGCCGGTTTGAAAAACGTGATTGTCGATCTTGTCCGCCACAACATGGTCGACGCGATCGTTTCGACCGGCGCGATCATCGTGGATCAGGATTTCTTCGAAGCGCTCGGTTTCAAACATTACAAGGGCGACATCTTCATGAGCGACGACGTGCTGCGCCAGCTCGCCATCGATCGGATTTACGATACGTACATCGACGAAGATGAGCTGCGCGTTTGTGACGCGACCTGCGGCGAGATCGCGGACAAACTTGAGCCGCGACCGCACTCGTCGCGCGAATTTATCCGCGAAATGGGACGGCACCTCGTCGAGCACGCGAAAAATAAGGATTCAGTTGTGCTAGCCGCCTTTGAAAAAAATGTGCCGATCTTTTGTCCGGCCTTCAGCGATTGCAGCGCCGGTTTCGGATTGATTCATCACCAATGGCATCATCCGGACAAACATCTCAGCATCGATTCGGCCAAAGATTTTCTCGAGCTGACGAAAGTGAAAATCGAATCGAAACAAAGCGGGCTGCTCATGATCGGCGGCGGCGTGCCGAAAAATTTCGCGCAAGACACCGTCGTGGCGGGCGATTACCTCGGCTTCGATGTCGGCATGCACAAATACGCTGTGCAAATCACGGTGGCCGACGATCGCGACGGCGCGCTCAGTGGATCGACATTAAAAGAAGCGAACTCGTGGGGAAAAGTCGATCTGGGGGCGGAGCAAATGGTTTACGCCGAAGCGACGCTCGCGCTCCCGCTTATCGCGGGTTACGCGTATCACAAGGGCGGATGGAAAAATCGCGCGGCGAAAAATTACGCGACGTTTCTCGATCAACCGAAAGCAAAGTCGAGCGCGCACGCGCGCGAGCTGGCGGGCGTTCGTTAGGCCGCGTCGCTTTTTCCTTCCCAAAAAAATTTCGTTGGGCGCTCGATCTCCGGCGGCAGACTTTTGTGCACCGGACAGTTAAGCGCGGCACTTTCGAGTAACGCGCGTTGCGGGCAATCGGGCGGCAACGGAATGTGAACTTCCGACGGCAGACCGATAATCCGACGCGGCGCATCTTTCGACATTTCCTTTTTCACCTGCACAGTCATGCCGCGCAGATCGAGTCCGTGATCTTGCGCGGCCATTCCGAGAATTGTGCTCATGCAAGTGCCGAGCGCGGTCGCGACGAGATCGGTCGGCGAAAATGCTTCGCCTTTGCCTTTGTTGTCGGTCGGCGCGTCGGTCGCAATTTGCGATTTCGACGGGCCGTGCGTCGCGTCGCAGTGCAGATCGCCGGTATATTTAATGTTTACTTCGACCATGAGTGATTATGCGACGCGTTTGATCACTGCGCAATAATCGGCGTTGTCTGGATCTTGTCTGTGTGCTGCGCGAATTCATCGCGAAACACGCGAGTAAGATCGACATTGTGCAAAATGATCATGTCGGTGTCGTGTGTTTTGCGATCGTCGTTCTGCCAGCCTTCGTTCCACCAGCAAAAACCAACGATGTTCGGCCAGCGATTCGAAAATAAATCGTCGAGCGCCGATTTCGCCCAACGCACAACATCGACATGTCGATTGTGCAAATCGCAGCCGAGCTCGGCGATGATCATAGGTTTGTTCGGCGCGATCTTTGTGAGCCGCGGATAAGCTTCGCGCATTTTAAATGCGAAACTTTCCGAGCCGTCGCGCGTCGTCGGCGTGGTCGGGCCGTACGCACTCAGTGCTACCCAGTCGCAATAATTTTCGCCCGGGAAATAATTTTCGAACGCGTTCCATTTTTGCTCCGGTTCATCCAGCCAATTCACGTGCCAGACCCAGGTGAGATTGCCCGCGCCTTCCGCGCGCATAAGATCGACAATGTGTCGGTAGGCCGCGACGTAATGCCTGGGACCTTCCTCCGCGCCGCCATTCCATTTTCCATTCCAGCCAAACCAGTTTCCATTCGGCTCGGTCCCCCACTCAATCAAAATTGGCGAGCCGAAATTTTTCGCGTCGCGCGCCCAGGCGCGAAGATCGACATCAAATTCGCCTGCAGTAATTTTTTCGAGAGTGAATTTTTTCTCAGCGTGCCTTTGATCGACATCGGAACGCAGCATTAACCGGATGTACGGAATTTTGCCTAGGTCGCGGATCCACCCGCACATCGCGACAGGAAACTTTCGCGATTCAAACCAATTGTTCGAAAAATAAATCCAAGCCGTTTTTGCGCCGATCGCTTGCTCGTAATGCGCGACGTCTTCTGGCGTGACGTCGTGCTCGCTCGGATCATGCGTGTCCGTTCCAACGCCGCCCCAATAAAATCCGTGATAAAGCTTTCCCGTAGGAGGCGGCGCGACTCCGACATTTGTCGCGAGCCCCGATGCCCTTTGGGTTGTCGATCCTGCATGCGCCGTCGCGGACAAGGCGAGAAAGAACAAAGATCGACAGAAAAATCTCACGCCTGAACTGTAGCGGCGGTCTATGACCGCCGAAACTATTTGGATTCGACGCTCATAGAGCGCCGCTACAAAAGAAAAGAAGGCGCTGACCCGCCCCTTCGGCGTGGCAGGGGCGGCGCCTCCAATTGTCGATCTTATCGACGGTCAGCTCTTCTTCGTCGCGTCGCGCAAATCGCGAATGCGATCGTGCGCCGCTTTGACTTCAGAATATTGGCGCGAAACGACGTCGCGAATGGGCAAGTTTTCTTCCATCGCTTTTTTGTATTCTTTCACGGCCGAATCTTCGCCGCGCTCGCATTCCTCGAGAATGGCGTGATCGTCGCCACTCGTGATCGCGGATTTTATATTGATCCAGGTGCGATGCATCGCGCCGGCCGCACTGCTGCTCGTTTCCGGCTTGGCCTCGCCGAATAGTCGGGCTTCGTTTTGCAGCTCGCTCGCAAACTTCGAGCGCTGCTGCGAAAATTGATTGAAGAGCGACTTGAGCTCGGCGTCTTTCACCGCTTCCGCCGCTTGTTTAAATCCTTCCTGCCCGTCTTTGAGTGTCTCGATCAAGCTGTTAATCGTCGAAATGATTTCCTTTTGTTGTGCCATATAAAATGATTCGCAACGAAGGGCATGTTCGCGTCTGCCGAATTTACCGGTGGTTGCAGCCCGATTCGAAGAGTATTCACTTCGCTTTAAACACTTGAGCTTGAAAAGAATTGACCGCGGAGTGCGGCTAGCATTCAGAGAACCTGCTGCGGGGCTGCTCATCGCGCTCGCGTTTCTCTTCGTCAGTCTGATGATCTTGAACGACTACGGCCAGACCTGGGACGAACAAGAGACTTATGCGGCAGCTTTTCGCAATGTCGACATCGTCGCGGCGGTCGCGGCTGGGCAGCCAGCGCCACCCTGGACGTTTCATGAACTACCGGGCTACTACTTCGTTTTTGATTTGCTGCGCGGCGGATTTGCCTGGATCGCTTCGAAACGCCTGCACTTGCTGGATGAAGTGCGCGCCTTTCATTTAACGCACGTCCTGATTTCGACGCTCTCGGTTTTCCTGTTTTATCTTGTGGCACGGCGTGTCTCGGGGCGGGAGCGAATCGCGGTGTTGTCGACGGTCGTTCTCGTGCTCATGCCGCAATTTCTGGCGCAAGCTCAGAACAACCCCAAAGATTTACCAGGGCTGTTTGTTTACGTTCTGGCCATCTATACTTTTACGCGACAGGATGCGACTAGCCGCTTCCACGATGTGCTCTTGGCCGGGCTCGCGCTGGGGCTGGCGCTGACGACGACGGTAGCAGCGGTTTTGCTAATTCCGTTGCTCGCGACGTGGCAGCTGCTGGTTCGCCATTTCCTCAAATGGCAATCGTACGTAACCATCGTGGTCGTCGCGGCGGTTGCCGCGTTTTTGTTCTGGCCCTGGCTCTGGCAATCCCCGATCGCAAACGCGGCGTGGGCCCTCAGCCATATCGCCACGTTTAAGGGGACGCCGCTCAAAGTGTTATATCTTGGACGACTGTATGACAGTCTGGCCGTGCCGTGGCACTACTCGCTCGTCAATTTTATCACGACAACACCGGTACCGTACTTGTTGCTCGCGGCGGCCTCTGTGCCGAGCGTTCTCTCTCGAATCGGCCGCGGGAAAGCAAATCCCGCGAACATCGCGCGTTTGGGCTGGCTCTGGTTTGCAGTTCCCCTGGTATCAGAGATAGGAGCGCCCGCGAAATACAACGCCGTTCGCCATCTGCTGATGATCGTTCCCGGATTCTGTTTGTGTGTCGGCGTTGGGCTGAACTGGATTTTGGAGCGGCTCGAGCGGACGCAGTTTGTTTCACGGTCGCCACGTTTGGGAATGCTGATCGCGCCAGGGTGTGCGGTAGTGCTGTTCGGATTCATCGGTCTGGAGCTCATCGAAATGCATCCATATCACAACGCCTACCGGAACGAGGCGGTCAACGCGTGGATTCCACACGACACACAAAACATCTTCGAAGTGGAATATTGGGGTCAGACCTATAAAGAAGGTGCCGAATGGCTCAACGCTCACACGGGGCCCGATGCGCAGATTTACGCCGGGATGCCGGAGCCGTGTGCAAATCGGTATCTCGACGGAAAAGCAAACACACTCACCGAGAAGGCCCTTTCCCTGTTCGAAGATCCAACGCGCCCAGCGTATCTCATGGTGATGGCCAGGAAGGCGATCTACACGCCGGCGATCGAACGCATCGTCGGCAACTACGATCCTGTTTTTACGATTCGGCGGCAGAAAGCTGTTTTGCTCAACATTTATTCGAACCGACCGCGCGTGGCGCGCACGCAGTGAAGTGAGAGCTTACTACAAGTGCAAGACGAGTCGGCGAGGGTTGCGGGCAAATCATTTGGGCTTTAGCTTTTTTCATGAACACAAAGGTAACAGGGAAGGATCTAACGAAAGAAGCGCCACGCAGTCCGCGCACGCGCGTGGGCGGTTATGCTATCCTCGGGCGCACGCTCGATAAATGCCGCGCACTCATCGGCGGCGACATCGGCGAATACCATTTCGATTGCCCGCTCGATAACATGCTTTTTGGTTTCAAAGGTGTGAAGGGCGACGATTTCAAGGCGGAAGTCGAGAAAGGCGCGAGCGATGCGGATATGGCGAAATGGCTCGATACGCATGGCACGCCGAAAAGCGAAGATGAAAAGCGGCGCTGGTGTGAAGAAGTGGAGAAACAAAATCCGTACGAAGATCCCGAGCGGCGCGAGTGGTACATCGAACAAACCAAACCGCTCAATCTCGATCCGGCGACGACACCTCTCTTTAATTGGCTGGAAGCCGACGACAAGGCGAGCTACGCGAAGGCGGCGTAAGCGCTGGCGCAATTGTCGATCTTAGAAAACGGCCTCACCAAATGTGAGGCCGTTTCACTATTCAATTACGTTCTAACAGTGGTGAACTAGACAATGGCCATTTCCCTAAAACCGCAGCATCTCAATCGTTACCGGCAGATCGCGTGGCTGTTCGTCAAGTACGGCCGTTCCGATCTGGTGAAGCAAAGCGGTCTCGAGGAAACACTCGAGGCGGAGCAACGCGTCACGCCTAAGGAAGCGGCCAAGGCCGAAGAGCTGGCCAGCGATCTGGAAAAACTCGGACCGACTTTCGTAAAGCTCGGTCAGTTGCTTTCTACGCGGGTCGAGTTGTTGCCGCGCGCATATCTCGATGCGCTCGCGCGATTACAAGACAAGGTCGAGCCGTTTGGTTTCGATGATGTCGAGAAAATTGTGACCGAGGAAATCGGCGTGCGCATTTCCAAAGCGTTCGCCGAGTTTGAATCGACGCCGACAGCTTCGGCTTCGCTCGGCCAGGTGCATCTGGCGCGTTTGCGCGATGGACGCGCGGTGGCGGTGAAAGTGCAACGGCCCGGCATTCGCGAAGCGATGGTGCAGGACCTCGAAGCGCTGGAAGAAATCGCGGAGTTTCTCGATTCGCATACCGAAATGGGGAAACGCTACGAGTTTGGAATGATGCTCGAGCAGTTTCGCAAGAGTCTCTTGCGCGAGCTCGATTACCGCCAGGAAGCGCACAATCTAACGACGTTCCGCGAGCAACTGAGAAATTTTGGGAACATCATCGTGCCGATGCCGATCGGCGATTATTGCACGGCGCGCGTGCTGACGATGGAGTACGTGCCGGGCAAAAAAATCACAGAGATGAGTCCGCTCGCGCGCATGGAATTCGACGGCGCGGCGCTCGCCGAAGAACTTTTCCGCGCTTATCTCGATCAAATTCTGGTGCACGGATTTTTTCACGCTGATCCGCACCCGGGAAATGTTTTCATCACGCAGGATTATCGAATCGCGCTGCTCGATTTGGGCATGGTCGGCCGAATCATGCCGCGTTTGCAGGAAGATTTATTGCAGTTGCTGCTCGCCATTTCGGAAGGCCGCGGCGAAGAAGCGGCCCAAATCGCGATCAAGATCGGCGAACGCAAAGAGGACTTCGATGCGAAAGAATTCACGCGCAAAATCTCTGAGATCGTCGCCGTGCAAAAGACGGCCACGGTCGAGCAAATGCAGGTGGGACGTCTCGTTCTCGAAGTGACGCAGCTAGCGGGGGAGAGTGGAATTCGTGTTCCGGCCGAGCTGACCATGCTCGGAAAAACGCTGCTCAATCTCGATCAAGTAGGGCGCGCGATCGATCCGACATTTGATCCGAATGCATCCATTCGTCGCAACGCTGCTCAGATCATGCAGCAGCGGGTGGTGAAGAGTCTTTCGCCCGGAAATCTTTTCAGCGGCGTACTCGAGCTAAAAGATTTGCTGCAACGTTTACCGGCGCGGCTGAACAAATTCATCGACGCGCTGGCCAATAACGAATTGAAAATTTCTGTCGATGCAATCGACGAGCACAAACTCATGATCGGCTTTCAGAAAGTGGCGAACCGCATCACGGTCGGGCTGATCGTCGCGGCAATGATCATCGGCGCGGCAATGCTCATGCGCGTGGAAACGAGCTTTCGCATCTGGGGTTATCCCGGCCTCGCGATTATTTTTTTCCTCGGTGCAGCCATGGCCGGAATCGTTCTGCTCGTCAACATTCTCTTCTACGACAAATCGAACCGCGACTGACCGACCGAAGATATGTCGATCTTAGGGCTCGACCGGCGGGAAAACGTTTTCCGTTTCGCCAGCATCGATTCCATGACGCAAGCGGCTGTGACGAACGCTGTACAAAAAGTAAATCGCCAGCCCGATCGCCAGCCATCCTACGAACCGTATCCATGTCAACACGGGCAGGCTGAGCATTAATGCGAAGCAGAGCAAAACGCCCAGGATCGGAAACAGTGGCACCATCGGCACGCGAAATGGACGCGCACGCTGCGGTGCCGTCCGACGCAGCATAATCACGCCGAGGCAAACTAAAATAAAGGCGAACAAGGTGCCAATGTTGGTAAGGTCGGCGAGCGCGCCGATGTCAGTAATCATGGCCACACCGCCGACGGCGATACCAGTCCAGATGGTGGTGATGTGCGGTGTCCGGAAGCGCGGATGAATCCGGGCAAAATATTGGGGCAGCAATCCATCGCGCGCCATGGCCATGAAAATGCGCGGCTGGCCGAGTTGGAAAACCAGCAACACTGAAGTCATTCCTGCCAGAGCGCCCGCACTGACCAGCGCCTGCGCCCAATGCCGGCCGGAAAACGCGGTCGCCACCGCTGCGGGATCGCCGAGGTAAACCGTGTACTTCTTCATGCCCGTCAGCACGGAGGACATGAGGACGTAAAGCAATGTGCAAATGATAAGGCTCGCGATGATCCCAATCGGTATGTCGCGCTTGGGGTTGCGAGTTTCTTCGGCGCACGTGGAAACCGCGTCAAAGCCAATAAAGGCGAAGAAAACGATCGCGGCGCCGCTCATCACACCGGCAAAACCTGTCGGCATGTACGGATGCCAGTTCGTCGGATTGACCAGAAACGCACCGAACGCGATCACGAAAACGACGACCGACACTTTGATGATGACGATGGTGGTGTTCGCGCGGGCGCTTTCGCGAATTCCGTAAATCAACAAAGTCGTCACGGCGGCGACGATTAAAAACGCCGGCAAATTCAACGCAATGGAATGTCCGGCGATAACCGGCAGCGTTGTGGACGAATAATCCTGCAAAGCTTCCCCGCCTTTCTCGATGACAGCCATCGCCGTTTTGTGATCCGTTATCGCCCAAAGTGGAAACTTGAGTCCGAAAAGGCTGCCGCAAAGCTGCACAAAATAACCCGACCAACTGGCCGCGACCGCCATGTTCCCGACCGCGTATTCGAGGATCAAGTCCCAGCCGATGATCCAGGCAATAAACTCACCGAGCGTGGCGTAGGAATACGTATAAGCGGAACCTGACACCGGAATCATCGACGCGAGCTCGGCATAACACAGTGCCGCAAACGCGCAGGCGAATCCCGCCACGACAAACGAAATCGCAATTGCCGGGCCGGCGCCGGACCGACCGAGGATCACGTCCGCGTGGCTCCACCAGGCGATCATGAAATTCGAAACTGGCGTCTCCAATCTCGAGGAAAAAACCTGGCCAGCTGCGGCCGTCCCGGTCAGCACAAAAATTCCCGAGCCGATAATTGCTCCGATGCCCATGCAAGTGAGCGCGAACGCGGAAAGCGAGCGCTTCATCAGGCGATCTGGGTGTTCCGATTCCCGTAACAGCAATTCCGGGCTTTTTGTTCTGAAAAGTTGCGAGGCCACGTTGCGCGACTCGTTAGGCAAATGCTTTCCGCATGCGCGCAAATCGTGGCATTGCCTGCGCGGCGAGGTCAATGTTTTGTTTCGCCAATTTATATATCGATCTTGGCGCGCGATAAGCTGGAAATTTCAATCATGCCGATCATGCCGAGCTTTGGAATGGCGAACTTGCTGGCTGGTCTGATCTTTGGTTCGGTGGGATTTGTCGGGTTCGTTTATGGAAAACGAATGACGCTCTGGAAGTCGATGTTCCTCGGCCTCGCCCTCATGATTTTTCCGTACTTTATCGCGAACACGATCGCGCTTTACGCAATCGGGTCACTTGGCACGGCGATATTCTTTTTTGTGCGCGACTGAGATTTGTCGGTGGTTTAAGCTCGCCGCGCGATGTCGGACGAATCGGCGAAACTTATTCTGGGCGATACGGCCATTTCCGCGCTGGAAACTCCGCCGCGCCACGGAAGGCGTTTCTTTCGCCGGAAAAAGGACGAGCGCGGCCCGCTCACACATTGCGAAAATTGTGGCACGTCGTTGAGCGGACAATATTGCGGGCAATGCGGCCAGCCGGCCATCGATTATCGCCGCTCGTTTCGGCATGTGATTGTCGATGTCCTGGATTCGTTTCTGAATTGGGACTCGAAATTTCTCGTCACGATTGCGTTGCTCATTGTTAAGCCTTGGAAACTAACGAACGAATTTCTCGGGGGCAGACGCGTGCGTTACGTGCATCCGCTGCGACTTTATTTGCTCGCCAGTATTCTCTTTTTCTTCGCGGCCAGCTTCGGCGCAAAATCAATGCACATCGACACGCGAACGAAACGCGCTGATTTGCCTCCGGAAGCCAAAGCGAAATTGGATGTCGCCATGGACAAAGTGCCTTCAGACACGCGCGCAGAAGTGGACGCGGCCATGAAAAAAGTGGAGGAGGAAAAAGATCAGCCGGTCATTCAGTTCAGCGGTGATAAGCAGCCGAAGTCGCCGTTTGAAAAATGGATGCAAGAGCGGGCCAAGGAAAAATTCGGCGAGCACGGCACAAAAGCGCAGGCCTTTCTCGTCACGCTGCTGAGCAATCTTCCTTACATGATGCTCTGTGCCATCCCGCTCTTCGCCTTCGTGCTCAAGGTTCTTTACATTCGCAAACACATTTTCTACATCGACCATCTCGTTTACGCGCTCCACATTCATACTTTCGCCTACGTCGCCGTGATGGTGATTTGTTTTACGACGATCGGCCTCAATCGTGTCGCGCCAAATATTTCCGGTCTGGTTTTGGGTTTGCTCATCACCGCGGCAGTTTTCCAAATCTTTTTTTCGATCCGCCGCGTTTACCGGCAGGGCTGGTTCTTTACGCTATTTAAATTCTTTTTCGGCGGCTTGGTTTATTTGATCGTGCTCTCCGTCGCGCTCGCCGCGACGTTTTTGATCACGATCGCGTTGCCTTCGTGAGCGACGCGCTCAGTCCTGCACGAGCAATTTTTTCGCTTCGCTCAACGCCATGTCGATCTTGCCGACGTCGCTCCCGGCGCCGCGCGCACTTTCAGGTCGACCGCCGCCTTTGCCGCCCACAATTGCTGCAATCTGTTGCATGATTTTGTTGGCCGGAACCGTGGCCGCCAAATCTTTCGGCACCGCTGCGACTAATTCGACGCGACCGTTCGACGCGCTCGCCAGAAAAATCGGCCCATCGAATTTCGCTTTAAGAACGTCTGTGATCGCTTGCAGCAAAGCACCGTCCGCGTTTTCCAGATGCACGACACAGGAACGTTTGCCGGCATGCGCTTCGGCCAGCTCGCTCGCAATTGCGGCTGCGCGAATGCGCAGCTCTACTTCCGTCGCTTTCGCATTTTGTTTTTCGCTCTCGCGGACTTCACGCTCGATCTTTTCGAGATGCGCGGTGCGCTCATCGATTTTGTCGAGTATCGCGGGTATGTCGATCTTGTCCGGCAAAGTTGGCAACGCCGCGATGTCTGATTTTTTGCGAGAAAACATTTGGAATTTTTCATCCTGCCGCGCGGCTTCCACCTTCGCCCAGTCTTTTAACGCATCGCCCGCCACCGCTTCAATGCGTCGAATGCCGGCCGCAATCGCTTCTTCTCGCACGATCCGGAACGCTCCGATCTCACTTGTCGATCTTACGTGCGTGCCGCCGCAAAGCTCCATTGAGTAGCCGTCAAGCTTTCGCGGTTCGCCGCCGATTTGTACCACGCGGACAACGTCGCCATATTTGTCGCCGAAGAATTGCTGAATGTCCGAGAGCTTCTTTGCTTCCGCGTATGGAATTTCCGTCCACGAAACCGGCGCGTTCTCGTGGATTTTTTCGTTCACGAGTTTTTCGACATCGCGCTTCTGTTGAGGAATCAGCGCCGCGCTCGAAAAATCGAACGTCAATTTATCCGGGCCGACGTAACTTCCTTTTTGCGCGGCATCACGCGAAACAAGTTCGTGCAATGCCCAGTGCAACAAATGCGTAACGGTGTGATGCCCCTCAATCGCGCGCCGGCGATCAACATCAATCTGAAGTTGAACATCCTCGTTGATTGCTTCTTCGAAATTCTCGACTTCTAACTTCTTTGCCAACGCAAGTATCTGCCGACTGCCCTGAGATTGGGTGTCAATAACATCATATAATTGTCCGCGGTGACGAAGCGTCCCAGTGTCGGAGACTTGACCACCCATCTCTGCGTAAAATGGCGAGCGCGATGGAACAACATATGCCCGATCCGAAGTTTGTTTTATTTGTTCGATTTTGGCGATGGTTGAGTTCTCGTCATATCCGACAAACTTTGTTTGTTGGTTTGGATCAAGATCGAGAACGCTAATCTTTTCTTTTTTCTGTGACGCGCGCGCGCGCGCGCGCTGCTGCTCCATCAGTTTTTCAAAACCGGCAACATCGACGACGAGCCCACGTTCGCGCGCCATTAGTTCAGTCAGGTCAAGTGGAAAACCGTACGTATCGTAGAGTTGAAACGCGAATTGAGCTGTAATTCCTCTTTGCGGAGGAAAGCCTAGCTTTACTCTCTCCGCGTCGAAAGTCATGGCGCCTTCAAAAATCCGAATACCTTCATCGAGTGTTTTGTTAAACGATTCTTCTTCGCGGCGAATTGTTTCCTCGATCGTCTTTTGTTTGGCGCGGACTTCGGGGAAAACGTCGCCCATCGCTTGCGTGACAACATCGACAAGTTTGAAAAAGAACGGCTCGTGAAAATCAAGCGTGCGGCCGTATCGAACGCCGCGCCGTAAAATTCTGCGCAGAACATAGCCACGCCCTTCGTTGGACGGAATGATTCCGTCCGCAATCGCGAAACTTAACGTGCGGATGTGATCGGCAATGACGCGAAAGGCAATGTCGATCTTGTCCTGCGGCGTTTCGCGCGCGCCATATTTTTTGCCGCTCAGTTTTCCGATCGCATCGAAAATTTGTGTGAAGCCATCCGAGTTGTAAGCCGACGGTTCGGCTGAAAAATCGGTGAAGCCTTTTGTCGCCGCATAAAATCCGGACATGCGTTCGAAGCCCATGCCGGTATCGACGTGACGTTGGGGCAACAACGTGAAACTTCCATCGGCGTTCGCATTGAATTGAATGAAAACCAAATTCCAAATCTCAATGCAGCGCGGATCGTCTTTGTTCACGAGCGCGCCGCGCGTGTCGCCATCGGGCGTAAGATCGACATGCAGCTCGGAACACGGACCGCACGGGCCGGTATCGCCCATCATCCAGAAATTATCTTTCTTGTTGCCGTCTACGACGTGGATTTTCGGATCAAGATCGACATCGCGAAATAATTTCGCCCAATGATCGTGCGCTTCCTGATCGAACTCGCTCGGTTCGTTCGCTCCGGGTTTGTAAACGGTCGCGTAAAGCCTTTGCGGTGGAAGTTTCCAGCGCTCGACAATTAATTCCCAGGCCCACTCGATCGCTTCTTTTTTAAAATAATCGCCGAAGCTCCAATTGCCGAGCATCTCGAAGAATGTGAGGTGATAAGTGTCGAGGCCGACGTCTTCGAGGTCGTTATGCTTTCCGCCGGCGCGAATGCATTTCTGCGTGTCGGCCACACGCGGCGGATTCCACGACGGCTTTTGTCGCCCGAGAAAGATCGGCACGAACTGGTTCATGCCGGCGTTTGTGAAAAGCAGGTTCGGCGAATCGGGCAGCAACGACGCTGACGGCACGATGGTGTGCTTTTTCTCGCGGAAGAATTCGAGAAACGATTGCCGCAGTTGCGCCGAGGTCATATGTCGATCTTAGCTGCGCGCAAACCGAGCTTCAAACGCGGCGGGCTAAAACCTGGCGTTTGAGTTTAGACGCTAATGCGCTTTCAGCGCGCTCGCTTTCCAGGCGGTGCGAAACTGCTCGTCGATTTGCGCCGCGTCGTAATGTCGATCTTGCGCCTGCAAGCAGTCGCGCAAAAGCGCCAGCGCGCGCGCGTCACGCGGGTTGCGTTCCAAATCTTCGCGCGCAATTTTTTCAGCATCAGCGGCGCGGTTTTCCGCGAGCAAAATCTGTCCGAGTGTCGGACGCAGCGGCGGATACCAGCTAGGCGGCTCGCTGTAATTGAGCGCGTCTTCGGCGGCGATGGCGAGATAAAGCGCGTTGATAGCCGGCTCAGTTTCATGGCGGCTGCGCGCGATTGCGCCGGCCAGCAGGTTCTCGTGAATCTTGAATACGTTCGCCACTTTGTTGAGCGGATCGTAGGGCGCATCGGGTGGGATTTGACCCGCAATTTCGCGGAACGCTTTTTGTTCCGCCACCGCCTCGTCGATCTTGCCGTTGTGCGCCAAAGCCATGCCGCGCACAAAATGCCAGACGGCGTTTGTGATTTTGAACGCCTGATCGGGCGCCGGCGTTTTTAGAATGTCGTCCCAACGTCCGAACGCGAGCGAAACGAGAAGCGGCGTAGGCAGAAAACCTTCCAGCATCGGCATCTCTTTCACGTGCGGTGCGGCATTCGCGACGAGTTTGCGCGCGGCGTCCGCGGCATCGGTGAATGAGCCGTCCATGCACGAAGAGAAAGCAAGGAAATGGAGGTTGTGACTATAGTACATGAGCGGATAAACGCCTTGCTCGTGCGTTTGTTGAAGGAATTGTCGATCCGCCGCGGCCGCATGCATGTTGCAATCTGCCGCGGCAATATGATCGCCAACGCGCGCATAAATATGCGCAGGCATATGTGCGAGATGTCCGGCAGCAGGCGCAAGTTTTTGCAAACGATCGGCGCTGGCCAGGCCGCGCTCAGGATGCGGTGAAGCTTCAACCGCGTGAATGTAATAATGATTCGCGCCGAGATGATTTGGATCGCGGCGAAGCACCGATTCGAGCACGGAAATAATTTCCTCAGTGCCTTCGGCGGGTTTTCCGTCAGCTGTCCAAAGTTGCCATGGCCGCAAATTCATCGCGCTTTCCGCATAAAGCGTGGCCGCATCGAGATCGTCGGGATAACGCGCGCTCACACTTCCCATCGCATCTTTGTAAGTGCGATCGAGCTGATGAAGATCGACATGCGGATCGTTTGAATAACGGACCGCGACCGCGTGGATGTAAGCGCGTTCCGGTTCGTTGGCGAAATCTTCGAGCGCGAGCGCGCGTTGCGCCGAATCGTATCCCTGTTTTTCGCGCTCCGGGTCGACCGGCAAATTGTAATTCGGCCCGAGCGTGAGCGCGACGCCCCACCAAGCCATCGCCAGTTTCGGATCGAGCTCGGCCGCGCGCAAAAACGAACGGCGCGCTTCGTCGTGATTAAATCCGTAAACTAGTTTCAATCCCTGATCGAAAAATTCCTGCGCTTCGCGGCTCTTGGTTGATACGGCGTGATGCACCTCGCCCAGGCCGTGCATGAGAACGGCGCGCCGATTTTCCTGATCGGCCGCAGCGACGAGCGCGAGACTCGTCAGGAAAAAAAGCGGCGAGAAAAAAAGACCGAACGAGAGGAGTCGTCTTGTTTTCATGACGCCGATCGGCTGCGCTACTTATCTTCTTTCAGCTTAGCCTGGACCGCGGCCTCGATTTCTTCATAGAGCGCGGTGTCATTTTTCAAAGCTTCTTTGGCCGCGTCGCGGCCTTGCGCGAGTTGGGTGCCTTTGTAATTCAACCACGAGCCGCGTTTCTCGATGATCTGCTGCTCGAGGGCAAGATCGAGAAGCGAGCCGGTCGTGGAGATTCCTTCGTTGTACATGATGTCGAACTCCGCTTCGGTAAATGGCGGCGCGACTTTGTTCTTCACGATTTTCACGCGAGTGCGATTTCCGGTTACGACACCGTCGGTCTGTTTGATCGCGCCGATGCGGCGAATGTCCACGCGCACGCTCGCATAAAATTTTAAGGCTTTGCCGCCGGGAGTCGTTTCCGGATTGCCGAACATGACGCCGATTTTTTCGCGGATCTGGTTCGTGAAAATGCAGCAGGTGCGCGCTTTCGAAATGAGCGAAGTCAATTTGCGCAGCGCAGCGCTCATCAAACGCGCTTGCGCGCCAACGGTAACGTCGCCGATCTCGCCTTCGAGTTCTGCTTTCGTGACAAGCGCGGCGACCGAATCCAACACCACAACATCGAGCGCATTTGAGCGGACGAGCGTTTCGCAAATGCGCAGCGCTTCTTCGCCTGAGCTTGGTTGCGAAACAAGCAGATCATCGAGATTGACGCCGAGTTTCCTGGCGTAGGCGGGATCGAGCGCGTGCTCGACGTCGATGAAAGCAGCAAGGCCGCCGCGTCTTTGCGCCTGAGCGATGACGGTGAGCGTGAGCGTCGTTTTGCCGGAAGATTCCGGCCCGAACACTTCGACGACACGGCCGCGCGGAAATCCACCGACGCCGAGCGCGCGGTCGATCAAGATGTTGCCGGTTGGAATGACGTCGATGTCGACGACTTTCTCGGCGCCGAGTTTCATGATCGCGCCGTCGCCGAAGTCCTTGGCGATTTGTTGAATGGCAAGATCGAGATTCTTATTGCGCGCGGCGGTTACCTTGTCTTCAGCAGTTTTTTCTTCGGTTTTTGGGGCCATAGGAGAACTTTCTAAGTACGTCCAGACGCGAGTTTCGCCAAGTATAAAAGCAAAAAGCCGCAAACCTCGCGGCTTGCGGCCTTCGCTGATTTTTTTATGTCGATCTAAGCGACCGCGATCTTTCGCGGCTTCACTCGCTCGGCTTTCGGCAGCGTCAAGGTGACGACACCCTGCTCGATCTTCGCGTTGATCTTTTCCGCGTCGATCGATGGATCCAGCTCGAAGGGGCGCCGGAAATTCTCGGCGCGCGATTCCCGGTGAACAAGCGTGCCGGGAATGGCGGGCATGGAACGGCGGCCCACAATGGTGAGCTCGTTGTTCTCCACCCACATTTCGAGGCCCTTCCTTGTTTACCCCCGGCATTTCGACATGCAACGTGTAACCGTTTTCATCTTCGAGTACGGTCGCCGCGGGCGCGACGAATTGCTCGGTCGATTGCGGTTCACTTTTGCTGTGATTTTCTCGGACCATTGTATTCATGCGATTCCTTTCTGAAAAAATTGCGAACTCTTCGTTTAATCGACGTTCACTTTGATTTGTTTCGGCTTGGCTTCTTCCGCTTTCGGAAGCGTCACCGTCAAAATGCCGTCTTTGTAAGAAGCGTTGACTTTGTTCGCGTCCACTTGCGTAGGAAGCGTCACGCTGCGGCGGAATTTTCCGGTTAAACGCTCGGTGCGCTCGGCTTTGTGGCCATTGCTGCTTTCCGATTTGCGTTCGCCGCTGATGGTCAGCATTCCGTCCTGCAACGAAATCTCGATGTCTTCCTTGCGCATTCCGGGCAGCTCGATGATCGCGACGACGTTGTCGTTGTCCTGATAAATATCGAGCGCGGGCGCCCAACCGCTGAAGCGTTGCGAGTTGCGGCCGAGGTTCGACCAGAAGGGCGTGCCGAAAAGGCTGTCGATCTCGTCGCGCACATTCGCCCAGCGATCGAATGAAGGCCACATCGCTAACTCCGGTGCTTGATAACGAATTAAGCTCATAAATTAAATCTCCTTGGTGATTTGAGGTTCGCTAGAAATAGCAGCTACCGAAATGCCAGCTCTTCAAAGGGATGGCCTGGCGGACATAAATACTTGGAAAATAAATTCTTAGATCGACATAGACGGTTGCTAGCGTGCACAAAGCTCGTCACAGTTTGTCCCATCCGCCGCTGAAACTGGATGCGACCACGTGACAAAATTTCTCTCGAAAATTGCCTCATGGCGAAACGTCGATTACATCCCGAATAGATGTCGACCGATCGGGATGAACGCATAATGCGCATCGCGCTCAACGAAGCGCGCAAAGGTCGTGGATCGACAAGCCCGAACCCAATGGTCGGCGCCGTACTTGCGCTCGGTGACAAAATCTTGGCGAAAGCTCATCACCGGCGCGCGGGATTGGCGCACGCCGAGATTGAATGTCTGCGCGCTTTCCAAAAAAAAATGCCGCGCGGCGCCACGGTCTACGTCACGCTGGAACCCTGCTCCACGCACGGCCGCACGGCCGCGTGCACACGCGCGATTATCAATGCCGGCGTGAAGAATTTAGTGATCGGCGCAATCGATCCGAATCCGCGACATGCGGGTCGCGGCGTCCGCATTCTTCGCGGAGCGGGAGTCGCAGTGCGCGCGGGGATTCTCGATCTTGAATGCGCAGAATTGAACGAGTCGTACAACAAATGGATCCAGACGGGGCGGCCATTTGTGATCGCAAAGTGTGCGATGACTCTCGATGGCCGGTTGAGCGCCTCGCCGCGCGAAGGCCGCTGGCTCACGGGAGCAACCGCGCGAAATCATGCGCAGAAACTCCGCGCGCAAGTGGACGCAATTTTAATCGGCGCAGGAACTTTGCGCGCGGACAACCCGCGCCTGACGGTGCGGGGCGCTCGAAATGCGAAGCAGCCATGGCGCGTTGTCTTGGCCGGCAAGGGGCAATTGCCGAAAAGCGCGCGACTTTTTACGGATCGCTTTGCCGAGCGCACTCTCGTTTACAAAAACAAATCGCTCGCCGCGGTGCTGCGCGATCTGGGCCGAAAAGAAATCACGAGCGTGCTGATCGAAGGCGGCGGCGATGTGCTGGGCCGGGCGCTCGATGCGCGCTTGATTGACAGAGCGCAAATATATTTCGCGCCGCTGTTTACGGGCGGGCCAACTACTTTTGCAGGGCGTGGCGCAAGATCGACATATTACCCCGCGCGCCTCGATCGAATCCGTTACGATGAATTGGGTAAAGATGTTTGTGTGAGTGGCCTCTTACGATACGATGCGAAGATTGCCGAATAATTGCTGAAACTTTTCGTCTCACTTATTGTTCAATGTTCTGTAAAAAGTGGAATAAAAGGTGGTGAAAAAATGAACTGGAAAAAGCTTCTCTTAATCGCACTAGCAGTTACTGGCTTCGCATTTGCGTCGGCAAGTTCTTCGCAAGCGGGTGTTTCAGTAGGAATCGGATTTGGGTTCCCGGTCGCATATGGCTACGGCTATCCATATCCCTATCCTTACGGATACGGTCCTTACTATGGGCCATATTACGGCACATCGGTTTATATTGGGCCGCGTTATTATTGGTATCATGGCCGCCGGGTTTACTACTCTTCGCGCCGCTATCGGCACCGTTACTAACGGACAAAGTTTCCTGGAGCTGGCTGGGCATTCCGGCCAGCTCTTTTTTTGTATTTTCGAGCCGGTTATTTAACCGGCGAGGCGGAGGCAGTCGGAGCGGGAGTTTGCTGCGACTGGAATTCTTTTTTCAAGCGCTCCACGATCGGGGCTAGTTGCTGCTGGCGTTTTTCTTCGATCTCCTGGTGCAAGGCCTGCTCAAGTTTTCTGCGCTCCTGCGTGTAGCGAAGGTGGAATTGTTCTCGTTTCGCCGCATCGAGAGTCAATCCCGAATCGCGCAGGGCATCGTCCGCTTCGCGCCGGACCCGCTCGCGGCGATAATTCTCACGCTCCCGCAGCATGGCGTGCTCTTGCGGGCTCATTTGCATCCAGCGTTGCGCATTTCTCTCGAAACGTTGTCGATCTTCCGGTGAGAGCTCTGACATGCGCTCGCGCATCGGCCGGAAATCGCCTTCCATGCGTGCGCGCCCCTGCCCTATCGCGCGCGGCGGGACGCTTGCACCCTGACCTTGAGCGCGACATTCCCCGGAGAGAAGCGCTAACCCAACCAGACTGAGCAAAACTACAGAGAGGAATTGTCTGTCCACAAATTATTTTCGTCGGACGCGAGCAGATCGTCCAGATCGGCCACGACTTCGTAATCCTGCGTTGCGATCTCGGCAACGACGGGTTTATCGGCGGAATGGGGCGCGACCATCGAGTTCCGCATGAAAAGCAACGCGGCGACCGCCGCCACCGCCACCGCCGTCGCAGGAATCAGACGCCGAGCGCTGAGAAAACGCACGAGGTTCGCGCGCCACGACCGTTCTTCGCGGATTTTGCGCAAGACATTTCGCGCGAAAAATGGGGAAACCTCCGGTTCGCCCATCTTCCCAAGCAAATCCCACAACGACTGATCATCTTCGCGGTTCATCCGTGAAATTAAACTGCCGAGCCGGTCGAAAGTCGCGCGAAAACTATATGTCGATCTTACATCTCGGCAGCTTCGAGAAATCCTTCCAGCTGCCGGATGCGCGTCGGATGGCGCATCTTGCGCAGAGCTTTGGCTTCGATCTGCCGAATGCGCTCGCGTGTCACACGAAATTGCCGGCCCACTTCTTCTAGCGTGCGGCTGTATCCATCGACCAATCCAAAGCGTTGCTCCAGCACTTGCCGCTCGCGCTCGGTCAGAGTCTCGAGCACATCTTTGATCTTTTCCTTCAACAGGACGATCGCCGTCATGTCGCTCGGATTTTCCGCGCCCTTGTCTTCAATGAAATCGCCGAAGTTCGTTTCTTCGCTTTCACCGACAGGCGACTGCAATGAGATCGGCTGCTGCGCCATTTTCAGAACCGCGCGAACGCGATCGACCGGCAGCAGAATTTCCTCAGCCACCTCTTCCGGCGTAGGCTCGCGACCATATTCCTGCACGAGCTGTTTTTGCACGCGCATCAATTTATTAATCGTCTCGATCATGTGCACCGGAATGCGGATCGTGCGGGCCTGATCGGCAATCGAGCGCGTAATCGCCTGCCGAATCCACCAGGTGGCGTAGGTCGAAAATTTGTAACCGCGGCGGTACTCGAACTTCTCCACCGCTTTCATCAGGCCCATGTTGCCTTCCTGAATGAGATCGAGAAAAGAAAGGCCGCGGTTCGTGTATTTTTTTGCGATGGAAATGACGAGCCGAAGGTTCGCTTCCACCATTTCGGTTTTCGCGCGCAGCGCTTTGCGCAACCAACCCTTGAGCGCCTGATATTGCTCGGCGTATTCTTCGACTGAAAGCCAGAGCGTGCTTTCCAGGTCGTGCTTTTTCAGTGCCGGTTTGGCCGGTGCGCCATGTCCACGACGCGGCTTTTTCGATTCACTCTGAAAGGTGGTCAGACGCAAAAATTGTTCGTCGGCCAGGTGTACGAACTCTTCGGTCACGCGCTGCTTGAAATAGAATTTCGGGTAAAACTTTTGCAAAGCGGCCACTTCCTTTTGAAAGGCTTTGAGTTTTTTTCCATCGCGCCGGCTCGTCGCGCTCCGCAAAATCTGGCCGTAACGCTGACAGATGGATGCACTGTGTTTCTCCACATGCTTGCAGAGACGCGGCAGCATTTTCATGTAGCGCTCCCGACTCTCGATCTTCTTGTCCAGAATCACGCGGTCGAATCGCTCGCGGCCTTCGGTCAGCTTCTGGGCAAGATCGAGATGCGCGCGTGCGATGAAGCCGAAGCGATTGATATGCTTCTGCACCATGGTCTCCGCTTCCTCGATGCGCTTGGAAATTTCCACTTCCTGCTCGCGAGTGAGCAGTGGCACCTGGCCCATCTGTTTCAAATACATCCGCACCGGGTCGTCGAGGATGTCGAGCTTCGGCTCCGGTTTCTCTTCCTCTTCCTCGCTATCTTTTTTCCCGTCCTTGTAACGGTCGACCTCTGAAGCCTCGATGATGTCGATCTCCATCCGGCGCAGTCGCGTCAGGATCGCATCGAGCTCATCGGCGTCGGTCACTTCGGGCGGCAACGCTTCATTGAGATCATCAAAGGTGAGGTGCCCTTGTTCCTTAGCCAGCTTGATCAATTCGCGGATGCGCGCTTGCACATCATTTTCTAGCAGCGCAGCTCCCTTGAGCGTCGGCGGCGCCCCGGCTTTTTCTCGCGACTTACTCGGCGATTCCGAGCGCGGTTTCACGCCTTTGGCGCGACGCGTCACCGATTTTCGCGAAACTAGTTTGCGCTTGCTTTGCTTGCTCGAAGGTCGCGAGCGCTTCGCGTTTGTATGCACACCCGTCTTTCGACGCGCGGCTGACGTCGAGCGGACCGGTGATTTTCGTTTCGGATGCTTGGCCAAGGCGTGCTGCTGTTATCTCCTGTTCCCCGTCGGTCCCCTCGATTGACCGCCTTTCAGCGGCGATTTTTACGCATCGAGCATGCGGTCCGGCGAAAACTTGGAAAGCTCGCGGAGCTGTTCTTGCAGGTCAAGAATTTGTTTCTGCAAGGTGACGACCTCGCCGCCGCTTAGCCGGGGAAGCTTCATTCGTCCCTCCGCGATCTGGAGTTGCCGTCGCACCGCCGCCTGTTTCAAACCATTCCACCAATCCCTGACGACGGCGCTTGCATTCGGCGGGACTTTTTGCAGGAGCCAACCGGAGACGAGAGCTTCTTCCGCAACCGTCAGGCCGGCCATGAACGCGTTAACTGATGAAGGATCGTCCGGCCGCAGCTCGGTCTCCAGAATCCGAACCAGAGTTTCCGAATCAGCCGTTTCGGCCAACACCTTGCGCCAATCTTGCGACAGCAGAAAATTGCGAGCATCGACATCACGCAACGCCAGCAGACAAAGCATAGCGATATCGTGATCCGGCGCCCGCGCCGGGACGAACTCGCGTTTTTCCCCGAAGCCGTACTCACGCCCCGGCTTCGGAAAGAGCGACTTAAAATCGGCCACTGGAATTCCGATGCGCGCGCTCACTTTATTCGCCACTTCGCCACGCATGAGCGGATCGTGCACGCGCGCGACCGTCTCCGCCATTTTTCGGGCGAGCGCCATTTTTGCGCCTAAGGAGTCAAGGTCCGTTGCGTTGGCCTCGTGCTCGATCCAGTGATCGAAAAAATCGCGCGCTCCGCTCACGCGCTTCTCGAATTCTTCCTTACCCTTCTCCCTAATCATCGAATCGGGATCTTCGCCGGCCGGCATTTCCGCGACGCGCACCACCAGATCGTTTTGCAAAAGCGCATCGAGCGAGCGCTCGGCCGCCTTTTGCCCCGCCACATCCGCGTCGAAACAAAGCACCACTTCGCTGACGAAGCGTTTCAAAACGCGCGCCTGACTTTCCGTAAACGCGGTGCCTTGCGGCGCGACCACGTTCGTAATTCCCGCTTCGAAAATCGTAATGAGATCGAGCTGTCCTTCGCAAACGATCGCGCAATTCGCTTCGATCAAGCCGCGCTTCGTTTTGTGCAGACCGAAAAGCACATTGCCTTTGCGAAACAGCGGCGTTTCCGGCGAATTCAAATACTTCGCGCCCTCTGCGTCCTTGGCGAGGAGCCGGCCGCTGAACGCGATTACTTCGCCCACGTCGTTACAGATCGGAAAAATGATTCGCCCGCGAAACCGATCGTAAAATTCGCCGCTCGGCTTCTCTTCATCGCGCAATTTCACCAAACCGCTTTGCACAATCTGCTCGCGGCGATAACCGCCATCCTGCGCCCACTTCACCAGTGCGTCCCACCGATCGGGCGCGAAGCCAAGCTGCCAATCTTTCGCCACGCGCCGGTCGATTCCGCGCTCTTTCAAATATTCGCGCGCGGGCGCAGCCCACTCTTTCTTCATCAAATTATTGTGAAACCATTCCGCCGCTTCCGCGTGCAGCTTTAACAAACCGCGGCGCGCTTCATATTGTCGATCTTCGTCGCCGCTCGCGCCGCGCTCCTCCACCACCGTGATGCCGGCGCGCGTCGCCAGCTTTCGTACCGCGCTCGGAAAATCGACATGTTCGTAATCCATCACGAAGCGGAAAACGCTTCCACCCACGCCGCATCCGAAGCAGTGAAATGTCTGGCGCTGCGGACTGACCGTGAACGACGGCGTTTTCTCCTGATGAAATGGACAGAGCGCTTTGAAATTCGTGCCCGCTCTTTTCAGCGGAAAATAGGATCCGACCACCTCGACGATATCGTTCGCCGCCGCGATTTGTTCGATGGTTTGTGATGGAATTGCCACGGCCAGATGGCAAACTTACGCAAGCCAACCCCAGTTCGAAACAATGAAAAAGTTTATGTCGATCTTAGCGGCGGGATTGCTCGTCGCGCAGGCGTCCGCGCAATCGCACACCGTCATTCAAAAAGGCAACACCGTCGTCGTGCCACTGCACGGAGAAATTTCGCCCTCCCTGTTTTTATTTTTGCGTCGCGCCGAGAAAACGGCGGAGAACGCCGGCGCCGGCTCGATCATTTTTGAAATGAACACGTACGGCGGCCGGCTCGACAGCGCGGCCGAAATTACCAACGTCCTCAATCACGCCACCATTCCGACTTACACCTTCATCAACTCAAACGCCGGCTCGGCCGGAGCGCTCATCGCTCTGGCCACGAAACACATTTACATGTCGCCGGTCAGCGCGATTGGCGCGGCCGCGCCGGTGCGCTCAACAGGTGAAGATTTGCCGGCGACCGAGCGCGACAAAACTGTTTCCTACTGGTCAGCTCTCGTGCGCAGCTCCGCCATCAGCAACGGGCACAACCCCGACCTCGGCGAAGCATTCATCAGCAAGGAGAAGGAAGTGAAGATCGGAGATCGGGTCGTGCACGCGAAAGGCTCGCTCCTTACACTCAACGCACAGGAAGCGACCGAAAATATCAACGGCAAACCGTTGCTGGCCGACGGCATCGCCGATTCGATTGTCGATCTTACGCGCAAGGCTGGGTTGAAGGGCGCGACCGTTTCGCTCGATCCGAGCGGCTTCGAGCAAATTGCATTTTGGATCACCGCGCTTGCGCCACTGTTGCTTCTCGGCGGGATCATCGGCGCGTATCTCGAATTCAAAATTCCCGGAGCGACCATGCCCGGCATTATTTCCGCGGTCTGCTTCGCGCTTTTTTTCCTCGGCCATTACCTCGCCGGACTGGCCGGTTGGGAAGTGGTCGCGCTTTTTGTGCTCGGGATGTTTTTCGTGCTGATCGAGATTCTTTTCTTCGCGCACTCGAGCATCGTCTTCGGCGTGGTCGGTGTTTTTCTCATGCTCAGCTCGTTGCTCTGGGCAATGATCGATCGCTACCCGGGCCAAACATTTTTGCCGACCGGTAAAATGCTGGCGCTTCCGTTGCTCAATCTTTTTCTCGCGATTGTCGCGGCGGCGATTGTCATTTCGCTACTCGCGCGCTTTCTTCCGCGTACAAGTGTTTACCGCCGCTTTGCGTTGATGACGACGAGTCCGCCCGGTCCGTCTTTCGCCGGCGCGCCTCGCGAATTTGCGACGGCGCTTTCGCTCAATCCGGGCACGCGCGGAACTTCGCTGACTGTTTTGCGCCCGAGCGGCAAAGCGCGTTTCGCCGATGACGTGGTCGATGTGGTAACCGAGGGCGAATTCATCGCGCCGAACATTCCGGTGACCGTGATTCAAAGCGACGGGATGCGCGTGATCGTAAAAGCGGTCGCGAGCTAAGCGGACCCAAGATCGACATGTCCGGAGCTAGCCGCCGGCAACGATGCGCAGAACTTCGATGCGGTCGCCTTCGGAAATTTTGCGACCGGTCCATTCGCGCTGATGTAACGCGCATCCGTTGTGCTCGATCAAAACGCTGTTCGCTTGCAGCGAGAGCTGCTGCGCGATTTGCGCGACATCGGATGCATCGTCCGCTTCCACGCTCTCGCCGTTTACGAAAACTTTCACGACGCAAGGAGCGCCTGGTCCCAATCCTTCCAAACCGGATCGAAGCCGCGCTGGCGCAAAACAGCGGCGATCTCGGCTGGCGAACGCGTATCGCTGATTTCAAATTGTCCGGCAGCGGATTCGTCGATCCCGTTTTGAAATTCCGGCGCGACGATTCGACCGCGCACGGTGAGATGCAAATTATCCGCACCCTGACCGGTGTAGCCACCAGGGTCGGTGTGACTGCCTGCGCTCATCATGGTTACGCCTAACGAGACCAGTGTGTCGCGCAACTCGGCGCGCTCGCGCGTGCTCAGCACGATTCCCACTTCCGGAAACGTAATGCGTAGCGCGCAGATCAATTGAGCCAGCTCGCGGTCGCGCATCGAGAAGCGCGGTTGAAATTCGCCCGCGGCCGGACGCAATCTCGGAAGGCTGACGGTGAATTGCGCTTTCCAACAGCGCTTCAGCAAATATTCGAGATGCGCAGCCAGCGCGATCGCTTCGTCGCACCAGTGCGACAAACCAAAGAGCGCGCCGATGCCGATACGGCGAAAGCCCGCTTTGTAAGCGCGCTCCGCGCAATCCAGTCGCCAATTAAAATTCCGCTTCGGCCCCGCGGTATGCATCTCGGCATACATTTCGCGGTTGTAAGTTTCCTGATAAACGACAAGGCCATCCGCGCCAGCATCGACAATCGGAATGTAATCGGCGGTTTCCATCGGGCCGACCTCGATTGAAACCGATGAGAAATCCGGAGCGAGAGCACGCACGCATTCCGCCAGATAATTGCCGCTGACAAATTTCGGATGCTCGCCGGCGACGAGAAGAACCTGCCGAAAACCTTGTTGTGCGAGATGCCGCGCTTCCGCGACGACTTGATCGACATCGAGTGTAACGCGCAATATTTCGTTGTCGCGCGAGAATCCGCAGTAGCGGCAGTTGTTGATGCATTCGTTCGAGAGATAGAGCGGCGCGAAGAGCCGCATGGTGCGCCCGAAGTTCTGCAACGTGAGCGCGCGCGCTTTCTGCGCGAGCGTTTCCAGCGCGGAATCGTCAACCGGCGCAATCAGCTCGGCAAAGCGGCGCACGAGCGCCGATTTGCGCAGCGCAAGATTGTCCAAGGTTTCGGCGAAGCTCATCGCCATTTAATCTGCGACGCGCGTCTCTCTTGGCAACCGCGCGATTGTCGATCTTGTCGCGCAAGGTCGACATAAGGCCCCGCGCGGAAAAACAAAGCGGCGGGATTCGGTCGCCCAAATCCCGCCGCTTGAAGTTTGTTTTCTCGAGTGGTTAGAACGCGATGTTAATTCCGGTCCGTACCATCCCGAAGTTGTTGTTCTTGCCGTCCACGACGTTCCAACTGAAGTCGTTTAGCCAACCAATGGTGGGCGTAATTCGCACTTCCAAGCCGCCGCCGAACTGACCCATCCATCGCGATTCTTCATCGTGCTTGATGCGTTCAGCGGTGCCGCCGACATAGATCGGACGATCATTGTGACCTCCGAAAATTCCGCCGCCACCCGCCCACACGTAAGGTGCGAAGCGTGAGCAACCGATCGGATAACGCAAGGTCAGCGTGGCCAGGCCTGCACCGACTGCATGTTCATCGTCGTCAGCTTTGAAGAAGGCCGTCCGGCCAAAATCTTCGATGACGTAACGGCTGCCATGTGCAGCGAGGCCGAAGCCTTCTACACCGACGCCAAAATACTTCGCGAAAAAGTATTTTGCATCGATACCGCCGCCCCAGGCGTGGTCACCGCCGAGAAAGCGGTCGTAAGTACCCGGGTCACCGAAAAAGGTAGGAAGAAGATCATTCCTATCGCTCTCCGTGCCTGTGAAGGCGTAGGCGCCCCAGATGCCAACGTTCCACTCGGTATCGCGGTACCATTCGCACGACGGGGCCGCCGCCGTGCTGGTCTGCTTCATTTCTTTGCCAGAATAACTGTCCCCTGCATGAAGCGGGACCAGGCTGGTCATTGCCAATAACAATAAGCTTAATGTTGTTTTCTTCATTCGTATTTCCCTTTGGTTAAGTTAGGCGCCCATCGTCCCAGTGACACGCGCCGACATTTAGTGAAACGGAAGTGACGGCAGCAATGGATGTGCCGCTCGGCCCTAAAAAACGCAAAGGACGAAAGTTATTTCGTCAAGGCTTCAGCTCGGCGTTGGTGGTTGCGTCGGTAATCGTAAATTTTTCGTGGTGATAAGTGGGATCGGCGCGAAAGACCAGCCGGCCCGCATAACGCCGTTCCAGCTCGATGAGCAGCTCTTCGTCTTCTTCCTTCAATCGCTTCAAGACATCGGGATTCAGGATCACGCGGAACTCGTGCACATTTTCCTGATTTTTGCGCATCACAGTATTGAGCGTGCGATGAAGCTCCACACTGGTGGTCATTGTCGTCTTGACCACGCCGCGGCCCTGGCAGTACGGACAATTTTCATAAATCGAATCGCTCAAGCTTTCTTGTGCGCGCTGTCGTGTCATCTCGAGCAACCCGAGCGCCGAAAGCGGCAGCACATGCGTCTTGGCTTTGTCGCGCTTCAGACGCTCGCGCATTAAATTGTAAACGGCCTGCTGATCGCGCCGGCTCTTCATGTCGATGAAATCGCCGATGATCAGGCCGCCGATATTTCGCAGACGCAATTGCCGCGCGATCTCATCGGCCGCTTCGAGATTGGTTTGCAAGATGGTTTTCTCCACATCGCGCCCGCCCTTGTTGCGGCCCGTGTTTACGTCCACCGCCACGAGCGCTTCGGTCTCGTCGATCACGATGTAGCCGCCGCAGCGCAACCAGACTTGACGATGGAACGCGTCCTCGATTTGTTTCTGAATGCCGTACGTCTCGAAGATCGGCGTGGCTCCGTCGTAAAGTTGGATGCGGTTGCGCGCGCGCCGCGAAATCTGGCCGACCATATCGCTCATCCGCTGGACCGCTTCGCGATCGTCGCAAATTACTTCGTCGATCTCTTCCGTCAAAAAATCGCGCACCGTGCGGTCGACCAGGTTGGGCTCTTCAAAAACTCGGGCCGGCGCGGGGTCATCGCGGATCTGCTGTTCGATTCGTGCCCATTGTTCGAGCAGTAAACCCAGGTCGCGCACAAAATATCGGGCGCGCTGCCCTTCGCCAACCGTGCGGATGATGACGCCGATGCCCTCGGGAATTTCGAGATCACGCAAGATTTTGCGCAGCCGGTTGCGTTCCTTTGGATCTTCAATTTTGCGCGAAATACCGCTGCGATCGCTGAAGGGCATGAGCACGAGATAACGTCCGGCGAAACTCAAATTCGTGGTGACGCGCGGTCCCTTCGTGCCAATCGGCCCCTTCGTTACCTGAACAATTACCTCCGAGCCGACCGGATAGATGCTCGGAATATCTTTGGCGGTGATGCGCTTGCGCTGCTTTTTGGACGGCCGATCGATTTCTTCAATGCCACTGTCGAGCGCAGCCGGGATCGCATCCCAAAAATGCAGAAACGCGTTCTTCTCGAAGCCGATGTCGACGAACATCGCCTTCAAACCCATCTCTATGTTCTTAACTTTGCCTTTGTAAACGCTGCCGACAATGTTGCGCGAGGTGTTGCGCTCGACGTTATATTCTTCCAGCCGGCCGTTTTCGAGCAGCGCCACGCGGCGCTCGAGTTTCTCGACGCTGATGATCAGTTTGTTGCCGGTCTTGGGCGAACCGAGACCTAAAATACGTTTTACCTTGTCTATCATAATTGGGGAGAGTGGTTGCGATCATGGCTAAGCGTGGCGTTATGCTATCGCGCTAAGTTCGATCAAGAGGTTCATCATCTGCGCACCGGTTTACGCGGGGGCGGTGGCGTGGGTTGCGGAGCCGGCTTGGGGCGGACTCCGAAAAGTCGTTCGAAAAAGCTGAGCTTTCTGGGAGGCGGGGTTGCGACAACCACGGGGCGCATCACTTTTTTACCGGCCACCTTGCCCGCTGCGTCCGGGTCGGGTTCGACGAGAGGATCGGCGCTGGTGTTGGCCATGTCGGTGTTGGTGGAGCCATCGAGATTTTCTTCATCGGTGGCCGCGAGCTTCGGATTGGAATCTTTGAAGTCGACCGCCGCAATCATTGCAAACGGATTTGGCTTCCGCGCGGGCGCGAGAAAGGCCAATGGCGGGTTGAACGTTCCCTGGTCCATCGCGAG
>JBEEGW010000008.1:0-245372 GCA_041167045.1 Verrucomicrobiota bacterium
TGATCAAGTCGCTGACCTTCACCACGTCCTGGGTTTTTAGTTGCGACCATTTCGCCAATTGGTCGTCGAGCTGTTTGCTCAGGGTTTGAAACACTTCCAGCTGCGGCTTGGTCGGTTCAGTCGAATCGCCAGCGTCAATGAAAAGACTGAACGAATCAAAGCGCTCGTTCAACATGCTCGGGAACGCGAGATTTCCTTCCGAGCCTTTCATGTTCACCTGAATCAATTCCTTTTCGACGTCGGACATTTTGTGGTCGAGCTCGTCCGCGGCCGCGAGCGCCGGTTTCAGTTTTTCATCGTCGCCGAAACGAAAATGGAGCGTTTTGATCTGTGCTTTAAGATCGCGAATCTCATTGATCGCCTGATGCAGCTGCGAAATTCGATCGGTCACTTGCGTCGAGAGCGCGAATTGCTTTTGCAATGCCGGCTCCGCGCCTTTGGTGCGGGGATCGATCGTTAATTTCAACGGCACCGTCTGCGATTTTCCTGCCACTGTCAGCTTAACCTGATAATCACCCGGCAAGGCGAGCGGACCCTTCGGGCCGTTCCCGCCATAAAATGCGCCCGGCGTTTGGATCGGATCGTTGTAGCGAATGTCCCACGCGAACCGGTTCATTCCTTCATTCGCGGGAATTGTTTTCACGCGCTCGACCCGGTCCGGCCATTCCGGCGGCTGTTCGCCTTCCTTTTTTTCCTTGTTCGACAGATGCCGCACCACTTTTCCCTGCGCATCGAGAACATCGAGCGTTACTTCATCTTTCGGCGCGCTCTTGAGATAATAATCGATCATCGCGCCGGCGGGCGGGTTGTCGCCGACCGGCTGGCGTTTATCGAATTCCTCCGGGTAATGCAAACGCAGGGCGATTTCGGGTTGGTAAAGAACGAAATCGGCGTTCGTCGATTGGGCGCTCAGTTGCCGCAACGGCGTAATATTATCCAGCACCCAAAACGCTCGGCCGTGGGTTCCGACCACCAGGTCGTCATCTTTGACGACTAAGTCGTGAACTGGCGAGCGCGGCAGATTCAACTGCAACGGTTGCCAGTGCGCGCCGGCGTCAAACGAAACGTAAACGCCCAGCTCAGTGCCGGCATAAAGCACTCCCGCCTTCTTCGGATCCTCGCGCACCGCGTGCACGTAGGCGCCATCCGGAATTCCATTAACGATTGCGCTCCACGTCTTGCCGAGATCGGCCGTCTTAAAGATGTAAGGTTTGAAGTCATCCAGCTTATGCCGATCGATCGCGGCGTAGGCGGTCTTGCCGTCGTGCGGCGACGCTTCGATTAAATCGACCGTGCTCCATTCCGGAACTTTCGGGCTGACATTGGTCCAGTGCGCGCCGTCATCCGTGCTGACATGAATCAGTCCGTCGTCTGATCCGGCCCAAAGCGTGCCTTTGTCCACCGGCGACTCAGTTAAGGCAAAGATCGTGTCATAATATTCCACCGAAGTGATGTCGTTGGTCAGCGGACCACCGCTCGGTTGCTGTTTCGTCTTGTCATTGCGTGTCAAATCTTCGCTGATCTTCGTCCAGCTCTGCCCGTGATCCGCCGATTTAAAAACGCATTCCGCGGCGGTGTAGATGACATCGGGATTGTGCGGCGAAAGCAGAAGCGGCGAAACCCATTGAAAACGGTGAGTGAGATCGACCGCGCCGCGTCCGGAGTTGTCGATCGGCAGCGGACTGATGTCCTGATCGTCTTCTTTGATTTTGTTGTAGCGCGCGATGTAGCCCTCGCTGTTTGAATAAATGATGTGCCAGTCGCGTGGATCGGGAATGACAAATCCGCATTCGCCGCCGCCGGCCGGATACCAATCTTCGCGGCCGATAACTCCCGAGTCTGTTCGGCTCGCGATGCAAACATTCGAGTTATCCTGTTGCGCGCCGTAAATGTGATACGGAAACGCGTTGTCCACCGCGACGTGATAAAACTGCGCGGTCGGCTGATTGTGCACCGATGTCCATGTTTTGCCGGCGTCCATCGAAACGCTCGCGCCGCCATCGTTCGCGTTGCCGAGGCGATTCGGGTTCGTCGGATCAATCCAGAAGCCGTGATGATCGCCATGACGCGCCGGCAAAAGACTAAAAGTTTTGCCGCCGTCAACGGAACGAAACGCGCCCGTGTTTAAAAGATAAAGCGTGTCGGCAGATTTCGGGTCGGCGTAAACTTTGCTGAAATACCAGGCGCGTTGACGAAAGCGGCCGTCATCGTTGATACGCGACCAATTTTTTCCGGCATCATCCGAACGATACAAACCGCCCTCCTTCGCTTCGATCATCGCGTAAACGCGATTCGAATCCGCTCCCGAAACCGTGATCCCAATCTTGCCCAGAATTCCATCCGGCAATCCGTTTCCTTCGAGATGCTTCCACGTCACACCATTATCTTCCGAACGATAAACTCCGCTGCCCGGTCCGCCGCTCGAGAAAAACCACGGCTGCCGGCGCGCCTGCCAGAGCGACGCAAAAACGACGTTCGGATTGTGCGGATCGAACACCACGTCGATGCCGCCGGTGTTTTCATCTTTGCTCAAAACTTTGGTCCAAGTTTTGCCGCCATCAGTCGTGCGAAAAATTCCGCGCTCCGCATTCGGACCGAAAGCATGACCGAGCGCTGCGACCAAAACCACGTCCGCGTTCCTTGGATCGACAATCAGCGCGCCGATCTGATGCGTGTCTTTCAATCCCACGTTTTTCCAGCTGTTTCCCGCATCGATTGATTTATAAACGCCGGTGCCATACGTGGTGTTGCCGCGAATAGCGGCTTCGCCGGTGCCGGCATAAATCACGTTGTGATCGGATTGCGCTACGGCGAGTGCGCCGATCGATGAAATGTCGGCCTTATCGAAAATCGGCGTCCAGTTTTGTCCGCCATCGGTCGTTTTCCAGATTCCGCCCGCCACTGCGCCGAAGTAATAAGTGTTCGGTTCGCCGACCACGCCTTCAATGGCGAGCGCGCGCCCGCCGCGAAACGGCCCGATCTGCCGCCATTGCATTCCTCTGAAAAGTTTTTCGTCAAACTGTGCTGCCGTTGCAGACTTTGGTGCGGCAGTTGCAGTTGGGCTGGGCGCAGTCCCGCCGCCCGTTTTTGATCCCGCCACCGGCGACGGTTCTGCCGCGAAAGCGACGGACAAGATCGACATAAACGCGCCGAGAAGAGAAAAGAGAAAGCGGAACGAGTTCATTTCATACAGTGAAAGAGAAGCGCGTTCATTCAACAAGAATGTCGCGCGTTCATCCGCGCGACTCCGTTCGCTCAGAACTCAATTCCGAAAATTGTGCGCACCTGAAGGTCTGGTTCGTCCGCGGTGTTCGTCGCCTGCGCGAGCGCTGTCACCGTCACGTACCAACTTCCGCGACGAAACGAAACGTTTGGGCCGACGAAAAGATTGTTGAACGTTCGGTCGTTGCGCCATTCCGGAAAGACGAGCTCATGCACGAGCTCGATGCCCACCGAGAATTTAGAAAAAATTTCGTAACTCGCGCCGAGTGCTTGTTGCAATTCGCCTGTGTGTTCCCGTAATCCTTCTTCCGCCCACTCCGCTTCCAAGGTTGCGTTGTAATCCAGAATGACTGGCCCGAAATGTTTCTGCGCGATCAACTTCGATTCCGATTCGAAATGGCGGCGGCCGGCGTTGATTTCTTCGTACAGCGAAAGCCCGATTGGATCAGAGTTCGGGTTCGTGAGATTGTAAATGAGCTCGATCGCGCCGCCCTCGTATGCGAAATTCGTTCCGCCCCGATTGTCGATCTTGTCGTCACGGTGCGCCCAGTTCAGAGGATAAATACCGAGCTGAAACCGATCGGTAACTCCCATTTCGATTTCTTCACGAAAAGCGAAGTTGCTCGTGCGCGACCAGGTGATTGACGTTTCCGATTCAAACTCACCGGCCTCAGCAGTCGGCGCTTCATATAAATAAGTGAAGTGCCGCGCGTCGGCGAACAATGAGGCTGCCGATAAGATCGACAGGAACAAGATCGACAGACAAATTTCGCGCATCGGCAAAGTGTGGCTGGATCGCGATCAGGGAACGGTTTCCAATCGTTCCACGATCTTCGCGTCCGGCGCGGGTTGCGGCGGACTTTCAGAATCCACCGCATCGCCGCCGCGAAAATGACGAGCGGCATAATACGAACCGATCACCAGAATCGCCGCGATCGCTTGCGCGGCGAGCGTTTCGTAGGTCGGAAAAACAGCGAACCACATTCCCATCCACGCTGGAACGATGTTGGCCAACCAACTGATCTGCGTTTGCGAAATCCAATGCGCGAGCTGCATTTCCTGCGCTTGCTCGCCCACCATCACGAGCAAGACGACGCCGAGCAGGATGCCGGTCGTGATCAACATTTTTCGATACGGCAAACGCTGCTGCAAAACGAAGGTGAGCACCGCGACCATTCCGGAAAGAACCAGGCCGAGCAGTGCACCTTTCAAGACCACGGCGCCGCCGAGCCGCAGGTAATAACTTTGCAAAAAAAGAACGACCTCGAAGCCTTCGCGATAAAGCGAAGTGAATCCGAGCAGAATCAATCCCCACCACAAACGTCGCTGCGAAATTTCCACGCTGCTCGCGCCGGCCAGAAGCGTTTTGCGGCGGCGATTGTGCGCCTTGATCCAGCCGCCCCAATAAATCTTGTGAAAAAACCAGTTCATAATCACGAGCAACACGACCACTGCGAGAAGTCCGGTCGCGGCCTGCAAATTGAGCGCGCTCATGTTGTCGCTGAGCGAACCAACGATGCGCACCGCGATCACCCACGTGATCAACGTCGCGACAAACGCAAACCCCGCGCCGACTGCGACTGGCCGGCGATGCGCTTGTTTTTTTCCGGTCATGCTCGCGGTGATCGCAGCCAGCACGAGAATGCACTCGAGTCCTTCACGGAAAACGAGCACGCCGATGTCGAGAAACGCGACCGTCGGACTCGTTTCCGGCTGCGTCGGATCAGGCGCGCCATGCACGGTCACGCCCTGCCAGACGATCGCCGCTGCGACGAAAAGCGCAGCGGCAATAATCGCGATGCGAAGAACCTGGCGCAAAGAGATCACCTGAAAACGCTAACACATCCCACGTATGGCCGCTGTCGTTGGGTTGCGAATTTTTAGCGGGAGCTTGCTGCCAATGACGGCGTGACGCCATGCATTTGCCTTGAACCTGCAAACTTCTCGCGCTCAAAACATAATCTCGACAACGCGGCCGGAAAGTAATAACAGCGATCTCGATTACGTCACCCGACGTTTCAACGCATCTTCGGCCGGGCTGAAGAAGTCCGTGGGGCTGCACCTTCGCTGAGACACCGCTTAACGCGATCTCCAGATCCAACTGGGGCCCCGGGTCAGCCGAAGTGAGGATGATTCCTGGTTCCGCGCCGAACTGGATTGCACTTAATGCAGTCAACCATCGGAACAAATGAAACCAACACGCCCATTTCCCAACGGTGCAAGCAATTTGATCAGTATGTCGATCTTGCGTCTCGAGATTATTCTCCTTGTCGTTTTCGCCAGTCTTACTTTTTCCTTTTCCGTAAGAGGGCAACACGGGACGCCGACTCCCGCTCCAACAGTCACGCCGACGCCGACACCCACAGTTACGCCTACTCCGACGCCGACCCCCACTCCAACAGTTACGCCTACTCCGACGCCGACAGCTACCCCGACCGCTACACCCACGCCCACACCGACAGTTACTCCGACTCCCACGCCCACGGTTACACCGACGGCGACGCCGACTCCCACGCCCACTCCAACGGTCACGCCGACTCCAACACCCACTCCTTCGCCTTCGCCGGATGGAGATCTAGGCAACGGCAACACAGCGGAGGGAACTGGGGCGCTACAAAGCAACACAACCGGAGGCGCCAACACGGCCAACGGTGCGGACGCACTCCGTAACAACACAGTTGGCAACGAAAACACGGCCAGCGGTGCGGACGCACTTTTTCATAACATTAGCGGCGCCAACAACACGGCCAGCGGTGTTAGTGCGCTGCAATCCAATACAAGCGGCGCCAACAACACGGCCAGCGGTTTTGAAGCGCTCTTCAGCAACACAACCGGCGGCAACAACATCGGATTGGGCTTTCAGTCCGGCGGCAATTTGACGACGGGCAGTAACAACATCGACATCGGCAACTCGGGTGTCGCCGCAGAAGCGAACACGATTCGTCTTGGTGCCGTAGGAACGCAGAGCGCCACATTCGTCGCTGGCATCTTCGGGGCAACGATTGCCAGTGGAGTGCCCGTAATAATCGACAGCACCGGTCAGCTCGGCACGACAGCTTCCTCGGAGCGTTTCAAGGATCAGATCAAACCAATGGACAAGGCGAGCGAAGCAATCCTTTCGCTAAAACCGGTAACATTCCGCTACAAACACGAGCGTGATGCGAAGAGCATTCCGCAGTTCGGCCTCGTGGCGGAGGAAGTAGAAAAAGTGAATCCGGACCTGGTCGTGCGTGACGCCGATGGAAAACTCTACAGCGTTCGCTACGAGGCAGTGAACGCGATGTTGCTGAACGAGTTTCTGAAAGAGCACCGGACAGTTCAGGAACAGCAGAAAGAAATTGATGGTCTCAAAGCAGAACTAAAAGACCAAAGGGCACAAATCCAAAAGGTGAGCGACCGAGTCGAGCTGAAGCAGCCCGCACCGCAAGTAGTCGGCAACAATCAGTAAATCGCGGTCAGAAATTACGACCGCTGCCGTTCGGTTGCGAATTTTCGCCCGGATGGTTACATGGCAGAACCTCCCATCGCCTTGTGATTTTCCTGCGACGGCGTAACTTTTTCGGTGCGAAAAGTCCGCGGGTTTACACTGATCGAGATCGCGATGTCGGTCTTTATTTTGCTGCTCATTCTCGCGCTGGCGGTGCCGAGTTTGAAAGGTGTGCTGGCCGATCGACGCGCACACCGTTCGCTAAATGATTTGAACAATTTGGTGCGCCAGGCGCAGGAGCGAAGCGTGACGGAGCGGCGTCCATATCTGATTGTATGGACGGGGAAGAGCTTCGAGCTTCGGCCTGAGACATTCGCGAAAGGCGAAGAGAAGGCGCCGACGGCGAGTATGTCGATCTTGCGGGGCGAAAGTTTCGCGATCAAGTTTCCGGCCGCATATGAAAAAAATCCGCCGGCCGAATGGATTTTTTGGCCGTCGGGAACATGCGAGCCGGCCAGCGTTTCATTTCAAGGCGGGAGCGGTTCGTGGACGGCAAATTATTCTGCGCTGACGGCTCGGCCCGCATTGGCGAATTATGTGGCGAAGTAGAGCCAGCGATCAGAAGTCAGAGGCCAGAGGTCAGATTGGCTTTGCGCTTTACGAAGTGCTGCTTGGCGTAACCATTTTCGCCATCGGCGTGCTCGTGATCGGGCGATCGGTTTCAAATTGCCTGAACGCGAGCACGATCAACGCGGAGGAAGATCGGGTGCGGCAAATTTTGGCGAACCGAATGGCGGAGATTCAAACGTCGCCGACAAATCCGGACGCGGCGGCTGAATCCAAGATCGACAGTGGTTACGGCCCGGTGAAGTTAGTTCAGAAAAGCGTGCCGGCAGGTTTGAAAGAAAACAATGTCGATCTTGTTGGGATCAATCGCGTGACGTTGCAGGCGCAATGGCAGCGGGGCGGCATCAATCAAACGCAGGGGATCGAGTTTTATGTTTATCGGCGTTAAACGCGGAAGGCGCGGGCGCGGCGCATTCACGCTGCTCGAGATCACGCTAGCGGTCGCGATTTTGGCGATGATGTCGTTGTCGATCTATCGGTTTGTGCAATCCAATCTCACGGCCTTGCGCCTTTCCACGGATGCAAACGAAGACGACGCGCGTTATGCCGCGTTTGTGAATTTGCTCACGGCGCAATGGCAAAATTTGCCTTCGGGCAGCGGAGCGCTTCATGGCGAGCCGCTCAAGCTGGAGAACCGTTCGCAGGACGAAATCACCTGGACCTGCAGCGCCGGGCCAGGACTCATGACGCGTTACGCGCCGGGAGATTTTTTTGTTTCGATGCGGTTGCGCCGCGAAAACAAGAATAGCGACCGGATGGACCTGGGCTTCCTGCGCAAGCCAAAAGATGAGACGCTATTTTCCGGCGAGCGCGAAACGTGGATCACGCTCATCGCCGATGTGGAGAGCTTGCAGATCAGATATTTTGATCCGCGCCTGAACAGTTGGGTCGATCGCTGGTCGGACAACGTGACATTGCCACGGCTAGTGAAACTGGTGATCGCACGCAAAGAGAACTCGACGCCGATGGAAGCAGTCGTGGCGATTAATCGCACGTCGTTATGAAGAAGATGTCGATCTTGCAACCGCGGATTCGCGGTGCGGCGTTGCTGCTTTCGCTTTGGGCGCTCTTTCTCTTGAGCGCGATGGTGATGTCCTGGGCACTCGACATCAGCTCGCGTTTCACGTTGTCGGGCACGGCCAATCGCGCGCTCCAAGCCGAAGCGCTCGCTTGTTCCGGCGCGGAAATTGCATTGCATCCTTCTGTGCAACCCGGCGCCGGCGTCCTGAAAGGACATCCCAGTTCCAATCAAACTTACGAAACGAACATCACCGGCGAAGGTGGTCGCTTGAATGTGAATTGGCTCGTCGCGGGCGAAGATCCGGACCGGCTGGAAGTTTTACGAAAATATCTCGAGAACAAAGGAGTGGACCTCAATGAGCGCGATCGGATGATCGATTCGTTGCTCGATTGGGTGGAACCGAATACCGGGCTGCATCATTTGAACGGAGCGACTGACAGCGAGAATTATCATCCTGCGCATACTTTGCTCACGCGCATCGACGACTTAAAAAAAGTGAGCGGCTGGCAGGAATTCACATCGACCCCGGGCTGGGACGACGAATTCACGCTCAATAGCACGGGACCTGTCGATCTTGCCTGGGCGTCGCGGGATGTTTTGCGCTCGCTGCCCGGAATGGGTGATGCGCGCGTCGATCAATTTCTCATGCTGCGGCGCGGGCCGGATCAGATCGATGGAACCGCTGACGACGCGAAATTCAAAAGTATCGAAGAGATTGGCGCGGCACTTGGTTTTACGCCGGAACAATTTCAAGAGCTCAGCAGTTTGGTGGGATTCAACGATCAAGTGATGCGGGTGGTGAGCGTGGGAAAATCGGGCGATGTTACCCGAGTTGTGCAAATGGTGATTCGCAAAGCAGGCGCCAGACCGCAATTGATTACATGGAAGGAGTTCTAAGATCGATCCGTTACCGGTTTTCGTAATGCCGGGTCCGCACGGCTGGTACGTCGTGCGATCGGCCGCGCAAAATGGTTCGTGGGAAGTGCGCGCTTTCGCCACGCTCGACGAACTCGCGCCATCTCTCGGCGACGGCGACGAATATGTGCTCGCTTTGCCGGTGAGCGCGGTGCTGGCGCAACGGTTGCGTTTGCCCACGGTCGAAGCCGGCGAATTTCCCGAAATGGTGCGGCTGCAAATCGAGAAGGCTTTGCCGTACTCGGCCGAAGAATTGACCACCGATTTCGAAGTGATCGAGCAAACGGAGCAGGGGAGCGTCGTCTCGGCCATCGCGGTTCATAATGAAAGGTTGTCGGAGCTGGCCGCGCCGTTGCTGGCGAGCGGTCGCATTCCAAAGCAGATCACCGTTTACGCAGCGCAGCGCGGCGCGACCCACGCAGCGGAAGGTCGCGCGCTTATCATTTATCCGGAAGGCGAATCGCTCGTCTCCGCCATCACCGAAAATGGAAAGCTCAGTCTCGCGCGCGTGCTCGATGGAGTGGAGCCGCAGCAATTGCGAGCCGATCTGCCGCATCTGGCCTTGAGCGCGCAGATGGAAGGGATCGACACCGCTTTTCCGAATGTCCTGCTCGACGAAAGTTGTTTCGATTTGCGCGAAACAATCGAAGGCGTTTTCTCCAGCCGTCCCAGCATTGTCGCAATCGAGCGGCCGCCCGCCGCCACGAAATTAAATTTGCTGCCGGAAAGCTGGCGCGAAAAACGGGCGCAAGTGCTTCGTCTGCTCGAATGGCGCAAACGTTTGATCTGGGCAGGCGCGGCTTACGGAGGGTTGCTCCTTCTCCTCATCGCGTATCTCGTTTTCATGAAAATCGAAATCCACTGGCTCGATCGCAAGATCGCGCAGGACGCGCCGCGCACGCAATTCGTCAAAGCCACCGAAACCACCTGGCGCTCGCTCGCTCCGGCGATTGACCCGCACTATTACCCGATCGAAGTGCTCCTGCATTTGTCGGAGAGTTTGCCTTCGCCCGAAGTCCACATCACCGCCTTCAATCAATCAGCCCGCCAAATTTCGGTGGACGGCGAATCGAACAACGCTTCGCTCGCGTATCAATTCGCCGAGAAAGTGAAGAAGAACCCGGACCTGCGAATGTTTCAATTTGAAATGGGTGCGCCGCGCATTTTGCCGAACGATCACGCGCAATTTCGGCTGGAGGGAAAACCGCGATGACGCTGCCGGCCTGGTTTCAACGCATGAACCGTCGCGAACGAATGCTCGCGCTCATCGTCGGCGGAATTGTTTTCGTGCTCGTCAATCTTGTCATCTGCAATTCGCTCCTCGGCATGCTCGGTAGCGCGCGCACCGAACTCGTCGCGCGCAAATCCGCGCGCAGCCAGCAAGCGCTGTATCTGAAAGAAGCTTCCCTCTGGTCGAAGCGCAGCGAATGGCTCACGCAACATCAGCCGACCTTGAAAAACGCCTCCGAAGCTTCGTCGCTGCTCGACCAGGTGAAACAACTCGGCGCGAAACAAAATGTCTTGATCGAGAATCCCGCCATCGGCACCGGCGAAACGACGCCCGATCATCAAACCGTTTTTGCTTCAATCGAAACGAAAAGCCCGTGGCCGGCGCTCGTCCATTTTCTTTACGATTTGCAACAGCCCGCTTCCTTTGTTGTGTTTGAAAACGTGAGCATCAATGTGGATGGAAACGATCAGACGATGATGCGCGGAAAATTTAAAATCGCGCGCTGGTTCGCGCCGGCGCAGCGCCGAAAATAATGATGAATCGCGGACGCCATTTCTGTATGTCGATCTTGTGCGCGCTGGCGCTGCCTTCCGCGCTATTCGCGGCCGATGATCTGCCGAAGGCGTTCGATTTTATTCGCTACGATTCGATCCTGAAAAAGTCGCCCTTCGCCGTGGCCAGCGCCGTCGCGCCGGTCGCGACCGCCGCCAGTTTCGCAAAAGATTTGTATATCGCGAACGCCGCGCATTCGCCCGATGGCGATCTCGTCACGATCGCTTCCAGCACGGACAAAAACTTCAAAAAATACCTGACGACCAAAGAGCCGGTGGAGGGCTACAGCATTTCGAACATCGAATGGTCGGAAAAAGTCGGCGAAACAAAAGTGACCATCGCGAAGGACGGGCAATTTGCCACGCTCACTTTTAATCAGGCGCTTCTGTCGCAACCCGTGGCCAACGCGCCGCCGCCCAATCTTGGAAATCCCGCCCTCATGCAACAACCGCAGCAACCTCTGCAACAGCAGCAGGCACAGCAACCGGGTGTTATTCCGCCGCGACCCGCTCAGCCGCTCACCGGACAACCAACGCCGGTCACGCATTCGCGCGGGATGATCCAGCGAAATCCGCGCGCCGTGCAGACGCCCGATCCGGCGACGCAGCCGCAGATCGAAAATTAGGCGACGCTAATTTCCGCCGCCCCAATCGTCGTCCGCCGTGTCAGGAATGCGGTCGGGTCCGGCCGAATAAAGATCGAAACTGTTCGGATGTTTGCGGCCCGGATTGAGATAAATGTAATCGTTATGCCACGGATCTTTCGGGACGGAATCGAGCAGTTGCGTCCAGTGCGATGGTTGTGGATCGGTGGTCGGTTGAACAACCAAAGCTTGCAAACCTTGTTCGGTCGTCGGCATAAAACCATTTCGCGCTTCGTAAAGTTTAAGCTGCGTGGTGATGCTTTGAAGATCGCTTTGCACGCCGACGCCCCGCGCGACTTCTAAATTGCCGCGCAATTTGTAAATCGCGAGACCCAAAAGCAGCGAGATGATCGTGACCACGAGCATGATCTCGAGCAGCGTGAACGCGCCGTTTCTTTTTTTTATGTCGATCTTGTTCATGTCGATCTTACTGCTGCGGCGGAGGCTGCGGCGTGAGCAGATAATCGGATTTGTCCCACAGATATTTTAATTGAATCTGCGTCGCACGAATGGCCGAGGCGGGCGTGTTCGCAGCGCCTGCCACGACGATGTCGTTCGTTCCCGCCCTCAAACTCGACGCCGGCACGAGCTTTTGCGCGCGCAACCAGCCGGTGTATTGAAATTTCATTTGCCTAACGAGTGGTTCCATTTCGCCGCGATAAGCCGGGTCCGCTAGCTCCGGCAATGTCAATGTGACCGCGCCGATGCTTTCGCCGTTCACAAAAATTTCCGGCGGCGCGTCGATGCGCGGGCTGGCCACTTCGAATGTGAGCAAAGCCATGAGCGGCTGCTCTTCGATGGAAAATTGAAAGGCCGCGCCTTGCGGAACGCCTGGACCGATCCGGATCGTTTCCTCCGACAGCGAAGCGGTCACCGTTCCAAACATCTCCGTGTCCTGGCCGGGCGCGTGCAGCGGCGATGTCGAAGCGAACGGTTGCGCAATTAAATCTCGATGCTCGGCGCTGAGCGGATGGAGCACTTCGCTGCTCGTCATCCAATCGAGAAATGCGCCGCGCACACTCGTGCCATCGCCGGGCACCTCCACATCGAGCGCGGAGATTCCGACCGTGGGCACCATCACGACGTCGGAGCTGGGAAGATCGACACCACTCCCCAACGGCGCGGAGCGCAATACTTGCGATCCCGATTCGTCCCACGCCACCACGGTTGGACGCTGCTCGGGTTTGTCGTCGAAAAATAAACGAAAATAGAGCGCCTGAAAATCATCGCGCGGGCGCGCCACGCGAATTCGGAAAATGGTTTGCGACGACGTGCCTTCGCTGGTTTGCGTCGGCACAAGGCGAACTGATTCCACCCACGGCGGCGCGGTTTGTGTCTTCGCCATTGCTGGAGTTGTCTGGCGCAAATCGAGCCACGCACTTTGCGGCGCGGATGGATTGGCCGGCGGCAATTCCGGCAGCTCCTGGCTGAAAGCTTCCTGCGCGCGCGTCGTCGACGTTGAAAGGAGGAGAAGGGCAAACGCGAGAACGCGAAGAAACATTTGAATCGCGTCGAGATTAACTCAGTGCGGCCGAAACTGCAAACTGTGCGTCATTTCAAAAACGGCGGAGAGAATGCTGTAAACGACGAAGCCGACGATAAGCGCGATCACGACGATGATAGCCGGCGGAATCAGCGCCGAGATCACTTTGACGGTGCGATCCAGCTCGCGCTCGTAAACATCGGCGATGGTCTGCATCGTTTGCGCGAAGTGTCCGGTCTGCTCGCCGACCGCCATCATGTCGGTGAACAAATCGGGAAATAATTTTTGCGCGCTCAGTGCAGCCGAAAGCGTCGCCCCGTCGATAACGGCGCGTCGGACTTCGGCGAGTTTTACTTCGAGATAACGATTGCTCGCGATTTCGGTGACGAGATCAAACGCGCGCAAAAGCGGAATGCCATTTTCCATGAGTGTGCCGAGCGTGCGCGAGAATTGCGCGTAATAACGGTGGCGAATCACGCGGCCGTAGCCCGGAATCATGAGCCGGAATTTGTCCCACGCGATTCGCCCTTCGTCCGTGCGAACGAACGCGCGAAAGCCGACGGCTGCGCCGATCGCGACAAGAACTCCGACCCACCAGTATGTGGTGATTACATAATGAACGCGCAGCAACAAACGAGTAGGCAGCGGGAGTTCGCCGCCGTTTTGCGACATGAAACCAGTCAGCTGCGGCACCATGAACGTGATGAACGCGGTGATCAGTCCCGCGCCGGCCACCGCCAGAAACGCCGGATAAATCAGCGCTTGCTGCACGCGGTCGCGCAAATTTTTCGCCTGCATCAAATGCTCGACTACGCGGGACAAAATATCCGGCAGCGCGCCGCTCGCTTCACCGGCCGCGACCATATTTATATAGAGCGCCGGGAAAATGCGCGGGAACTCGCGCAACGCCTGCGAAAAACTGCGGCCCTCGATCAAAGCCTGGTGCAGCGCGTGCGTCATTTGCTGTAGACGCGGATGCTTCAAACGTTTTTCCAGAACGGAAAGACTTTCATCGAGCGTCATGCCCGCTTGCAGTAAATGACCGAGCTGCTCCGTGAAAACAAGCAACTGCGCGTGCGGAATTTTTAAAGTCTGCGTTGCTATTTGTGTCGTCGTCGCAACGACCGCGTGCGGTTCTGCGCTCGCCGCATCGATTCGGATCGGGATGTAATGCAATTGCTCGATTTGGCGGATGGCCATGGCGCGGTCGGCGCAATTGAGCACGCCCTCAACCAAACCGCCCTGCGCATTGCGCGCTCGATATGCAAACTGTGGCACGACTGGAAAGTTTAATCTGAAAACGAAAATCGACAATCGGCCTGCGCGCGCGCTAAGATCGACATAACGAATTCGAGCAATGAGCACGCTTCATTCCGCGATTGCTCCCGGCCTGATCGCTGGCGTCATGTCGATCTTTACGAGCTGGCTCTGGATGGCCGTCGTCTTTCATCGCTTCCAAAAAGAAACGCCCGCCACATGGCGGCCTGAAGGAGCGCGCAGCCACTTTTTTTCCATCGCGCTGCAATTGATCGCCGCGATCGGCGTCGCTTGTCTTTTCACGCTGGTCATTCGCTTTAACGTCGGAATGTTCGCGATCGGCTTTTCCGGCGCGCTCTGCTTCGCCATTGCAATCTGGGCGGCGCTCGCGCTGCCGATCCTCCTCGAGTCGGCTGTTTACATCAATCTCCACCCGCTGGTTGTCGTTGGACAACTGCTCAGTTGGCTAAGCACATCGGCGCTCGCTTGTCTCGTCACCGCTTGGTGGCTGCGACGCTAATTTCCTCGCCAGCAAAAATATCCCCAATCGTCCCACGTGGCACGATTGATGCCCTTGCAAGGCGTGATTATGAGAATCGCGCTGACATGCTTCCTCCTCGCGTTCGCGCTTTCATCGCACGCTTTTGCCGTGCTTCGTCCGCGTCATCCGACCAAACCGCGTTTGCCCTTTCGCGGCGAACTCGGAATGATCGAAGACGATTCCGGCGGAGCCCGTACGACGACCGCGCCCGACACGACGGCCAAATAATTCCCGGACGTCCGATCGGCGTCGGAGAGTCATTGTCGATCTTGTGCCTTCGATGCAATCGGCAATCGCAAATCCAAAATCTAAAATGGAAAGAGGCGGGGGCGGGAATCGAACCCACGAATAGCGGTTTTGCAGACCGCAGCCTTACCACTTGGCTACCCCGCCGCTGCGCGAAGGGCAGGGTAGGAGCGCAGGCCAAAGCTGTCAACGAACTCGCGCACTTCGGCTGGATGAGGGATGCGAATCCGCGTAACGTCGCGGCGTGGCATCTCGTTCCTCCAAACTTTTCGCGGCCGCGCAAAAGCAAATTCCTGGCGGCGTCAATTCGCCGGTACGCGCATTTCGCAATGTCGGCGGCGAGCCATTTTTCGTTGAGCGCGCGAACGGCGCAAAGATTTTCGATGTCGATGGAAAAGAATATCTCGACTACATCGGCTCATGGGGCCCGGCAATTCTTGGTCATGCGCCAAAAGTAATTGTCGATGCCGTGCGCGATGTTGCGACGCGCGGCTTAAGTTTTGGAATTCCAAATCCGCTCGAAGTGGAAATGGCGGAGCTGATCTGCAAATGGGTTCCATCGATCGAAAAAGTGCGAATGGTCAACAGCGGCACGGAAGCAACCATGTCCTGTGTTCGGCTCGCGCGCGGTTTCACCGGCCGCGATAAAATCATTAAGTTCGACGGTTGTTATCACGGCCACGGCGACTCGCTCCTAGTGAAATCGGGAAGCGGCGCGCTCACGCATGGCCAGCCCGACAGCGCGGGCGTCCCGAAAGCTTTCGCCGATCTGACCATTTCGTTGCCGTTCAATAATGTCGATCTTGTCCGCAGAACATTTCGCGAAAACGAAGATGAGATCGCCGCGATCATTCTCGAACCGATCCCGGCGAACGCGGGGCTTTATTTTCCAGCGAATAATTTCCTGTCGATCTTGCGCGATGAATGTTCGAAACACGGCGCAGTTCTCATTTTCGATGAAGTGATGACTGGTTTCCGCGTCGCGCGCGGCGGCGCGCAGGAACTTTACGGAATCAATCCGGACCTGACGGCGCTCGGAAAAGTGATTGGCGGCGGACTGCCGGTGGGCGCGTTTGGCGGACGCGCCGAAATCATGGATAAACTTTCGCCCGACGGGCCGGTCTATCAGGCCGGAACGCTGTCCGGAAATCCGCTCGCCATGGCGGCCGGCCTCGCGCAATTGCGCGAGCTCGATCGGATCGACGCTTGGAAATTGCTCGAAGAACGCGGAGCGCAATTTGAGCAGCTCACGGGCGATGCGCTCGGCGAAACCAAGATCGACATCACGTTTCATTGCGTCGGTTCGATGTTTTGTTTGTTCTTTGCGCGCGGTCCGATTGTCGATCTTGCGACCGCGAAGCAGAGCGATCTCGAAATGTTCCGCAAGTTTTTTCACGGCTGCTTGCAACGCGGTGTTTATTTTGCGCCGTCGCAATTTGAAACCGGATTCATTTCCACCGCGCATTCCGCCGCCGATATCGAGCGCACCGCGAATGTCGTGCGCGAAGTTTTGCTGAATCTGTAAAGGAAGCTGTTAGCTTCCGAAATATTGAGAGATGTCTTGACTTCGCTCGACATGACAAAAATTCGCGCGGTCGCAAAATTTTTCTTCGAAGGCGAGCGCAAGTTTTTTGTCAAAGGCGTCACCTACGGCCCGTTCAAGCCCGATGCGGCGGGCGATCATCTCGGCGATCCCGCGCAGCTCGAGCGCGATCTCGTCCAGATGCGCGAGATCGGAATCAATCTGTTGCGCGTTTATCACAAGCCGCCCATTTGGTTTCTCGATGGCTGCGCCGCTGCCGGAATGCGCGTCCTGATCACGTTGCCGTGGGCTAAGCACCTCGAATTTTTGCGCCAAAAAAAATCGCGCGATGAAATCGCGCGGATTGTCCGCGTGGCGGTTGAAGAGCAAGCAGGTCATCCGGCTATTTTCGGTTATTTGGTCGGCAATGAAATTCCGAGCACGATGGCGCGATGGCTGGGCGTTCGCCGCGTCACCGAATTTGTCGAGCATTTGATCCGAATCGGGCGCGCTGCGAATCCGAACGTGCTGTTTTCGTACGCGAGTTTTCCGCCGACCGAATATTTGCTCCCGCAGAATGTCGATTTTTTCTGCTTCAATGTTTACCTGCACAATCAGCGCGACTTCGAGCGTTATCTATTGCGCCTGCAAAATCTGGCGGAAGATCGGCCGCTCATTCTGGGCGAATTCGGTATGGACACGATTCGCCACAGCGAAGATGAACAAGCCGAACTGCTCAGCTGGCACATGGACAGCGTGGTGAAATGCGGATTGGCCGGCACAATTTTTTTCACCTGGACGGACGAATGGTTCACCGGCGGCAGCGACATCACCGATTGGGCATTCGGTCTCGTTACGCGCGAGCGCACGCCGAAGAAAGCGTTTTTCGCGCTGCGCGAAAAACTCGGCCAGGACAATGCGACTCTGCCGCATCGCGCATTGCCACAGTCGCCCTTCGTTTCGGTAATTGTCTGTTCGTACAACGGCGCGAAAACGCTCGCGCCTTGTCTCGACTCGTTAGGCAAAATGAATTACGCGCGTTACGAAGTGATCCTGGTCGACGATGGCTCGACCGATAACACCGCGGAGATCGCCGCGCAGTTTCCAAACGTCCGTTACATTCATCAAAGCAATCACGGCTTGAGCCATGCGCGCAATACCGGCGCGGCCGCCGCGAAAGGCGACGTCCTTGCTTACACGGATTCGGACTGCATGGCCGATCCCGATTGGCTTTATTATTTAATCGGCACGCTTTTGAGCGGCAATTTCGCGGGAGTCGGTGGACCGAACATTGCGCCGCCGGCGGAAAATTGGATCCAGGCGTGTGTCGCGGCCGCGCCCGGCGGGCCGAGTCACGTCCTGCTTACCGACACCATCGCAGAACATATTCCCGGATGTAACATGGCTTTTTATCGGTGGGCCTTTGAGACGATCGGTGGATTCGATCCCGAATATCACAAGGCCGGCGACGATGTCGATTTTTGCTGGCGTTTGCAGCAGGCCGGTCACGCTATTGCCTTTAGTCCCACCGCGATCGTCTGGCATCACCGGCGCTTCACGCTGCGCGCCTTTCTCGCGCAACAGGAAGGTTACGGCGAAGCCGAATCGATGCTGCGATTCAAGCACCTGATTTTTTTCGGACCGACCGGCACGGCGAAATGGCGCGGCCAGATTTATGGGTCGCCTCGCTTCAGTTGGTTCATCAATCAGCCGATCATTTATCACGGAATCTTTGGCGAAGGATTTTTCCAATCGATCTATCCGGCGGCGCAATCGGAAGTGGCGGCATATCTGAGCAGCATCGAATGGTTCGCGCTCACCATTTTCCTTTTCGGCCTCGGCATCTTTTTTCCGACACTGCGCATTGTGCCGTATCTCATGTTTGGCGGCACGCTCTGTGTGGCGATCTCTTATATGATACGCGCGCGCATCGAGCCGATGTTCGACACAATCCCGGCGCGGCTGCTCGTTATGTTTCTCGCTTTTGTGCAACCGCTCGTGCGCGGATTCTCGCGCTATTTCACGTGGCTGCATTTCAAGCGCACGCCGAGCGCCGTCATTAGGCAGCACGAACAATTACCGGCCGGCGCAAAGTTTGCTGGCAGCTTGCGCCGCCGCAGTTATTGGAGCGAAGAGGGGAAAGATCGACATTATCTTCTCGGCGCGATTTTCCAGCTGCTCGAAGAAGAAGGCTGGCGCTACTCCGCCGACACCGGCTGGAAAGAATGGGACATTCAGATTTACGGAAATTTTTGGTGGAGCACGATTTTGCAAACCGTCACCGAATATCACGGCGGCGGAAAATGTCTGACCCGCGCGTCGGTACGATCGCGTTTCGTGACGACGACAGTCATCATCAATCTTTTTCTGCTTAGCATTTTAATTTATCGACAGCTCACCGTCGGCGAAGCCGACCTTTGGTTTCTCCTGCCGTATTGCGGCTTCGTCATTTTTCTGGCGACGCGCGCCCGCCGTCTTAAAGAACGCGTCGCGGAACTTGTCGATCTTGCGGCGTATCGCGCCGGATTGCAGCGGATGACGCGGCAGTCGATTGCGACAACGCCACAAATCGAAGAGCCTGCCGAGGTCGCATGAAACCGCGCCGACTGATTTCATTTTCAATCGCGCTCGCGGCCGAGCTGATTCTTTTCGGCGCGTTGAATTTTTTCGACGATTGGACGCTCGAGTCGATGCCGGTGAAATTCGTGCTCGTCGCATTCATGGGCGGCGTCGCCTATCTCGTCGCCGTCTCCGAATTTTCGATTGTCGATCTTGCGGGCCGGCAAAAAATGCTCTTTTGGTCGGTCGCGATCTTGTTGCGATTGAGCGCACTTCCGCTCACGCCGGGCGACGATCTCTGGCGCTACGAGTGGGAAGGAAAAATTCAACGCGCCGGTTTCAATCCCTACATCAATGCGCCGGACGATCCGGCGCTCGATTCGGTGCGCGATCAATATCCGCAATGGGAAAAAATTAATCATCGCGACTTTCGTGCGATTTATCCCCCGGGCGCCGAGCTCATCTTCGCGGGTTTGAGCGGCGTTTCGGACAGACCGATTCTCTACAAACTTCTTTTTGCGATTGTCGATCTTGCAACCGTCGCGCTGTTGTTGCGATTGATTGGCGGCCCGGATCGTTACCGCGACGCTGCCTGGTACGCGTGGAATCCGCTCGTCGTCTACAGTTTCGCCGGCGCCGCGCATTTCGACAGTCTCATGATTCTGTCGATGATGGCCGGAATTTTTTTCTTAACGAAGGTGGCGTCGACACCGGATTCGAAACAAAAGTGGAAGTTTGCGATCGCGGCTTCGCTCGCGCTCGGAATCGCCATTTCGATCAAGCTCGTTCCGGCTTTGCTGCTGCTGGTTTGCGTGTTTGCGCTCGGTTATCGCGCGATCGCCTTGCTTTTGAGTGCGGCGATTCCGGCGGCGCTCAGTTTGTTTTATGGGGCGCCGAAAATCCGCATTTGGGACTCGTTAGGCCAATTCGCATACGTCACGCGGCTGAACGATCTTTTTTGGTGGATGATTGAAGAAACGGCTTGGCCGAATCCGCACCAAAAGAATTTCCACTACAATGTCGTTCTCGTTGCGTGCGTCCTCTTCGTCTCACTGCTTTTCATTCGCCACTGGAAACGCGGAATGCTTTGGGTGCTCGGCGTCGCGTTGATCTTAAGCCCGGTGCTGCATCCGTGGTATTGCACATGGATTTTACCGATGGCGAGCTGGCGGCGCGCACACGCCTGGCACGTGCTTTCGGTTACGCTCTTCGCTTATTTTTTGTTTTGGAACGAGCGGCTCTTTCGTTTGCCCTGGCATTCCGAACCATGGATGCGCGGCATAATTATCGCGCCGGTTCTCTTCACATTAATTGCGGGCGGAGCTCGGCGCGCCCGCGCAAGATCGACAGAAAAAATTACATAGCGCCGGCCAGTGCCGCTTCGAAATCGGCCGGGCGTGGCGCGGTGAATGTTTGCCACTTCTCTGTGCGCGGATGGTGAAAACCAAGTTTCCACGCGTGCAGCATCTGGCGGGAAAATTTTGCCGCGTTTTTTGCGCCATAAACTTTATCGCCCAAAACCGGATGACCGATGTGTTGAAAGTGCACACGGATCTGATGCGTGCGCCCGCTGTGCAAAACGCATTCGACCAGACTGATTCCGCCGTGGGATTTTAAAACGCGATATTCAGTTCGAGCGGAACGGCCGCGCGTGCGCGCGACCGACATTTTATGTCGATGTACCGGGTGCCGTGCGATGGCGGCCTCGATCACGCCCGCAGGTTTGCGCGGCGTGCCCGCGATCAGCGCGAGATAAATTTTTTCAACTGTGCGCGCGGCAAATTGCTCGGAAAGATTCTGGTGGGCGGCGTCATTTTTCGCCACGACCAGGCAGCCGCTCGTCTCTTTATCGAGCCGATGCACAATGCCGGGCCGCTCTTTTCCGCCGATGCCGGAAAGATTTTTGCAATGATGAAGGAGTGCATTCACCACCGTGTGTTCGCGATTGCCCACGCCGGGGTGAACGACGATGCCGGCCGGTTTGTTGATCACGACAAGATCGACATCTTCAAAAAGAACATCGAGCGCGATCTTCTCTGGTTTGGAGTCGATTTTTTCAATCGGCGGTTCATGTAGCCGCACGACGTCGCCCAAACGAACCACATCGCGCGGTCGCGGCGTCTTTTCATTCAATGTGACAAAGTTCTCTCGAATCAATTTTTGCAAACGCGATCGCGAAAAGTCTTGCAGTTGGATCGACAAGTAGCGGTCCAAACGCAGGCCGGCGTTTTCTTTCGTGACGCGCAGTTCAATCATCGCGCATGTTGGCTGAGCAAAATTGCAGTGCTAGTATCGGACGATGCCCGGCGCGCTCGAACAAAAATGCCCGGCTTGCGGCGCCAGTGTGGACGTGAGCGACGCGGAGCCGCTCGGCCGCATCGCTTGTCCGCAGTGCGGCGAAAAATTTCGCGTCGAGCGCGCCTTCGACCATTTCGTTTTGCTCGAATCGCTCGGCGTCGGCGGGATGGGTTCGGTTTACAAAGCGCGCGACACGCGGCTCGATCGGCTCGTGGCGCTGAAACTTTTGCGCAAGGATTTGAGCGCCGATCCGAACGAGGCGGCGCGTTTGCAACAGGAAGCGCGACTGACCGCGTCGGTAAATCATCCGAACGTCATCCATGTTTATTCTTCGGGGACCGATCACGGCCAATTTTATCTGGTGATGGAATTGGTCGAGCACGGGAGTCTGGAGGATTTGATCGAGCACGAGAAGCGCGTCTCGGAACAGCAAACGCTCGAAACGGGCATCCAAGTCGCGCGCGGTTTGCAGGCCGCGCATGAAAAAGGGCTGATTCATCGCGACGTCAAACCGGCCAACATTCTTTTTGCCGATGCGCAGACGGCCAAGATCGGCGACTTCGGCCTGGCCATGGCGGCGGAGGAGAAAGGCGATGCGCGCGGTGAAATTTGGGGCACACCTTATTATGTCGCGCCGGAAAGATTAAACAACGAGCCGGAAGATCTGCGCAGCGATCTCTTTAGTTTGGGCGCGACCATGTTTCACGCCGCCGCGGGGTGTCCTCCATTTGAAGGGGAAACCAATTCGGCCAATGCCTTGCGCGAGCTGAAGAAAAATCCTCTCGATCTTGCGGTCGTCGCGCCGGACATTTCGCGGCCAACCACGCGCATCGTCAATCGAATGATCGCGCCGGATCCAGCGCAGCGCTTCGCTTCGTATGCGGAATTGATCGAGCAACTGGAGCGCGCGCATCGCAAACTGCTCGGGCTGGACAAACCTTCCCGGCGCTTGCGCTGGATTCTGATCGGGTTCGCTTTGCTCGCCGGCATCGGAATTTATTTTGTGGCTAATCACATGCGGCTGAAAAATCTTTCGCCGGCCGAATTAGCGCATCGCGCGGATGCAGAGGCGCTGGCGGCGTTGAACGGACGCTATGAAGATGCGCGCCGCCAATTGGTCGCCGGCAAGTATGATTCCGCGCGAACGGCTTTTGCGCGGCTCGAAATCGACGCGAAAGATCGACAACCGCTTTTGAATTGGGCGCGATTGCATCGCGGGCTTGCCGCGGTCTTACGCGGGTATTCCACACAGGCGCGCACCGCTTTTCAGGAAATTACGACGACTGGTCTGTTCGCGAAACAAGGCGAGGATGCGGCGCTCGCAAAATACTTTGTCGACACAGCGCGCGTGCTCGGCGCGCCGGCGGCGGTGCCAACTTCTGCGGCGGCGGCGCTCAATCCGAAAACGGTCGAAGCCTTTTCGCTTTTTCTTTTTGGCGCGAAGGATTGGCAGCAAAGCGACTTTGCCAACGGCGCGGCGTTCTTCGAGCAGTTCATAGCGGCGAGTCCGGGCGGAAATTTGAAATGGATCAACGATTACAAACCGCTCGCGCAAAAATTTCTGGGCGACTATCGGCTTTACGATGAGTGGAAGAAAAAGCACGAGCATGACACGACGCCGGCGCAAATTTCCGCGAGCCTCGTTGCCTTGCGCGACGTCGCTGGAAAGTTGCAGGCGCATGGCGCGCTGGCGGAACAACTGAAGAGCGAGCAATCGAAATTAGAAGGTCAGCTCGGCGATCAGAAAAAAGCGGGAGGCGCGACCGCACCGCCTTCGGCCGTAGCGAGTTCTTCGAAAGAAAAAGCGATCTGGGACACGGCGCTAGCGGCGTATCGGAAACAAATTGGCGTTTATAATTTTGCGGGCGCCCTGGCGGCGATTGAAAAGACGCCGGTCACCGAAGCCGCGCTGAAAGAGCAGCAGACGATCGCGACCAAGAAAGCGCGCTGGCTGATTGAGTGGAAGCAAAAGTTGATTGTCGATCTTAACCGCGCGGCGTTCTCCGGCACTATCACCGACATCGGCGGCGTCGAATACAAAGCGACGATCACGGCGGCCAACGAAACGCGCGTCGTAACGAAATTGCAGTACGGCGTGGCAGAGCTGGAGTGGAACAAACTTTCGCCAAAAACATTGCTCGCGATTTCGAATTCGTTTATCGCTCCCGGCGCTGCGGACGCTGCGGATCGACGATGGCGCGCCGCGATTTTCGCGAGCGAGACTGGTCAGACAGAAGCCGCGCGGCAATTGGCCGAAGCCGCCGCCAAAGCAAAACCGGAATATCGCGATCAGGTGCGCGTCTTGAATCTCGGAGCCGGCGCAACTCGTTAGGCGATCCGCTGTTCGCTGGCGCATCTCTTGCTCCGAAAGCGAGGATGCGCCGCTATCTCGCGATCGCTTTTTTCATTGGGCTGACTTGCTCCGGTCTGCCTGCGAAGTCTTTGCCGCTCACGGTCAAAGACGTCGCGCTCATGTTGCGCTCGGGCTATTCGAACGAATCGGTCTTGCGTGAATTGGAGCTGCGCCGTTTTGGCGGCGATTGCGACGAGGCCGCGGAAAAATTGCTCGTGCAAGCTGGCGCGCAGCGCGAGTTGCTCGACGCACTCAAAAATAAAACGTTCGCAGCTTCTTCTGATGCGGCCGCCCGCGCCACCGCGCTGGCGGCGGAGCAAACGGCGCGTCATGCGGCTGCGGCAGAACACGACCGCAAGTTCAACACTCTTTATCAGAGCAATCTGGCGAAGGCGCGCGCCGCTGCGCCGGCAATTGCGGCGGTCTCCGCGCCAAACGCGATGGCGCCGCTGCTCAAAGGCGATCTCGTTGTCTGGCGAAACGCCAGGCTCGAACATTTTGACGATGCGCCACTCGAAAACAAAACACTGATCGCCTTGTATTTTTCAGCTCACTGGTGCGGTCCATGTCAAAAGTTTACGCCGCAGCTTGTCGAGTTTTACAATCGCGTCGCGGTGCAGCATCCGGAATTTGAACTGATCTATGTGAGCCAAGATCACTCCGCCGCCGAGATGCAAACTTATATGCGCGAAGTGAAAATGCCGTGGCCGGCGATTGATTATGCGAAAGTGGCGGGCAAGGCGGGAATCAATAAATATTATGGCGACGGCATTCCGTGCCTCGTTCTTGTCGATCTTACGGGCAAGGTGATCTCGGACAGTTTCGCGGGAAAAAAATATCTCGGCCCGGAAAAAGTGCTGGCCGACCTTAATTCAATCTTCGCGGCGAAAACGACGGCCAGCCGATAGCGCACCGCTCTTGCCGCAGGGCGAAAGTTCCTCATAATTATGATGAACTGAAACCTCTGCACGCTGTCCAATAAAGGCGGCAATTTACGGCCACGCCTTGCGCAGCGAATTATTCGCCGCGACATTTTCGCTCATGGAACAAAACCCGCCATTTCCTTCCCCGGAGGAATTGAAGGCCAAGCTCGCCGAATTCATGAAGTCGAATTTCGGCGACAAGGTTTCGGTGGCGACTTTTACGCAGCCGGATGCGGCCGAGGCGGGCGACGACGAAACACCGACAAAAGAACCGGCCGGTGATTTTGTTTTCGATTTTTTACCGCGCGACATCAAAGCGCATCTCGACCGTTTCGTCATCAAACAGGACGAAGCGAAGAAGGTGCTCTCGATCGCAGTCTGCGATCACTACAATCACGTCAATTATTTGCGCCAGCTTGAAAAGGAAGACGCCGTGGCCGCGGATGAAACCGAATACGCGAAACAGAACGTCATCCTCGTCGGGCCGACCGGTGTCGGAAAAACTTATCTCATCAAACACATCGCCGAGCTGATCAACGTCCCTTTCGTGAAAGCGGATGCGACCAAGTTCAGCGAAACCGGATATGTGGGCGGCGACGTGGAAGATTTGGTGCGCGAGCTCGTGCACAAGGCCGACGGCAACGTGCACCTCGCGCAGTTCGGCATCATTTACATCGACGAGATCGATAAAATCGCGAGCGCGGGAAATCTCATCGGGCGCGACGTAAGCGGGCGCGGCGTGCAGACCACGCTGCTCAAGCTCATGGAAGAAACCGGGGTGCCGTTGCGCAGCGCAAATGATTTGCAATCGCAATTGCAAGCCGCGTTTGAATTCCAAAAGCGCGGCAAAATGAAACGCGACACGATTAGTACGCGCCACATTCTTTTCGTGGTGAGCGGCGCGTTCGAGCAATTGAAACAGCAGGTCTCGCGACGTCTTGCTCAAGGCCAGATCGGGTTCAGCGCCGATCCGGTGCGCGTGATGGACAACGAACTTTTTCAGCATGTCACGACGCAGGATTTCATCGAGTACGGCTTCGAGCCGGAATTTATCGGGCGCCTGCCCGTGCGAGTGGCCTGCGAAGAGCTGACCGGGCCCGATCTTTACAAGATCATGAAATTTTCCGAGGGCAGCGTGCTTCGCCAGTACGAGCGTGCTTTTCGCGCGTACAAGATCGACATAAGTTTTGAGGATGAAGCGCTGCGCCTGATTTCGGAAGCGGCCGCCAAAGAAAAAACCGGCGCGCGCGGTTTGCTCACCGTCCTCGAAAAATTATTCCGCGATTACAAATACCATCTGGCCGGCTCGGGCCTGAGCCAGTTGCGCGTTTCGGCCGAATTGGTGCGCGAGCCACAACGCGTGCTCGATCGTTTGATGGCGGAAGGTCACAAACAGGAGGAAGCGGCGCTCGCGCAAAACGTGCGCGATTTTGCCGGCGAATTTAAGCGCGAGCACAAGATCGACATATCGTTTGATGAATCGGCCACCGCCAGATTGGTGGAACGGGCGCAGGCCGAGCGCATGACGATGGCCGAGCTCTGCGCGCATTTGTTTAAGGATTATCAGTTCGGGTTAAATTTGATCGCAAAAAACAGCCGGCAAAAATCCTTCGTGCTCACACGCGAGGCGGTGGATGCGCCGGACAAGTTTTTGAGCGAGCTGGTGGTTCGTTCCTACTATCCACTTGCGCAAGGCGCGAAAGATTGAGAGCAATGCACCGATGAAGAGAGGTATCGTCACGGCGCTGATTATTGGCGCCATCGTCAGCGCCACGGTGATCGCCGCGCAAGTGAGCGGCCTACTCTTGGTCGTGGAGGCGTCGATCTTTTCTTTCGTCTCGCGCTTCGGCTCGCTGACGCGGCCGCTTGGCGAACTCTGGCAATATCTTCTCATTATCGTTCTGGCGATCATCGTTTCGTGGTTGACGATTCAGACATCGCAACGCGGCCGGCTCACATGGCTGCTCGCGGCTCTTCTGCTCGAGCTCGCCACCGCGTGCGCCGTTTGTTTGCTCTTTCACATTTTCTTTCAACCGCTGCCGTCGATGTTGAGCGTGATTCTGGCGTATGCCGGCGCCGCGGCGTTCACGACGGTGCGCGATCGTGGTCGCGGGCGCGTGGCCTCGGTGCTTTTCGCGGAGCGAATTTCTCCGCGACAACTTGCGCGTATTACCAAAGGCGAATTGCCGCTTGCTTCCACGCCTACCTCGGTCGAAGCGACGGCCGTTGTTTGCGATATCGCAGACAAACATGATGTGGCCGACGAGTGTGAGCCCGCCGTCTTTGCCGAGCTGACGGAAAAGTTTATCGCGCACGCGACGGCGATGTTTTTGAAGGCCGGCGCTTACATCGAAGCGGCCGCAGGCGAGGGCGTCGTTGCGATTTTCGGTTTTCCAAGTGGCGACCCGCAGCACGCTGAAAACGCGACGCGCGCCGCGCTCGATCTCGTGAAGTCTTTTGAGAAATTGCGCGAAGCTTCCGGCGATGAATCGAGCAAGCTCGATGTCCATGTCGGCGTCAGCTCCGGCTCGATGATTGTGGGACCAGTGCGTAACAATGGCCGCGCCGGTCTGCTCGCAACCGGCGAGCCGGTGGAATTGGCGCGGCGTTTTTGCATCGCGAACCGTTTTTACGGTTCGCGTGTCCTGATCGGACCGCGCACTTTCGAGCTGGCCGATAAAGCGATCGTGGCGCGGCCAATTGATTTTCTCAGTGGTGTCGATGTGCGCGAGCGGCACGAAATTTTCGAGCCGATCGTCCTCTCCGCGCAGGCCAGTCCGGAAGATCTTTCGCGGCGCGATCATTTTTGGAATGGCGTCGTGCTTTACCGCGAAAAACGCTGGGGCGAAGCCTACTCGCGGTTCCAGGATGCGCGTGGTCCGAACGACAGCGAGGACGCGCCGCTCCAGCTTTATCTGCGCCGTCTCGAGCCGCTCGCTCTGCAATTGAGCGATGTGCCGCTCGACGAATAACCGCCGCGCGCTTTGAGGAAAACGCAATATCCGGCCGCGATCCGGGATTTAATCGAGCAGCTTCGCAAAATGCCGGGCGTAGGTCCGCGCTCGGCTGAACGCATCACCCTCTGGATGGTGCAGGCGCGCGGCGATCAGCCGGAGCAAATTTCGCGCGCCATCACGGCCACGCGGCAAACGGTGCTACCTTGCACTCGCTGCGGTTTTTTCACGGTGGAAGAAATCTGCGAGATTTGCGCAGACACTTCGCGCCATGTCGATCTTCTCTGCGTTGTCGAACAGGCGACCGATATTTTGCCGCTCGAAAAAACGAGCGCCTTCCGCGGTTTGTATCACTCATTAGGCGGGCGTATCTCGCCACTCGATCACATCGGCCCGGAAGATTTGCGCATTAAGGAATTGATGGAGCGGGTCGAGCGCGAAAAGTTTTCCGAAATTATTCTCGCGCTCGCCGCCGACGTGGAAGGCGAGGCGACCACAAATTATCTTGTCGATCTTTTGAAAGGCAAGTCGATCAACCTCACGCGCATCGCGCATGGTCTTCCCGCGGGCGGAGAATTGGAGTCGGCCGACGAGCTCACGCTTTATCAAGCTCTTTCGGGTCGCACGAAATTATAATGCGCGTCATTACGTGGTTTGCTTTTCACGCCCGCGCTGACTAATTTTCGTCCCGATGTCCTTCGCAAAAATCGATCCCGCGCTGCACCAGGCGCAGAAGCCGCCTTGGATCAAAGTGCGTTTGCCATCGAATCCGGTTTTCTTTTCGACCAAAGCGCTCATCTCGGATTTGCGTTTGCACACCGTGTGCGAAAGCGCGCAATGTCCGAACCGCTGGGAATGTTGGAGCCAGGGCACGGCCACCGTGATGATCGCGGGCGATCGCTGCACGCGTGCCTGCGGATTTTGCGCGGTGACAACGGCGAAACCATTCGCGCTCGAGGAAGACGAACCGGAACGCGTCGCCGAAGCGGTGCGGCGAATGAAATTAAGGCACGTCGTCATCACCGCGGTCGCGCGCGACGATTTGCGGGACGGCGGCGCGAATCATTTCGCGCGGGTCATTGAGGCGATTCGCGAAATGGATCCATCCGTGATTGTCGAAGTTCTCGTGCCTGATTTTCACGCGCAAGATCGACATATAAAAACGGTGCTCGATGCCGCGCCCGATATTTACAATCACAACATGGAAACCGTTGAGCGATTGACCCCAATGGTCCGTTCACGCGCGAAATACCGCACGTCCCTAAAAGTTTTGCAGCGCGCAAAAAAACTTTCGCCGAAAACCGTGACGAAGAGTGGCGTCATGCTTGGTCTGGGCGAAACCGAGCCGGAGCTTTTTCAAACGATGGACGATCTGCGCGAAGTTGGCTGCCAGGTTTTAACCATGGGACAATATCTTCGCCCGACGCCGAAACATTTGCCGGTTGTCGAATTCGTTACACCGGAGCGCTTCGAAGTTTATGGACAAATTGCGCGTGCCAAAGGTTTCGAGCATGTCGCTTCCGGTCCGCTCGTGCGCAGCTCCTATCACGCGGCCGACTTTCATCCGGTCGTCCGCTGACGATGGAGCAGTCCGCCGCGCGCGCGCAAGATCGACATAAAGTCGCGGCGATCATCCCGGCCTTCTGCGAGGAAAAACATATCGGCGATGTGGTGCGCCGCACGCGCGGCAAGATCGACAATGTTCTCGTCGTCGATGACGGTTCGAGCGACGCAACGGCTGCCCGCGCACGAGAAGCCGGCGCGGAAGTCATCGTCCATCCGCAAAACCGCGGCAAAGGCGAAGCGATCAAAAGCGGTTTGCGTTATTTTCTAGATCGACAATTCGAGTGGGTGGTCATTCTCGACGCGGACGGTCAGCATCTTCCAGAAGAGATCGATCGCTTCATCGCCGCGACATCGACAAGCGACGCCAAAATGTTTGTCGGCACGCGCATGAACGACGTCTCGTCCATGCCGCTGGTTAGGCGGATGGTTAATCGTTACATGAGCCGGAAGATCAGCCGCGTCTGCGGCCAGGAAATTCCCGACACGCAATGCGGTTTCCGCATGTTACATCGAGAATTAATTCCAGAGGTCCTCGGCGGCGCCGATCGTTTCGATTACGAAACCGAAATGCTCATCATCGGCAGCCGCCAAGGCTGCAAGATCGAATCCATTCCCATCTCCACGGTCTACTCCGACGAAGTCAGCAGTATTCATCCGGTGCGCGACACGCTTCGTTTCTTCAAATTGATGCGGCGCTACCGCAAATTGTAGCGTCAGCTGTTCTTCTTCAAAAGATCCGACACGAAATCGGTCGGCAACCATTCGTGGATCATCGCGTGATGCGGCTTCCAGGCAGTCCACGCGCTCCGCGCCCATTCGCGAACAAGATCGACATGTTCTTGCGCGTTCCCAGCGCGATGAACGTCCGCGACGGTGATCACTCCGCGACTCGGCGGCGGTGTTAACCAGACAAACTTCGATTTCATTTCAGTGGCTCTGAGCATCGCTTCATTCGCTAGACTCATTTCCACGCCGCGCTCCAACAGGAGACAAAGCCGAATCAAATGCAGCGCGACTGATTGAATACTTTGCGGCGAAGGTCGACCCGGATGCTGCACCGCGTAGGCATCGACCGTCAGCCGATTTGTTTGCGCGTAGGACGGGTCGCTGTATTCGCGCGCCAACACTTCGCCGTATGCGGCCCAACAACCCGGCGACGATTCCATGTAACGATGCGTCGGCCCTTTCATTTCCGGAAACGATCCTCCGCAGCCAATGCAACGCACCGCAGCCATCGCGCAGTTCAGATCAATCCGCGTTTGCGAAAATCGCCGATGTTGCCGCCGCTCGAGCGTTCGATCATGTCGATGGTGAACTTGAGCAAACAAACTTCCCACGCGTCGTCGACACCTTGAATGACGGCGCTGAGCGGTTCGTTTGCATTTTCTACGTTGCGCTTGGTGCGCGTGACGACAGCGTCCATCGAATCGCGCAGCGTTTCTTCGGTCACATCAGTTTTGCGGAATTGAAAGCCGTAACGAAGCACCGCGATGTTGCGCAGATTTTCGCGCAGTTGATCGACGTAGCGTTGCGCTTTGTCGCCGAAGCCTTCGAGCAAGAGACGGCTGAAATGTTCCGGCGCCAGAATTTGCGGACGCTCCGCGTGGATCTTTCCGTTCCGCACGCGGACTTGATCGACGCGATCCATCAGCTCGGAGATGAGATAGAAGTTGAAGCTGGTGCTGCCGAAAGTCGCGATTTGTTGTTCGGGCACGACCACGACATGCGTGTTCTCAATTGCGTAATCGAAGTTGTCCTTGGTCATGTCGATCCTGACCAAGGTACAAGATCGACATGAGCGGAGCAAATCACTGCTTCTGTAGCGGCGGTCTATGACCGCCGGTTTTAATTAGTTCCGGCGCTCACAGAGCGCCGCTACAGAAGAATTACGCGGGCGTTTCGCAAACGGCGCTCTCCATCGCATCTCGCACGCGAGCAGATCGCCAGTGCATGATTGCGTCCCAGGTGAAAATGGCGAGCGCGATCCAGATCAAAGTGAAGGTGATGAGATGACCGCGCGTGAACGGTTCGTGATAAAGAAAAACGCCGAGAAAAAACGAGCCAGTCGGCGAGAGATATTGCAGGAAACCGACAGTCGTCAGGCGCAAATAACGCGCGGCGTAACCGAACCAAAAGAGCGGCACAGCCGTGACGACGCCCGTGCTGATCAACAAGATCGACAATGACCAGCCGGCGTGTTCGAAAACGAGCGCGCCGTGCGTTTTCAAAATGATTAGATACACGATCGCGATCGGCACGAGCAGGAGCGTTTCAAGAAACAATCCCGGAATTGCGGCCGTCGCAGATTTTTTGCGCAGCAATCCGTAGAGCCCGAACGTGCAGCAGAGAATCACCGCGAGCCACGGAAACTGGCCGTAGCCGAAAGTGAGATAAAGCACAGCGGCAGTCGCGAGCAAAACGGAGAGCAGTTGCCAGCGCGTGAGCCGTTCGCGAAGAAAAATTGCGCCGAACAGAACATTGACTAGCGGCGTCATGAAATAACCGAGACTCGTTTCGATAATGCGACCGATGTTGACCGCGTAGATGAAGAAGAACCAGTTCGTCGCGACGGCGATGCCGCTGCTCAAACAAAAGAGCACGGCGCGGCGCGAACGAATTGTCGATCGTACCTCGGGCCAGCGTCGTTGGAACGAGAGCAACCCGATCAGGAACAAACTCGTCCAGACGAAACGGTGCGCGAGAATTTCGCCGGCGGGCACGTTCTTGAGAAGTTTCCAGTAAATCGGAATCATTCCCCAAGTGGTGAACGCGGCGATGCCAGCGATGAGCGCGGAGGTTTCGTGCGAACTTGTGCGCCTGGTCAAGATCGACATGTTCGGACTCCTATTTCATAGTTCGCTGCCGCGGGCAAATTGCTGATAGAGAAGATGGAACCGAAAAAATTCTTTGCCGAACTCAAGCGGCGCAAAGTTTATCAAGTGGCGGTTGGCTACGCAGTCGTCGGATGGTTGCTCGTCCAGGTCGTCACGCAAGTTTTCCCGCCATTTGAAATTCCGAACTGGGCGGAGCGCCTCGTTATCGTGGTGATTGTTCTCGGTTTTCCGATCGCGGTGATCCTGGCGTGGATTTATGATTTCACGAGCCAGGGAATCAAACGGACAGACGATCTCGAGTCCCAGCCGACAGCTAAGATCGACATGTCGCGGGCACGCGATCTCTCCACCGACCGGTCCATCGCGGTGCTGCCGTTCCACGATTTGAGCTCGGGGAAAGATCACGATTATTTCAGCGACGGGATTGCGGACGAAATTCTCTCTGCGCTCGCGCGCATCGACGGGCTGCGTGTGGCGGCGCGCCGTTCTTCGTTTTGGTTCAAAGACAAAAACGCGGAGCTGAGTGAAATCGCGCAGAAATTAAACGTCGAGAATGTGCTGGAGGGAAGTTTCCGGCGAGACGGCAATCGCGTGCGCATCACCGCCGAGCTGATCAACGCAGCCGGCGGTTTCACGATTTGGTCGGAAACTTTCGAGCGTGAATTGCAGGGAATTTTCGCGGTGCAGGATGAAATCACGCGCGCGATTGTGGATGCGCTAAAATTGAAGCTGAAGATTTCGCCGCCGATGGCGTCGCGGCTCGTGCGCAGCCCCGACGCCTACGACGTTTATCTGCACGGCCTTTTTTATTCCGACAAGAGCACCGAGGAATCGTTGCGGAAAAGTTTGGAATACTTCGAGCGTGCGCTGCAAAAGGATCCGCAATTTGGCCGGGCTTGGACTGGAATAGCGAAGTCCTGGCTGTGGTTGGCCGATGCCTACGTGAAGCCGCGGGAAGCTTATCCGAAAGTGCGCGACGCGGCCATGCAGGCGCTCAAGATCGACAATGACGATGCCGAAGCGCACGTCTACCTGGGCGAAGCGAAACGGATTCTCGATTGGGAAATGGACGGGGCGGCGCGCGAATTTTGTCGCGCGGTCGAGCTCGATCCGAAATCGACGCCGTCGAATTATTTTTCGGCGGCGTTCTGGGCCGCGCGCGGCGAACGTGAGGAGGCGCTCGTGTATTTGCAGCGCACTTCCAGCATCGATCCGGCTTCGCTATGGGTGAACAATTCCGCGTGTGAACTGTACCGCTACTTCGGTTTGTACGATGAAGCGATTGCAGCGGGCGAACGCGCGTTGCAGCTCGACCCGGCTTTCGTTTACGGCGAGCCGTTACTGGCGGCACTGTATCGGGAGACGGGGCGATTCGATGAAGCGATCGCGCTTTACAAAAAAGCGCAGAGCATCAATGGCCGACCGGGCTTTGGTTTGGCGATCACTTACGCGCAGCTGAATCGCCGCGACGAAGCATTGCGCGCGCTCGAGACCATTACCAAGAACCGGCGCTACACGCCGGGCGACGCCATTGCGCACGTCCGCGTCGCGCTTGGCGAACATGATGAAGCGATTCGCGAGCTGCAGCGCGCTTGTGACGAGCGTTCTTCATCGTTGCATTTTGTGGGGATTGCGCCGGAGTTCGCGCCGTTGCGTTCCGACGAAAGGTTTATGTCGATCTTGCAAAAGATCGGGCTTGAAAGCGAAAAAGTTTTCGCGATCGCTCGGCCGCCCGTCAATGAGCCGGGCTCGGAGAAGCGGTAGCCGCCGGGCTTTGTCCTGCTTCCGCGCCGGAAACGTACTGAACAAATTCTGCGTAGCCCTGTGCCGCCATGTTCTCGAGCGGAACAAAATGCAACGCGGCCGAATTAATCGCGTAACGCAAGCCAGTCGGCGGCGGCCCGTCATTGAAAAGATGGCCGAGATGCGAGTTGCTTCTCACGGCGCGCAGTTCGATCCGATTCATATTAAATGACGTGTCGGCTCTTTGCTCGATGCGTTCGGGCGAGATCGGTTTCGTAAAACTGGGGCGGCCCGTGTTGCTGTCGAATTTGTCGCGCGAACTGAAGAGCGGTTCGCCCGTGATCACATCGACATAAAGTCCGGGCTTCACATTATCCCAGTATAAATTTTGAAAGGCGGTCTCGGTGCCGTTCTCGCGCGTGACATGATATTGGGCATCACTCAGGCGCGAGCGCAGTTTTGCATCGCTCGGCACCGGTTTGAGATAGCCGGTCGGCCCCACTTCCTGGGCTGGGTACTGCGAGCGGATCAGGAAAAAAATCCCCGCGCCCAAAGCCAGCACAATGCCCACCAGGCCTAACCAACCCGACACCGTGGACATGCGCTTATGCGCTTCTTCGATCCTCATGACTCACAAGCTTTTTACGAGTTCACGCCGTCGCTTGCGAGGAATTTTTATGAAAGCGGTCGCTACTTTTTCTGCTCGTTAGCAAACAGCGAGAGATATTCGCCATAACCTTCGGCCTGCAATTTTTCCACGGGCACAAAGCGCAGCGATGCGGAGTTCAGGCAATAGCGCATGTGTGTGGGCGCCGGGCCGTCATCGAAAAGATGGCCGAGATGCGAATCGCTGTTCTTGCCGCGCACTTCGGTGCGCGTCATGCCGAACTTGTTGTCGGCTTTTTCTACGATGCGGTCGGGCGAAATCGGTTTCGTGAAACTGGGCCAGCCCGTGCCGCTGTCGAATTTATCGAGCGAAGAAAAGAGCGGCTCTCCGCTGATAAGATCGACATAAAGTCCGGCGCGTTTGTTATCCCAATACAAATTTTGGAACGCCATCTCGGTGCCGCTTTCACGCGTGACGTGATACTGCTCCGGCGTGAGCTTCTTTTTTAATTCGTCGTTCGATGGTGGCTGCAAGTTGGTCGAGTTCATTTTAACGGCTGATTTTTTTTGTTCCTGCGCGTGGCTCCAGAAAACGAATCCACCGATCACAACGAGCGCCGTGATAAAGGCAATTACGACGGCGGCGGGCGATCCGCGTGGATGTGAGACGTGCATGCTCATGGTGCAGGTTTGACTGTTGATAACGCGGGCGTGTTCATTATGAGCGCAAAATTTCGGCCGGCCCTGCGCTAATCTTGCCGGCCGGCTTCCGGCACACGAATGTAGCTGCGCAGCGAAAGCAAACCGATCGGCGCGATCGAAGCCGCCAACGCGAAGATCAGCCACATCATTCCCGAATGTCGCGGACCGTGCTCGGGACAAAATGCAGCCAGCAGCCATCCTGCGCTGCCGACGAGAAGCTTGCCGACAAGAAATGGAAGATAAGCAAGGGCGCCGTAAGAAGCTTCCTGACCCGCTGGCGCGATGGCCGCAGCGTATTCGTACACGCGCGGTGAGTAGAACGCTTCACCGACCGAAAAGACTGCGAGATACAGCGCGGCCATCACATAGTACGGATGAATATTTCCTTTCACGCCAAGATAGACATGGCCAAGCCATTGTCCCGGCCCACCGTTTGCGAGCGGTTGGAACCAGTCCGTCGGCAGCGCCATGATGAACACTCCGGCCGCGCAAATTATCCCGCCGACAATGACCATTCGGTAAGCTGAGAACCGTTGCGTCAACGCACCGATCACCGGCACGAGCAAAATAATCAGGATCGAATTGATCGCGGCGATCTTGCCCACGGGCGCGTGTAGCCCAAGCTCGCGATCGCCAAATTTCGGGAACACGTAGTCCATTTGGAGAAAGATGGCTTTTAGAAATCCGATGAAGAGGAAGAAAACGAGAAGCCGGTAGAAACCGGATTGACTGAGCAGCCGATGAAAGAGACGCAGCGTGTCGACGGCGCTTTGCTGGACAGTGTGTGCGATGCGACTCCAAAATCCCGCAGCGGTGTCACTCGATTCGGCACGGCTCGTTCCATCCGCGCCGCGGCGAAGGAAGTAGATCACGGGGAAAAGCAAAATTTCGAACGCGAGACTAACGAGAAACAATTGCTGATGTGTCGTTGGTTCGAATCCAAAAAAGCTCGCTCGCAAATTCAATTGTCGCACGTAATCAAAAATCCATCCGGCGGCGACGTAACCGATATTCATGATCACATAGATCATGGAGAACGAAATGGAACGTTGGGCGATTGTTGAATAACGGCGCGTCGCAGCCAGTAACACCGGCGTGCCGAGCGCTTCGCCGACCGCCAGTGGCAGAACGCCACACGCGAGCGCCAACCACGGTGTTGTCGTCGTCACCATTACCGTTCGCGCCACCGTGCAGATGCCAACGCCGAGAAAGAAAGTGCGCCGCAAGCCGATTGCGTCCGTCAATGAACCGGCCAGCAAAGTAAAAATCGTCATGGCCGGCGCCCAGACCCAGCCGACTATCGCTCCCGCCGCCTGATCGTTAAAGCCAAGGTCTTTCGAGAGCCACAAGACCATCGTCTTGTTCGTGACTGAATAGGCGGTGTAGATGAGGAACTTGATCAGGAACGTGAGCCACAACTCACGCTGCGCGCCTTTCAGCACGGTGAACTTGCCGAGAAAACCGGGCGCGATTGGTCCAGCGTTTTCTTCTGCTGCGATTATTTCTTTGCTAGCCTCTGCCACGGTGTCGATGTCGATCTTGCGCTACCACATCTCGGTTACAAATTCGCGCGCGTCGAACAGCGCGAAGTATTTTAGTCATGCCTTGGAAAATAGTCAGTGATGTTTCGCTCTGCTCTGACTGGCTGTGTGGATTATGAGATTGGCTGGACTGCATTCGCTGACAGAATAAATGAACCAATCATGAGTAACGCCACCAAACGAACGATTCTTCGCTGCATTCACCTTATCGTGAGCATTCCGATACTCGGTTACATTTATGAACCGGCTTCGGAAGTTCAACAATATGCCGGCGCGGCTCGGTTTATCTTCGTTCCTCTAATGATCCTTTCGGGATATTGGATGTATGCAGGCGTAATCTTCGCCCTCGTCGGCGTTGCGCTGTGGCTCGGGGCCTATCAGCTGTCTGGGTATGGGGCGGCTCTCCTGAGTCAGGTCGCGCTATTCATCGCGCGGAAAGTTTGGTTGGTGATTCGCGCGCGACAATCAAAGTGATCATTCCACCCATTCACAGCGCGTCAGCGACCTACGCGGTGACTCTTGTTCGATTGATTATTCTTGAGGGAGAGTATATGCAAACAGCTAACCATGCTTCGATATAGAGCAGATTTTAGAACTCTAGCCTACATGGCTCTGACGACCGGGCTGTTTGCCCTGCAATGGAAGACGATCGGGCTGCATTGGTTCACTTATACAGCCTATCTCTTCCTTTCGGTTTCGGTTTCGGCCATCACGCACAATCACAACCACGTCCGAATGTGGAAGTCCGATGTGCTCAACACGCTGCAAGATTGGTGGCTGACCGTCTTCTACGGTTTCCCCGTTTTCGCATGGATTCCGACGCACAATAAGAACCATCACCGGCTGAATAACCGACCCGGCGATGACACGATCTGGTATCGGGTAAGCGAAAAGAATAATTTACTCACGTTGCTCTCGTATCCGACGATCAGCGGATATTATCAGCAACGGGCGATCAAAGAATATCTCGTCGGATTGTATCGGAAAAATCGGAACCGATTCTATTTATGCATCGCACAGTATGTGGTGCTGATCTCGTGGATCGGAGGCTTTGCGCTGCTCGATTGGCGGAAAGCGATTCTCTACGTCATCATCCCACAGCAGGTCTCGCTCTTCAGCGTGCTGATCTTCAATTACGTGCAACACGTGCACGCGGACGAAGAATCGCAGTGGAATCATTCGAGAAATTTTACCGGCTTATTCAACTCCTTTCTTTTCAATAACGGAATGCATACCGCGCATCACGAGAAAGCCGGAACGCATTGGAGTGAAATTCCTCTCGAGCATCAAAGGGTCGCGCCGCTTGTTGATGCCTCCCTCAATGAAAAAAGTTTCTGGTGGTATATTGCTCGGAACTACGTGTTGGGAGCATTCAACAAGAACTACAGGACTGAATCGATGCGCCTCCACCGGATCGAGGCAGAACAGAGCGCCAGAGTTAAGGGAGACGATGCTAACGGAGCTGCTACATCGAGGAGTCTCCACACCACGGCTTAACCGGGCGATGCGTTGGTCCATGCCAACGCGCACACACCGTCACAACAACTTCTCCACAAACTCACCCGCATCGAACGGCGCGAAATTGTCGATCTTTTCGCCGGTGCCAACGAAGCGCGTCCGAATTCCAAGTTCATCTTGGATTGCGACGACGATGCCGCCTTTGCCGCTGCCGTCGAGTTTGGTCACGATCAATCCGGTGAGACTGAGTGCCTGATGAAATTCACGCGCTTGATTGAGCGCGTTGCTGCCCGTGGTGGCGTCGACCACGAGAAAGATTTCGTGCGGCGCATGTCGATCTTGTTTGGTAAGAGCGCGTTTAATTTTCTGCAGCTCGGCCATCAGATTTGCCTTCGTGTGCAAACGTCCAGCGGTGTCACACAAAAGAAAATCGACGCCGCGTTTTTGCGCAGCTTGATACGCTTCGAAACAAAGTGACGCCGGATCTGCGTTGTATTGGCCGCGAATCATTTCAACGCCGAGCCGTTCGGCCCAGATGCCGAGCTGCTCGATGGCCGCTGCTCGAAATGTGTCGGCCGCCGCCAGCAAAACTGTATGTCGATCTTGTCTCAACAAATGCGCCAGCTTCGCGACTGAAGTAGTCTTGCCCGTCCCGTTCACACCGACGACGAGGATGACGAGTGGTTTTCCGTCGACCGCTGAGATCTGAGGCGTTTCCTTTGGCAAAACGTGGATGATTTCTTCGCGTGCCACGTTCACGATTTCATCCGCGGTGATCGTGGTCCAGGCGGCGCGATCCTGTAACGCTTTTATAATTCGCAAAGTCATCGGCACGCCGATATCCGAGCGAATGAGCGACTCTTCCAGCTCATCCCAATCGATCGGCTTGAGACTAAATTGGCGCGCGAGCGACTGAAGAAATTTCACTGACGAACAAGATCGACAATCGACTATTTTGAATCTGCGCTCTCCGGTCTCGCCGCTTCACGCAGAGGACGCGTGAGATCGTCTTTCACGCGGTCCAGAATTCCGTTCACAAAACGTCCCGATTCCGCGCCGCCGAAAGTTTTGGCGAGCTCGATCGCTTCGTTAATCGAGACGACCGGCGGAATGTCGTCACGATAAAGCATTTCATAAATGGCAAGGCGGAGAACATTGCGATCGACTGCAGAGATGCGCCGGAATTCATAGTTTGCGCAGTATTTTCGAATGCGCTCATCGATCTCATCGAGGTGCGCGACCATGCCGTCGATCAACGGTTGTGCGAACTCGCGCACACGCGGAGTGGCCGGACAGAACTCCCAGAATTCTTCCATTTTGTCCGGCGCGTCGCCACCATGCAGATCGCGCCAGAAATGATATTGCACGGCGGCCTGCCGAGCGACACGACGTTTACCCATGGATCATTTTGCGCGCAGCTGGCTCATCACATTCGCCATTTCCCAGGCAGCGCGCGCCGCTTCCGTCCCGCGGTTGATCGTGTTCTCGAGGCAACGCTCGCGCGCCTGCTCTTCATCTTCCAGACTGAGCACGGCGTTGATAATCGGCACTCCGTTTTCGATCGCGATCCGCTGAAGTGCATCCGTCACGGAGCGGCTAAGATTTTCAGCATGCGCGGTGTGTCCTTTTAAAATCACCGCGAAAGCGAGAATGGCGTCACTGTTTTTTTGCATCGCCAGTTCACGCACGACCACCGGAATCTCAAACGCACCCGGCACTTCGTGGATCGACATATCGAAATGATGCGAGATCGCACGCAGCTCTTCTTTCGCGTGGTCGACCAAACCTTGCACGTACTCCGCATTGAACTTACTCGCGACGAACGTGAAGTGGCGTCTCTGAGCGGAGCTGCGCGGGCGGGGTGGAACAATGTTCGACATCTTCGCCTAATGAATCGACCACGCTCGCGATTTGGGCAAAGAAAAAGGGCCGAGCTCGTATCGCGCGCGGGCCCTTACGGGATTGGCAGCCGCTTATGGAATGGCGTATAACGTGCCACCGTAGGCGCGATCGCGTTTGCCATTGCGATGCACCGTTTGGCCGGCGGCGCTGAAATCATTGATATCAACGGCCGCTTCTGCACAGGTGGCGCGTAAACCCACGAGCTTTGTGCCACTCGTGATCGCAGGATGACTCTGGGTCGCGAGATAAGCGTTCAGTTGCGACGCGGAAACGCGCAGCGTAATCGTATTGTTTGAAGGATTAAAGGCACCGCGATTGCAAGCGCCGCGCTGCACGTAACTGATCGTGCCGATTGTATCGCGAGTGGCTGTGCCCCAATTGTAGGTTCGTTGTCCGGCCGGATCGGTGACCGCTTCGACATAGAATTGATCGCCGCGGTCCGACACGCCCAGAGTGTAATCGCCGGTGGGGCTAAGCACAGAGTCGGGCGCGTTTACGGTGAAATGCATTCGCCAATAAGCAGCCGGAGGCACCGCCGTGAGATCGGACACTTTTAAAGTCACGAGGATGGAGAGCCCATCCGTAGGATCGACAATAGAAGAATATTTGATGCTGAGAATATCGAGCGCGTCCGGCATGTTCGTTCGCACGAGTAGCGCATTCGTTACATCGCCCATGTAATCCATTACCTGCTCGCCATTGGGCCCTGGCACAACTGGCGGAGCCATTTCGCCTGGAGGACGCGCGAGCAAAGGTCCTTGTACAGGCGCGGGTAAGTTTCCGCCGTTAATGCTCGGACCGCTGATCTGGCGAGTTACATAAGTTTGACCGGTGTAGTCATTGTGGTCGTCGGCGAAACTCAGCACCGCCGCACCGACCGGATCAAAACAGACCTGCATATAATCGAGCAGATTGCGATTGGCTGCGCCCGTCAGACCACCTTCGGAAATATTTGCCGCGTGAATGACGTGATCGCTCGCCTTGACCTGATAAAATGTCGGATTGGTGGCGGTCGCGTTATTGCAATACGCATAATAAACATTCCAATCGGCCGCATCGTTGTTTGCTGAGTTAGTCGTCCCAAACCAGGCCACGCCGACGGTACCCGGTTGCGTGTGACTGACTTCAATCCACGGGAAAATATTTACGCCGCCGCCCGGCAGATTGCTCACGCGCACGCGCGGAGCCCAGGTCGCTCCACGATCGGTGGAATGGCTCATGAAAATATCGTGATCGTTCGAGTAAATAACGTAAACCGTATGGTCGCCGCCGACTTTCACCGTGAAGAACAAGTGATTTACGCCGTTCGGATCGCTACCGGCTTGGTGAAAGGTATACGATGTGGGAAAGCCCAGGATTGGGTCCGGTATTCCCGTTGCCACCCGGCCGTCGGAGAATGACGCGTAAACAGTACCGTCACCTTGATCGACATCGATTCCGCCGGTTTGCCCGACACTGCCCAGCGTAACGGCCGGCTGGTAAACTAATCCCGCCGGCTGCGCGCCGATTGTTTTTGATTGATGAATGAATCCGACAACGGGATCGAGCGTGCGATACAGCAGATAAAAGGTGTCTGTTCCAAACGCCGCCATCCATTGGCGATCGTCGCCTTCCACTCCGCCGGTAATGTTGCCTAACGGATTGAGGTTATAGCTGGCGGCCTTGTTGATGGAATTTCCGGTGGAAAGATTCGCCACAATCAGACTGGAGAACGCCAGGATTGGGTTGGTCGTTAAGGCGCTGTTGCCAAAACCGACAGCCAAATCGATGTCGCCGCCACCGTCTCCGCCGGCAGCGACCGTCGTCGAGCCGGTTAATGAATCAGGCTGTCCTTTGTAAATTGGATTCACCGTCAACGGATCGTAGGTCGAGCTGTTTGGATTAAAATCGAAGTACCAAAGATCGACACCCGCGGGAAAGCCGCGGATACCCGACACGTAGAAATTTCCAAAAATATCGCAGCGGTCGCTCGGTTCGCCATCAGCCGTGGCCAATGGGCATCGCACGGGACGGTTGTTTGAAAATGCGATCGGGGGATTCAGCGACGAGCCATTAACATAGAGCCCTGTGCGATCGGCGCGGACTGTGCCAGACATCATTAAACTAGAAGCGATCGTGAAGAGAATAAGCGAAAGCAGCCGGATTTTCATGGGATCGGGTGTTGGAGTCTTAAGAAAGGAATGCGTTTTCCTTTTAATCAAAATCGGAGGAGTGACCCTGTTCGACCGTGTCCAATCCCCATATTTTCCGTGACGCCGTCCCGCGAATCCCATATAACTTCTATTACTTTTCTAAAACAGACGTCCGGCTGCTTGGCGAAAACCGATCCACATCTCAACCACTCGAAGCCACTAAAATGAAGATCACCAAATTTTGTCTCGTTATCGCGGCCCTGTTATTTTTTGTCGGGTTGCCCGGTCACGTCGTCGCGGTCACGCTCACGAGTACAGTGACGCAAAGTGGCGCTTTCGATTCTGGTATTGGCGGTCCCGGCACGAATGGTTCTTCCGGCATGGGCGATTCAGTTCCAATAACAGGAACGACCCTTAACGGTGTGACCAACCCTTTCGCGAATCAGTATGATTTTACCGCCCAGAATTTCGCGGCGCTTACTTCAATCGATAACATACAGGTGACGCTCACCGTCTTTGACGGAAACTCAGGCTTTTCCGGCACCGGCGCCGATTTTGATTTCAATAATTTGACGTTTGGCCTGGCCGGCTTCGACACCGGAATCAAACTAAACGGTTTCTCGGCCGCTTCCATCAACGGCAGCGACATTACTCTGACGTTCTTTTCTTCTTCCATTACCAACGCCACGCAAATTCTAGCAGTGTTGCAAGCGACCGGCATGCTCAGTGGATCGATTATTGATGCGACCGGCAACCCCGATAGTAACGGAATGACCCTCAGCAGCCAGTTCGACACAACGCTAATCATCAATGCTGCTGCTGTGCCCGAGCCATCGACATGGGCGCTTCTTGCAATCGGCGCTGCACTTTCGGTTTTTATAGCGAAACGCCGCGCGGTCCGCGCGTAAATCCGCAGCGTGATTGTCGATCTTGTACCTCTGATTCGGTCTCTGACCGAAACTCAGAGCATGTGGCCCATCTTCACCTTTTTCGTCTCAAGATATTTCGCGTTGTGCGGGTTCGCCTCGCTGCGAATGGGCACCTGCTCGATCATCTGAATTCCGTAACCTTCTAGGCCGACGACTTTCTTTGGATTGTTCGTCAAGAAACGAAACTGCCGCACGCCGAGATCGAAAAGAATTTGCGCGCCCAGTCCGTAATCGCGCAAGTCAGTCGCGAAACCGAGCTTCGCGTTCGCTTCCACTGTGTCGAGCCCTTCCTCCTGCAATTTGTAAGCGTGAATTTTCGCGGCCAGCCCGATGCCGCGGCCTTCCTGCCGCATGTAAACGAGCACGCCGTTTCCTTCCTCGGAAATTTGGCGCAGCGCTGCGTGCAATTGATTTCCACAATCGCAGCGGCGCGATCCGAAGACATCGCCGGTCAGGCACTCGCTGTGCACACGCACGAGCGTCGGTTTGTTTATGTCGATCTTGCCTTTCACCAGCGCGAGATGATGCGCGCCATCGAGCGTCGAACGATAAAGATGCAAATCGAAATCGCCGTAATCGGTCGGCAATTTCACGACCTGCTCGAGCTCGACCAGTTTCTCGCGCAAGCGGCGGTGCGCGATCAAACTTTGGATCGTGCAAATGCGCAGCCCGTGTTTCTTGCGGAACTCCATTAGCTCCGGCAAACGCGCCATCGTTCCGTCGTCGTGCAAAATTTCACAAAGCACGCCCGCCGGTTGCAAACCGGCCATGCGTGCAAGATCGACGGCCGCTTCCGTATGCCCGGCGCGCCGCAACACGCCGCCGTCTTTCGCGCGCAGCGGAAAGACGTGGCCCGGCTGCACCAAATCATCGGGCGCCGATTTCGGGTTCGCGATTGTTTTAATCGTGGCCGCGCGATCGTGCGCGCTGATTCCCGTTGTCACGCCGCGCGCCGCATCCACTGAAACGGTAAAGTCTGTTCGATGCATTTCCCGATTTTGCGCCACCATTCGTTGCAAGCCCAGTTGCTCCGCACGTTCGTTTGCGATCGGCACGCAGATCAGACCGCGCCCGTGCTTGGACATAAAGTTCACCGCGTCCGGCGTCGCTTTTTCCGCGGCCATCACGAGGTCGCCTTCGTTTTCGCGATCGGCGTCGTCGGTCACGATCACAATTCGCCCCTCTGCGATTTCGCGCACCACGTCGTCAATTGCGTCGAATTGGAGAACCTCTTTCGCCTCGACAATCATTGGCAATATCATCGCGTTCGCCGCGCGGATCGGCAACGTCAATTCACTTCGCGCTTGTCGCCACGATCGCTTCCGGCCGGTAGAGATCGCGATTGCTGCCTTGAAACTCCGCTTTCAGTTTCACTTTGAACTGCGCAAGATCGACAAGGTCCCAGCGCGTAAATTTCCAGCGACCGCTTTTTTCGCGCGGTTCGTGTTCGAATCCGGCGACGAAATGCACGGCGTCATCACGAACTTTGTTCGTTGCGATTTTCGGCTCGAAATAAAATGTGCGAAAAGAGCTTTCGCGGCTGCCGGCTGCGTAAAGTTTTGGATCGAGATAGAAAACCCTTTTGCTCGCAAGATCGACAATGCGCAGGTCCGGATAACCCGAGCGCTGCACGCGGTCATCGGCTGTGTGCGGAAAATCGCAGCTCAAACCCTGCGTCGCATTCAACAACTCGCGCAGCATGTCTTCAAAATGACTGCTCACCTCATTGATGCGCGGAATGTTTTGGATCGCACTGTCGCTTGCATTCAGCCGCTTCATCGCCTCATCGCACGCCGCCCGGATTCCTTTCACGATGCGCTGATCGATTTCATTTTTAGAATCGAACGCGAGGACGCGTTTGCCGGTCGCATCGAAAATCACTTCGGTAAACGGAATCCCGCGCAATTGTCGATCTTCATCCAGCAACCACGGAATCAATCGATCGACCGGGACGTTTGTTGGCGGCGCTGATTGCGCAAGGGTAACGCTCGCTAACACCGTCATTGCGACCGACGCGAGCGATCTGGCGAAAGATCTATTTCGCTTCGATTTGGACAGCGTTTTCAAGCAGAGGAAGAATTTCCGCCCGGGATTGATCGGTTCGGGCGTGAATCATGAGAAGCGGTTCGTTTTTCTTGACGCGCTCGCCGATTTTTTTGATCTGCGAAAAGCCAACCGCAAAATCAATTGCGTCGTCAGATTTTTGCCGACCGCCGCCGAGCAGGACCGAAGCTCGTCCAATCGATTCCGCGTCCATTTTTTTAACGACGCCGCTCTTCTCCGCTTTGAATGGCTGCACCAGAGGCGCGCGGCGTATGTCGGTAATTTTTTCCAGCGTCGTCGCGTCGCCGTCTTGCGCGTAGACAAGCGAAACGAATTTCTTCCACGCGCTACCATCCTTGAGCCATTGCTCGAATTTCGACCGCGGCGTCGCCGAAACTTTCTGCGCAAGATCGACAATCAGTTTTATGAGATCCGGCGGACCGCCGCCATTTAAAATCTCCACGCACTCCGCCACTTCGAGCGCATTGCCGACGGCGTGGCCGAGCGGCTCATCCATCGCGCTGAGCAAATGCGACATCTCTACGCCCATCTTTTCGCCCACGTTCGTCATAGAGGCCGCGAGTTGTTCGGCTTCTTTGCGCGTTTTCATAAATGCGCCTCGCCCGAATTTCACATCGAGCACGAGCCGATCGAGATTTTCCGCGAGTTTTTTGCTCATGATGCTCGCGACGATCAGCGCCTGCGATGGCACCGTCCCGGTCACGTCGCGCAGCGCGTACAGTTTTTTATCGGCCGGACAAATGTCTTCCGTTTGGCCGATCATGAACAAGCCGATGCGTTCGAGTTGTCTGAGCGCGCGCTTTTCATCGAGATGAACATTGAAACCGGGGATGCTTTCCAGTTTGTCGAGCGTGCCGCCGGTGATGCCGAGGCCGCGCCCGGAAATCATCGGCACCCACACTCCGTCGCAGGCGAGGAGCGGTGCGAGTACGAGCGAAACTTTATCGCCTACGCCGCCCGTCGAGTGTTTGTCGATCTTCGCCGGCGAGCCTTTCGGATATTTCAAAACGCGACCGCTGTTCATCATCGCTTCGGTCAGGCAATGCGTTTCGGCCGGCGTCATTTCGCGGAAGAAAACGGCCATGGCCCACGCGGCCATTTGGTAATCGGGAATTCGATCCGCCGTAAAAGCGTCGATCAAGAATTCAATTTCCTCGGCGCTCAGCTCGCCGCCGTCGCGCTTCTTTTCAATGAGGGTGGGAACATGCATCGCTCGCTAAACCAAAGCCGATTGCAGAAACGAGCACCCGGTGGGCCATGCCTCCGGCAATTGAAAGAATTCCGAAAGCGATGCCGCGACGTCGGCGTATGTCGATCTTGTTCCGAGATCTCGCGATTGTGCCTGGTGAATCACGAAGAGCGGAACTTGCTCCCGCGTGTGATCGGTGCCGCGAAAGGTCGGATCGTTTCCGTGATCGGCCGTGATGATAACCAAATCTTCGGGCGAAATCTTTTCCATAAAACTTCCAAGCCACTGATCGAATTCGATGAGCGCATTCGCATATCCCGTCACATCGCGCCGGTGTCCGTAAACCATGTCGAAGTCCACCAGATTAATGAAAATCAAACCGCGATCTATTTTTGCCCAGAGATTGTCGATCTTGTCCATACCGTCGCCATTTGAAGACGTGGGATGCGATTCACTGATCCCTTCGTCTGCGAAAATGTCGCCGATCTTTCCCACGCCGATCACCGGCAAGTTTGCTTCAACGATTGCATTCAAAATTGTGCGCGGCGGTTTGAGCGAATAATCGTGGCGTCGCGCGGTGCGCCGAAAATTTCCCGGCGCGCCATCGAACGGTCGCGCGATCACCCGACCGATGCGATACCGATCGGCATGTTGCCGCGCGATTTCGCAAATCTCGTAAAGTCGGCGGAGCGGCAGCACGTTTTCGTGCGCCGCGATTTGCAAGACGGAATCGGCCGACGTATAGAAAATAGGATTCCCGGTGCGGACGTGTTCCGCGCCAAGCTCTTGCAAAATCGTCGTGCCGCTGCGCGCGTAGTTTCCGATGAATTTCACGCCGGCTTCGTGCTCAATCGCGCGAACAAGGTCATCCGGAAATTTTTCAAAAGTTGCGAACGGTACATCGACAATCATTCCGGCGATTTCCCAATGACCGGTCGTCGTGTCTTTGCCGGCGGAGCGCTCCTGCATTCGGCCGAAGCTGGCGCGATAAGGTGTTTGCGGACGCGTAATCGGTACGAGTTCCGGCAATCCAAGCGCGGAAAGATTCGGCAAGTCTAGCTTCGGCAGTTTCTCGAAAATGTGTCCGAGCGTATTCGCGCCTTCGTCTCCGTAGTTCGAAGCGTCCGGCGCGTGACCAATTCCGACGCTGTCGAGAACAAGAATGAGTGCGCGCACCGTCGCTACAGCCCGATCGGATGCCAGGCCGTTTTCATTTCCACGGTGTCGAAAATCCAATAGGGATTTTCGGCGTCGCGTGTCCGCCACGCTTTCGCATCGAGATCGCGGCGCACGTAACGCTTCACATTGAAACTTCCGCCGCGCTGTAGTTCGCGCGAAATTTTGTCATCGCCGCTTGCATCGACAATCGCGTTCACGTCCATGTGACTGGCGAACGGGGGCGCGAGCTCAGCGCGATCGCCGGCCAGGATGTTGACCACGCCTTCGGGTAAATCGCTCGTTGCAATAATTTCGGAAAATGTGAGCGCTGGAAGAGGCTGCGTGATTGATGGCAAAACGATCGCGGTGTTGCCGGCCAAGATGACCGGCGCGATCAGTGAGACGAAAGGGAGTAGGGGAGGTTCGTCCGGGCAAACGATTACGACGACGCCGGTCGGCTCGGGAACCGTGAAATTAAAATGTGAACTCGCCACCGGGTTCACCGTTCCGAAAATCTGGCTGAACTTGTCGGTCCAACCGGCGTAATGAATGAGGCGATCGATCGCGAGGGTGGTTTCAGAGGACGATGTCGATCTTGCCGCGCCATCGCTGCGCGCGATTTCAGTCTGCAGCTCCGCTCGGCGCATCTCCAGCATTTCCGCCGCGCGATACAAAATCTGGCCACGCAAATACGCGCTCTGCTTCGACCAATTTCCGAACGCCGCGCGCGCCGCCGTGACCGCATCGCGAAAATCTTTTCGGGAAGCGCGACAGTAATTTGCGAGATGCGCGCCGTCGCGTCCGCGCGCCGGGAGAACACGGCCGTTTTCGCCGCGGACAAATTTCCCGCCGATAAAAAGCTTGTAGGTTTTCTGAACTTGCAGCCTTGTTTCTGCTTTCGCCACAAAGTCACGATTGCGCATCGCGCGAAAAAAGAAAATGCTAAACCGACGCCCGCCCTTCGTTCATGCAAAAAACTGACAAGATTTTAGTCGCCGGCCATCGTGGTTTAGTCGGCAGCGCGCTCGTCCGAAAGCTAACGGCTGACGGTTTTACCAATTTGCTGACACCCGAGCGTGCTCAACTCGATCTCGCCAACGAAGCCGCTGTGCAGGATTTTTTTGCGAAAGAGAAACCGCAGGTCGTGATCATGGCTGCAGCCAAAGTGGGTGGCATCAAAGCGAACAATGATTTTCCGGTAGAATTTCTGCTCGAGAACCTTCAGATGCAAAACAGCGTCATCCGCGCCGCGCACGAAAACGGCGTGCGCAAATTTCTTTTTCTGGGGAGCTCCTGCATTTATCCGAAGCTCGCGCCGCAGCCGATTCCGGAGAGTGCGCTTTTGACGGGACCGCTCGAGCCGACGAACGAGCCCTATGCGATCGCGAAAATTGCCGGGATCAAACTTTGCCAGGCTTATGCCCGCGAATATGGCGATAACTTTATGTCGATCTTGCCGACGAATCTTTACGGGCCGAATGACAACTTCGATCTCGAATCCTCACACGTTTTGCCGGCGATTTTGCGCAAGGCGCACGAGGCGAAAACAAGTGGCGCGAGCGAGCTCACTCTTTGGGGTTCGGGCAAACCGCGCCGCGAATTTTTGCACGTCGATGATTTGGCTGCAGCCTGCGTTTTGTTACTCGAAAAATATGACTCGCCCGAAATCCTCAATGTCGGTTGCGGCGACGATATCTCGATCCGCGAGCTGGCCGAGATGATCTGCGAGGTCATCGGTTTTCGAGGAAACATCGTTTGGGACACCAGCAAGCCGGACGGCACGCCGCGAAAACTTCTCGATGTTTCAAAAATGCGCGCACTCGGTTGGCGACCGGCCATTTCTTTGCGCGATGGAATCAAGCGGACTTACGATTGGTTCTTAAAAGAGGTCGCGAACTGATGAGCATCCTGCGTGTCGGAGTCGTCGGCGTGGGCCACATCGGGAAAAATCACGCCCGGCTCTATGTCGATCTTAACCGCGCAAAATTTTCCGCGGTTTACGACATCGATCATCCGCGCGCACAGAAAATCGCCGAAAAATCACGCGCCGTTGCGGCGCGCTCACTCGATGAATTCGCGGAGAACATTGACGCGGCATCCATCGCCACACCCACGAGCACGCATTTCGAGATCGCGAAACAATTACTCGAGCGCGGCAAACATCTGCTCATTGAAAAACCGATCGCGGAAAACACCGCGCACGCCACTGAGCTGGCCCAACTGGCTGCGCAGCGCCGGCTCATTTTGCAGGTCGGCCACGTCGAGCGGTTCAACCCAGTTTTGAGCGCGCTCGAAGAACGGCTCACTCATCCGCGTTTCATCGAAGCGCATCGGCTTTCACCTTATCCGGAACGCAGCACCGACATCGGCGTCGTTCTCGATTTAATGATTCACGATCTCGAAATCATTTTGCATTTGGTGCGATCGCCCGTGCAGAACATCGACGCCGTCGGCGTGGCCGTGCTCAGTCGCGGCGAAGATATCGCAAACGCGCGCATTCGTTTTGAAAATGGCTGCGTCGCGAACATCACCTCGAGCCGGATTAGTCCCGAGCGCATGCGCAAGATTCGCGTGTTTCAAGAGGACGCATATCTGTCGCTCGATTATCAGCAGCAAACGGGCGAAATTTATCGCCGCATCAACGGCCGGATCGCGCGCGACAAAGTGGCGATCGAGCGCGAGGAGCCGTTGAAGCGCCAGCTCGCATCATTCATCGAATGTGCGAGCACGGGCCGCGCGCCGCGTGTTTCCGGTTTCCAAGCGGCGGCCGCGCTCGAGCTCGCAGCCGAAATCACCAGACGAATCGCATCGAGTGGCTAAGACGATTTATTTTGTCGCCGGCGAAGCGAGCGGCGATGAACACGGCGCAGCTCTCATGCGCTCGCTGCGCGCGCTCCATGTCGATCTTGATTTCCAGGGGCGCGGCGGACCGAAAATGAAAGCGATCGCCGGCGGAAGTTTCGCAGACTGGATCGACCAAGCGGCGATCGTCGGCTTGTGGGAGGTGATCAAGCACCTCGGTTATTTCCGAAAACAATTTCGCGAAACGCTCAGCCAAATCGAAGAAAGCAAACCCGACGCCGTCGTGCTGATCGATTATCCAGGTTTCAATTTGCGATTGGCGCGGGCGCTCCGCCGCCGCACACGCGACCTGAAAATTATTTATTACATCAGCCCTCAGGTCTGGGCCTGGAACCGTCGCCGAATCCCGCGCATGGCCGAGTGGCTCGACCTGATGCTCTGCATTTTTCCATTCGAAGCCGAGCTCTACAATAAATCGGGATTGCGCACGCTTTTCGTCGGACATCCGATGATCGAAAATTTGCGCTCGCAAAAGATCGACATGGTCCGCGATCCGAATTTGGTCGGCCTTTTCCCGGGAAGCCGGCTGCGGGAAGTGCGTAAGATTTTGCCGATCATGCTCGAAGCTGCGCGTGAGTTGTTAAAAACGCATCCGAACATTGTCTTCGCAATCGCTGCGGCATCCGAGTCGTTGAGCGCGGAAATTGCGGGCATTCTCTCGTGTTCGCCCTTGCCTCGCGGAAAGCTTCACGTCGTAATCGGCGGGACATGGAGTGTGATGCGTGAGGCTTTCGCGGGAATTGTGGCGTCGGGCACCGCGACGCTGGAAGCGGCCTTTTTTCGAATGCCCTTTGTGCTCGTCTACAAAGTTTCGTGGGCGACTTATTTCGCGGCGCGTCTTGTCGTCAAAGTAAAATATCTCGGAATGCCAAACGTTCTCGCGGAAAAAGAAATCGTCCCGGAGTTTATCCAAGGCCGCGCTAACCCGGCGGCGATTGCGGAAACGATGCGGCGGTTATTAAACGACGAGGCGGCGCGGCAAGGCATGATCTCGCAATTCGATGCGATTGTGGCGAAGCTCGGAGAAAGCGGCGCGAGCGAACGCGCCGCCGAAGCAATCGTGCAGGAGTTAGGATCGACATCATGAAAATTTTCGACATCTCGCGCCCGCTCAATAACGATCTGGCCGAATGGCCGGGCGACGCGCCGTTTCACTTTGAGTTCACCAAACGAATCGCGAGCGGCGACGTGGTCAACCTGGGCAAGATCGACATGAGCGTGCACAACGGAACACACGCCGACGGTTGGTTTCATTTCGACGCGCAGGCCGAAACAGTTGACCGTGTGCCGCTCGAGAATTTTTTCGGTCGCGCGGTCGTTGTCGATCTTTCGACGAAATTTTCTTCGGGTGCGCGTGATGAAATAAAAATTGTGGATCTTGAGTCGGTCGCTGAATCACTGAAAGAAGCGCCGCGGCTTTTGATCAGGACCGGGATCTGGCGCGACTCGACAATTTTCCCCGATTGGATTCCGGTGCTCGCACAAGATGTTCCCGCGTGGTTGCAGGCGAGGGGAGTAAAGTTGCTCGGCGTCGATGTTCCGTCGGTCGACGCGATCGACGCGAAAGTTTTGCGGACGCATCACGCGCTTTATGCGGCACGAATCGCGATCGTCGAATCGCTCGATCTCAGCGAAATCGAAGCCGGCGTTTATAATTTCGCGGCGCTGCCGCTGAAAATCATCGGCGGCGACGGCGCGCCGGTCCGCGCCATTCTTTGGCGCGACTAAGATCGACATGGAAAAGCCGTGGGCCGACGCGTTTCTCGCGAGCAAGCGCAGTTTCTGGATCGTTAGCATCCTAACGATTCTTCTTTTTGGCGCCGCAAATCTTCCGTGGCAGCTCGACGATTACGATCAAGCCAAGCAAGCCTTTGGCTCCTTCGAAATGATCAAAGAAGGTCATTGGCTTTATCAGCGAATACCTGACGGATCGATCGCGACGAAGCCGCCGTTGGTTGGATGGATTTCTGCCGTGACGTTTGCGATCACGCGGTCGTGGGAAATTTCGTGGCGACTGCCGTCATTCGCGGCCGCTTTCATTTTGCTCGCGTTGCTTGCTCGATCGGCTTGTCCCGGCTCAAGCGCTACCGCATCGATTATCGCGGCCGCCGCGTTCGGATTGAATTTGCTCTCGCCGCGTTTGGCTTCGCTCGTCCGCACCGACATGCCCCTGGCTCTCGTGATTTTTTTGAGCGGCCTGCAAATCTGGGAAAAAATTCGAACGCGCGCTGAGTGGCGGCCGCGAGATCGCGTTATTCAATTCGGTCTGCTCACCGCCGCGATGCTGATCAAAGGTCCAATCGTTTACGCGTTCCTGTTGCCCGGCATTGCTCTTTTCCAATGGCGCGAGCGAAAAAATGGAAAAGCAGGCGGGGCCTGGTCGGGCTGGTGGCCTTGGCTCGCCTCATTGTCGATCTTTCTCGCCTGGACGATCGGCGGAATTATTTGTGTCCCGGAATTCTATGATCGTGTGGTGCGGCACGAATTTTTGGGACGCTTCGGCGAAACGATCCATCGGGCGCAGCCGTTCTACTTTTATCTTCCCCATCTCATTCACAAATTTGCGCCGTGGAGTCTTGTGCTGCTCGCGATTGGGATTGTCGATCTTCGCTCCAAGAAATGGCGGCTGCGTGAAACTTTGCGCGAAATGTCGCCCGAAACGTTTTGGCTCCTGGCGTGGAGTTTGGGCGGATTGGCCGTCATGTCGCTCATCCCCTCGAAACGAGTCGATCGAATTTTCCCGGTGATTCCGCCGCTGTGCCTGCTGCTGGCCGTTCAAGCTTCGCAATGGCGGCAAAAAAAAGTTTGGATCGCCGCTGCCATCATTGTCGCGTGTCTCTTCACCAGCAGTTATTGCGTGGTAAAAATATTTACCGGTTATCGCACGCATTCAGATGCACTCACAAAATTTGGTCAGCATGTGCGTGAGGAGGCGGAGTCGCGCCACTGGCGTTACGAGGTCCTCGGTAAACGCAACGACGGCATGTTGCTTTATTTGCGGCGGCTGCGTTTCGCCGAGCCAGAACGTGTCGTGACCGATTGGAATGCGGGCGCCCTCGACGCGATCGTGCTTCCGCCGGAAGATGCCGATCGCCTGCTCCCGCAATTGCGGGGCGCTTCTGTCGCGGAGTCTGCATTCGTGGCGCGTAATAGCACAAGAATGGGTTATGTCCTTTTGATGCGACAGTAATTTTGCGCTCGGGAAAACGCTGCTCGACTTTGTCGATCCAAAAACCGTAGTCTCCGCGCGCGCGAACGAGCTAATGGAATTCCCGAAAGCAGAAATCGAAACGCTCTGGTGCCCGTGGCGGGTCGAATATTTCGAGCGCGAAAAGCGCAATCCGAATTTCTTGGAGGAAGCGGCCCGCGCCAGCGACGATGCGGCGCATTTCGTGATCGCGCGGCGCAAGAACGCGTTCCTGATGATGAACCGTTATCCGTACGCGGTCGGTCATTTAATGGCCGTGCCTTACCGCAAAACAGCAGAGCTTTCCTCGTTAGGCGACAACGAAGTGCTCGAGCTTTGGGCGCTGGCCCGACATGCGCAGCAACTTTTGCGCGATACGATGAAAGCACAGGGCTTCAACATCGGTTTGAATCTCGGTGAGTGCGCCGGCGCGGGCGTGCCCGACCATTTGCATCTCCACATCGTGCCGCGCTGGAATGGCGACACGAATTTCATGCCGATGATTTCCGGAACGCGCACCCTCTCCGACGGGTTGCGCGGTCTTTATGATAAATTGGTGGCAGCGCAGGCCAAGATCGACATACAGCCACGCGCATGACCTGGATCGAGCCGCCGCCGCAACGAGGAATGGGCTGTTTCGCGAAAGGCTGCCTGACCGTTTTTGTTTTCGTTATCGTGCTCATCGTCGCTTTTATCGGCGGCGGATATCTCGCCTTTCGGCATTATCGCGCGTTTTATTTTCCGCCGACGCCGATCGTCCTGCCGCAGTCAAACGTTTCGGACGTAGAAATTCAGCGGGTGCAAGAGCGTTGGGCGGCGTTTGAAACTTCGGTGCGCGCAAAGCAGCCCGCGCGAATTGAATTAACGGCGCGCCAATTAAATGCGCTCATCAGCTCGGAGGAGAACGTGCGCGACAAACTTTTCGTTGCGATCGACAACAACAGCGCGCATGTGCAAATGAGTCTTCCGCTCGATCGCATGTTCTGGCTGCTGGGCGGTCATTACATCAATGCGGAATGCAACATCGAGCCCGCGCCGAACAAAGATCCGGTCGAAGCGAAGATCACAAACATCGTGGTGAACAATCACGCGCTCGGCACCGAAGTTTTGACCTGGCGGTATCGTTCTCGCTCGGTCCGCAGTTTTCTCGCGGATTGGACACAGCAACACGACGTCACCACTTTCGATATCGTGAATGATCGCGTCGTTTTGGAAAGCCGCGGCGGCGGCTGATTTTACTGAATGATTTCGCGCACGAAGACGTTCACCTGCCCGTCGCTCTGTTTGCGCACTTCGGTAATTTCGTAAGGCCGGTTTTCGTCGCGGTTCACCACTGCGCCTTGTTGCGGCGGAACGTATCCGGCTGGAAAATCGACAATGACGCGAGTGGAATTGCCGCCGCTGCCAAAATGCAGCACGGTGTCGGTCAATTTCGAACGTGGTCGCATGACCGCGCGGTTCGCGTCGGCCACGTTGACGACGAATTGTCCTCTTAAATAATAGCGCTCACCCACGATACCGCGGTCCGCGAGTTCTTTTAAATCAGCTGTGCCGACAAGACGGCCGGCCGGCATTTTTCCCGGTGGAAAAGTTTTCCAACTGGCGACGCCGGCGGTCGAGGCGAGCGCTTCGCCCGTCGCCGGTTGAGCCGGCAAAACTTGAACGGGCGCGGCCGATGGCGGCGGCGGCGTTGCCGCGGCCACCGCGGGAGTTGTCGATCTTGCAGCCGGCGGTGGTGGCGGTTTAGCTGGCGCGGATGCGACCGGCGGCGGTGGGGGCGAAGCGATGTTTTGTTTTTCGGCGACGGCGATTGGCGCGCGAGAAACTTCCGGAGCCGGCGCGGGCGTCGCTTTTTGGTTCTTGGCGACTTTGGTTCCTTTCGGCGTCGGAGTCGGTTTCCCTTTTTGATTTTTCGACGGAGCAATCGCGACCTGAGGCGTGGCGATTGGCTGCGCCTGTTCTACCGGCACCAATTCATTTTGTGCCGGCGGTGGAGAAGAAGTTTGCGGCAGTCCCGCAATCGGCGCGTTCTGACCCTGCGGTGCAACTTGCGTGCGATAGCTATCGTAATGCACTTCAGCGAGGCGGCGTTTCGATTCTTTAAAGATCGGCCAGCCAGCTGCGAGGTTTAGATCGAGCGGCGGCTCGAGCGTGAAAGTGCCGGTGCCGCGGGTGACCGTGTAAGTTCCGTAAAGCAACGGAATCGTCGTGATCATGACGCGCCCATCCGCAAGGCGTTCCGCGTGAATCACCGAAGAAAGATCGTGTGTCCGCTCGAGTTTGATCTCCAAACCCGGCACCAACGTTTGTCGCATCAACGCCAGATCCTGCTGTTCGGCGGGATAAACGTGCTCCATCAAAAGTTCGCCATGTTCGACTGACGACGCGAGCGCGACCATCCCCGACGTGAAAATTTCCGTCGATGTGAGTTCGCGCGCTTCCATTATTGTGAAACGGCCGACCACGTAGGGCACGAGCCCGCGCACCTGTTGATAATTGCGAATGTAATTGCGCGCCAGCTCCGCGTTTTTTTCCGCCAGCTCCGCCGGCACCATCGCAGCGTACCGATCGTAAAGCTGTTTCGCGCTCAGGAACTCGCCCGCCGGCGCGGCCGTCAGCTCAAAACGTTTCGGCTGCTCGATTTTGTGCAGCTTTTTTAAAATGCGATAACTGTCGGGCCGCTCCGGTTGACCAAAAATGTAAAAACTCCCAAGCCAGGCGGCGAAGGCGAAGCCGGTGAAAAGCAAAATGGCGACTGTCCAGGCGAAGAAATTTGTGCGACGCCGCGGCCGGCCATACGGCTCGTCGAACCGGTAAAGATCGCGATCGGTCTCGAGACGATCGTAACGCACAAATTTAAAGCGGACGCGCCGCTTCGAAAGAAGAGCCGCAGCCGCAAGTTCGCGCCGCGTTTGGATTCACGATGTGAAAGCCGGTGCCGGTGAGGCCTTCGCGAAAATCGAGCGTCGCGCCATCGAGTAGCGCCGCGCTTTCCGCGTCCACGAAAAATTCCACGTCATCGCGCTGCATCACCACGTCGTCGGATTTTTTCTGGTCGAGCGACATTTCGTATTGCAAGCCGGAGCAACCGCCCTTTGCGATTTGCACGCGCAAACCTTTGCGCTCGGCCCGTGTTTCGAGCAGGGAACGAAGCTGTTTCACGGCGTTTTCGGTGACGTTAATCATCGCGCCGAAAAGGTAGGGCGCAGCCATTCCAAGTCAACCGCGCTGCATTCTCCGCGTGCAATCCAAGATCCAAAATCTAGAATCGAAAATTGCATGAGCCGCATCCAACTCCTTCCCGAGATCGTGGCCAGCCAGGTCGCCGCCGGTGAAGTGGTCGAGCGTCCCGCTTCCGTCGTAAAGGAGCTGGTTGAAAACAGCGTCGATGCCGGCGCGCGCAAGATCGACATAAACATTCGGCGCGGCGGAATCTCCATCATCCGCGTGATCGATGACGGCTGCGGCATGGATCGGGATGACGCGTTGCTTTCGCTCGAGCGGCACGCCACCAGCAAAATCCGATCGGCTGCCGATCTTTCCGCTGTCGCCACGCTCGGATTTCGCGGCGAAGCGTTACCGAGCATCGCCAGCGTCTCGCGTTTTCGCCTGACCACTCGCGAAACAAACGCCATCGCCGGCACCGAGATCATCGTAAACGGTGGCAAGATCGACATGGTGCGCGACGGCGGTGAAGCGCCCGGGACGCAAGTGGAAGTGCGCTCGCTTTTTTATAACATGCCGGCGCGCCGGAAATTTCTGCGCTCCGAAAACACCGAAAGTCGAAACATCGAGCATCAATTGCATTTGCAAGCCGCCGGCCATCCCGACATCGCGTTCGTTTTTGTGCGCGACGAACGCGTCGTATTTCAATTGCCCGCCGCCAATTCGCTGCGCGATCGATTGCGCGATCTTTACGGGGGCGAGTTGGTCGATCGCTTGCTCGAGATCAATTCGCCTAACGAGTCCGCCAAAATCAAAGTAAGCGGCTGGATCGGACAAGCTGGCGTCAGCCGTCAAACGCGCGCGCAACAGCTTGTCTTCGTCAACGGTCGCGCCGTCGAGAACGCGGTGTTGAACATCGCATTGCGCGAAGGTTATCACACCGCACTCATGAAAGGACAATTCCCGGTGACGTTTTTATTTGTCGATCTCGATCCGGCGGCCGTCGACGTGAATGTGCATCCCGCTAAACGCGAAGTGCGTTTTCGCGATCCTAACGCCGTGCGCGAAGCGATCGTCGCCGCAATTCAGCGCACTCTCGAAAGTGGACGTCAGAATTGGCAACAGCAATTTCGCGCGCCGCCACAAACCTCTCCGGAAATTCCGCCACAGCCGATTGTCGATCTTGCGCCGCTAATTTCTCAGCCGACAGAGCGTGTCATCCCGAGGCGCGCAGACGGCGAAGGATCTCGTAAATCAGAAGTTGCTCCCGCGGCTGCATCGTCGCGCAATCACGAACAGCAATTCCAAATCATCGGTGTGCTGAACAAGCTCTACGTCTTGATGGAAAACGCCGACGGCCTTGTGCTCGTCGATCAACACGCGGCCCACGAGCGCATTTTGTTTGAGGAACTGCGTCGCCGCATGGAAACGCAAGGCGTGCCATCGCAGCGTTTACTTTTGCCGCAAACTTTCGATCTGCCGCCGCGCGACGCGGAATGGATCGAGCGCAACATGTCGATCTTGCAAAAAATGGGAATCGGCATCGAAGCGTTCGGTCCGAATACTTTTAAGATCGATTCGTTGCCGACGTTCCTGACTGTCTCCGATCCGGCGCGCTTCTTGCGCGAAGTAATCGACAGTTTAAAAAACACGAGCGAGCGCTCCTCGCCGCTGCGGCTGGGCGAAGACATGATCGCGAAAACTGTTTGCCGGCACGCCGTCAAAGCAAACGATCCGCTGCGTTATCTCGAAGTGGAAAAGTTAATTCGCGATCTGCTCGAATGCGATCTGCCCTATTGCTGCCCGCACGGCCGGCCCACCATGATCCAGATCTCGCTCGCTGAATTAGAGAAGAAATTCGGACGCAAAGTCTAATCGCTGCGCCAGTGCTTCGCGATGAGCGCTTTGATCGGGGGCGTCTGCAAACAGTAGTCTTCCTTTTCGTCGTTAGGCAGATCGGGAAACCATTTCCACCAAAACATCCCGGCGAGAAATGAATGTTTGCCGGTGAGACTGAGCGCGGCGTCGATGCAGCGCTTCTGAATTTCCATCGCATGTTCGCCTCCTGTGGTAAAGGCCCACGGCTCGGCCGCCGCTCGCGCATTTTCGTTGTAACCGATTTCGGTGAAGAGAAATTGTTTACCGCCGTGGCGGCGTGAAAATGTTTCCAGCTCCGCGCAGCGCTTTTCCCATCCTTCCGAAATTTCCGCGACGCTTGGATCGACAGTCTTGGTGAGCGGGAAATAGGCGAGCACGCCGATGTAGTCGAGGGCGTCCCAAAATTTCACATCAGCGTATTCGCCCCAGTTCGCGCCGTAAGTGAGCTTGCCATGATAAACTTCACGCACAGCGGCGATGATCTTTCGCCAACGCTCTTCGAATTTCTGCGCGTAAGTAAATTCGAGCCCGATGCACAGAATTGTAGCGTGATGTTCTTTCGCGACGCGCGCCATTTCCACCATCCACGCTTCGTAATCAGAAAAAAATCTCTCCCATTCTTCCGCGCGCTCGAAATTAATTTCGCCGCGCCAACTGAATCGCGAGCCCCAATAGGCGATGTGCGGCACGAGCATGACCGACATGCCGCGTTCGCGCGCCCAATCGAGCGGCACGGTGATGTGTTTGTGATTGTCGATCTTGCGGAACGTGACGCGCCCGTCGTTGTGAATCTGAGCGTAGGGATGAATCGCGACGCTGTTTGCGCCCAACGACTTCAACTCATCGAGCGTCGCCGCCATTTCAGGCGTCTGCCATTCGATGCCCCACGTTTGGCACGAAACGGTGACGCCTTTAAAAAAATCTGCGCCGCTTGCTGCCTCAATCGTCGAGGCCAAGATCGACAAGGCGCACAAGATCGACAATCGGCGCACGTCGAATCGTCAGACTTTCCACGGCGTCAGCACCGCGGTGTTTCGCGCAAATTTCACTTCGCGATATTGCGGCCACGGACAACAAATAATCGCGAGTTTGATGTCATCTCGCGTCGCGAGCGCTGCGATATCTTCAAGATTTTCGAACTCGAGCACGCTCGGACTATTTTCGGGGGTCGCGGCAAAGTCATGGACGACGACATTGTAGCCGCGTCGTTTCAAATTCTGCGCCAGGAAAAGTCCTGCCGATTCTTCGACAATGTAAGTGTCCGGTTTGTACGCGAGGCCTAGGACCGCCACCGTGTCACCCGGTGCGATTTTGCTTTCGACGTCCGCGAGCAAATTCTCTTTTGTCGATTCGTTGACCGCATCAGTGGCTTCGGCCAAAGGTGCTCCGACTCCGGCTTGCTTTGCGGCATAAGCCAGCAAGCGGTTGTCACGCGGAAAACAGGGCCCGCCAAAACTGGCGCCGGCGCGGAGATATTTGTGATTGATGCGGCTGTCGCTACCGATGGCATCGAGAATGGTGTGAATGTCCGCTTTCGGGAAACGCTCCGCGATCATCCGCAATTGATTGGTGAAACTGATCTTCATCGTGATGTAACTGTTCACGGAAATTTTGGTCAGCTCGGCGCTAATGATCGACATGCGAGCGATGCGCGCTTCGTTACGAACATATTGGCGATACATTTTTTCCAAGGCCGCGCCGCTGCCTTCATCGGATTCTCCGATCAAAACTAAATCCGGCTCGAGCAATCCCTTGATCACATTGCCGAGCGCAATGAATTCAGGGTTGTAACAATATCCAAAGTCGCGCCCGCACACCCAGCCGGTTTCCTTTTCCAGCATCGGGATAAAAACGCTGTCACCGGCGCTGGGTGTGGTGGTCGAGCTGCACACAAAAAGATGATTTCGTTTTCCCGCTTCGCGAAGCGCGCTCGCGACCGGCTGCATGGCGCGCAAAAGAAATTCATTGGAGAAACTTCCGTCCGGCAAACTGGGCGATGGCGGAATAAAAAAGGTGGCGTCAGTTTGCACGGTTTCGTGAGCATCGGTCGTCGCGCGCAAACGGGAACGAGCCGCGGCAACCGTCTCAGCCAGCAATGGCTCGTCGACCGGCGGCAAGCCTTCATTGATTCGGCGAACTTTTTCGGGATCGATATCGACACCGACAACATCGAAGCCGCGCTCGGCCAATGTCGCCGCGATGCACGCGCCGAGTTTTCCCAGGCCGCAGACAGAAATCTTTTTAATTTGTTTCATCACGATCAAAAACCTAGAAGCTCGAATGTTAAGCTAAAAGCGTTCCCCGGAATAAGACTTGAACCGGAAAAGGTAACACTGAACTTCCGAACTTAAATGTCTGTTAAAACTATCGACGTTTTGGGGGTGCGCGTCGCCTGCGTGACCTACGACACGGCTCTGGAGCGGATCAAGGAATTAGCCGGCGAGCCACGGCCGACGGCGGTTTGCCCTGCGAACACTCACATTCTGGCCGAAGCGCGGCACGACGCGGACTTCGCTCGCGTTATGTCGATCTTTGATCTCGTGATTCCGGATGGAATGCCAGTGGTATGGGCGCTCAACTTTTTCGGGGCCGGCTTAAACGATCGCGTTTACGGCCCGTACTTCATGCGGCACACCTTGAAAAACACGCCGCGTCCATGGCGTCATTTCTTTTTCGGCGACAGCGAGGAATGCCTCGCGGAATTACATAAGGTCGCCGGCCAATTACAGCCTGACATTGAGATTGTCGGATCAATTAGTCCGCCGTTTCGGCCATTTACCGAAGAAGATGAAATCGCGTTCGCCGACGCGATCAACCGAGCTGTGCCGGATTTTATTTGGGTAGCGCTGCCGGGTGTTCGAATGGAGCGTTGGATTGTTGCGAACCAATCACGTTACAAGCGCGGCGTCTTTTTGGCGGTGGGCGACGCGTTCACATTGCTGAGTGGCCGCCGGAAATTTGCGCCAGTATGGATGCAGCGGACGGGACTGACCTGGTTATACCGCCTCGCCGCGGAGCCGGCCCGATTGGGGCCGCGCTATCTCAAATATAATCTCATGTTTCTGTCTTATTTTCTGGGCGAGGTTTTGCGGGGAGGCGCCGGAAAACGAAACTAGTTGCGAGCGGGGCGGGCGCTAGGCACGTTACCCGCTCTTTCTCGATAGAATGACCTCGGAAAAAATTCTGGTTTGCGGCGCGGGCGGATTCATCGGCGGCCATCTCGTCGCTGATTTGCGCCGACAAGGAGCGCAGGTTCGTGCAGTCGATCTGAAACCGGTGAAGGAATGGTACCAAGTGTTTTCCGACGCCGAAAACATGCAGCTTGATCTGCGCGAGCTCGACGCTTGTGTGCGCGCGGTCAACGGCACGACGCTCGTTTACAATCTGGCAGCCGACATGGGCGGCATGGGTTTCATCGAACAAAACAAAGCGCTTTGCATGTTGAGCGTGCTCATCAACACGCATCTGCTCATGGCCGCGAAGCAGGCCAAGATCGACAGGTTTTTTTATGCGTCATCCGCCTGTGTTTACGCCGCCGATAAACAAACCGATCCTGATGTGACCGCGCTCAAAGAAGAAGACGCTTATCCGGCGATGCCGGAAGACGGGTATGGCTGGGAAAAATTATTCAGCGAGCGGATGTGCCGCCATTTCCGCGAAGATTTCGGAATGATTACGCGCATCGCCCGTTATCATAATGTTTACGGCCCGCACGGCACTTACGATGGCGGCCGGGAAAAAGCGCCGGCCGCGATTTGCCGCAAAGTGATTGAAGCGAAACTTTCCGGTAAACATGAGATCGAAGTCTGGGGCGACGGTCATCAGACGCGCAGTTTCATGTGGATCGATGATTGCGTGAAAGGCACGCAGATGATCATGAACGGCGATTATGTCGATCCACTGAACCTTGGGAGCAGCGAGCTGGTGTCAATCAATCGACTTGTCGATCTTGTCGAAGACATCGCCGGCGTGAAACTGAAGCGGCGCTATAATTTGTCCGCGCCCAGAGGCGTGAACGGTCGCAACAGCGACAACACGCTCATCCAAAAAACATTCGAGTGGGAACCGTCCACCAAACTTCGCGACGGTCTCGAGCGCACGTATCGCTGGATCTACGGTGAGATGACCGGCGCGAAAGAATTAAAACGCGCGTCTTAGTGCCCGGCGACTAACGCACTAGGAGAATTGCGTGTAATATGCGGGGTGCTAGTTAAGGGCATGCCTACAGCGAAGGAGCGAATGGGAGTTGCCACGATCGCCTCCGGCGCGGTGGCGTGGAGTCGGAACAATCCAGTTCACGCGCTGTTATTGACGACTGTTGGCGCGACGCTGGTCTACTTCTTCGGGTTTCTCCCGTTATTCGTAAAGGGAACTTTCGTAAGTGGCGCATGTTCCGCGGCCGCTTGGGCCTGGCAGGCATGGAGCCCACAGGCGAACCAGGAGCATTCGAAATTAGTTCCACTCATTTCGATCGGACTGGTCTGGTATCACCGACAGGCGATTAAGAATGCGATCAAAGCCGGGTCGAATAAGGGACTGATATTCATTGTCATCGGTGTCCTGTTGTTCTTGTTGAGCGCGCGATGTTTGCAGCCGCGCGCGGCGATCGCGTCGGTGCCATTTTTGATTTATGGCTCGGTGCTTTACTTGTGGGGGCCGGCCGTGGCGCGAATTGTTTTGTTTCCGTGCGCATTCCTTATTTTCATGGTGCCGGTCGCAGTGATCGAGCAGGCGACTTTCCGTCTGCAGTTTGTGATTACGGGCGCGGTGGGCTTTCTAACGAACTTGTTCGGAATCAAAATGCAGGCGCTCGGCACGTCGCTCATGCCGGCGGATGGAAGCTTCAATTTTCAAATCGCGGAAGGCTGCAGCGGGATTCGCTCGCTTACGGCGATGACGATGATCACGGCGATCTACGTGCACCTGACTCAGGACAAGCTCTGGAAAAAGCTGACGATCCTCGCGTTTTCAGTCGTGTTCGCCGTTGTCGGAAATATCGGCCGAATCTTTACCGTGGTGCTCGTGGCGAAGTTTATCGATCCGAAGCTGGCCTCAGGAATTTATCACGACTACTCGGGCTACGTTTTTTTCCCGATCGCGCTGCTCGCCATGTTGGCCTTTAGCAAACTGATTAATATGAACTGGCGAGAGCGAGTCGCAGCGCAACGCTACCTCGAGCATGAAGATGTGAAGTATGACTACTAAGCGCCTCGGGAGCTTGCAGGCGGTGCTGTTACTGGGCCTTGGCTCCGTCTTTTTCCTTCCGAAAGAAATTAAAGTGCAACCTTCGGCGGTCGCACTTTCGCTTCCGGAAGAAGTGGCAGACTGGCACGGCGACAATCAGCCGATTACGCAAGCGGAACGCGATGCGCTCGGACCGGACACGCAATTTGCGAGAAAGCTTTACACGAACGGGAGCGGCGATCAGGTATTTGTATCGATCGTGCTTTCCGGGCCGGACATGAACACGAGCATCCATCGGCCGGAACGATGTCTGCCCGCGCAAGGCTGGACCGTGAGCGATTCACGGACAACTACCGTCCCCACAGATGAGCGACCGTTGAAGGCGACGCGCCTGGCGAACATTCGGAACGTGCCATTACAAGACGGGAAGTTAATCAATATCCGTGCACTGAACTATTATTGGTTCGTTGGTTCTACTGATGTTACGCCGTCGCATTTTCAGCGCACGTGGATCGACATACGCGATCGCATTTTGAAAGGGCGCAACCAGCAGTGGGCTTACGTCATGGTCATGGCCTCGATCACCAAAGATTATAAAATTTTCGGACGCGACGAGAAGCAGACTGACGAGTTGATTCAGGCGTTCATCAGCGAATTGCTGCCGCAACTGCACAAGCCAGCGGTCGCACCGGCGCGCTAACTTAGGTTTAGGACGCGCGCCTCTTCGTTCGCAAAAGAGATTCCGAAAACGCCGTGAAACTCCTGAACATTTTCAATCATTACATCGAACGAGGTGGGGAAGCCGCGGCGGTGGTTTCCATCACTGAATCGCTGTCGCATGTTGCAGAAGTGGCCTCATGTGATTTCTCAAGCGCGGATTGGACTGGCCCGAATGCGCCAGCGGCCGCCAAACAGGCCTTATGGATGATTCGCAATCCAAGCAGCATTCGCAAGGTTCGAGAGCAGCACTTTCGATCCAAAGCGGACGCATGGTTGGTGCACAACGTCTTCCCCGTTGGCTCGGCCGCAATTTACGCGGAAGCAAAAAGATTAGGCGTCCCCATCATTCAGTACCTGCACAACTTTCGCCCCTTTTCTGTGAACGGTTATTTGTGGGCTGATGATCGTTTAGCTCCTGAGGGGTTATCTCAAAACTACTGGCCGGAGATTTGGCATGCCGCTTGGCAAGATTCTTCCACAAAAACAGCATGGCTCGCTCTTGTTTTGAAATTAAGCCGTGCCTTGGGTTGGTGGAACAGTGTTAAGAGCTGGATAGCTGTCTCTGATTTTATGCGGAACAAGTTTATTTCTGCTGGTGTGCCGGCTTCCGACATTTTTACCTTACGCCACTTCTGGAAGCCGCAGTTAAATCCAGTTTCAAGCGAGGGCGATTACTATCTCTACCTGGGGCGGTTAATTACCGCGAAAGGAATCAATGTTCTCTTAGAAGCATGGCAGATTTTAGAGCGAGAGCTAGGCTCGGCAGCTCCGCGATTAGTTATCGCTGGCGCGGGTCCTTTAGACGAACTGATAGCCCAGCGCGCAACGAAAATGCTCTCGACACAGTTCGTGGGCGAATTACTTGGACATACAAAACGAAAAGTTATTGAGAACGCGCGTGCCGTAGTTGTTCCGTCGATCTGGTGGGAGCCGCTTGGTCTTGTTGTCTACGAAGCTTACGATTTCGGCAAGCCAGTCCTAGCTGCGGCTTCGGGAGGTTTACCCGAAATAGTTGTGAACAATTTGACCGGAGTCTTGCACACTCCAGGGAACGCACAGCAATTGGCTCACCAAGTCTTGGAGCTAGAGAAGGACGTTGCTAGGAGGCGCGAAATGGGTCAACAAGCGCGCCTCTGGTTAAAAGGGAATGCGGGGGAAGAGCAGTGGCTGGAAAACTTTGCCGCAATAACGGCTCACACTCTGGGGCCGAGTGCGTAAATATTACGTATGGTAGACGCTAAGCGTATAGCTGCTCAAACACCGGCCAATGCACGCGGGCGGGTCGCGCGAGAAATTTTCGGAGAATCCTCCTTAGTCTTCTCAATCGACTCCTTTAGCTCATATTGCTGTAGTTGACTCGAAGCTATTCCTAGAAAGCTCCAAAAGAGAATACCTCCCATCGGCCCTTCGAGTACCACGCCGACGCTTGCCGCACCCAATAGGATCACGACCCCACTCCAAAGAACGAGTGTATCTTGCGGTTGGCGGTGTCGGGCTACGAGTCTTGTCGCACGCATCGCGTCGCGGAAAATGAAGAACACCACGAAGAAAAATGAGAGGAGTCCTAGCAAACCCATCCTTCCAACGACAGTGATCCAAATGCTGTGCGGACTTCTTGTATCAAAGATCGCGCTGTATTGGTTCCCGTAGTACTCGCGCACGAACGTAGAAGCGAGATCATGACCAAATCCCAAACCAAACCATGGCCCCTTTTGCATGGTTTCATCGATGACCGCACGCCACCAGATGAGACGAAATTGATTGTTATCCGACGAGTAGTCGCCAATCGAGCCACGATAACTATGGGTGCCGGAAACATCAGTCATCGACTCCACCCTATCTGTTAGTCGAGCCAAAAAGCCACTGCTGCGATCAAACTGTGCCACATGCAGTACGCCGACGACAATCAAGACGAGGCATCCGACGACCGCTTGATAGAAGATGAACTGCGGTCGTCTTGCAATCAGGAGTAAAACTGCCGCTACGGCGAACCCAAATAATGCGGCGCGCGCCATTAAGGCGAGCATGCCGGCAAAGAAAACCAGCGCGAGGACCCGAAATACAACGCGAAGAAGTCCACGGGCAGGGCGTAGAAAGAAAAAAAATGAAGCGAAAGCGAGATACGTTGTTGTTAGATCGCCCTTGTGCAAAATCACGGGATAACCGCGGAAGGTGATATGATAAAAGAGATCCGGCGCGACAAAGAACTGAATAAGGAACACTGGGATTAACAAGATGCAGCCAATAAGGACACAACGTTCGATGACCTGCCGTGCGATTGGATTGCGACCAAGTTTAAACGCTATGAAAAAGAAGAGGGCGTAATATACGGTGGCGGAGTCGCGCAGAATTACCTTTGGCTCGGCTAGGTTAAGATGAAGAATTAGATCGAAATAAAGCCGAAACGCGCCGATTGCGATAAAAGCGAGGACCGCCCAGCAAAGAGCGCTTTTCGGGAGTGGCTTGTCTCTTTTCAGTGCAAAATTGAAACTGAGGCCGGCCAGGCAGGCGAGCATTCCAGCTTCGCCCAGATAAAGCGGCGGATGTTCGGAAATACTGATCTGGGCAAAGCCCCGATTTCCCACGATGTAGCCGAAAATAAGAAACCCCAAAATCAGCGCTTCCAAGCGAACGGCGCGGAAGAAAACGATGTAGGTCGCGAAAAGCACGCAACCGCCGGTGATGCTGGCTGGGACAAACCAAGAGCCGTGGCCGAGTTGGCTGCCGAGTATAACGGCGAGGATTAGGCCAATGGCTCCGACGATAATGGATTTAATTGCGGCTGACATGAAAAACGATGTCGATCTTGCGATGGCCCTACGGTGAAGCGCCCGGTAGCAATAATAGCACAGTTGCTTTTGCGTAGAACAAAAACGTTTTTGCTTTCCGTTGCCCAGCTGCGCGTTCGTTCGTGGAGGCCAACAGGCTCTTTAACAAATAAGCGACGGCTCGCGCCGACATACCGAGCGCGCGCGCGGCGTCGTGCAGCCAAAGCTGAAGTCGCGAAGGGTTGTTTAGTTCGATGAATAACTCACGGCTCGCTTCGATTGGCAGCAACGAAATCGCTCGGTTCATTTCACCACTGGCGCCATGTCGATGTTCTACGACCGCGTTCGGGACAAGAAAGATTTTCCATCTGCGGCGTTTCATGCGCGCACACCACTCGTGATCCTCGGCGTACATGAACCAACGCTCGCTTAACGGACCTACTTGATCGCTGACCGTGCGCCGAACGAGCATGCAGGCCCCCGAAACCCAGTCCACTTCCCGCGTCTCGTTGTCGTGCACGCCGGCATAATGATAAATGCCTTCAAATGCTTTAATTCGCGGAAAGAGTCTGGAAAGAAAAAGCCAATGATTGATCGTGGTACGTAACGTTGCCTGCCGCCCGCAGCCAATGATGTATAATCCATGTTGTTCGAGCTTTGGCCCTACCGCGGCAACGTCGCTATGTCGATCCAGGAAGCCAGCTAGCACAGCCAAGGCGTCGCCTTTTACGATCGTGTCTGAATTGAGGAGGAGAATTTTATCCGCGGCGCAAAGTGGAAATACCGCGTTGTTTGCCGCCGCGAATCCCAGGTTTTTCTGGTTCTCGATCAAACGAACTTGCGGGAAATCCGCTTTAACCATTTCGGCGCTGCCGTCAGTCGAAGCGTTATCTGCGACGAAGACTTCCAGCTGAAGATTAGCCGCCTCAGCGAAAACGGAGTGCAGACAATCGCGCAGTAGCTCGCGCGTGTTCCAATTAACGATTACGATACTGAGATCGGGCTGCGGCATCTTAACGGCGAGAGATTGTTTATGTCGATCTTTGCAACCAGCTTTTGTCGATAAGTCGACCACTGCGTCCGATAAGCGCATGCCAAAAACCGAGTGCGGTCGCGCGCAGCTTGGCCCATTTTTCGGTTTCGTAGAGCAGCACGAAAATCATTTCCTTGATCTGCGCCTTCATAACGAAACCGCTCCAGCGTGTTTCGCGCCAGAAATATTCCATGCACATGGTCAGGCGATTTCTCGCGATGTAGTAGCGCCGCAGCGGCGAATGATTTGACGCATTCGGTCTCTTCCAAAGGAAGCGATGCTGGCTAGGTGTGCCGATGGCATGCTCCATTCCGAACTCATTGGCCTCGATCACGTGATATCCACGTTGCCGCATGCGCAGGCAAAATTCGCAATCGACGCAGTCGATGAACAACTCGTCGCGAAACGGCCCGATCTCTTTGAAGGTCGAGAGGCGCACAAGGCTTCCCGAAGTGATCACCGTTTTTACTTCATGATAAGCGTCCCCGATCGTGAGCGAGGCCGCCAATCTCTTTGGGTAGCCGCGATTATTTACCGGCGATCCCACGATCCCGACGCGATCAGCGAATGGACAATCGCGCAGAGCGTCGCGCAATGTTTGTAACAAAGGGGGCAGCGCAACCGTATCCTGGTCCATCGTTAACATCCATTCGAAGCCTTGAGTCAACGCCCAGCCTATCCCTTGATTGAGTGCCGCTGCGACACCGAGATTTTCTTTGTTCCGGATCAGGTGGTAACCATTTTCGGTACAGATCTTTTCGAGGAACGCCTGCTCTGGCGAGCCTTGGCCCGAATTGTCAACCACGACAACTTGCGCGGCATGCGGCCGCAATGCCTCCAATCTGCTTACGATGTCTGTGTCGGGGCGAAACGTGATCGTCATCGCGCACGTCGTTTCCCGCATGGGCAAAGCGGCAGTATGTCGATCTTGGGTCCTAGCGTCGGTTGGGTTCAAAGCGTGGCGTTGTTACGATCAGTTGGGAAAGGGCTGCGCTTTTTGTGTTTTGCACGATCGCTTAGAAATGTTTTGTTATTTGCCGATTCACCGGGGGATAACTTCCGCGCCAGCGCAACAATGTGCATTGGTAACATCGGCTCGAGCGCGAGGATTTGAAATGCTGCTCTGTCCAAAAGTTGTGCGACCAGGCGGGTGTCAAAAGCGTGATGGTGCAGGCAACGGGTTTCCATGTTACTGCGACAACGCGCATCAAACTCCGGGCGCGGGGGGGCGGCGGGGTCACGCGCGAGATCATGCAGTGCGATGATTTCTTCGAGGTGCGTCAGGTCATCTTCTTTCGTGGTGCGTTGATAGTCGTCAACTAGATGTGCGAGCGAAGTAACAGCTCGCCGATGATCGAAAGTGGCGTCCTTATGCGGCAACACTAGGAACAACGGTCCGCTAGGTCTTAGAACACGTTTCCATTCCTCGAGCGCCTTTAGTGGATTGGCTAAGTGCTCGAGGGTATGACAAGAAAGAATAAAGTCGTAAGAGTTTTCCTCGATCCCGTGTAAGTCTGATGCCTCGCGAATAAACTGACGTCCCGGCGGCTTCTTCTGATCGAAAGTAAAAGGCGCACCATCAGTCAGCCTACCTTCCCAAACAGTGGATTCGCTGAAGTTACAGTTATCAAGTTGACCTACAGCGGAATAAATCGGCAAAAGATTATCCGATTGGAAAGTCGTGCTCGGGCCGCCAATCTCCAGACCGTGCTTACCTCGTATTACTCGGCGGCATCTGCGCACCAGGTTTCGCTTTCGCAAATGGCGTCGTGCCGCGCGAACAAACGATCGCGGTCCTTCGGCGAAATACTCAGTGAACCTTCGCTTAGCCACACCTATCCTTTTAGCGGTTGTCGGAAAGCAATTGTAGCAATGAGGTGTAGGATAGCTTTGACCGCAGACAAGGGGCCACGCTTTCCGCACAGGCGCACATCCCAGAGTTTGCAAATCGCCCCACACGCTATCTTGTACTGATAGTTTCGCGTACTTTCTCTCGTCAGGTCTCTCAAGTTCTCTCGCTTGAGTTCACGAACATCAACCCCGAAATTATCGGCGATACCTTGGTATTGTTTTCGGACGGCGATAGCGCTGGTAATCATCGATACAAGGTCGCGCGACATCTGCGAGCTATGAGATCGATAAGTAATTAATTTTTCTTTCAATCCGAAAAAGGTAATCCCCTTCGAAGCAAGTCGAAGCCAGAGTTCATAATCTTCTACTCCTCGGAATTGAGCGCTTTCATCGAAAAAGCATTCGACCCCAAGCAAATTACGACACAAAAGAACCGAAGAGATCGGAATGGCATTGCGTTCGTATAATCGTCGAAACATTGCCCGGCCGGAAAAAAATCCGAAGTAAACGCCAAACAGGTACGTTGGTAAAGAAATCGGTTCGTCGGCGACATAAGCGGCATCGCTAAATATAACGCCGGCCTCAGTTCCCCCGCTTAACTCGATTTGTTTCTCCAGTTTTGTCGGATGCCACGTGTCATCCGCGTCGAGGAATGCTAGGAAGCGGCCGGAAGCCGCCGTGATCCCAGTATTCCGTGCTCGTGCGAGCTTTCCGTTTTCTCGCGTGATAAGCCGGATGCGGGAGTCACTTGCGCAGAAATCGCTGACGATGCTTCCTGTTTGATCGGTCGAGCCGTCATCGACAACTATGACTTCGAAGTCAGCCAGCGTCTGGTCGATCACCGATTGGATAGCTGCGCCAATATAGTGCTGGGCATTGAATGCCGGAATAATAACGCTAACGAGTGGCACGGTTCCTTAAATAGAGATTAACGATTTTTCGTTTCCAGTAAGGTGCGCACCTCGTCGTATGGAACAAAGGCATCGATCGGGTACTCCGATTTAAACCACTCCCGAGCCGAGTTGGCCCTCCGGTGTCGTTCTTGATTGTTTGCCAGAAAATAGGCGCAGGTTTCTGGAATCTGGTTAATGGCACACGTTACGACGTTCTCCACAAAGGCTGCGTCTTGCGCGTGTGCGTGTGCCGAGGGTCTTTCGTGAACCACAAATAACCCATTTGAAAGAAGATGATCGAGTCTCGCAAAATCGGCTATCTGGCCCTGCGGATCGTCGTAGTAGTGAATTCCGAGAATTATTTTTGTCCGAGCAAGAAGTTCGTCCAATCTTTCGCCATACGCGGTGTTGTTGCGATCCAGAACGGAGACCTTCATTCCGCCTTCACGCAATTCATCGACGACGCGCCGTCGGCGGTCTGAGAGGACGCCGTAAAACAATACATCAATGTCTTGCGGCAGAGCTTTGCCGTTTGTATGCCTTTGGAACACTTCCTCATAGTAGGGCGCGTATCCAAACGGCACGTAGTGAATCGGCACCGACAGTTTGTTGATACGCTTGGCGTTATTGGCAGAGTAGTCCCACACCTGAAGCGCGTCGTTCATTAGCTGCACCACACGTCCAGTATTGTAACGCTCGTCGCCCACCATTAACGGTTCGCCGTTTATAACGATGTAATGTTCGGGCAAAAGAGAATTTGGGACAAAGTTCCAGTATCCGATCCAAAGGTCTGGACTCGACTTCAGGCGGACACGGCTGGCATACGACAGCCCTGCGACTAGGCGCGTGTCAAAGCCGCGTCGCCGGAACAGATCAGCCAACGCGTGGGCCTTTCGCTCAAACTGCATCTCATAATAATATACGATCACCTTTCGACGGCGTAATCTCCCTTGGACACGAGAATACAGGTGCAAGGCGCGAAGAGTTGCGGCTTTGACTGGAGGGCGTGCAACGAAAGGATATGCCCAATCCAGTATTTTCTTGATCGTGGAACGCAGCGAAGTGGAGAGCACAACTATCTCGAAGCAGTAATGCTGCCGTCGGCCAGTAATCTCTTTTGCATTATAATACTGTCGACCGAAACACCGTTTCTTACTGTGAACCCTTTCTTTCGGCTGGTTTCTATAAACCCAAGTTTTTCGTACAGGGCGTGTGCGACTGCGTTGTGACTAAGGACCTCAAGTTTGACGACCGAAATTCCATAGGAGTCGGTTACAACCGGAAGGAATGCTTCGTAAGCGCGTCGCGCCAGGCCTTGTCCACGAAAAGACTTGTGAAGATCTGCTCCGATATAGATCGATGTTTCTTTCGGGTCATGGTTACTGAGTCGAAAGTAACCGATGCGTTCACCACCATAACGAATGATGCGAAAATCCGGCTTTGTCTCATGAAACCAGCGTTCGCATTCCGATAGCGTGAACAGGCGATTATCATGAAGGAATTCACGGCATTCGTTTCGGACTTCAATTAAGAACGGCAGATCGTCGCGTCCGATTTTTTCGAAAGTGAAAGCGGGTGAGCTCACCAGCCGGACTGGATCACGCTCACAACGCGCTCGGCATCTTCCGAAGTCATTCGCGTATGGAGCGGAAGGACCAGATACTCATCCTCGATCGCATCCATGTTAGGAAACACTCCGCGACACGCTTGAAAAAGAGTGTAGCGATCGTTTCGATAGTGGACCTGGTTTGACTCGATGTGATTTTCCCGAAGCTTTCGCTGGAGCTTGATCCTTTCCTTCGCAAAAACCGTGCATAACCACGCTGCGTGGACTTTGTCTTCACAACTGGGACCGGCGAATTGGATTCCCGGCACGTTTGATAAGCCGCGTTCGTATATTCCGAAGAGTTTCTTTCGATGTTCGGAAACCTCCTGCCAGTCTTCAAGCGCTGCTAAACCCAACGCAGCCGCGATGTCGGTCATTTGATATTTGTAGCCGACTTCCCAAATATCGTTGTCCCAAGTCGCCTTTTGTTTCCCTTCTCGATCGATTCCAAACCATCTGAGTCGCCCTGCCTTGGGAAGCAAACTGGCGTCTCTCATGGCAATCATTCCGCCATCTCCGGTGGTGATATGTTTGATCGCTTGAAAGGAGAACATCGTAAACTCCGAGATTGAACCGATGCTGCGTCCTTTGTAGGTCGCCCCGACAGCGTGTGCCGCATCTTCAATGATGGGAATGCCAGCTTCATCGGCGATCTGTCGCAATTCATCCATGTCACACGGCAGGCCGCCGTAATGGACGCAGACAATCGCCTTTGTTTTTTCGGTCACGAGATTGCGAACATGATCCGGGTCGATGTTCAAGGAATCTCTTTGGATGTCGGCAAAGACCGGTTTGGCGCCGATGTATAGCAGCGGAATATTTGTCGCCGTGCAGGTAAATACAGGAGTGATGACTTCATCTCCGGCTTTGATGCCAGCGAGGAGGTAAGCTAAATGCAAGGCGTCCGTACCAGAACCAACTGCGGCCGTACTGAGGCCATTGCAGAACATTTTCGAGAACTCGGCCTCAAATTGTTCCACCGCTGGTCCCTGACCGATCCAGCGAGTGCCTAATTGATCGTAAACTCTGCGGCGGGCTTTCTCGCTGATATGCGGATGGAAGAGGACAATGTTGCCTTTGGCCGTTTCCATCAGCGGCATATCTACCGGTACTGTTTTCGTCATAACTTAAGTTCGCGGACAAGGCCGGCACTGTTCATCAAGCAGTTTGAGCAAAGGATCCTGCTCTTGCTGGCGCCGTGAATCCCGATTTTACGATTAATGTCCTGTAACCGCAAGTAGTGCGGCGCTTAGGCCGAGGCGCGGTCGCTGGCAGCGAAATTGAAAAAACTCGACCAGTATGTACGCGGGCTCAGTGCTAAGCCGCGAATGGCGCGCACGACGGGCCACCAATTGTTGAAGCAAAGTTGCACGACGCCCTGAGACAACAACATGCCCCAAACACCAATCCTCGGCGTCAACCAAACGCTCAATGCCACAATCGCCGATCCGGAAATTATCGCCGGAATAACGAATGGATTAACGTTTTCGGAAAATACCAGACTCGCGTAGAGCGAGTGATGCACTTCAAGTAGATAGATTACCAGCATCGTCGCCAAGAGGGGAGTCGGCAAAAATTGGGTCTTAGCGTGCAACAACGTCAAAAGTGGTGGGCCAAAAAACAACAGCGCGCTGCCACCCAGTAGGTAAGTTAACATCGCAAGCGCAATACGCTGGCGAAACAAATCGGCGATTTCTTTCAGACGCCCTTGTGAGCGCAGTTGATTAATAAGCGGAAATTTCACCGCCACCCAAACGCTGCTTACCCCGACAAGTAAGAGCATGGCTTGCAAGGTCAAGCCGTACGAAGCGGTAGCTTTGAGTCCTAGGAAGCCAGAACAGATTAGAGTATTTGCTTGCAGTCCCATGTATGCCGCGACTGACACAATTCCAGTTCGCCATGCAGTCGGCCATAGCACGCGCAGCATGTGTGCGTCAAAAGGCGCTTTTTCGATCGGCACGTACTTGTGAAAAAGAAACCGTCCGGTCAAACGTTCAGTCAAACCCATCGCTACATTCGCGATGACAAGGGCCCATACCCGGAGACCACTTAAAAGGCCGGTAATCGAAATCGCGTAGTTTTCGAGCAGACAAAAAATACTAAGCTGCAGAGATTCGCGAATACGATTGACGCCGTTGAGGGTATACAGCCACAGACTGCCAATCAGATTCAACGCGACGCCAATCGAGTAGACAACAAACGCGATTCGCAACGAATGCGCGTTCGGGAAACCGTCGGTTTTAGAGTAAATCCACCAGCCGCCTATGCTGACGAGTAAGATCAGCACGATGCCTCCCAGCACCGCATAATAAACTCGAAGCGCAGCGATTAACCGCGACAGCATTTGCAAATTCGGTTGTGCATTCTCACTGTGCTCGCCGGCATCCGTTACCGCGAATTTCAGGCCGTACGGATGCAATTCGCGGGCACCAGCCCACAAGTACGCCGTGACGCGAGTGATCGTTTGGGCGAAGCCGAAGTCGACCAGTGTCGCGAGCGTCCCAAAGGATAGAAAAACGTACCAAAGTCCGAGTTCCTCCGGTGGAATACGCCGGAGAATCAGCGGAAGAATGAAAAGGGCCGACCCAAAGCGCAGCGTGGTCGCAACAAAACTCCATGCCACGGCCGAGCGCGCTGCTCTCTGGGTAATGCTGTGGAGCGCGAAACGCATTAGAACTCGAGGGATCCAGTTATTTGAAGGCCTTTCACGCGCAAGATCGACAATAACAAATTCAAGAACGCGGTGAGCGTTCCGTAGATTAGCGTTTTGCGCAAATGCGGGCGCGTTGTTTCATTCAGTTGGCGGCTGGAATATGCTGGCGCGATGGCCACGGCACCGCTCATTGCGCTCTTTGATTTTCGGCGTGACGGGCATCATCTCACGTACTCGCGGTTCTTTTATCGAACGCTCACTGCGGCTGGTTTTCGTGTCGTTATTTTTTCGCCGACGCCGGCGGAGATCGCGACGGAAAGATCGACATTCATGAAGTTGAAAGAGGAGATTGTGAACACGCGATGGGTCAGCAAGCCGCCGACCTTGGAAAACATGCATCGATTTCGCCGGGCGGCGCGACAGTTGCGGCGATTTGAAAAACAAAACGGCGTGAAATTCGACCTCGTTTTCTTTAGCACGCTGTATCACGGCGCGGTGACTTCTACGGCTTTGCTGGACAAGATTTTCCCGTACCGGTGGGTCGCAGTGCTGATCGATAGCAGTTGTTGTCGTGAAAATTGGTTTCGCCATGTGCGGCAGATGCGCACGCTCGACTCGCTCGCGGCGTTTCGAGCGAAATATTGCGCGGGCGTTGCGACCCTTGACGAGGGGATTGTCGATCAACTCCAAGGGCGACTGGGCAAGACCAAACCAGTTTATTGGCTGCCGGAAATCAGCAGCTCGATTCCCCCCAATCGTGGTTTGCACTTGGCAGAAAAAATTCGCGACCGAGCGGCAGGCAAGCCGGTCATCGCCGGACTTGGCCAGTTTGGTTTGCGCAAAGGCGCGATGAAATTCATCGCGATCGTGCGCGCTTGCCGCGACGAGGATTGGCTTTTCGTTTGGGTTGGCGAGATCGATCTCCGCAATTGCACCGCAGCCGAGCGCGCGTTTATCGAAGATTTTATCGCGCATCCGCCGCCTAATTGTTTCCTGCACTTTAATGGCCGAATCGACGAACCGGATTTCGACCGCCTCATCGAAATTTCATCGGTTCTTTTTGCCTGCTATCGCCACCACATCGGTAGCAGCAATGTGATCAGCAAAGCTGGTTGGCTGAAGAAACCGCTCATCGTTCACGACCTTGGCGCGATGGCGGAATCGGTTCGAAAATATGGCCTCGGTGTTTATGTCGATCTTGATTCGCCGCCGGAAAAATATGTGGAAGCGATTCGCCATGCATTGGCGGGCGAAGGATTCACACCGCGGTATGCTGAGTTCCAAGCACATCATTCGCCCGAACGCCAAGCCGCCGTGGTGCAAAAAATGGCGGCCGACGCGCTCGCGAGTTTGACGCCCGCTCAACCGGCGGGCGACTCGGTCGTGGGCAATGCTTTCAGCACGTGTCGCACTTCCAAGAATGTCGGGAGATAACTGGCGACCACCGCTGAGATGACCGTGCCCGCGATGACACCGCTCATTCCATAAAATCTCACCAGCACAATCGAGAGCACCAGGTTCAACACCGCGCTGGTCGATCCGTAGATTGTCATTCCCCGCAAATGTCCAGTCGCGCTCAGCAAACAGCTGGCAACATAAAGAGTTGAAAGCATCAAGTTCCAAATCGCCATCCAGACGATCACTGGAAACGGCGGCACCGCGTTCGCGCCGGCCCAAAGCCGAATGATGCTGCGTCCAAAAACCACAAGCACAATTAGAATGGCCAGTGTCGCTAAAAAACTTACCATCAAACTCGAACGGAAAGTGCGCCGAATCCACGCGAAATCGCGCTGCGCAAAAGCGTTCGTGTAAGCCGGCCAGAGCGACGGATAAGCGAGCGTTTGCAACATCGTCGCGATCGCAAAAAGGCGAAACGTCACGCTGTAGGGAGTCACCTGTCTGGCGCCCAGATAATGCGCGATGACCAGATTATCGGTTTGCGAATTGATCATCCAGGCGGTGCCGATGACGAAAAATCTCCAGCCGGCCGAAAAAAGTTCGCGCACGATTTTCCGATCGACCGCCCAGAGCGAAGGGCGCAGCCATGGTTTGTGAAATTCGAACAGCCAGATCGCGCTCGCTGCGTTAATGATGAGGCCGAGTCCGGAACAACCAAGCACCAGCCACCACAAACCGCCGCGAAACCAAATCACGACCAGAATCGCGGCGAGATTCGCGACACTTCCCGCCATCGCCCACAAATTCGCAATCGCCGATTCCTGATGCGCCGCCAGAATGCGATTGACGGTCAACAGCGGAAAATTGAGCGCAAAGATCGACATGGCGACGGTGAGCGCATCGATAATTTCGCTTCGCACCACAGGGCGCGCCCGCGGAAAAAGAAAATTTGCGATATGCGCCACAGAACTTCCGCCTGCGATCAGGACCACAATCGCGATCGCGCAGAGCACAAAGAATGCGGACGAAACACAACGCCGCGCGGCATGTCGATCTTCTTCGCCATAAGCGCGGCCGAGCGCGTTTGTCATGCTGTTGGCCAGGCCGAAATCGGTGAAGCTCAAAAACGTGAGCGCGCTGCTGATCGTGATCCAAACGCCGTAACGCTCGCTCCCGAGATATCGCACGGTCAGCGGAATTGAAATGATGCTGGTGAGAAAACCGAGACCGCGCCCGAGCAAGCCGGAAGCCGTCCCTTGCACGACGCTGCGCGCGCGGCGCGCACGTTGATCTTGCGGCGAAACGCGGCTCGCGCCGAGCTCAGCCAAACGTCGGATTTTTCGAATCAAGCGGGCGGATTATAGCGCAGGCTTGGCGCGATTCGCGAAAAATTCTCACGCGGCGCGAAGCGGCTGCTTGCGCTTTTAGATGCCGGTTCTACTTTGCCGCCGGAAAAAAACATGCACGATTTTTTATTGTCGATCTTTCTCGGCATCGTGGAAGGACTCACTGAATTTCTTCCGGTCAGCTCGACGGCGCACCTGCGCATCGTGGAGGCGCTCTGCCATCTCGATCTTCACGATAGCTTTTGGAAAATGTACACGATCGTGATCCAACTTGGCGCCATCCTCGCGCTGCCGGTTTATTTTTGGAAACGCATCGTAACATTCTTACTGACTTTTCCACGTGGTGAGCGCGGCGACCGCAGCATACTCAGTCATCCGCTTAGCCTAACGATGATCGCGTTTGTCATCACTGCGCTCCCGGCTTGGGCGCTGAAAAAACAAATCGGCGCGAATCTGGAAAATCTTTACGTGATGTCGTGGGCGTTGCTGATCGGTGGCGTAATCATGTGGATTGTCGATCTTGTTTTCGCGAGGCCGCGCGTGAACCACATGGAAGAAATGAGTCTGCCGCAAGCGGCCTGGATCGGCGCGGTGCAGATTTTGTCAGCTGTTTTTCCCGGCACATCGCGCTCCATGTGTACGATCGCCGCGGGTCAGGTGGCCGGCATGTCGCGGCCGGCTGCGCTCGAGTTCTCATTTTTCCTTTCCATGCCGACGATGATCGTGGCGACCGGCTACGATCTTTACAAGACGCTTGCGCCGAATCGACAGACGGCGATGGAAGGAAATCTGGCCCCGCTCGCGGTGGATCATCATCAATGGATCGTGCTCGCGATCGGCTTCGTCGTGTCATTCATCGTCGCGTTGGGAGTGGTCGCGTGGTTTATGCGATGGGTGCGCGCGCGCGGTTTCGCGCCGTTTGCCATTTATCGGATCGCGCTCGGCATTGTCCTGTTCGTGTTGCTGGCGCGACACGTCATCTGATTGTCGATCTTGTAAAATGGGAGCGGAAATGATGTTGCCGGATTTGCAGAGCGCGGTGCTTTGCGAAGATGTGCGCTGCGAATTTAACGGCATGCAAACGCTCGTCGGCGTGCTGAATATCATCGCGACGCCGACGTTGCCGATCAATTACATGCGGCTTTGCATTTGGTCGCGCTGGTGCAGCGGCTCGGGAAAGTTCCGGCAAAAATCGCGCATCATCGGCGTAGATGAGCAGCAGGTCCTCGCGCAGGCCGAGGTCGAGTTCGAGTTGAAGGAGATGGAAGGGCACGCCACCAACGTGCACTACTTCGGCGGCGTGCAGTTCCAGCAGTTCGGCATGCATCACGTCGAGATTTACCTGGGCGACGAGTTGCGATTGCGCTTTCCCATTCCCGTCATCAAGATCGTGCCGAAGCCGGCCCAGCCGTAAATTTCGGCAACTTCCAGAAAAAGAGTTGCAAGGCCTCTGACATTTCCCTAAAACGGTCGCGCTCATGGTGCGAAAGTTTTTTGCCGCTTTGCTTTGCGGCCTTGTCTTGATCGGAACAATTCACGCTCAGGAAGTTTTTGTGCCGCGCCAACTAAAGGCCAAGCCGGTGCTCGAGCCCAAAACGAAACCCGTGGCTTCGGCCGACGTATCGGTCACAACGCCAACCGCGCAACAAACCCGCTCTGAGCCGACGGTCTCTGTGCATCCCGCGAACATCCAGATCCGAAAAGCCGAAGCGGTAACGCCGCACAACGCCATTGCTAAAACGCCAGCAGCGCCAATGCCGGCGGGGACGATCGCGTCAACCCAACCCGCTGCGCACAAATCTGAATCGAACGCGGCGAAACCAACCGTTGCGCCTACTTCGATAAATGCCGCGACGAACAAATCCGAGCCAGCGCCTTCGCAACCAGCGGTCGCGTCGACAAAAAAACCAACCTCGACAATGACGCTGTCGACCCCGCTCACGACATCGGTCGCGACTATTTCCCTGCACAAGCCGGACGCTGCGATTTCGCACGCGAACGCCGAGTCCGAAACCGCACCGACGATTCCCGCTTCGATGCAGACCGCGTTCACCAAATTGGCCGATGGTTTCGATTTCCCCGTCGGGAAACCGGATGCGCAAGGTTATTACAAGGCGCGTGGCTTCCGTTCGCACGGACATCTCGGCGAAGATTGGGACGGAGTCGGGGGCGGCGACACCGATTTGGGCGACCCGATTTACAGCATCGGTGAAGGCATCGTTGTTTTCTCGCGCGATTGTCACATGGGCTGGGGCAACGTGATCATCGTGCGGCATACCTTTCGCGAGAATGGCGCAGTCAAATATGTAGATGCCCTGTATGGGCACCTGCAGACCATGATCGTGCATCGCGGGCAAACCGTGACGCGCGGTCAGAAGATCGCGACAATGGGAACGGCGCACGGTTTATACGATGCGCATTTGCATCTCGAAATTCGCAAGAACATCGAGATCGGCATGAGCCGCGCCGCGTTTGCGCGTGACTTTAACAATTACTACGATCCGAGCTCATTCATCGCTTCGCATCGGCATCTCGCCACGAGCACAAACAAATATCGCGTCGCCATGAATACCTTCACGCACGATGCGAAGATCAACTTCGACAAGGCGCGCAATTACACGCACTCGCATTCCGGCGGCGGCAGCGGCGAATCAGCCGCTAATTTGAAGAAGGCGCTCGCCGCGCAATCGAGCCACTAACCGCTGCGCCGTTTGTACGGCGTCTGCATCAGACGCCGAAATTCCGCCGGTCTTACAATCGTCCGGTGACCGCGAGAATGATCACGATGAGCAAAAGCAAACCGATTCCACCGCTCGGATAATAACCCCAGCCGGTGCTGTAGGGCCAGGAGGGAAACGCTCCGACTAAAAGAAGAATCAAAATAATCAGCAGGATTGTGCGCATGTCGTGAGGCTATCGGTGAGCGGCCCGCCGTAGCAATACATTTTTGTGGGCGGCCGTAAAAAAATATGTCGCCTTGAAAAATTCTTGCAGCAACGCGCGCGCTTCCTATTCTTCGTCGGCAAGTCCCGATTGCGTCTTGTCCGATGCGTCGGGAAATTTTTTGCCGCTTTTTAAATCATGGCGAACACAATTTTGGTCGGCGCGCAATGGGGCGATGAAGGCAAAGGCAAAATCATCGATGTCTTGACCGGCACGGCCGACATCGTCGTGCGAAGCCAAGGCGGGAACAACGCCGGCCACACCGTCATCCATCGCGACTGCAAATACATTCTACATCTCATTCCCTCGGGAATTTTGCGCCGCGGAAAAGTTTGCGTGATCGGCAACGGTGTCGTGATCGATCCGATTGCGCTCGTCGGCGAAATCGAAGGGCTGCGCAAGCTCGGCGTCAAGATCGACAAGAACTTGCTCATCAGCGATTGCGCGCATCTAGTCATGCCCTACCACCGACTGCTCGATGAACAGCGCGAGCTGCGCAAAGGCCGCGCAAAAATTGGAACGACCAAGCGCGGCATCGGGCCGGCTTACGGCGACAAGGCCGCGCGCACCGGCCTGCGCATTTCCGATTTGATGCAGCCGCGTCTTTTTTCGAAAAAGTTGCAGGCAAAAATTCGCGAGAATAACAGCATCTTGAAAGCACTCGGCGCAAAACCGATCAACTACGAGACGGTCAACGAAAAATATCTCGCGGCCGCGAAAAAGCTTCGACCATTTGTTGCCAATACCGTCGTTTATTTGCACGAAGCCTTGCAGCATGGCCGCGAAATTTTGTTCGAAGGCGCGCAGGGAACATTTCTCGATATCGATCACGGTACTTATCCGTACGTGACGTCATCCAATACAACGGCGGGCGGTGCGTGCACCGGCACTGGCGTTCCGCCGCATCGCATGGATTTGGTGATGGGCGTGATGAAAGCGTACACCACGCGCGTGGGCGAGGGGGCGTTGCCGACGGAAGATGTCGATCTTGCGCGCATGTTGCACGCGCTCGGCCGCGAGTTTGGCGCGACTACTGGTCGCGCCCGGCGCTGCGGTTGGTTCGATGCGGTCGCCACGCGTTATGCCACGATGATCAACGGCATCGATGAGCTGGCCATCACCAATTTGGACGGACTGGATGATGTCGATCCGATTCGCATCTGCGTCGCTTACCGGCTCAACGGCAAAAGACTTCACGTTCCGCCCTGCGACGCCGCGCAACTGGAAAATTGTGAACCGATTTACGAAAAAATGCGCGGCTGGAAAACTTCCACAAGATCGACAAGAAAATTCGCGCAGCTCCCAACCGCGGCGAAAAATTACCTCAAACGCATCGCGCAATTGACCGGCGCGAAATTAAAAATCGTCAGCGTCGGCCCGACGCGCGACGAGACGATTATCCTGTAACCGATTCGATGTCGCCCGCCGGAAAGACCATTCCTCGTCATGTCGCCATTATCATGGATGGGAACGGGCGATGGGCGAAATCGCGCGGACTTCCGCGCATCAAAGGCCACGAGCACGGCGCCGAAGCCGTGCGCGAATGCGTGGAAGGCTGCGGTGAATTAAAGATCGAGTATCTCACGCTCTACGCGTTCTCGGCCGAGAATTGGCAGCGTCCGAAGACGGAAGTTTTCGCGCTCATGCGTTTGCTCGAAAAATTTCTCAAGGAAAAAACACCCGAGCTGCTCGAGAAAAATGTGCGGCTGCAAGCGATCGGTCGACTGACCGATTTGCCCGGCAGTTGCCAAAGACAATTGCACGATTCGATCGAGCAAACGTCGCGCAACGATGGGCTCACGCTCATTCTCGCGCTCAGTTACGGCGGTCGACTTGAGATTATCGACGGAATCAAGAGCCTCCTGCGCGAAATCGACGCCGGCCATATCGACAAGGCGATGATCGATCCCGAGATGTTCAGTAAGCATCTCTACACTCGATACTATCCCGATCCCGATTTGCTCATTCGCACTTCGGGCGAAATGCGCATCTCGAACTTTTTACTCTGGCAGCTTTCTTACACCGAGATGTACGTGACGCAGACGCTTTGGCCCGATTTCACGAGAAAGGACTTGTTTGAGGCGGTCGAAGAATTCAACCGACGGCAACGTCGTTACGGCGGAGTCTAAGCTTACACGAACGCTTCCGCCACGGAATCGGCGAGCAACTTTCCTTTCGGCGTTAAAATAAAATTCTCGCCCGCTGTACGCATCAGACCTAGCGCGAAAAACTCGCGCGTTTCGTCGGGCCACGATTGCAACATCTCCGCGGCGACGCCGCGATCGGTGCGCAAACCGAGAGCGATCCTTTCCGCCCGTTTCATTTGCGGCGTGAGCGTTTCGATGTTGCTCACCGGGGATTCGCCGGCAAACAATTTGTCGATGTAGGCGCGATAATCGGCCACGTTTTGCCAGCGCCTAAGATCGACAGTCGAAAACGCGCTTGGCCCGATGCCGAGATAATTTTCGCCGGCCCAATAGGCGCGATTGTGCGAAGACTCGAATCCGGGCCGGGCGTAATTGGAGATCTCGTACTGCGCATAGCCCGCGGCCTGCAGCATGCGGAGCGCGTTTTGAAAAAACTCCGCTTCGTTTTCAGGATCGTCGCGAAATTCACCGCGCGCATGACGCACGAAAAATTCCGTGTCCTCTTCATAAGTGAGGCAGTAGGTCGAAACATGATCGGGTTGCAGCGCGATCGTTTTGGCAAGCGTCGCTTCCCACTGCGCGAGGGTTTGGCCCGGCAGCCCGAACATAAGATCGACATTTACATTGGCGAAACCGGCTGCGCGCAAAATTTGGAAAGAGTCTTCGGCTTGCGCGGCGTTATGTTCGCGGCCGAGAAGCTTGAGCAGCGCATCATCCCACGATTGCACGCCGAGACTAATTCGATTTACGCCCAGCTCGCGCAATCTCACGGCCTTTCGCGCGGAAACGCTGCCGGGATTTGCTTCAAGGGTCCACTCGACGGCGCCTGCAAGATCGACATGTTCGCGCAATCCACCGAGCAAGGATTCGAGCTGCGAAATCGTGAGCGCGCTCGGCGTTCCGCCGCCGAAGAAAATCGTCTCGAGTTTTAATTCGAAGCGATCGTGCAGCCGTTCCATTTCGCGCAGCAGCGCTTCGCAAAATCGTTTCGTCTGCGAACTATCAGCGCGCTCCTTGTAAAAAGCGCAATACGGACAAATGCGCGCGCAGAATGGAATGTGCACATAAAGATGGCGCACGATCTCTTTTCGTTTCGCGCGGTTGTGCAAACGGCCATTGTTCATAAAGTCGGATGCCATTCTCTTTCGTATTCCATTTGCCTTTTTGCTTTGTTTCGCGCGGCCCGTCATCGCGCAGAACGCACCGCCCGCGCCGACACCTTCGATTGTTTACATGGCGCATGATCCATCAGCAATTAAGCAATACCACACAAATGCTTCCGCTGTCCGCTCGATGGTCGATCGCCTTGTCCTTGCCGTCACCGGCCAGCCCGACATCGCCAAGGCTTGGAGCTCGCTCGTTTCGCCTAACGACAAGATCGGCATAAAAATCTCCGCGGCCGGCGGCGAACTTTTTACAACGCATCGCGACATCGTGAATGCGATTGTCGACGGACTCGTCGCTGCTGGCCATCCGCGCGGGAGCATCGTGGTGTGGGACCGTTCACTCGATGGAATCAACGACGCGGGCTACAAACCGGGCGCGGAAGGTTATCGCATGCTTTCGATCGCGCCGCGCGACGGTTATGATCCGGCGGCGACATTCAGCGCGCCCGTTCTTGGCAAATTAGTTTGGGGCGATCTCGAATACAAAAGCGACAAAGGTGCGATGCCACTGGCCAGCGTCGAAAACACCAGCAACATCAGTCATTTCGCGCGCATTCTTTCGAGCGAAGTGACCAAAGTAATCAACGTGCCCGTGATGAGTGACAGCGCGGGCAATGGTTTGGCCGGCTGTCTTTACAACATGACGCTGCCGAACATCGACAATTGGCGGCGCTTCAATCAACCGCCCGGTCCCGGCGGCCCTGCCATCGCCGAGCTTTACAGCAATCCGATCGTCGAGAAAAAAGTTGTGCTCAATATCATGGACGGCTTGCTCGCGCAGTACGCGGGCGGTCCGGAATCGGAGCCGAATTTTTCCACGCATTACGCAACCATTATGGCGAGCAAAGATCCGGTGGCGATTGATTCGATTGCGCTGAAACGAATCGAAGAATGGCGCACAGATGCGCGCTTTCCATCGGTCGCGCCGATTGCGATGCACGTGCAGTACGCGGCGCAGCTCCGCATCGGGAATGCCGATCGCGCGCGCATCGAAGTGAAAAATGTTGGACGTTGATCGCGTGAACATGTCGATCCAAGAATTACGCGGCGAAGTGCTGCGCTCTGTTTCGCGTTCGTTTTATTTGTCGATTCGGATTTTGCCGCAGCGCCTTCGTGATCCGGTGGCGCTCGCTTACTTGCTTGCGCGCGCGACTGACACGATCGCCGACACCGCAGAAGTGCCAGCGCAAATTCGGGCGGAAGAATTGCGAAATCTGGCGAGCGCGATCCAGGGAAAAGTTTATGTCGATCTTGTCGTAAAGTTGCGGGATTCGTTTGCGCCGCTGCAAAAGAACGAGGCGGAGCGCGCATTAATTGAATCGCTGCCCGCGTGCCTCGACTGGCTGGACAAGATCGACAATGACGATCGCGCCGAAGTGCAAAGCGTGCTCGCGAAAATAAATCGAGGTCAAACGCTCGACGTCGAACGTTTTGCCGATGCGTCACAGATTCGCGGGTTGCAAACCGCCGCTGAACTCGACGAGTACACTTATCTTGTGGCCGGCTGTGTTGGAGAATTTTGGACGCGCGTTTGTTTTCGGCATCTTACAAAATTTTCCGACTGCTCCGAGAGCGAAATGATCGAGCTCGGTGTTCGATATGGGAAAGGTTTGCAGCTAATTAACATTCTGCGCGATGCCGGCGCGGATTTGCGCGCGGGTCGATGCTATTTTCCGAACGACGAACTCATCACCGTGGCCTTGAGGCCGGATGAGATTTTGCGCGAGCCGCGAAAGTTTATGTCGATCTTGGGTCCTTGGATGGACAAGGCGCAGAACGGAATCGAAGCGGGAATGGAATATTCCTGCGCGATCCAAAATCGTCGCGTTCGCTTCGCTACGGTGTTGCCGGCCTTGATCGGTGCGCGCACGCTCTCGCTGCTGCGCGACGCGGGCGAAATCGCAATCGCGAAAAAAGTGAAAGTGGAACGGCGCGAAGTGCGCGCGATTATTTCTTCGGTGACTCTGCGGCTGGCTTCGCGGAACGCGTTGCGTGAATTATTTCAGCGGCTGGCGCGTTTATAAAAAATATCTTCGCTGCTTTTCGCTGATCGGGCGCTCGAGTTTTTCCAGCACGAGCAGCATGTCCTCCCAAACTTTGCGTTTTTCGGAGGGCGACTGATTGCGCAACAAGTACGATGGGTGGTACGTGATCATGAGCGGCGTGTCGTGATACGAATGCCAGCGCCCACGCAAATCGCGCATTGTGCCGCGCGCGCCGAGCAAACCTTCCACCGCGGTCGCGCCGAGCGCGACGAGCACTCTTGGCTGCACAATTTCGATCTGCTCCGCGAGATAGGGCAGGCAGGTCTGCATTTCTTCAGGCGTCGGTGGTCGATTCCCCGAACTTCCGGGCGGCATGTTCGGCCGGCATTTCAAAACATTCGCGATATAAACATCGGCGCGCGCGAAGCCCATCGTCTCGATGATGCGGGTGAGCAATTGTCCGGCGCGCCCCACGAATGGCTCGCCGCGCGCGTCTTCTTCCGCGCCCGGCGCTTCGCCGATGAACATGATTTCCGCATCCGGATTGCCAACGCCGAAGACGGTTTGGGTGCGCGTGCGCGCGAGATGCGGACAAAGTGTGCAAATGCTGACCCGATCCCGCCACGGCGCGAGCAGATCGGATTTGTTTGATCGCGATTGAAAGAGCAGGCCGAGAGATGCGGTCGAAGCGCGCGGAAGCTGATCGCGCTCGGCGCGCATTTGCTCGAGCGCGTCGAGCACAAGATCGAGCGCGGAGCGAAATTGCGGCATCGACAAAAGTCTGTGAGCTTTTGCGTCGGTCGGCAATTCCTTTAATGATGAGACGATGAGTTTGCGCCTGGCCGATTACGATTACGAGTTGCCGCGCGAGTTGATCGCGCAGCGGCCGCTCCCAAACCGTGACGCGTCGCGCATGATGGTGCTGCATCGACGCGAACAACGCATCGAGCATCGAATTTTTTCCGATCTCAAGAAATATGTCGATCTTGGCGATTTGCTCGTGCTGAATAACACGCGCGTCTTGCATGCGCGGAGATTCTCCGACGACGGCAAGATCGAATTTCTTTTTCTCGAGCAACTCGATCCGGTTCGCTGGCGATGTTTGGTCAAACCGGGCCGCAGGATGCGCGCCGGCGCGATGATTCAGATCGAAGGCATCCCGGCGCGCGTGGAGGAAGTTTGCGCCGACGGCGCACGCATCATCGCGTTGGATCGACAATTAGATTTGCACGCGGGAGGTGCGGTCCCGCTTCCGCCGTATTTGGAACGATCAAGCGACGCGGAAGATGTGGAGCGCTATCAGACCGTCTTTGCGCAAGTGCCGGGCGCGGTCGCCGCGCCGACCGCGGGATTGCATTTTACGGAAGCAATCTTGCAAAGAATTTCCCATACATTCGTGACGCTGCATGTCGGTCCGGGAACTTTCTTGCCAGTGAAGAGCGACAAGATCGACAATCACCGCATGCATGCCGAGGAGTTTTCGATTTCCGCTGCGGCGGCCGAAGCGATCAATGCCGCGCAGCGAATTATCGCCGTCGGCACGACCACCGTGCGCGTCCTCGAATCTGCGCAACGGGAAAATGGAAGACTTAGCGAGCAAACCGGCCGGACTGACCTGTTTCTTTATCCGCCGTATCAATTTCGCTATGTCGATCTTCTGCTCACGAATTTTCATTTGCCGCGGTCGACCTTGCTCATGCTGGTGAGCGCATTTGCCGGTCGCGAATTTATTTTGCGCTCCTACGCCGAAGCGATCCGTGAACGATACCGGTTTTATAGCTACGGCGATTGCATGCTGATCATCTGAGTGGTTTCTCCAGCGATTCACCAACCGGCGCTTCCGGTGAAACTGGCGGCTGTTTTTTAACGTAGAGGGTCGCAATCAAGCGCGGTTGACCAGGAAATTTTGTTCGCTCTTTAACTTCGAAGTTTTCTGCAGCCAAGGCATCGTCAATCGCTCTTCCCGATTGCTCGCGAAATTTTTGGTGAGAAGAATTTTTTGAATTAAGCACCACCCAAGCGCGCGTCCGGTCGGCAACAGCCTTCCTGATGTCGTGTTTGTTTGGAGCTACCGGCTCGCCCGGCGGCACATCTGTGAATGCGGGGAAAACGATTTGCGGCAGGGAGTCATTCTCGGTTGCGGCCACCTGGCGGTGCGCGTAGTACCGAAAGGGCAAGTAATTGGGCGAAGGAAAAAATACGATAGCGTCCCGCTTCTCGGAATGTGCGAGAATGTATTGAGTCATGGGGCGGTAACTACTTCGCGCCAAGACTGCGCTTCGATATTGTTTGCGCGTTCCCGCCAGCGACAGTGCCAGCATCGCGATGAATAGCACGACTGCAATGCGACGCCAGGGGAGTGATAAGCGGCTTAGTTTCACAAGGCCGATCGCAGCTAGCAACATCAGCGCCGGCAGACACATGAGCAGGTAACGCGTCTGGAATAATGGCTTGAAATACGAAGCACCCATCAGCAGCGCGATCGGAAGAGCTAGCCACGATGCGATCAATCGGATCTGCCAGTTTTCCTGAGCAGCGGCTGGTTCGTTTGCAGCGCGACGCCGCAATGGCGCCAGGGAAAAAAAGGCGAGCGCCGTATAGAATCCCAGCATGATGTTCCCGAAGTCCCCCGTAAAAAAATAAAGAAACCCGACGAGCGCTCCGCGCGTCGGCCTGGGAATCCAATGGAGCTGAACACGAACTTGGGTGTGCCGCTGGGAGATGAAGAAAACTGCAATCGGAGCTGTGAGCAAAAGGAAAGACAACAGAACAACCAAAATCTTCCTGAAACCGATCTCGTGCAGCTTCGCGATGCCGAGCGCCAACCATTGCGCGATCAACACGAGGAATGCAAAAAAGTGCGAGTAACAGGCGAGCGCGCTCGTGATCACATAAGCAGCCCAAAACTTTTTCTGGTCTGCTGATTCAATGGCCCGGACAAAAAAGTAAGTCGAAAGAATGACCAATAAAGTGAGCAAGCTGTAGCCGCGCGCTTCCTGTGAATAGCGAATGTGAAATGTGTGGGCGGCCAAAAGCGCGCAGCTGACCAATCCCACTTGTCGGCCGAAAAGCTGCCGGCCGAGAAAATAAAGAGCAGGCAGAGCAGCCACTCCCAGAAGAACAGAGAGGCTTCGCAAAATCCATTCACTATCGCCGAAAGCCATCCAGCCGCGAAGCAGGATGTAATAGAAAGCCATGTTGAGTTCGCCGCGCCAGATCTCCTTCCAAAAATTGACCCAATCCAAACTGGCGAAGGTCCAACGTGCCGCTTCATCGTTGAAGCCGCGCAGCCCAAGACAATAAAGACGCAACAACGCTCCGCCCGCGACGATCGCGAGCAGCGCGATGAGGGTCAGTCTGCGGTTTCGCTCTTCGCGTGCATCGACAGCTCGCGGCATTTCGGTGACGACGGCTTACACGTCGTAGTACATCGAGAACTCGAATGGATGCGGGCGCAGGCGCAAAGAATCGTATTCCTTTTGTTTCATCTCGAGCCAGTTCGCGATGAAGTTTGAATTGAAGACGTCGCCTTTGAGCAGGAAAGAATGATCCTTTTCGAGCGCGGCAATCGCTCCGCCGAGCGAATCGGGAACGCTTGGAACTTGCGCCAGTTCCTCCGGCGGAAGTTCGTAAAGGTTCTTGTCGAGTGGATCGCCCGGATCGATCCGGTTTTGCACTCCATCGAGGCCGGCCAGCAATAATGCGGAGAACGCGATGTAGGGATTGGCCGCCGGATCAGGCGTGCGAAACTCGATTCGTTTCGCTTTCGGATTCGCGGAGTAAGTCGGAATGCGGATCGCGGCGGAGCGATTACGCGCGGAATAAGCCAGGTTCACCGGCGCTTCAAATCCAGGAACGAGCCGTTTGTAGCTGTTCGTTGTCGGATTTGTGATGCACGTCAGTGCCGGAGCGTGTTTCAAAATTCCGCCGATGAAGAAGAGTGCCATCTCGCTCAAGCCGGCGTAACCGTTTCCGGCAAAAAGCGGTTTGCCATCTTTCCAAAGCGAAATGTGCGTGTGCATCCCGCTCCCGTTATCACCGAAAAGCGGCTTGGGCATAAAGGTGACGGTCTTGTTGTGTCGCTTGGCCACGTTGCGCACGATGTATTTGTAGTACTGCATCGAATCGCCCATCACGCGCAGCGGCGCGAAACGAATATCGATCTCAGCCTGGCCGGCCGTCGCCACCTCATGATGCTGGCGCTCAATCGGGATGCCGGCCTTCTCGAGCTCGAGACACATCTCGTTGCGAATGTCCTGTAAACTGTCCATCGGCGAGACGGGGAAGTAACCTTCTTTCGCGCGAATCTTGTACCCGAGATTCGGAAATTCTTCGCGCGCACTGTTCCAATGTCCCTCGACGCTATCGACGAGGTGGAATGATGAATTCGCGGAACAATTGAAGCGCGCTTCATCGAAAATAAAGAACTCCGCTTCCGGCCCGAAGAACGCCGTGTCGGCGATGCCTGTGCTCTTCAAATATGATTCCGCTTTTTCCGCGACCCCGCGCGGATCGCGATCGTACGGCTCGCGCGTGATTGGATCGACAATCGTACAGATCAAACTCAGTGTCGGCTCCGCATTAAATATGTCGATCCAGGCAGTCGCGGGATCGGGAATCACGAGCATGTCGCTTGCGTTAATCGCGCGCCAACCGCGGATGCTCGATCCATCGAAACCAAGCCCGTCCGTGAAAATCTCTTCGTTGTATTCGGTGAGCGTCGTCGTGAAATGTTGCCACGTGCCGGGGAGATCGGTGAATTTGAAATCGATCAGTTTCACCTCGTGGTCTTTGATCATCTTGCTGACGTCGGAAGCGGATTTTTCTTTGGCCATATGTCGATCTTAGTTGCGGGGTTTTGGTTTTGTTAATCGCGGAATCGAAAATAAAAACGCACGTGCGAGAAATAGTTCGCGCGTCGAGACGAGTGTTCTTGAGAGAAGGCGAAGGATCGGCGCGGGTTGGTCACACCGCTTTTTCGCCGATCTCTTCCGTGCGGATGCGCACCGCGTGTTCCACTGGCAAAACAAAAACTTTTCCGTCGCCGATCTTGCCGGTTTTGGCCGCAGCAACCACTACGCTGACCGCTTTCTCGACCATGTCATCGGCGAGCACGACTTCCACTTTCACCTTCGGTAAAAAATCCACCGTGTATTCGCTGCCGCGATAAATTTCCGTGTGCCCTTTTTGACGACCGAAGCCCTTTACCTCGGTGACGGTCATTCCCTCGATGCCGAGCTCCGCCAGCGCCTCTTTTACTTCCTCCAATTTGAAGGGCTTGATGATCGCTTCGAGTTTTTTCATGTCGATCTAACGTGGCGGGCGAAAACTTTTTTGCAATCAGAAAGCTGAGCCGCGCACGCGCTTCATTAGCAACAGAAATGCGTGCACGCAATCACCATTTTTTTGCCGCGTTGTCATCCTGAGCGAAGTCGAAGGATCCCGTGGCGTTACCGTAAAACTTGCGCAACGGGATTCCTCGAGTTTCGCTCGGAATGACAAGTCGACCAGCGTTCCCTCGTGAATTTGACGGCGCTCCTTTGGGCGCGCTTATAATGCATTCAATGCCCTGCGATTCCTTCGTTCATCTCCACCTTCACACCGAATACTCGCTGCTCGACGGCGCGATTCGGATGAAGGAACTGATGAGGAAGGCGAGGGAATTCAAGATGCCCGCGGTGGCCATGACCGACCATGGCAATCTTCATGGCGCGATTGAATTTTATCAGGAAGCGAAAAACGCGGGCATAAAACCGATCATCGGTTGCGAAGCGTACATCGCGCCGAGTTCGCACAAAGATCGGCCGAGCGTGCAACGCGGCTCTGCTTTTCATTTCACTTTACTCGCGCGCGACGAGATCGGTTACCGCAATCTCGTTAAGCTAATTTCGACCGCGCACCTCGACGGATTTCATTACCGGCCAAGGATCGACAAGGAGATTCTCGCCCAACATTCCGCCGGACTGATCGGGCTAAGCGGCTGTCTCGCCAGCGAAGTGAATTCCGCCATTCAGGCCAACCAGCTCGATCTCGCAAAAAATGCGGCCGCCGAATATCGCGACATTTTCGGCGCGGAAAATTTCTTCATCGAGTTGCACGATCACGGCATGGATGAGCAGCGCCGTTGCAATTGCGTGCTGCCGAAAATTGCGAAAGACCTCGGCGTGGGTTTGGTCGCGGCGAACGACGTGCACTTTTTGCGACGCAGCGATCACGACGCGCACGATGTCATGCTTTGCATCGGCATGGGCAAGATGGTGCAGGACGAAAGCCGGATGCGCTATTTGCCGGAGCTCTATTTCAAATCGCCCGAGGAAATGCGCGAAGTGTTCAAAGATTTTCCGGAAGCGATTACGAACACGCTCGCGATCGCGGAGCGCTGCAATCTCGAAATCGAGTTGGGCAAATCGAAATATCCCGAATATCCGACGCCCAACGGAGTTTCGCGCGAAGGTTACTTGCGCGACTTGAGCGCAAAAGGTCTGCAACAGCGCTACGGAGACAAGATCGACAATGAGCTGAGGAAGCGGCTCGATTACGAGCTCGATGTCCTCGAGAAGACCGGGTTCGTCAGTTACATCCTGATTGTTTGGGATTTCATCCACTTCGCGAAGGAGAAAAAAATCCCGGTCGGTCCCGGCCGCGGATCAGCCGCTGGCTCGCTGGTCGCCTATGTGCTCGGCATTACCGACATTGATCCGCTGCAATTCGGTTTGATCTTTGAGCGTTTTCTAAATCCCGACCGCGTCTCGCCGCCGGACATTGATGTCGATTTTTGCGAAGCGCGCCGCGGCGAAGTGCTCGAATACGTTCGCCAAAAATATGGCGAGCGGCGCGTCGCGCAGATCATCACGTTCAACAAACTGCGCGCCAAAGCCGTGCTCAAAGATGTCAGCCGCGTCATGGGCTGGACCTACAAAGATGCCGAGCGCATCACGAAAATGATTCCGAACGAGCTCAACATCACGCTCGAGTCGGCCGTCGAAAAAAATTCCGAGTTGAAACGCGCGATCGCGACTGAGCCGCAAACGAAACAGCTTTTTGAGTTCGCAAAAATCCTGGAAGGCCTCTCGCGTAACGCGGGCGTGCACGCGGCCGGCGTCGTCATCGCCGATCGCGATCTGACCGAATACATCCCGCTCTGCCGCGATGTGAAAGGCCACGACGTCATCAGCCAATATCCGATGGGACCGCTCAACGATCTCGGATTGCTCAAGATGGATTTTCTTGGGCTCAAAACGCTCACCGTCATCGAAGACGCGGTGCAGTTGATTCGCAAACGTGTTCCCGATTTTTCTCTGAAAGACATTCCGCTCAACGACGCGGCGTCATTCGCGCTCTACAATCGCGGCGAAACGATCGGCCTTTTCCAAATGGAATCGGGCGGGATGACGAACGTGTCGAAGCAATTCGATGTGCAAAAGCTCGACGATATCATCGCGTTGATCGCACTGTTTCGACCGGGGCCGATGGATCTGATTCCGGATTTTATTAAGCGCAAGAAAGGGCTCACCAAAATTCGGTACGAACATCCGTTGCTCGAAGAAATCTGCGCCGACACCTACGGCGTCATGATTTATCAGGAGCAAGTGATGGCGGCGGCAAGCCGGCTCGCGGGTTACTCGTTAGGCCAGGCCGATCTGCTCCGGCGCGCGATGGGCAAAAAAGATCGAGAAAAAATGGCAAAGGAACGCGCCATTTTTATCGAAGGGTGTGCGCGCACGAACAACATTCCGGAGAAAAAAGCGAACGCCATTTTCGATTTGCTCGAAAAGTTTGCCGGGTACGGATTCAACAAGAGCCACAGCGCGGCTTACGGCCTGATCAGTTATCAGACGGCGTTTTTGAAGGCAAACTATCCGGTCGAGTTCATGGCCGCGCTCCTCAGCAACGAAATCAATAACACCGACAAAATTTCGGTTTTCGTCGGCGAATGCAAACGAATGGGTATCTCGATCTTGGCACCCGACATTAATCGCAGCGGATTGAAATTCACGCCGGAAGAACACGAAGGAAAAATGGCCATTCGTTACGGCCTCGCCGCGATCAAGAATGTGGGCGAAGGCGCGATGCAGGCCGCCATTCGCGAGCGCGAAGCGCGAGGAGACTTCGCGTCGCTCGAAGATTTTTGCGGTCGTCTCGAATCGCGAATTGCCAATCGCAAAATGCTCGAGAGCCTGGTAAAATGCGGCGCCTTCGATTTTCTTGGGCGGGAACGCGCCGAGCTTTTTGCCTGCGTCGAAGAAGCGCTTGCTTCCTCCGCCGCTGCGCATCGCGATCGCGTTGCGGGCCAGGTTTCACTTTTTGGTGACGCGCTCGCTCCGGCCGGCTCGTCTCGCAAATCGATTGTCTCGTGGAGCGATCGCGAAAAAATGTTGTTCGAAAAAGAGCTGCTCGGATTTTACGTCACCGGCCATCCGCTCGATTCGTATGTCGATCTTTTCGCGGCGTCAAAATATCAGCCGATTGCATCGTTAGGCGAACTGGCCGATCGCGCGACGTTTCGCGTGGGCGGCGCAATTGCGCAGGTCGACAAAAAATTCACGCGCAAAGAAGGCAAACCATTTGCGGTTGTCTGGCTGGAAGATTTGAGCGGCACGCTCGAAGTGGTTTTGTGGAACGAAGTTTTCGTCAAAGTGTCCGATCAGCTTGTGCTCGGACAGGTCATCGCCATTCAAGGCACACTCGATAAACGCGACGACGGCGTGCGGGCGACCGCGCAAAAAGTAAAAGTGCTGAGCCACGAACACACAAATGGCGCGTCGGCCAACGGCGATGACGCAGTGCTGTTGCAGTTTCCGCCCACAGTGACGGCGGAGGAGTTGCGCGAAGTGCGCGAAATTCTGGCGAGCTCGCCGGGAAATCGGCGCGTGCAATTATTATTCGGCCGGCGCGATTCCGAACCTTTGCGTGTCGATGCGGGTCCCGATTGTCATGTCGATCTTACACGCGATCTGGCGCAACGGCTGGCCCGCTGGCTCATCGCTTCGAAGAGCGACGCGGGCGCGAAGCTTTGATCGGCGATGGCCGCGGATGCACCGCGAGCGTTAAACGTTTTTCGGTCGCCATTTCGCCAAAGCAAAACGGAATCTCGCGCGCCGCTTCGTTCAAATCCAAAGCGCCCGACGATTGCGAAAGCGCGTTCGGCAAACGCATTCGCCAATCGTTGCCAAATAATCCGCCGCGCAATTCGATCTGGGTGAGCGCTGGCGCGAGCGTTGCGCCGGTCGCGGCTATGTCGATCTTTCCCACGCAGTCGAGAGGACGCGGCGTTACATCAAAGATCGGCGCGGTCGTGAAAAATTTTATGCGCAAATCGTCCAAACTTGAGAAATCGACCTCGCCGCGGAGCGCAAGATCGACATCTTTGTTCGAGGCGTTCAAAAAATCGAGCGACGCCATCGTTTCGATAAAAGTGAGCTGCCCAGAAATCGAATCGAGTCCGATCGCTACGTCGTGAAGTTTTGCGTCGGTCAAATGCGCTTCGCCCTTGATGCGCGGATGTTGCAACGTTTGCGTGATCGATATTTTTCCGCCGAGATTTCCCGCGCTGAAAATTTCCTTGCTCCACAACCGCGGCGCATCCGCCAACGAGACTCCGGGAAAATCGAGCGTCGCTTTCATTGGAACATTCAAAATGTCGCCGCCGATCGGAAGCGGAAAGTTGGCGGCGAGATTGATCGGGCTCGAGCCGGGCACGTTAATGTTCGCGTATAAATTCCAGTGGGCGGCAGAAACCGTGGCCTGCATGTTGGCGGGAATTGCTTTCGCGTCCGGCGCGCTGACGGCCGATAAATATTTTGCGACGTCGCTGACCGTCGCGCTGATCGTGCCGGAGTAATCGTGCTCATGCGATATGTCGATCTTGCCCTGCGCGTACAGAAAATCGCTCGTGCGCTGGAGCTCGAGGTCTTCGATTTCCAAAACGGATTCGACCAGATTTAATTCGGCGGCGAACAATTCCACCGGCGCTCGAAAAATTGTGAGCGCGTGTCCGTTGACAATAAGATGGCCGCCCAGTTTTCGTTCGCGCGCGTTGACCGTTCCCTCGATTGCGATCGTTCCGGAAAAGTCGTTCGGCTGCGCGCCGAAGAGCCGCGCGAAATCGCCGAGATCATTGATCGTCGCGGAAATATCGCCGCGAAAATCGGGGCTCAGCCAATCGCTCGGCTTTGCCGGCATGGCCGATTCGCCACTGAGCGTGAGCTGATTTTTGTGCTGCTTCACGTAAAGCTGCTGCACTTGCACGGTGCGATTGTAGAACGACGCGCCGAGCATGATGGTGTCGGCCGAACGATCGCGCCAAGTAAATCCGGTCACGTCGGCCCAGATTGATGCGGTGGCGTGGCTAATGTCGCGCGCGTCGCCGCGAAAAGTGAACTTGCACGCGTGCACCGCCCCGCCGGTGCGATCGACCAGGCCGAGCGCATCTGACATTTGCGAGAGCGAAATTTCGGCCGCGCTTCCGGCGGCGTCCCATGTACGATTTTTTTCCCGTTCTTCGCTCGAAATAGTTCCGCGAAATTTTCCACCGAAGGCGTCCAGCTTTACCTCGAACCCGATGCGGCGCGCGGGCAAATGCGCAAGGTCCATCACGATCGCTTCAAGATCGAGACCGCGCGCGAGATTGATCGCGCCGATGGTGAGCCGATCATCCTGCCAGGCGGTTGCGCCGCGCAATTGCTCGAAACGTTTTCGAAACCACGGTGAGTTGATCGCGACTTCGCGCGCGGCGAAATGTCCGGCCTCGATTTCGCTCGCGGTGAATGTTACGTCGTAAAATTCGACGAGCGTGTTTCCGTTTTCGACGCGCAATTGCGCGCCGGAGAGGTCGAGATTGTCCGGGAGCAGCGCGTGCAACACCGTCCAATCGAACTGGCGTCGCGCAGTCGGCGAGGCGGCGACGCGGCGAATGTCGGCGTGCGTTTGCGCGAGCGAGAGTTTGCGCAGAACCCGGCCGCGCGCGGCAGAGAAAATTCCGGCCAGGTTCAATTGCAACTCGGCGCGCGCGGCATCGAGATGTATGGAAAACGCGCCCGGCGCGCGACTGTCGATCTTGATTCCGCGAATGACCACCGGCCGAAGCAGCGGCGCATCAATTTTTCCAAGCTCGACCTTCAATCCTTGCAATCGCGCTTCACGCCAAATCCAAACGCGCACCGCGCCGGAGACGAGCGTCGGCGCGAGAAAAATGATGGCCGCGACCACGACGAGCAGGCAGAGAAGGAAAACCAGCAGTCGTGTCTTGAGCGGCATCGGCGCCAAATTTTTACCGGGAAAGGTTTCTCGCGGAAAGGAGCATCTCGATCTTTCGCCGGGCGCGGAGCGAGATTTAATCTTTCTGATTCTCGTTCGCGAAAATTACGCGCAACGGCTGCGGTGCGTGAATGCGCGCATCGAGTTGTTGTTGCAACGCGCTTTCGGCCGCGGCGGGCAATCCGCTCTCAGTCGCTTTTTCGCGGGCAAGCTGCGGCAGAGCGGCCAGCTCGTTCTGCAAATCGACCGCCGAAATTCGGTTCCAAAATCCGTTTTCGAAAGTCAGAACATCGACATTCTTTTGTTCGACGCCGAGAATTTCGGCGTGCGGAACGCGCACCACGATTTCTTCCGGCCGCACATCCACCGCCAGATCTTTGCGCAAATCAAAACCGGCTTTGACCGCAAATGTCCCGTGCAATTTCACGCGCTTGGTGCTGCCGGCCCAGGAATGATTGAGCTCGTGCTCGACTTCGATTTGGCGCGACAAAATCGCGAGCTCGCTCGTGGCCGACGTTTTCTCGACATAGACGCGATTGTTAATCGTGATGCGCGGTTGTAAGTGCGCAACATCGACAAACGCATCGCGCAAATCGCGGCCCACACGTTCCAGCTCAGCGGTTCCTTGTTTCGCCGTGCGCGACGGCCAGGTTTCCAACCGCAAAAAAATAATCGTGACGACGACCGCGCCGATGAGCGCGATGAGGGTAAAAGCCAGCGCCCAGGAAAACTTTTTCGCGCTGCGCGGGGATTTTTCGTTCATAAGAATTGCCCGAAAAAAGTACCGCCCCCCACGCCCGAAAGGCGTGAAGGGCGGCTGTTCCCCCCAGAACAATCTTCCAAAACTGCCGAGCTAGTAAACGAGGTTCTCCCTCGTGGCAACAAATTTTTCGTGAATCGATGCAAGGGGCGAAGATTGGCGATAGTTTAAGTCAATGAAGTTGGGCATTCGCTACGAAACGAAATATTCCTACGACGACGCGGTCGGCTTTTCACCGCACGATGTGCGGCTCTTTCCGCGCGGCGATCGTTTTTGCAGGGTGCGCCGGATCGATTTCGAAACGAGTCCGGAGGCGAATGCGCGATTTGGCCGGGACGTTTTCGATAACATCGTGGCGGCCTGTTATTTCCCGGAACGCTCCAAGCAACTGAAATTGAAGCTCGAGATTGATGTCGATCTTGACGAGAAAGACGCGTTTCATTTTTTGCTCGAAAATTATGCGGTCGATTTGCCGTTTCAGTACGATGACTCGCTCACGGCGATCCTGGCGCCCTTTCGCGAACGGCGAACGAACGAGGAACTGATCGTTCCCGGTTGGCAGCCGCCGAGCGCAGACAAACCGTGCGGAACAGTTTCGACACTGGTCCGCCTGAATCGCGTTTTGCACGAAAGCATCGGCTACGAGCGGCGTGAAGAAGGCAGCGCGCTTTCGCCCGCCGAAACTTTACGGCGCGGCCGCGGGGCTTGCCGCGACGTCTCTGTGTTGCTCGCAGAAATTTTGCGGTCGATGGGTCTGGCTGCGCGCCTAACGAGTGGATATTTGCGCGAGACCGATGAGACGACGCGCCGCGCGGAAGGTTCGCTGCACGCGTGGACGGAAGTTTTTTTGCCAGGCGCGGGCTGGATCGGCTTCGACGCAACAAATGGCGTCCTGGCCAATCACAACTTCATAACGACGGCGGTCGGTTTGCGTCCCGCGCACATCACGCCGATCGCCGGCAGTTATTTTCACAAACAAAAAGTTCCCGCGCACATGGCCAGCCGCCTCGAGCTGATTAATCTTTGAACGAACTCAGGGCACCGCGCAAAATGTTATTGTCGATCTTTCATGCTCGCTGAGTTGCGTCTGCAAAACTTTCGCTGCTTCGACGCGCTCGCGGTGACGTTTGCGCCGGGATTTAATTTTTTCCTGGGCGCGAACGGCGAGGGGAAGACGTCGATCCTGGAAGCGGCCTGCGTGCTTTTGCGTTTGCAGTCGCAACGAAGTTCGAGCCTCGCGCCGCTTGTGCAGATAGGGCATAAATCGTTCGCTGTTGCGGGGCGACACGGCGAACATTCACTCGCGTTTCGTTACAGCGCGTTGCGGAGAAAGCTTTCTTTCGATCATGTCGATCAAACGAGCGCCGCGGAATATCTGCGTATCGCGCGGGTGGTGTCGTTTGCCAACACCGACATCGAGTTGGCGCGCGGCGGATCGGAGCCGCGCCGCCGTTATCTCGATTTTCTCGGCTCGCAAATCGATCCGAGTTACCGGCCAACCTTGCGCGCGTACGAACGAGCATTGCGCTCGCGCAACGCGCTGCTCAAAGCGCCGCAGCCGCGTCCACGCGAGATCGCGGCTTACGCGCTCCCGCTCCTCCAGCACGGCACGAAACTATCGAGTATGCGTGCGACGCTGGTTGAAAGGCTCACACCATTTGCGATCGCGGCCCACGCCGGAATTGGCGACGAGGAAAAGATCGACATAAAGTTTATTCCGGGCAGCGGCGCGGATTTCGAGAAGGAGCTGGCCGAATCGAGCGCCGAAGAATTGCGTTTGCGCCAGACGATTGTCGGGCCGCATCGCGACGATCTGGAATTACGCGTGCAGCAAATGCCGGCGGCCGTTTATGCATCGGAGGGACAGCAGCGCACGATTGCGCTCGCCTTGAAAATTGCCCAGGCGCAAGTCTTCGCGACGGAAGAGACAAGTCCGCTCCTTCTGATCGACGATATTTTCGGCGAGCTCGACCCGGATCGTCGCAATGCGTTGCTGCGCCATTTGCCGGGCGACGCGCAAAAACTCGTTACGGCCACGGCCTTGCAATGGCGCGAAGATGAGTTTGATGGCCCGATTTCAAGATTGGAGGCTGGAAAACTTCGGCGCGCATAGGTTTGGAGCGCGATCCGCGAGCAGTTGCGCAAACTCTTCGCGCGCCGTCTAGTTTTATATGCGAAACAGGGAAGAGGACGGGCCGGGGAATCTGGTCGGGTCACTGCTGGTGGCCCATCCAAACATGCTCGATCCAAATTTTCGGCGCTGCGTTCTTTTGATTTCGGCGCACGATCCGGAAGACGGCGCGCTCGGCATGATCATCAATCGCCCGCTCGACAAGCAGGTGGCCGATCTTGTGACGGAAACGCCGCCGCAAGGTCTTGGTGACCTGCCCGTTTTTTTGGGTGGGCCGGTCGGGAAGAACAAATTGATGTTCGCGGCGTTTGAATGGCAGAAAGGCGTCGGTCTGCGCATCAATCATAATGTCGATGTTGACGAAGCGAGCGCGCGCGCCGGTGAAGATCCGAATTCGATCCGCGCATTTGTCGGTTACGCGGGGTGGGGCGCAGGCCAGCTCGAGACGGAGATGAAACAAAAAGCCTGGATCTTACAGCAGCCGAGCCGCGCGGCATTGCGCCCGGAACGTTTGCCGAAGCTGTGGTTTGAAATCATGCGCGGTCTCGGTCCGTGGTACAAGATGCTCGCGGCTGCGCCCGACGATCCGTCGCTGAATTAGTGACGAAAACGAGTGCGAGATAGGTTCGTCTTCGCATTTCGAGCTTGTCACCGGTCACTCGTCACTTATCACTGTTTGCGATGATCGTCGGCGTTCCGAAAGAAATTAAAGAGCAGGAGCAACGCGTCGCGCTTCTCCCTTCCGCGGCGGAATCGCTCACGCGACGCGGGCATTCCGTGCTCGCGCAGAAAAACGCCGGCGTTGGCTCCGGTTATCCGGACGAAGATTACGTCAAAGCCGGCGCGAAGATTGTCGAGACGGCGCCCGATCTTTTCGCGCAAGCGGAAATGATCGTGAAAGTGAAAGAGCCGTTAAAGGCTGAGTATTCGCTGCTGCGGAAAGGGCAGATTCTTTTCACCTATTTGCATTTAGCCGCGAGCAAAGCGCTCACTGAAGCGTTGCTGACTTCGGGCGTGACGGGCGTGGCCTACGAAACGATTCAAGTGGGCAACAAACTTCCGCTGCTCGAGCCGATGAGTGAGATCGCGGGGCGCATGTCGGTGGTGATGGGCGCATATTTTCTGGCGAAACATAATGGCGGCAGCGGTGTGCTGCTCGGTGGCGTGCCGGGAGTTTTGCCGGGACGCGTGGTGGTGCTGGGCGGCGGAACTTCGGGCGTAAACGCAGCGCGCATGGCGGTGGGGCTTGGCGCTGATGTCACGATTCTTGATGTCGATCTTGAGCGTCTGCGTTTCCTCGACCTCGCCATGGACAACGTGAACACTTTTTTTTCAAACGAAGCGCACTTGCTCGAATTGATGCCGGAGACCGATTTACTCATCGGCGCGGTGCTGGTACCGGGAGCGAAAGCGCCGAAGCTGATCACGCGCGCCATGTTAAAAAAGATGAAGCCGGGCAGCGTGTTGGTGGACATCGCGATCGATCAAGGCGGATGCGTGGAGACTTCGCGACCCACCACGCATGTCGATCCGGTGTATGTCGAAGAAGGTGTCACGCATTATTGCGTGGCGAACATGCCTGCGGCTTACGCGCGCACGGCCACGCAAGCGCTCACCAACATCACGCAACGTTATGTAGAATTGCTGGCCGACCTCGGTTTGGAAGGCGCCTGCAAAAAACAACCGGCGCTCACCGGCGGCATCAACACGCGCGATGGAAAACTGACCTGCCGCGCGGTGGCCGAGGCGCACGGGTTAAAATACGAGCCGCCATTTTAGACGCGGCAGTTTTTCGAAACGATTATCGATTTTAGGCAAGGCCGAAAAGTAATCTTGCTCCGAATCAGCCTTTGTCGGATGGTAAACACTTACATTCAAAAACTATGAAGAAATATATCTGCATTCTCGCGGGCGCGGCGCTTCTGGCCGGCTGTGAACAAAAGAACGAAACTGTTGCACCGGCGGCAAGCCCTAGTGCCACTGTTTCCAGCACGACCGAATCAACGACCACGACCACGACATCTCCGTCGCCTTCGCCGTAGTTGTCATTCACTCAATCTCAACCTAACTTTTAAACTTATGAAAAAATTACTCTGCATTCTCGCTGGCGCAGCGTTGCTCGCCGGTTGTGAGCAAAAAGAGACCACCGTCACTCCACCGGCCGAAAACAAGACCGAAAACAATACGACGGTCGTGAAAGAATCTCCGGCTCCTGCGACCAAGACCGAGACGAACACCACGGTGAACACCAACGCTTCACCGGCCGCGAAGCCTTCTCCGTAATTTTTCACGGAGCGAGCTGATTTCAGCGAGTCTTCCCGCAGAGATTTTTTCTGCGGGAAGACTTTTGCTGTACGCGTAAGGTCGACATGTCGGCGCGGCGCTTATCTTTTCCGAAGTCGAAGCGCCTCATCCGCTCCGCCGATTTCGATCTGGTGAGAACCGAAGGCCGCGCGCAACGCGGCAAATTCCTTATTCTCGGGGTCGCGGCCGATCGCGCAGATTTTCGCGCCGGTTTCGTTACGTCGAAACGCATCGGCGGCGCGGTCGTGCGGAACCGCGTTCGCCGCCGTCTGCGCGAAATCGTGCGTCAGCATCAGAAGGAGATTGTCGATCTTGTCTGGACGGTCACAATTGCGCGGTCGCCCGCGGCGCGCGCCACTTTTCGCGAGCTGGAAGATGAATGGTTGCGTCTGGCGGAGCGCGCTTCTATCCTAGCGCGCTGATGCTTACGCTCGTTCGCATTTTTATTCGCGGCTATCAATGCACGCTCTCGCCGATCTTGTCCGCGCTTAGCGGACCGGGCTCCGGTTGCCGGTTCGAGCCGACTTGTTCGGCGTATTTTTTGCAAGCCATCGAGATGCACGGTCTGATTGCGGGAAGCTGGCTCGGTCTGCGTCGTCTGGCGCGTTGTCATCCGTGGGGCGGGCAGGGTTACGATCCGGTGCCGGCGGAGCAAAATGAAACGGCGCCCGCGCGCGCTGTAAATTGTGTTTGTGAATAAGCCGCCGGGACACGCGCATGGATCGACAAGCTTGGATTGCCGTTACGCTCTGCGTGATCGGCCTCGTCGTCTGGCAGCTTTACGTGGCGAAAAATGCGCCACCGCCGCTTCCGACTGCGGCTCGATCGCCATCTCCTTCAATTTCTGCGAGTGCGGCGGCCGTCTCAGCTAGCCCCACGCCCGTAGTCGCGGCCGCGCCGTCGACTAGTGTCGCGCCGGAAAACGCCGCCGCGAAGTTCGAAGAAAAAATCGAGACGCTTCGCAATGGCGATGAAGAAGTTCGCCTGACGAACCGCGGCGGCGCGATCAGCGAAATCGTTTTGTTAAACCATGCCGATGATAGTGGGCGGCCGATTATTTTAAACTCGCGAGAGCGGACGCCGATTGCCGCGATTATCGATCAGCCGGCGGCGGCGACGCTGCCGGAATTTGTGGGCGCGAAACAAGCGGATGGAAGCATTCAGTTTGAACGCACGACGCCAGATCGCATCAACGTGAAGAAGAAATTTCGGTTTTCGTCAGGCGCCGGACAGAAAGACAATTACGCGATCGGGCTCGATGTCGATCTTAGAAACGATGGGCCGCAGCCGTACACGAGTCCCGGTTATTACATCACACTCGGTTCAGCGAAACCAATTCATGCGAACGATTACCCGAGTTACACACAGCTTGGCTGGTGCGTGAATGGCAAAGCGAAATTCACCGATGTGAGCTGGTTCGCAGAACAGAACAGCTTCTTCGGTTTGCAGCACCGACCGGCGCGCGACATTTACGAAGAAAAAATCTTCGGCGCGGAATGGGCCGCGGTCAGCAATCAATTTTTCGCGACCATACTCACGCCGCTCAATGTGCAGTCGACCGGAGTGTGGGGCGGGCGACGTTTCGAAATTAAATTCAGCGAAACGCAAATCATGTACGGCCTCGAAGGCGCCATGGGCATGCCGGGATTTCAATTAAAACCGGGCGAAACGAGCAGCCTCCATTTTCAAATCTACGGCGGCCCGAAACTGTATCACCGATTAACCGAGCTCACGCACAACGAAGCCGAGATCATGAACTTCGGCATCTTTAAGCTGATCTCGCAGGCGCTGCTCAATCTGTTGAACTTGCTCCATCAATATCTGGGCAACTACGCCGCCGCCATTCTTGCTCTCACCACGATCGTCAAGCTCACCTTGTGGCCGTTGCAAAATAAAGCGAACCGCTCCATGCGCCGCATGTCCGCGCTTTCGCCGAAGATGCAGGAGCTGAAGGAAAAATATAAGGACGATCCGACGCGCATGAATCAGGAGGTGATGAAGCTCTACAAGGATTACGGCATCAATCCGGTGAGCGGTTGTCTGCCCATGTTCATTCAAATCCCGATTTTCTTCGGGCTCTTCACCATGCTTCGGCAGGCGGTCGAAATGCGCAACGCCAGTTTCTTCTGGTGCCACGATCTTTCGCAACCCGACACGATCGGACACTTTCCGATTGTCGGATGGCCCATCAATATTCTGCCGCTGCTCATGGCGCTGACCAACGTCTGGATGATGCGCATCACGCCGAAGACCGGCGACGCCACCCAGCAACGCGTCATGATGTTCACCCCGATAATTTTTGTCGTTTTCTGCTACAATTTCGCGGCGGCGCTGGCATTGTATTACACGACGCAGAATTTGTTCACGATCTTGCAGCTTTATCAAAACCGGAAACAGCCCATGCCGGTCTTGGAAAAAACTGCCGTGGCAAATAAGCGCGCGAGAAAAGGACGATGATGACGCCAAAAGAATTACTCGACACCATTCTCGGTTATCTCGGTTTCGTCGTGCAAATTGAAGAGACGCAAAGCGAAGGCGGCAATCCCACGCTGCAAATCTACACTGAGGAAAGCCGTCGCTTAATCGGACGCGATGGCGAGACGCTCGATGCCATCCAATTTTTGCTCAACCGGCTCATTCAATCGAAACAAAAAGACGCGCCCAAAGTCATCGTCGATTGTGAAATGTATCGCTCGATGCGCGAAGACCGGATCGTGCAGCGCGTGCGGGAGTTGGCCGAGCGCGTGCGCGTCACCGGTCGTTCGCTACAGCTCGAGCCCATGAATTCCTACGAGCGCCGCATCGTGCACAACGCATTCAAAGACGATCCCGATGTGGCCACGTGGAGCCCGGACGATTCCGCGCGCATCAAGCAGATCACGCTACTCAAGCGCCAGCCAAAAAAAGAAACCGCCGCTCAAGAGTGATTGTCGATCTTGTCCGGCTGAAATCGCGCGGCCTCTTTTGTCATTCCCGCGCGCACTTCCGGCCGCCAGCGAAATTTTTCTAGCAGCGGATTCGATTTTCCTTCAGCGGCGTCCGCGATAATTTCGCCGAGCACCGGCGCAAACTTGAAGCCATGTCCGCAGTCGCCCGCCGCAATAATTAATCCGGCGTGCTCTGGATCGGGCGCGATCCAGAAATCGCCGTCGTTCGTATCGCAATAAAAACACCGCCGGCTGAAGACGATCGGCGCATCCGCCAGCGCCGGAATCGCGGAAGACAAAAATTCGCGCACTGCATTTTCTTCTTGGGGCGTGACCGCGCGCTCTAGCGAATCCGGCGACATTTCACGACCGGCTCCATGATTTGCGATTTTGACTACGCCCTCGTGCAGCGGAAACCCGTAATAACCTGTTGTCGAAATATCCGCGCCAAAAAAAGGAAATCGTTCCGGCAAAAAAAGCTGTAGCTCGCGCGGTTTGAGATGAAAAACCGGATGTCCGGTCGAGCGAAAAAACTTTTTCGTGAACGGCAATAAATGCGGCGTCCACGCGCCCACGGTCATGACGACGACATCGCCGGCAATTTTATGTCGATCTTTTAAGACGACGCCTTTCACGGCCTTGGCGGTTTCGTCGAGCGCTGTGAACTCTTGACCTTCGCGCAACTCCACGCCGAGCGATCGCACGTGCTTTACCAGAGTGGCGATTACACGTCCGCTTTCGGCGTAGCCCGAGTTCGCATCAAAAAATCCGTCGTGATAATGCTCCGCGTTGAACGCAGGAAAGCGTTCGCGCAAACGCGCCGAATCAATGCGCTCAAATTTTCGTCTGCGTTTTTCAAAAAGTTTACAGCTCTCGTATTCGAAATCGCCCGGCTGCATCTTTTGCGATCGCAAAAACAAAACGCCCGTTTCGTGATACAGTTCGACGCCGAATTCGCGGTTCCATTCTCGCCACAATGCAATCGAGCGTTCGGCCAGCGCCGTATAATCTTCATCCGCGCCGTAAGCCGAGCGCACCGCTTTGCTGATGTCGGTGGAAGCGGCTAGGGGATGCGGCAGCGGTCCCGGATCGACAAGAACAACTTCGTGATCGCGCTTTCTAAGTTCGATCGCGGCGGTGACTCCATTGATCCCTGCGCCGACAACAATCGCAATCACACGTTGAATTCGAAAATGATTTTGCCGCTCCGTTTGCTTTGCGCGGCGTGCGCGAGCGCGGCCTTGAATTCGCTCAGCGGGTAGCTCCGTTCCACTTTTGCGCGCAACAATCCGCGCTTCGCCATTTCAAACAGCGGACGAAACGCGTCCATGCGTTGCTGCATGCTTGCGCGGTCGTACCACTGATTGATCCAAATGCCGCGAAAGCGCAGGTCTTTGAAAATGAGAAGGCCGTTCGGAATTTTCAGCGGCTGCAAACTCATCGCGCCGTAGGTGACCGTTGTCGATCCTGGCGCGAGCGCGTTCGCGAGTCGCAGCGCGCTCTCGCCGCCGACCGCGTTCAAACCCAAACGAATCGGCGCGCCGTTTGTCGCGGTTTTCACTTCATCGCGAAGATTTTCGCCGTCGATGAGAACCACGTCGCCGCCTTCCGCTTGCAGTTCTTTCACCAATTCTTCACGGCGGACGACATTGACCGTTTTGAATCCGAGCTCGCGCGCAATTTGAATCGTGGCGCGTCCCGCTGCCGAGTTCGCCGCATTTTGGATCAACCAATCGCCGCGTCCAAGATCGACATAATCGTGGAGCAAACGCCAGGCGGTCATCGGATTGATTTTGAGCATGGCCGCTTGCACCGGCTCGATCTCGGGCGGAACGGAAACGAGCTCGCTCGCTTTCACTGCGACTGCTTCGCGCCAGGTTCCGAGATTGTGCGGCAAAATAACTTGCGCACCGATCACCAGATTCTCCACTTCGGCACCAAGATCGACAATCACGCCCGCCCCTTCGAATCCCGGCACGGCCGGAATTTCGCGGCGTCCGGGATATTTTCCTTCGATCGCATTTAAGTCAGCCGGATTAATCGGCGCCGCGCGCATCTGCACGACCGCTTCATCCGGCGCGGGCTTCGGCCACGCCTGCGTTTCGATCTGCAAAACGTCCGCCGGATTTCCGTGTGTTTTGTAAACGAGCGCGCTTATATTTTTCATGAATGGCCTCGGCGCTGAATCCTACATCGAACGCTTCGGCCAGCAATCTGCAAACCGGCGCGCGTCTCGCCCTCATCGGCATGATCGTCAATGTCGCATTTGCGATCATCAAAACGTTCGCGGGAATTTTTGGAAACTCTTATGCGCTCATCGCCGATGGAATTGAATCCATGCTCGATGTGGCGGGCTCGATCGTGATTTGGGGCGGATTGCGTTTTGCGGCGAGGCCGCCGGACGAAACGCATCCCTACGGCCACGGCAAAGCCGAACCGCTCACCGCGATCTTTGTCGCGCTCGGAGTTTTGGTGGCCGCGATTATTCTTGCTGCGCAAAGCACGCGGACAATTTTTCTCCCGCATCGCGCGCCCGCACCCTTCACTTTAGCGGTCCTTCTCATGGTCGTGATTGTGAAAGAAACGCTCTTTCGCTATGTCGTGCGCTTTGGCCGTTCCATTGAAAGCATCGCAGTCGAAGCGGACGCGTGGCGCCATCGCGCCGATGTCATTACCTCGGTGGCCGCGTTTGTTGGGATTTCAATTGCGTTAATCGGCGGCGAAAAGTGGCGCGGCGCGGATAATTGGGCGGCCATCTTTGTTTGCCTTGTCATCGCCACGATCGGCGTGCGCCTGCTCGCGCCGGCGTTGCACGATATTCTCGACACCGCGCCGCGCGGCGAAATAGGGAATTCGGTGCGCACCGCCGCCAAATCGGTCCCGCGTGTTCTAGAGATCGATAAATGCCTCGTTCGAAAAATGGGCCTCGATTTTTATGTCGATCTTCACGTCAAAGTCGATGGCGCCATCTCCGTGCGGGACGGTCACGACATCGCTCACCAAGTGAAGGACGCGATCCGCCAAACGGATGCGCGCATCGCCGACGTGCTCGTGCATGTCGAGCCGCTTTGAATCACTCGTTAGTCCGGCGGTCGCTCGAGGAAAGTTCTTCGCAAACGATGACGAGCGCCGCAGCCAGCGAATTTCGTGCGCTTCGAATCCGCCGCGCAAATGCGATCAATCGCAAAACGGCGGGCGGATGTTTGAGGAGGTAAAGCGCCAGCCGGCCGAATTCCGTTTTTTGCCGATGCAAATCGAAAAGGACGTGCGGCGGCGCTGGCAGCGGTTTGCCGGGAGTGTCGCTGATTGCGCGGAGCGACAGCAGTGGAATGTCGCGCGCCGCGCAGGCCGCCGCGATCCATTCCGTTTCCATGTCCACCGCAATTGCACTCGTCGTGCGTGCGATTTCGTTTCGTTTCTCGATCGAATCGACAATCGCGTCGGCCGTGAAAAGTTTTCCGATGCGGGTAAAAGAGTCAGCCAACAGTTCTCGCGCAGTTTGCAGTGTGCGCGGCGTTGAGAAATTCTCCGCCAGCAGAATGTCGCCGATCTTGAGCTGATCGCTCAGCGCGCCGGCAAACCCGGCGCTGATCAAAATGGCCGGTCGTTGCGCGTCCAGGAACATGTCGATCTTGTCCTGGCAGCTTCGGCGGCCGACGCCCGTGTGGAAAACTTCGATCGACATTTCATGTCGCGCATCGCGCAGCAAATGGACAAAGACTGCGCTTTCGGTGGGAAGCGCAAAAGTTACCGCGATCATTCAGAAGTCGATCAACTCAGAAATCGCTTATGGTTTGGCGTTCCCGTTTTCGGAAATTTTTATCTGAATGATTTTCTTTTCCTCCGCCGGTGGCGTAGGCGAACCGATCGGCACCGCTGCAGGCGGAACGCCGATGTCTTTGCGAAAATCATTTTCGCGACCGTTCGTAATTTCAGCCAGCACGATGAGCGAGTGATCTTGCGGCGGCGCCTGCACGGCCGAGCCGCCCGCGTGCGCCGCAGCTGCAATGATTTTTTCGGCAAAGGCCGCGCCACCGCCGGCGGGCGCGCTCAGATTCATTTCGTTTGTCTCGATCGTCAGCTTTGGCAACGTGTTGCGGGCTGTTTTCTCCAGCGATTTTTGTAATTGCTCGCGCGTCGCTGCTTCATTGCGAATGGCGTTTTGTTTTTTCGTCTCGAATACGCCGATGAAGTAAAGCCCGACCCCGACATTGAGCGCAACGAGGACCGCAAACGCGGTTGCGACCTTGCGACCAATCGCGATGCCGGCGGCGGCGCTGGAAATATTTTTGTCGAGTGTTGCGCCTACGACTTCGCGCGATCCGCGCATGCCTTTGTGGATCTCGCGCGCGATCGCGAGCTCGCGCTGCAAATGCGGATCGGTCGCTAGTTTTTCCTCGAGCACCCCGCGTTCCTCCGCGGAAAGTCTTCCATCGAGATAATCGAAAAGCTTGTCGGGACTCATCTACGCGGCAAGCGTGACGCGAGAGCTGATTCGGCGCAACGGCTAACTGCACTCAAGGTTTCGCGAGCGCGGCGAGTGTTTTCTCCGTGTCTGCGAGGGAGGCCTCCTGTTCTGGCGTAAGCGGAGAATCCTTGCGCAACTGCAACCAGATTTCGCGTGCTTGAGTGAGTGGGTCGCGCGCTTCCCTATTTTGCGATAAGGCGGCGAGCGTCTTGCCGAGAAGGCCGAGGCAGTAAGCCATCTCAGCGCGAGCGCCCGCATTGTTGTTCATTTTCGTGGCAATTTCGGTCGTTAAGCGAACCGATTCGCGATGGTGCGGTAGCGCTTTCGCGGCTTCGGAATGCGTCACGAACAAGTCACCTAAGGCGACCTCGGCGACGGCAAGATCATGTAGCCGGCCAAGAGCATTCGGTTCGGTCTTAGCTAGATTTTTGGCAGCATCGCAAGCTTCCTCAGCGGAGGTAAACGCGCCTTCGAGATCGTGTTGGGCGCTGAGTGTTGCGGCCAGTCGCGATTGAACGAGGTAAAGCGAGCCTAACCAATGTGAGTTTCCCGGCTGCTGAGAAAGTAACGGGCGAAGCGTAGCGAGGCTGCGGCGATAATCCTCGCTCGCGGCCGGAAGTTCATTCTGCGCGCGATGCACATCGCCCAAATTCTGGTGCATAAACGCGAGATCCGATTGCCACGTGGGGTTATCGGGAAACTCAGACGCGAGTTGCTGAATGATGTTGAGAGCTGCGTGATAACTTTCCAAGGCGGCGGCGAACTGCTTTTTCCCCAACTGAACGTCGCCGATCTTGCGCTGTGAGATAGCGACGGCTCGCTTTCGTTCCACATTCCCAGGCGCGGCCGTTAGCGCCTTGTTATTTGTTTCGAGCGCATTGCGGTATTGTTCGAGCGCGCCATCGAGATCGTTTTGTGCGCGTCGCGCGTCGCCAAGTTTGCTTTGCGAAAAAGCCAGATCGCTGAGCCACTCGTTGTTCGCTGGATCGCGCGCAGAAAGTTTTTCAGCAATGGCGAGCCCGCGGCGATACTGCTCAAGCGCTTCCGGGATTTTGCCAGCCAAACGCAACCGATCGCCCAGCCGATTTTGGCTGACGGCGAGATCGCGTTGCGAGTCAGCGTTCGTTGCATCGAAAGCCGCGAGTTTTTCGGCAAGGGCAACGGCTTCCCGCTCATTCTTCAAAGCAGATTCACGATCGCCGCCGAGCGCGAGAGCGTCGGTAATTTTGTTTGTTAGCACCAACACTTCGCGCTGCCAGCCGATGTTGCTCTGATCTTGCGCGCTCAATTTAGACATGATTTCGCGCGCGGCGCGGAAGTTCGTTAGGCCATCAGTGACATCGCCTTTGCTCACTTGGATCTCGCCCATTTTTAACTGACTGACTGAGAGAGCGCGGAGCCAGTCGCCATTGCGTGGGTCGCGTTTTACCAGCGTTTCGCAAATTGCTTGCGCTCTTTCAAAGCTGCGTCGCGCCCCTTCCATATCGCCCAAGGCGGACAACGTCTCCCCGACTCGCTCATTTAACACGGACGCGTTGACCTGTGGCTCTGTCTCTGCGGGGCGATCGGCCGAGAGCGCCTCCACAATCTTCAGCGATCGCTCGAAGTGGTCGAGCGCACCCTTCAAATCTCCCGTCCGCGATTTGATTGCGCCCATGCTTTCTTCGCTCATGGCGAGATAATTCACCCGGATCGCGTCCCGCGGCGAAGCTTTGACCAGATTCTCTGCTTCGGCGCGAGCTGCCTGGTAATTTGTCAATGCGTTGGCCAGATCGCCTTGCTCGCGTAAAGCGTCTCCGAGTTTTTTGTAACTAACGAACAGGTCGTCGTGTGCCTGCGGGTCGTTAGGCCGCGCCGCCGCGATTTCTTTCTGGAGGCGTAATGCTTCCTGATACTTACCGATCGAATCGGCAAGTTTCCCCTGGCCGCCGAGGACATTGCCGGCATTCGTAATCGCGGCCGCACGCTGACGCTGCGCGGCCAGGTCCATTTTCTGTTCGCCGAATGCGCGATAATATTCGTCGACCTTGTGATTGACATCGTCGAGCAAATCGAGCCGGCCGATCGGATGGAGTTTGTCGCGTAAGTCAAAGACCATGAACTCGACGAGTTTTTCCGCCTCGTGCCGCGCGTGCGTTGCGCGCTCCGCCGCGACTTGCGCTTCACGTTTGGATTTTTCCGCCGCGCGATACTGCACGAGTGCGACGACCGCCGCTGCGATCGCCCCGAGTGCGAGCAGCGCGAAACCGGCGGCGATCCGGCGCGCGAGTCGCGCACGACGTTGGGCCTTCGCCAGTTGGTAAGCTTTATCGCGCTGCGTCAGGCGGCCCAGCGGCACTCCGAGAATGCCGGCGAGAATTTTCAAGAGCATCAAGTGCGAGCGCTGCCGATACTCCTCGACGCGGCGTTCGATCTCACGCGCGGGCAGATTCTGCCGGCGCAGCGCCTGGCGATACGCCTCGGGGCTCGTCCAGCCTTGTTCTTTTCCGAGCCGGAAATCCGCGGCCACCGGTTCGGTTAATTGGTCGCGTATCGTTCCATCCGGGTCGAAGTTGTAACGCAACGCTTCCGGAAAACATTCATCGTCGACGCGAAATCCCGCCGCTTGCTTTCCGGAATCACGGCTTGCATTCGGTTCACCCTCCACCATGACGGCGAGCACGCGGTTTTCTCCGCCCAATTTTTTAAAATAACGGATTTCGTCACTGACATAAGTCGACGCGACCACACGCGGCGAACAGATCACGATCAGAAAGCGGCTCGTCTCCAGCGCGCGATAAATCGGCGTGGAAAGATCGGCGTCCGCCGGCAACTCTTCTTCGTCGCGAAAGACCGGAAAGATGCGTTCGGGAATTGTGTCGCCACGTTCGTTCGTCGTGCCGGCAAGATCGTGCGGCACTTCGTATGTTTCGATCGCCTGATGCAGCCACGTCGCCCATTGCCGGCCTTCTTCCTTGTTATCGGCGTGCCGGTAGCTGATGAAACACCAATAGCGCATTTGACCCGAGTTTAACGGGTCAGGCGTGGCTGCGGAATCACGCAATTTCGTAGCCGATCGGCTTGAATTTGTAATTGTTCGACATTTCCGCGGAGCACGCGGTCAAACCTACAATCAAATCCATTTCCGCGCGCAACGTGATTGCGTCGCCGGCTTTGGAACGCGGCGGCAAGATCGACATAACGCCTTTCGCATCGATCTCGACGTTCATGAAAATATTGAATGTGGTCGGAATCGAATCCGGCGGAATGTCGAAGAGCGCAAGGTTCTTAGCCAGGTTTTCAAAGCAGCTCGGATGATATTTTTCGTTGCGATAAATAATCTTAAACGTCTCCGTGCTGCACGGCGTCAGCAAAAAATCATGACGTCCAACCTCGTCCGCCGCGATCGTAAACATCGGCCGGCTGCGATTGGAATAGAGAACGTCGCCCGTCGTCAGATAAATCTTGTTCGCGTAATCGATGCTGCGGCCGGACGAAAGCCATTCGTATTTGTCCGCGCGATTGAATGCGACGAGGTCGGCGACCTGCTCGCCTTCGAGGTCAATCACGCGCAAGAGTTGCCCGCGCCGCAGCTCAAATGCCGTCCCGCTTTGCGCCTCAATGCGCAAATGGACACCGGCCTGCGGCGTTTTCTGGATCGACATGATTTTTCGCGACGAACGGCGCGCGCCAAGTTTCTTCCACGACGCGCCCTGAATATTGGCGCGCTTCGGATTGCTCGCCGAAATCGCTCAGCATCGGGTTGACGCTACCCTGCAATTCCATTTCGCGCGCACGGATCGCCTGTTGCATGCTGCGCCATTTGCCGTCGCTGCGCAATTGTTCGAATTGATCGTGCGGATTAAAGACGAGCGCCGGCCATTTGAAACGCCGCGCCACGCGCGGACTTTCCGCGTGCAGCCCGATCACGTAAAAAGCTTGCCCCGCGAAGCTGAATGAAAAGTGTGGGTCGCCCGGGTCGGAGCTCACGCGCGCATCCCAAGCAAAATTCCTGGCATCGATGCGATTTACATTTTGCAGTTGCTGCCAGAGCAGCTTTTCAAATTCAGCTGGATCGACATTAAGCGGGCGTCGGAAGATCGAGATAAACGTGGCGTAATTAGTCCGGTCCTGAATTCCTGATTTCACAAATTTAAAAAGATCACGGCATAATTGTTCGGTCGAAGCGTTCGAACCCAATTCATCATAAGCAGCGATCGCGTAACTTTCGGCGTGGAGTGCGGCGCGCGCGCCGAGACATGAAAAGCCGGGCTGCATAATGAACTCTTGAAATTCGCGACGCGCTTCGGAAAGAAAATCGTTCATTGCTTTCACTTCCAATACGCCGCCGGCGACAGACCCGGTCGCAAGATTTATGCGCAACCTGCGTGAATTCAGCGGGACGTTTGCTCTTTCCCCTCTGGGAAATAAAGTAACGCCCTCGTGGTGGCAGAAGACGGCAGAGCAAAAGGGAAACAAAATTGGCGGCAAAAGACGGCCATCGCGGTTGTGCTTCTGCTCGTCGCGCTCGTCATTTTTCATCGGCCGCTTCTTTTCGGCCTCGGCCGGGTCATCGCGATCCACTTTGCCGCGAAAGAAAATCTGAAGCTCGATTTTCGTCTGGAAGGCAATCTCTTCACAAATTTGACGGTCAGAAATCTGCACGCGGTTGCGATCGGGCCGAGCGATATCGAATCGATCGATGTCGATCTTGCGCGCGCGGATTACGGATTTCTCGCGCCGCTGCGACATGGGCTCAATTCGATCAGGACATTGGAGGCGCGCTCGGCGCGTATTGTTTTGAATCCAGGGAACGCGATCCTGCGGCCGCGCCCACCGGATCCGAAAAAGAAAATCACGCTGCCCGATTTTTTTCCGGAACGTGTCCACGTGACGGATGCGACCGTCATCGTCAAAAACCAACCGCACGATTTTGTGATGGAACATGTCGATCTTGATTTGGACCCGCGGAATCCGGGCGCAGTGAAGATCGATAAGGTGCAATTGGTCGGCGGCCAAACCTGGTCAAAAATTTCGGCGCAGACGACTTACGCGAACAAGAATCTCGTGCTGCATGATGTGGTGATCGCAGACAACGAGCGCATTCGCTCGCTCAGTGTCGATGCATCGCAGATCGCCGCGCGGAAGCTCGCGATCAATTTGGATTATCCGGTGGGAGGTGGAAACATTTCCGGCTCGCTCGCGTTAAGCGAATCGAAATCTTCACTTCGCACCGATGTGCATCTGCGCGCGGCGAACGTTCCGGCGGGCGTCATTAATAAATACGCCGCGCTGCCGGAGGATTTCATTCGCGGACAAATCGAAAAGCTTGATGTCGATCTTAGCGGGTTGGTCAGCTCGCCGCACACGTGGACCGGCGCAGCGACCGCGCAAGTCCGCGATTTTCGACAAGAGGCGACCGCGTTTGATCGCGGCGTCTTTCAGGTTTCGGCGAAGAACGGCACGATCACTTTGCAATCGGCCGACATTGTTCAAGGCCAAAACCAATTTCATCTGCGTGGCACGGCGCAACTGCCGAAAAGTGTGAAGGGATTTGGTCGTGATCCGGCGGCGCTGGAATTTGCAGCGACCGCCCCGGATTTGCAGCAGGCGACTGAAGGATTGTCGCAAAAGTTGTCGGGGTCCGCGCAGATTAACGGCAAGATCGACATTAATAATGGGAAGCTAAATGGCGACTTCGCCGTGAGCGCGGCGGCGCTTGCATTTGAAAATGGCACGGCGGAAAAACTGAATGCGGCGGTGAAATTTTCGAAAGTGATGCCGCCGCCCGATTCGAAGAAAGCGTGGTATGTCGATCTTCGCTCCGACACTACCTTGAACGTAACGAACGGACGATTCCGTGATTATACTTTCGATTCGGCGGAGGCGATTATGCACAGCGTTGACGATCAGGTCACGTTCGAGCGCTCGGTTGTCAGGCGGAAACAGAACGAATTCGCGGTGCAGGGCGAATATCGATTGCCGAAAGATTTTGGCGAGGCCATGGCGCAGCCGGCGAAGATCGACCTATCGCTCAAGGCAGTCGAGCTGGGCGATTATTGGAACCCGGATTCGCCGGATCGGATCACCGGTCCGGTGCAAATTAACGGACAGATCGAATGGAATAACGGAGTGGGGAACGGACAGGTGTCGATCTACGGCTCGAATCTTCGATGGCGCGGTTTAGTTTTCCGGCAACTGAGCGCGCAATATTCCATGGTGAACAGCGTGGTTTATCTGAACGATTTCACCGCGAGCCTGAACGAGCGCGACTTTGTCAGCGCAAATATGATTGTGGATCTTCGCGCGCCGTATCATTACAGCGGAAAAATTTCGGCGAACATCACCAATCTGGCCGTGCTTATGCCGCTGCTGCGCGCAGCGGGTAATGAAAACGTGCTGGCCGGTTCGTTCGCATTGAACTGGGAAGGAAGCGGCGAGGCGAAGACATTCAAAAATTCCGGCAAACTAAAAGTCGTTCTGGAAAAAGGCCATTACGCGAGCGCACAAGCGTTGCAAGCGAACATCGAGGCGTCATACACGCCGGAAGGCCTCGATGTGCCGATCATTTTCTTTGGGAGCGATAAAATGGATTTCCAAGCCAACATGCAGGCGAAGGGTTCGACGCTAGAGATTTCGAAGATTCAAGTCGATCAAGGCCAGAACAAATATGCGGCCGGCTACATTTCCATTCCGTTCATCTGGAAAAATATCGGGACCGATCGGCCGGTGATGGCGAGTGACGGCAAAGTCGTGGCGACATTTCAATCGGAGAATCTCGATCTAAAGAAATTGTTCGAGGACGTGGGCGCCAAGCCGATCATCACCGGAATCGTGAACACAAAGCTGGAAGCGCACGGCACGCTTTCGGATCTCGCCGCGACGCTTGAGCTGCAGGCACACGATTTGCGCTACGCCAGTTTGTCGAAACTGGATCCGGCGACTTTTGATTTAAGTTTGCGCACAGAAAAAAACGAGCTGTCGGTGAATGGGAAATTACAGCAGAGCAAGATCCAGCCGATCACACTGGAAGCGAAACTGCCGTTTAATGCGGCGAAGGTGATACGCGCGCGCGGGTTGGACGATCAGACGCCAATCACGGCCAAGATCGACATGCCGCGCAGTTCGGTGAATTTCGTCCGCCAATTTGTGCCGGAGCTTGAACAACTCGATGGCGATGTAGCCTTGAGCGTGAATGTGAATGGCACGATCGCCGATCCGGTCTTGAGCGGTTCCGGCGACATGACGATCAATCGTGCTCGCGCGATGAACGTGACAATTCCGTCGCTGAGCGGTTTCAAAGCGCGCCTCGGTTTCAATCGAAACACGCTCACGGTTGATCAATTTGGCGGCGATCTGGCAGGCGGGCCGTTCAAACTTTCGGGCAACGTTACATTTGTGAAATTGACCGAGCCGATTCTCGATCTTCATTTGACGGCCGACAGCGTGCTCGTCGCGCGAAATGATGCGGTGACGGCGCGTGTAAATGCGGACATCAAGATCGCCGGACCATTCAACAGCGCGAACGTGACTGGAAATGTGGCGTTCACGAATAGCCAATTCCTGAAAAACATCGACCTGATTCCGATTGGATTGCCTGGCCGGCCGGCGCCGCAGCCGCCATCGTCCCGCCCGGATTTTTCTTTGCCCGATCCGCCTTTGCGCGACTGGAAATTCGATGTCGCAATCAAAACGAAGGACCAATTTTTGATTCGCGGAAACATGGCGAACGGCGGAGCGATTGTCGATCTTCACCTTCTGGGCACCGGAGCGCGTCCCGGTTTGAAGGGAATCGTGCGATTAGAAAATGTGGAAGCGACGCTGCCATTCAGCCGCATGGATGTTTCGTACGGATTTCTTTATTTCGATCCGAGCGATTCGCTCAATCCGAAGATCGAGCTGCACGGCACCTCGCTGATCCGCGATTACACTGTGCACGTTTACGTTTACGGAAGTTCGCTTGAACCGGAAGCCGTTTTCACGAGCGAGCCGCCATTGCCGCAGGAAGAGATTATTTCGCTGCTCGCCACCGGCACGACGCGCGAAGAGCTGACCGGAAACAACAACGTCCTGGCCGGCCGCGCCGCCATGCTTTTGGCGCAGCAGCTTTACCGGAAAGTTTTCAAGAAAGGCGCGAACACGAAAAGCAACACCGTTTTCGACCGGCTCGACGTCGATGTTGGCCAGGTCGATCCGCGCACCGGTCAGCAGACGGCGAGCGCCCGTTTTAAGTTGAACAAGCAATTTGTTTTAACGGGCGACGTGGAAGTAGGCGGAGATTTTCGCGGCATGCTAAAGTATCTGATCCGATTCCGTTGAGATGAGACGCGCGCTCCTTTTTATTTTATGCGGCGGCCTGGCCATGAATGCGTTCGGCCAGACTGCGGTGAAAGTGCCGCGCACGGAAGAGAAGGACAAGGCGCAGCAAAAAGCGGAGAAAGCCCAGCGGAAGCAGGCGGAGCACGCCAGCGTGATCGAGTTCCGCGGCAACACTGCGTTTAAGGAAAAAGAACTGCGCGCACAATTAAAAGAGCAGATCACGACGATCGACGATTTCGGCCTGACTGCCGCGCGCGCCGATGACGTCGCGTTTTTCCTCGAAGTCTTTTACCGCAAGCAAGGTTACGCCAAAGTGAACGTGCACTACAAAATCGAGAGCGGCGATCATATGCGGCTCGATATCAATGAAGGACCGCTCGTCACGCTCGGCGTCGTTAATTTCGTCGGCAATGCGCATGAGCCTACGCAAAAGTTGTTTGAGTACGCGATCGGGCCGACGCGCGAGCGCTATTCGAAATTGCAAAAGAATCTGCCTTTTGTTGCAGCTGACATTCAGGAAGGCGCCGACCTCGTGCATCGTCTTTACGTCGCGGATGGTTTTCTCGACGCGAAAATCGATCCGCCGATTTTTCATTACGCCGCCGACCATGTCGATGTAACGATCCCGATCACCGAGCGTCAGCAATACTTTTTCGGCGACCTGCGTTTCACGGGCGAAACAATTTACGGCGCGGAAGCTTTGCGCGGACAACTTCTCGATCTTGTGCAGAAGCCGTACACCGACGCGCGCCTGGCCGACATTCCGCGACGCCTCCAGGGTTATTTCAAAACGCGCGGCTATTACGACGTGAAAGTGGACGCGATCGGCGACCCGGCCCGCGAGCACAACAACGCGCGCATTCCGGTTCTGATCAGCATCGCGCCCGGACGGCTCTATCATTTTGGCGATGTCACGGTACAAGGGCTCGATCGATTGCAGCCGACTTACGTCACGCAACGATTTCGCAAATTGCAGGGCCAAACTTACAGCCCGGAAGTTCTCGACACGAAGTTCCGCGAATTGATGCGCACCGGTCTTTTCAACGTCTTGCAAATTAATCCGACCTCGACCGGTGGCGATGTGCTTCAACTGAATATTTCCGCCGAGGAAGCGAAGAGCAAAGAGTTCGGCATCTCGGGCGGATACGGCTCGTACGTCGGCGCAATCATCGGCCTGCAATATCGCGATCGCGATCTTTTTGGTTACGGTCGGCCGCTCACCACTTCGGTAGAAATTTCGCAGCGCGGTTACAAAGGCGAAGTGCTTTGGGAGGATCCTTACCTTTTCGACAGCGAATTTGGTCTGAAAATGCGCGTCGCTGCTTTGACGTATGATTTCGACGGTTACTCGAAGTTTGAATTGGGCGGTCGCGTGGAGCTTACGCGCAAACTCACCAAGAATTATGAAGCGGGGATAGTTCTAACCGGCCGACATATCGAAGTGACTTCGGCCGAAATCGACGCGCCGCTTCTCGGCGACACCTCCTACTTCGTAAACACGATCGGTTTCACGCAGACCCTGGATTTTAGGGACAGCCCGATGGTTTCGCCGCGCGGTCTCATCATCGACAACACATTTGATGTCGCCACCAGTTTGTTGGGTGGTCAGGTCGAATACGTTCGGAGCACCGCGCGGGTGAGCTATTATTTGCCGTTCGCTCCAAAAACGCAGACGCCCGGCATCGGTGAAGATCTCACCAGCTCGCCGCTGCGTCGCTGGTTCACCCAATCATCGCTCGCCTTCGGCGGACGCGTCGGAATCATTCATGATCTCGGCAGCGAATCGACCGACGGGCTCGATCTGCCGATTGACGAACGTTTCTTTAATGGCGGCAGCACTACCGTGCGCAGTTTTGGCGAGCGCTTGCTCGGCCGCCTCGAGCGACATGGCGATCCGATCGGCGGCGAATTTTTCACCGTCTTCAACGCCGAATACACATTTCCAATCTACGGCGAACTACAAGGCGCGGTCTTCGCCGATGCCGGCAATCTTTTGGCTAGCTCCGAAAATCCTTCGTTCGACGACATGCGTTACGCGCTCGGTTTGGGTTTGCGATATCGACTGCCCATCGGCCCCATCCGGCTCGATTATGGTTTCAATCCCAACCCGCGTCCGCGCGAAGCCGACGGCGCGTTCCATTTCAGTTTCGGGTTCGCGTTTTAAGATCGACATTTTTTTCGTGTGAAGCATTGCACGTATTTGCTCCCGATCCGGCGCGCAGCCTTTGATGCAAACGAAACGCGCGAGTTTGCTGAATATTTTCAACAGCTTCGGAGTTGCGTCAGCGAAATTCTTGTTATTGACGGATCGTCGCCAAAAATCTTTGAGCAGCAGCGCGCCATCTGGTCGGATCTTTGCCGGCACGAACATGTCGATCCTGGATTCGATTATCTGAATGACAAAGTAAACGGCATTCATACCGGCGTGCAGCTCGCTACGACGGACAAGATCATTTTGGGCGATGACGACGTCCGGTACGACGCGGACAAGATCGACATAATTTTTGCGCTGCTGGAAAAGTTTGAAGTCGTTAGGCCGCAAAACTATCTCGCGCCACAGCCCTGGTGGGCGCGCATGGAAGCGGCGCGCATGTTGATCAATCGCGCCACGCTACGCGCCGCCGATTATCCCGGCACCTGCGCATTTCGCCGCGAAACATTTTTGCGCGCCGGTCATTACGATGGCGACGTGCTCTTCGACAACGAAGAAATCATTCGCCATTTCGCGCGGGAAGGGGCCTCGATTTGTTATGCGAACGATTTGTTCGTTCGCAAAAAACCGCCACGCTTTCCCAAATGGCTCGAGCAACGTCCGCGGCAGGCTTACGAAGATTTCGGATTGCGCTTTAAGACTGCGCTCTTCTTCAGTCTGCCGCTGCTCGCAATTTTCTTTTCGCTGCTGAGCGCAAAACAATTGTCGCTCTTCGTTATGTCGATCTTGGGTATGTCGATCTTGCTGGCGTTTGCTGGTCGTCGACGCGGTCGCGCGCGCGAAGTTATTCCAATCGGCGTTTGCTTCTTCGCGCCACTTTGGATTATCGAACGATCGCTCAGCACCTACTGGGCGCTCTACTGGTTTTTCGCGCGCGGCGGTTATCCATTCGGCGAACGCTTGCTCACGAAAGGAATTGGTCGCGATTGGATCGCGGGTGGTAAGATCGCATCTGAAATAGCAAACAAGTGAATCAAGAACCCGGCGAGCTCGGCGATATTTCGCCTGAGGAATTCCGCAAACATCTTCACGCGGTCGCCGATTGGATCGCCGATTATCGCGAAAACATTTCAGAGCTTCCGATCTCGACCGATCTGAAACCGTTCGAGCTCGTTAAGCAACTGCCGAAGTCCGCGCCCGAAAAAGGCGAGCCGCTCAAAGACATTTTGGCCGATGTCGATCGACTGATTGTTCCAAACCTGACGCATTGGGCGCATCCGCAATTCATGGGCTACTTCGGTTGCACGACGACCGCGCCCGGCGTGCTCGCCGAAATGATCGTGGCGGCACTCAATGTGAATGCGATGACCTGGCGCACCGCGCCGGCTGCGACCGAGCTCGAGATTGTCGTGCTCGATTGGTTGCGACAATGGCTCGGTTTGCCTAACGAATTTGGCGGCGTCGTTTACGATACCGCGTCGATCGGGAGCATGCACGCGCTCGCGATTGCGCGCGAGCAAGCAGCGGGCGCGGTGCGCGCACAAGGTTTGAGCGGGCGCGATCTGCCGCGGCTGCGCATTTACGTTTCCGATCAAACGCACAGCTCGATCGACAAAGGCGTGATCGCGCTCGGTCTCGGCGAAGAAAACATCGTGCGAATCGCGAGCGATGCGGAATTTCGCATGAACGTGGATAAATTGCGCGATGCGATTGCGCGCGATTTGCAGCAAGGCTTTAAGCCAATGGCCATCGTTGCGACGGTTGGCACAACTTCAACAGCGAGCGTTGATCCGGTAAAACAAATTGTCGATCTTGCGCGCGAACATAAAATTTGGCTGCACATCGACGCGGCGTACGGCGGCGGGCTCGCACTGTTGCCGGAATGCAAATGGATCACGGGCGGTTGGAGCGAGGCCGATTCAATCGTGATCAATCCGCACAAGATGTTGTTCGTGCCATTCGATTTCAGCGCGCTTTATGTACGCGACATTGAGCGTTTGCGACGCGTGTTCACACTGGTGCCGGATTATTTGCGGCGCGACGCGATCGAGACCGGGATCAATTACATGGACTACGGCGTGCAGCTCGGCCGCCGTTTTCGCGCGATTAAAGCGTGGATGGTCTGGCGAACGTTCGGCCGCGAAGGATTAGCCGCGCGCATTCGCGATCATTTGCGGCTCGCGAAATTATTCACAACTTGGATCGACAATGACGATCGCTTCGAGCTGGCCGCGCCGACGGTGATGGGCGTGGTCTGTTTTCGTTTGCGGAACGCTGACGATGAAACGCACGCCACGCTCATCGAAAAAATCAACGCCGGTGGCAAAACTTATCTCATGCAAACGAAATTGCGCGGTCTCACCGTCATGCGCATCGGTCTCGGTAACATTCTTACGACGGAAGAACATTTGCGTGAAGTTTGGAAAATCATCCGCGAAAGTTTGTAGCGCTGTCGACGATCGCTGGATGAAACATGTTCAAGTGACGTGCATCAAGGTAAACTGCGGCCGTGTCGAAGCCGCCTAAAGTAAATTTAAGAAACTTCTTCGCCGAGCTGAAGCGGCGTAACGTTTACAAAGTTGCGGTCGCGTATGCGGTCGTGGGATGGCTTGTCGTTCAGGTTAGTTCGACCGTATTGCCCACTTTTCATGCACCGGAATGGGTGGTGCAGACGCTCGTGGTGGTCGTACTTCTCGGCTTTCCGATTGCGCTCGTTCTTGCGTGGGCATTTGAGCTCACGCCGGAAGGAATCAAGCGCGCGAATGATGTTGAGCCTAACGAGTCGATCACGCGACGCACGGGACGCAGGCTCGACTTTCTGATCATCGCAGTTCTGCTGCTTGTCATCGGAGCGCTCGTGTATCCACGACTTCATCTGAAGCGCGAGACAGTAACATCGACAGTTCCCGAAAAAAGCATCGCGGTACTACCGTTTGAAAACCGAAGCGAAGACAAAGCGAATGCCTACTTTGCCGACGGAATTCAGGACGAGATCCTAACGCGGTTATCAAAGATCGCGGATTTGAAGGTGATCTCGCGCACTTCGACGCAGCATTATAAAAGCGCGCCAGAAAACCTGCCTGAGATCGCCAGGCAACTTGGCGTCGCTCACATCGTGGAAGGAAGCGTGCAAAAGAACGGCGACGCCGTGCGCGTGAATGTGCAGTTGATCAAAGCAGCCAATGATTCGCATGTCTGGGCCGATACCTTCGATCGCAAACTGAACGACATCTTTTCAGTGGAGAGCGAGGTGGCCAAAGCCATCGCTGATCAGTTGCGAGCGAATCTCACTGGTCCGGAAGAGCGAGTCATTGCCGCTAAACCAACAGATAATGTTGAAGCTTACGATGCCTATCTGCGTGGTCTGGCTTATCAAGTGAAAGGGGGGCCCGCTAACTCTCTTGGCGCACAGAAATATCTGAGAGAAGCAGTGCGCTTGGATCCGCAGTTCGCCCTTGGTTGGGCGCTGCTGTCATTGGTGGACTCGCTCGGTTACATCTCAACGACTCTTCAACCGACGCTCGCCCTCCGTGAAGAGGCGCGGCAGGCAGCCGAAACGGCGCTCACTCTTCAGCCAAATCTGGGCGAAGCTATATTGGCCAACGGATCTTACCACTACGCGTGTTTGAAGGATTACGACACCGCGGTGCGTTACTTTGAGCAAGCACGTCAGTTCTTGCCCAACAGCAGCCGGATTGCCGAGTTGCTGGCCTATGTTGCGCGGAGGCGAGGGGAGTGGGACCAGAGTGAGTCGTACTTCAACGAAGCCGAGCGGCTCGACCCGCGCAATGTTCAACTACTCAGACAGCATGCAGGATCGTACGGTTCACTCGGCCGCTTTCCCGAGGCGTTGCGGAAACTTGATCAGATTCTAAATATTGCGCCGGACGATGTCGATACCCTTGCGCAGAAGGCGAGTATCGCGCAAGCCGAGGGCGACCTGCCGCGTGCTTCCGCGCTCCTCGCTCCGCTTCGATCAGCTCCCGATGACCCCTTCCCTTTGGAAACGCAAACTTATCAAGCGATCCTTGAGCGACGTCCTACGCAAATTATCCCTCGCCTCAAGGAAATGCTTGCCAAGCCTGATCCAGCATTGGGTTTTCGGCGCGGCGAACTGCGCTTTTGGTTAGGCTGGGCGCAAGAAGTCGCCGGCGACCAAGCCGCCGCGCAGGAAAGTTGGCGACAGGCGCGCAGCGAACTGGAATCTTTTCTCAAAGTACAGCCGGACAATTATTTCCTCATGGGAGATCTCGCGCTGACCGATATGGGCCTCGGTGACAAAGCCGCCGCGTTGGCCCTCTCGGAGAGCGCCATTGCCGCGAATCCAATGGAAAAGGACGCCGTACGCGGTCCCATTCCAATCCAGATCCTCACCCGGGTAGCCGCGCGAATGGGGGAGCCCGACCGGGCCATTGCCGCTTTACAGAAAGTCCTCTCGATACCGCACGCCGGCGCTCTCACCCCGCCGCTTACTCCCGCGCTGCTCCGGCTCGATCCGATGTTCGATCCGCTACGAAATGATCCGCGCTTCCAAAAACTTAGCGAAGACAAACCAAAGTGAAGATCGACAATTTCTTCGCCGAGCTGAAGCGGCGCAACGTTTACAAAGTCGGGGTCGCGTATGCGGTAGTGGCGTGGCTGCTCATGCAGATCGCTTCGCAGCTGTTTCCATTTTTCGAAATCCCGACTTGGGGAGTGCGGCTGACTGTGCTGATTTTGATCATCGGATTTCCGATCGCGTTGATTTTGGCGTGGGCCTATGAGATGACGCCGGAAGGAATCAAACCCACGCAGGAAGTTGCGCCTAACGAGTCGATCGCACGACGCACCGGGTGCAAGCTAGACTTTCTGATCATCGCAGTTCTGCTGGTTGTCATCGGCTGGCTCGTTTACCAACGAGTTTATCCCAAGCGCACGACTGCAACGTCGACGGTTTCTGAAAAAAGCATCGCAATATTACCCTTCGAAAACCTGAGCAGCGACAAGGAGAACGCCTACTTCGCTGACGGGATTCAGGACGAAATTCTGACCAAGCTAGCGAGCATCGCCGACCTCAAAGTCATTTCACGGACGTCGACAGCAAAGTACAAAAGCAAACCGGAGGATCTGAAGACCGTTTCACAACAGTTAGGGGTTGCCACTGTCGTGGAAGGAACTGTGCAACGAGTCAGCGGCAAAGTACGGATTAACGTGCAGCTCATCGATGCGCGAGCCGACACTCATCTTTGGGCCAAATCGTATGACCGCGACATCAAGGATGTCTTTGCGGTCGAAAGCGAAGTCTCGCAGGAGATCGCCGATGCGCTGCAGGCAAAGCTTTCGCCTAACGAGGCTAATACTCTCGCGACCGCGCCTACCAAGGATCCGGAAGCCTACGACTCATTCTTAAAAGGTGAATACGCGGAACGTGAGGCCGAAAGCACGCGCAGACCTGAGGCATACGAACAAGCCGCGGATTGGTATCGAAAGGCGATCGACCGTGATCCAAACTTCGGACTCGCGATTGCGCGTTTGGTGGAAAACCGCATTGCCAGGCACTGGCTTTTCGATCGCTTGGGTGAAGCTGAGTTAGAAAAACTAAGGCACACTGCTGAGCATGCGCTCGCGATAGCGCCCAATCTCGCCGAAGCGCATATCGCACTTGGCTTATTCTATTACCTGGGCCAGCTGAACTACGATGAAGCCCTCGTCAAGTTTCAGCGTGCGCAAGAGCTGCAACCTAACAATGTGCGAGCTCTGAGATATATCGGTTCCGTCCATGGTCGCCAAGGTCAATGGCAGCGCGGCCTTTCCGAATACGAAAAATGCGAACGCTTGGACCCGCTCGATCCGACGTTACCGGGAAATATTGGGTTTACTTACTGCTTTTTGCGGATGTGGAAAGAAGCGAGCCGCGCTGGTTCACGTGCATTAAGTCTCGATCCACATAGCGACTTAGGAATGCGGACGGTCCTGATTAGTTGTCTGAATGGAACCGGTGATATCGAGGAAGCTACGCGCATTCTCGGCAAGTTTCCTCCCGGCACTCTCCTTGGCACTAACGCCTGGGACCTACAGAACATCATCGGTATCGGAACCTACGTATATGTTATTAAGCGAGACTTCGGAGCTGCTTTGAAACAATGGGACAAGGAGAGCAGCGATCCAATCGCGAATCGGCAGCGACTCTCAGCCAGAGTCGCCATTCATGTTCTCGCTGGCGATACGGGCAATGCGCGCGAGGAAATTGAGCAGGCCCGCGGTTTGGTCGAAGCGAGAGTGCGCGAGAGAGCGGATGATAAGAACGCTTTGATCCAACTCGCTTGGATCGACGTCGCGCTGAAGCGCGACGCCGAGGCACTCAAGCTAGCGCAGCGATCGGCCGAGTTGTTGCCGCCGGAGAAAGATGCGGTCGGCGGTTCGATTGCTCTCGGTGGCCTGGCGGAAATCGAGGCACGCACCGGTCATACGATCGAAGCAGTCAAGACACTTCAGCGCCTGCTCTCCATTCCCGCTGGTGTTTCGATCCAGCGGCTGAAGATCGATCCGGTCTGGGACCCGATTCGCAACGATCCTGGCTTTCAAGAGTTACTTACGATGAAAGAACACGTCGGGCCATAAGCTGTGAGGGAGAAGCCTTCATTCTTCGCCGAGCTGAAACGCCGCAACATTTATCGCGCGGCTGTCGCGTATGGAGTCGTCGCGTGGTTTCTTGCTCAGCTCACAACGCAAGTTTTTCCGTTCTTCGAAATTCCAAACTCGGCGATTCGCTTTGTCGTAATTGCGCTCGCGGTTGGTTTTCCCATCGCGATGTGTCTGTCTTGGATCTACGAGCTCACGCCTGAGGGCATTGTTCGCTCCGAAGATCTCGATCCAGCGACGGCGAAGAAAGGCCGGCGTTTCACCGGACGAATTCTCGATTTTATCATCATCGGCGTGTTGCTGCTTGTCATCGCGATGTTGATTTACGAGCGACGCCTCTTTCACCCTTCAACGGGGGAATTAATTTCGGAACAAAGTATCGCGGTGCTTCCCTTCGAAAATCTTACTCGTGACCCGGAGAACGCGTTTTTGTCCACTGGCATACAGGATGAAATTCTCACCCGTTTGTCGAAAGTCGCGGCGCTTAAAGTCATCTCACGAACCTCAACCAGGCACTACGAGAGTCGGCCGGGTAACCTAACCGACATCGCGAAGCAGTTGGGTGTCGCGACCATTCTCGAAGGCAGCGTGCGGAAGGTCGGCCCGAAAATTCGCGTCAACGTGCAACTGATCAAGGCGACGACCGATGCGCATTTGTGGGCGGAGACCTACGACCGCGAATTGATCGATGTGCTCGCGGTCGAAAGTGAAGTCGCGACCGAGATCGCGTTGGCGTTGCGGGCGACTCTTAGTCCCGAGGAAAAAGCGCGCATCGAGGAAAAACCGACGAACAATCCGGAAGCATATACACTCTACCTCCGTGCCCGGGAAGTTCTTGATCAGGCCGCCAGCGTCCGCGGGGAGATAGAACGAGCCGCAGGTTTGTTTGAGCAAGCTGTCGCGATCGATCCGAAGTTTGCCCTCGCCCACGCCGAGCTGGCGACAGTGGTGACGTCGCTTTTCATAATTTTTGAGCCGCGGGATGCGTTTAAGACAAAAGCTCGGGCGGCTGCGGAAGAGTCCCTCCGGCTGAAACCTGAACTGGGGGAAGCACACATGGCCCTCGGTCTTTATTTCGACCGGATCGATCTCAACTATGATGCAGCTGCGCGAGAATACGAAATCGCCCGGCGCGTTTTGCCGAATGATTCCGTTCTGATTCGGCGGATCGGTTTAATGCAGCGGCGCCGGGGACATTGGCGTGAAGGTCTCGCCGGAGTGGAGCGCGCGGCTTCACTCGATCCGCGCAACATTCTCTCGATTGGCTGGCTCGCCGGCACCTATGAAGATGTGCACAATTGGGCAGCGGCAGAGGAGATGCGACAGCGCTGTCTGGCGGTCGCATTGACCAGCTCCCCGCAGGAGGTGGTGGAAGCAAAATTTTTGCTAGGCTTCTCGCACTTCAGCGGCACAGGCGATGGCTCGCTCTTGCAAAAGGCGATGGCTGAAGTGCCGGCGGATTTTGATCCGGGCGGCACGGTCACTCAGTTCCGCTACAACGCGAACATGTACTTGCACGATTTCGACGCCGCGGAGAAAGTGCTCGACCGCAGCTTGCTGACGATTTTCGAAGACCCCTGGGGTCCCCCCGTCACCAAGTCTTTTCTGCAAGGACGGGTTGCGGCCGCCCGCGGCGATTCAGCGCGAGCGAAGCTCTTGTTTGAAGCGGCACTTCCGCACGCGGAAAACGAAGTCAAAGAACATCCCGAGACTGCCAGCCGGCACGCACACCTGGGGATCGTTTACGCCGATCTCGGCCGGAAAGAAGATGCGCTGCGCGAAGGCCGACGCGCGCTGGAGCTGCTGCCGGAATCCAAAGACGCGTACTACGGATTGGATATCACCAATATGTTCGCGCTGATCTGCGCGCGCCTCGGGGACGGCGACCTCGCCATTCCGTTAATCGAGCGACTGCTCCGCACGCCGCGCGGCGTGGTGCTACAGGATCTGCGGTCCTCTTCTGATTGGGATCCGCTTCGAAACGATCCCCGTTTTCAGAAGATCCTGGCTAGCCCAGAGCCAAAGGTCATTTACAATTAACGGACGCAATGATCGATTCGCTGCGGAAAGATCCGCGCTTCCAAAAGCTCGCGTCGGGAAAATAGGAACATTCAGCGGGAGCCCCGCACGACCTTGCGGCGTGCGATTGTCGATCTTATATTTAGAGCGGATTAAGGAACGCGGAGGATTTTATGCCCACAACGATTGCTGCTGCTCCACAGAAAGCTCCTGCGGCTGAGGAAGATTTTCTCCCGCTTGAGGGCACCGACTATGTTGAGTTCTATGTCGGCAACGCCAAACAAGCGGCCCATTTTTACAAAACCGCTTTCGGCTTCCAGAGTCTCGCTTATTCCGGACCGGAGACGGGAACTAAGGATCGCGTGAGCTACGCGATTCGTCAGAACAAGCTCACATTTCTCCTAACGACTCCGCTGCGGTCAAAAAATCCGATTGCCGATCACATTGCCAAGCATGGCGACGGCGTGAAAATGATCGCGTTGAAAGTGAAGGACGCGACTTCGGCCTGGAACGAAACGACGAAACGCGGCGGCAAGAGTTTCATGAAGCCGACCACGCTTAAGGACGATGCCGGACAGTTGGTCATGAGCGGCATTCACACTTACGGCGAAGTCGTTCACCTTTTTATCGAGCGCGAAGATTACGGCGGCGTGTTCATGCCCGGGTTTGAAAAATGGGAGTCGGATTATCGCCCGTCCGAGACCGGCCTGGAATATGTCGATCATTGCGTTGGCAACGTCGGTTGGAACCAAATGAATCCGTGGGTGAAATTTTACGAGGATGTGATGGGCTTCAAAAACATCCTGACCTTCGACGACAAAGACATCTCGACCGAATACTCGGCATTGATGAGCAAGGTGATGAGCAACGGAAATGGCTTCGTGAAGTTTCCGATCAACGAGCCGGCCGAGGGCAAAAAGAAATCACAGGTGGAAGAGTATCTCGAGTTCTATGACGGCGAAGGGGTGCAACACGTCGCCATCGCGACCAAGGATATAGTGAAGACCGTCACCGAGATTCAGAAGCGCGGCGTCGAGTTCTTGAATATTCCGACGAGCTATTACGATGAGTTGCCCGCTCGCGTCGGTCACATCGACGAAGATCTCGAACCGCTGAAGCGACTCGGCATTTTGGTCGATCGCGACAACGAAGGTTATCTACTGCAAATCTTCACTAAGCCGGTGGAGGATCGGCCGACGCTCTTCTTTGAAATCATTCAGCGCAAAGGCGCCAAGAGTTTCGGCAAAGGCAATTTCAAAGCGCTCTTCGAGGCGCTGGAGAAGGAACAGGACCGGCGAGGCAATTTGTAAGAGGAGGAAAGATCGACATGCCGTTTTATCACAAGCTCGGACAGATTCCGCGGAAGCATCACATTTGGTTTCATCGCAACGGCGCCGCGCCGACGTTCAAGAACGAAGGTATCGCCTACGAGCACGTCATCACGACGGAAGGCTTCAATGAAGCCTTCTCGATCATGTATCATCTGCGTCCGCCAACGCGCGTACGCAGCGTCAAGCTTCTGAAATGTGAGGAGCTGAAAAAAGCGGCCGACAGTCCGCTGCGTCATCATCATTTGCGCACGGCAAACATTGAGCGTCGCGGCGATCTCTACAGCGGGCGCATCCCGATTCTTTTCAATCAGGACATGACCGCGTGGCGCGCGCGGCCTGAAAAAACCTACGGCAAGTTTCAGTATTATAAAAACGGCGGCGCCGATGAGATCATCTTTGTTTTCAAAGGCGCCGGCACAGTCGAGACCATGTTCGGTAAACAACGTTATCGTGAGGAGGATTACATCGTCATTCCGCGCGGCATCACTTACCGGCTCGTCCCCGATAAAGTGGAAGAGGAAGATTATCTCATTCTTGAGTCAGCGGGACCGGTGCGAATTCCGAAACGTTACATGAATGGCGAAGGCCAGATCAAAATGGGCTCGCCTTATTCAGAACGCGATTTTCACGGCCCGACCGAACTGACTCCGATCGACAAGGAAGAGGACACCGAGATTTTGGTGAAGGACGGTCCGCGCTGGACTTGCGTGACCATGGCGCATCATCCATTCGATGTGGTTGGATGGGACGGCTACGTTTATCCGTTTACATTCAACGCGCAGGATTTCGAACCGATCACTGGGACCGTGCATCAGCCGCCGCCGATCCATCAAACCTTTGAAATTCGCGGCTATGTCGTTTGCACATTCGCGCCGAGATTTCTCGATACGCATCCCGAAGCGGTGAAAATTCCCTGGGTGCACGACAACGTCGAAGCGGACGAAGTGTTATTTTATGTGCGCGGGAATTTTGGATCGCGCCGTGGCATTGAGCCGGCCTCGATCACATTGCATCCGCGGGGAATTCCACATGGCCCACATCCCGGCACGATCATGGCCAGCAAAAATGCCACGCGCACCGAAGAGCTCGCCGTTATGTTCGACACGCAACACACCTTGGAGTTGACCGAAGCGGCCGTCGCAATGGACGACGAGAAATACCCGCTCAGCTGGCTGGATTGATGGCCGCCACTTCTCAGAATCACGAGACCGAGCTCGAAGCCGCGGAACGTCGCATTAAGAACATTCCCCGTTGCGGCGCGGCCAAGCTTGTGACCATGGAGGAATCATTCCTCAATTTGCTCGAGGCCATCGGCGAAGATCCAAAGCGCGAAGGTTTATTGAGAACGCCGAAGCGCGCCGCTCGCGCTTTCGAATTTTTGACGAACGGTTATCGCCAGAGCATCGACGAAATTGTAAATGGCGCGATCTTCGCTTCCGACGCGAGCGAGATCGTTTTGGTCAAAGACATCGAGCTTTATTCGATGTGCGAGCATCACTTGCTGCCATTCATCGGCCGCGCCCACGTTGCTTACATTCCCCACGGCAAGGTGATCGGGCTTTCCAAAGTCGCGCGTCTTGTCGATGTTTTCGCGCGTCGTTTGCAGATTCAGGAAAATTTGACCATGCAAATCGCCGACGCTTTGATGAAAACGTTGCACCCCGCCGGTGTCGGCGTCGTGGTCGAAGCGAAACATCTTTGCATGATGATGCGCGGAGTAGAAAAACAAAACTCCGTCATGAAAACTTCGTGTCTGCTCGGTTCGTTTAAAGAAGACGCGCGCACGCGCTCGGAGTTTCTCGCTCTGCTTAGGGAATAGCGCCGTCATGCTTTTGACGGTCAGCAAGCGCCTCGAATTTTCCGCGTCCCGCCGATTGTTCCTGCCGCGCTGGACGGAGAGCGAAAACGAAATCGCATTCGGTGCGGAAGCCCGCGCCCACTACGGCACTGGACGAAATTATATCGCCTATTTTATTTTCACCGGCCCAGTCGATGCCACCACCGGCATGCTCATCAACATCAGTGAAATCAAACTGCGGGCCGGAAAAATCTTAGAGGATTGCTTCGATCACAAGTTCCTGAACGAAGACAATGCGGCATTTCGCGAGCGACCGCCCACGGCGGAGAACATTGCCCGCGAACTTTATGTCGATCTTGCGCCGCGCTTCAGTGACGTCGATGCGCAGCTGGTCGCCTGTCATTTGATTGAATCGCCCGATCGCAGCGCGACTTATTTTTCCGACGGCGCGTGCGAAGCAAATTACTGGTTCGCGTTCTCTGCGGCTCGCAAAACCTTCTCGCCGCAGCTCAGCGCGCAGGAAAACGAAAAGCTTTTCGGCGAAGCCGTCAAAATGCACGGACACAACTATCGTGCGCGGCTGACCTTTCGAGCGGAAACGCCACCGAAAGAAGCGCCGTTCGTTCGCCATGACGAAATCTCCGTTTGCATTCATTCGCTCCGTTCCGAGCTCGACCATCGATTTCTCAACGACGATGTCGCGAGCATGAAAGATCGGCCGATGACGACCGAAAGTCTGGCCGAATATATTTATGAGCGGGTCAATGCGGTCCTGCCGTTGAGTCGCGTGCGTCTGCACGAGCGTGACGATTTTTTTGCGGAAGTCTGGGAAGACGAAAGCATGTTCCTCGGAATGCAGATCGCTTTCAGCGCGGCGCATCGTCTGCACGTGGCAAGTTTTTCTTCCGAGGAAAACATCGAGCGCTTCGGCAAATGCAACAATCCGCGCGGACACGGCCATCGTTATCTGGCCGAGGCGACGGTCGGCGGTAAGTATGATGAACGAACGGGGACGCTGTACGATTTCGTCGCTTTGCAAAATGCGATGAGTGATGCGCTCGAACCGTGGCAGGACAAACATCTCGATCTCGAAACGGAAGATTTTAGAGACATGCCGTCCACGGGAGAAAACATTGTGCGCGCACTCTGGCCCAAGATCGACAATCGCGTGAATCAACAGCTCGTGCGCTTGCGATTGTGGGAGACGAACAACAATCGGTTTACGTTGCGGCGCACGTAAATGAAACGCTATCTCATCACCGGCGCGAGCCGCGGCATCGGCCGCGCGGTCGCGGAAAAACTGGCCGGGCCCGACGTCACGTTGCTGCTGCACGGACGTGATCCGGTCGCGTTGGCCGAGACGTGCAAATCGGTGAAGGCACGGTGCGCAAATGTTGTTTCGCTGCTGCACGATCTTGCGAAAGCAAAAGGTGTGGCGAATCTCATCGAAGAAGTCGGCAAGGAACATGTCGATCTTGTCGTCAACAATGCCGGCATCGCGATCGTAAAACCGTTTGGCGAAATCACATTGACGGAATGGGAACAAACTCTCGGCGTGAATGTGACCGCGCCGTTTTTATTGACGCAACATTTCGCGCCGCAAATGCCGCCCGGATCGAGCATCGTGAACGTTCTCTCGGTCGCAGCCAAAACCGGCTTCGCGCACTGGAGCAGCTATTGCATGAGCAAATTCGCGCTCGAAGGTTTTTCGCAATCGCTGCGCGAAGAATTGCGCGAGCACAAGATTCGCGTGATCAACATTTATCCGGCCGCAACCGACACTGACATCTGGAACGCAGTCGAAGGCGATTGGCCGCGTCACCAGATGATTTCCGCGGCGCAGGTGGCCGATGCAATCGCCTACGCGCTCGCGCAGCCGCCCGATGTGCTAATTGAAAATATCACGCTCGGAAATTTGAGCGGTAGCTTGTAAAAAAGTTTATGTCGATCTTATGACCGCCATCATCACCGGCAGCGACATCACCGTCAACGTGATCGCTTCGATCATTGCTTCTGCGATTTTGCTCAGCGCCGGTTTTATCTGGGGAAAATACAAGGAGCGCCGCAAGTTCGGACGTAACCTCGAGCAATACGATTTCTATCCCTTCACCATTACGCGGGAGAACTTTGGCGAGTTCAATCTCAATAATTTTCGACTGGGGATGCATTACTTTCTCAAGAACGAAGACCACACGGCAGCGCGTCAGCTCATTTTCATCGGCGAACAGAATAATGTGCGATCTCAGCTCGAGCCGGCCGAGCAAAAAGAGTACGCGAAACTTTTCGAGAAATACGATGGCAAGAAAATCGCGGATGATACGCACGAGTTTCTCGAAAACTACGAGCGCATTGTTCGATTGATCGGCAAATCGTTTCCGAACACTGGAATCGAAATTTTGCTGCACAACCTGGCCGACCCGGCGCACTCGCTCATCACGCTAGAAAACAACGTTACGGGTCGACATTTGCGCGACGGAGCGACAAATTTGCTGATCGACTTTAAGCGCCGGCAGCTCATGAACGAGAACAAATTAAATTACGAGCTCAACATCGGCGGGCGAAAATTCAAATGCACGTCGATTCCCATTAAACGCAAAGACTTCGGAATCGTTGGCGGGATTTGCATCAACATCGACGCGAATTATATCACGGAAGAAGTGCTGCAAGATCGACAACGCATCGAGACCTGGTTCCAAAATTTCCTACGCACCGACATGCAGCTCGATGAGAATATTCTAAGCAAGGACGAGTACGCGAAAGCGCTGAAAGGCAAGCGCCACTTCAAAGACGAGTCATTCTGAGCGGAGCGAAGCGGAGTCGAAGAATCCCGCGGCAAACCTTAAAAGTAACATCACGGGATCCCTCGACTTCGCTCGGGATGACGGGCTACTTCGGCGACGCTTGCATCGTCGCCTGATATTCCGGTTTCTTGTGGTATTCGACCAGACGGAAACCCCAACTGATCAGCGTTTCGAAATCTTTCGTCGTCGCCTGCTTTTGTTTTAAAAACTTGTCGATCTTGTTTTTCAAATCGGATTGCTGATCGGTCACGTCGAGGATTTCGAAAATCTCCATTGAGAGCAGCCAATCGTTCGGATGTTCGGCTTGCTGCGTTTCCCAGATTTCGCCGAGCCGTTCGTAACCGGTTTTGCTTTCGCGAATCTTGCGCACCTGCGCGTAAAGATTTTCGAGGCGTTTCCGTTTCGCGTCCGATGGGACTTTGATCGTGCGCTCTTTCGGAATGAGCGCGACTTGGTTGTATGCGTCCTTGTCGGCCGCGCCGTTGAACACGGACGAAATCTTTTCGCCAACGGCCATGTCGAACGTTCCCCAGCTCGGTTCGAACAAAATGCGATCGCCGTATTTCACCGTGCAATTTGAAAATGAAATCAGCAGTAACTTACCATCGCGGCGCAAGATATTGTCGATCTTGCCTTCTACGGTGACCCCGCTGTCGAATTCGAGTTTCGTTTTTTTGCCTTCGGCGATCTCAGTTTGTTTCCAATTGCCGATGGGCGAACCGAATCCTTCCTTGTGATAATCGATGCCGTGCCCGGTCAGTTCCTTGTTTTGATAAGCGAGCGCACTCGGTCCCGTCGTGCGCAAATAGACTGGGTCATTTTTTGGATCGACAATCACCTCGGTAAACACGCCGCTCACTTGCAGGCCGGATGAATATTCGCAAGTCGCCGTGTTTTTGCACTCAATCGCCTTGTTGATTCCTTTGAGTCCGCCGACCATGAACGCCATCCTGCTCGCAAATTCTTCGAGCACATCGCGCAGGTGTTTGAAATCGCGGCAGACGAAAAGCTGCGGTTGTTTCGTCGTGATATCGAACGGTTGGTTAGCGGCCTCGACGGAGTAGGGGATTTTTTTTACGTGCGATTCCAAACATGAAACCGATTCGCCGATCGAGGAAAGCAAACCGGCGCCGTAAATTTTCGGGTTCTCGAGCGTACCAATGAGTCCGTACTCGACTGTCCACCAATGCAAGCGCGAGAGCAGCGCCATCTCGGACGGGTTGCCCAAATTCTTTTGTCGATGTTCGACGAGCTTGGTCGCTTCCTCGATTTCTTTCGGGTCGGTGTTCGGCTGCTCCTTCAAGATCGACAAGTGCCGGATTGCTTCATAGACCTCGAAATCTTTTTTCGAAGACATCGCTTTGGCGCCCACTTCTCCGAAGCGCTGCAAATAATTTGAGTACTCGCGATCGACAATGATGGGCGCATGACCGGCGGCTTCGTGCACGATGTCCGGGGCCGGCGTGTATTCAATGTGATGGATCTGGCGCATGTCGCACGCGATCACGAGAACTTTGTAAGCTTGAAATTCCATGAACGCGGCCGGCGGGATAAATCCGTCCACCGCGACTGCGCCCCAGCCGATCTTGCCGAGAATGTCGTTCATTTCCTGAATGCGCGGAATGCGGTCGAACGAAATGCCCGTATCGAGCAAGCCTTGGAAATAAACTTTGTGCGCGTACTCGCGCAGGAAAAAAACGTTTTGCCGCATGATGAATCGCCAGACGGCGTGATCGACCGGCGTGTAATCGTCGTAGCGCTGATCGACAGCGAACTGAAGAAGATGTTTCGGGAGCGCCGCGACCGCGGCGTTATCCAGGCTGATCCCGCTCTGAGCTTTCATCGACATTTCCCGTGGCAGATAAAATATGGCTCATTTGCCTAGCGAGCAAGAGTGATTCCCGACCTAGAAAATATTTACGACGTTACCAACCGTAACGAGGTCTTTTAATCGCGCGGCGTCCCAATTTGCGGTGCGAATGCAACCGTGGCTCGCCGCGCGGCCAATCGTTTCCGGATTGTTTGTGCCGTGAATGCCGATACCTGTCTTGTTCAGGCCCATCCAGACCACGCCGACAAGGTTGTTCGGGCCGGGCGGCAGATTGTAAAACGCTTCCGTGCGCACGCCGTAGTTCAGCATTCCTTCGTCGTAACGAAACCACGGCATTGTCGCGACGCCGACAATCTTCCACGTCCCAATCGGCGCTGGCAACGTAGTCGAGCCAGGTGTGATTGGAAATTCGCAGATGAGCTGTTCGTTTTCGAATACGGAAAGGACGCGCTCCTTCGTGTCGACAAAAATTTTGCGTGCCTTCAATTTCGGATTTTCGGGCAGATTACCCTCATTCATTTTTTCGATCTCGAACGGCAGGACGTTCGGAACTTTCAAGACATCGCCCGGTTTCAACTGCTCCGCCTTGATTCCCGGATTAAGTTTTTGAATGTAGGCCTCGGACGAGTGATAGCGCTCCGCCACGAACTCGAGCAGCGAAGTGTAGGGCAGCATTTTTAATTTCGCCTGTTCGGCGTGCTCCGTCGGCAACGGTCCGACAAATTTCGGATCGTCTTCGCGGATTGTGTAAGTCGTGTAGGCCACCGGGACTTGATCGAGCAGCCAAGAGTCCACTCCGCCGGTTTTCGGCATGCCGTGTGCGTGTTTGTAAGAGATCAGCGCTTTGCGAAAAAATTCGCCCATTCGGCCGTCGATCTTTCCCGGGCCGAAATAATTGTTGTCCAAAAAAATCTGGAGCCGTGTTGCCGTCTCCTCATTGTAGTTGGGCAATGCGACCGGATAAATTTTTTGCGACGTCGCGACCGGCGCAGGCGGCTGCGCGTACGCCAAGATCGACATAAAAAATAAAGGAAAGGCCAGGAGCAATCGCTGCATTGCCGAAAGTAATGCGCTGCAAAACGATGGTGCGCAACCGGCTCTTCTTTCGCCTAGTCTTCCTTTTGCTGGTGCCGGTAGTGGATCACCTTGATTTTTTCCAGGGTGACAAGGCCGCCGCCGATCATTCCGTCGAGCACGGGCAGAAACGAATTTATTTTTTCTGCCGTGTCGACGATCTCGATCACGATCGGCAAATCCATCGAGAGTCGCAAAATCTTTGTAGTGTGAATTCGGCTGGCCGCGCCGAAACCCATTTGTGCGCGCAGCACCGTCGCGCCGGCCAGATGCGCTTTGCGCGCTTTCATCACGATTGCTTCGTAAAGCGGCTGATGCTGCCAGCGATCGCTTTCGCCGATAAAAATTCGCAACAGAACTGCGTCTTCAGGTAATTCCACTTTTTATGTCGATCTTGTTTTCACGTGAACGCCAGCACGAGCACGCGACCGAGCCAGGTCGCCGCGATGCAGCCCGCGAGAGAGAAGATTGAATTCAACGCGGCTTTAAGCCAATCGCCATCCGCGGCCAGGTTCAACGTTTGCAAACTGAAAGATGAAAACGTCGTGTACCCGCCGCATAGACCGATCATAAAAAATTGTCGAAAACTTGGCGAAGCGAACAAGCGCCCGCCGGGGTCGGTCAATGCCGCAAAAACGCCCAGCACAAAACAACCGCTGATATTAACTGCGAGCGTCCCGAGCGGAAAAGTTTCGCCGGCGCGTTGCGCGATAAATCCAGAAAGCCAGTAACGCGCACCGGTTCCAATCGCGCCGCCGAACATGATCGAGAAATACGTGAACATAAAATCCTATCGTTGCCTCGCGGCGTTGATAGGAGTCATCAGCTCGATCTAAACCGGCGGTTCCCGCATTTGCGGAGGCAAACTCCATTGCCTAGTTTGCAGTCTAACGAATGAGCGGATCGGGACAAGGACAAGATCGACAATCAGCGATTCGCGCCGGCCGGGAACATGACTTTGTCCGGCGCGGCGTTGAGCGCGGCGAGTAATTTCGGAATCAGACGGCTTTTGACCGGGCCTGCTTCCCGCGGTGCGACGAGATAACGCACAATTGCGTCGACCCAGGTGACCTCGTCGACGCGAAAAATGACGCGTGGATGTTCGCGCACTTCCAGCTCATCAACCGGTGTGCGCGCGAGCAACTCGCGATAAACCGTAATGCGCTCCATCATCTCCTTGCCGATTTCCTCCGTCACAATTCGCTGCATCGTCTCGGCCACGAATTTCAAATCACTTTGGTACGCGATCTGGAATTTAATCTCGTTCCAGATGTAGGGGAAAAGCGGCCACGAATAATTCCAAACCATCGAGTTGAGCACTTTCGAGTTTGGAAATTTAATGATGCGGCCGCTGGGATGATCGCCGGAAATATATTGTCCGCCGAATTCCCACAGTGTGGTGTCGAGATAACTCACGTCGATGACATCACCGGTGGCGTCGCCCATTTTGATGCGGTCGCCCACGCGATATGGCCGGCGGACGAGCAGATAAATCCAGCCGATGAAGCTCGTCATCGGTGTTTGCACGGCCAGGCCGACGATGATGGAGCCCACACCGAGCGCCGTGAGCGCGGCGTACCAATTGACAAAAATAACTGAGATAGCGATGAGGACGACAATTAGCCCGACGACAAGGTGCTCGATGCGTTTAAGCGTGAACCGGGTGGAGGCGTCGGCGATGCGACCAAGCACATAAACCGACGTTGCTTTCGCAACCGCGAGGACAAGAACGATGAGAGCCGCGCCGCGCAGGACGCGCCGCGCAAGATCGACATGTTCCTGCGCGAGCGGAATCAGCCGTGAGCCGAGCAAATAGTAGAGAACCGCAAAACCGATGAGCAAAAGCGTGTGCGTGACAAACCAGAATTTGTCTTTCGCTTCGGCTTTGACCTTTTCGCCGGCTTTCTGTCCGGTGGTGCGGGCCAGCTCTTCGCGAACGTCGGCTTGTTGAGCAAGCTCTTCGGCGGATTCAGGCATCAATTATGAATCGCAAGCGATGCGCCTTTTGTATGTCGATCTTGTCACGAAGTTTTCACCCAGCAACGCAGCACCTCAGCCACGCTCCAGGCTTGCGCGATGCAACCGCCGGCCATGTGCGGCTCGCGCGCGTCGAACACTTCGCTGATGGTGCCGAGCCCGTTGTCACTCAAGTGCACTGGAAAGACTTCGAGAAATTTGTGCGCGCCTTTTCTGTCGTTCGGATGAACTTTCAACCACGCGTCGATGAACGGACCAATCAGCCAGGCCCACACCGTTCCTTGATGATAAGCGCCGTCGCGCGATCGCAAATCTCCGCCGTAAATCGGTTTGTAATCGGGATCTTTTGGCGAGAGCGAACGCAACCCCACCGGGGTGAGTAATTCTTTTTCGGCAACGTCGAGGATCGATTGCCAGCGGCTTTCATCGAGGATCGGATGATCGAGCGATATGGCGAAGAGCTGATTCGGCCGGCAGGAGGAATTATTGCCCGATCCGCCGTCAACATCGACGACATCATATAAGTATCCGCCTTCCGCGAACCAGAAGCGCTCATTAAAAGATGCGCGAGTTCGTTTCGCGTGTTCTTCATAAACGCGCGCCGATTCGGCATCGTCCGTCTGCCGCAGCCAATCGGCCAGCAAACAAAGCGCGTTGTACCAAAGCGCATTGATCTCGACTGCTTTTCCGCGGCGCGGCGTGACCACCCAGTCGCCCATTTTTGCATCCATCCAGGTGAGTTGATAACCTTCCTCGCCTTGCGCGAGCAGCCCGTCTTTTGGATCGACATGAATATTAAACTTCGTGCCGCGCAGATGATGCTCCACGATGTCGACCACAATCGGCAGCAACAGTTTGAGCGTGATGTGATCGTCGGAATGCTGGAGGAATCGCCCGAGCGCGTGAAAGAACCAAAGCGTCGCATCCGCCGTGTGATAACGGCCTTGCTTTTCCTTGTCGGGAAACATGTTTGGGATCAAACCGTCGCGCACGTAATGCGCGAAAGTGCGCAGGATATAACCCGCCTCGGCCCAGCGACCGGTCAGGATGGTGAGACCTTCCAGACTGATCATCGTGTCGCGGCCCCAATCGGTGAACCAATGATAACCGGCGATGACAGTGCGAACTTCGTCGCCCGCCGCATGAGCGCGGGCGGCTTCTTCGAAGCGGCCCGCCGGCGTGATGACAAATTGGTCGGCCGCGAAAACTAGTTCGGCGGCGAAACCTTCCTGCGCACGCGGCTCCGCTTCCACGAGCAAACGCGCGCGACGTTCGCGTTCCGCCGCGAGCACTTCTTCTGGAGCGAGAACATCGACAATGTCCCACGGCTCCGTCGAAGCGACGAGTGTCGCGGTGCTTTGTTCGCTAAGATCGACACGAAAAAATCCAGGGCTCCACAACGCGCCTTCGTGCGCGTAACCGCGCTGTTGCTCAAGGCGATACATCACCTGCGGAATGCTCGCCGACGCGATCGTGAAAGCGGAATCACGACCGCACAATCGCATCCGCAGCGGCGGGATTTTGCGACGCGGCCCGGCGATTTCGTAACGCCCATCGACGGCAGTGAGTTTGTACGGACCGTCGGTCCCTTCGTTCACTGGCGTTTCGTGATGTCGAAAATGAAATGCCGGTCGCAGCTCCAGCTGTGGCGGATTTTTTCCCGCGATCATTTGGTAGCTGATGTGCACGGTGTTTTGCAAATGCGGAAGCAACACGCGTTTCTCAATGATGATGTCGCGCACGCGAAAAACCCAGATGGGCAGGCCGTCTTCGAGACGGAACTCGGTTAAATAATCCGCGCTTTTTAAATCAAGCTGGCCCCCGGCGCGTTCTTCCGCGCCGAGCGAAACGATTTCGGCATCGCTGAAACGCAGCGATTCGGAGACGTGACTCCACATCACCATGCGACCGAGCGGAGCGGGCAAGGCGGCGATGAGCAAACCGTGATAGCGACGCGTGATCGCGCCGGAGACGGTGCCGGAAGCGTAGCCGCCGAGGCCGTTCGTCACGATCCATTCGCGATTGAGCAGCAGCTCGCGCGACATGTTCGCGCCGTCCCATTTCATCGTCCGCACCACCTGCGGCTCGCGTCGCAATTTGTTTGTCACGAATTTTTTTCCTCGGACGACGATTTGCGCCGGCGTTTCGGTTTGCGTCGCGGTTTTGTTTCGCGCTGCAAACGAAACGCGACGGCCGCTTCCGCCGGCAGCAGCCATGGTTTATCCATGACCATCGGCACTTCGCCGGGGCCGCCGTAACGCGTCGCTTCGCTCGACCAAAGAATTTTCCATTCGAAACCAAGCAACGGAGCAAGCAACGGCTCCGGCGCAGGATCGAGAAGTTGTTGCGCGCCAAGATTCACAATCAGCAATCGATCGTCGTTCCCTTCACCGAAAAAGCGCAGCACGAAACTTGCCGGACCAAGCACCGCGCCGTCGACTCCGCCCGATCTCTGTTCCCGGAAGCGCGAATCTTCGCGCCGAAGCTTCAAAAGATCGACATGCAGTTGATAAAGCGCCTTCTGCTTTTTGCGTTCGCTGAAATCGAGTTTGCATCGCGCGAAAACTTCCGGATCGGATGGCACGGGCAACGTTTTCTGAATGTCCGCGCCGGCGAGCGAAGGAAATTGGGCGAGAAATTCGAAACGGCCTTTGCGAATGGCCTCGCGCATCGGGCCGTCTCCCACGTCCGTAAAAAATATAAACGGCGACGACGCGCCGAACTCTTGTCCTTGAAAAAGCAGCGGCGTCCACGGTCCGAGCAAAAGCAACGCGGTCATCGCGCGATATTTTCCCGGCGAAGTTTGAAAACGCAGCCGTTCGCCCTGCGCGGTGTTCGAAACCTGATCGTGATTTTCGATGAAACTGACAAACGCTTCCGGCGCAATTCCGAAAGTCGGCGTGCCACGCGGAGCTTCCTGCCAGGTGTAAGGTTGGCCTTGAAAAAGATAACCACGTTTCGCCGCAGAAATCAGTTCCTGTGGTGTTCCTCGATAGTCGGAATAATACGCTTCGTGCTCTCCGGTCAGCGCGACGATCGCGCTGTGATGAAAATCGTCATTCCAAAGTCCGTCGAGATCGTCGCCGCCTTCGCTGCGGGGTCGGACCAGTTTCGTTTCCTGCGGCTCGTTTTCCGCCACTAAAATGATCGAGCGAGCTCCCGCCGCGGCGCACGCCGCTCGACCGACTGCGCCGATGATGTACTCGTCGGACTTGTCATGCACATCTTGCGTCGCATCGAAGCGGAAGCCGTCGAAATGAAACTCTTCGATCCAGTAACGGCCGTTGGTGATGAAAAATTCGCGCACCGGCGCGGAGTTCGGGCCATCAAAGTTAATCGAATCGCCCCAATCATTTTCGTTCTCCCGACTCAAATAACTGTCCGAGTAAACGCCGAGATAATTTCCGTCCGGGCCGAAGTGATTGTAGACAACGTCGAGGATGGCAGCCAGGCCTAACGAGTGCGCACGATCGACAAACGCGCGCAGATCGTCAGGCGTTCCGTAAATTCGCGCCGGCGCGAAAAGATCGACACCGTCGTAGCCCCAGCCAAATTTGCCGGGAAAATCGGCGATCGGCATCATCTCGACCACGCTGATGCCGATGCGCGCGAGCTCCGGCAATTGTTCGGCGGCGGCGCGCCAGGTTCCTTCCGGCGTGAATGTGCCGATGTGCATTTCGTAAATGATTTGACCGCGCATCTTCACGCCGGGCCATTTCGCGTCTGTCCATTTGAATTTTTTTGGATCGACAATGCGCGATGGGCCGTGCGGACCGTGTGGTTGGGAACGCGATGCGGGATCGGGGTAAAAATTCTGCGCGCGATTCAGGCGAAACCGATAAAGCGATCCGGCGCCGATCTCGGCCGTTCCGGAAAAATATCCGCCAGTTTCTCGCGCAAGCCGATGAAAGCTGTGCTGCCCGTTTCCTTCGGCGCTCGCTTCCAGGACAAGATCGACATGTTTCGCTTTCGGCGCCCACACGCGGAAACTTGTTTTGTTTGGGCCAATCAACTCCGCGCCGATGGGATAACGGCGACCGATGCGCGCTTGAATCATGTCAGGTTTTCGCTGGCCAGCGTCGCCGCGGCTGTGCGCAACACTAAATTCTCTTTTCGCAGTGCTCATTCGAAATTAAAGGTCAATCGACAAGGATGTCCGGAATTCTGCAACGTTACACGAAATGGCTGCACACGCAGTGGCCCGGCGGCACTGTCGAAAAACTTCCCGTTTCCGGCGAGAACGGCGCGACGGTGATTCCGGGTGTGCGCATCGTCGGCGATCTCACCGGCATTCCGCTTTTGAAATTTTCTTCGCACACCGGCGCGGAAGCAGTCCGCGCGATTTTGCGTGAGCCGGATTTTGTGAAAACGGAAAGTAACGATGTCGATCTTGCGATCATCGGCGCGGGCGTGGCTGGAATTTCTGCGGCGATTGAAGCGAAGAGAGCGGGTTTGAAGTTCGTCATCTTCGAAGCGACGGAAGTTTTTTCCACGGTCGTCAATTTTCCCAAAGCGAAACCGATCTACACCTATCCGACCGAAATGAAACTGGAAGGCGGATTGCAGTTTCACGCCGATGTGAAAGAGGCGCTCGTTGAAGAAATGAAAGCGCAACGCCGCGCGGCCGGAATCGAAGTCGTGCCGTCGCGGATCGAACGAATCGAGCGGCAAGATCGACAATTACTTTTGCACAAGGCCGACAAAACGATTGTGCGCGCGCGTCGAGTCATCATCGCGATTGGGCGCAGCGGAAATTTTCGCAAGCTCAACTGTCCGGGTGAAAATCTCGAAAAAGTTTTTAATCGGCTTTTCGATCCGAAAGAATTCGACGGCAAAAATGTGCTTGTCATCGGCGGCGGCGATAGCGCGCTGGAAACGGCGATCGCGCTGACGACGAGCGGCGCACATGTGACGCTCAGTTATCGCAAAAAAGAATTTGCGCGGCCAAAGCCGGACAACGTCACCAAGATCGACATGTTGCTTCAAGACGCGACGGCTGATGTGCAAATTGAAAAACCGAGCTCGGAGCGCGTGACGACGGCGATGACTTCCGGAATGCAACGCGCGAAAAAAACAGGCTCGCTTAAGCTCGCGCTTGGCACGGAGGTCGAGCGCATCGAAGCGGACCGCGTCTTCTTGAACGGGGCGTCGACTGAATTGCCTAACGACGTTGTTTTCACGATGCTCGGACGCGAAGCTCCGCTCGGATTTTTCCGGCGCTCAGGAATTCCGATTGCAGGTGAATCGACCGCGCGTGGCTGGATCGCGCTCGGAGTTTTTCTCGCCTTCTGCATTTTCGTTTACACGTGGAAGTCTGGCGGCTTCGCCGAAAGCTGGACGAATCCCTGGCCGGACAACATGCCGCAGGTCGTGACCTCGTTAGGTGACTGGTTCCAAGCGCAAGCCGCGGATCGATCGACAATCATCGGAACGATCGCTGTCTCGCTCAAGTCGCGCTCGTTTTATTACACGTTTCTCTACAGCAGCTTGATCGTCGGCTTCGGGATCGGGCGCATTCGCCGTCGCAAAACTCCTTACGTCACGCTGCAGACCCTCGTGTTGATGTCGATCCAGGTGCTGCCGCTTTTCTTGTTGCCCGAAATTATTTTGCCTTGGCTCGGTTACAATGGCGTCTTCGATCACGGCTTCGGCAAAACAATCGCCGATCATTTGTTCGAATCGTACATTCCGCAGGCGCAGTACGCCTCGCATTCCTGGCCGGAGTGGGGGCATCCGCGCGCATACTGGCGCGCGTACGGATTTGTCCTGGCGTGGCCGCTCATGGTTTACAACGTTTTCACTGACGCGCCGATCGCATGGTGGCTCGTCATTTCTTTTGTGCAAACGTTCGTGCTCATTCCGCTGCTCATCTGGCGTTGGGGCAAAGGCGCGTACTGCGGATGGATTTGTTCCTGCGGCGCGCTCGCAGAAACGATGGGCGATCAACATCGACAAAAAATGCCGCACGGTCCGTTTTGGAACCGCTTGAACATGGCAGGGCAGGTGATTCTCGCGATTGCTTTTGCGCTTTTGCTGCTGCGCGTGATCGGCTGGATTTGGCCGCAATCATTTGTCGCGTCGCTCTTTCATTTTTTGCTCGAAGGAAAAAACGCGAGCGGCCGCCTTGTGAATTACGCCAGCTACAAGTGGACGGTCGACGTTTTTCTCGGCGGCGTGATCGGCGTCGGACTCTATTTCAAATACTCGGGCCGTGTCTGGTGCCGATTTTTCTGTCCGCTCGCCGCGCTCATGCACATCTACGCGCGCTTTTCGCGTTTCCGCATTTTCCCCGAAAAATCGAAATGCATTTCCTGCAACCTTTGCACTGCGGTCTGCCATCAGGGGATCGACGTGATGAATTTCGCGAACAAGGGATTGCCGATGAAGGACCCGCAATGCGTGCGTTGCTCGGCCTGCGTGCAGCAATGTCCGACCGGTGTGCTCGCTTTCGGTCATTACGGCGAAGATCGACGAATCGTGCTCGACAAGATTCCGGCCTCGCCCGCGCGCATGCGCGAAGGCGTTGGTGCGCAAGCTTGCTAAGATCGACATAAACGATTCAAATCGGCGCGATGAACGGCACGGAAAGAAAGATCGAGATCTTCGCGCCATTCGGGGAAGCGTACGAGCGGATGAAGAAGATTCTTTTTCAACCGTTCGATATTTCGAAATGGTTCGTCATTGGATTTGCGGCTTTCATTTCGGGACATCTTTCCAGCGGCGGCTTCAGTCCGCCATTCCGCGGCAGCCATTTTACGGCTTCCCAATTTTCGCATCAGCATGCACCGAGCGCAGCGGCAGCGTCGCATTTGGAACCGTGGGCGATTGCGGCGATCATCGTGATGGCGTTCTGTATCCTTGCTCTCGTTCTGCTGCTCATTTGGGTGACGTCGCGCGGGCGATTCGTTTTCACCGATTGCATCGTGCAGAATCGTGGCGCGATCGTGCAGCCTTGGCGCGAGTTTCGAAAGGAAGGCAACAGCTTTTTCTTATTTATGCTCGCGTTGATGCTGGCCGCGTTCGCGGTCCTGGGGTTATTTGCTCTCGCAATTTTTCTTCCGATTAGCGCGCTCGCGCGCGGATCGCATGGGGCCGCGATAATCGCCTTCGTGATCCTGGGTGCGGTGCTGGCCCTGGTTTGGCTTTTCTTTTGGATTTTCGTGAGCGTGGCGAGCTATTTCATGGTGCCAGTCATGTACATTCGCCGCTGCAAGGCGATGGAGGCGTTTCGCGAAGTGAGCCGCTTGATGATGCAAAACGTCGGGCCGTTCGTTTTGTTTTGTTTGTTCGGCATCGTTTTGGTGATGGCGATGGTCATCGTGAGCGGCATTGTCGCGTGCCTGACCTGTTGCATCGCGGCGTTGCCGTACGTCGGGACGGTTATTTTGTTGCCGATGTTTGTGTGGCTCTACGCGTTCGGTTTTTGTTTTCTGCGGCAATTTGGGCCTGAATACGATGTCTGGACAAAGACCTTGCAGCCCGAAGTTCCGCCGCCACCAACATCGACATTGCCTCCGCCGCTGCCGGCCTAATTGCGGAGGAGATTACTCCGCCGGCGCGGCTTTGGCAGTGGGCGGCGCGCCGGGCGCAACCGCGGGTAATAAGTCAAGACGAACGCGCGCCATTCCTACTTGTACAATTCCGATTTGCTCGGCCGCTTCTTTGCAGATGTCGATCTTAGCACGGCGGCTTGTGATTCCCCGATCGGTGATCCGCACGATGACGCTTTTGCCGTTTTGAATATTTGTCACGCGCACGAGCGTACCCAGGCGAAGACTGTTATGCGCAGCGGTGAGTTCGCCTTTGCCGGCACGGCGGTGCGCTAATGAATTGCCCGGCACGCTGTACCACGCGGCTAAAACAACTTGTGGTTTGGCGGCCTTGTCGGGTTTCGCATTCGCAGCTTGCCCGGTCGGCTTATCCGCGGCGAAAATGTTTCCGCAAATGAGCGCGAAACTTAGGCCGAGGTGGAACAAAGTTTTCGCGTTCATGTGAGCTCGGCAAAATGCAATTGCGCAGAGGTTGCGTTGTCCTCCATTCCGCTCGGGCCGAGAAGGGCGCGAATTTTTTGTGAGAGACTTTGCGGCGTGAAAGGTTTTTGCAGCAATTCAATGCCCGGCCCGAGCATTCCATGCTCGCCCAGTTCGTTGTCCGAATAACCGGAGACGAAAAGCACTTTCATTTCCGGGCGGGTTTCAGCGAGCGCCTGCGCAAGCTCATGGCCGTTCATCTGCGGCATGATCACGTCGGTCACCAGGAGATGAATTTCTCTTTCGAACTCTCGTGCCATTTCCAAAGCGGTCGCGCCATTCTCCGCGCAGAGAACGGTGTAGCCTTGTTGCTGCAAAATATCGCAAACGAGCTCGCGCACGATTTTCTCGTCTTCGACCACCAGCACTGTCTCGGTGCTACGTGTTTGATCGATCGGGGCTGGACTCGGCCTGTAATAATTCACAGGCGAAGTTTCGTGCGGAAGAAAAATGCGAAAGGTGCTGCCGTGCCCCGGTTCGCTGTCGACGGCGATGCCGCCTCCACTTTGCCGCACAATTCCGTAGACGGTCGCCAAGCCGAGGCCGGTTCCTTTTCCCGGCCCTTTCGTGGTGAAGAAAGGATCGAAAATGCGAGTCTTCGTTTCCTTGTCCATTCCCGCGCCGGTGTCCGCGACTGCCAGAACGACGTAATTTCCTGAGGGCAACGGATTGGAAATGTCGGCCGGTTTCACTCCATCAACATAGACATTAGAGGTGCGAATGGTCAGCTTTCCGCCGGCCGGCATGGCGTCGCGAGCATTCACGCCGAGATTGAGGATGACCTGCTCGAGCTGGCTCGGGTCGGCTTTAACGCGGCCATCTTCGGCTTGGGGCAGAGTTTTTAATTCGAAGCGCTCGCCAATGACACGACGAAGCAAAAGCTCCATGTCCACGACCAGCTTGTTCAAATCGAGAACTTTTGGCTGCAAGATTTGTTTGCGGCTGAAAGCGAGCAGCTGACGCGTAAGGATGGCCGCTTGCTCGCCGGTTTGGCGGATAAGTTCCGCGTGTTCGCGCGTCGTCGGATCGTCCACCGCTCGGTGCGCGAGTAATTCCGCGTAGCCGATGATGGCAGTGAGCAAATTATTGAAATCGTGCGCCACGCCGCCGGCCAACCGTCCAACCGCTTCCATTTTTTGCGCGTGGCGCAATTCGTCTTCACTTTTGCGCAGAGCTTCCTCCGTCGCGCGGCGCTCTTCCATTTCGCGAATAAGATTGTCCTGCTGTTTGAAAAATTCGTGCACAGTGCGCGCAAGCTGGCCGAACTCCGAATTGTCTTTCTTCATCGACTCGATCGGTTTGGGATCGCTGTGGCGCAGACTTTCCGTAATGGTGCGCAGCGGACGGTGCACCCACCGGACGAGCGAGCTCGAGATCAGCAGCAACAAGAGGAGCGCGAAAATAATTAACGCGATGAGCAGCGCGCTGCTTTCGCGATTGAGTTCCTGCACCAACGGCGATTCACTTCGAATCACGAGACGCGAAATCGGTTTCCCATCCCAACCGGGCAGAAGCCGGTAGAACGAGATGGAGCCGTTGCTGTCGTTCTGAATTTCCGCAGTGCGATCTCCCGCCGAGGCTATGTCGATCTTGTTCCCGGTGAACGCCGCCATTTCATCAAGCGTCGGCCGGTTCCATAATCGGCCAACGAAGAAATAACCCTGCGGCGTGGTTTCGCGGCGAAAATCGCGGGAAGGGTGGATCGTGCCCGCGCGGATTTCCATAACGCCCTGCGGAACCTTGATGAAAAAATGACGCAACCGCTCGCGCGCAAAAATGCGCGGCAAAGCTTCGCGTGAAACCGGGATCTCGCGCAATTCCGGCGCGTTCAGATTATTGTGCGGATAAAAGACGGTGCCATCGGGCTTGTAAATCCAAACGGCATTCGCGTGATAGCCGCTCAAGGTCGAGTTGTTCAGATTTTCGCCGCACCATTGGTAGTCCTCGGTCGCAATCGCCTGCACCATTTGGTCGAGGCAGGTAAAATCTTCGACAACAGTTTGGAGCGGTTCGCCGTTGCGCACGATAAATTCGTCGAAAGAACGCGTGCGCTCGTCGAAGCGTTCCTGAGCGATACGTTGCAGTTTCGAGCGGTCGTAAGCGCGAAAAGCCAGGACGCCACCGAGAAATGTCGCCACCACCAGCGCGAGCAACAGCGTGATCTTTGTTTGAACTTTCATCCCAGTGCCCCTTTACCCGAGCGGCCCCATTTTGCATCGTTCCAGATGCCTTTGGTAAACCCCTCTACCTACTAATCGTGCAAGCGTTGCTCTCTAACCGCCACGATTTTGAGATTTTCGCCGTGAAAGGTGACTGTCCAGTAGTTTTTGGTTTTCCCGTGGACAGCGTGTTTTATGTTTCCGACGCTAAAAGCGATGACAAACTCCAGTTGCGTGTCGGTCGGTCTCGAGGAGGCGAGAAATTTTACCGGCCCGGTCAACATGTACTTCCGTTGCGGCCAGCGTTTCACGTAATTGCGCGTGTCTTTCGCCACGAAATCACGCCCGACCTTTCCGTGATCGAAATAATCGACCGGAAATGCAAAATAGCCGAGTTGAAGATCGACATCGTCCGTTTCCGCATCACGCAAATAATCTTTCACGAATTTGGTGATCTCTTCTGGTTTCAGATTCTGCGAGCTAGTGGGAGATTCAGCCGGCGCCGCGATCGCCGTGGAGTTCGCGCCACCGCTCGCTTCCGCTTGCTGCTCCAGTGCCACGCGCTCCGGTTCAGGTAGCTCGCGGGCCGCGTCACTTTTCAGAATCGGTACATCCGGCCAGGTCGTGCTCGCAGCCACTTCCGCCGGCGATTGGGGAATGTTCAAGGAGCTGGCAGTATCTTTGTCGATCTGGCCGCTGACTGCGAAACCCTTTCGTGCCTGAAATTTTTTCAGCGCATTTGTCAGCTCCGGATTCATCTGGCCGTTTACATCTCCGAAATAAAGATTGCGCTTTCGTAATTCCTCCTGGGCGCGCCTGGTGGCTTCATCTCCAAAGACGGACTGCCCAAACACGAGCACTAACAGAATGATCGCAGAAAAACGGAAAAGGTTTCTGGGGCCGAGGTCGAAACTGTGCAATTGGTTCATTACTCTTCGGTCATCGCCCAAAACTTTCGAAACGCGTTCGGCCAGCTACGATCCACCACGCTTTGACGCGCATTTCGAGCGATACGCTCCCGCATCTGAGCGTCGCGCGCTAACTTTTCCACAGCCCGAACGAAATCGTCTACATCGTGGCCTTTAGTGATTAAGCCATTGACGCCGTCTTCCACCAATTCCTTCGGCCCGCCCTGATCGGACACGACCACCGGCAATCCGGAAGCCTGCGCTTCGATGATGACGTTTCCAAAAGTGTCGGTCGTGCTCGGAAACGCGAAGATGTCGGCCGAAGCGTAAGCCGTGGCCAGTGGAACGCCGGTGAGATAGCCGGTGAAAAACGCGTCCGGCAACATCTCAGCGAGCGCTTTTGAGTAAGGTCCATCGCCCACCAGGAAAAGTTTCAGCGGTAAAGTTTCGCGCAAGCGTTGGTAAGCGGTCGCGAGAACGTCGAGATCCTTTTCGCGCGAGATCCGCCCCACGTAAAGCAAGCGCAGGTCGCTGCCATTGGCACCGAAGCGTCCCCAGAATTTGGGGTCGCGCCGCTCGGGCGTGAATAATTCGGTGTCGAGCCCGCGCGGCAGGATTTTCAATTTCTCCGGCTCGAAACCGCGCTCGATCCAACTGCGCCGATACAACTCGGAATTGACGAAGACGGTCTCGAGCTGGCCGTAAAACCAGTGCATGTAAGTCCAGGCGAAACTTTCGAGGAAGCTGTCCTCCGTCAGGATGCGAATGTATTGCGGAAAATCGGTGTGATAAATTCCGCTCGTCTTCAGGTTCAGCATTTTCGCGGCGAGCAGCGCGGTCAAGCCGATCGGTCCCGGCGTGCTGATGATGATTTCGGTGAATTGCTCGCGCTGCACGTAGTCGAGCATTTGCAGAATCGGCGGGAAACTTAATTTTTGCAGCTCGTACTCCGGAAGCTCGAATTCGCCAATCGGCCGAAAGTTTTTGATCGGAATGTCATGGATGTGCAGCTCGCTGCGCGATGTTACGACGATCAATTCCTCGCCTGCCGCGGCCGCTGCTGCCGTCATCTTTTGAATGGTAGTCGCGACGCCGTTCACATCTTCGAGTGTGTCGGTGAACCATGCGCGTTTTCGGTTTTGCAGCACCGGCGGAATCGAGCCGGTCAGCTGCAAACAAATTTCGCGCAACCAGGATCGAGATGGCGCCTGGCTGTGGAATCCATAGATGTACGGCGCGAGCACCACCAGGATCGGAACGATGCCGCTCAGGGCCTGCACGCTTTCCAAAATATTTCCGCCGCTGATTTGCTTCACGAATTTCTCGAACAGCCGAAAAGCCAGTTGCTCTGAAACGAGATTCGCCATCAAAAACGTGCGCCGCTCCGGCTCTTCTACGCCTTCGAGCTCCTTGGCCAGCATCGCTTTCACTTCCGGTTTCGCGAAATAACCGGAGAGCTCTTTCCAGAGGGAAACATTCGCCGGCTTAGCTAATTCAAAAATTTTGCCCGACATTAATCCCTGCGCGGCGAATTTCGCTTTCTCCCCAAGCGTGAACTCCGTGGGATCGCGCCCTTCCATGAAGCGCGAAAACATTTTCTCGAGTAGAACGGCGCTCGGCCCGAGTTTTTCGTGAAAGCGATCCTGAATAAAACAGGAGAGCGTATTGTAGAATCCGTGCGACAAGGCGAGGGGACTTCCGGCGTGGCCGCGCGCCGTGCATTTCCCGGCGCGAATGTGGGTCAAAAATTGCGCTCCTGACTTCGCCGCCGGCGTTTCCGTAAAAGCCGAAGCCACAAATTGTCCGCCGTGATCGTCGGAGCCGCCGGTGAAGATTTTCTTCCACGGCTCCGAGTGCGTTGGCGCCAGATTGTGACGGTTGGCCAGCTCACCGATTTTCGCGGGCGTAAGATCGACAAGAATTTTCTGGGCAAGCTCGCTCAGCATCGCGTCGCGCAAGCCGTTGATGCCCTCGAAATGCTTAAAGAGCAGGATCAGGCGTTCGAGGTGGGTTGCGTCGAGCTTGCCGTTAATGCTGTAAAGGGGATGCGCGACCGCATGCGCGATCTCTTCGCTTTGCAGGAACGCTTGAAGATCAAAAATATTGTCCCGAAGCTTTGCAATCTCGGCGTGTTGAGCCTCCGAAATGTTCCAAACAAGAACATGGATTTTGCACGCATCCTTAGGAAAATAAGTTGTAACCTGTTCGCTAATGAACGAATCGGGAAGGTCCGAAAGTGCGAGGCAGCCCTCGATTGTGTCGTGATCCGTGATCGTGACGAAATCCATCCCGCGCGCCCGCAACGCCGCATGCAAGTCGCGCGGATCCGAATAGCTGTCGGGGAAATCGAAGCGCCGGAAGAGCCATTCCTCCGAGCGCGCGCTGAAGCGCGAGTGAATATGAAGATCACACCGGCTCATGGCGTTTTATGATTCGTTCCGCGCAAGAACCCGCTGCTCCCCGATCCAGTCGAGATAAGTGGTCGCCCTCCGCGCCTCGGCCATTTGCTTAATGAACCGCACGATCTGGTCCCAAACCGCTGGATAACCATAATCCACCGGATGAATGCTCAGCCGTATCAGCGGCGCGTCATGAAGCTGTCGGAAAAGTGCCCCATTCCAAGCCAGGCTCGCAGCGCGACGCCAAGCGTTGCGCACGCTGTAAACGAGGGAACGCGCTGAGAAAGTTTCCCCGGAGCGCAAATCGCGCACGTTTGTCAGTCGAGCTGTATATTCCATTTCCGCGTCCGCCGTCGCCCGTTCTGCGCCCACGCTCAGCAGCCAGGCTGGCGCAATAAATCCGCGCGGTCGCAAACCAGCCGCCACAAATTCATCACGCGCCTGGGATATTCGCCGAAACGCCTCGTCGTAATCAAGATCGTAAAATTCACCTTCGTCCTGAGTGTAGAAGCGGGTAATGGCGCGGGCGCGCAAACTTTCATCCGTCCGACGCGGCCGTTCATGAAAATAACCGTGGAGCGCGATCTCGTTGCCTCGCTCTTCCAGACTTTGCAGCCAGCGCCGGAAGGACGAGTCAGCCATCGACTGGCCGCTGTGATGATAATTCGGCACCGCCAGAATCGAGCACCGCGTCACACCGTGGCGCGCAAGATCGACAATAACTTTTTCGCAAGCGTCTCGTGTCGCCGGCGCGACGTCGTGCACTGAAACAACCATCGACTGCCGCGCTTCGACAGCGGGAGCAGCGAGAATGGATGGCAGGGAAGTCGTGGTCGCGCCATTCACGAGAAAAAGTCTCGCGCCCGCCAAGCGAACGACAAGCGCAAAAATCCTCAGCTGCCCATGCGCACAATTTCGCGAAATTCCTTTTCGCTCAGCGGTTGCACCGAGAGGCGCGACAACCGCAGCAGCGCCATATTTTTCAGGCGCGGATTCTGTTTGATCGCTTCGAGCGAAACGGGACGCCTCAGCTTTTTCTTCGGCGTGAGATCGACCGCGCTCCAGTCGCCTTCCTCTGCGGTTGGATCGACATACGCCGTGAGCGCCACTTGTGCGATGCCGACAACGGCCTTGTCCGTCACGCTGTGATAAAACAAAACCTGGTCGCCTTTTTTCATGGCGCGCAAATTATTTCGCGCCGTGTAATTGCGCACACCGGTCCAACTCGTTTTGCCGTCCGCCACAAAATCTGCCCACGAATACGCCGACGGTTCCTGTTTCACGAGCCAGAATCTTTTCATGTCGATCTTTTAATAAACTGCGCGCGCGCATTCGACAATCCGCTCCGCATGTCTCAAACTCGCTGCCATGTCGCGCGGAGTATTTATTAGTTTCGAAGGATCGGAAGGCTGTGGAAAATCCACGCAGGTGGAGCGGCTCGCGCGGCGACTGGAGCACATGGGCAATCCGCCGTTGGTCACACGCGAACCCGGCGGCACCCCCATCGGAGAAACGATTCGCGATTTGTTAAAATTCGCGCCGGAAAGTTCCGCCATGGTCCCCGAAACAGAGCTGCTACTTTTCGAAGCCAGCCGCAGCCAACTCGTGCGCGAAGTCATTCGGCCCGCGCTGGCGCGCGCCGAAGTCGTCATCGCTGATCGTTTTTTTGATTCCACTACCGTTTATCAAGGCGTCGCGCGCCATCTCGATCCGCGCACTGTCCAGCAACTAAACGAATTCGCAGTCGGCGATTGCAAACCTGACATCACCTTTGTGCTCAATCTCCACGCCGCCACCGCGCGCGAACGCATGCTCAAGCGCGTTCAATCGACCGATAAACTCGATCGCATGGAACGTGAGCCGCTCGAATTTTATGAACGCGTTTGCCAGGCGTATGTCGATCTTGCACAGCGCGAGCCGAAACGAATTCGTCTCATTGATGCCTCGCGCACGCCCGATGAGATCGAAGACGAAATCTGGGCGCTTCTCTCACCCGTTTTGCCAATCCAAAATCCGAGATCGTAAATCTAAAATTGCCCGATGGCTTTTTCACGCAACGACGCCCTGAGTTATCTGCAGCGCGCGCACGATCAAAATCGCCTGGCCCACGCTTATCTCATTTCCGGCCCAGCCGGCAGTGGAAAACGCGCGCTTGCTTCCGATCTCGCTGAGGCCGTAAACGGCGCGGATGGAATTTTTTTGGCCGAACCGGAATCGAAATCGCGCAAGATCGTTATCGAACAAATTCGCGATCTCGAGCACACGCTGCAAATGCGCGCGGCCGATGGCCGGCGCAAAGTCGCAATCATTTCCGAAGCGGACCGTTTACAGCCGCAAGCGGCGAATGCATTTCTAAAAACGCTCGAAGAACCGCCGAAGGATTCGCTTTTGCTTTTGCTCAGCGCGTTGCCGGAAGCATTGCCCGACACCATCCTTTCCCGTTGCATCGCGATTCCACTTTCGCCGAATGGCGATCGCGTTTCGGCGGTGGAAGAAAATAACCTCGTCGAATTGCTCAACGCTTCCATGACCGCGCACGGCAGCGCAGTGCAGCGCGCCTACCGGCTTGCCCGCGGCCTGCAAGTTTTGCTGGCGGGCATTCGTGAAAATATTCAGGAACAAAACGAAGCCGCGCTGAAGCAGGAGGAAATGCGCTACAAAAATACAACCGACGGCTCGTGGCTCGATGAGCGCGCCGATCATTACAAAGCGCTCGGCGAAAGTTTGTATCTGCAACGGCGCGCGCGTTTGATCGAGATAATTTTCGCCTGGTGGTCGGATGTTCTTCGCGCGAAAACTGGTGGCGCGCGCGTCGAGCTTCCAGCCGCACGCAAACAAACCGCCGCGCTCGCGCAAAAACTGAGTACCACCGAAATTCTGCGCCGTATCCGGCGCATCGAGCAATTGCGAGACCATCTCGGTCGCAACATCCAGGAAGCGCTCGCCATCGAGATCGCATTTCTCAGCGTCTTCGATTTTTGACTTGAAGACCCACGAGGGTGGTCAATGGCGCTTGTATGAGAGATATGTTCCCCACAGGCGCTTCGGCGGGCTATATTATATCGGTGACGAACCCGATTTCTATGCCGGGAGTTTCATTCAGTGTTCTCGTCACTTTCTACTTTAGCGCTACCGGATACGGTAATGAAACTAGGACAATAGCCCCTCATCCGTGTCGGGAAGATTTCCTACGGAGCGCTCGATTGCGACGCTAAGCCAGTCGTACTTCTCCCGGAACGATTTATCGGGCGGTGGACTGGAATAAGCTGCAAATGAGGCCTAAAGGCGCTTCTCCTCTCTCACCACAATCCCGCTGATCAACTGTTAGCAGGACAAGACCGTGTGTCTGGTCGGGAAACTTCCCACCATCCATGAATTCAAAAGACCCCTTCATCGCAGGCCTCAGATCATCACTGTCTGGAAGAAATGCAGGCGAAACGCTGGCTCGTGACGACGGGGTGAAAGGGAAAAAGCATCCTAGTGCAAAGGTGTCCGGTCAGGACGTGTGTAATGCAGAAGCTATGCTCGATAGAGATGCCAGTGCGATGAAGATCGTAACCGAAGTCCGGCGCGAAGAGGCTCTGCTGAAAGCCGGGGCTTTGCAGGACGCCATCTTTAACAGCGCTAACTTCTCAAGCATTGCCACGGACGAGAAAGGTGTCATTCAGATTTTCAACGTCGGCGCCGAGCGCATGTTGGGCTACACGGCCGCTGAAGTACTAAATAAGATCACGCCGGCCGAGATCTCCGATCCGCAAGAAGTGATTTTGCGCGCCAAAAAGTTGAGTCAGGAGTTGGAAACCACAATTGCGCCCGGATTCGAGGCCTTGGTCTTCAAAGCTTCGCGGGGGATCGAGGACGTTTACGAATTAACCTACATCCGTAAGGACGGTAGTCGCTTTCCCGCGGTCGTGTCGGTCACGGCGCTGCGCAACGGTCAGGGAGGAATTATAGGCTACCTGCTCATCGGTACCGATAACACTGCCCGCAAGCGGGCCGAAGAGGCTCTGCTGAAAGCGGGGGCTTTGCAGAATGCCATTTTCAACAGTGCCAACTTTGCGAGTATTGCCACGGACGAGAAAGGCGTGATTCAAATCTTTAATGTCGGCGCCGAGCGCATGCTGGGCTACACGGCCGCCGAGGTGCTGAACAAGATTACACCGGCCGATCTTCACGATCCGCAGGAAGTGATCGCGCGCGCCACCGCGTTGAGCCTTGAATTTGGCACTCCGATTGCGCCAGGGTTCGAAGCACTTGCCTTCAAGGCGTCGCGCGGGATAGAGGACATCTACGAGCTGACCAAGGTGCGTAAGGATGGAAGTCGGTTCCCGGCGGTCGTGTCGGTCACGGCGCTCCGCGATGCTCAATCCCGCATCATAGGCTACTTGCTGATCGGCACCGACAATACCGCGCGCCAGCAGATTGAAGAGGAGCGGAAGAGGCTCGACCAGCGTCTGCGCGACCAGCAGTTCTACACGCGCTCCCTCATCGAGTCCAACATCGACGCGCTGATCACCACCGATCCGCTCGGCATCATCTCCGACGTCAACAAGCAGATGGAGGCGCTCACTGGTTGCACGCGCGACGAGTTAATCGGCGCGCCATTCAAGAGCTACTTCACTGATCCGGAGCGGGCCGAAGCGGGCCTCAAGCTGATCCTCAGTGGAAAGAAGGTCACCGACTATGAGCTGACCGTGTGCGCCAGAGATGGCAAAAAAACCGTGGTCTCTTATAATGCAAGCAACTTCTACGACAGAGATAGGAAGCTAAAGGGCGTGTTCGCTGCAGCCCGCGACGTCACGGACCGCAAACGTTTCGAGCGCGCGCTCCAGGAAACGAACGCCGAGCTAGAGAGCGCACGCTTCACGGCGGAGAGAGCGAACCTCGCCAAATCAGATTTCCTCTCCAGCATGAGTCACGAGCTGCGCACGCCGCTCAACGCCATCATCGGCTTTTCGGAAGTCCTCGCCGATAAGACTTTTGGCGACCTGAACGAGCGGCAACTTAAATACAGCAACAACATCCTCAGCAGCGGACGCCACCTGCTCCAGCTCATTAACGATATTCTCGATCTTGCCAAAGTGGAGGCCGGGAGCGTGGGACTAATCCGAAATACATTCAGCGTCGGCAAGGCTTTGTCGGAAGTGCAAACCATTGTCAAAACCCTGGCCCACAAGAAACAAATCAACCTCGAATCTGAGGTGGCCTCGGATTTGCCATCGTTGTTCGCTAATGAAGCGAAGTTCAAGCAGGTGATGTATAATCTGCTCAGCAACGCGATTAAGTTCACACGGGACGGCGGGAAAGTTGTTGTGACCGCCGCCATTCAAAACGCGGCCGGCGTCGACTCGAGTCCGGGGGACAAGTGCTTGCGAGTAGCGGTCACTGACACCGGCATTGGTATTAAAGCCAAAGACCAGGAGCGCATTTTTATGGAGTTCGAGCAAGTGGACTCGTCTTACGGTCGGGAGCAGCAAGGCACTGGCCTGGGGTTGGCGCTAACCAAGAAGCTTGTCGAAATGCATGGCGGGCGCGTCTGGGTGGAGAGTAAAGGCGTCGAAGGCGACGGCTGCACCTTCGTTTTCTTAATTCCGATCCTAAAACCCGAAGCCAAGGCGACCCTACCAAACGCCAAGCCAAACGCGGCCGACGACACCATTCGCCCATTGCTCGAAGAGGTAGTTGGAACGGGAGCGAACTTATGACTGACAAAAAAATACTTATTATCGAGGACAACGTATTGAACCTTGAGCTCGCCACCGACCTGTTGGAGGCGAAGGGGTTCGTCGTTTCTGCGGCGCAGACGGCGGAAGAAGGGATTCGGATGGCGCAGGAGATCTTGCCGGACCTTGTGCTGATGGACGTAGGTTTGCCCGGCATGGATGGCCTATGCGCCACCAAAGAACTCAAAGCCAATCCCGCCACGCGTCACCTGACCATCGTTGGACTCACAGCCCACGCGATGAAAGGCGACGAGGAAATCGCTTTTAAGGCGGGCTGCGATGGATATCTGACCAAACCCATCGACACGAGAACATTCGTAGAGAGCACCACGCGCTTCATCGCGTCGGCAAGCTAGAATCAAACAACAAAATCACTGGAGAAATAATGTTAACTGAAATCGAAAATATCAAACCGTTGGCTACTGCGACCCCGCGTTCTTTAGGCTTCGTCCTAGTCGTGGACGACGAGGAACAAAACCGCATCCTTCTGCGCGACCCGTTGGAGGCGCGCGGCTACGAAGTGGAGGAAGCCGAAAACGGAGAGCAGGCGTTGCAGAAAATTGGCGCTCGTTCGCCTGACGTCATTCTGCTCGACCTGATGATGCCGAAGATGGATGGCTTTGAAGTCTGCCGGCGTTTAAGAAAAAATTCGAAGACGACGCATATTCCGATTTTGATGATAACCGCTCTTTCCGAACGTAAGGAACGGCTGCTGGGCATCGAAGCGGGCGCGAATGATTTCTTGAATAAACCAATTGATATCCAGGACGTGATGCTGCGTGTGGGCAACGCAGTTTATTCGAAACATCTCTATGATAAGTGCGAGCTCGAACAAAAGAAATCCGAGCAGTTGTTGCTGAACATTCTTCCCAAACGGATCGCTGAACGGATGAAAAAAGGCGAAACGAATATTGCCGATAGTCACGCGGACGCAACGGTGCTTCTCGCTGATCTCGTTGGTTTCACGTCTCTCTCCGCCCACATTGATCCCTGGCAGATCGTCCAGCTACTGAACGAGGTTTTTTCCGCCTTTGATACGTTGGTGGAAACAGCAGGATTAGAAAAAATTAGGACCATCGGCGACGGTTACATGGTCGCGGGCGGTATCTCCGTCCGACCGCGAGATGATACCGAAGCCATTGCCGAACTGGCGATCCATATGCATGAAGAGATTACGCGGTTTAACCACGAGTACGATACCTCTCTCCGTCTCCGAATTGGTATCAGCACCGGCCCGGTTGTCGCGGGAGTAATTGGCCGCAAGAAGTTCGCCTACGATGTTTGGGGTGAAACCGTTAATGCGGCCTGCCGTTTGGAATCAACTGGCGAAGCGGGAAGAATTCAAATCTCTGAATCGACCTTTGAACGATTGAAAGAGAAATATCAATGTGAAAAGAAACCGAGCGCGGGAATCGTCAATGGACAGCGCGATGTGTCTGCCTACTGGCTGGGCAGTCGGATAGAACATCCGGCGGTGGCAGCATGAGCTGTGTCCCGCTAATAAAGGGGTCGTCGCATCGAGCAACTCGCGACCATCTTGGTCGCAACATTCAGGAAGCGCTCGCCATCGAGATTGCGTTCCTCAGCCTCTTCGATTTCTGATCGTGCGTTGAAAGCGAACTCTCGCCGCCGCCTGATGGATCGCCCGGTTTCAGTGAGAGCGCTGGTGAAGGCGCTGTTGTCGCTTGACGCCTTCGACGCTTTGACAGCGATCGCTCCGAAAGTGCCAAGTATGAGAACAAAAAAATAATGGCGCAAAGAACGAGTGAGCCCAAGCTGGACACTAAGAGCACCGTGTTGAGTATTTAGTGCATATTGCGACGGCAGCGCAGACCATCGCCACCGAGAAAAACGATGACCGAATCTTCGCTTCTCGCTGATTGCCGGATTTAAGACGAACTGTTCGCCGGCGCTCGAAGCTTGCTGAGGAAGTTCACGCCACGGCTTGGCAAATGCTGCTTGTTTAGAGTTTTCGCCCGTTAAAACGGCGCGCGGGAACAGCTCTTCATGTTCACCAAACGCCTCCAGGGCATTCTGGAAAAGGAATTACCGCCGCAGCTCCCGGCTGAAGAGAAGAAGAATCAAAATGGGGACCGGCCGGGCCAGGACAGCCGGATTGAGCAGGCTGAAACGCGCACGGATGAAGCCAATACGCGAACAGAGGAGGCCAATACGCGAACAGAGGAGGCCAATACTCGGACAGATCAAGCAAACACGCGAACGGATGAAGCCGAGGCTCGGAACGTGCAGGCGATTCTGGCTTCAGAACGTCGTTACCGGCGGCTGTTTGAAACGGCGCAGGACGGCATTCTTATTCTGGACGCCGAGACCGGCCGGGTAGTAGACGCCAATCCGTTCATGAAAGATTTGCTCGGCTATTCACAGGAAGAATTTCTGGGAAGGAAGCTATGGGAAATCGGCCCCTTCAAAGGCAGCGTCGCTTCCAAAACCGCTTTCGCCGAGTTGCAACTTAAAGACTGCATTCGCTACGAGGCCCTACCATTGGAAACGAAGGAGGGGCGGCGGGTTGAGGTCGAGTTCATCAGCAACGCCTACCTCGTGGACAAGAAGCGACTCATTCAATGCAATATCCGCGATATTACCGAGCGCAAGCGAACCGAAGAAGAGATTCATAGTCTCAATGCCGGTCTCGAACAGCGCGTCGCTGAGCGTACCATCGAACTCCAATCAGCTAAGGAACAGGCCGAATCAGCCGATCGAATGAAGTCGGCGTTTCTGGCCAACATGAGTCATGAGCTGCGGACACCGCTCAATGGAATTATCGGTTTTTCCGAATTCCTGATCGACGGAAAAACAGGCGCGCTCACGGCGAAGCAGTCGGAATACGTGACCGATATCTTCAATAGTGGCCGGCATTTGCTTCAACTTATCAATGATGTGCTCGACCTCGCCAAAGTCGAGGCCGGCGAAATCGATCTGCATCCCGAGACATTCTCGGTGGGTAAAGCCATCAAGGAAGTCTGCTCAGCCATCGAACCGATGGCACAACGGAAAAAACTCGCGATTAGAATCAAGATCGAACCCTCGGCCGATGAAGTCACGCTCGATAAGCAGAAGCTGAAGCAGGTGCTGTTTAATCTGTTATCGAACGCCGTAAAGTTCACCGAGGATGGCGGTAGCGTGAACATCATTGTCGATCTTTGCGATGAGACGCACTTGCGGCTGCAAGTCCAGGACAGCGGCATCGGCATCAAAGCTGAGGATTTGGACAAACTCTTCATCGAATTTCGGCAGCTTGATTCCGGCCTCGCCCGGCGTCATCAAGGGACTGGCCTGGGCCTGGCGCTCACAAAAAAAATCGTCGAGTTCGAGCACGGCACGATTGATGTGAAGAGCGAGGTAGGCAAGGGCAGCATCTTTACCGTGATCCTGCCCCGAGTGAGCAAAGGAAGGAGCACATGAATGCGCCGGCCACCATTCTTATCGTGGACGACAACCCCATGAATCTGAAACTCGTGGCGGACGTGCTTGAATTTAAAGGCCACACCATTGCTCGCGCCCGCGACGCCGATGAAGCGCAGGAAGTTCTCAAGCACACTCAGCCCAATCTCATTCTGATGGATATTCAAATGCCGGGAATGGATGGGCTGACACTAACGCGCTTGCTCAAGGCCAATCCTTCCTATCAGCATATTCCCGTTGTCGCTCTTACCGCCTTCGCCATGAAAGGCGATGAAGACAAGGCGCGTGAAGCGGGCTGTCACAGCTACATCATTAAACCGATAGAAACCCGGAAGCTGCCCGCCCAGGTCGCAGAAATCCTCGCGACCGCGCCCAAATCAAAAGCAAACCCGTGAATGTCCTGATCGTCGACGACCAGCTGATTAACCAGAAGCTTTTGCACGCCACATTGGAAGCCGAAGGCCACACCGTGGTGGAGGCCACCAACGGGGTAGAAGCATTGCAACTCCTCGAATCGCAACCCACTGATGCCATCATCTCCGACATTCTAATGCCGCGAATGGATGGTTACCGGCTCTGTTCCGAAGTCAGAAAACGCAAGAAGTTCAAGCACCTCCCGTTCATTCATTACACCGCTACCTACACTTCGCCCAGCGACGAGAGACTTTCCTCCGATCTTGGCGCAGACATTTTCCTGCGCAAACCGGCGTCGGCCGAAGAAATCATTGGCGCGCTACGCCAAGTCACCGACAAGGGACATGAAGTCCGCGCCACGTCGGCGCCTGCTGAATCCGACGTGATGAAGGAATATAGCGAACGGCTCGTAGCCAAGCTGGAGCACAAGAACTTGGAATTGGTCCGCGCTCTAAACGAACTGGAAAGCGAACGCTCAAGGCTGCGTCACTTACTTGAGCATAGCCCAGCCGTCATTTACGCCCTTAAAATAGAGGGCCAGAAGGTAACTCCTGTTGTTGTCGGCGAAAACATTGAGCGGTTACTCGGCATTACTGCAGCCGAAGCAACTAGCTACGAGTGGTGGGCGCAAAGTTTACACCCGGAAGATCGAGATCGGGTGCTTGCCGTTCTCACGAAATCGCTAACGAAGGATGGTTATTCGATGGAATACCGCATTCGGCACAAAGACGGTAGCTATCATTGGTTCGAAGACAATAACCGGGTGGTCCGCGACGAGTCCGGGCACGCCAAAGAATCTGTTGGTGTGTGGACGGACATTACCGAACGGAAAAAGGCTTCTGAAACACTGCAGCGGTTGCGCCGTCAACGCGAGTTGATTCTTAACTCAGCTGGTGAAGGAATTCACGGACTCGATCTCGAAGGAAAAGTTGTTTTCAGCAATCCCAAAGGTGCCCAGTTGCTGGGATGGAGCGCTGATGAACTTCTGGGCAAGCCGTTTCATGCCACGATCCAACACACTCAAAGAGACGGATGCGAATCTCGCTGCAATTCGTCTGCGATTTACGCGAGCATACATGACGGCGGAACGCGCCGCGTGACGAACGATGCCTTCTGGCGCAAGGATGGCACTTCTTTTCGAGTCGATTACGTCAGCGCTCCGATCAAAGACGAACAAGGACGCATCACTGGCTGCATCGTTACTTTTAAAGACATCACTGATCAGGTCATGGCCGAAGCGCGACAAAAGTTGCAAGCCGAGCAATACCGACTGCTTTTCGAGACGAACCCGAGCTCGATGTGGGTGTTCGAAACCAAAAGCCTTCGTATTTTGGCAGTGAACGAAGCTGCTATCGCGCAATACGGATATTCACGGGAAGAATTCCTGAAATTGAATCTTAAGGATCTCCTCCCGGTCGAGAATATATATGAGTTGGAAAAATCACTTTCACCGGCCGATTCTGGCGCAGCTTTCAGTGGGCGCATTCGCCATGTAAAAAGAGACGGTTCCCGGATTTTGGTCGAAATTTATTCCGGTCCCATCATCTGGGAGGGCGCCTCTGCCCGCATTACCACGGGGATTAACGTCACAGAACGACAGCGTGCGGAAGACCGGTTGCGTGAGCAGGCAAGGTTGTTAGATCTTGCGCACGACGCAATCATGGTTCGCGATATGGAAGATCGCGTCGAATTTTGGAATCACGGCGCGGAAAAATTGTATGGGTGGACTGCTGGGGAAGTTCAGGGCAGAAAGGCGTCCAGCTTTCTTTATCAAGACGAACCCGCCGCGACCGCCGCGGCGCGCGCCTCGGTTATCGAGAATGGAGAATGGACGGGGGAGTGCAAGCACAACTCCAAAGATGGTGACAGTATCACGGTTCGCAGTCGTTGGACCCTGGTTCGTGATGAATTGGAAGCGCCCAAATCGATCCTGATCATCAACACGGATGTGACCGAGCAAAAGAAGCTCGAAGCACATTTGCTGCGCGCCCAGCGCCTCGAAAGTATCGGCACGCTGGCCAGCGGCGTCGCTCACGATCTAAACAACATTCTCACACCCATTTTGATGTGCGCGGAAATCCTGCGTGAAGATCCGGATGCGGAGGATGCAGCATTGAGCATTGACCTTATAGAAGAGAGCGCCAAGCGTGGTGCGAGTGTCGTGAAGCAAGTGCTTACGTTCGCGCGCGGGGTTGAAGGCGAACAGGTCGTGATCAAGCCAACCCATTTGATTCAGGAGATGATCGACATTGCGCAAAAGACCTTTCCGAAAACAATCCAGATTATCGGGCGTTATCCGGACGACCTCTGGTCGATCAAGTGCGACCCGACGCAGTTACATCAGGTCTTGCTTAATCTTTCGGTAAACGCGCGGGATGCAATGCCGAATGGTGGCTCGTTAACTCTCGGTGCAGAGAATTTTACGGTCGATGAGAATTACGCGGCCATGACTCCGGGCGCAACGGCCGGTTCGTATGTCATGCTGCGCGTTAGTGACAGCGGTCTGGGAATGCCTCGCGCGACGGTCGATAAGATTTTCGATCCGTTTTTCACGACAAAAGAGGTTGGCAAAGGCACCGGTCTTGGGCTCTCCACTGCCCTTGGCATCGTGAAAAGTCACAGCGGTTTCCTTTCCGTTGATAGCGAGCTCGGTAAAGGTACGACCTTCAGAATATTTCTGCCTGCAACGGTCAGCAGCGAGGAACTGCAAAAGTCGAAGACTGTGGGCGCACCCATTCAAGGCAACGGCGAACAAATTCTGATCGTCGATGATGAGCCGAACATTCTAGAGATCACGAAAAGGATCTTCGAGAAGCACAACTACCGAGTTATCTCCGCGAGCGACGGTACCGAGGCGCTTGCCCTATTCGCACAGCAGATGGATTCGATCGGTGGAGTGCTTACCGACATCGCGATGCCTTACATGAACGGGGTGGCGCTGGTCCGCGCGCTCAGGAGAATGAAGTCGGATATCCCGATTGTCGCTTCGACTGGGCAAGGCGATCAGCCGGGTGTGGCTGACCTTCGATCGCTTGGTGTAACAAATTTTCTGACGAAACCTTATAACACCGAGAAACTGCTCATGACTCTTAAGACCGCGATGGAAAAGCAATCATCTTCATGACAGCAATCGAATCGGCGAGGCAAGTCTCACTCGTCGTTTGAGAAATATTCGAATCTTAATCGCCGACGATCACGATATCGTTCGCGCAGAGATAGCGCGCGCCTCCTGCGTTGACACTTTTGCACCAGCGCGCAGGATTGCGGCTAAGCAATGCGATTTGAAAATCAAAATGCAATTGTGACCGGCGCGGGGCGGGGCATTGGTCATGCGATCGCGCTGCGTTTGGCGAGCGAAGGCGCACGTGTGGCTTCGGTTAGTCGTACGGAAGCAAATGCAAAAAAAACTGCGGATGAAATCAACGCAACGCATGCGGACGCAGCAAAAGCATACGCGGTCGATGTTTCGGATCACGCTGCTGTGCAAAAAATCGGCGCGCAGATTCTCGAAGATTTCGGCAAGATCGACATACTCATTAACAACGCGGGCGTGACGCGCGATGGGTTGGCCATGCGCATGTCGATCGAAGATTGGGACGCGGTCATCAATACAAACTTGCGCGGCGCGTTTAATTTCACGCAATCGATTCTGCGCGCGATGATCAGGCAGCGATCCGGCCGCGTCATCAACATCACGTCGGTGATTGGCCTGATTGGAAACGCCGGCCAGACCAATTACGCCGCGAGCAAAGCAGGCTTAATCGGTTTCACGAAATCGCTCGCGCGCGAGCTGGCCAGTCGCAACATCACCGTGAACGCGATCGCGCCCGGTTTTATCACCACCGACATGACGTCGGGATTGTCCGACGAAATCAAGAAGACGATTCAATCGCAAATTCCTCTCGGAAAAACCGGCGCGCCTGAAGACATCGCAAACGCCGTCGCGTTCCTCGCTTCGCCGGAAGCGAGTTATATCACCGGCCAGGTCTTGTGCGTCGATGGCGGAATGGTGATGTAGGTTGCGCAAAACAAATTCTCGCTTCATCATCGCCACATGAGTGAGAAGGCCACATTTGGCGCGGGATGCTTTTGGGGCGTGGAAGCGACCTATCGAAATATCGAAGGCGTCGTCAATGCGACCGTCGGTTACGCTGGCGGAACAAAAGAGAATCCGACCTACAAAGATGTCTGCACCGATGAAACCGGACACGCCGAAGTCGTGGAAGTGGAATTCGATCCCGCGCGTGTGAGCTACGAAAAACTTCTCGATGTTTTCTGGGCGAATCACAATCCGACGACGTTGAATCGACAAGGTCCCGATGTCGGAACGCAATATCGGTCCGTTATTTTTTATCACTCGCCGCAGCAAAAAGCCGCAGCCGAAGCTTCACGCGACAAGATCGACAAGAGCGGCCGTTTCAATCGGCCAGTCGTCACACAGATCGAGCCCGCGCCAAAATTTTATCGGGCCGAGGAATATCACCAGCGTTATCTCGAGAAGCGCGGGCAGACGCATTGCGCGGTCTAGGTTTGCGATGAGCCGCGAAATTCTTCGCACCAAAAATTTTGTGGCCGATGCGGCCAATTTTATTGTCGATCTTGCGCACAAGGCGTTGGCCGAGCGAAATGAGTTTCGCATTGCGCTTTCCGGAGGAAACACACCGCGCCCGGTTTATGCGGAGATTGCGCGGGTAGCGCGCGATTTGCCGTGGGACCGAATCTTTATCACTTTCGGCGATGAACGCTGCGTGCCGCCGGATGACGCGCAAAGCAACTACCGCATGGCGCACGAATCGTTATTCGCGCCGGCAGCCGTCCCGGAAAAATCGATCGCGCGCATGCGCGGTGAAATCGATCCGCAGCTCGCAGCGCAGGAATATCAGGACCATCTCGCGGTGCTCGCGGCGCAACGCGGCGAAATGATTTATGGGCACGATCTCATTTTGCTTGGAATGGGGGACGACGGTCACACCGCATCGCTGTTCCCCGAGACGGCGGCGCTCGAGGAAAAAACTCGCGAAGTCGTCGCCAACTTTGTTCCGAAATTGAATACGTGGCGCATCACTTTTACTTATCCGCTGATCAATCAAGCGCGCCACACCTGTTTTCTGGTGAACGCGAGCAAGCAGGCCGAACTGCTCAAACGTGTTTTGAAGGGCGACGAGGAATTTCCATCCGCGCGCGTGCGCAGCGAGCAAGTCACTTGGATGATCGGCGAAGAGAAGTGAGCGGGCCGGCGGCTGATTGTCGATCTTAGCGGCGTGCGCACTATCATTGTCACCGGCTCGGCGGGATTGATCGGCTCGGAAACGGTCAAGCGATTCGCGCGCGATGGACATCGCGTCGTCGGCATCGACAACGACATGCGCTCAACATTTTTCGGCGCGGAAGCGTCCACCAACAAAACCCGCGATGCGCTGCTCAAAAATGTGCGCGGTTATGAACATCACGAAATCGACGTGCGCGATGTGAATGCGCTTGTCGATCTTTTCAAGAAGCACGGTCGCGACATCGCCGCGGTCGTGCACACGGCCGCGCAACCTTCGCATGATTGGGCGGCACGCGATCCGCAAACCGATTTCACGGTGAACGCGAACGGGACGCTCAATTTGCTTGAAGCGGCGCGGAAATTTTGTCCGGAAGCGCCATTCGTTTTTACTTCGACAAACAAAGTGTACGGCGACACCCCGAATCGATTGCCGCTGCGCGAGCTCGATTTGCGGTGGGAAATTGAGTCAGGCCACGAATACGAGCCGGGCATTTCCGAGACGATGAGCATCGACGCGACAAAGCATTCGCTTTTCGGCGCATCGAAAGTCGCCGCCGATATTCTGGTGCAGGAATATGGCCGCTACTTCGGAATGCCCACCGTGTGTTTTCGCGGTGGTTGCCTCACGGGTCCAGCGCACGCCGGCACCGAGCTGCACGGATTTCTCTCTTACTTAATGATCTGCACCGTGAGCGGCCGGCCGTATCGCGTTTTTGGTTACAAAGGCAAACAGGTGCGCGACAACATTCACAGTTACGATTTGGTAGAGGCGTTCGCTGCGTTCATCGCCGCGCCGCGCCCGGCGGAAGTTTATAACATCGGCGGAAGTCGCCACAGCAACTGTTCGATCCTGGAAGCGATTGCGCAGTGTGAAAAAATTGCAGGGAAAAAATTGAGCTGGAGCTACGAAGAGCAAAACCGCGCCGGCGATCACATTTGGTGGATTAGCGATGTGCGAAAATTTCGCGAGCATTATCCGCAATGGAATTCTCGTTACGGCCAGAAGGAAATTCTCGACGAAATCCATCGGGCGGTCGTAAACACGCGCGACTTAGTTTAGTTGCGCGATTGATTCAGGTCGGCGGGAATAAATCCAGAGCGCGACATTGGCGCAGGCCAGCACAATCATGCCGGTAAACCCGAGGATGCCGGTCGTCATCGCATTTGCGCCGCGTAATAAGATTACGAGACCTGCAGCAGCGTTTAATGTTCCATGAAAGACGGCCGCAGCGAAGACAGAATTCGCGCGCAGTCGGGCGTAGCCGATCAGCGGCGCGATGAGCGTGGTGAGCAGCGTCATCATGGCCGGTCCGGCAATCGGATGTCCGGGGTAATTGTACCCGTGCGCGATGAGCGGCGCATGCCACACGCCCCAGAGGATTCCAATTACAAACGACGATCGCCAGAATCCGAGCGCACGTAATTCATTGAACAAAAATCCGCGCCAGCCCAATTCTTCCCCGAAAGCGGCGACGGCATTGATTGTTGCGCCAGCCACGAGCACTTGCACGAGTCCGATCGCTGGCAGCATTCCAGGAGTCGCGAGAACACTGTGATCGAGCTTCGCGTGTAATTCGGCGAGCTGTTGCGGCGAAAGTTTGTCGCTCAGCTGGCCATACAATCCATCCAATCCCATCGCAAGCGAAACGCCCGGGACGAGCAGACTGAGTGCGAGCGCGGCGATAACAATTACGAGCGGCGCAAACCAGGCAACCAGCATCCAACGCCATCGCGGCCACTGAATTCCCAGATCCTTTAACGGCGCCTTCCAAATGAACCGCTGTGTAATCGCGGCGGCGGCCGGCGTGAACATGTCGACGACCGCCATGGCGACAAATCCAACAGAGTTCAGCTCGCCGCCAAGCGCGAAAAATGTGAAGACTAACCCCCACGAAAGACCGAACGCGAGCGCGAGATACGTTCCGATCTTTTTAACATTCACGGCCGCATCAGCTCGCGAGAATTTTTAACAATGCCCGTTAGTACTGCTCGCCCTCGTCATCTTTCGGCGGCACCACGCGGTCGTCGATCGCGTAGGCGTGGATCATGACCGCGAATAAATACACAAAAAACAAAACCGCGCCGAAGCCGGCCGAAGCGATCGCGGCGAGAAACACGAAGATGCCGGCGGGAACCGCACCTGCCATCCACAAGAATCCGGCAAGTTTGTGTCCTTTATAAAAATGACCGAGACCGGGAATGATGCTGAGCAAAACCGCCATCGCATCGCTCGCTTTGCCTTCTGCGGTATGTGCTTCTTGCGGGCGAGCCCAATCGCAATTCGTGCAATTTTGCGCGTCGGCCGGAAGCAGCGTGCCGCAAAGCGGACACGCGAACGCACCGGGAGCGGCTGGTTCAACGGGTGTTTGCGGCGCGTCAGTGTATTCCACGAGTCTCCTTCGCGATCGGAATTTCTTCGCCTAACCGTCACAAGCGCGCGCAGATTCGTCAAGAAAACTCGCGCCGAAGAATCGCTCGAATTTTTTCTTTTCACCGACAAATTGGAACATGCCTTCGACCAACGAGCTGGTTGCGTACTGCAACGATTACCTGCGCGTCAGCGAAATTGAAGACTGGCCGAATGCGCTCAATGGATTGCAGATCGACAATTCCGGCACCGTAAAAAAAATTGGCGCGGCCGTTGATGTATCGACGCGCGCCTTGCAGGCCGCGGCCGAGCGTGGAATCGATTTTCTCATCGTGCACCACGGACTTTTTTGGCCCGGCCTGCAAACCGTGACGGGCGCGTTATATCGACAATTGAAAATGGCCTTCGAACACGACATCGCTCTTTACAGCGCGCACCTGCCGCTCGATCTGCATTCTGAAGTCGGGAACAACGCGCAGTTGGCCGCCAGTCTTGGCTTCAACACGACCGAACCATTTCTGGAAGCGAAAGGTCAGCCGATCGGCGTAAGAGTTTATGTCGATCTTGCGCGCGAGGAATTGACATCGCGATTGGAGAAGTCGTTAGGCGCAACTGTAAAAACGTTTCCTTTCGGCCCGTCCCGCACGAACGCGGTCGCCATCGTTAGCGGTGGCGCTGGATCAGAAATCGCGCGCGTCGCCGACGCCAAGATCGACACTTTCATTACCGGCGAAGCCGATCATTGGGTCACAGTGGCCGCGCGCGAGTTCGGCATGAACCTTTTTCTGGGCGGTCATTACGCGACGGAAACTTTCGGCGTGAAAGCACTCGCCGCGCATTTGTCCGAGCGTTTCAAACTGCCCTGGGAATTTCTCGATCTTCCGCCCGATTCATGAGCTTGCCTTCGAACCAGCGAGTGAGCACGCGCGCGACCGGCGTCGTCGGTGTTGCCATTTTGTGCAGCCGCATTCTCGGTTTGATTCGCGAGCAGGTTTTCGCCGGACTTTTTGGGGCGGGCAGAAATCTCGACGCGTTTCTGATGGCGTTTCGTTTGCCAAACATGTTGCGCGACCTTTTTGCGGAAGGCGCTCTCTCCACAGCGTTCATCACTACGTTTTCGCAAAAAATCGCGACCGAAGGCGACGACTCGGCCTGGCGGCTCGCGAACAAAGTCGCGACGCTCACCGCCATTTTCATGAGCGCTGTCACGCTGCTCGGCATCGTCTTCGCGCCGCAACTTGTCGAAGTAATGACGTGGTGGAGCTGGTCGCCGGAAAAAACTGAACTTACGATTTTACTCACGCGAATCATGTGGCCGTTCATTCTGCTCGTCTCGCTGGCCGCGCTCGCCATGGGAATGTTGAACGCGAAAAATGTTTTCGGCGCGCCCGCGATGGCATCGAGCTTTTTTAATCTCGGCTCAATCATTGGCGGCGTCGCATTCGGTTGGTGGCTCGATCCGCATTTCGGCGCACGTTCGCTCATCGGCTTGTCGATCGGCACGCTCATCGGCGGCCTGTGGCAATTGATCGCGCAATTTCCGTCGCTACGTCGCGTTGGTTTCAAATTTAATCCCGACTTCAAATGGCGCGATTCAGGCGTGCGCACGATTTTGGTTTTGATGGGCCCCGCGGTGATCGCGGCCAGCGCGGTGCAGGTGAACGTGCTCATCAACAGCGGATTTGCCGCGCGACTCGGCGACGGACCGGTCAGCTGGCTAAATATCGCCTTTCGTTTAATGCAATTGCCGCTCGGCATTTTTGGCGTGGCGGTCGCCACCGTTACGCTCCCGCTCGTTTCGCGCAGCGCGGCAGTTGGAAACACAAATGAATTTCGTGGCGCGCTCGCGCATGCGTTGCGCCTTGTCATGCTGCTGACAATTCCGGCCGCGATCGGTCTCATCATTCTAGCCGAGCCAATCATTGCGCTGATTTATCAACACGGGCGGTTCACGGCGACGGCGACGGCGCGCACGGCGGAAGCGTTGCGATTTTATGCGATCGGTCTCGTCGGGTATTCCGCGGTGAAAGTTTTAGCGCCCGCTTTTTACGCGCTCAACAAGCGTCATCTGCCGATGATCGTAAGTTTATTGTCGATCCTGGTGAACTTCGCGCTGAACTGGTTTCTCACGCTGCATCTCGGCTGGGGACATCAAGGCCTTGCGCTCTCCACCAGTCTGGTCGCGATCACGAATTTTATTTTTCTTTTTTTCATGATGCGCCGTTACGCCGGCGGCTTGGAAACAAGCGCCATGTTCATGACGATTGGAAAACTTGTCGTGGCTGGCGCACTGCTCGCCGGAATTTGTTTCGGAGCGCAATTTTGGTTTTTCTCGACGGGCCCGCGGATCGTGGTCGCAATTGGCGAAATGTTGCTTACGATCGCCGTCGGCGCCGCTGCATTTTTCGGCGCCGCGTATTTGTTGCGCGTAGCGGAGGTGCGCGACGTCGCCGAATTGGTCAAGCGACGTCTAAGATCGACAAGTTAGGCAAGCGCTTGCGCGAGATCGTCGATCAAATCTTCCGCGTTCTCGAGCCCGATCGATAATCGCAACAAACCTTGCGGCGCCCGCGTGCCCGGACCTTCGATCGACGCGCGGTGCTCGATCAAACTTTCCACGCCGCCGAGACTGGTCGCGCGAATGAAGAGCTTCGTCTTGTTCGCCGCCGCCATAGCTGTTTCCCGCCCGCCTTTTACTTCAAACGAAAGCATTCCGCTGAACGCGCTCATCTGCCGCGCCGCGATTTCATAATGCGGATGCGATTTCAAGCCCGGGAAGTGCACGCGCTCAACATGTCGATCTTGCGCGAGAAACTCTGCGATCTTCATCGCGTTTTCCGAATGCGCGCGCATTCGCCAGGGCAATGTGCGCATGCCGCGCAAAACCAGCCAGCAATCAAACGGCGAGGGGACAGCGCCTCCGGAATATTGGATCGAACGAATGCGTTTGAAGAAGTCGTCGTCATTTTTCGCGATGACTACGCCGCCGAGCACATCGCAGTGGCCGCCGAGATATTTCGTGGTTGAATGCACAATCAGATCGACGCCGAACGCAAAAGGCATTTGCAAAGTCGGCGCCCAGGTGTTGTCGCAAACGCAAATTGCGCCGGCGCTGCGTGCAAGATCGACAACGCGCGCAAGATCGACAATCGTCAACAGCGGATTGGACGGCGTCTCGATCCAGACCAGCTTCGTCTCTTTGCGTAGCGCTTTTTTCAATTCATCGATGTTCGTCATATCGATGAAAGTGACGGCAAGATTCCAACGCGTGAAAAGTTCCGTCATGATGCGCGCCGTGCCGTAGTAAGCGTCGTTAGGCAAAATAACGTGATCCCCGGAAGCGAGCGCTTGAAAAACGGCGGTGGTCGCGGCCGAGCCTGACGCGAACGCCGCGGCGGTCACGCCACCTTCGAGTGCAGCCAGGCCTTTTTCGAGCGCCTGGCGATTCGGATTATTGTTGCGCGTGTACATGAAGCCGCGCGAAAAACTTCCGTCCAAGTCGCGTTCGAAAGTGGTGGAGAGATGGATTGGCGTCGCAACCGCGCCTGTCGCCGGATCGATGGAATGCCCCGCATGCACGGCGATGGTTTCGATTTTTAACTTTTTTTCGCTCATGATGGTTGTTGGCGTGGAGGCCGCTTTCTAATTAAGTTTGACGACGATAAGCAGCACGCGCAAATAGCTTCGGCTCCGCTTATGAATATTTACGACGACGACGTTTTCCGAATGGCCTGCGAGCAGTTCGAGGTCATCGCCGATTATCTAGACATCGACAAGAACGATCGTGATCGGCTCATGTATCCGAAGCGCTCCGTGGCGGTGACATTGCCGGTGCACATGGACGACGGGAGCACGCAAACATTCCAAGGCTATCGCGTGCAGCATCATCTCACGCTTGGCCCGACTAAAGGCGGCACGCGCTTCGCGCCTTCGCTTTCGATGGGGGAAACGGCCGCGCTCGCCATGTGGATGAGCTGGAAATGCGCTCTGGCCAATTTGCCATACGGCGGAGCGAAGGGCGGCATCGCATGCGATCCGACGAAACTTTCGCGCAATGAGCTCGAAGCCGTTTCGCGCCGTTATATGCAGGAAATGATTCCGTTCGTCGGGCCGCACACCGACATCATGGGCCCGGACATGGGCACGAACGAGCAGGTGATGGCGTGGTTCATGGACACGTATTCGGTTTATCAAGGCTATTGCGTGAACGAGATCGTGACCGGCAAACCAGTTTCGATCGGCGGCACCGAAGGCCGGCGCGAAGCGACCGGGCGCGGCGTCGTTTATCTCGTCGAGCGCGCAATGGACATGCTGAAAATGGATCCGGAAAAATCCACCGCGATCGTGCAGGGTTTCGGTAACGTCGGTTCGGTCGCCGCGCTCTCACTCGCGCTCAAGACCGGCGTGAAAATTGTCGGCCTCAGCGACGCGACCGTCGCGCTTTACAATCCCAAAGGCATTGATGTCGCCGCGGCGGAGCAACATGTTTTGAAAAAAGGAAATCTGCGCGCCTTCGCGCAGGACGATCACATTGATCCAAACGAAATGCTGACCATGCCCTGCGATGTGCTCGCGCCTTGCGCGGTCGATCGCGTGATCAACAAAGACAACGCGGCGAAGTTGCAGTGCCGCATTTTGGCCGAAGGCGCAAACGGCCCGACAACGCCGGAAGCCGATCTTCTTCTTAATGAACGCTGGGATGAAGTCTTCGTCATCCCCGACATTTTGTGCAACGCCGGCGGCGTGATCGTTTCGTACTTCGAATGGGTGCAAGGCTTGCAGGCATTCATGTGGAGCGAAACGGAAGTGACCGACAAACTTTTCCGAATCCTCGAACACTCGTTCGCGCAGGTGATCAAGCGCGCGAAAGCGCACAAGGTTTCACATCGCACTGCCGCGATGGCGATCGGCGTTGAGCGCGTCATGAGAGCGAAAAAGGCGCGCGGCCTCTTCCCATGACGGGCGATGAAAGCTTCGCATCGCGAAGAGCAGCGCGGTGATCGGCTGCTCGATGTCTTAACTGACGACGAGCGCGGGATTCGGCTCATCGTCTCGCGCGTCGGCGCGGAACTCATCAGCGTCGCGCGTCGCGACGAGAAAAACGAATGGATCGGATTTTTGCATCGAGACAACGACATCTCGACGCCGGCCAGCGGCTGGACCAATCACGCCACCGTCATGGGCTATTATTTGCATCGCATCAAAAATGAGCGCACTCGTTATCGCGAAAACGAAATCCGCGGCGGGAACCACAGCTTTTTGCGCGGCAAGACGTGGCAGCTCGTAAGCGCGCAAGATGGACAATTAACTTATCGGATCACTCCGCGCGATTTCACCGCCACAGAGTATCCGCTCAAAGTCTCGCTCGATCTCACTTACAAGATCGACAATGAGAAGGTCCGCGTCGGCTTTCATTTTCGAAACGACGAGCCGGAGCTGACCGCGCACGTCGCTTTCGGATTGCATCCCGGTTTTGCTGCGAGTTCGTTCGACGCGTTCCGTTTAGAAATGCCGGCCGGAACTTATCGCCGCCATTTTGCGCCGGGAAATTTTCTGAGCGGCGAAACGGAGGACATTCACTTCGCGGGCGGCGAAATGCCGTTCCCGAAAAAAGATTTGCCCGGCTCGTTCATTTTGGAATTGCTCGATGTCCCGGATCGCAGATTCAACTATGTCGATCCACCGAGCGGGCGATCGATCATTGTCGATCTTACGGGCGTGCCTTATTTGACGTTGTGGTCGGACGGCGGACCGTTTTTCTGCATCGAGCCTTGCTGGGGATTGACCGATGCGCATGAGCAGCGCGCATTTGAAGAGAAGGAAGGCATTCAGCAAATTCCCGCGCGCGGCGAGTTGCACGCCGAGTTTTCAATCGAGTCACGTCTGAACAGCGTTTGACTCCGAAAGTTTTCGCGAGTTGACGAAAGTCATGATCGCGCGGTGAGTCCATTATGCCGGCCGCTTCGCTCCGCGCCTTGCTTGCACAATCGATCGATTACGCGGGACTATTCCCGCCGTGCAGTCTCGATCTTGAAACCGCGTTGAAGAACCACGCGCAGTACGTGCGCTCGGCCGACAACTGGATGTTGGGCGCGTTTATTTTGCCGGTCGAAAAATTTGAAGGGGCGGCTGCCAGCTTCTCGCAATTCGATCACAAACATCCACTGCGCATTTCAGCGCTGGGGCCCAAAGCAGAAAACGCAAAAGATTTTCGCGGCGCGCTGCAATCGACCGTGGCGGCGATCAAATCCTTTGCCGCGCAACATGTCGATCTTGTGGCTATCAACCAGCTCGAGATGGCGCTGCCCGAGAATGTCGATCTTGCCTTGCTCACCGAGACAGACGCGATGTTCGGTGAAATGAAGTTGAACGTGTTTTGGGAAACGCCGGCGGACGCGGCCGAAGAGACGATTGCGCTGCTCGCGCAGCATCACAAAAAAAATCCGCGCGTCTTCGGTTACAAATTGCGCACCGGTGGTGTGACCGCGGACGCGTTCCCGTTATCCACGCAAATCGCGACGGCCTTGATCGCAGCCACGCGTCATCACGTGCCGATCAAGTTCACTGCCGGATTGCATCATCCGGTCCACCAATTCCGCAAAGAAGTGGAAACGAAGATGCACGGCTTTCTCAACGTGCTTGGCGCGGGCGTGCTCGTGGCGGAACACGATTGGGATGAACGGCAAACCATCGAGATGCTCGAGGATGAAGACGCGGCTTCGTTCTCTTTTGAAGATACGGTGTTTGCCTGGCGCGATTGGGAAGTAGCGATTGATAGAATCAAGGCGCGCCGAAAATTCGTGACTTCCTTCGGCAGCTGCAGCTTCGACGAGCCGCGCGAAGATTTGCGCGCACTCGGGCTCCTCCCGTCATGATGCTCAAATCTTTCGTCGACGTCGCAGTCGATTCGCATTTTTCGATTCAGAATTTGCCGTTCGGAATTTTTAAACCGCGCCAAGGCGAAGCGCGGGTCGGTGTGGCGATCGGCGATCTGATTGTCGATCTTTCCGTGCTGGAAGAGCTTGGGCACTTCCGTTCGCCCGAGTTTCAAGATCGACATATTTTTGCGAATGATTCGTTGAACGCTTTTCTGGCACTTGGTCGACCGGCCTGGAAAAAGGCGCGGGAGATTCTCCAGAATCTTTTGTCGCGCGAAGCGCCCACTTTGCGCGATGACGGGGAGTTGCGCAGGCGCGTTTTTCACGCGCAAAAAGATGTGGTGATGCAGTTACCGGCGCGCATCAGCGATTACACTGATTTCTATTCGTCGTATCATCACGCGCACAACGTCGGCACGATGTTGCGCGGTCCGGAGAACGCACTCATGCCAAATTGGAAATGGCTGCCGGTGGCGTATCACGGGCGGGCCAGCTCGATTGTTCCGAGCGGCACCGAGGTGCGCCGTCCGCATGGACAAACGAAACCGCCAGATGCGACCGCGCCGGTTTTCGGTCCGAGCAAAAGTTTCGATTACGAACTGGAGATGGCGTTTTTAATTGGGCCCGGCAACTCGTTCGGCGAATCGGTCCCGATTGATCGCGCGGTCGATCATATTTTTGGTTTCGTTTTGATGAACGATTGGAGCGCGCGCGATATTCAGGCTTGGGAATATCAGCCGCTCGGTCCGTTTCTGGCGAAAAACTTTTGCACGAGCATTTCGCCCTGGGTGGTAACGCTGGAAGCGCTCGAGCCATTTCGCAAGCCGCTGCCGGCGCAGGATCCGGAACCGCTGCCGTACCTAAGATCAACAAATGATTTCACGTTCGACATCAAACTCGAAGCGGGTTTACAGACGGCCACGATGAAAACGCCGGCGATCATCACGCGCACGAATTTTCAAAATCTTTACTGGAGCATTTCGCAACAGCTCGCGCACCACACCATCGGCGGCTGCAACTTGCAACCAGGCGATTTGCTGGCGAGCGGAACGATTAGCGGGCCGACAGAGGAATCGCGCGGTTGCATGCTCGAGCTGACCTGGCGCGGCGCAAATCCTCTGAAACTTTCAAATGGCGAAATGCGAGAGTGGCTCGAGGACGGCGATACGCTTGCGATCAGCGGCTGGTGCGAAGGCGATGGATTTCGTGTCGGCTTCGGTGAAGTGAGTGGGCGCGTGATCGCAGCGTGAGTATCTCGATCCAACCGTACGCAGCGCGCTCGTTTCGTTTCATCGAGCTGTTAACGATCGAAGATTGGCGCATGAAACTTTACGGCATCGCCTACCAGAATGAATCGCCGCGGCGCGAGCTGCTCGATTCAGCGAAGACGATTGCCGCCGATCAGTTGCGCAAAGAAACGGTGAACAATTACAAAGTCGGCTTCATCGGCGCGCATGATGGCAACAAAGCTTCATTTGTCTTTATCGATTTTTGGGGAAACGACAATGAGCTTTTCCATCGTGTTTTTTTATCGCGCTCCAACGATCCGACCGCGCTAACTCCGGCCAGCAGTGCCGATTCATCGGTCTGCGTTTGGGATTTGCGCTTGCAATCTTTCGAGCGCGAAGCGTGGATCACGCACGTTCTGCGCAAATCGAACGCACCCGATTTCGAAGGATATTTGGCGGCGCGACTGAACGAGAGAGCTTAACGCGCAGGCGGCGCGCTTTGAGGTTTCGCGCCGGCCCGTTTCAGCAAATTGAACAAGTCGCTGTCGGTAGAAAGAACGAGCGTCGCATCTTTGGTGAGGATCTTGCGGTAAGTCTCCATGCTCTTGATGAAGTTATAGAAATCCGCCGCTTGCGGATTTTGCGTGTAAGCTTGCGCGTAAATTTCGGTGGCCTTCGCATCCGATTCGCCGCGGATTTGTTGCACCTGACGATAGGCGGTCGATTGAATCTCATTTAAATCGCGTTCCTTTTGTCCAGCGATGCGAGCGGCTTCACCTTCGCCTTCGGAACGGAATCGTTGCGCGATTTGCCGACGCTCGCTGATCATGCGCTGATAGATTCGGTCGAGCACGTCGGGGTTGTAATTCACGCGTTTGAGCCGGAGATCGAGAAGTTGGATTCCGAACTCGGATAATTTTTTCGCGGCTTTCGCTTTGATCTCGTCCTCGATTTTCAACCGCCCGTAAACAATGGGCGGGAGAACGCCGATCGTGCCGAGACCGGCCGGCACATTCTTGAGACCCTCATCGTGCAGTGGTTGTCGATCTTTGTCGGTGCGCACGATTTCGATCAAATCATGTTTGGCGACGGCGTTGCGCGTTTCGCTTCCCAAGATGTCTTCCAGACGCGATTGCGCGCTGCGCTCATCGTGCAAGCGCACGAAATAAGTCTTGGCATCGTCGATCCGCCAGCGCGCAAACGTATCCACGTGAATGTAAGTTTTATCGCGCGTGGGGATGGCGACCGGCGCGCCGTCCCATTCGAGAAAACGTTTGTCGATCCGGTTGACCGCTTGAATGAGCGGCAGCTTGAGATGCAATCCGGGGTCGGTAATCGGGTCGCCGATCGGTTTTCCAAATTGGGTGACGATGACCTGCTCCGTCTGATACACGGCGAAAAAACAGCCGAGCACTGTGCGCAATAAAAATAGCGCGAGCACGATCAGGATTAGAATGCTGCAGCCGCGCTTGTTCATTTTTTCTCGACTGATTTTCCGAGTGGCAAGATCGGCAACAGATTTTTCATGGAATCATCGATGATAATTTTCTCGCCGGTCGCCGGCAGGACGTCGCCCATTGTTTCCAAATAAAGGCGCGTGCGCGTAATTTCCGGCGCCTTCATGTATTGGAGAAGGATCGCGTTAAAAGAAGCCACGTCGCCCTGCGCTTCGTTTACGCGTTTGAAGCGATAACCTTCCGCGGCGCGAATGGCTTGATCGGCCTGGCCGCGCGCGCGTGGAACCGCTTCGTTGTAATCGCCGTTTGCGATGTTGATTGCGTTCTCGCGATCTTGTTGCGCCCGGTTGACTTCGTTGAAGGAGGCCTGCACTTCCGCCGGCGGATTCACATTTTTCAACTGCACTTGATCGATGCGCACGCCGAGTGTGTAGCGTTTGGCCAGCTCCTGCATCCGCGCCAAGGCCGCGATCTCGATGTCTTGCCGGCCGATCGTGATCACTTCGTCAACCGTCCGGTCGCCGATCACTTCGCGCATGGCTGCTTCCGATAAATCGCGCAAGGTCTGGCCGGGATTGCGCACATCGAAAAGATATTGTTTGGGATCGTCGATCCGATATTGCACCACCCACTCGACCAGCGCGGCGTTCAAATCGCCCGTCACCATCGACTTCTCTTCGTTCTGGTCCTGCCCCGGCTGGAAATTATTTGTATAACCCGGCGTATAAAATCCAAACTCGAGTTTCAACTGGCGTCGGGTCGGCAGGACGCTGACCTGATCGATGCCGAAGGGAAGTTTGAAATGCAGACCGGGCTCGACTGTTTTCAAAAATTTACCGAAGCGGAGAACGACGCCTTCGGATTCCGCCTGCACCGTATAACAAGCGGTCCACGCGAGAATCAGCAACAAGATCGCAATGATAACGCCGGCAACGATCCGCGTTGGAAATTGCGGCATGCGAAAAGTGTAAACGGCTGGCGGTTGATCCATGTGGCTGGAGGTCTTGTTATGAACCGCCGCCCTGCGTTCGACGAGGAGAAAAAAATCTCATGAACTTTGAGATGGCGATCGTGAGCGCGCGCGCCAGGATTACGTGCAGCAATAAAACAAAATAGGGCGCGGGTAACGCGGGCGGCAGACAAACAAAAGGCGCGGCCAAATGCTTCCATTCCCGCCCGTGCGTCGGATCGATTTCCGAATCGAGCCCGCCGAAACGCGAGGTGAATGCGGGATCGTCGCTAAAAAAAGCACTAGGCCAATGACGCTCGACGAATTTGCGCGCCGGCTCGTCGCGGAAAAAATCGTGAATGAAAACCGCGCATGGCTTTCCGGTGCGCAAAAGTTCCAGCGCGAGCTTGAGCGCGCGAAATTCTTTCGGACCGTCGATCAAGACCGCGTCGCCGTGTTGCAAACGAGGCGGCAACACTTCCCGCGAATCGCCATAGAGAAGATCGACATTCCCGTACGGTTTTAGTTTCCCCTCGGCTACAGCGGCGTGCTTCGACTTCCGATCAAATTCCACGCTGATGATGCGCACTTCCGGGAAACATCGCGCGAGCGCGAGCGTGCTTTCGCCGCGCATTCGCCCCGATTCGAGAATTTGCTTCGGTGCGAACGGATGCACCGCTGCGAAAAAGAAAAACATTCCGCTGGCGCCAATCCCTTTGAATTCAGTTTCGCGCGGCATATCCGTGATCGTGCGGCGATATTCCGGCAAAAGCTTTTCGGCGCGCTCAACTACGGCATCGATGTTGAGCGTTTGTTCTGGGTCGCGCATTTAGCCGTAGACCAGTGAGCGATACGCGCTCAAATCAAAAGCGTATTCTCTCAGGAGAAGTTTTTCGTTTAGCTCGGGAATTTGAAAGGGAGTCGATAATCCCAGCTGGGCCTGACGCCGAATCTCAGGAATGCCGGTTTCTTGAATCAACTTCACGTATTCTTTTTGCGCGAGATTTCTTGCGCTGCTCAAATCGTGGGCTTGAGCCAGGCGCAAGATCGACATATCGCGCACCGGGATTTTGTAATGCAAAAAGTGCAACGCGCGATCGAGCTCGGAAAGTTTCGCGAATTTTTCCAGCGCACTGTCTCGTCGCGACAGGCGCAGATCCAAGCATGAATCCAAGTACATCAGCGTCCGAGCCACGCTCTCATCATGATCGCCGGCGCGAAGCCATTCCAGAATGCGCTGCGCTTCTTTCGGCCCGGCTTTTGCGCCTTCTCCCGTTTTGCGAATTGCATCACGCGGGCTGGCGTCTGGGGCCGATTTCTTGATGAACGCGCGCGCCAGGCGTCGTGGGCCGCGGTCCCAGAATCTTGTAAAAGCCGCGTCGAAATTATTTCGGCGACGCGTTGGGCGCGGCAGAGTTTCGGGCCGATGCGGCGCGCGGAAATCTAGATTCATCGCGCCCAGCCACGCGCTGACGAACTGCACGTAAGCCACCAAAGATCCGCGCAAGAGCGGGAAATCGCTAAGAAAAGGCAAAAGACTTTGCTTCTTTTGAAGCACGCTCATTCCGCCAGCTTCGGCGACCAACTCGTACGCATCTGTGCGCAGCGCCGCTTGCAATTGTAAATTTGGGCCTAACAAGAAGCCGCTCGTGTCATCGAGCGCGACGTAACCGCCCGGAACCATCATCATGTCCCACACCATCAAATCGGCATAGGCATGTGCTCTTCCGTGGTGCGCGTCGATGTAAAGAAAGGAAATCGGCTGAGTCCAGGTCTCGGCCGCGTCCAGACTCGGCTGCGCGATCGACTCTACGATCTCGGACACGCCGAACTCGACGAGATTAGTTTTAAAATCAGGTTGAAAATGCATATCGATCGCGAAAAGGCGTGCCGGCGCGGTTTTTCTCGCCTGCAAACCGCGCGCGATGCAGACCGTCGATTTTCCAGCAAAGCTGCCGATCTCGACCGCTGCGCCGGCTGAATCGGATTCCGTAGCGAAACGGAAAAGAAGTTCGGCGCCCGATGTTAACAATCGACCGCGCATTTCATTCCAACGCCGATTTTCATCGGCGCTCAGGAAACTTAATTGCGCTTGGTTCATTTCCTTCTCGTAACCTCAGCGCCAGTATTGAGTCCCGTCTGTCGTTTGGCAATTTTCGACGGTGGTCATTAGGCCATCGCTATGTTTTACTTTCGCAGTCGAATGGGCCTGTAGCTCAGCGGTTAGAGCAGGGGACTCATAATCCCTTGGTCCCAGGTTCGAATCCTGGCGGGCCCAGCTTCCATTTTAGATTTTAGATTGCCGATTTTAGATTAAAAAGGCGGACGTGCTGCGCCTCGCTCGTTCCTTTCTCGAGATCGCGATCCTTAGTGTGCTTATCATCGCGACGCGCTGCGCGAATTATCAGGATGTTTTTGTGCGCGGCGATATTTACTTCAACGATGCCGATTGTTATGCGCGAATGACGCGCGTCCGCCTGTGCGCGCAACATCCCGGTTTGATCGTGCGTCATCACGATTTCGAGAATTTCCCGCGCGGAACAACACCGCATACGACGGCGCCGCTCGATTATTTGATTCTTGGATTGTCGATCTTGATGAGGCCCATGGCAAATAACGCGATCGATTTGGCCGGTGCGCTCATCTCGCCGTTGCTCGCGTTGTTCGGCGGTTTGTTTCTTTGGTGGTGGTCGAGACGAATGGGGTTTCGTTATCGCTGGGTCCTTCTCATTCTTTACGCAATCAGCCCGATCCTCGTTCACGGGACTGAGCTGGGGCGGCCCGATCACCAGTCATTGTCGATCTTGCTCATTACGATTGGAATTTGTGCAGAGTGGTCTTTGCGGAGGCAGCCATCGAAAAAATGGAGCGTGACCAGCGGAATCGCGTGGGGCCTGGCGATTTGGGTTTCTGCTTACGAGCCGCTTCTTTTGTTTTTACTCCTCCTCCTGGCCAACGCTTTACAAGATCGACAATTTTTTAGCGCACAACATCGAAGGATTGGTTGGGTTGTTTTCGCGGCGATCATCGCGCTCGCGCTTTTGATCGAACGCCGGCTGCCGGATATGTCGATCTTTCAATCAGGTCAGCTCTTCCGAAATTGGTCGGGCACAATCGGTGAACTCGCGCACGTGTGGCCATCAAATCCGATTTGGCTCCGCTGGAGCGGTTATCTCATTTTCTTCGCGCCAATTTTGATTTGGTTGGGCTTGCGAAAGAAATCAGCGCCGCCATTTTTCCTGCTCGCGCTGTTGCTCGCGACGTACCTGCTGACGATTTGGCAGGCGCGCTGGGCCTATTTTTTTATGTCGATCTTTGCAATCGTGCTTCCCCGTTTGCTGGAATCAATCAAAAGTCGCGCGGCGGTTTGGATCGCGTTCGCGTTGGCGATCTTTCCGATTTTGCGCGATTGGGACGGGCGGCTTTGGCCGGATGAGGCAGAACAAGCGCGCCGAATGGAGCAACGCAACGAGGCCATTGAACTGCGCGCGCTGGCCGCGGATTTGCGATCGTCGCAGCGGCATCCTTTTCTGGCCCCTTGGTGGCTTTCGTCGGCGATCGCTTATTGGTCGGAGCAACCGGGCGTGGCCGGCAGTTCGCATGAAAGCCTGGCCGGAATCATCGACAGCGCGGTCTTTTTTCAGACGAGCGATTGGCAAAAAGCCCGTGCAATTCTGGCAAATCGCAATGTCGATTACGTGATCGCGTACGATTCCGACCGGGTAACGACAAATTCAGCCGCGATTCTCGGCCAGGCGGGATCCGCGCTCTCTCCCGGGCGGATATTAGACCGAACGCCGACTCAGGCCGCGGCACTTTTCGTGCTGAAAGAGCAGATCGGCGCGTTCAAACTCTTCCGGGTAAATTGTGAATAAAATCACCGTTTCCCTCGGAGAGTTATTGACAATGGCCTGAAGCATCATAATACTGACCACGTGCTGAAAAAATTCATTCCGCAAAAGCCGATGTCTTCGATTGGAGAAGGTTCATTGACTTCGGCGACGGATGAAAACAGCCGCCCCACATACGGCGAACCAACAAGAAACTCACTAATCGATCACCAAAAATTTATGGCTGAACATTCTGGCAAAGACATCCTCTCAAGCGACGTCGAGATCAAAGGCTCGATCAAATTTCAAAAAGAACTGTTGATCGATGGCAAGGTCGAGGGCGAAATCAATTCCGAAGGCGTGTTGACCATCGGTGAGAACGCGGACATCCGCGGCGAGATCAAAACCAAATCGATTATCGTTTTCGGTAAAGTGCAGGGCAACATTACTGTCAATGAGCGCTGCGAGCTCAAATCGAAATGCACGTTGCAGGGCGATTTGAAAGCGGCGCGACTCATTATCGAAGAAGGCGCGACCTTCATCGGCAAATCGGAGGTGACAAGCGGCATGAGCGTTACGGCCGCCAAAGGCGGAAGCAGACCTGAGATTGTGCGGAACGAAGATTCCGGCGCGGTCAAGACCGCTGCCTTCAGCGCGCGCGGCTAAAGCAACGTTACCATCCGCTCAGTTAGCGCCCCGTGGCAAAGTCGTCGCCTGCTAAGGTCAGTGTGGATTGTCCACACTGCGGCTTTAAGCAGATGGAATATGTGGCGGCGAAAAGCACCATGTGCCGCCAGTGCGGCGGTTCGTTTACACCCTCCGCCCCTCGGCCGGAGATCAGATTAAGGCCAAAGCAAGAGCCGGTCGTGGCTGGGCAAGACACGTCGATCTTGCGCAAACTCGACAGCTTTTGGAAACAGCGCGGCAGCTCCGTCGTGCAATGTTTTGAATGCGGCGCGAAACAGGAAATCAGCGACGCCGCCAGCTCGACCATCTGTCCTGCCTGCAGCCGGCACATCGATCTGCGCGATTACAAAATCACCACGAGTTTTAGCCGAGTCATTCGCACGCATGGACAAATTCATGTCACGTCGCGCGGCGATCTCAGTAGCACAAACGTCGCCTGCCGCTCGGCTTTAATCGAAGGCAGGCTGCGCGGCAATCTTGATTGTGCGGGGCCGGTCACCATCGCGGTCAGCGGAAAAATCCCCGGCCGCGTTAACGCGCATCATGTCCTCATCGAGCGCAAAGCGGAGGTGCAATTTTTCCGGCGCCTCACTGTTAAAAGCATCGAGATCCGAGGACGAATGACGGGCGAGATCGTCGCTCAGACTGTGGTCGTCATTCATCGCGGCGCTTCCCTTGAGGGTAACGTGACCGCGAAAGGAATCACCGTCGAAAAAGGAGGAATGTTTTCCGGCCAGCTCATTATCGGTAATAGCGGTTTGACGCAAGGCGAGCTTTTGCCAGAAGCAAAACCGGTCAGTAAGCCGGCACGCGAGTCAGAAATTTCCGGCGCAGTTGCGCATCCTTTGCCCGCCACCTAAGCTGCGCGTCGATGCGAAAACTGCACCCACGCAGTCCGTACGAGCGGCTCGGTGGATTCGTCCATTTACCGCGCTTGATCGATAAAGCGCGGCTGCACAGCAAAGGCCTCCTTAACGGTTACAACTACAAAACCACTGGGTTCGACAAACATCTTCTCACATTTTTGAAACTCAATCCGGACGCGTTCGAAGAAACGGCCAGCCGGCTCGACGATGACCAGGCGATCTTGCAATGGGTGCAAAAAAACTCAATCGCGCACTCAGTCGAAGAGATCGAAGAATGGAACCAGGCGATGATCTCGCGCCATCCTGATACCGCGGCGAAAAAAGCGCGCTTCGTCCATTTTCTTAAGGAAGCCGGCGGCGCCGGGCGCAAAGACATCAAAACTTATTTCGATCTGATCGAATTCGACGAAGGCCGTTTGAAATAGCGTCTCATGAGCGCGCAGACTGCGCGCACAAGATCGACATAAATTTTATGTCGATCTTAGTGTCGGAACTTTTCGAAGATCCGATTTGCTTCTTCGAGTGTTTCCTTGCTCCCGATATCGAACCAGGTGCCCTTGATCTGAAAGGTCTTCACCGGTTTGCGCTGGTAAAGCCATTGAATGAAGCGTCCGGGCTGGTCGGGGTTATTTCCCGCCGCAAGATATGTCGTGAAGAGCGGTATTGTTTCGCGCGAGAAATAATAAAGCGCGATGCCGGCGAGCGTGCTCTTTGGATTGACCGGCTTTTCTTCGAAGTGCGTGATCACGCCCTCTGAGTTTATGTCGATGTTCGCGTACTTCGTCATCGCTTCGAGATCGCCCACATCGTAGGTCGCGAGCGTTGCGATTGAATCGCGCGCCGCTTTTACAAATTCAGTGAGCGGTTCGCTGAATAAATTATCCCCCGCGACCACGATCAGATCGCTTTTGCTCAGATCCTCGCGCGTAATTACGAGATTGATGTCGCCAATCGCCCCGAGTTTATCCGAATCGTCGTTCGATCCGTCGTTTATGATTTTGAAATTGAATTCTGAATGCCGCCGTTTGTAAGCATCGGCCCAAGTTTGAAAATCGCTCGAGAACTTATTGTTCGTAACGATGTAAATAGTCTCCAGGTCTGAAACGGGCGCGAGATTGTCCACCACCCATTCGATCATCGGTTTGCCGGCGACTTCCAGAAGTGGCTTCGCCTTTTTTTGAGTGAGCGGATAAAGCCGGGTCGCATAACCGGCTGCGAGAATGAGAACGTTCATGCCGTCGCGATAATTTACGTTGATCAGCTCAAAGCCGCTTCCTGTAATCTCTTTTGCAAAAGCTCTGCTCGATCTGGGTCCGTAATTTTTCCGCCCTTGGCGCTGTCTGCGACATAAAAAGTATCAATGGCCGCGCCTTTTTCCGTGTTGATGCGCGAGAAGGCAATGTAAACGCGCTCGCGCACGAGACAGGAAAGCAAATCGTAAAGCAATCCCAGACGATCAGGCGTTTCGATTTCAATGAGGGTGTAAGTAGGATGCGACTGGCTATCGAGCGTGATGCGCGTGGGGAAATCCAAAGCGCGATTTGCACGGTAGACATGTTGCCGCCGCGCTTTTTCGAGCAATGGGGTGAAGTCGAAATGTTCGTGCTCGAGCGCCGCGCGCAGCGTCACTTCCACCTGTGCCATGTCGTTGCGATCGACCACCGCCTCGGACGTCGCGCTGCAAACGTGAAAAGCATCGAGAACAAGATTGTCGCCGCGCGTATAAATGTCCGCGCTCAGAATATTGATCGGCACGGTGGCGAATGAGCCGGCAATCTTGGCGAGCAATTGCCGACGGTCCCACGCGCAGATGGATGCAACGCTGTGTCCTTTCGCCGGCACCGGCTCCCAATGAAACGCTGGCGCGAGGGGAGCGGGCGATGGGCCGTACAAGTTCCACAGGAATTCTCTCACCAGTTTTACGTGCGAGGCGATCTCGCGCACGGCGAAGGCGCGAAAATAATTGTCCGGCATAAAATCGAAATGGGCTTCCGCTTCTTCCACGCTGTCATCCGGCAATTCTGCGCACACGGCGACAAACAATTTTTCGCGCTCGATTCTCATCTGCCGATGAAATGCTTCCTGATCGGCGAGATAACGCGTCGTCGAATGATAAAGCTGCCAAACGAGAAGCTGTTTCCAATCCGTCCACGCCTTGGCGCTGGTGCCCTGACTGTCGGCCAGCGTCAGCAACATCAACGCGTCCAGGTTGGCCTGGTCTTTAATCGAGCGCGCAAATTCCACGATCGTTGCCGGATCATCGAGATTTCGCTGCTGCGCGATCGCGGAAAGACTGACGTGATGATCGACGAGCAGAATGAGCGCCTTGCGTTGCGAAGCGGGAAGTTGAAGTCGCGTGGCGACGCGTTGTGCGAAGAGCGCGCTGGCTTCGGAGTGCGGACGCGCGGCGATGCCCTTGCCCGTGTCGTGCAATAACAAGGCGAGATAGAGCACGAACGGATCATCGAGTTTCTCAAAAAGTTTCCGGTACGGCATCAGCTTCGTATCTTCAGTGGTGGCGAGCGCATCCAGCTTGTCGATGCAAACCAAAGTATGCTCGTCGGCCGTGTAGCGATGAAAAAATTCGTGCTGCACGAGGCAGGTGAGCTGTCCGAACTCGGGCAAATATCGCCCGAGAAAATCGACACGATGCATCATGCGCAGCACGCGGCCGACCTCGCCTTTGCGCGACAGGATCGACTTAAACATCTCGCGCGGTTCTTTTGCGTACTGAAAAGTACGCGTGACCAAACCGAGGCTGCGCGTGAATAAATCCTCCAGCTCCGGGCTAAGATCGACATAACGCTCCTGCGTAAGCTGGAACGCGCGCATCATTTGCGGGGGATCGTTCAGGAAGAGGTTCGGCTTTTCGACGTGAAGTTGACCGAGCCGACTGAAAAAGTTTTCAAACTCTTCCACTTCGCTCTTGGCCAATGGAAGGAAACTGAGCAGCAAACGTAGTGCACCCGACGATCCGCCGCTGGCAAATTGCTCCGTGATTCGCTCCGTCACGCGAAAGACATTTCGCGTGTGCTCAAAGTATTCCTTCATGAGCGCTTCGCTTCGATGCACGCCGCGGCTCGGCCGGTAATGCAAGCGTCGCGCGATCTCTTCCTGCAAGTTGAGATGCAAAATATCTGTGCCGCGACCGTTCGCATAATGCAGATCGTTGCGCACGCGCAGCAGAAAATCGTAAGCGGCATCGATGTGGCGTTGGTCGCTCGGGCTGAGCCAGTTTTTGCCGACGAGATGAGTGGTGGTGAGCGCGCCCTCTTTGAAAAATGTCATCCAAAGCAGGTTTTGATAATCGCGCAGACCGCCGCATCCATTTTTTACATGCGGCTCCTGCATGTAAACGCTGTCACCAAATTTTGCGTGCCGCTCGGCCTGATCGCGCATGCGCAGCTCCACATATTGTCGCTCGAAAGCTTTCACGCATTTGAGACGAAACTGTTCGCGAAACAGCTCCGCCAATTTTGGAGCGCCGGCCAGATAGCGCGATTCGAGCATCGAAGTCTTCGTGCGCATTTCACGGTTCGCTTCGGCAATCGCTTCGGTAATAGAGCGCGTGGAGTGCCCGACTTTGAAACCGATGTCCCAGAGCAAATAAAGGATTTGCTCGACCACTTCGCTGACATAGGGCGAAACAGCGGCGCCGCTTTTCGCGTGCAGAAACATTACATCGACATCGCTGAACGGATTGAGCTCGCCGCGGCCGTAACCACCGAGTGCGATTAATGTGAGCGGCACGGCTGAGTCCGGTCTTTGTGCGATCGTGAAAGCGGTAGCCGCTTCGAAAACGTGGCGCAACAGCACGTCGACCAGTTCAGAGCGCCGCGCGCAGATGTCTCGACCGCCACCGCCGGCCTGATGTTTAAGCCGCAGCCGATGCTCTTCGATTTTTAAAAACTTTTTATAAAATGGAAGAACATCCGTCGGACGCTTTGCGCCGGTGGGCGCGAGCTGGCGCTCGGCGTGCGCGAGGACTTTTTCGACGTGACGCGACATTCTCTATGTCGATCTTAGCGTCGAGATGAGATGCGCGCCAGCCGCCTCAAATGTCGATGGCGTAGCGCTTCATCTTGTTGTAAAGCGTCGGCCGCTGGATGCCGAGAATCTGCGCGGCCTTTTTCTTATTTCCGTGGGTCTGGGCCAGCGCTTGCAGGATCGCATTGCGCTCCATGTCGTCGAGGTTGAGTCCGCTGTTGCCTTGATGATTGCCGCGCTCGACCTGCTGCAATGCCGCCGGCAATTGTAATTCGGCCGGCAATTCTTTTATACCGATCACATTTTGCCGCGCAATCACGACACCGTATTCAATTGCGTTCTGCAGCTCACGCACGTTGCCTGGCCACGAATAATCGAGCAATTTTTGAAACGCTTCCGGCGCGATCTCCGGCTCGGGTTTTCCCAGTTGCTGGGAGAACCGTTTTAGAAATGAAGTGACGAGCGGAGGAATATCTTCCTTTCGCTGCCGCAATGGCGGGATCTCGATTTGAAAAGTGTTGAGCCGATAATACAAATCCGAGCGCAAACGATTCTCGGCGAGCGCTTGATTGATCGGCCGGTTCGTGGCCGCGATGACGCGAAAGTCCGCTTTCAACGTTTGTGTGCTGCCGAGCGATCGATATTCGCGCTCTTGCAACACGCGTAAAAATCGCGTCTGCAAGTCCGCAGGCATATCGGAAATTTCATCCAGAAAAAGCGTGCCATGGTTCGCTTCGCCGATCATGCCAGGAAAATCGTTCATCGCGCCGGTGAACGCGCCTTTCATATAACCAAAAAGCTCGCCCTCGATCATGGTCGCGGGAAAGGCCGCGCAATTTAATTTCACCATCGGTTTCTCGGCACGGCGGCTCCGGCTGTGAATGATGTTCGCCACCACCTCCTTGCCCACGCCGCTTTCACCGGTGATGAGAACATTCGCATCGGACGGCGCCATGGCCGCGATTAGCTCATCGATTTGTTGCATCGATTTGCTTTGAAAAATCGGCGCCAGTCGCGTTTCCGCGATCTCCAGCCGCTTTTCCAGTTGATGTGTGCGTTCGCGCAGCTCTTCCGTTTCGCGCAGCAACGATTGTGTCTCGAGCGCTTTTTCCACGAGACTGATCAATTCTTCGGGCGCGTACGGTTTGCTGATAAAATGATACGCACCGCGCTTAATCGATTCGATCGCGTTGTGCAACGAATCGTGCGCCGTCAAAATGATCACCTGCACAGTGGGATGGTCGCGCTTGATTTGCTCAAGGGTCTCGAGGCCTTGCGCGTCGGGTAATTGCAGATCGAGCAGGACCAGCGCGGGCGATTTCGCCTTGAGTGTCTTCAGTCCGAATGACGCGGTCGCGGCCGTTTCGATCTGGTAACCGTGCCGGCTGAGCAGCGCTTCGAGCGTCAGCAAAATCGGACGCTCGTCGTCGATGATGAGAATGCGTTTATTCTCGGCTGCCATGGTGCTCACTTTGCATCGTCGAGCAGCGGCAGTTCGACCGTTGTGATTAGACACGAACCGTCATAATGAGCCTGCAGTGTACCGCGATGCGCTTCGAGGATAGCGCGCGCCCGATGAAGTCCAAGGCCATAATGCCCCTGGCTGATGCGTTGCAGTGGGTGTCCCCAATCTTCAGTCGAATCTACGGGCTTCGATTTCGGTTCGCGCAGCGTGAAGACAAATTTTTTATTGTCGATCTTAGCGCTCGCCGAAATCGCGCCGTCGCCGCGTTCGTGCTGGAAAGCATTCGCGAAAAGTTCGGCGAAAGCTTGCGGCAAAAGCTGCGGATCGATCGACAATTGTTCGCCCGCGACAGCGCTCTTCCATTCCACCGATGCGTTTTCGTTCGGAAATTGCGACGTCAGTTTTTGCTGCAGATCTTCCACAAACTCGGCAGCCTGGTACGGCATTTCCGTTAATTTTATCGGCGCGATGGAGGTGCCCAGTTTTTGCAAGACGCCGGCCAGCTCGCCGATCATTGCGCGCAAACGCTGGACCTCATTTTTTTGTTCCGCGTCCTGCGACAACTCGCTCACATAGGCCGATTGCAGCTCAGCCGCGTTTAGATGATTGCGAAGATCGTGGCTCAGCTGTCGAAGAAAACGAACGACGTCGTTCCAAACCACCTGCCTGTCTGTCGAACTTTTCGGGCTCTCAGCCATAAGCGAAAAGTATAAGATGCTGGCTACTTCGTGCGAAAAAATTTCTGCGCATTCGGCGCAGCATCCGGAGTTCCACGGATGCCCGGATCATTGGCGGCAAGGTGACGCAAAATGTGAAAGACATCTTCCGGATCAGCCTCCACTTCCTTGGCGATTTCGTCCGCCGATTTTCCCGGCTCGGCGCCGAGTTTTTTCTGCACCTCGGCCTGGAGCTGAAGCAGCTTGGTTGCGGCCTTTTTGCCCGCCTCCACTCCCGGCTGATGGTAAGCGTTGACGTTGACGAGCGCTCCGTAAAATCCGACCGCGCGTTCGTAGAGCGCGATCAATGCGCCCACCGTGAATGCATTCACTTCCGGAATGGTGATCGTGATCGAGTCGCGCTCGTTCTCATAAAGGGCGCTACGCGTCCCGCGCAAAAATCCCTGGAGATAATCGCCGCTCGTGACGCCGTTCTCGACTTCGAAGCGATCGCTATGTCGATCTTGTCGCACCTCGACAAATGTCGCGAAGAAGTTCGGCACGCCGTCGCGCAATTGCTGGACGTAGGCGTGTTGATCGGTCGAGCCCTTGTTTCCGTAAACCGCGATGCCCTGACGCACGATTTTTCCATCGAGATCCTTTTCTTTGCCTAACGACTCCATCACCAGCTGCTGCAAATATTTGCTGAAGAGCATGAGCCGATCTTTGTACGGCAGAATGACCATGTCTTTTTCTCCGCGTCCGTTTCCGGCGTAAAACCACATCAAAGCCAGAAGCATAGCCGCATTTTTATGTCGATCTTGGGTCCGCGTGTGGGCATCCATCGTCGCTGCGCCTTGCAGAAAACGGTCGATGTCGAAACCTTCCAGCGCCATCGGGACCAGACCGACCGCGCTCATCACCGATGTGCGGCCGCCCACCCAATCATGCATCGGGAAACGGGTGAGCCAGCCATTTTTTTCCGCGTATTTGTCCAGGTCGCTGCCCACTCCGGTAACGGCGACCGCGTGTTTCGGAAATTGCAGCCCCGCTTTTTTGAAGCGCGCGTCGGCCTCGAGCATTCCGTTACGCGTTTCCTTCGTTCCGCCAGATTTCGAAATGACGACCACGAGCGTGTGCCGAAGATGATCGCCAATCTTCGCAAAAACTTTATCGAAGCCATCGGGATCGGTGTTATCGAAAAAGTAAATGTTCATCGGGTCGCGCGATGTGCCGAGCGCTTCTCCGATAAATTGCGGACCAAGGGCCGAGCCGCCGATGCCGATCAACAAGATGTGTTTAAACTTTTCGCCGCTCGGCGTTTTGATCGTGCCGTTGTGCACCTCGCTCGCGAATTTTTTGATGCGCGCATTTGTTTCCTCGATGTCGCGCCGCAATTCAGCATTCGGCGCGAGAGCTGCGTCGCGCAGCCAATAATGCCCGACCATGCGTTGCTCGTCTGGATTAGCGATCGCGCCCTTCTCCAGCTCAGCCATAGAGGTGAGCGCTTTTTCCACGCGCGGTTGCATTTTGTCGAAGAAATCTTCGGCGAAACGCATTCGGCTTATGTCGATTGAAAAATCGAGGTCGTCGTAGCGAAGAAAATATTTTTGAAAACGCGGCCAGAGGGACGTGGTGGGCATGTCCGAAATAATGGAGCGGCGACCTCGGTGCCGTCGAACTAAATCAGCGCGGCGGCTTGGGTTTGCTCGGCGATTCGTTAGGCCGGGCAAGCACTTCGTGATCGGAGGTGACGTCGTATTCCGGCTTGGGCACGCCCTTCAACCAATGATCGAACCAACCGACAATCTGCTCGAGACGTTCGACGCGATGCCACGGTTGACCGGAGCGTGACAGTTCATGCGACTCGTTAGGGAAACGCACCATCACCGTCGGCACCTTGCGAAACTTGAGCGCGCGAAACATTTGCTCACCACCGGCGCCGGGTGGTGTACGAAAATCCGCTTCGCCTAAAATCAGCATCAACGGCGTTGTGACATTTTTGATGTAAGTGATGGGCGAGCGTGCCTTGAAATCCTGCTCTTCATCGAACGGCGCCCCTTTGAACCAATTTGGATGGAAGAGAGTGAAGTCCGCCGTGTACCACCAATCGCTCCAGCTCGCGATGTCGCGCTGAGCCACCGCGGCGGCAAAGCGCGTCGTTTGCCCGACCACCCAATCAGTCAACAATCCGCCGCCGCTCCCACCAGTCACGCCCATTTTCTTTTCATCGACATAACCGCGCCGAATCAATTCATCGACGCCGGCCATGAGATCTTTGTAATCGTCGCCCGGATAATGATACTGAATGACGTTCCCAAAATCCTGGCCGTAGGTCGTGCTGCCGCGCGGGTTTGGATAAAGCACCACGTAACCTTTCGCGGCCATCCACTGAAATTCGTGCTCGAAAATATGACCGTAAGCAGCGTGCGGCCCGCCGTGAATATTCAGAATGAGCGGATATTTTTTCGCGACATTGAAATCGGGCGGCTTCTGCACCCAGGCCTGAATCGTTTTCCCATCGAAGCTCTTGTAGGAAATTTCTTCCGGCTCGGTCAGGTTGAGCTTTGAGAAAAGCTCATTGTTGATGTTCGTGAGCTGATGCGGTTCGCCGCCACTTGCATCCAGTGCAAAAAGATCGGAAATGCGCGTGGCCGTTGACGCGCTGTAAATAATTTTAGAGCGATCGTCCGACGCGCGAAAACGTTGCACCGCTTGGTTGCCGTGGGTGAGATCGGTGGGCGCGCCGCTCGCTACGTCGAACGAAGCGAGAATTGTTTTGCCTTCCTTGCCGTAAACTTCGATCAAGCTGCGACCGTCGGACGACCAGAGCGGAATGTTGCCCCCGCCGCCCCGCGGCGCCCCGTTATCACCGAACACGCCGTCGCCCACGTCGAAATCAAAAGTCGCGGTCAGGTTTCGCGGCTTGGCATTTGGCGCAAGATCGACAATCCATAAGTCGGGCTGCGTGTAGGAATTCACCGGCTGCGTGACGGACGCGATAAACGCGATCTGTTTTCCGTCCGGACTGAGCGACAAACGATTTATGTCGAGCTCGAATGTATTGAGCTTGGTGGGATTGCCGCCGCCGACGCTGACTGCGTAAAGCTCGCTCTTCGGAAGTTCATAGTACGGTTCTTCGGCATGCAGCGAAGTGAAGTAGATCTGCGAGCCATCTTTCGCCCACACGATGTCGCCCTCATTGAACCGGCCGGAGGTCAATTGTTTCGGTTGCACTTTTTCCTCGGCGCTGCGCGGCGCGTTGATCAGCCAAATATGCTGTCGATGTTTTAGGTCTTCGTAGCCTTCGTTGTCTTCGCGATAGACCGCGCGAGTGATCACGCGCACATCGCTCTCGTGCTCCGCTTCATCTTCCGCTTTTTTGACCGCGGCATCCGGCGCGCTCGCATTTTCTTTGGCCGGTGAAGCGCTGCGCGCGGTTTCTTTCGCCGTGGGCGACGCGGAAGGCGACGCTTCTGCGCCGACCGCTTTCTTCAGCTCGTCTTCTTTGCGTTTCTTTTTTTCCTGCTTTGCCAGATCCTCCGCGTTTGCACCGCTTGTGAACGCGATCGCTTTTCCATCGGGCGACCAATGCGGATCGCCGACGCCTTTCGGCAGATCGGTAAAGACAAATGAATCGCCGCCCGTCATCGGCAGCATGCACAACTGCGGCGGCTCGGGTTTGCCATCTTTTTCCGTCGCGCGGACGAAGAGAAGAAATTTGCCATCGGGGGACCAGCGCGGGGAGCCATCATGTTTGCCGCTCGTTAATTGATGGGGCTGATCGGCCACGCTGCTCGAAACTGTCCAGATCGAAGTTTCGTAGCCCTCTTTTTTTTCATTTGCCGTTACGCGCACGAACGCGACGCGCGCTCCGTCCGGCGAAATTTGCGGATCACCGATCCAGACGAAATCGAAAAGATCCTTCTCGGTAATGTTGCGCTTCTGCGCGAAGGCAGTGCTGATTCCGCTAAGTAAAACACAAAGTAAAATTAGAAAGGTGCGCATAAAGTTTATGTCGATCTTATGGGTCAGATGAAATCAGAGATTCTTCGGCTTCGCTCAGAATGGCAATTGTTACATGTGCTCGATCACGTTGTCGCCGAACTGCGAGCATTTGATTTCGGTCGCGCCCTCCATCAAGCGCGCGAAATCGTAGGTGACGCGTTTGCTCGCGATGGCGCCGTTTAATCCTTTCAGGATCAGATCGGCCGCTTCGCTCCAGCCCATGTAACGAAACATCATTTCGCCGGACAAAATGACGGAGCCGGGATTCACTTTGTCCTGGTTCGCGTACTTCGGCGCGGTGCCGTGAGTCGCTTCGAAAACGGCGTGGCCCGTGATGTAATTGATATTTCCCCCGGGGGCGATGCCGATACCACCGACCTGCGCGGCGAGCGCATCGCTCAAGTAATCGCCGTTCAAATTCAACGTCGCGATGACGTCGAAATCTTCCGGACGCGTCAGCACCTGTTGAAGCGTGATGTCGGCAATCGCGTCCTTGATCACAATGCCGGCGCCCGGTTTGCCCATCGGAATCTTGCACCAGGGGCCGCCTTCGATTTCTTGCGCGCCGAAATAACTTTTTGCAATCTCGTAGCCCCAGTCTCGAAACGCCCCTTCGGTGAATTTCATGATGTTGCCCTTGTGCACCATCGTGACGCTTTTGCGCTGATTCATGATCGCGTAACTGATCGCGCTGTGAATCAATCGCACGCTGCCGGAGCGGCTCACTGGTTTGAGGCCGAGCCCGACCATGACATCGTCCTTTTCCGGCGCGCCCACTTTTTTCCAGAAGTCGCTCGCCTTTTCTTTTGTGCCGAAACGAATTTTCGCAAAAGCCTTTGGAAATTCTTTCTCGAAAAAATCGAGAATCTTTTTCGCTTCCGCCGTCCCGGCGGCGTACTCGATGCCCGCGTAAATGTCTTCCGTGTTCTCGCGGAAGATCACCATGTTCACTTTCTCCGGATGTTTGACGGGCGAGGGGACACCTTTGAAGTACTGCACCGGGCGAAGGCAAACGAAAAGATCGAGAAGCTGGCGCAACGCGACGTTGAGCGAGCTGATTCCACCCCCGACAGGCGTGGTGAGCGGGCCTTTGATGCCGATCAAATATTCGCGGAAAGCTTCGACCGTGTCGTCGGGGAGCCAATTGTCGAACTTGTCCTTTGCAGCCTGACCGGCGAAAACTTCGAACCACGAAATCTTTTTCTTTCCGCCATACGCTTTCTCAACGGCGGCATCGAGCACGCGCACACTCGCCGCCCAGATATCCGGACCGGTCCCATCGCCGCGAATGAACGGAATGATCGGCCGATCGGGAACGTTCAGCTTTTCGGCGCGTGAAATTTTTTCGCCGGCAGGCGGCGCGATATCTTTGTAAGGCATAAGGCAGACTGTAAATAGAAAGCAGAAAGTAGAAAGTAGAAGAAGGGATGGGTGAAATGAATGGGCGCGACCGTACCGGATGCAACGTCACGTTGCCTGTAGCGGCAGGCGCGTGGCCTGCAATTCACAACCGCGGCGCGCCGGCGTTAGTTATTGGCGGTCGTTATCGACCACGCGCGGCGCAGGCTTGTTCGCCTCAACTTGCGCGCTGACTTTTTCGAGTTGCGCGCCTTGTGCTCGCACGCGCGAGGCGAGCAGCTCCATTCCCTTTTGCTGCCGAGCGAGTGCCGCTTCCAATTCTTCCACCTTGCGATGCTCTTTTAGAAATTCGTTCAACAACATCGCGTTCACAGCTTCGTAACGCACCGTGTAAACGTTTCCGCTCGCGTCGCGCGCGACGAGATCGGGATTGATCTTCTCCACTTCCTCAGCGACAAGGCCGAACTGCGGGATGCCCTTTGCATCGAGCTCGTGTTTGTAACGGAACGTGACCGGTTTTAGCGAGAGAATCGCTTCGCTCGCCTTGTCCATCGGCTTGATCTCGTCCTTGAAACGCTGCGACGAAACGATGGTTCCGAGCTGACCATTGGAATCGATCACGACGCTCGTTCCGGCGGCGACAGTGGTGCCGCTGATCCCGGCGATGAATGCGGATGTCTGTTGCCCAGCCGTGCCGATGCGGATTGCGCCGGACTCATCGGAGACGCCGGAATTCTGTATGTCGATGTTGTTCGAGCCGGCGGCAAGATTGGTTCCCGAAGAGAAACCGACCAGTACGTTGCTACTTCCGGTGGTGAGATTAGCGCCGGCGGAATATCCAACCGCCACATTTCCGGCAGCGGTAGTGCCGAGATGAAGCGATTGAAAACCGAGCGCCGTGTTATAGAGACCAGTTGTATTAGAGTAAAGTGCCTGAACGCCCACGGCCGTGTTTTGAAATGCGGTGGTGTTGCTGAATAGCGCATTCGTTCCCACCGCCGTGTTTTGGCCGCCGGTAGTGTTGTTGAAAAGCGCGCCAGAACCGTCAGCGGTATTTTCATTGCCGACTGTATTCCAATAGAGCGCCTGAAATCCGTTGCCGGTGTTTGAAGCACCGCTCGTATTGGCTTGCATCGCCAAGCCGCCAGTGGCCGTATTCGAATTACCCGTGGTGGCGTTAAGAAGAGCTTGTGAGCCAGTCGCGGTGTTGTAGCCGCCCGTTGTGAGTACAAAAAGAGATCGATAACCGTTTGCAGTATTGTTGCCGCCCGTGGTAACGCTTGCCAACGCTCCGCTTCCTCCGGCCGTGTTGCCATTGCCTATGTCCCCATCCGGTCGCGGTGCCGTTTGTGCGGCTGGTGCAAATCCGAAGCAGACGAACGCGATGAGAACGAGAGCGCGCGGCAAATGAAATGGATTTCGGGCAATTTTAGCAAAGGATGTTTTGGTTTTGGGTTGATGCATATCGGGCTTTTGTGTTCTCCCTGGTTAGTTAAACCGGCGATCTGAAGGAAGAAAGGCCACCGGGAGAGAGTTCCTCTCCTCCGCTCAAATCTCTCTAGTACCGTGAGTTTTCACGAGGGTGGCGTCAATATCCAAATCGGAAATCCTGCGTTTTCGCAAAAAAAAGCGCCGCCGAGTCGCTTTCACTCGGCAATTTCATATAAATACTAGGCTCTGGCACAGGAGCCGCTAATCCCGATGGGATGTCGCCCCACCGTGCCCACGCCAGTGGAACAGTTTACCCCTTTTATGCCCGAATCACCCGGGCTCTAGGGTGGGCATATCTCGTACTGGCGCTCGGCTCGGTTGAGGGCGCTTCGACATGGAACGGCGGGGGCGGCAACGTCAATTGGAGCACAGCCGGCAATTGGACAGGTGGAACGCCGACAAGCTCAAGCGCGACCAACATATTTTTCGCAGGGAACACGAACCTGGGAACGGCCGGCACGCCATTAAACCAAAACATCGCCAGCCCGTTTACTCTCAACAATCTGACATTCAGCGCAGGCGGCGGCGCGTTCTTTCTGGGCGGCAGTGCGATCACATTTACGACCGGCGCGAATAACAGTATTACGCAGAGTTCATTCAGTGCCGAAAACATAGCCAATGCGATTTCCGCGACCGACAATTCGACAGTCACGCTGACTCTCGACGGCGCCGGAAGTGGCGTCGTAACCTTGGCGGGGGCGATCACGAAAGGTTCAGGGGGCCGTGATTATGCCATCGTCAAAAATGGGAGCAGCACGTTTTCGCTCACCGGCACAAACAATTACACCGGCGGGACGACCATTAATGGCGGCACACTGTGTATAAACAGCGCGGCAAGCCTCGGCGCAACGACGAGTGGGCTCACCATCAATGCGGGTACATTGGAAGTCGCTACCGGCTTTACTACCACACGCGTCATTACTTTGAGCAATGCTGCCAGCACATTGCAGATCGATCCGTCGCAGACCTACACGGTCACCAGTGCAATCGGTGGATTCGGAGCGCTCAATAAAACGGGCACTGGCACGTTGGTGTTAAGCGGTAGCAATACTTTCATTGGCGGAACGGTTGTTAGCGCGGGTACGGTGCAAATTAGCGCGAGTGAGCGTCTCTCAAATTTCGGAGCACTCACCGTTTCCGGCGGAACGTTCGACGTCCAAACATTCACAGAAACTGTCGCCGGTGTCACACTCACCAGCGGATCGATCTCCGGCACGGGAACAGGCACACTGTCCGGCTCCTCCTACGATCTCCGGAGCGGCTCGGTCAGTGCTATTCTGGCGGGTACCGGTGTACTTACCAAATCCACTGCGGGCACCGTCACGCTCACTGGCGCGAATACCTACTCGGGCGGTACCAGCATCGCCGGAGGCACACTGGTCTTAGGCAGCGCGGGCGCCCTCGGCACCAGTGGCACAATCGGATTTGCCGGGGGAACGCTTCAATACACTTCGAGCAATACGACAGATTACTCCGCCCGCTTTAGCAATGCGATCAACCAAAATTACAAAGTCGATACGAACGGCCAGAACGTCACGCTCGCCAGCGCCATCACCAGTATGAATGGCACTTTCACGAAATTGGGAACCGGCACGCTGACTTTATCGAGCCTAAATGCGTACACGGGCGCCACGACCGTCAGCGCCGGAACCCTGCAGTTAAACATAAGCGGTGCGCTTGGAACCCTCGCCGGAAGCACAACCGTTGCGAATGGCGCGGCTTTGAAGTTAAACGGCGTCAATTATGCCGTCGCGGAAGCGCTCACTCTAAACGGCACCGGGATCGGCAACGCGGGAGCGCTCACTAATTCCGGCACCAGCACTTATGCCGGCGCAGTTACCATTGCTACTAACGCGACCATCAATCCCGGCGGCGGCATATTGAACTTTACCGGAGGCCTCATCAAAGACGGCACCACCTTGACATTCGCCGGCGGTGGCACCGTCAATATCCTGGTTAATGGAATTAGCGGTAGCTCTGCGAACTCCGACCTGGTTGTCGATGGAACCACCGTGGTCCTGGACACCCCCAACAGTTACAACGGGCCGACCACCATTCAGAACAGCGGCACCATCCAGTTAGGCGCTAACAACGTCTTCCCTACTTCCCCGGAAACGGCCCTCACCATCAACACATCAAGTGTGCTCGACATGGCTAGCTTCAGCGACAGCGTCGCTTCACTCACCGGTGATAGCACTGCTATCGTTAAGAATAGCTCCGCCCTCACCACCAGCACACTTACCGTCAATCCTGATACCGGCGTCTCCACCACCTTTGCCGGAGTTGTTGCCGGAACGAACAGCGGTGCGCAAGGCAACATGGCTTTGGTTAAGAGCGGTGCGGGCACACTCATCCTTACCGGCGCGAATACTTATACGGGAACTACCACCGTGAACGCGGGCTCGCTTTTCATAAATGGAAACGACTCGTTTGCTACCGGCGCGGTCACCGTAAATAACAGCGGATCGACATTGGGCGGTAGTGGAACCATCGGCGGCAGTGTGACCGTTGCATCCGCGGCGAATCTTTCGCCGGGCGCGTCGGGCTCGGGTAGCACAGCCATCCTGCGCACCGGCGCAGTCACGCTCAGCTCTGGCTCGAATTTTAATGTCGATCTTAACAGCACCACCGCCGGCACGGGCTACGATCAACTCAGCGTCACCGGAACAGTTAGTCTCAGCGGCAGCAACTTGCTCATCACAGCTGGCGCCGGTCTCTCCATCGGCGACAAATTTTTCGTTGTGCTGAATGATGGTAGCGACCCCATCACCGGAACTTTCGCGCAAAGCTCTCCCACCATCGCCTCAAATAACGGCGACCTTTTCTCTATTAACTACCTCGATAATGGCGATGGCGGTGCGACCGGCAACGATATCTCTCTCACTGTCGTTGCGCTTCCCGAGCCTTCCACCTACATCGCCGGTATCTTGACTCTGGCCGCGCTCGCTTTCCATCAACGGAAGCGCTTGAAGAAGATTCTTTTTTAGCGGCCGTCTGACCGCCGGGCTTGTTGGTTTCGGCGGTCATAGACCGCCGCTAAAAAGCATCGCGTTTCAGCAAACGCAATATGCGCTTGCGCTGCGAGTACCCTACCGCCCCCAACGCCAGCGCCGCGCCCACCCACGTGCCCGGTTCTGGAAGCGCGATCACGGTCAGCGAAATATCGTTCCCCGCAGTGGCGTCGCCGGTATCAAGGTAATTAATCGCAAAGGTATATCCGCCGCTGCTGACGGTGGCTCCGTTTGTAAACACGCCGGCCGTGTTCGGAGTAAGACTGCTGTTATCCAGAATAAAAAATTTGTCGTTCAACTGCAGCGTTCCACCCACCGTGACACTCAATGTCGAACCGGAAAGACTGATTGCTCCCGATGAAACCACCTGGTCATATCCAGTGCCGGCTGTCGTGCTGTTAAGATCGACATTAAAGAACGAGCCGGAGCTAAGTGTGAGCGCACCGGTGTGCAGGATCGCAGTCGTTCCGCTGCCATTGCCGCTCGTGCCCGGTGCCAGCCTCGCTCCCGAGCCGATGCTGACCGCGCCGAGAATACTACCCGTCGTTCCAGTCGTCGAACCGCCCGCCAGAATCGTTCCGCTGCCGCTGACCGTGACAGCGCCTGTGCCAGTTCCTGAATTCGTTAGGCTGCCTACCACACCTCCTGTTATCAGCAGCGAGCCTTGCGTGATGATCGTCCCGCCTTGGTAAGTATTATTGCCGGCCAGCTTCACCGCGCCGGGCGAAAGCGTTCCGCTCGGATTGATGATCAATCCTTTCGTCCCAGATATCACGCCGGTCGAAAAGGTGAGGGGATTTGAAGTCGCGGAGCTGCTCTCCACACGAAGATCGTTATTAAGAGCAATATTACCGGTGTAGGCATTCGTGCCTGCCGCGTTGATCGCGAACGAACCGAGCGTCGCCGTACGGCCGGGCGTTGCACTAAGATCGTTAATCGTAATGTCGTTCGATAACACAACCGTCGTCGTCGACATCAGTGACATGCTATCGAGCCCGTTAGGTCCAAAGTTGATCGGGCCAGTCCCGAGCGCGCTGGAATTGTTAAACGTTAAGTCGCCGCCGTTGATCAGCGTTCCTCCGGTGTACGTATTCGTCCCGGTGAGACTCGCGCCGCCGCTGGTAAACTTTACGAGATTCGCGCTCCCAGCGAGGTTGGCGCTCACAGTGCCGCTCAAGATTTGGAAGTTTCCAGGTCCATTGACAGTTAACGCTCCCGTTCCGGTAATGCTACTCCCTGCTTCCAATGTCACACCGCCCACCGTGTCGTTGTTACTGCCCAGACTTAGCGTGCCGCTTTGAACGTCGACGAGGCCAGTGTCGGATAATGTGTCGGTGGCGTTGCCGAGCACGAGCGTGCTCCCGCCTTTGATAACCGTCCCGCCATTATAGGTATTGGTTGCATTGAGCACTACCGTGCCTGCGCCAGTAATATTTAACTCCTTGCCCGAACCCGAAATTACTCCGTTAATAACAAGTGTTCCGCCGCTTGCTTGCGAAAAAGTAGAAGTATTTCCGGTGCTAGGCGCGAGAAGTATCGGAACATCGATTGTGTTTGTGCCTAAAGTATTCTCCGCGCCGATTGCCACTGCGTTTGTGTCGCCCGTTTCAGCGCCGATGCTTGTCCCACTGGCGGTAAGTGTGAGTGTCTGGCTGCTCGGGCTTGTTAAATCGTAGCCGGACGCGCCCGCTCCCTTGAAGTAAAGACCGGCGATAGCAGTGCTGGCAGTCAGTTGCGGATTTGTAGCTTCGGCGCCGCTAAACGCGGCCACATCACCCGCACTCGGAGCAATGCCGCTGACCCAGCTGGCGCCATCGTTGAAATCGGTGCCGGTATTTTTCCAAACTTGTTGCGCCGCTTGTGTAATGACTGGGGGCGTTCCATCGCTGATCGGGGTCGGCGAGGGCAGAGGTTGATCGCCGTCGTGGCCGGGGCTGATCGGGTACGGTTGAACGATGTCGCCACCGCTGCCTCCGCCGCTCACTGGATGGGATGAAGCAATCGATTGCGCGCTCGCGAAATTTGGAACAGCCGCGACGATAATCGCCGCTAAGATAACCTTGAGAACCCCCATGAATAAAGCGGCGTATCAGATCAAAACGTCGCCCAAAAATCAATCCAAATACCGCGAATGCGGGAGAATATTTTCCTTGGCTCGCCGTAGCCTTGGCGTAGGCGGCTACTTTCTACTTCACAGCCGGCTAGGCCCGAATTAGCAATCGCGACAAACGTTTTCGTTGACTGTAGCCAAGCGCGGCAAACGCAAGGCCGGCTGCTATCCATGTGCTCGGTTCGGGAACGGGAACGATTTCGCCGGTTCCCAGCTCAATAGCTCCAGGGCTGAATCCTGTGAAGTTAATGTTATCGAGGAACGTTTGCGGCAGTTGGTTCGCGAAAATAATTTGATCGGTCCCAGCACCGGTATCTTTGTTGCCGCTCCAATTGTCGATCGTCAATATTCCGGCAGTGCGTGTACTGGTGCCGCCAAAGTTCAGAATGCTCGCGCCTGTGCCCATGTCGATCGTAGAATTTGCGGTGAGCGTCAGCGCACCAAGCGTTTGTGAAGTCCCGGCGGTGTTGAGCTTGCCACCCGAGAGACTAATGGTCGGAGGTGTGGTGGCGTTGAATTGCTGGGCGCTGCTGGTTAGAAGCGTTCCGCCAGGGTTGAGAATAATATTGGTCGTTCCACCCAATGCTTTGTTTCCAGCAGTTCCGTTCGCCTCCAATGTTCCGCCGCTTACCGTGGTCGTGCCCGTAAAGGAATTATTCCCCGAAAGAGTCCATTTGCCGGTACCGGTTTTTGTCAACGATGTTGCGCTCGTGCTATTAACAATCGTGCCGCTAATTTCCCCCGTGCCAGCAGTAGAACCTTGAAGTGTTAACGTCTTAGTACCGTTACCGGTTGCCGTGTTTGTGCCGGTAAACTTCAATAAACCAGTACCGGATTGATCAATCGTTGCTCCGCCCGTTGTACCGGCGAGGTTAATTACCCTGTCTGTAGTTTCGCCAGTGCCCGTATACAGCAGCGTTCCTGAGCCACTGCCTCCGCCAAAGTTGATCGTCGTGCCTGTCCCGATGTTCCCGCTCGCACCTGCAATGCCAATAGCCGAAATCTTAAGTGTCGCGCCTCCAGTAATGGTCGTGTTACCAGAGTACGTGTTCGTTCCCGTCAACTGAACAACGCCTCCAGCGCCGCTACTGTTGATAGTCAAACCAACAGTGTTCGTGCTAGAGATGGCGCCGTTGACAACGAGAGTGCCGCTAGGGGCTTGAAAGAATGTTTGAGATCCAGAAGCCGCGCCAAGAATGATAGGAACATCAATGGTGTTGGTTCCAGAGGTGTTCTCGCCGCGAAGCGCGGCCGCCGTGCTATTAGACGTTCCACCACTACCCGTAGGATCCGTTCCTAACAGTGTAAATACGGCATTGTTAGTTCTTGTAATATCATAATTGAAGGTGCCCACCCCTTGAAAGAGTATCCCGGCAATTGAAACGGAAGCGCTCAGATTGGGCTGAACAGATTCGACAGTAGTGAAAACACCAACTGCACCCGAGGCGACGGGAGCGCCTCCAGTCCAATTCGCACTCGTGTTCCAATCTGTGCCGAGACTATTCCAAGTTCGTGCTGTCTGTATCGTAACTGGCGGCGGATCACCGCTGATCGGAGTCGGCGCTGGCTGAATCGTATCGCCGCCATTGCCGGGAGTGATTGGTGCAGGTTGAATAGTGTCGCCGCCGCCATCGCCGCCGCTGATCGGATGAGTTCCGCCGGAAGTTTGCGCGCAGAGGATACCAGAAGTCAGAAGACAGAGGACAAAGACACCTGCCTTCGCCAAGGTTACGGCGCGGCAAGGAGAGTTGAAACGAGGAGTGGGGGACATGGAAAGAAAAGTAGAAAGGAGAAAGTAGAAAACGGGGATTGCTTATCGGTTATTTGTTATTGGGAAAAGGCAGGTGGGAGGAAGAAAATTACAAAGTAGGGAGTGGAAGTAAAAAGTGCCCGAGTACAGCTCGGAATTTTCCGCTCCGCATCTCGCGCGCATGACATCAGTTTCGCGCAAAAGTGTCAACGCAAATTTCATAAATTTCCGGAAGCGTCCAAAAGCCTCAAAACGCCAAGCGCTTGCGTTGTGAACAAGTGGGAACAACTATTTGCGCTATATTTGGTGGAAAGCCTTACTTAACCGCGGATTACGCAGATTTAAACGGATCGAATCGCAGGATCGAGTGTCAGAAAAGGTCGGAGACGGTGATCGCAATTATTTCCCGTCAATATCCGTATCATCCGCGTAATCCGCGGTTCAATTATTCTGAAGATTTTTAATTAAGTCTTTTTCTTCCGGCAAGAGATTGTCGATCTTGATTTGTTTGGCCTCGTTTCTCGCGTCGTCGAACTTGCCGTTCGCGGCAAGCACAGCCGCGTGCACGGAAAGCGCGGAGGGCGTGAGCGCATTGTTCGCCACATTCAGATTCGCATAAACTGCGAGCGCATCGGCCGCTCGATTTTGTCGAAGCCGCGCCAGCGCGAGCAACGTGCGATGCGGCAAACTCGCCGGCTCGTGCTGAACTAATTTTTCCGCGAGCTCTTCAATCTGTTTCAATTCATCTGAACTCTCACCGCTGACTTCTGACTTCTGTTCCCCACCTTCTACTTGCGATTGCTGCGAAGGCATGAGCAGCAATCGCGTATACCCCTCATCGTTCTCAATCGCGGGATCGTTAGGCCAAAACGCCAGCATGTCGGCCAGCACCGCGTGAATTTTTTTCGTGTCGCCGCTCGCTTGTGCGATGCGCAACCGGCCTTGTTGCGCGGGGCGTAACTTCGGCGCCTGCGCGACGGCCGCGTTGTAAGCGGAGTCGGCCACATCGACAATCCCGTTCTTCTCCGCGTACTCAGCCACCGTCATCAATTTTCCTGGATCGCCGCCGGCAGCTTCCAGTGCGCGTTTCCAATTATTTTCCGCGGCGGTTTTTTCGCCGAGCTGCGCGCTGCACCGCGCCAGATACATGCGCTGCACCACCTGATCGAGCGGGTAACGCTCATCGCCGAGCAAATTTTTTATGTCGATCCAACGGCCGAGCGCCCCGAGCGCATCGAGATGTTGCAGAAAAAGATCGCGCGCTTGCAGAGCCTTTTCGAGCGGGATGGTGTCGAGCTCGCGTTGATATTCGCCTTTGCCATTCAACCACGTCGCCAACACGGTGAGCGATTCGGCGTCCGCATCTTTCCATTGCGCGATCCCGCGCGCGACGAGCGTGTCGCGCTGTGTTGCGTCGTGATGCTCGAGCAGATCAAGCGCGAGCAATTTGTGCGGCGCCTTCGCGAGCGGGTGGGACTCGAGTTGCCTAGCAAGCTCGCTGACCTCTGCCTTCCGACCTTCGTCCTCTGCCTTCTGTCCCAGCGCGCGTCTCGCCAGCACGACGAGCGCATCGAGCGCGGTCGCGCTCGTGCCGCGCGAAATTTTTTCCACGCGCGACCAGGCGTCGTTCGCGTGGTCCGGATTTGTGCTGCTCGTTAATTGCAACACCGCTGCTTGAAATTGTTCGCGCTCACTCGCGCGCGCATCGTTGAAAACTTTCTCGAGCGATGCGCGCGCATCTTCCGGCGCGCCTTTTTGGATCGACAATTGCGCGGCCAACAACCAATCGGCCGGCTGCGCATCTTTCGCCGTGAGCTCGCGCACGGTTGCTTCGGCGCGCGTGGCATCGCCCGCGATGATGGCGATGGAAGCTTCATCGCGCAGATCTTCGCGGGTGAGGGAAACTTTTTCGGCGAGATGCTTCCAAAAATCGAGCGCATCGGCTTGATGCGTGCGGGAAAGAAAGCGCGCGACAGCGCGCAATGCTTGCGGCTCGGTCGGGCGCAGTTGATACGCGGCAACCGCTTCGTTGCGCGCGTCGAGCCATTTTTCCTGCGCGATGAGCGCGAACGCCTTGTTCGCATGCCGGCGCGCTTGAAACGCTTTGATCGCGTTCATGCCCGGGCGCGCACCGAAAAATCCGGCCACGCAGAGCAGAAGCAGGATCGCCAGGATCACGACAAGGCGACGACGTTTGCGCCGTTTGAGCCGGCGCTCCTCGTCGGTGAGCATGAAATCGGACATTGGGGAAAAATTAGAAAGTAGAAATTAGAAAGTAGAAAATGGAACTGATGGCAGAGATCAGAAGGCGGAGGTCAGAATTTTCTACTTCTTACTTTCTCCTTTGATTATTTCCTGCGCAATCTCCGCGAACTTTTCTTCGGCGGCGGCATCATCCAGCGGTTGTGCCGAAACAATCACCACTTCGAGAACCTGCTGGCCCAAATTGCGAACGCCGTTCTTCACCGCTTCAGTGCGCCCGCGGATTGACCAGTCGGGCTGAACACCTTGAGCCAGTTCGAGATCGGGGCGGGCTTCTTCCGCATGCACCTTGTCCTCCTGCAGACAGAAAAATGTGTGCGCAATGCCGCGGCGCCCTTCTTGCGCAAAAGCGATATGCCTCACTGGCAACAAGATTCCATCGCGCGTCGTGTAATTTTTCGCGCCGCTATCGGCGATTTGTTTCCAGCCAACGCTCGGCAAACAAATATCTGGACGGTGTGCGCGGGCACGCACCACGCTCGCGCCACCGGGATTCCATCGAAAGAAAAAGAGATATTCCGTAGAAGTAAGAGCGCGCGAAGAATGATCGCTGGTTTGCCAGCTCACTTCTTTTCCGTCATCGAACCGCAGCGTCTGACGCGCGCCTTCCGGAATTTTGACTGTGTGAAAACCTGAGGGCAGGCGGTCCCAAGCCACTGTCCACATCGGTCGTGGAATGAGAGTCTGTTCGTGCACGCGATACCAGGCATGTGCGCTAAATTCAACAAGAAGAATCCAAACGAGGGCAAAAAGTACAAAGTAGAAATTAGGAAGTAGAAAACTCTGACCACCGCCCGCTTCTGCACTTTCTACTTTAGCCTTTCTACTTTCTACTTTGTTGCGGTTGAGCAACCCGGCAAGCGCAAGCGAGCCGCCAAAAACAATCGCAACGATGCTGTATCCGGCTACATCGTGCCATCGATCGATCGCGGCGACACCCTGGCGGCTTGCAATCCAAACCAAAACAATCGCGCGAAGAAAATTCGCGATAATCGCTATCGCGGCTGCGCCGACGACAAGCGCCACGCGACGCAAGATCGACAACCTCCTCAATTCGCCGAAGAGCAGACCGATCATGAGCGAGGTCTGGAAGGAGCGCACACCGCTGCACGCTTCGTTCACGCCCACAAGTCCGCCGCTCACCCGAATCAAGTTTCCTTGCAGCTGCGCCGGAATTCCGAACAGCGCGACGGTTTCTGTCGCGACTGCGGCGACGGCTCGCATGAGACCTTGAATGATTGGTTCTTCAACGACCGAAACCCACGGCACGGCCACGAAAAAGAACGCGATCGGAAAGGCAAAATGGCGCAGCCACGGTTTTCCGCCCGCGTACCATATATATATGAGTGTGACGGTTGCAACCGCTCCCGCGTGGATCCAGCCGAGCGGCCGCCAATCCGGGTTTCCGATTTCAAAAAGGCGAACCGGCAACAGCAATAAAAGCGCTCCGCTTGCTAACAAGATCGACAATAGAAATTTTCTACTTCCTACTTTCTCCTTCCTCCTTTCTCCCGGTCTCCCCTCCCATCGCAGCCAAAAAAGATAGAGCGCGAAGAACGGAACGAACCAGCCGTAGCTGTATTGCTCGTTGACCGACCATTCGCCGCTCAAATCGCGACAAAGGACGAACCAGAGAAAAAAGAAGAAGGCCGCGGCCAGAAAAATGGCGGCACGTTTTTTCACGGCGCCGCTCGCGGGCGGATTGAGAGTTGCTACCTTCTGCACCAGAACCGAAAGCTATTCGGTTTCGTGCCGATGAAAAACCCGAATCCAAGCGCGCCGGAAACTTGCCAGGTTCTCGGTGTGCGTTTTTTCAACGGACATGTCGATCTTGCCGTCGATCTCATTTCGGAACGCGGCGGACTGGTCGTCGCGCCGGCCGCTCCCGCGCTCGTTAAATTGCAAAACGACGAAGGCTATCGCGCCGCGCTCACTTCCGCCGATCTCGCCATCGCCGACAGCGGGTTCATGGTTTTGCTCTGGAAAATTTTCAGCGGCGAAAAGCTCGAGCGCATTTCGGGTTTGAAATTTTTGAAGCGCCTTGTGTTGCGCCTTGTCACAAAACCGGACGAGCGCGTGCTCTGGATTTTGCCGAGCGAAGCGGCGCGCGGCAAAACGGTGGAGTGGTTGCGCGCGAGCGGACTGCGCGAAGCGATTGACGATTGCCACATCGCGCCGCGCTACGCCGCAGTCATCGAAGATCGACAATTACTCGACAAGATCGACATACAGAAACCGCGGCACATCGTGGTCGGCATCGGCGGCGGCGTGCAAGAAAAGCTCGGATTTTATTTGCGCGAAAATCTTTCCTATCGGCCGGCCATTCATTGCATCGGCGCGGCGCTCGGTTTTCTGACTGGCGATCAACCGCCCATTCCGATGTGGGCCGACACATTTTATCTCGGCTGGTTGTTGCGCCTTCTTCGCCAACCGAAAGTCTTCGGACCACGTTATCTCAGTGCATTCAAGCTTCCATTTTTGATTTTCAAATATCGTGAAAGCTTGCCACCGCTTCGATGAGCCTCGCAGTTGAATCTCCGCCTAACGGGAATAGCTTTCTATCATGAGCGCCGCCGAGTTTCTTCAAGAACTGAAAGGAATGCCAGAAGCCGATCGGGAAATTATTTTTGCCGGCCTGGTCGAAAACGAAGAATGGCGGGAAGATCTTCTCGATTTGATTACGCTTTCGGAGCGTCGTGGCGAACCGACGCGGCCAATCGATGTCGTCTTCAAAGATCTTAAGATTGATGCATGAATTGGCGCGTCGTCTTTGCGCGCACTGCCGAAAAGGAATTAGCGAAACTTTCCAGTGAGGTCCAAGGGCGAATTGGTCGCGCGATTCGATCCTTGGAAGGCAATCCGACCCCCGCAGCGGCCAAACGATTGAAGGGCCGCGCCGAATTTCGACTTCGAATCGGCGATTACCGTGTTCTTTACACGATCGAGCACGAATCTGGCTTGGTAACAATTTCGGCCATCGGACATCGCCGCGAAGTGTATCGCTGAATGACAATTCTTGGACTCAACGCTTATCACGCCGACTCGGCCGCGTGTTTGATTCGCGACGGACAATTGGTCGCGGCCGCAGAAGAGGAACGCTTTCGCCGCATCAAACATTGGGCCGGACTGCCGACGCAGGCGGTCGATTATTGTCTGCGGGAAGCGCGCATCTCATGGCGCGATATCGAACACATCGCAATCAATCGGCAGCCGGGTGTCAACAATTGGCGGCGCGCGAAGTTTGTTCTCACGCATCGGCCGCATCCGAAATTGATGATGCAGAAAATCAAAAACATTCGCAGCGCGGCCTCGGTCAAAGAATCGCTCGGAGCGCATTATCAAACCGAGATCAAAGCGAAGGTCCATCATGTCGAGCATCACCTCGCGCATCTCGCCTCGGCTTTTTTGGTTTCGGGTTTTGAAGAAGCGGCCTGTATCTCGATCGACGGTTTCGGGGATTTCGCCAGCACCGCCATGGGTTTCGGTCAGGGCAGCGAGGTCAAGATCGACAATCGTATTTTTTTCCCGCACTCGTTAGGCATTTTTTACTCGGCGCTCACCCAGTTCATCGGCTTCCCGCATTACGGTGACGAATACAAAGTGATGGGGCTCGCGCCGTACGGTGAGCCGACATACGTCGATCAATTGCGCGAACTCTTGCAAGTGCATGCGGACGGCACCTTCGGATTGAACCTGAAATACTTTCGGCATCACACCGATAACGTTTCCTACAGCTGGAAAGATTGCGCGCCGGAAGTGGGTACGCTTTATCGCGAAGCGCTTGTCGATCTTTTAGGCCCGGCGCGGAAACCGGACGAGCCGCTCGAGCAAAAACACAAGGACATAGCGCGCTCCGTGCAAACGATGTACGAAAAAGCGTTCTTCGCCTTGCTGGTCGCATTGCACAAGGCGCATCCATCGGACAATCTCGCGCTCGCCGGCGGTTGCGCGATGAATTCAGTGGCCAATGGCAAAGTTTATCGGCGCACGCCGTTTAAGAAAATGTATCTGCCCGCCGCGGCCGGCGATGCCGGCGGAGCGATCGGCGCCGCGGTGTATGTCCAGGCCACGTTGAATCCCGATCGCTCGCTGTCCTCTGCCCTCCGTCCTCTAACATCGGCATATCTGGGTCCGGAAGCGACGGACGAAGAAATTCACGCGCTGCTCGATTGGAAACGAAAAGAGATCGCCGAAGCAGGGTGTTCGATAGCGATGTTGGCGTCGGAAGGAAAATTGTCGCGCCAGGTCGCGCAAGCGATCGCTGATGGAAAAATCGTCGGTTGGTTTCAGGGACGAATGGAGTGGGGGCCGCGCGCGCTCGGCAATCGTTCCATTCTGGCCGATCCGCGCCGCGCCGACATGAAAGAGATTTTGAACGCGAAAATAAAGCGGCGCGAATCGTTTCGCCCCTTTGCGCCGTCGATCTTGCGCGAAGCCGTCGCCGAATGGTTCGAGCAGGAGGACGACGTGCCGTTCATGATGGAAGTTTTCACCGTTCGCCCGAAACACCGCGCGCTCATTCCGGCGGTAGTGCATGTCGATGGCAGCGGCCGGCTGCAGACGGTGCACAGAGAAACGAACCCGCGTTATTATCGGTTGATCGAAAACTTTCGCGATCTCACCAACATCCCGATGGTGCTCAACACATCCTTCAACGAAAACGAGCCGGTCGTTTGTTATCCCGAAGAAGCGCTCGATTGTTTTCTGCGCACGAAAATGGATGTGCTGGTGCTGGGGAATTTTTTGATGGAGCGAACTGTTTCGTCATGAGCAATCTTTCTTTGGAAGAATTAGAAGAAAGCGCGCATACGATTACGGTGGAGGGGCGCGCGATCAAGATTGTTGGAATCGAAAAACTCCTTGAGATAAAGCGGGCGATACTGCCTTTACGCGACAAAGATTTGACCGACATTAAGCAGTTGGAAAAGTTGAAAAACTCACGTGAAAGATCGTAAGATCGAGATCAAACCATCCGAAGAATTCGAACGCGCGCTCGCGCAATGCACGCCAGAAGACTTCGACGGCCACACTGAATTTCACCGGCTCACTCCGGAGCAACGGCTCGAATGGCTCTGCCAGGCCGCGACCTTTGTCTATGAATTCAAAGGCGAGGCGCTTTCGTCCGAATCAACTTCTGATCGCTGATCTCCGACGTCTTCTACTTTCTACTTTAGCCTTTTTACTTTCCGATCATGTGCGGCATAGCAGCGATTTTCGGACATCACGCCGACGCGCCGTCGGTTGATCGCGATGAGCTGATCGCCATTCGTGACCGCATGATTCATCGCGGTCCCGATGGCGAGGGGTTGTGGATTTCAGAAGATCGACATATCGGCCTCGCGCATCGCCGGCTGACCATTGTCGATCTAACTGACGCGGGTCTGCAACCGATGTGGAACGCAGATCGCACACTCTGTGTCACGTACAACGGTGAGATTTACAATTATCCGGCGTTGCGCGCGCAATTATCCGAGCGCGGTCATCAGTTCATCTCGAATTGTGACACCGAGATACTGTTGCATCTCTACGCGGAGAAGGGCTCCGAGATGGTGCACGAGTTGCGCGGCATGTATGCGTTCGCAATTTGGGACGCGCAAAAGCGCACGCTTTTTCTGGCGCGAGACCCCTTCGGAATAAAACCACTTTACTACGCGGATGACGGCCGGACCATTCGCGTCGCCTCGCAAGTAAAGGCGCTTCTGGCGGGGAAGGGTATCGACACCGCGCCCGAAGCGGCGGCGCATGTCGCATTTTTTTTGTGGGGCTCGGTGCCCGATCCATTCACGCTTTTTCGCGGCATCCGCGCGTTGCCGGCCGGGCACACCCTCACGTTAAGAGCGGGAGGTAATCTTGAGATCCGCGCATTTGTTTCCATCCCCGAGATTTTGCGCGAAGCGGAGGCCGTCGCGCACGAGAACAAAAATGGGTCGCAAGATCGACATGAAATTCTGCACGCCGCTCTGCACGACAGCGCTGAGCATCATTTAATGGCGGACGTGCCCGTAGGAGTTTTTCAATCGGCCGGTCTTGATTCATCCACCATCACCGCGCTGGTGAGCGAGCGGCACCACGACGTGCGCACAGTCACGCTCGGTTTCAACGAATATCGCGGCAGCGCGCAGGACGAGACGCGTTTGGCCGAAGTGGTGGCGCGCAACTACAAGACCAACCACAATACCATCTGGATTACGCGTCGCGATTTCGAAGGCGAGGCTGCGCGCCTGTTCGAGGCGATGGACCGGCCATCCATCGACGGAGTCAACACCTACTTCGTCAGCCTTGCGGCGAAGCGCACCGGATTGAAGGTCGCGCTCTCCGGTTTGGGTGGCGACGAATTATTTGGCGGCTACCCGAGTTTTCAAGACATACCGCGCGTGGTGCGAATGATGAAACACGTGCCGACATTGGGCGTTGTTTTTGGGAAAGGGATCCGCGCGGTGTCGAACAAGATGCTGCGCAGATTTACCTCGCCGAAATATGCCGGCATATTTGAGTACGGCAGCAGTTATCCCGGCGCTTATTTATTGCGGCGAAGTCTGTTCATGCCGTGGGAATTGCCCGAGTTTCTCGACCCCGATCTGGTGCGCGAAGGTTGGCGTCGGCTAAATACTTTTGGCGAACTTGCGGCGCTCTGCGATTCGCTCGATTCCGAACGGCTGAAAGTTTCCGCGCTCGAACTTTGTTGGTACATGCGTCACCAACTCTTGCGCGATTCGGATTGGGCTGGCATGGCACATTCGCTCGAAATCCGCGTCCCGCTTGTCGATCTAAAATTGCTTCGCACAATCGCACCTTTGCTGGCGTCCGCGCATCCACCGGGCAAGATCGACATGGCGCGGTCGCCGCGCTCTCCATTGCCCGAGGCGGTATTGTTACGTCCCAAGACCGGCTTCACGGTCCCGGTGCGCGATTGGCTGTTGCAATCGTTCGATCCGCTCTCCGCGCACGAACGCGGCTTGCGCGGCTGGGCGCGCTACGTGCACGGTGAATTCGCCCAACAGTCCGGCGCTTCTTCCACTGTCTTGCGCGCGACTCGCCCCGGCGGGGCCTCGCATGGCTTACGCCAGCGTCGCAGCGGACGCGCTGCCACTTCGCGAAAAAGTTCTCGCATTCTCGTTTACCGAATCGGCCAGCTTGGCGACACCATTGTGGCGTTGCCGGCGATGTGGGCGATCAGGGAAAACTTTCCGGACGCAAAATTGACGCTGCTGTGCGACCAGCATCCGCACAGCAATTACGTTCTTGCTTCCGACCTTCTGCAAGGCGCTGGCATCTTCGATGACTTCTTTGCTTACCCCGTCGAAAAAGGTGGGACAAGCTCACCGCGCCGGGCGGCGGAGTTGTTGCGAAAATTGCGTGAGCAAAAATTCGATACGCTCGCTTATCTCGCTCCATCCGCGCGCGGACCGGCGCGCGTGCAACGCGACAAATGGTTCTTCCGCGCCGCCGGTATCAGCAATTTTATCGGCATGACGGGCTTCCCGCGATTTCAAAAGCGAGATGCGCGAGCGCCGCTGGCCACTGTTCCGCGCGAGTCGGAGCTGTTGTTGCTTCGTCTGCGCGAATCGGGACTGCGCGTCTCGTTGCAGAATCCGCGCTTCGATCTCGGGTTTGGGCAGAGCGAAGAACATGAAGTGTCGCAATGGCTGCGGTCGCAAACACAAAGCGACGGCGGCCGGCAATGGATCGCGGTCGGTCCAGGTTCCAAAATGCCTGCGAAGCAATGGCCTCTCGAACGTTACGACGAAGTTGTGCGCGACTTGATCGCGAGCTTCGACATCTGGCCGGTTGTTTTCGGCGGCGCGGAAGACCGCGAGATCGGCGAAGGGTTAGTGGAGAGATGGAGTCGCGGTTACAACGCGGCTGGCTCGCTCGGCGTTCGGGCTGCGGGAGTCGCGTTGAAAAATTGTCTGCTCTATCTCGGCAACGACACCGGCACGATGCATCTTGCCGCGGCTGCTGCAGTTCGCTGCGTAGCGGTGTTCTCATCGCGCGAACGTCCCGGGGTTTGGTATCCCGCCGGTTCTGACAACCGCGTCTTCCGTTCCGAGATCGACTGCGAAGGCTGTGGCTTGAAAGTCTGCATCACGCGCGACATCGAGTGTTTGCGCCATATCGATTCGCAATCGGTCCTAGCCGCATGCGCCGAACTGCTGTCGGCGACTTCTGCGTATAGAGTGGTGCCAGCCACTCTCGCACCCGTGAGCGTTCTCTGACTTTCTTTGAGTATTGCGATCCAAATACCTCGGGGAGACTTACCATGGCTTTATTTCGCACTGTAACGCCGTCGCGCTTCAGACGATTCGCGGACAAGAGATCGTAGATAATGGCACCCTCCAGGACGACTGCGAACTGGCGACAGATCGGCCTCCAGAATCTCGCTTCAGGCCTTGGCATCATTCTAATCGCGAAATTTGTCTATATCTTTATCCCTTTCGCAAACTATGCGTTCGACTGGGATCCTTCGGACGGAGACTTCCTTAATTTGGTGCACCGAATCTCTGCGGGGCTTCCGCTTTACTCCGATTGGCGGAGCGGTCACGTGCTCAACCTTTACATGCCTCTGATCCATTATCTCGCATGGGGAGGCTCGAATTTAGGGTTTGACGAGCTACGCTTTGTTAGGGCTTTGAATTTGTCAGCTCTGTTAGTTGCAATAAGTAGCGTTTTTTTTCTGACGCGGCGAACTTTCAATGATCCTAAATTCGGGAATGGATGTGGAGCGCTAGGCACGATAGGATTCCTAGTTAATTGGGAAACGTTTGGAAACTTCGCTAGCTTCCGCCCCGACCCCCTGCTGCTCGCGGTAAGCACTTTGACGTTTTGCGCTGTTACTTTTAACTGGGGGGTTTGGGTAACTGCAGGCTTGTGCATTCTCGCTGTCCTGGCAAAACAGACTGGCATTGCGGTCGTCGCCTCTGTCGCCGTCTGCTTTTGGATGTTCAACAGAAGTAACTTTCTTCCACTTTGTGCAGCATTCATAAGTCTCTTCGGCGTGGTGGTGGTGTTCTGCGCGATCTCAGGAAGCGCGTTAATTTGGCGCTCCTGTTTTCTTGACCCTAATGTGTATCTCGTGCGCACGCCTGAATGGGAATCGCTCTGGACGCTCTTTAGAGGGCTGTGTAACGGGAAAAGTTTTTGGATATACCTGATCGCAGGATTTGGTGCCTACGCGTCCATCGCCGAAAAATCTAGAATCGGTATCATCTGCATCATATTTCTCGGGAGTGATGCGATTTATTTAGTTCGAACGGCCGCATCGCCGGGCGCTGGCGTTTCTTATTTTTGGTTCAACTGGTTCGTTTGTATCATTCTTGCTATTCAAGGAAGTCGCTTTTTGGCCGAGCGCTTTGGTTCTGCCACCATGATAACAGCTCTCGCCCTTGCGTTAATGGTTATGGATGGAAAAGCGTTATTAAGGCTGATTGTTCAGCCCCCAAAGAACCTTGAAGACTGTACCCGAATTTCGCTGGAACATGTTTCATTGATTAGGAGTTTTTCTGAACAGAACGGGAATTGGGTTACAGAAAGAAATGGGGTCGCGTTGGTAAAATCGGGCAAGATGCTCGATCAAGAAATGTGTACTTTCGGGACCGCTGCTTCTGGAACCAGAGGGGCGGAAATGGCTACGGCCTTCTCTAAAGAGCTAGCCGACGGAAAATATCGTTTTTACCAACGTGAAAGCCAGCGCACCTTTCCGATGCCAAGCGGCGTCGATCTGGTGCTGAATTCAAAATTCCGGAAGGTAGCCGACTCGAAACTCATTGATCGCGGCGATTCCAAGTCTGTTGAGATTCTTGAATTCATCCCAGAGCCCGTGCAGCCCCATTGAGATTGTCGCCTTCTCAGCCGTCCTTCCTGAAGTCCGGACCCGCTAACATAGTGGAGCCGACTCACGATTAACAGAAAAGGACTAATCCCGTAATACGGAATAAAGATGAACGATGTCCCCGAATTCCAACAGGACAATGAAACGCAATTGGGATTGGTTTCGAGATTTCAATCCTTAACGGATATTACACGGCGACATTTTCATTCTGGCCGCGGAGGCCGGGCGAAGCTTGCGATTTCAACCAGCTTAGTATCGCGAGTAGTCACGATGGCGGTGAGCTTTGTCGTAATTCCGATCAGTGTCCGGTATTTGGGAAATGAAGGTTACGGACTCATGGTGACGATCACCAGCGTGGTTGGTTGGTTGCAATTTACAAACCTCGGCATTGGTCTCGGGCTTCAGAACGCATTGATCGAGGAAACTGCGAAGGGTAACAAATCTGCGCAACGTCAACTAATCAGCACGGCCGTTTTTTCGCTTCTGGCGATAGGCGTGTTTGTGCTCGTGGTGGGATTGTTCATCTTTCCGCATGTCTCCTGGCAAAGCGTATTCCCGCCCGTGACCGACCGTTTTGCCGGAGAGATTCCGCGTACGGTGCTGGTCGTTTTCATGGGGTTCGTCAGTACCGTGGTTCTGGGATTTGTTGGCCCGATCTACGCTGCTCGTCAGGAGCTGCACATTGGCGCGTTGCAAGGAATGGTTACGAGCGTTCTTACTCTTGTCGGAACGTTTATCGCTGTACATTTCCGCTTGGGATTGCTCGGCCTCACAACGTGCACCATCGGTGTCACTGCGATCATGCAATGGATTTTCGCCCTGTGGAATTTATTCGCGCGCGGAATCAGCGAGCTACAGCCTAATCTGGGCGACATGAGTTGGTCCGCCGCGACCCGCATCTACAGGAACGGACTGAACTTCTTTGTTCTTCAGATTTGCAGCATCGCCTTTTTTCAGATCGACGCATTCCTCATTGCGCACTTTCTTTCTACCGATCAAGTGACACCATACTCGATCGCGCAGAAGGTATTTCTGCAGACAGCCGGCTTATTCGCTATTCTCACCGGATCGCTTTGGGCTGCGTATGGCAACGCGAAAGCGCAAGGCGATTTTGCTTGGATCAAGCGCACGCATCGCAAGATGGTTCAGATTTTTTTGTTATTTTTCGGTTCACTCGCCGTCTTCATGGTCATATTTGGTCACGTGCTGCTTGGCTGGTGGGTCGGCACGGCGGCCGCACCGACAACTATTTTAATTGCCGCCGTAGCGCTTTATTTCATCGCACGTGAATGGACGGCGTTGCACGCAATGCTGCTCAATGGTTTAGATGTGATCCGCCCGCAAGTTTGGAACCTTGTTTTGACGGCAACGCTGACTCTCGTGCTCGATTTGCTGCTGGTGAAACGCCTCGGCCCGATGGGCCTTGCGCTCGGCGGCTTTACAGCGTTCGCAATAGCAGGCGCCTGGTATCTGCCTTACCTGACAGCGCGATCATTGCGACTACCACAACAATCCTTGGCCAAATCCGCGTGAGCACAACGGCGCGTCGCTACTGGCTCAAGCTCCTGCGCGCAGCTGGTGTCCGAAACTTTCGTGCGAAGAGCGCCCTTGGGTTACCTTTCATCTGTCACGTCGGAGATTTTGGAGGTGAGGCACCCTTCTATTGTTCGAAGTTGTCTGTCGAAGAAAGCGCCTTAATGGCCGCTTGGTGCAGTCAATTTGAGAGCCCAGTGATTTTTGATATCGGCGCTAATAACGGCTTTGTTGCGTCTCAACTAGCACAGCTACTTCACGGGAAGAATCCGCGAATTTACGCATTCGAACCGGTTCCGTCCACGTTTTCGCAATTAAAACATACAATAGAATCGCTCGGCTTGAGTTCCGCAATCTTTCCAATTTGTACTGCCGTTTCCGATGAGACTGGGGTTGCTGAAATTTTTTTTGATCGCCAGCAATCGATTTTCGCCCAGGTAGCGCAAGTTGACGCGAGTCCACGAGTCGGTAAAACGTCCGCGCTGACGGCCGTTGTGACGATCGATGCGGTGATCGATACGCTTCGATTGACACCATGTCTGCTGAAAGTCGATGTCGAAGGATTAGAGCCAATGGTGCTGCGCGGAGCGCGGAAGTTGTTTGCTGGCGAGGGACGGGCTGCAGTTTGTTTTGAATTGAACCCAACGACACTCAATGAGGTCGGCACCACGACTGCGGCAATATTCGAACAGTTTCGGGCCTACCGGTTTTTCTACGTGAATGATTTTGAGGGACAAAAGATCGCTTTCGGAGAGGAGGTGCCCGACATCGCGAAACTAACTTGGGTTAGCAACATTTTTGCTGTCCCCGAAGAGAGGATCGGAACCTGGCACCAAGCGATTTCGCAGGCTAAGGGCCACTGGGATAATCGAAAGAGATTCTGATCCGTAGCATGAACTCTCCGCATATTTTGCAATTAGGGTCAAAGAAGAACTCCGCTCGCGACTTGCCAGCGGAAGTTACTTCCAAGATACAGCTCCTGTATGCGCAGCGTGAATTCCTGGACTCCTGTGGCGGAATACATCGTCTATCCGCCACTTCGCTTCGGCGCGATGAGGCCGAAGCACTATCGCGGCTTATTCTTTTGATGCAGCCCAAAGCTACATTGGAAATTGGCTTAGGTCTTGGTGCATCAGCTTTGGCTATCACGGCCGCAAAGTACTACCTGGGTGACGGTTCGCCTCATGTGGCCGTGGATCCATTCCAACACTCACGCTCCGGGGGTGTAGCCATACAAATTCTTGCGGAGGCCGGACTCTCGAATCTTCTACAGTATGTGGAAGATTTCTCGGAACGCTATCTGCCCTCATTGGTCGCTGCGAGGAAGCAGTTTGATTTTGTGTTCGTGGACGGAGCTCACGGCATCGGTCAAGTGGTGACTGAAGCATTTTGGATTAAGCAATTGCTCAAGCCAGGAGGTATCGTGGCATTTCACGATGGGCTCCTCCGCTCGGCAAGTTATGCGGTTAGGCATCTTGTAGTGGAAAACGGCTATCAGGTGCTTGACCTCGCATCCGGAACAGCCGGCAAGTTATGGCGTATAGTAGCCGCGACACGCCATATCCCTAAAATTGGAGGGTGGTATTACAGTACGGTCGTACCGTGTATGATGCGCAGCATCGTCGCCCTACAGAGTCCTTACTACTCGAGAAAAGATGCAGAATGAGAATCTTTTGCGCCATTCGGCAGTCGAACAATCCACGGTTCTACTATGGAGGATTATGGAGTGGAAATTTCTATCCGGCACTACGACAACTCGGTCACGAGATTGTCGAATCGCATGTCGATCTTTTACCGCTGAGCCGGTTCATGCACGTGCCGGAAGATTTTACGCGTGAGGAAGGTGCCGCGCGCACTGAAATCACGCAGAAAATTTTGGATGAAGTTCAATCGGCACATCGACAATCGCACATCGACCTGTTCCTTGGCTATTTCTACAATGCGCACTTTGATGCAGCTGGATTCGAACAGTTGCGAACGTTGGGAATTACATCGGTCAATTTTTACTGCAATAGCATTTATCAATTCCCGCTTGTTGCCGATATCGCGGCGAACGTTGATTATTCGTGGCATCCTGAAAAGAACGCGCGAGCCCTTTATCTTGATGTCGGTGCGAAACCTGTTTGGGTGCAGATGGGAGCGGATCCAGATGTTTATCGTCCGATTCCAGAAATCCCCAAGAAGCGAAACGCTTGTTTTGTGGGTCAACGATATGCTGATCGCGATCGTTGGATAGCTTCGCTAATCTCCGCCAATATCCCGTTGGTCGTATACGGCCCGGGTTGGGGGAACAGCAACAACAGGGCCGACAATCATGGTCAGACCTCAACACAATATCTTGGACGCGCTCATTACAGCCCAGGAACAATTGCGAGTTATCTTGAGAATGCCCAACGATTGATTTCACAGAAAGGAATTATTTCGGCAATTACGCGACTGACACGACAAACTAGGTACCGACAACAAACGCGCCAGCTCTCCTCTTTATTCAGTCCATATGCAAAAGGCCTAATTTCCTTCGAAGAAATTTCTAGAGTTTTTGCCGCATACGAAGTTTGCCTTAATTTCAGCAACGTTTGGGCAGATGGACGACCCGGTTCGACATTAATTTCGCACGTGCGTTTGCGCGATTTCGAAGCGCCGATGTGCCGCACATGCTACTTGACCGGAGAAAGCGATGAAATCCGCGAGTGCTACGATGTGGGAAAAGAGATCGATACTTATTCGAGTAAGGACGAACTGATTGATAAGGTTCGCTTTTACCTAAGTCATACCGAAGAAGCAGAAAGACTTCGCGAACGTGGATACCAAAGAGCCCGTCGCGACCATACGTGGAAGAGCCGATTTCAAGAACTCTTCGACAAGATTGGAATCACTCGTGCAAGCTGAGGCGCGGCAAATATCCGCAGTGGTAGCGACTCGAAACCGCGCAGACTCCCTTTACAAGACGTTAATCAGCCTTTCCGGGCAAGAAACCCAACCTTGGGAAATTATTATCGTCGATGCTTCGGACGGCGAGGAAACTCACGAATTGTGTGAGAAGGGCATTGTCAATCTTCGTTCACAGATTCGATGGATCCACGCAAGCGTTACGGGGGCTGCGTCGCAACGCCACCAAGGCGTTATGATCGCGACACAACCCCTGCTGTGGTTTTTCGACGACGATATTTTATTTGAACAAAATTGCGTGGAACGTCTTTGGAATGCGCTTGAGCAAGATCGACAATTAGGCGGCGTCAATGCGATGATTATAAATCAACGGTATCATTCGCCCGGATTTGTTAGCCGCACAATGTTCACTTTAATGCACGGTCGTCGCGAAAAAAGCTTCGCTGGCAAGGTCATCGGTCCTGCGATCAACCTATTGCCCGAAGATCGAGATGATTTGCCTGAAGTTGTGCCGGTAGAATGGTTGAATACAACTTGCACAATGTATCGGCGCGAAGTTCTTCCAACGCCCGTATTCGATGAGGTATTCACGGGATATTCATTAATGGAGGATTTGGCGTTATCATTGCGCGTGGCCCAGGCTGGCTGGAAGTTAGCTAACGCTCGGACCGCGCGAGTAGTTCACGACAGTCAGCCAGGCGACTATAAGTCAGATGTAGCCGCCGTTGCTTCGATGGAATTTCAAAATCGGTACTATGTGATGACTAACATTCTTCACAGAAGAAGTTTTTCCGATCATGTCAGGCTGATGATCTGGGAACTATTTTCCATTGCATCCGGCTGTGTTTCTAAACGGGGTATAAGAAACTTGGCGCCAGTTCTGCTCGGAAAGTGGAACGCCTTACGTGCGCTTGGCGCTGCTCGCAAAAATGACTTCCGTGCCTAATACGCTTGAACCTTCCCTGAACGTTATCGTGGGAATTGTCACTAAAAATCGGGCAGACATTTTGCCAAAATCGATCGAGTCGGTTTTATTGCAGCAAGGCGCATCGATCAAAATATCGGTCATTGACGACGGATCGCGCGATGCGACATCTCAAAGTGCTCAACGTTTTCCCTCGGTCGAATGGATTACCTGGACGTCATCTCGTGGTCATATGGCCGCGCGCAATTACTGGATGACTAATAGCAACGCCGATTATTTTGTAGGTCTAGATGACGACGCCTGGTTTCTTCAGGGCGATGAGATCGAAAAAGCACGAGCGGTCATGGAAACTAACAGCCAAATTGGCGCGATCGCGTTCGACATTTTATCGCCCGATCGGCCGGAACAACAAGCACGCAACGCAGTCGAACCGGTCTCCTCCTTCATAGGATGCGGGCATATGCTGCGCTTGTCGGCTGTGAAAGAAGTCGGAGGTTATGAAGAGGCACCGGGGTTGTACGGATCGGAGGAGAAGGATTTATCGCTGCGTTTAATGGATGCCGGTTATCAGATTGCTTTGTTGCGAGGCGTTCACGTGTGGCACGATAAGACTCGAGTTGAACGCGAAATAGCTGCCCAACATGAGTCCGGCGTTTGCAACGATCTCGTCATGGCGCTGCGGCGAACGCCTGCTTTGCTTTTGCCCGTAGCGCTTCTTTCGAAGTTTTATCGTCACCTGATGTTTTCTATGCGAAATGATCTGACAAGGCCGGCGCTGGGAGGGTTTGGTAGGTTTTTTAAAGCGATTCCCCGTGTATTACGGTCGCGTAAACCGGTCAAGACTTCAACGCTACGCACATTCATGCGATTACGCGCTCGATAATGGAAGCACTTCTGTTGCGGATTCCGCGCGGAGCGATGAGCCGTTTGCGGCTTTTGGTGTATCGCCTGCTTGGAATGAAACAAGGCCGTCGAAACCGAATGGAAGGCGGAGGCCGTTGCCGACGACTATCCCAAATCGAAATTGGTGATTACAACGCGTTCACGCAAGGTTGCTGGCTTTGGCCGGAGGACACGGAATCTGATGAAGTCCGTATCCGCATTGGAGACCGAAACTATTTTAATCGGAACCTCATGATTGACGCGTGTGGCCTGGTAGAAATCGGGAATGAGAATATGTTCGGCCCGGACATTTATATCACTGATAGCAACCATTCTCACCTAGCAGGTGCCTCTCCCAGAGAATTGCCGATGAAAATAGGTCGTGTCAAAATCGGTAACCATTGTTGGATCGGAGCAAAGGTCGTTATACTCAAGGACGTAGAGTTGGGCGACGGCTGTGTAGTGGGAGCCGGAGCGGTCGTAACCAGGAGTTTTCCCGCTGGAAGTGTTATCACCGGGGTGCCCGGTCGAACGTGAGTCAGGATCTCAAGGTTCTCCTCGCTCATCCCGGAACGCAGTACGCGCGGTGGTTGGCAGAAGAGCTTTCAAGGCGGCGCGCCTTGTCGATGTTTGTGACTGGATTGGCCTTGGGAGAGGACTCAATTGCCGCGCGGGTATTGCAACTAGCCAGCTCTTCTTTGAAGGCAAGACTTTCCAGTCGGTTGGTGCGCCGGGAGTTGTCGAAGCATCTTGTAACATTTCCGACAACGGAGCTCTGGGCTTTGTTTAGATTATGGTATGGGCAGGAACTAGAAACTGTTTTGCATGCGCGCAATAAACGCTTTCAACAGCTCATCCGAGATGAATGGATTTACGGTGCGACGCACGTTATCGGCTTCGATACGTCCTCTTGGATTCTTGCAGAAAGGTCTCGCGCTATCGGAATACCGTTTGTTCTCGATCGGAGTATTGGACATTCAAGAGCAAAGGAAAAGGTTTACGAAAACTTGAGAGGTAGATTTCCTGAATGGGCGAATACGATTCAGCGGAAAGATGAATCCCATCTCGAGCGTGAAGACATAGAGCATCGCACTGCGAAACGCATCGTCGTTCCGAGCGCGTTCGTTCGTGATACGTTAGTCGAACATGGCGTGGCAGCGGAGCGAATTTCGGTAGTCTCATTTGGCGCGGATCTCGATCTCTTCCGGCCGAATTCTATCGCGACCCCGGCACCGCCCGTGATCTTTCTCTATGCCGGAACACTCACCGCACGAAAAGGCGTTCCGGTTCTCCTTGAAGCATGGAAACAGGCCAAGCTCGGGTCGAATGCGGAGCTGTGGTTGGCGGGTTCCGGGGAATTGCCGGAGTCTGCAAGTCGCGTGGAGGGTGTTCGATACTTGGGTAAAGTGCCCCGTGAGGAGCTGGCAACACTAATGGGTCGCGCGCACGTGTTTGTATTCCCAAGTTTTTTCGAAGGACTTGCCCAAGTTCAAGTGGAGGCGTTGGTATCTGGATTGCCTGTTATTGGAACGCATTCAAGTGGTGCTACTGACTTAGTAGCCGAAGGCGAGACAGGCTTCATCGTTCCGGAGGGCTCCATTGATCATTTGGCAGATTGTCTAACAAGGCTGACTTGTGATTCTAGCCTGCTACACCGGTTGCGGGATCGATGCGTACAAACTCGCGAGTCCAGGAGCTGGCATCTTTATGGAGACAAATGGTTTTCTCTTCTCAAGGAACTCAACGAGAGTTGAGTAACCATCTTTCTAATTTTGTGCTCGCGATTCTAACAACTCATCCAATTCAATATCAGGTACCACTTTGGCAATTACTTGCGCGCGACGGTAGCATCCCTTTCGAAGTTTGGTACCTAACGAAACATGGTGTTATACCCAGTCACGATGTTGGATTTCGAAGATCGTTCGCATGGGATGTGGAGATGTTATCTGGCTATCCACATCGTTTCCTAGATGTCGCTCCAAGTGCGACGCCAAACGATTTTTTGAAATGCCGATTGCGCGGCGATTTCACGCAACTCTTGCGCGACGCAAAAGTGAAGGCGGTTTGGATTCAAGGTTGGCAGGTAGCGGCCTATTGGCAGGCTGCTTTTGCGGCCAGGAAAGTTGGAACCGAAGTCTGGTTGCGGGGCGAAAGTAATGATCTCGCCCCAACACCACTCTGGAAACGCGCGATCAAACGAATTGTTCTTGGGCAACTCTTTCAGCGAGTGGATCGTTTTCTCTATATTGGTACAGCTAACCGGCGCTTGTACGAAAAGTTCGGAGTATCAAGTGATCGCCTTTGTCCCGCGCCGTACGCTGTAGACAATGACCGCTTCGTCCGTCAGGCGGAAGCAATCAGGGCTCAGAGGTCGGAGATCAGAAGGCAGTGGAAGATTCGTGAGGACGCGTTTTGTGTTTTGTTTTGCGGGAAATTCATTCCGACGAAGCGTCCGCTCGATCTTGTCAAGGCGGCGCAATTGCTGCTCAAGTCCGGTCCTGATTTGAAACTCCATTTACTTTTCGCCGGCAGCGGTCAGCTCGGCGACGAACTCCGCGCCAATTGCAACGTCGCTTTTGATGAAGAAATCCCCGGTCTGACCTCTGACCTCCGACCTCTGACCTCTGGAACGAAGCCTCATGCTTCGTTCGCCGGCTTTCTCAACCAGACCGAAATTTCTCGCGCGTATGTTGCAGCCGATTGCCTGGTTTTGCCGAGCGATTACCGGGAAACGTGGGGTTTAGTCGTCAACGAAGCTATGGCAAGCGGCCTGCGTTGCGTTATCAGCGCCCAATGCGGCTGCGCGGAAGATTTGGGCATACTGCGTCCAAACACGATTTTTCGATGCGGCGATGTCCATGCTCTCAGTGAAAAGATAATCGAAGGGTTTAGTGACGAAACGGCTACCTCTCGGCCCATTGCGGCGTCGCTTTCGCAAACCGTTGACATAGTGAGCCAGATTCTTCCCGAACATCTGCGAACAGTTCCTGTGAGAGCATGACAGGTCGTGTCGCTATCGTTTGCGGTGCTGGTATTGTTTCGGGCAAAGAGGTGATGGCACTCGAACTGGGAGAAGGTCTACGCGATCGTGGGCTTCATGTCGAATTTGTTGCGTCCTCATGGGGGACGGGAGAATTTGCGCACCGTCTCCGCCAGACGGGATTCGCTGTCCATATGATGCGCCTAGGGTTTATATCGGCGACTTTGACGCTGTCTGCCATTCGCATGACGCTCCATCAGTTACTCTATTTTCCGGGTTTACTTTTGCAGTATATTTCCTTTCTGCGATCCTGGCGTCCTTCACGAGTGATCCACACGAACTGGCACCATACTTTACTGTTGCTCCCACTTCTGAGTCGAAGAAGAGACATTTACTGGGTTCACGAAATTGTGCCGAACAATCTCCAGGTTCGCATGGCTTTTCGGGCGGTGAGTAAGCGCGTTGGTTGCTTCATTGCTGTTTCGCAGGCGACGGCAGCTGGATTACGCCAAATTGGCGTGCCGGACAGGAAGATCCGGGTTATTCATAATGGCATCAAAGACCCTGCCGAAGGTGAAGGGCTTGTGCCGAAGCTTTCGGCTAGCCGAGTTGGTATCGTAGGTCAAGTTGGTCCGTGGAAGGGACACGAGGACCTACTAAATGCTTTCGCGATTGTTGTTGAGGCGCACCCTGCGGCGGAATTGCACATCTTCGGGGCGGGCTCGAGCGAATACGAATCTCATTTGCGCGAGCGGGCTGCGGAGTTGGGTGTTGATTCAAGGATTGCGTGGCACGGATTTGTTTCCGATCGCGCCGATATTTTCAGACGAATTGATGTTTGCGTTGTGCCGAGCCGAACAAACGATCCACTTCCTACATCCGCAATCGAAGCGTCGCTCTTCTGCCTTCCGGTGATTGCATCGCGCGGTGGCGGTCTTCCTGAAATTATCGAGGATGGCGCGACCGGGTTTTTGTTCGAAGGCGGGGATTTCAAGCAACTGGCTAGACACATCCTGACAATCTTCAACGACTCTCGTCTAGCGGAGAAACTGGGAAGAAAAGCGCGCTCTGACGCGCTAACGAAATTTAGTCGTGACCGTTTTATAGACGAATTCAGCTCCTTAATTGCTGCATAGAAACAGAAACAAATGGCTGAAGTGACGTTACGTACCGGTATCCGGTCGGTGCAGGTTTCCAAAGGAGGCGCGAGTTCCCTCGCGTCGAGCCACGCCAACCGATTTCATCTGCCGCGCTGGGCATTGGCTACTACAGGCGCTCTTATGATACTAGGCGGGTTTTCGGCGAATCCGCTCTTGACGCCATTCGCAATTGTCCTGCTCCCTTTGTTTGCTGCTCTCTTGTGGCGTCCACATGAGCCGCCCGTTCTGGTTTTCGCATGTGCGATGCAATGGTTGCAGGCGGCAGGCGTTATTTTATACGCGGATAGCTATGGCGTGACAGTGTCCGAGCTTTTTGGCGGACCGCAGCTCGAGTGGGCGACTTGGCTCAGCCTGATCGCGGTTGCCACTAATGCATTCGGAATGAAGACCGCTTTGCTGCGACTGCCAACTATTCCGTGGGACCGGTTGTCTTCCAAGGCGTCGCGAGTCAAAATCCCCATGGCCTTCATTGCTTACGTTATTTGTTTCCTTATTGCAGGTGCAGCGGACGTGCTGGCTTTTACGATTCCGTCGTTCGCACAACCGATCTATGCGCTTACTACCTTAAAGTGGGTGGCAATTTTTCTATTGTTCTACTCTGGTATCCAGCGGCGATCTGGCTACGGACTTTTATTCGTAGCCCTCCTCATTGAGTTTTCGATTGGGCTGATCGGCTATTTCTCAACCTTTAAAGGTGTGTTTTTCGTGTTGCTGGTCGCTGCGCTAACTGGCGGTGCGTTACGCCGGAAGCAACTCATCGTAACGGTGATCATCGCCACCGTCCTCTTCGTCACTGGAATAGTATGGTCTGCTATCAAACAGGATTACCGTGAATTTTTGAATCAAGGCAGCGGCCTACAAGAGGTTACGGTTTCGCTCGAAGACAGAGGTGCGAAGTTGTCTGAGCTGCTCGGCACTGTTTCATGGGAGAGTTTCACCAATGGCCTAGAGGCGCTTATCCTCCGCGTTAGCCAAGTAAACCTGTTCGCTTTGACCTTGATCAATGTGCCAAACAACGTGCCATACGAACATGGAGCTCTCTGGAAAGACGCCGTCATGCGCATCGTGACGCCGCGATTTATTTTCCCTGACAAAGCGGTGGTTGACGATTCCCAACGAGCAAATCTTTACACGGGAACACAGATTGCCGGCGTAGAGGCGGGTACTTCGATGGGAATTGGCTATGTAGCGGAGAGCTACGTCGATTTCGGTCCTGTTGTGATGTTCATACCGACTTTCTGCCTGGGAATCTTTTACGGATTAATCTATCGACTTTTCGCACTCAAAAGCCGCCACGCATTACTCGGCTGTAGTATCGCAGTTGCCATATTAGTATTCGGCGCTTACACAATTGAGACATCCAACATTAAGCTTCTAGGTATTAATACGGCCGCCGTTGTGGTGCTCGGAAGCATCTATCTCTTATTTGGAAGCGCGATCGAAGGCTGGCTTACCGGCGAATGATAGTCGGAACCGCAATGACGCCGGTTACAACAAGGATCTGACCGTGCGATTGGTCTTCGTTACTCCCTACTACTTTCCGGAGTTTGAGTTTGGTGGACCTCCGAAACGGTTGCATGCGATTGCCAAAGCTTTACTTAAGATGGGTCATAACGTACGCGTCGTAACTTTCGATTCGAAAATGCGCAGCCGGTACGACTCTGCGGTGTTTGACGGTGTTAACGTGCAATTCGTGCCGTGGATCGGAACGCGATCCCGACAAGTCCCTCGCCGTGTCGCCGATATTCGTCACGAGTTGAACCAGGCTGATCTGGTCCATGGATATGGACTATACAATTTGCTGGTTCCATTAAGTGCTCGGCTAGCTGTTCGCCGCAAGAAGCCTTTTATCCTCGAGCCGATGGGGATGTTCGTGCCGCGCGTCCGAAGCGTTTTTTCGAAACGCGTTTACAATGCGACGCTCACAAAATGGATGATGTCCAAGGCGGCTGCGGTCGTTGCAACGTCTGAGCTCGAAGCGGAAGAATTGAGAGGGGCTGACCACACCACCAGGGTTGTGGTGCGCAGAAACGGAATTGATTTAGAGGAATTCAGGAACTCGCCCGATCGGGAGTCAGCTAGAAAGCGATGGCATGCCGATGAAACCAGCCAACTCGTTTTTTACATCGGGCGAATCAGCGCAAAGAAAAACCTGATCGAGCTGGTCGCTGCATTTGCCAAGACAGATAGAGCGAAACTGATTATCGCTGGACCGGTTTCCGAGCCTCGGTATCGGCAAAAGTTAATCAGCGCAATTCGGGAGAGCGCGCGCGCAAAAGACATCTTTCTCGAGGGTCCCGTCTATGGGGACGATTACCGTGCTGCGCTTGCCGCTGCCGACTTATTCGTTTTGTCTTCGCTTAACGAAAACTTCGGAAACGCCGCGGCCGAAGCGGTGGCCGCTAATGTTCCGGTACTGCTGACCGAAACCTGCGGCGTTGCACCGATAATTGATCGACGCGCCGGTTTGGCCGTTCCGCTAGGAGTAGATCATCTTGCCGACGGTCTTCGCCGAATGCTTGATCCAGAATTCCGAAGGCAAATGACAGCAAGAAAAGAAGAAGCAAAAAAGGAACTTTCCTGGAATGAACCCATCCGACAAACCGAAGAATTGTATCGGCAAATTCTTAACGAGCATTCGGCGCAAAAATGTTAATACCGCAATGAAGGAAGAGTGCTATCCCGAGACTCGCTTTGGAGGGTTTTCACGTGTTGATGGCACCGTTGTATTTTTTACCCGTGTCCAAGCGTTGCTAGATGGTGCTCGCATTGTTGTCGACGTGGGGTGCGGGCGCGGCGCGAGACTCGAGGATTTATGCGTCTTCCGACGTAAGCTCGCAGACTTACGAGCTCCCGACAGAACCGTAATTGGTTTAGATGTCTCGGTCGCAGGCGAGACCAATTCGATGGTCGACGTATTTCATCAGATAACTGATCAGCAAAGATGGCCAGTAGAAGACAACTCGGTCGACGTTGTCGTAAGCGACTTTGTGCTTGAGCACATCGACGATCCGAATGCTTTTTTCGGTGAGGTTCACAGGATCTTAAAGCCCGGCGGATTCTTCTGCGCCCGTACGCCGAACAAATGGGGATATGTTACCATCATTTCGCGGCTATTACCGACAGTTCGCCACGCAAAAGTAATTTCAAAGGTGCAGAGAAATCGCAAGGAGAAGGATGTTTTTGCAACGGTCTATCGTTGCAACACCGCTTCGTCGCTTCGGAACAGCCTTTCGGCACTAGGGATGGAGTACGTCGTGATCCCGATCGAAAGCGAACCCAACTATCTTACCTTTAACCGCACTCTGTACCGATGTGGTGTCTTACTTCACCGCGTGCTGCCGGATTTCCTGAAGTCCACGCTTTTGGTATTTGCAAGGAAAACACCGGGCTAGCACCACAACCCGGGCGGAACGGCAAGTGACAAATCAAACCGGCTTTCGCGTGGAACGAGAAAAGCTAGAATCAATCACCCAGAGGGCTAATTGCCCTGACAGGGTTTACTAATTATCATAGACTCTTGGATGTATTAGATCTGCGCTTTTTTGAACGCGACTACTGAAGAAATGTTTGCCAAACAACAAAGCCCTGATGCTCCGCCGGGACTGCTCAACGACCCCGTTGATCAGAACGTTTGGGGGCGGTCGAACTCACATTCAAGAGGTTTGCGCATTTCGAGGCGCGAATTGCGGTTCCGTGGGCACGAGTGGTTTGCCGCGCTACTCTATATTATATGCGACGTTGTTTCATGGGTGGCGATTTATGGATTTGTCGGGCACATGCGGCGTGGCTCCATCTTTGTTAGCCCATTCGAATTTGTAATAGTCGACTTCCTCGCGCTGGCCGTAATTCTCAGCGCGCTCTACGTAATCGGTGGTTACAACCGGCATACCGAAACTCGCAGTCTCTCTTATACGACCGAGCACATCCTCGCGGTGGCGAGCGCGGCGGCTTTGAGCTCGCTGCTGATCTATTCGGCGGCGACTTTTGACGCGAGCATGAAGCCAAGTCGCGGCGTGCTCTTGGTGAGTTTCGCCGTGTTTCTTCCCTTGTCGCTGCTTTATCGGCGCGGGTTTCGCGAGGGAATTGCGGCGACAACTGCGCAGCGCACGTTTCTGGTTATTGGAAGCGGAGAGTTAGCGACGCGGTTTTATGAGGCCTACCAAAAATCGCCTAACCAGCAGCGGCTGGAGTTTGTCGATAATGATGAAGCGCGCGTTGGATCGACAATCGCTGGAGAAGGTTCGCCGATCGTGCAAGGCGGGATCGCAAATAAGTTGGCGAAGCTCGATCAGACTTACAGCGGCGTGATTTTAGCGGAAGGTGTCGAGCATTTAACTCCTCAGCTTTTGGAGAACCTGGTGCGCACGCAATTCCAGCGGACGCGCGTTTACACGCTGGAATCTTTTTACGAAGCGCAGTGGCGCAAGGTGCCTGTCCTTTCAATCGATCCGTTCTGGCCGTTGCAAATGGGTTTCCAACTGGCGCGCAATTCGCCTTATCATTATCTGAAGCGGTTGTTCGATATGGCCGCCTCCGGGGTGTTGTTGGTTATTAGTTCTCCGTTAATGGGATTGATCGCTCTTTTCATTTGGATGACGAGCGGACGCCCGGCGATTTTTCGACAGGCGCGGGTCGGCCGAGAAGGTCATCCGTTCACAGCCTACAAGTTCCGCACCATGCACAATCGCGCCGATGCCGAAGAAGATATTTACACGCGCGCAGACGATCCGCGGATTACGCGACTAGGTCGCTGGTTGCGCAAGCTTCGGCTCGATGAGCTGCCACAGCTCTGGAATGTTTTTCGCGGCGAGATGAGTTTGATCGGGCCGCGCGCGGAATGGACGAAATGCGCGGAGCTCTATGAAACGAAGATCCCGTTCTATCATTTTCGGCACCTCGTAAAACCGGGAATCACAGGATGGGCACAGGTGAATTATCCGTACGGCGAAAGCGAAGCAGACGCGATCGAGAAATTAAAATACGATCTCTATTATATTCGGCATTACTCGTTGAAGCTCGACGCGATGATTGTTTTGAAGACGGTGCATACGATGCTTTTCGGCAAAGGACGCTGAAGAAAGTAGAAAGTAAAAAATAGAAAGTAGAAAACGGGGCGGTCAGAATCTCGGGCCTCACATGAATTTGCTCCGCGATGCTCCGCGCTGGATTTTCTTTGCGACCTTGGCATTTGCGCCGTGGGCTTACGGCGGAACGACGGCGACCAGCATTGAGACGATCAATTGGTTACTGCTGGCGACGTTGCTGCTTTGGGCGGCGGAACTAATCGTTTGCCGTCGCAAGCCGCAATTTCCCACTGCAATTCTCTTCATCGCTCTGGTCCTGCTAGTCGTCGGTGGGTGGATGTCTTTGAACGCTATGTCGATCTACGACCCGATGTTTCAGACGTTCGCGCCAATCTCAAACGTCGCACCGCGCGCACCCGGCTCGATCGATTATGCAATTAGCGTCGCCTGGATGATCAGAGCGGCGCTTCTCTTCGGCGTGATCTTGTTCGTGACCGATCTATCGCAGGACAACGGCTGGCTGCTCCGCCTATGGCAGGCGATCGGTTTTGTAGCCGGGTCAATCGCGCTACTGGGTTTGCTGCAAAAGGCGACGGGGGCGGGGATGATTTTTTGGGAAGAACCGCCCGGCGAAAAGCTGACCACTTTTTTTGCGACGTATTATTATCATGCGAACGCGGGCGCGTTTTTGAATCTAGTTTGGCCGCTCACGGCCGGTCTGGCCGTGCGTGCTTTCAGCTCAGGCGCGGCCGGACCCGGTGTGCGAGCGACTTGGCTGATTATTTTTATGCTGAACATGGCCGCGATCGCCGCGAACACGTCGCGAATGGCGCAATTTATTGCGATCGGATGTTTTCTCGCGATTTGCTGGCAGCTCGGGCCGCCGTTAATCCGCCGGCTTTCGCGAGTGGAGCGCAGTATCGCTCTCGCCGGCGCGGTCGTTATTCTTCTGACATTATTTGCGCTGGGTCAGGCCGTGCATCTGGAGCAACCGCTCACTCGCTGGGCACACCTCTCGGAAAATTTTCCGAGAGACGCGCGCTGGCTGGCTTCACGGGTAGCCTTCGATGCGATGCATAATGTCGGGGTGTTTGGCTTCGGCCCTGGAACTTTTCGCGCCGTTTTTCCGATGTTCAACAACGCCGCGCATCAACCCGCACCCGGCAGTTGGCGATTCTTACACGAGGATTATCTGCAAACACTTTTGGAATGGGGCTGGGTCGGAAGCGCGTTGTGGGTGCTGCTGATCTTTGGCGGGATCGCGGAGGCAGTTCGAAATTTGCGAAAAGAGAAGTCATTTCGCAGAAGTCAGAGGGCGGAAGTCAGAGGTCAGGTGAAAACAATTGGAGGTCGGCGGGAATGGACACCGCGTCGCCGTATGATTTTGCCTCTCGTTATAATTGCCCTCGCCAGCGTGCTCGTGCACGCGCTGGTCGATTTTCCGCTTCAGATTATGTCGATCCAGTTATATGTCGCGACGTATCTGGGCCTTTGTTGGGGAAGCGGGGACTGGAAAGGAGAAAGGCTAAAGTAGAAAGTACACGTTAAGAGTTACGATTCGGCCCCGTTTTGACGGCGAGATGTCGTTCTTTCGGTGTGACGGTCGGTGTATCGGCCGGCATAGGATCCTTCACCGCGGCCGTAACCGGGCGATGCATAATAGTAGTAGTAACCCGATCCATGACGCCTCGGTAATCGATTAAGAATAATTCCGGCGGGACGAACACCGGCGCCGGTGAGCATGCCGAGCGCACGATGAACTGCATTGCGCGGCGTGCTCGCAGCGCGCACCACTACGCAGACTGTTTGCACAAGTGGAACCATCAGCAGCGTGTCGCTTACGGCCAAAACCGGCGCGCTGTCGATCACCACGCGATCAAAAGAACGCGCCGCATCTTCCACTAATCGCCCGAAGGAAGGTCCGCTCAAAAGTTCCGCCGGATTCGGCGCGCGCCGGCCGCCGGTCAGCACGAAAAGTGTTCCGCCGGTCGCAGTAATTGCATCCGCGGCGAACTCGAGCGCTCGGGCGGAAACCCCGCGCGCGGCCGTCTTCAAGTCAGTTGCGCCGACAAGATAATCGACAATTCCCGGCACGATCTCTTCGGTTCCTCTTTCGGCAGTCACGTCGCGAAAGATCTTATGAAGACTTGGGCGGCGGAGATCGCCGTCGATCAATAAAACGCGATGTCCTTGCTGGGCGAGAGCGAGCGAATAGTTCGCGCTTGTAAAACTTTTGCCCTCGTTCGGCGCAGCACTGGTGAAAAGGAAGACTTTTCGTTCCTGCTCAGGGCCCAGCAAGGAGAGCGATGCGCGCAAATTACGAAATGCTTCCGCGGCCGCGCCCTCGGGAGCTTCGGCCACGAGCCGGTAGCTCGCGACACCCGGCGGTGTGTCTACAGTTTCGGCCGCTTCCTGTTTCGTCACTTCCGGAACTGCAGCCAGCACAGGCAATCGCAATGTTTGTTCCGCTTGATCGACAGTCTTGATCGAGCGGTCCAACAAGTCAGCAACGTAAACAAAAGCGAGTCCGGCCGCGAGCCCGCCGAGCAAACCAAGCGCAATCGCCTTGAACGGTTTCGGGCTCACCGGCGCGCCGGGCAATGGCGAATGCTCAATCACGCTGACCGCGTTTGTCTTTACGTCTTTAGTGAGATTGGTTTCTTTGATTTGGCGCAAGACGCTTTCGTAAAGCGCGCGGTCGGTCTCTGCCTGGCGTGCGAACTCCTGATAACCGATCGCCGCTTTGTTCAAAGCCAGCGCTGCCTTCTCCTGTTCCTTTACCGCGCTAGTGAGACTCGCTTCGGTGGCTTGTGCTTGCTCGAGCATGTTCCGCAGAACAGCCGGTAACGAAAGCACAGCTCGCTTCAACGCATCGCGTGCTTCGGACAAGGCCGCGCGCGCGGCTGTCATTTTTGGATGTTTGTCTTTGTAACGTTGGGCAAGCTGCGCCACGACCGCTTCGAGTTGGGCGACATCGCGCCGGCGATCAAGCACCTGCGGCGAAGCAGCAATGCTCGGAATGGCCAGCAACGCATCGACATTTTCACCTTCGCCTTCAATTTGTTTCAGCTCGCCTTCGAGCCGTAAGCGATCCGCTTTGGCGGCCGTCAGTTTGCTCGTCAATTCTTGCAATTTATCTTCCACTAATCCGCCGCGCGCTCCACCACCGCCAGCTCCTGCCCCGGTTTGGCTTCCCGTCGCAGCCGCTCCGCCGCCGAGTTGCAATGCATCGGGTGTTTTCTCTTTGTATTCCGCAACGGCGGCCTCGCTTTTCTGTAGGTTCGCTTTGAGGCGCTCCTCTTCTTCCAGCAAATATCGCAACGTGTCCTGACTAAAAGAAGCGCGGCGTTCGATGGAATACCGGATGTACTCGCGACCGACCGCTTCGGACAGACGCTGCGCCATGGCTGGATCGCGATTCGTTACATAAAGATCGATCAAGCGTGTGCCGCGCCGAATGACGGGCTTCACCATTCCCGAAATCGCGCCGCCCAAAGCTTCTTCCAGCGGAGTAAACGTCATGCCGACAATATTTTTTTCTGATGCTGCGGCATTTGCGTTGGAACTGGCGGGGGAGGGAGATGTCGATCTTTCTTTCGTGGCCGTGATGGCGTGGCCTAACAATGCCTTGCCGCCGTCATCGGCGAGTCCTTCCGCGCGCGCGACCCGCGCGAGCAAACTGCGATTGGTTAGATTTTGCTCGATCGTGCGCAGTGCTTCCTGGCTCGCCAGAAACATCGAGCGCATTCGCATCGAAGAATCTTCCGAATTCACCACCGTCGGCTCAGCGAACTCCACTTCGAGGACGACGTGGCCCTGATAAAGCTTTGGTGTGCGCGCGAGATAGCCGAGCGCCAGAAAAATTCCCGCTACCAAACACAGCACGACAATCCAAATTCTTTCGACGAGCGAGTGCCAAAAATGCCGGAAATCGAATCCGTGGCGCTCCGTTCCTGTTTCAATCGACGTCCCTGTCGTTGTGGAAAAGACAGCGTCGTGCGAGGGAACTGCGGTACTCGGCGGATGGTTCGTCATGAGTTCAAATCGTCAACGACGTTCATCTTAGAAGTAGCAGAGATTCAAAATTTCGCGAAAGCCGCATAATGACCGCTAGAAAATACTTTCGCCAACGCTGACCGTGTCTCCCGGTTCGACGCGAAAACTTTCGCCGCGACCGTGCGCGAGACGTTTCGCGTCGACGCGAATGAGCTGATCGCCGCCGCTAGTCGAGGGCCGCCGGATGCTGATTCGCTCAGGCGCGGCGATGCGCGTGTACCCGCCAGCCATTGCGATTGCTTCCAAAAGATCGACACCTCCCGGACTGCCATCCGGCATTTCGTAGCTGCCGGGGCGATTGATCTGACCCAGGATCGTAAATCGCCGCTTGGCGTATCCGACCAGCATGACATTTACTTTCGGGTTCACCAGATAATCGCGTCCGTAGAGTTCGGTTAAACGCGCGGCCGCCTGCGTAAGAGTGAGCCCGGCGAGATGCACCGAGCCCAGCAACGGCACGCTCAGATTTCCCTCCGCGTTCAGTCGTCCATTCGCGCGCAAATCATCTTCGCCGAAAACTTCGACGCCCACCTGGTCGTTCGCGCTCAACACATATCCGGTCGGGGCGCTGACTGCGTTGAGAGGCGGCGCTGTTACCGCAGAAGATGAAGACGTCGGCGAAGAAGAAAGACTCGTGCGCGGAGCGTCCGGGGCTGGGCTTTGCGAAAATGCGATTGTCGCGAAGAGAAAACTGCTGCACGCCAGCAGCAAAAAAATGCGAGCAAGCATCGCGCCCCGCCTAAAACGCGAGCGCCGCGCGGACACCGACCTGATTATCGTAAAAGCTGAAAGAATTAAATGAGCTCTCATTTTGACGATGGAGATAATACGCACCGAACGTCCAGAATCTAGTGATGCTCACATCCAACGATGGCTCGATGAAATAATAATTATCGTTGCGGCTCGCGTTGACTCCGCTTACGGCGCTAAAGTAATTCGAGTTTTCGTAACCGACCGCGAGTCCTACTGAAAATTTGGAGAGTAACCGCTGACGCGCGCTCGCCGTAACATTTGTCGATGCAAAATCCTGGCCGGCAAGCACCGCCGAGTTTAAGGTGCGACGATTGACGCTCAAGCTGAGGTTGGTCCCGTCGAACGGCTGAAAGGCTGCGCCGATTTCGAAGACCGGTGAAATATATTGGCCGCGCGAACTGTCTTCGAACTGCCGAAACTCAACACCGCCTGAAGCATTCAGGCTCACTTTGCCGGTCGCGCGATAAGTCACGCGCGCATTGGCTTGTTCAAAAGTCTGATTCGGGTTCGGATCGTCGACCATGTCGAAGCCGCCCGTCCCACCCACGCCGACAACGAGCTTATCGCTGTAATTGTAATTGATGAAAAGATTGCCGGTGAGCACCTCGGAGCTGATCAAGCTATGATAGTCACTCACGGCATAGGCCAGCGCGCTGCTCAAAAAAGTTTTGCCGGTGAGATCATAACTCGCGCCCAGATGCGTCGTATAAATATTGAGCCGTGTGCGCGCGCTCACGTCCAGGTTTACATGGCTGTCGGGCGTTGAGACCTGGGCGGCGGTGCCGAGATCTGCGCCGTCCAAGATTTGAATGTCCTGGCCCATCGTTAGGTCGAGACGGCTGAAACGATGATGGCCTTCTAGATGAAACAAATGCTGCACCGCATCGTTGTCGGTGTGGTCGAGGAAAAGAATTATGCTCGGGACATAATCCAGCCTCAGATAATTGTCCTGATGCCCGACGATGTCGCCGAATCCAACCGTCACGCCGGGCTCAATCGCGACGTAATAATCTGAAACGCGATTGCTTTGGCTAATCTCGATGTTGTCGTCGTAGACGCCCCGGATCGACAATCGCAAACCGTATTGGAAACGGCGAGGCTCAGCTGAAACTTCGTTGCCTTGTCCGGTGGTAACGCTATGCAAATTCGAATCGCTCGCCGGATTCAACTCCACGGAGGGCGCGGCCGAATCGACCGGCGCAGCCGACACGTATGCGATCGACTGAGAGTTATTGGTTACCGCCACTTCCTGCGCACGCATCGCGCTAAAGGGCGCGACAAAAAGAAAGCCGAGCGCGCAAAAAACCAGCGTCAATCCTGGCCGCGTGTTACGGAGCGTTGTAAAAATTGTCAGATCCACAATGAACTAAAACAAATAACGGGCTCGTGCTCGGATTACAATAATTGTCGCCCGGTAAGAAAGGTTTGAGTCAGGGGCCAGGCGGTTGCTCTGGAGAATTCACGTTGGACGGGCCCACCAGATTCGCTGGATTGATTGTGCCCGCGCCTTCCCACGGAAAGATCGACATAGTGACATCTTCGCGGGCGGCTTCTCGAATTTCTGTTTCTTCCTCCGGGGCCCGCGCGATCGCGGCCGCGACGATGCAATCGCGCGCGTACGGTTCGGATTTTAGCGCCGCCTTTACGATGGCGGGCGCTGCGGCCGGCGCCGCTGAAACCGCCGCGCGGATAATTCGCGCGATCGTTTCGCAAGAAAGCTGTGCGTCGGTTAAATGCATGTCTAATCGGCAAATGCTGAGCGCGGAGATGACGATCTTGTCTGCGAGATCCGGCCGTGCCTTCACTGCTGCGCCTACGTGCGCCGTAAATTTTTCGCCTTTTAATCGCACCGCGGTGGAAGCAAACGTTTGCAGGAATTGCGTAGAAGTTTCCGTCGGCATACTGCTTGAAGCCTTCACTATGATGACGTTGGCCAACTCATATTCCAGCGGCTCCGCGAACGCCGTCGCCGCGCAAGAAATCGCGCACGCCAAGAGGAGCCCGGTGGCTCTCGCGCTTTGACAGAATCGGTTTGTTTGCAGCTTCGGCATGGATGATTTGCTCGTCCCGCCCGGGGCCTACCAGCGCGGTTCTTCCCAGATAAGCAAATCCCGAGCCGATTCTGTAAATTCCGCCTGTCGCAACTAGCGCGGAAGGCGATTTTGACGGGCGGACTCCAGCTCCCGCAAGCGGCTCCCTACCTTTAATGCCTCGGCCGTATCGATTTGCGCGCGTGAATCTTCGGCGGAGATAGCTGGTGGCTCTCGCGATGGCCAGATGCGAAAATATCCGGCGTCGACTAGAGATATTTCGCTTTGGGAGGGTGATGAAAAAACTTTTCCGCGCACGCATGTAAGACGCGTTTTTGCTTCATCAGTTTCAATTTGGAACAGACAGCTCGGAGCGACCGTGATCGCGGCGTGGCGCGTCGTGACGGTGAAACGCGTTGTGCCTTCGAAGAGCACGATCATTTTTCCGCGCTCGAGCTCGATGCGGGCGACGCGATCGGTGATGCCGTTGTCCGTTTCATTGCCGTCTTTCGTCAGTTTGAGCTCGTGGATTTTCAGCTCCGAGTTGCTGCTGAGATGAACCAATGCGCCGGGAACGAGCATAAGATCGATGTCCGCACCGGCCGAAGTTTTTAGCACGCAGTTCGCGCCAGGCTTGCTGCTAAGATCGACATGTACGGAGCGCGCTGAATTTTCTGCCGCCAACTCCACTTCTCCGTGCACTGCGAGAATGCTTGCAAGCACGCTGCGCGTTTCTCCCTGCCAGCAGCTCGCCGAAGCGACGGCAATCAGAATGATGACGAATCGAAATCCGCAGCGGATCATGCGCGTCATCCGATCCGCAAAAACGGCGCGGGAATGCCTATTTGCTCGGCGTCTCGCGCACGAACCACCGCGCGCTCGTTACGGGCAGGGACCGTTGTTGCCTTCTTTAGTGCAAGGGCCAAGCAACGCATCGCCGTGTTGCATGTGCGCTTTGACGGCCTCGGGCGGTAAGCAAAGAATTTTGCCGTTGTGGCAAACGGCTTGCAGGTTTTTCGGCTTTTCTGGCGAATTGGGGTCCGTCGAGGTCGATGACGTCGATGTGCTCGAAACGAGATAATTATCGGGCAAAGGACATTTCGGGCCCGCTTTCGTGCTTCCCGTGAAAGCAATGGAAAGCGCGACTAAAATTGCGAAAGCCAAAAAGAATTGAAAACGAAATGTGGGGTGGGGCATGATGTGAGAGCGATGAAGATTGAGCGGTCGCGATCCTATAGGCTTTATAGCTCTTAGCAAGTTAAATCAACAAGGGCCTGAGCGCGTTTTGCTCCTTACACCGGACAAAATCAACGCAGCGCGTACGGGAGTCGAACCCGTGCACCAGCCTTGAGAGGGCTGTGTCCTAACCACTAGACGAACGCGCCAAGAGTTAAGCGGTGATTTTAATTGGCGCTCGCCTTTCAGCAAGCCGCGCTTTAATCCTCTCCCGGTTCGGTCGTCTCCGGCTGGACCGACGCCGCCGCTCGCACACGCGGCTGTTCCAGCGCACTCAAATGCCGCGCCTTCACTGCATCGACATATTTTTTTAAAGCAGCCGAGCGCGCCATCGCGTGCATCCGCCCGTACGAGATCTCGTAAAAACGTCGCAGTCGTTCACGTTTCTCCAGATCGGTCGAGGCGGAGTCGATCGCCGCCTTCGCGGCCACGATTTGCGGATCGTTCGCGATACGGTTCTGCAACTCGCGCGCCTGCACGTGCAAACGTAATTCTTCCGCTTCTTTGCCCATCGGCGTTTGCTTGAACATTTCATCGAGTTGCGCAATTCCGGGAATGGCCGCCGCCGCTGCCGCGCGCACCGCCTCCGACCGCGATTCGAGGACCGGCGAAAGTTGCGGCGTCGAATTGGACACGACTGGCGCACTCGCCGGCGATGGAACAGGCGTGGCAGTTGCCGTAGGCGAAGCTGCTGGCGTTGGCAACGCTTCATCCATCGAAGGAAGGGCCGCGTCTTGTCCGCGCGCGTTTGCAAAACAAAGCGCCCCGCAAAAGATCTGAGCAATCAATACCAGTCGAAAATTCATTTCAGTGGTCGGGGTGACAGGATTTGAACCTGCGACCTCCTGGTCCCAAACCAGGCGCTCTACCAAGCTAAGCTACACCCCGTGCGCTGCGCGGAGACTTAGCACGGAGCGCTAGGCTGCGCATCCACAATTTGATTTACACCGCGTCGCTCAAATTCGCGCGCAACCATTTCTCCATCACGGCAAGGTCGACATTTTTTCGCTTCGCATAATCTTGCAATTGGTCGCGGCCGATCTTTCCGACCGCGAAATATTTCGAATCCGGGTGCGAAAAATAAAACCCGCTCACGCTCGCGCCCGGATGCATCGCGAAGGATTCCGTTAACTTTATGTCGATCTTGTCTTCCGCGCCGAGCAGATCGAACAACGTCCGCTTTTCCGTGTGATCCGGACAAGCCGGATAACCCGGCGCCGGACGAATGCCGCGGTACTTTTCGCGGATAAGATCGACAGTCCCGATATTTTCGTCACGCCCAAAACCCCACGCCATGCGCGCTTCACGATGCAAATATTCCGCGAACGCTTCCGCCAAACGATCGGCCAGCGCCTTCGTCATAATCGCGTTGTAATCGTCATGCTCGCTTTCAAATTTCTTGGCCAGCCCATCGGCGCCATGAATTGAAACGGCAAACCCGCCCAGATAGTCGGGCGAACCTTTCGGCGCGACAAAATCGGCCAGGCAATGATTTGATTGCCCCGCCGGCTTTTGCAATTGCTGCCGCAGAAAATGAATCGTCGCGTGTTTTTCGGTTCGCTTTTCATCGACATAAAGATCGACATCATCGCCGTTCGCGTTTGCCGGCCAGAACCCAAATACGCCGCGCGCCGCGAACGATTTCTGCGCCACGATTTGATCGAGAAGTTTCTTCGCGTCGTCAAAAAGTTCGCGCGCTTGTTTGGCAATCACCGGGTCGTCGAAGATCGCCGGATAACGCCCGCGCAATTCCCATGCGTGGAAAAATGGCGACCAATCGATGTAATCAATCAGTATGTCGATCTTGGGTTCGACGACGCGATCATCGACAAATTCTGGTCGCGGTGGTGAGTACGAGCTCCAATCGATCGGTGTGCGATTGGCGCGCGCCGCTCCTAGCGAGATCAATTTCTTTTCGCTACTTTTTGCCGCATGTGTTTCACGGAGGCGTTCGTAATCAGCGCGCATTTCCGCGTCGAATGTCGATCTTAGCTCCGGCTTGAGCAGACGGTTTACTGCGCCGACCGCGCGCGATGCGTCGAGCACATGCACGGTGCTGCTTTGATAATGTGGCGCAATTTTCACAGCGGTATGCGCGCGGCTCGTCGTTGCGCCGCCGATGAGTAACGGCAGCGAAAAGCCTTCGCGCTGCATTTCCTGTGCGACATGCACCATTTCGTCGAGGGACGGCGTGATCAGTCCGCTCAATCCGATTGCATCCGCTTTTTTCGTGCGCGCCGTTTCCAAAATTTTCGCCGCCGGCACCATCACGCCAAGATCGACAATCTCGTAATTGTTACACTGCAGCACGACGCCGACGATGTTCTTGCCGATGTCGTGCACATCGCCTTTCACCGTGGCCATGACGATGCAACCCTGCGGTTTGGCGCCCGCCGATTTTTCCGCTTCCATGAACGGCATCAGATACGCGACCGCTTTTTTCATGACGCGCGCGCTCTTCACCACTTGCGGGAGAAACATTTTTCCTGCGCCGAACAAATCGCCCACCACACTCATGCCGGCCATGAGCGGACCTTCGATCACGTCGAGTGGGCGCTTCGCTTTTTGTCGCGCTTCTTCCGTATCCGCATCGATAAAATCGACAATGCCTTTGACGAGCGCGTGCGAGAGTCGTTCTTCGACCAGCCCGCTGCGCCACGCTTCATCTTTGATCGGTGTTTTGCCTTTTGTTTTCACCGTTTCGGCAAAATCGACAAGGCGTTCGGTCGCATCCTCGCGCCGATTGAGCAGCACATCTTCCACGCGTTCGCGCAACTCCGGCTCGATCTCTTCGTAAACGTCGAGCTGTCCGGCATTAACGATTCCCATGTCGAGCCCGGCGCGAATGGCGTGAAAAAGAAACGCCGCGTGCATTGCTTCGCGCACGGTGTTGTTGCCGCGAAACGAAAACGAAATATTGCTGATCCCGCCGCTGACGCGTGCACCTGGCAGGTTTTTTTTGATCCAGCGGGTCGCTTCGATGAAATCGACGGCGTAATTGCGGTGCTCGTCGAGACCTGTCGCGACTGTCAGAACATTTGGATCGAAAATGATATCGTTCGCTGGAAACTCTGCCCTTTGCGTCAACAGTTTGTAGGCGCGCGCGCAGATTTCGCTTTTGCGTTGGAGGGTGTCGGCCTGGCCTTTCTCATCGAACGCCATGACGATGGCGGCTGCGCCGTATCGCCTGATCAGTTGTGCATGGCGCAGAAATTCTTCTTCGCCGTTTTTCAGGCTGATCGAGTTCACGACA